>NZ_JBIRRX010000014.1:0-108611 GCF_044333915.1 Embleya sp. NPDC020886 | reverse complement strand
TGCGGTGGGCGGCGGGCGGGACACGCCCCCGCCCTGCGGGGCGTGGGGGGCGCGCGGGGGGTGGGGGGGGGCGGGGCGGCGGGGGGGGGGGCGGGGGGGGGGGGCGCCCCCCCCCCGCCGGGTCTCCGAGGTCAGGGGACGATGCGCTCGACCGCGGCCGGGCCCAGTTCGGCCAGTCGGCGGCGGGCCTCCTCGATGTTCTTCTCGGTCAGATCCTTGCCCTCCGCGAGTACCAGGTCCTCGGGGTCGACGGGCGTTTCGGCGCCACTGCGCAGGTCCATCCGCGGCCGGTCGCCATCGGGGATCTCGTTCACGGGAATGCGCTCGTCACTCATCTCGCCGTCCTTGGCTCGGGGGTGGGATCGATGCCGGGCGTTCGGCCCTGCGGCACCGCTCCCGACTACCCGTTGCACCACGAGTGGGAACCCGGGAACCCCGCGCCAAACTTTTTATACATCCGTCCTAGACATGTGTCTTATACGCTCGTACAGTTCCTGTCATGACCTCCACCACAGCCAAGGCCGGCCGCAAGGAATGGATCGCACTGACGGTCCTGCTCCTCCCGCTCCTGCTCGTGTCGATGGACATGGGCGTGCTGTACTTCGCGCTTCCGTTCATCAGCGAGGATCTGGAGCCCAGCGCCCCGCAGCAGCTCTGGATGATGGACATCTACGGTTTCCTGCTCGCGGGCCTGCTGATCACGATGGGCGCGCTCGGCGACCGGATCGGTCGGCGCCGGTTGTTGCTGATCGGCGCGGCGGCCTTCGGGGCCGGCTCGGTGGCCGCGGCCTTCGCGAACAGCGCCGAGACGCTGATCGCCGCCCGGGCGCTGCTCGGGGTGGCCGGTGCCACGCTGATGCCCTCGACCCTGGCGCTGATCCGCAACATGTTCCACGACCCGGCCCAGCGGCGGACCGCGATCGGAGTGTGGACCGCCGCGCTGACTGCGGGCGCCACGCTGGGCCCGGTGGCCGGCGGTCTGCTGCTGGACCACTTCTGGTGGGGTTCGGCGTTCCTGCTCAACGTGCCCGCGATGGTGCTGCTGCTCGCGGTCGGTCCGTCTCTGCTCCCGGAGTTCAAGGACGCCGCCGCCGGTCGGCTGGACCTGATCAGCGCCGGGCTCTCGCTGGTCGCGGTGCTCGGCGTGATCTACGGGATCAAGGAGATCGCGGCCGAGGGCTTCGCGCCGCGCTACCTGGTCGTCATCGTGGTCGGCCTGGTCATGGGTCACCTCTTCGTCCGCCGCCAGCGCACCATCGCCGACCCGCTGCTCGACCTCGAACTGTTCCGCGATCGGGCCTACAGCGCCTCGATCGCGGTCAACGTGATCGCGAGCATCGCGATGCTGGGCTCCGCGCTGTTCAACACGCAGTACATGCAACTCGTGCTCGGCATGCGGCCGTTGGAGGCGGCGCTGTGGTCGCTGACGGTGATGCCCGGGATCATGGTCGCGCTCACCGTGTCCGGCATCCTGGCCAAGCGGGTGCGGCCCGGCTTCCTGATCGGCGCGGGGCTGCTGCTCGCGGTGGCCGGCTTCCTGGTGATGAGTTCGGCCCGACCGGACTCGCCGCTGGTGCTGGTGCTGGTCGGCGCGGGTCTGGTCGCCGCCGGGGTGCTGATCGCCACCACGCTGACCGCCGAGATGATCCTGACCGCCGCGCCGCCGGAGCGGGCCGGGGCGGCGGGGGCCACTTCGGAGACCGGCAGCGAACTGGGCGGGGCGCTGGGCATCGCGATCCTGGGCAGCATCGCGGACGCGGTGTACGGGCGGGACATGCGGAACGCGACCCTCGACGGGGTGCCGGCCGACGCGGCGGACGCCGCGAACGACACGCTGGCGGCGGCGAGCGCGACCGCCGGGCGCATCTCGGGTCGGGCCGGCGACCAACTCCTGGACACCGCGCGGGACGCCTTCACGCACGGCATGCAGTACGCCACCCTGGGCGGCGCGGTCCTGCTCGCGCTGGCCGCGATCGTGGCCACCGCGCTGCTGCGCGGGGTGCCGGTCGCCGCCGAGACGCAGGCGCAGGCGAAGGTGGAGTCGGAGTCGCACGCGCCGGCCGGGACGGTCGCGTCGGTCGCGTCGGTCGTGGGTGGGCCGGTGCCCACCCACTGATCACCCGTCCATCCACACCGCCCGTGGTGGAGGCGGGCGACACCGAACACCCGAAGGCGACCCCGTGTGGGGTCGCCTTTGTGGTGAATACGGGAAATACCGAACGGTCACGGCATATGGCGTGTGGTCAAAGGGGTAAACGCGCCCGATCAGGTCGAATCGGCATTGATTCTCACCATTTCGAGCAGCGAGCCACACCGAAAGCAGTTGCCCACAGGTTTTCCACAGGATGTGGATCTTCCTTGTGGAAGATCAGCGCGCTGCCCGGCTCCGGCTGTGGATAAACGTCTCCAGTTCGAGGTTTTCGGTGTCCGAAAAGACCCGGTCGGGAATGGTCATCGCCTGGGTGGGGCCGAACTCGAAGATCCACTGGGTATCCACCCGGCGCACTTTGCGGAAGGTGTCCCACGGGGTCGCGCTGCGGCTGCCGCCGAGCGTGGTCACGAACTCCTCGTCGGTGAGCGTGACCTCGCACGGCACGCCGTGCATGTGCCTGTTCTGCCGGGCGGCCTGGATCGGCGCCCAGAACCGCAGCGCGAGCATGGCCAGGCCGAAACCGACGAACGCGAGCGGCCACAACACGGTCGTACCGGTCAGCAGTGCCTTCGTCACCAGGACGACGCCCAGCACCGAGAGCACCGCCCCGGCCCCGAACAGACCCCGGAAGAGGCCGCGTCGAAAGGCGAGCACGCCCTCCGCGATATCGGCCTCGGTCGGGACGTAGGTGGTCGAGATATGCACCCGGCCATGGTCGCACGCGGGTCGGGCCGGGCCGGCTACGGCTACGACTCGCGGGGTTCCGTGGGCGCCGCCTCGGGCGGCGGTGGTTGCGGGGTGTCGCCGGGGCGGGCGTACCACGCGGGTGGGCCCAGGGGCCCGGCCTGCGCGGGCGGCTCGCTCCACGGGCCGCCGGCCGTGTGCCCGGGCGGCTGCCACGGCACGGGCGCGCCGTACGCCGGCACGGGCCCCCACGCGGGGTGCGCGGCCGGATGTCGAGCCGGCGGCAGCCACCCGGGCGGCGGGGCGAACGGGCCGGTGCCCGGCGGTGGCCCCCAGCCGGTCGGCGCCCCGTACGGCGCGGCCCCGTACGGCGCCGCGCCCGGCGGGCCGAACGGCGGCATGCCCGGCGCCCACCCGGGCGGCGGCTTGATGTAGCGCCACCTCGGCGACGGCATCGTGTGGTCGATCACCCGTCCCAGGATCGGCTTCGCCGCCCACACCCGATCCAGCAGCTCGCGCTCCTGTTCCGGGTACTCCGGGGCCGGTCCCTTGCGCGAGCGGCCGGCGCGCCGGCGCAGCTCGGCGAGCAGTGTGGCGTCCGCCTGATACGCGCGCAGTCGCGCCGCCCCGGTCGGGCCGAGCATGGCCTTCGCGGTGCGCAGCGCCCGCGAGCGGTCGGCCATCGAGGACAGCAGCAGCGGCTCGTGCGGGCGGAACCAACCCGCCGCGACATAGCCCGGCAACTCGTCCTCGACCGCGCGCAACTGGTCGCGTCGCACGATCACCACGTACCAGACCAGCCCGCCCAGGATCGGCATCATGACCAGGAAGTACACCCCGAGGAAGGCCAGTCCCTGGGTGGCCGAGCCGTTCCAGGCCGCGTGCAGGCCGACCGCGCACACGTAGCCGCCGAGCGGAAGCAGGATCCGCGCCGGTCGGGAGCGGGCCGCCAGCGAGAGGCCGAAGCCCAGCCCGATCATCGAGGTGAACAGCGGATGGGCGAACGGCGACATGATGCCGCGCGCGATGAAGGTGCCCCACGTGGTGCCCAGACCGTCGCCGCTGTCCTCGCTCGCGGCGAACTCCCGGCCGAAGTACAGGATGTTCTCGGTGAACGCGAAGCCGGCGGCGCTGATCGCCGCCGGAATCAGGCCGTCCAGGACGCCGCGGAGCCGGCGCCGGATGGTCAGGAACAGGAGCAGGACCGCGAGTCCCTTGACGCACTCCTCCACCACGGGCGCCACGATGGTCAGCCCGAGCAGCTCGGCGTCCTCTTCACCCTTGAGGTCCATCAGCTTGTCGAAGGACCAACTGTTCGCGAGCAGCGCCACCAGCGCACCGGCACACGAACCCCACGCGAACGCGAAGAGCAGGCTCTTCCACGGCAACGGCCGGACCCGGCCCAGCCACACGATCGCGCTCACCACCAGCGGCGCGGGCACCAGCGCCATCAACGCCCCGACGAGCAGCCCCTGGACGCCGATGGTGTCGCCGAGCATGACCGCGACGGTGACCGCGCAGGCGAGCAGCGCGGTGCCCAGTACGGTTATTCGCGCGGTCTGGTTCGCCGCGAGGGTGCGCAGCCGCGACTTCTCGACCGGCCCGGGCCGGTACAGGGCGAACTCGTACGCGGCCCGGTCCGGAGGGACGGGACCGGCCGGCGAGTCGGGTCCTTGCGATGCGTCCATTGGGGTGACGATAACGCCGCGCGGTGGCGCGGTGCCCCTTCCTCGGGTCGGCTGCCCGGCTCAGCGGCGCCGGAAGAGCAGATCCGCCACCTCGTGGCCCTTGTCCAGTCCCTGCTGTTCGAAGCGGGTGACCGGCCGCCAACTCGGGCGGGGCGCGTAGCCGTCCGCGGTGTTGACCAGTTCGGGCTCGGCGCGGAGCACTTCGAGCATCCATTCCGCGTAGTGCGCCCAGTCGGTCGCGCAGTGCAGGATTCCGCCCGGCGCCAGGCGGGACGCGGCCAGCGCGGCGAAGGCGGGCTGAATCAGCCGGCGCTTGTGGTGTCGGGTCTTGGGCCACGGGTCGGAGAAGAAGACCCGGATGCCCGCGAGGCAGGCCGGCGGCAACATGTCCCGAAGCAATTCGATCGCGTCGCCGTTGGCCACCCGTATGTTCGTCAGCCCGCGGCGCTCGGCGTCGTGCAGCAGGCTGCCCTGCCCCGGGGTGTGCACGTCGATGGCGAGCACGTTGGTGCCCGGATCGGCCTCGGCCATCGCCGCCGTCGCCTCGCCCATGCCGAAGCCGATCTCCAGCACCACCGGGCGGTCGTCCCCGAACAACTCGCCGAGGTCGAGCCGTCGGTCCGCGACGTCGAAGCCCCACCGCTCCCACAGCCGATCCAGCGCGTCGCGTTGGGCCAGGGTGACCCGGCCCCGGCGCGGGGTGAAGCTGCGCACGGTCGCGAGATGGGTGATCGGGCGATCGGTGATCGGGACGCCGGTGGCGGTCGAGGCGCCGGGAAGAGGGGACATAAGACAAGGATTTTACGGCGAATCCCGGGGGCGGCCGATCGTCGGGGGAACCCCTGGCATCGGCGGCGGCGGGCCCGGGGCCGCGGGCGGCGTCGATCCGACCGGTACCGGCGGTGCTCCGGGCGGGGCCGGCGCCGTACCCGGACGCAGTCGGAACACCGCCCAGAACAGCACCGACGCGACCAGGAACGCGCCGAACAACCACGCCGCGCGCAGCAACATCCCCCGGGTGGCGCCGGTGGTCACCCCGGTCGGGTCGAGCAGCGTGAGCAGGAACAGGAACACCGCGACCGCGTACACCGCCGCCCAGCCCCACCTGCTCCACCGCCACAGCAGGTGACCGTCCAGGAAGCGGATCGGCAACAGGCCGAAGACCAGGCCGATCACTGCGGCGACATAGGTCTGGGTGAGGACGTTCTCGGCCAGCACCCAGCCGAAGGCCGGCGTGTCGTCGCCGGCCAGCACGTGTTCGACCGGGATCCGCCACACCCAGGCGCTCGCGCCCAACCCGGCCAGCGCCCACGCGCCCAGCGCGGTGGCCCGCCCCTCCTCGTGCGCGGACATCCGGCGCAGGCCGGCGTGGGTGAAGGCGAGGAACAGTCCGTAGATGTAGCCCGGCACCAGGTGCGCGAGCCGGGACCCGGTGCCCAGCAGCAGCGCGACCACCAGGGCGCCGGGAACCAGGTGCGGGAAGGCGCGGATCCGCGAGACGTGCCGGCGGTACGCCTCGGACACCCCCGCGTAGGCGAGCACGGTGAGCGGGACCGCGATCAGCAGGGACAGCGCGAGCGCGGACGTGCCCGCGTCCAGGGCCACGTTCGGTTCGACCGCGACCGTGCCCAGCGCGGACAGCAGCACGAAGGCGAGCACCTGGAGCCGCGGCGCGCGGGGCAGCGAGCGCGGGCGGGCCGCGCCCGGGCGCAACCGGCGACGGATGCGCAGGCGGTTCTCCTCCACGGTCTTGTTGAACAGTTCGGCGGCGAAGCCCACCAGCGGGAGGGCGAGCACGGCCCCGACGCCGGCGCCGGCCAGTGGCGCGGGGTGGTCGAGCAGGTCGCCGGGGGAGGGCAGGTCGAGCGCGGAGTCGGCGCGGTCGGCGGGTCGGCTCGCCAGGGCGGATGCCGGGTGTCGGGTGGGCAACACGGTGAACGCGAGCCGCACGCTGCCGTCCAGGCGCTCGTCGACACACGCCGCGCTCAGTTCGGCCCGCCCCTCGGGCAGCCCGGCGGGCATGGTCAGCTCGGCGTCGATCCGGCCGTCCGGGCCGACCGGCACCCGGGCCACCTCGCGGTCGCCGCGGCGGATCGCCAGGTCGGCCGGTCCGCCGCCGGTCCGACCGGCGCAGCCGGTGAAGCCGGATCCGGTCGCGCGGATCCGGTCACCGCCGCCGGCCTGTGCGGTGGACAGGGCGAACGTGGCCGGCGGGAGCGTGAGTTCGGCGTCGAGCACGACGTCGGCGTCGACCACGCCGAACTCGGCGTCGTCGGACAGGCAGGACACGGTGAGCCGGTGTGTGCCGCGACTGGGTGTCTGGGGGACGTGTACGCGCAGCGGCTGATACCGGACCAGCGCCTTCGGTCCGTTCGGCTCGGCCGGGGCGTAGAACGAGGTGACGAAGCGGCCGTCCCACAGGAGCGCGCCGTTGTGCGTCGCGGTGGCCGGCCCGCAGCGCAGGTCGGTCCAGACGGTGACCATGGAGTCGGGGGCCGCCGCGGCCGGTTCGAGCACCAGCCGCCGACTCGCCAGGTTCGCCGGCTGCGGCCCGGGGGCCGGGAAGCCGTCCGGGTTGCCCTGCTCGGTCGACGTGTAGTCGAACGTGGTTTCGGCCATCGCCTTCGGGATCGGCTCCCTGCCCCGGTTCGTGCACACCGTGCGGAAACCCTGGACGCCGACGTAGACGGGCGGATCCAGGGTGAAGCGCACGGTGAAGCCCTGCTCTCGCGCGGGATCGATCGGTACGTCCGCCGCGATCAATCGGTCGGCGCCCATCACGTTCGTGCGCAGCCGCGCGTCGTACCCGATCACGTCGACCCGGCCGGTGGGACAGCCGGTGTGACCGGTGCCCCGGAGCGTGACCACGTCGCCGGCACGCAGCGGCCCGCTCGGCGAGACCACCAGCCGGGCGCCCGGGGTGTCGGCGCGTGCGGGCGCGACCGCGCCGAGCAGCGCGCACACCACGAGTACGGCGCCCACGAGCAGGACGCGCGGTACGGCGGATCGCGGTACGGCGGTATTCACGGCCACGTGCAGTCCCCCGATCGGCCGGCCCGCGCCCATGATCGCGCGCCGACTCAGCGGCCGGCCAGGGCCCCCAGTCGTTCGGCGACCCGGGTGGCGATCTCGTCGCCGATCGGCAGGGACGCGGTGGCGGCGGGCGAGGGCGCGTTCAGGACGTGGATCGTGCGTGGGCCGCCGGTGATCAGGAAGTCGTCGACCAGTTCGCCGTTGGGGCGGACCGCCTGCGCGCGCACTCCCGCCGGCGCCCGGACCAGGTCGTTCGCGGTGACCTCGGGAAGCAGCCGCTGCACCTCGCGCACCATCGCGGGCTTGGCCACCGAGCGCAACAACTCGCCCGCGCCGTACCGCCAGTGCCGACGCGCGATGTGCCACATGCCCGGATAGGCCAGGGTCGCGGCCAACTCGCGCGGCGCGATCCGCGACCACGAGTAGCCCTCGCGACGCAGCGCCAGGACCGCGTTCGGGCCCACGTGCACGTCACCGTGGATGCCCCGGGTCAGATGTACGCCCAGGAACGGGAAGGCCGGATCCGGCACCGGGTAGACCAGCCCGTGCACCAGCCCGCGTCGCGAGGGCACCAGCTCGTGGTACTCACCGCGGAAGGGCACGATCCGCACCGGCGGCGGGTCGCCCGCCAGCTCGGCGATCCGGTCGCTGTACAACCCCGCGCAGTTGACCAGCACCCGCCCGCGCAACTCGCCGAGCCGGGTCTGTACGACCACCTCGTCCGCGTGCACGGCGAGGTCGACCACCCCCGCCCCGGTGCGCAACGCGACGCCGCGCTCGTGCAACAGGTCGACCAGGGTCCGGCACACGTCGGTGTAGTCGACGATGCCGGTGGAGGCGACGTGCAGTCCGCCGACGGACAACACGTGCGGCTCGCGCTCGCGAACCTGCTCGGTGGTCAGCTCGGTGACCGGCACGCCGTTCGCCAGCCCCCGCTCGAACAGGGTGCGCAGACGCGGGAGTTCGTGCACGCTGGTGGCGACCACGAGCTTCCCGGGGACGTCGTGCGCGATGTCGTGGCGGGCGCAGAAGTCCGTCATCCGGCGGGCGCCCTCGACGGCGAAGCGGGCCTTGAGGCTGCCCGGCCGGTAGTACAGCCCGGAGTGGATCACCCCCGAGTTGCGGCCGGTCTGGTGCGCGGCCCAGGAGGTCTCCTTCTCGACCACGGCCACGGTGCGTCCGGGGTCGCGCTCGGTGAGCGCGTACGCGGTGGCCAGGCCGACGATGCCACCACCGACCACCACCACGTCGTAGGTCAACGTCATGAGCCCACCTCCACCCTGCCGACCCTAGCGGCGCGGGCACGGGCGGGGGAGTCGGGCGGCCCGATGGTGTGCGCCGTCACCGGCCGCGGCGCCACCGTGCCGGGGACCACCACGCGGTGGACGGGGCCGGGGCGGGCTCCGGGGTCGGGTCCGCAGGGGTCGGTACGGGCTCGGGCAGCGGCGCGGCCGGCTCGGGCACCGGGGCCGGCTCGGGTGTCGGATCGGGCGTCGGCTCGGCGGGTGGGGCCGCCAGGGCGGCCGGGCTCGGCCACGGGGCGCCGCCGTGGATCGGCTTGTCGGGGGTGAAGGCGACCGGCAGGGCGGCGAGGGCGCGGATCCACGGGGAGGCGCGCCAGGTGAGCGCCTCCTGGGGGACGGCCAGATGCAGATCGGGCAGCCGGTCGAGAAGCGTGTCCACGGCGGTCTTGGCGATCAGCCGTGCGTGGTCCTGGGCGGGACACGCGTGCGGGCCGCCACCCCAGGCCAAGTGCGCCCGGTTGCCGGTCAGTTCGGTATCGGGCGTGCGCACCGCGGGGTCGGCGTTGGCAGCCGCGATGCCCAGCAGCAGGAAGTCGCCGCCGCGGATCAGCGTGCCGCCGAGCAGGGTGTCCCGGGTGGCCCAGCGGCCGGCCGCGTTCTGCATCGGCGGGTCCTGCCACAATACCTCGTCGAGTGCCTCGTCGGTGGTGCGCCGGCCGCCGGTGAGGGACGCGTGCAGGGTGTGATCGGTCAGCAGGATGCGCAGCGAGTTGCCGATCCAGTTGGCGGTGGGCTCGGTCGGGGTGATCACGAGCAGGTCCTCGATCACCTCGGCGTCGGTCAGCCCGGAGGGGTGCGCGAGCATCCAGGACGTGACGTCCGCGCCCGGGGTGATGCGCTTGGTCGCGACCAGGTCGGTCATCATCCGGTGCAGGACGGCCTGATGCGCGAGCGCGTCCGGACCGCCGTCGAACATCCCGTTGATCGTCCGGACCAGGTGCGGCCCGTCCGGCGCGGGCATGCCGACGATCCGGCCCATCGCCAACAGCGGCAGCCGCTGTGCGTACTCGGTGAGCAGGTCGGCCTCGCCTCGGGCCACGAACGTGTCGATCAGCGAGTCGGCCATGTGCTCGATCTCGCCGCGCAGGGCCCGCCGATCGACGCGACCCAGGCTGTGCGCGACGGCCGCGCTGCGCCGCCGATGCTCGGGGCCGTCGGCACACAGGATGGACGGGCGGTACTCGACCATCGGCGACAACGGCCAGTCGGCCGGGACCCGGCCCTTGATCCGGTCGAGCCACAACCGCGAGTCGTGCGAGAACCGGTCCGGATCACGGAGTACGGCCAGCAGTTCGGCATAGCCCAGGACCAGCCACGCACGCACGCCGCCGTCCAGGACGACCGGCGCCACCGGGCCGTGCCGTTCGCGCAGCTCGCGGTACAACCCGGCCGGGTCGGACTCGAAGCGTGGGCCGGACAGGGCCACGAACGGGCAGCCGGATCTCTCGGTCATCTCAGGACACATCCCGCTCTGCCGCTGCCACGGCTGCCGCCGGCGCATATCGGCCCGCCCCCGGTGGGCGACCCGCCCCTACTACGGCCCGGAACCATATCGTGCTCGCGGCCGGCTGCCACCGGTTCGAATCGGACACGAACGGCCTTTTGCCATACGGGAATCGATCTTCGACCCGCGGCTGCGGGGTTCGGTGCCCGCAGCCGGTCGGGCCGGCCTTCGCGGTAATTGGTCGTGGGTGTGCTCGCGATGGCGTACAGTTGTGTTCACCGACGCGGGGTGGAGCAGCTCGGTAGCTCGCTGGGCTCATAACCCAGAGGTCGCAGGTTCAAATCCTGTCCCCGCTACTTGGATCACAGGCCCGGCATGAAAATGTCGGGCCTGTGGCGTTTCCCGGGATCGTGCGTCGAGCCGAAAAGGGCGGCACTCGCGCCCGCGGGGTGTGCGGGTGTGCGGCTCAGACGGTGATTCCGCCGACCAGCCTGGCGCGTTCGGTGAAGTCCTTGACCGCGCGCACGTCGGCGTACGGCTTGAGGCCGATCATCAGGTCGTTGAGGTAGGCCGCGTTGCGCGACGAGTGCACCCGGTCGGCGATCTCCAGCGCCTGCCGGCCGGTCGCGCAGGCCGCCTCGATCTCGCCCGCGCGCAACTCGGCCTGCGCCCCCACGGCCAGCCGCAGCCCGTGCGAGCGCTGGTACGCCTCGCCGCGCAGGCCCGCGAGCGCCTGCACGGTGAAGTAGCGGGTGCGCTCGGGCACGCCCAGGTCGCGGTAACACTCGGCGCCGTCCGCGCACAGCCGGTCCCACGTGAAGAAGTCGATCCACTCCGGATCGGGATCGCCCGTCCGGGCCCGCTCCAGGTGGGCCTCGGCCGCGTTGAGCGCGCGCCCGCACCCCGGCGCGTCGCCCGCGCGGGCCTGGGCGCGGGCCTCGACCAGGTGCAGGAAGCCGGTCACCCGGGAGGTCGCGATGCCCTTGTTGCGCTCGATGGCGGCCTGGGCCAGGTCGACCGCGATGTCGGGGTTGCCGCGATAGGTGGCCTGCAGGCTCATCGAGGCGAGCACGTAGCCGCCGAGCGGTACGTCCGCCGCCGCGCGGGCCAGCCGCAGGGCCTGGATGTAGTAGCGCTGGGCGACCTCGTGTTGGCCGGTGTCGAAGGCCATCCACCCGGCCAGCCGGGAGAGTTCGGCGGTGGCGCCGAACAGCCTGCGCCCCACGTCGTCGTGGTAGCTGCCGCGCAGCAGCGGAGTCGCGTCGCAGCGCAGACACTCCGGCACCATCGACGCCCGCCAGTCGCCGCCGCCGTACTTGCTGTCCCAGCGTCGGGCCTCCTCGGCCGCCTCGCGCAGCTTGGTCACATCGCTGTGTCCCACGTGCGACCCGGTGCCGCGATGCTCGGCGCGGGCGTCCGCGGGGGTGATCAGCCAGCGGGCCATCGGGGTGCCGTAGGCGGTGACGGCGAACGTCCCGGCGAGCAACTCGCGTCGATTCACGTGGTCGTGCCTCCACAGGTCGGTGGCGGTGCGAACTGCCTCCCCGACATCGCGTGGGAAGGCCAGACCGAGATCGGGATCCACCGGCCGGCTGTCGTCCAGGCCGATCTCCTCCAGCGGCACCGGGCGACCGAGGCGCTCCGCGAGCACGGCCGCGATCAGGTGCGGCACGGGGCCCTGCGGAGTCATCCCCTTGCCCACCCAGCGGGCCACGGAGGTCTTGTCGTAGCGGAGGGAGAGACCGCGCCGGGCGCCCAGGTCGTTGACCCGGCGGGCGAGCCCGGCATTGCTGACCCCGGCGACACCCAGCAACTCGCCGAGCCGGCCGTTGGGTCCGCGCTCGCGCGGGGGCCGGGGGCGGGGGTCGGCGGACTCCTGGTGCGGGAGTTCGGTGGTGGTGTGGAGGGTGTCGAGGCGTTCGGGGGGCGCCTGCTCGGCGCCGGCCGGGGAATCGCCGAAGGAGCCGTCGGACCCGGCGCCGACGCCTCCGCTCACCACCCCCGGATCCGGGACCTCCCGGTCTCCGTCATCGGGACTCGAACGCCCCGACTGATCCTGCTTGGGACTGCCGCGCATAGTTTGCCCCCAAAGGCAACCCTCCGTCCGCCTCAGCGTAACCGGACCGGCCGGCTCGGGTAAGGGAGATATTCGCCAATCCCGGGAGTGAAGCGACGCGAATTTACGGGTTGTTCCCGGGCGCGTCGCCTGCGGGACAACCCTTGGCCAAGCGATCACCAAGGACGGGCCGCAATCATTGACAGAACGTACTTGACGTCGCGTCAGTACCCAGGCACGGTCAAAAGGCACCATGCGCCGGGTGCGTGTCCCCGTGCGCCGTCGGATGCGCTCTACTCAGGCTTGCCTAACCTTGGTTCCATGGAAGTGTCGGATCACGTACGGCCGGTATCCATGGTGGTTTGCGCGGGGCCATAACCCGGAGGGGGTCGAGATGCGCTGGTTCGCAGGGACGTCCGAGAGTCGGAGCGTGACCCGGCCGACCGGGGCCAGGACGTTGTGGGACGGCTCCGATCCGCTGTGGCTGGTGGGGAATTGGCCTGCGGACGAGGTCCGGGTGGTCAGCCGGGGCGGGATGCGGATGGCGGTGCTGGGCGTGTGCGGCGCCACCGACGCCGAGCTGGAGGTCGGGCTCGCCATCGCCCGCGGCGGCGCGTTGCGACACCTGACCGGGTGGGCCGGCAGCTACCACGTGGTGCTGCGTACCGGCGTGCGGACCGTGGTGCTCGGCGATCTCGCGGGTGTGCGCCAGGTGTTCCACGCCGAGCCGGCCGACGGCGTGGTCTACGCCTCGCACGCGCTCCCGCTCGCCGACCTGACCCGGGCCGGCCTGGACACCGAGGCGTTCGCGGCCCGCCTGGCCTGCCCCGACGTGCCCGAACTGGTCGCCGGCCGCTCGATGTTCGCGGGCGTGAGCCGGCTCGAACCCGGACACGCGCTGGACGTGGGGCACGGGACGGCCCGGGTGCGGCTCTACGAACAGCACCGCTCCCCGCTCGACTTCCCCGGCGCGGCCGACGCGCTTGGTCGGGCGCTGTCCGACGCGGTCGGCCGCCGAGTGGCCGGATCCAAGCGCCCCGGCGCGGATCTGTCCGGCGGCCGGGACTCGGCGGTGCTCGCACTGCTGGGCGCCCGTTCGGTGGCGATGGCCAAATCGCGCGACCTGATCGCGGTCACCTGGGCCGAACCCTGCGCCCCCGGCGACCCGGAGTCCGCGGCCGACATCGTGGCCCGCTCGGCGCGCCTGCGCCACCTGATCGTCCCGGGCGACGTCGACCACCTGCCGTACACCGGCCTGGAGGACGTGCTCACCGGTGCGGTGATGCCCGACGAACCGGGCTTCTCACTGATCGGGATGGCCCGAACCACCCGCACGTTCAACGCCATTCGCGACGCCGGCATCGACATGCACATCACCGGCTACGGCGGTGACGCGGTGCTGGGCACCCCGCTCGCCTACCTCGCCGACCTGGCCATGGACCGTCGCCGGATGACCACCGCCCGGCACGCCCGCACCTGGGCGCGCAACCTGGGCCTGCGCGGCCACGACCTGGCGGGCACCGCGAACCGGGTCGCCCGTACCACCTTCCCCCAGGCACTCGACCAGCTCGCGGAGGTCTTCGCGGGTTCCGGTCGGGTGGACGCGGGTCCGGCCGCCGCGATCGCGTGGTGCACCGCGGCCCCCACGGCGGTCTGGACGACGCCGGACATGCGCCGCCGTCTCGCCGTGTCGCTGCGCCGCCTCGCGGGCGAGTCGGTGGTCTCCGCCGGATCCGTTGTCGCCGCGGACCCGGCGGTCCATGGCCGTCCGGGGGACCGCGCCGCATGGGTCGCGGTCCGCCGGGCGGCGGAACGCCAACGCGCCTGCCAGCAACTCGCCGAGCGCATCGGAGTACGGGTCCAGGCGCCCTATCTGGACACCGCCGTGGTGCGCGCCGGGCTGGCCCTGCCGGCCTGGGCCCGCGATCGGGACGACGGGCCCAGGGCGCTGCTCACCGCGGCCGTCCAGGGGCTGATCCCGCGGCACACCCTGGGCACGGTGCACCGGGCCGACTACACCGAGGCCGAGCGACGCGGGCTGCGCTTGAACGCCCGGGTGCTGCGCGACCTGTTCGCCGACCCACTGTTGGCCGAACTGGGCGTGCTGGACCCGGTCGAGGTGCGCCGCACCCTCGACCACGCGATCGGCGGCGCGAACCTGGACAAGGGCGAGCCGGCCACCCCCCGCCCCGACCTGCCGCTGGGCGCGCTGGCCGACATCGTCTCGGCCGAACTGTGGCTGCGCGGCGTCTGGGAGGGCCGAGTGATGCGCTGGGACGCGACGCCGAGTTCGGCCCCGGGCGTACGCATCGCGGCCGTCGCGTAGGCGCCGCACCCGTACCTGCACCCGGACCCGGACCGACAAGCCGATCCGGGCAAGCCCCGCGGCCACGGGGCCTGCCCGGCGCGCCGGTCGATCCCCCTCATACGTGCGCCCACGCCCGGCCGACCGGCCGGCCGTGGGCGCACAAGACTTTGCGGGTGGCCGGGCGGCCGGGCCGCCGGGCCGGATGAGCCCGGTCGCCCGTGCGCCCCGACCCGCATGCCGCCCCGCCGCCGCGTCGCCGGTGCGCCGGGCCGCTCGTCACCCCTGTGCGCCCGGGCCCGCTCCCCGAGTGGCTCCTGCGGGGCCGCCCGCTCCGTGCCTCCGTGCCGGCCGTTCCGTCGTCGTGCCCTTGCTCCGCTTTCGGTGCGCACCTAGCATGCGAGCGTGACACCTACCGACCGGTAGGAATGTCCGATCCGGCATGATCCAGCGTGACACCGCAGGGGGAGTACACACATGAGGGACCGGCACCTCGAACCCGAGCACCTCGCCTTTCGCGAATCCGCGCGCGAGTTCTTCCAGCGTGAGGTGGTCCCGTTCCACGACCAGTGGGAGAAGGACGGCATCGTCGACCGCTCGGTCTGGCTCAAGGCCGGCAAGCAGGGGCTGTTGGGCACCGACGTGGACGAGCGCTACGGCGGCGGCGGGGTGGGCGATTTCCGCTACCTCGCGACGTTGTCCGAGGAACTGATCCGGGTGGCCGCGTCGGGGGTGGGCTTCGGGCTGCACAACGAGGTGGTCGCGCCGTACCTCAACGACCTGGCCACCGACGAGCAGAAGCAGCGTTGGTTGCCCGGCTTCTGCTCCGGCGAGATCATCACCGCGATCGCGATGACCGAACCCGGCGCGGGCAGCGACCTCCAGGGCGTGCGGACCACCGCGATCCGGGAGGGCGACCACTACCTGCTCAACGGCGCGAAGACCTTCATCACCAACGGCATCAACGCCGACCTGGTGATCGTGGTCGCCAAGACCGACCCCGAGGCCAAGGGCAGCAAGGGCATCAGCCTGATCGTGGTCGAGCGGGGCATGCCGGGCTTCGAGCGGGGGCGCAACCTGGACAAGATCGGGATGAAGGCGCAGGACACCGCCGAACTGTTCTTCTCCGACGTCCGGGTGCCGCTGAACAACCTGCTCGGTGAGGAGAATCGCGGCTTCTACCACCTGATGAACAACCTGCCGCAGGAACGCCTGGGCATCGCGAGCGCGGCGGTCGCCGGTGCCGAGACGGTCTTCGCGCACACGCTCGAATACGTCAAGACGCGGACGGCGTTCGGCCGCCCGATCGGCTCGTTCCAGAACACCAGGTTCGAACTGGCGGAGATGGACACCGAGTTGGACATCGCGCGGACCTACGTCGACGACTGCATCATGAAGCACGTCGCCGGCGAGCTGGACGCGGTCGCCGCCTCGAAGGCCAAGTGGTGGACCACCGACCTGCAAAAGCGGGTGGTCGACCGCTGTCTGCAACTGCACGGCGGATACGGCTACATGCTCGAATACCCGGTGGCCAAGGCGTTCGTCGACACCCGGGTGCAATCGATCTACGGGGGGACGAACGAGATCATGAAGGAAATCATCGGCCGTTCCCTCGGCATCTGAAGCGGAGCACGAACATGACGGATGGTCCGATGGCCGAGGCGCTGCGGCCCGAAGCGATCACGGCGTGGCTGGCCGAACGGGCCGCGGTGCGCCCGCCGCTGGGCTTCGACCTCGTGCTCGGCGGGCGGTCGAATCTCACCTACCTGGTCTCGGACGCCGACGCGCGCCGCTGGGTGCTGCGCCGGCCCCCGCTGGGGCACGTGCTCGCGACCGCGCACGACATGGGGCGTGAGCACCGGATCCTGGCCGCGCTGGGCTCCGGGCGGACCGAGGTGCCGGTGCCGGCGGTGGTCGGTCTGTGCAGCGACGAGACGGTCAACGGCGCGCCGTTCTTCGTGATGGACTTCGTCGACGGGCAGGTGATCCGCTCCGCCGAGGACGCCGCCAC
Source organism: Embleya sp. NPDC020886 (assembly GCF_044333915.1). Classification (NCBI taxonomy): domain Bacteria; kingdom Bacillati; phylum Actinomycetota; class Actinomycetes; order Kitasatosporales; family Streptomycetaceae; genus Embleya; species Embleya sp. NPDC020886. Next base: position 91,934 of record NZ_JBIRRX010000014.1, on the reverse strand, counting down.
CCTGCTCACACCGCAGGCCCGGCGGCGGGCCGGGGAGCAACTCGCGGACGTGCTCGCGGCGATCCACGCCGTGGACGTGGACGCGGTGGGGCTGGGCGAACTCGGCCGGCGCGAGGACTACATCGGGCGCCAGTTGCGCCGCTGGCACCGCCAGTGGGAGGCCACCCGGGTGCCCGGGATCGAGGCGATCGACGACGTGCACGACGCGCTCGCGGCATCCGTCCCCGCCCAGCAGGGCGCCACGATCGTGCACGGCGACTTCCGCCTGGACAACGTCATCCTGGGCCCGGACGGCACCGTGCGCGCGGTGCTGGACTGGGAACTGTGCACGCTCGGCGACCCGCTCGCCGACGTGGGCACCACGCTGATGTACTGGGTCGAGGCGGGCGAGGACGGCACACTGCTGCCCGCCGACGGCACCGCGAGCGAGGGCTTCATCGACCGGGCCGCGTTCGCCGCGCGCTACGCGGCGGCCACCGGTCGGGACCTGTCGCACATCCGCTGGTATCAGGCGTTCGCGTGCTGGCGGCTCGCCTGCATCCTGGCCGGCGTGCTCGATCGATACTCCGCCGGCGCGATGGGCGAGCAGGACGCGGCCGGGCCGTTCACCGTCGACGGGCTGCGCGCGTTGGCCACTCGCGCGCAGGAGATCCTCGCGCACGCCTGACCGCCGTCCGGGTGGCGTTCGCGCGCGGAGGTGAGCGCGCGACATTCGGGTGGTATGGGGCCCTCCACATCCGGATTCGGTGACGAGGAGGGCCCATGGCCGACGCTGAGCCGAAGGGCGTCGTGGTCGGCGTGGACGGGTCGGAGCCGGCCCGGCGGGCGTTGGACTGGGCGATGACCGAGGCCGAGCTGCGCGGGTTGCCGCTCTACGTGGTGACCGCGCAGCCCGCGACCCCCGGTTATGTGGTGCTCGCGCCCGGCCCGCACTACCAGGAGGACCTCGAACGGGTGCTCGCCGAATTGCGGATCCGGACCGAGACCACGGTGGCCGAGGTGAACGGCGAACGCGAACGGCCGTTCGGCGGACAGGCCGTGGTCCAGGTGTACTCGGGCACGGCGACCGAGGTGTTGCTCGGGATGTCCGAGCGGCACGAGATGGTCGTGGTGGGTTCGCGTGGCTCGGGCGGTTTCTCCCGCCTGCTGCTCGGCTCGGTCAGCACGGCGGTGGTGCACCACGCGGCCTGTCCGGTGCTCGTGGTGCGTAGTTGATCGGTTTGTCGGATCTCGACCGAGACCTGCTCGACCGATACTGCCTCACTCGGGCCTGCCTCAACCGAGACTGCCTCAACCGAGACTGCCTCAACCGAGACTGCCTCAACTGAGAAAAAGGGTGTCCAACTCGTCCTGCGTGAACGGCTTCCCGGGCAGCGGGGACGAGTGTCCCGCGTGCAGGCCGTCGAGCAGGATTTCCAGATAGCGACCGGCGATGGTCAGTCGTTGTGGGTGTGGAAGCCCCGACGGGGGCAGCAGACACGACATCATCAGCGATATGTCGGCGTCCGAGACGTCCGCTCGGAGCAGCCCGCAGGACTTGGCCTGATCGACCAACATGCCCACCGCGTCGTTGAGTTCGGCGCGCGAGGAACTCATCTCCTCGGTCACCGGGACCCGCCCGCTCAGCGCGGGGAACAGTCGGCCGGCACCCGAGCCGACCGCGCGGCGTAAGTATCTGGCGAGCGCGGACCACGCGTCCGGTTCCTCGTCCAACGCGTTGACCGCCTCGGCGGTCAGTCGGTTGGTCTCGGCGATCATGATGCGTTGGACCAGTGCCTCCTTGCCGGTGAAGCGGCGGTAGATGGTGCCCACCCCCACGCCGGCACGGCGGGCTATCTCCTCCATCGGAGCGTCGTAGCCCAGCTCGCCGAACACCTCGCGGGCCGCCCGGAGCACCTGCTCCAGATTGCGTCGGGCGTCGGTGCGCAACTGCGGCGACGGCTCGGCCGGCCTGCTTCGTTGCGGCTTGCGAGCCGGTGGAATCGTCGTTGTGTGTCGACCTCCGACGCCGTCGCTGCCGGTGTCCTGCGTCTTCGTGGTACGCGTACGCGAAGCGCCGCTCATAGCGTCTCCCCCGGAAGGCAAGTGTGTCGATTCCCCCACCAGACCCCGCTTTGCCCAGGGCGTCGAGACTACCCGAACCGACCCCACCCCAGAAGCGGAATCCGACAGCACGGTTGTGAAGATATCGCTGACCGCTGACCTCTCGTCACCACCCGTACGGGGCACACAAACCCGACGAACACCTGTCTGTGGCCCTCGGAAAGGGGCAGAGTGGAACGCATGACGACCTCGACTCGGCCCGAGCGCATCCTGATCGTCGGCGGTGGCTACGTCGGCCTGTACACGGCCCTTCGCCTGCAACGGAAACTCAAGGCGGGAGAGGCGACGGTGACCGTCGTCGAACCGCAGTCGTACATGACGTACCAGCCGTTCCTCCCGGAGGCCGCGGCCGGCGCCATCTCGCCGCGCCACGTGGTCGTCCCGCTGCGCTCGGTGCTGCCCAAGTGCCGCATCGTCACCGGCACCGTGGAACACGTGAACCACGCGAAGAAGACCGCGACCATCGAACTGCTCGGCGGCGAGACCTACGACGCCTCCTACGACCTGCTCGTGGTCGCGCCCGGCTCGGTCGCGCGAACCCTGCCGATCCCGGGGCTCGCCGAGTGGGGCATCGGCTTCAAGACCGTCGAGGAGGCCATCGCGCTGCGCAACCACGTGCTCGAACAGATGGACACCGCCTCCTCGACCCGGGACCCCTCGATCCGCGACCACGCGTTGACCTTCGTCTTCGTCGGCGGCGGCTACGCGGGAGTGGAGGCACTCGCCGAGCTGGAGGACATGGCCCGCTACGCGTGCCGGTACTACCACAACATCACCCCGGCGGACATGCGCTGGATCCTGGTCGAGGCATCGCCGCGGATCCTGCCCGAGGTGGGCGAGGACATGGGCCGGTACACGGTCGCCGAGCTGCGTCGACGGGGCATCGACGTACGCCTGAACACTCGGCTGGAGTCGGCCCGCGACCGGCACGTGGTGCTCTCGGACGGCACCGAGGTCGACGCGAGCACGCTGGTGTGGACGGCGGGCGTCAAGCCCAGCCCGATGTTGATCGCCACCGATCTGCCGCTGGACGACAAGGGTCGGCTCAAGGCGCGCGCGACGCTCGAGGTGGAGGGGGTCCCGGGGGTATGGACGGCGGGCGACTGCGCGGCGGTGCCCGATCTGACCAAGCCGGGCGAGGAGTTCACCGGTCCCAGCGCGCAACACGCGGTGCGCCAGGCGCGGGTGCTCGCGGACAACATCATCGCGACGCTGCGCCGGCAACCGCAGCAGCAGTATCGGCACAAGCACGTGGGCTCGGTGGCCTCGCTCGGCCTGCACAAGGGCGTCGCGCAGGTCTACGGGATCAAGACCAAGGGTCTGCCGGCCTGGTTCATGCACCGCACGTATCACCTCAGCCGCGTGCCCACGCTGAACCGCAAGATGCGCATCATGGCGGAATGGACACTGGCCCTGATGTTCCGGCGCGAGATCGTCTCGCTGGGTTCGATCGAACACCCGCGTGCCGAGTTCGAGTACGCCACCCGAGGCGACCGCAAGCCCACCAGGTAGGGACGATCGACCGGCGGGCTCGTAGGCTGAAGCGTCGCCCGAGGGTCGAGCGACTCGCGACCGGGTCCCGTACATTGCCACAGCGCACTCCTGTGGTACCCCGAACGGGGGCCCGGCCTCGGGGTGTGATTCCCTCACGGCCGACTTTCGCTCACACTGGTGATGTCACCTGCGGTAAACCTCCATGCGCTTTGCGTGAACGAACTCTCTAGGAAGCGAGCGGTTGAACATCACTCGGTGGGGCGCCCGGCTGGCCGGTGACCGGCGCCGCTCGGTGCCGGCGGCACGCAGCCAGGAATCGAACGACACCTTCCCGTTGCGCGACGTGCTGGCCCACGCGCCCGCGTTGATCGCGGTCACCCGAGGGTCGAACCACGAGCTGTGTTACGTCAACGACGCCTACCGGGCGGTCTTCGGCGCGCGCAGAGCGGGTGTGCCGGCCCGGGACGCGCTGCCCGAACTCGCCGAGCACGGGCTGCTGACGCTGATGGATCAGGTCTATCGGACCGGGCGCGGGCGGACCGTGCGGGCCCGGCGGGTCGACCATCGCGGCGAGACGTACCCGGGCATGCCGGAGAGCGAGCGCAGGCACGGCTACTACACGTTCGTCTGCACGCCGGTCCGTCCCGAGGCGGCCGGCCGCGGCGGCGACACCCGGGGCGTGCTGGTCTTCGCGGTCGACGTCACCGACCAGGTCCAGGCCACCGACCGACTGCGGGAGAGCGAGCGGCGGCACCGGCAGGCCGCGGTCACCCTGCAACGCAGCCTGCTGCCACAGCGGTTGGAGAACCCCGACGACCTGATCGTGGCCGCCAAGTATCTGCCCGGCGGCACCGACGCGGCGGTCGGCGGCGACTGGTACGACGTGATCACCCTGGGCGCGGGCCGCACCGCGCTGGTGATCGGCGACGTGATGGGCCGGGGGGTGCGCGCCGCCGCGGTGATGGGCCAACTGCGTACGGCGGTGCGGGCGTACGCGCGGCTGGACCTGCCACCACACGAGATCCTGCAACTGCTCGACGAGACCGCGATGGAGATCGACGCGACCCAGATCGCCACCTGCGCCTATGCGGTCTACGACCCGGGCGAGGGCGTGCTGACCTACTCGACGGCGGGCCATCTGCCGCCGTTGGTTCGCGACGGCGAGGACGTGATCCACAAGCTGGACGACGCGAACGGGCCGCCGCTGGGCACCGGTGCGAGCTGGCCGCACACCTCCGGGCGGATCACCCTCGATCCGGGCTCGACCGTGGTGCTGTACACGGACGGCCTGGTCGAGCGCCGCGGCGAGGACCTGGACGAGGGCATCGACACGCTGGGCGCCGCGTTGTTGTCGTCGGTGGGCGAACCCGAGGCGGTCCGCGACCACCTGATCGCGCACATGCAGTTGCCCGAGGAACACGACGACGACATGGCGATGCTGGTGCTGCAACTGCCGCGCCGCGAGGGGGCCCAGGCGCGGCTGTTCCGGACCGCGTCGCTGGACCTGCTGGGCGGCAGCGAGGTGGCCGCGCGCGGGCGGGCGTTCACGTCGGGGGTGCTGGCGAGTTGGCAGGTCGGCGAGGAACTGCGCGAGATGGGCGTGCTCGCGGTGAGCGAGTTCGTGGCGAACGCGCTCACGCATGGGGCGGCGCCGATGCGGTTGCGCCTTCGGCGCACCGATCGGCGGTTGATCGTCGAGGTTTCCGACGCGGACGATCACGTGCCTCGGCGGCGGCGGGCTGCGGCGGACGACGAGAGTGGGCGGGGGGTGGCGATCGTGGCGACGATCGCGAAGTCGTGGGGGAGTCGGCTCACGGATGAAGGCAAGACGGTCTGGTGCGAGTTCCCGTTGGGTTGACCGGGGGTTTTGGCCTCATGCGCCGGCCGGGCTGGTTCGCCTCAAGCGCCGGCGAGGCTGATTTGGCCTCATGCGCCGGCCGGGCTGATTCGCCTCAAACGCCGGCGAGGCTGGGTGGCCTCAAGCTCCGGCCGGGCTGGTTCGCCTCAAGCGCCGGCGGGGCTGAGTGGCCTCAAGCGCCGGCCGGGCTGAGGGGGGTGCCGGCCGGGCCGGGTTGGGTTTATGCGCCGGCTGGGGTGAGGGGCTTGGGGATGGGGTGGGGGGTGGATTCGGCTATGAGGAGGCCGTTTTGGGTGGGGTTGAGGGTGTGGCGCATGCGTAGGGCCAGGAGGGTGATCAGGAGGGAGCAGGCCATCAGGGCGGCCAGGTAGGGGCCGTAGAGGCCGGCGCCGACCATGACGCCGGCGAAGGCCGGGCCCGCGGCCATGGCGAGTTGCTTCACCAGGGACTGGGCCGCGTTGTACTGGCCGAGCAGGTGTGCGGGGGCCAGGTCCGCGACCATCGGGCCCAGGGTCGGTGCGAGCAACGACTCGCCCACGCCGAGGAGCGCGAACGTGGCGATGATGGTGACCGCCGCCGCGACCTTGTCGTCGTGTACCAGGCCGGAGATCGCTGTCACGATCCAGGCGAGCAGCCAGACCAGGCCGGTCGCCGCGATCACCGTGCTGCGCCGGCGGCGCTGGGTGATCCGCAGGACGGTGAGCTGACCCAGCACGATCACCGCGGTGTTGGCCGCGAGGGCGACACCCAGCATGCTCGGCGAGATCCGGCTGACCTCGGTCGCGAACGCGGCCAGGCCCGACTCGAACTGGCCGTAGCAGGTGAAGAAAATGACCGCGCTGACCACACACAGCCGGACCATCGCACGGTTCTTCAGCAGATGCCGAAAGCCCATGCCGCGCACCGTCCCGGCCGGCGCGGCCGGCAGCGCAGGCAGTCGGACCGTGCCGCACACCGCGCCGAGCACCAGGAACATCACGGTCTCGACGGCGAACAGCAGGGTGAAGCTGGCCGGCCGCGACGGGTCGACGATCATGCCGCCGATCAACCCGCCGATGCCCAGGCCCAGGTTGTTGAAGGTGAACTGGAGCGCGAACGCGCGAGCGCGGGTGAGCGACGTCGTACACCGCACGATCATCGTCGCCAGCGCGGGCTGGATCGCGGCCACACCGGCGCCGAGCAGCGCCGCGCCCAGCATGACCAGCGCCTCGCCGCGGGCCAGGCCCAGGGTCAGCGCGCCGAGTGCGGCCACCACCGAACCGATCGCGACCACCGGGCGAGGGCCGCGCCGGTCGATCGCCGGACCGATCATCGGGAGGGCACACAGCGCGGCGATCGCGAGCACGCTGAACATCAGGCCGGCCTGACCGGCCGACAGGTGTCGCACCCGCGTCACGTACACGAACAGGAACGGCACCGTGAATCCGCTGCCGAACGCACTGAGCGCGTTCCCGAGTTGGATCCGACGCAGAGCGCCTTGGGTCGCCATCACACACCTCCCGACTACCGGTCGCGCGGGCCGGCTGCTCCGGCTCGCGGGGGATCGGTCGACAGGCCCGGCTCGGGCATCCGAAGGCGCGCGAAAGCGGCCGACCCGCCCCGGGGCGGCCTCGGGGCATGCCCGAGTCCGGCGAGGGGGTCGCCTGTATCCGCGTCGAGGCGGGCGGGCCGGGGGCGGCCGGGCGCATGCCCGGGCCCACGCCGGCGTCGCTGCCGTGCCTGATCCGATGAGTCCGAGTCCTCAAGCCTGAAGACTTCAGAGCTAAACTATACGGATCTATAGCGTTGCCGTCCAATGCTTATCCGGCGTCGGCGCGCAAGGCGACGATCGAGCGGGTCGGAGATGGGATACTGCCCGGCATGACAGAGGGGGCCGAGCCGCCAACGGCGGACGAAGGCGACATCGAGGAATACCTCGCCGTCTTCCAGCGCGAATTCCCCGAGGTGGATCCGCAGGTCGAGACGATCGTCGCGGCGCTGTCCAAACTCAACCGCCGGATGAGCGTCGCGTACAGCCGCCAACTCACCGCTCTGGGCATCACCAACGCCGAGTGGGAGGTGCTCAAGGCCCTGGTGCTGGTCGGGCGCCCCTACCGGCTCAGCCCCGGTGACCTGGCCCGCCGACTGGGCCTGACGCCCGCCGCGATGACGCACCGGCTGGACCGCATGGTCGCCGAGGACCTGGTCACCCGGACCCGGGACGAGCAGAACCGGGTGCGGGTGATCGTCGAGTTGACCGGCACCGGTCGCGATGTCTGGCTGCGGGTGGTCCGCGAGGCCGCGGTCTTCGAGGCCGCCCTGCTCCAGGACCTGGGTCCGGCCGAGCGGCACGCGCTCGCGGCCGGTCTGCGCGGCATGCTGGCACGGGTCGAGGAATCCCAGCCGGACGCGGGCGGGCGCCTGGACACGGAGTGATCCGGCGGGCCCGAGCGCTGCCACGTTCGGGTGCACGCCACGGCGGGACACCTGAAGAAAAGAGACCGGATACATGCGACTGCGCATTCCGAGGCAACGGACCGACATCGAGCGGCTGGACCGACCGCTGCCCGCGGGCCTGTCCAGGCCGGCTCCGCGCGTCCTGCGCGCGCCGCGACCGAGGTCCCCGCGCCCGGCCGAGGATCCGCTGCTCGAGTACCGCATGGTGGTCACCCGCACGCTGATCCGTCACCGACCGGTCGCCTCCGGCGGGTGCGACTGCGGCGTGCCCGCGCCGTGCCCCGTGCGGGCACACGCGGCCCGCCTGCTGGAATGGGTCTGACCGCTCCGGCCGGGCCCGGGACGTGTCCTCGATCCCCCGCCGGGATCGAAGACACGCCCTAGGGTGTAGCCCATGCACCACGCCTGGTCCATCTGCCCGCCGCCCCGCCACTGAGCGGGGCGTCCCCGGGTCCGATCCGGTAGTCCCGGGTCGCGGCCCCTGCTCGGCCTGGCCCGAACCGGTGCCGCCCCGCTCCGACGTTGCCCTGTAGGCGTCGAAGTCGGAGCATTCCCATGTCTGTTCGTACCTTCCTGCACGCTGCCCGGAATACCCGATCCGGGCTCGATCTGTTCGTCCTCGCCGGAGTCCTGTGGGGGACCGGCGGCATCGCCGGTTCGTTGTTGGCCACCCGAGCCGGGTTGCATCCGGTGGCCGTCGCGGCCTATCGGCTGCTTCTCGGCGGTGTGTTCATCACCGCCTACGCACTCGCCTCGGGGCGGCTGCGGGTACGTCGCCCGAGCCGGGCCGAACTCGGCCGGATCGCGGGCCTCGGCGCGCTGTTCACGGTGTTCCAGGCCGCCTACTTCGCGGCCGTGTTCGCCACGTCGGTGAGCCTGGCCACGCTCACCACCATGGTCGCGGTGCACATCATGGTCACCATCGGCTCCGCCGTGCTGGAGCGCCGCCGACCCGGACGGATCGCGATCGCGAGCCTGACCGCGGCCGCCCTGGGCCTGGCCCTGCTGCTCGGCTCACCCGTCGGCGGCGACCGCGGCGCACTCGTCGGCATCGGATTCGCGCTGGTGGCCGCCGGCGGGTTCGCGGTGTTGACGCTGGACACCCGGCCGGACCTGCCCGGGCTCGACCGGGTCACCGCCACCGGGCTCGGATTCCTGTTCGGCGGCGGCCTGTTGCTGCCGGCGGGGCTGGTGGTCGGGATGGCCGTGCCGATGCGCGCCGACACCCTGGGTGCGGTGCTCTTCCTCGGCGTGGTGCCCACCGCGGGGGCGTACGTCGCCTACTTCACCGCGCTCGGCCGGACGCACGTGGGCGGCGGCATCGTCGCGGTGCTGCTCGAACCGCTGACCGCGACCGTGCTCGCCGCCTTCCTCCAAGGCGAACGACTGGGCCCGGAGCGGCTGTTCGGCGGCGCCCTGGTGCTCGCCGCGATCGCCGTGCAACACCGCGCGGTCGGCCCGACCACGCGCGGCTGAATCCTGCGGCCCCGTCGACCCTTCGGGCGGAAACCGTCCCGAATCACCCGTCCCGTCCCCGATTCTCGGCTAACGTGCGGCGACATGCGGCACACGGCCGGGAGACGAAGGAGTTGCGCATGAGCGTGTCCGAGGGGATCTCCGACGGGGCCGCGTACGCGCCGTTCGACCCGACCGCGTTGCCCGCCACCGGGGGTTACTACAAGAAGCTCCCACCCACGCCGTGCACCTACGACACGGTCCCCTTACCGACCGAGGCGGTCGACGGCCACCCGATCGTCTGCAAGAACCGTGCCTGCAAGTACTACCGCAAATCCGACAAGGTCGAATACAAGTCCGGCCCCCGCGCCTACCGCTGCGAAGAATGCATGACCTGGACGGACTGACCCCGCCCCGCCCACCCCCAAGCAACCCGACGCCGCCCCGCCTCGACCCCACCCGGCACCCGAGGCCACCGACGAACGCAGCCCCGCCTTCGGCCCGTCCGGCACCCGAGGCCACCGTAAGCAACCGAACGCCTACCCGCCTTCGGTCCGCCCGGCATCCGAGACCTCCGCAAGCACCTTCAGCCCGGCCGGCGTTCGAGGCCACCCCACGGAACCGAACGCCCCCGCGAGCCAAATCCCCCACAGGGCCATGCGGCCACGAACATGGTGGGTCGGGCCGATCGCCGGGTCACCGTACGGCCACGCGGCGACCAGGCCCGGCCACGATCAAGGGGCGCCCTCGGCAGAGACACGCATGCGCATCATTCCCCGTCCGGGAGCCGCTGATTCCGTTTCGGGGCAACTGAATTCGCCGATTCCGCGCCGGCCGCCCGCGCCGCGGCCTTCGCGCTCGCCCGGCGCAACCACCACCAGAACACCCGACCCACCGCGACCAGCACGAGCAGCACCACGACGCCGAACGACCACCAGAACGCGGTGGGGGAGGGCAACTGCCCCGGCGGGGTGTCCGGCCACGCGTGCGGCAGATCGTCGGGATCGCCCAGCAGCGAGCGCATCGCCAGCGCCGAGTTCTTGTAACCGACCTCGTCCGGCCAGTCCTTGCCGCTCGCCAGCGCGGCCAGCCCCGTGGACAGCCAGATCACCGCGGTGCCGGCGACCAACAGCAGCAGGCCCGCGATCAGCAGGCCGTCCGGGACGCCCTGCGCGGGCGCCCGACCCGGCGTCGGCTCACGTGGGTGCGGCGGGTGTCCGTAGGACCCCATCTAGGCCGCCGGATCGTCGGCCAACGCCGCCTCGGCACGCACTCGTTCCTCCACCGCGTCCTCGGTCATCGCGCGGTCGGTGTAGACCATCGGCCGTTCGGTGTCGGTGATCAGATGCTTGACCACCTGCACGTTGCCGTTGACGTCCCAGACCGCGATGCCCGGGGTCAGGGTCGGGATGATCTCCACCGCCCACCTGGGCAGACCGAGCACCTTCCCGGTCGCGCGCGCCTCGTCCGCCTTCTGCATGTACACGGTTCTGGTCGAGGCCATCTTCAGGATCGCGGACGCCTCCTTGGCCGCCGCACCGTCCACCACGTCGGAGAGGTGGTGCACCACCGCGACGAAGGACAGACCCAGTCGCCGGCCGAACTTGAGCAGGCGCTGGAACAACTGGGCCACGAACGGGCTGTTGATGATGTGCCACGCCTCTTCGACCAGGAAGATGCGCTTGACCCGGTCCGGCCGGATCCAGGTGTGCTCCAGCCACACGCCGACGATCGCCATCAGGATCGGCATCGCGATCGAGTTCCGGTCGATGTGCGACAGGTCGAAGATGATCAGCGGCGAGTCCAGGTCGATGCCGTCCGTGGTCGGCCCCTCGAACATGCCCTTGAGGTCGCCGTCGGTGAGGCGGTCCAGGACCAGCGCGACGTCCAGACCCCAGACCCGCACGTCCTTGACGTCCAGGCTGAGCAGTTCGCACGACTCCGGGGTCGGATTGCGCAGTGCCTCGACGATGTCCGGAAGGATCGGCTGCCGCCCGTGCACGGTGCGCATCACGTGCGTGTGCGCGGCCTTGAGCGCGTATCCGGCCCGCTCCTGCAACGTGTGGCCCATCGCCACCTCGATGATGGTGCGCAGCAGCGCCAGTTGCCCGGTGACCGCGATCGCCGGGTCGAGCGGGTTGAGCCGCACCGCCTCCCCGGAGAAGTCGTTGGGGTCCAGCCGGACCGGCTTGACCCCCAGCGCCTCGGCGATCAGGTTCCACTCGCCGACGCCGTCCTCGCCCTGTGCGTCCAGGACCACCACCTGGCGGTCGCGAAAGCGCAATTGGCGCAGTACGTACGTCTTCTCCAGCGCCGACTTGCCGTTCCCGGACTCGCCCAGGACCAGCCAGTGCGGCGCGGGCAGTTGCTGACCGTAGAGTTGGAACGGGTCGTAGATGTAGCCCTTGCCGGAGTAGACCTCGCGGCCGATGATCACGCCCGAGTCGCCCAGCCCGGGTGCGGCCGTGGGCAGGTAGACCGCCTGGGCCTGGCCGGTGGACGTGCGCACCGGCAACCGCTGGGTCTCGCCCCGGCCGAAGATGATGCCGGAGAATCCTTGGGTCAACGCGGACATCACACCCGACACGTGATCACCCCATCAGTCCCGTCCGCGGCGACACCGCCGACGCTCACTTTCGAATCCCCGTCGCGAACGGCAGCGTGTTGACGAACGCGCGGTGCTGCTCGCGGTCGCACCACTCCAGTTTGAGGAAACACTTGCCCGCCGACGCGCGGATGGTGCGCTTGTCCCGGGAGAGTTGGTCGGGATTGCGCGAGGACACCGTGATGTAGCCGACGATGTTCACCCCGGCCGCGCCGCCCGCCAGGTCCTCGCCGCGCTGGTCGACCCGGCCGGTGTGGGCCATGTCGCGCGGGTCGACCACCCGGTTCATCTTGGCCGCGCGGGCCGCGTCCGCGTCGTCGTTGGTCTTCTCGGTGAGCATGCGCTCGATCGCGATATCGGTGGGCTCCAGGTCCATGGTGACCGCGACGGTGCGGATCACGTCCGGGGTGTGCACCAGGAGCGGGGCCAGGAAGTTGACGCCGACCGGGGTCAGCGGCCACTCCTTGATCCACGCGGTGGCGTGGCACCACGGCTCGGCCGAGTCCGACTCGCGGGTCTTGGCCTCCAGGTAGTTCGGGTGCGTCGCGTCCAACTCGGCGGGCCACGCGTAACGCGCCTGCATGCCCTCGAACGCGTCGATCTGGTGCTCGGGGTCGTACATCGAGTGGATCAGCGAGGCCAGCCGCGCCTCGTTCAGCGGCTGCCGGACCCGGATGTCCGCCTCGGTCAACCGGGCACACACATCGGTGAGTTCACGCGCCATCACCACGCCGATGCCCTTGTCGCCCTTGCCCATCACATTGGCCTCGGCGGCCAGTTCGCGGGTGTAGTGCATGCACGCGATCAGGTAGGCGCGGTGTTGCTCGGACGACGTGGACACCATCGACTGGAGCTGCTCGTACGAGTCCTGCACCCACATCGGCGCCTGGTGGTCGCCGCGTCGGGCCACGTCCTTGGCGTGCGCGTCCGGGTCGGCCGGCAGCGTGCGGGCCAGCACCTGGAGCCGGGTGACGAAGCCGTCGCCGTTGGCCACGTGCTTGAGCAGCGTGCCGAACCGCTCGACCAGCGCCTCCTGGTCCTCCGAGTCGCGCAGCCCCACGCCGGGGCCCTCGATCTCGATCGCGGCGGTGACCGTACGCCGTTCCAGGTGCATCAGCACGGTCAGATCGTCCGGTCCGAACGGCACGCTCGCCCAGGCCACCCGACCGACCCCGGGCGGTGCGCCGACCGCGACGCCCTGCCCGGTCAGCTTGGTGCCCGCCTCGGTGACGGCCGACCGATACGTGGCGCCGCGCTTGAGGGTGCGCTTGTAGGTGCGGTTGATCTCCCACCAGCGGTAGAACGTGCGCTTCTTGTACGGCATGTACACGGCGGCGAACGCGAGCACCGGGAAGCCGACCAGACCGGCGATGCGCAGTGGCAGGATCGGTACCAACAGGCCCCAGAGCAGCGCGAGTCCACCGGCGGCGATGATCAGGAAGATCTCGCCGGGCTCGCGGTTCTTGCCGATCACCGCCGAGGGTTTGGCCTTGCCGATCAAGAAGGTGCGGCGTCGGGCGACCGGTTGCGTAGTCATTACTCTTTACCGTTCCTCGCGTGAGGCGTTGCCGCGGGATTGGCCGGAGGCGGTGGTGCCGGTGTCGGGGCGCCGCCCGATCCTCCGCCCCTGGTGCCATGGGCCGCAATGCCCGACGATACGGCGTTCGCGGTCACCGGGGCAGATCCGGAACCGGTCGATCCCCGTGAGGCGTGTGCCTGGATGCCCTGCTTCATGTACGTGGCCGGACCGTTGACCATCGAGGCGGGACCGGCCGACTGCATCGCCTTGCGACTGCTGTGCAGCGCGGCCATGTCGTCGCCGATGCTGGGCACGAATCGGTAGATGAGCACGCTGGCGAAGATGGACAGGAACAGGATCGCCAGGCCGGAGAGCACCGAGGAGAACGCGTCGTCCTTGCCGCCGGACGTGACCGCCGTGGCCAGCCCGAGCACGATCACGACCACGGGCTTGGCGAGCAGCACCGCGATCATGATCCCGGCCCAGCGGCGCACGTGGTGCCACATCGCCTTGTCCACCAGCCCCGAGTACACCGCGGTGCCCAGGATCGCGCCGACGTACAACATCGCCGCGCGGACCAGGAGTTCGACCCACAGGACGGCCGCGGCGGCCATCGAGAGCAGCGACACGAAGATCAGCATCACCGGCCCGCCGCCGAGATCGCTCGCGGGATCGAGCGCCTTGGAGAAGCCGCCGAGGAACTTGTTGGTGTCCTGTTGGGTGCCGGTCGCGATGGCCGCGGTGATCGCGTCGGTCATCGAGACTGCCAAGTAGAGGATCAACGGGGTGAACGCGGACGCGATCACCGCGAGCCACAGATAGCCGATCGCCTCGCTGACCGCGGTGCCGATCGGGACCCCGCGCACGGCGCGCTTGGCGACGGCCAGGATCCACAGGATCAGGGTCAGGAAGGTGGACGCGGCGAACACCACGGCGTACTGGCGCAGGAATCCGGGGTTGGTGAAGTCCACCTGGGTGGTGTCGTTGACCGCGCCGGCCAGCTTGTCGATGATCCAGGTCGCGGCGTCGGCGCAGCCCTTGGCGATCGAGCCGAGCGGGTCGGTGACCGTGCCCAGCGTGCCGCCGCCCGGGGCGCCGGGACCGCCGTTGTTGCAGATGTCCTTGGCCGGGCCGGTGAGCAGTTCGCACTCCGGCTTGTTGGCGGGTGCGGTCGCGCCGGGCGTCGCCCCGGGTGTGGCGCCCGGTGTGGCGCCGGGTGTGGGCTCGGCCCAGGCGCGCGTGGCGCCGAGCACGACGACGGCCGCGGTTGCGGTCAGCGTCCCGCCCAGGGTCGGGAATCGGTTGCGAAGGCTGCGGCGTCCCCGGTCAGCGTGCATGGCGCAATTCCCCGAACTCCCCGTCGGCCTTGGCGATGTCTTTGGCGCTGGACGGATCCTGCAATCCGGAGACCGGAGTCGGGCCCTCCTTCTGGCTGAACTCGACCAGCTTCCAGTCGCCGGACACCCACGACATCTTCATCGTGGTGGTGTTCCACGCCTCGGCCACCGGCTTGGTGGAGTCGGGCCCGGCGAGGCCCACCACGCCCACGCTCCAGACCTCCACCGTCGCCGAAGCAGGGGTGAAGACAACGGACTTGGTGCCCATCGGCACGGCCCGACAAACGAAGGTCAGGCCCTTGGGCGGGTTTCCGTCGGGCTGAAGGCCGAATGTCGCGGTCTGCGCGCGGAACACCTGGTCGACGCGCGCGAGCAGACCGTCGCGGATCGCCGGGTCGGTGATCGCGGCGATGATCGCGGCCCGGGGCTGGGCCCGGAACATCCGGTCCGAGCCGTACGCGACGACGAAGTTGGCCGCCGCCGACTGGGCGCCCTCCGCGGTCTGCGGGTAGCCGACCGGCACGCCGGACTCGGTGCGGTCGGGCAACTGCGCGGCGGACAGCGGCGGTCCGCCGGGGTTCGACGAGTCGGCCGGGGAGGTCTGCCCGGTGTCCTTGGCGGTCGAGCCGCCGTCCTGGTCGGAGCGGTTCGCGGCGAACAGCAGGGACACGATGACCACGGCGATCACCACGACGACGCCGATCCCGGACAGTATGGGGTTGCGCCTGGGCTGCGGACTCTCCGGTGAGGAGGTGGGTCTGGGCAGCCGGGTACGCGTGGCGGGTTCCTCGTCGTTCATGGCCTGTCCCCCCTCACCGCGGCAGGCCGGAAGATACGGACGACCTGCGCGCACAACACAGTCCCCGGGGGCGGAGTACCGCCGGGTTCGGTTGCAGCCGGAACGATCTTCCCAGACGGGAACTCATTCCGGTGGCGCCGTACCGATGTGTGAACACAGGCTCGATTGTCCGGTAAAGGGACCCGAATTGCTGCTTTGCCTCGAATGCGGAATGGGGCATTCCGTTTTCGGGGCGCACGGCGCACCGAAGTGCGCCGCGCCCGGGACAAAACACCACGGGATTCGCCACCTTGAGGACGGCAGGGTGCGAATCGGTCTAGATCGCCATCCCGTACACAATCGTGAACAGCGTCCCGAGCGATCCGATGATGAAGACGCCGGTCAGACCGGCGATGATGAGGCCCTTGCCCTGCTCCGCGCTGAACGTGTCGCGCATCGCGGTGGCTCCTATGCGTTGCTTCGCAGCGCCCCAGATCGCAATGGCCAGGCATAGCAGCAGGGCCACGGCCATGATCACCTCGACCATGATCCGGGCTTCGCCGCCCAGCCTTGCGAACGGGCCCCAGTTCGGAGCTATGCCGCCGATGATCGTATTGATGTCGCCGTTGCCGCCGTTGCCTTCGCCAAGAAACACGTTGTTCACCGCCCCCGAGGTCGGGCTTTTGGTTGCCTCCGGTCGCATTCGACCGGAGGAGTGGGTCGTTCGTTTATTGTGCTGTGGGGAAGCCGATCGGGCTACCACCTCGGCAAGTGTGTCTGCTCACTGTGTGTATCACGGGTGATTGCGCTGAGCAATCTCGGCGCGCACAATGTGCTCGGAGTGTCCGTCGCGGCCCGTCCCGGCCGCGGAGAATCGGGGGTGCCTGCGATGCGCAAAGCCTGGGTGGCCGGTGGCATCGCATTCGCGGTCCCCTTCGGTCTCGTCGGTCTTCTCACTGTAGGCGTCGGTGCGATGCAATCCGCGTCCGGCAGCCAGACCGGGGCCGGCGGCTCGATGACGCTCGCGCCCGGCACGGTGCCCGCCGCGTACGCGGCGGCGATCGACAAGTGGGGCCGGCTGTGCCCGGAGATCTCGCCGCCGCTGCTGGCCGCGCAGCTCTACCAGGAGAGCGGCTTCGACCCGAACGCGGTGAGCAACGTGGGGGCCCAGGGCATCGCCCAGTTCATGCCCACCACGTGGCCGGAATGGGCCACCGACGGCAACGGGGACGGCAAGTCCAGTCCGTGGGATCCCGCCGACGCCATCCCGGCCGCCGCGCGCTACGACTGCTCGTTGGCCAAATATGTCGCCTCGGTGCCCGGGGACCGGACCAACAACATGCTCGCCGCGTACAACGCGGGGGCGTACCGGGTGATGCAGTACAAGGGCATCCCGCCGTACACCCAGACCCAGGACTACGTGAAGTCCATCCGCTCGCTGGAGCAGAGCTTCGGCGTGGTGCAGACCCCGCTGCAGCCGATGGCGCTCGCGGCCGGTGCGGTCAACTGGGCGCAGACCAAGCTCGGTACGCCCTACCTGTGGGGCGGCGAGGGCACCGCGGCCGACGGCGGCCGGTTCGACTGCTCGGGGCTGACCCAGGCCGCCTACGACACCGTGGGCATCAAGCTGCCCCGGGTGGCCAACGACCAGTGGAACGCCGGTCGGCATCCCTCCCGCGACCAACTGCTCCCGGGCGACCTGGTGTTCTTCGCCACCGACCTGGGCGACCCGCGCAGCATCCACCACGTCGGGATGTACGTCGGCAACGGCCAGATGATCCACGCGCCCTACACCGGCACGGTGATCAAGTTCGGCCCGATCGACAAGCCGGACTACATCGGCGCCACCCGGGTCACTCCCGAGGGCGCCAAGTCGCTGCCGGACCGCCGCCCCGGTTCGACGAACAACGACTCGGGCGCGGGCAGTCCGGCCGCCGACCCCGGTGGGTCCGGTGGGTCCGGGGCCGCAGGCGGGAAGGTGCCGGCCCGCCTGCCCGCCGCGGCCGAGCCGCGCACCGCGGGGTCGGGCGGCGCACGGGCGCGCTGAGCGCGGGGGCGATCCGGCGCACGGGTCGCGCGGCCACGCCGGCCGTGCGCGGTGCGTCGGATGTGCCGGGTGCGGGTCGCGGTCGCCGACCGGCGATGATGAGGCGGTCCGCCCGCGACGGCACAGCAGAAAGGCCCCGGCCGAGATGGCGATGATCCCCGGCACCGGCAGGTTCACCGCGGTGGTCGGCGTGCTGGCGCTCGGCTTCGCGCTCGCGGTGGTGAAGGTGACCGGGCCCTACGGGTCGCCCCCGTATCACGCGCCGACCTCGCCGATCGGGATCGAGACCCTGGCGCCGCGGTCCGGCCCGACCGGCGCGGTGATGCAGGTGGTCGCGCATCAGGACGACGACCTCTACTTCATGAACCCCGACGTCGATCGGGCGGTGCGCGCCGGCACGGACAGCGTGACGGTCTTTCTCACCGCCGGCGAGGCGGACGGACGCAATGGGCCGGGTGGACGCCCGGATCCGTCGGCGTACGCGGCCGCGCGCAACAACGGCTCGCGCGCCGCGTACGCGTTCATGGCGCTGGGGGATCGTGCGGCGCGCTGGGAGCGGCACAGCGTGCGGCTGCGCGACGGCGCGCACGCCGAACTCGACCACTTGGTGGACGCCCCGAACATCAAGCTGGTGTTCCTCAACACCCGCAAGGAGGAGGGCATCGGCGCGCACGGGCGGCTGCGCACGTTGTGGAACGGCACGGAACGCGAACTCGACACGCTGGCCGCCCGGGACGAACCGGCCGGCGGGCCGTACGCGTACACCCGGGACGGTCTGATCGACTCGCTCGCGGATCTGATGCGGGCCCAGACGCCGACCGTGGTGCGCACGCTCGACCCGGACCCCGATCGACAACGGCACGACCGGGCACACCCGGCGCACGCGGACAACGGCGGCGTCTCGGACCACCAGGACCACACCGCCGCCGCGCGGTTCACCTGGGAGGCGCTGCGCCGGTACAACGACACGCGGCCGGCCGCGAACGCGGCGGCGATCGCCTACCGGGGCTACTACAACGAGCGCTGGCCGCACAATCTCGCGCCCGAGGCCCGCGAGCGCAAGGACGGGATCACCCGGGTGTACGGCTGGACCGACCGGGTGCGGTACTGCCCGGGACGGGTGGACTGCGGCGATCTCAAGGTGCGCGACACCGCCGCGCGCAGCAACTGGCCGCAGAGCACCACGTATCGCTTCCCGGACGCCGGTCCCCGGCCGGTGCTCGGCGCGGACGGCCGGCTGACCGCGTGGGCGGTGCTCGGCGGCCGGATCACCCGCTGGACCCAGGACGGCGTCGGCGCCGCGACCTGGTCCCCGGCGCGGTCGATGCCCGGTCCCGGCGACGGCGAACTCGCCCCGGGGCCGGCTGCGGTGCGCACGGCGGACGGTCGGATCGCGGTGTTCGCGCTGCGGATCGGCGGCGCCCGGCGTGCCGATCGGGACCGGTTCGAGATCGTCACCGCGACCGAGGCGACGCCCGGCGGCACATTGGGCCCATGGCGGGCCCTGGGCAGCCCCGACGACGGCGAACGCGGCCCGGGCGCACCGGTGGTCCAGGCCGACGGCACGGGTGGGCTGCACGTGTTCGTGCGCAATCGGGACAAGGGGATCAGCACCCGTTTCCGGCCGGCCGGCAGCGAGGCGTGGTCCCCCTGGCGGGACCTGGGCGGCGGCGAGATCGTCGAGGGGTTGAGTGCGGTGACCCGCCCGGACGGTGGGGTGAGCGTCTTCGGCACGGCCCGCGAGGGCATCCGCCACTGGGACGTGGTCGGCGACCGGTCGGGCCCGCCCGGCACGATCGCGGCCGAGCGGCCGGTGGGCCCGCCCGCGGCGTCGGTGGGCGCCGACGGTCGGATCGGCGTCGCCTACCGGCGGGCCGGCGCCGCGGAGATCGCGAGTGTGCTCGAAGTCGGGCCCGGCACCTGGTCGCCGGGTGCCTCGCGCGGCGCGGGCGCGGGCTACGAGGCGCTGTACCCGCTGCCCCGGCCGGACGGCACCACGGACCTGGGCACCCGGGACGACCGCGGCCGCCCGGTCCTGGTCGGGCCGGCCGGCGCGGCGCTCGTGCTCGACGAGCCCGCGGTCGCGGTCGGTCCCACCCTCGCGTCGGACGGCGCCGGAGCGCCGGTCGCCCTGTGGCTCGGGCCGGACGGCACGTTGCGCACCGCCCGGCCGTCCTGACCGCGCCCCCGGCATTCGGCCGGGCCGACCGGGTGCCGCCCGTCCCGACACGCGAACGGCGGGCGCTCCCCGAGGGGAACGCCCGCCGTTCGGCGCGGGAGAGCGGTGGATCAGACGTTGACGCCGTGGCTGCGAAGCCACGTCATCGGGTTGACCGCGGAGCCGTAGTTCGGCGTGGTGCGGACCTCGAAGTGCAGGTGCGGGCCGGTCACGTTGCCGGTCGCGCCGGAGAGCGCGATCTTCTGGCCGGTCTGCACCTTCATCCCGGCCTTGACCGAGATCGAGGAAAGGTGCGCGTACTGGGTGTACTTGCCGTCCGCGTGCCGGATGACGACCTCGTTGCCGTACGCGCCGCCCCAACCGGCCGACACGACGGTGCCCGAGGTGACCGCGCGCACCGTGGTGCCGGTCGAGACCGCGAAGTCCTGGCCGGTGTGGCTGCCGCTGGACCAACGCGAGCCACCGGAGCCGAAGCTCGCGGTGAGCGTGGCGCCGGAGACCGGGGAGACGTACGAGCCGGAAGCCTTCTCGGTGCTCGCCGAGGCGGGCTTGGAGTCGGTCTTGGCGGCCTCGGTCTTGACCGAGGTCTTCGGCGTGGCCGGCTTGGCGGTCTCCGTCTTCGGCGTCTCCGTCTTCGGCGTCTCCGCCTTCGGCGTCTCCGCCTTCGGGGTCTCGGCCTTCGGGGCCTGCGGCTTCTGCACCTCGATCTTCGGCGCGGCCTTGCCGTCGACCGCGAGCTTTTGGCCCGGGAAGATCAGGTCGGGGTTGTCGCCCACGACGCTCTTGTTGGCCTCGTACAACTTCGGCCAACCGCCGGGCACATGCGCGGCGCCGGCGATCTTGGAGAGCGTGTCGCCGGCGACCACGACGTAGGACGACGTGGCGGCGGAGTCCGCCTTGGCGACCGGTTCGGTCTTGGGCGTCTCGGTCTTCGGCGTCTCGGTCTTGGGCGCCTCGGTCTTGACCTCGATCTTGGGCGCGGCGACCGTCTTCTTCGGCGTCTCGGCCTTGGGAGACTCGGTCTTGGGCGTCGACTTCGGCGCGGTCTTGCCGGCCGAGGAGCCGGTGTCCACGTCGGGGGTCGCGCCGCCTCGGGTCAGGCCCGCCTTGACCGAGCACACCGGCCAGGCACCGGGGCCCTGGCTCTTGAGCACCTTCTCGGCGATCGCGATCTGCTGGCCCTTGGTCGCCTGGTCGGCCCGCGCGGCGTACTGCGTGCCGCCGAACTCGTTCCAGGTGCTCTGGGTGAACTGCAGGCCGCCGTAGAAGCCGTTGCCGGTGTTGATCTGCCAGTTGCCCGTGCTCTCGCACTGGGCGACCTTGTCCCAGGTGCTCACGGAGGCGGCCTGGGCCGTGCCCGCGCCGATGATCGGCATGGCGACGCCGACTCCGGCGACACCCGCCGCGGCGATCAGACGCGTGGTCCTACTGGTGCTGCGACGGCGATGACGCCCGGTTCCGGACAGCATGGCTGGATCCTCTCCCACGCCTACGAGGTGAGCTGTCGGATTCGGGCCGGAGATCGATAGCCCGGCCACATCCCGAAGGACGTGGCTTCACCCCAAGCCGTTCGCGGCGTCCGATCGTTTCGATCGGGGCCGTTCGCGGCGGTTCACCTGTGGTTCCCCCGCTCCTGTCGTGTGGTGCTCGTCAGCCTCCCGAACGGCCGGCGACAGGATTCGGCGTACCGGCGATCGGGGTCCGTGTGGGATACGGACGGATCGAACGCTAAGCAGGCCCGGACGTAGATCACAAGTCCGTGTCGGATAGACGTCGAATATCCGATTTGCGGTTGAGCGCAATGTAGATGATCCCTTACGGAAAGGACCGTAGTTGGCGTTCCGTGCCGGATCCGATGGAAATGCGTGACAGTGGCCCCGGGTCGCCGTCCATACCGAACGCCCGGAATCGATCACCTACGCCCCGCTCGTCACATCGGCATCGCGGGTAGCGTCGCGCGAACGCGCCTTTGCCCACCGCTGCGAACGCCCGCACCCGCGGCGGGCGTGATTCGCCCCACAGGTCAAATGCCGCATATCCGATTCGTCCCGGGCCACTTCCCGCCCACCGCACGGTCCCGGGCGATCCTCACCGGCGACCGAGGTGCGTCGCGCCGGCGGCCGACGGCCCCGGCGCGACGCCACCCGCCCCGCGGCTCAGCCGCGGGGCGTCCGCCAACCGGCCCACGCGCTGCGCACCATGTCCGACGTGTCGTGCCGGGCCTTCCAGCCCAACTCGGTGGTGATCAGGTCGGCGCTCGCCACCACCCGGGCCGGGTCGCCCGCACGCCGCGGCCGCACCTCCGGAGCCAAGTCGCGCAAACCGGTGACCTCGCCGATGAGTTCCACCATCTCGCGCACCGACGTGCCCTCGCCGCGACCCACGTTCAGCACCAGGCGCGCGTCCGGATCGCCAGCGAGCCGACGGGTGGCGGCCACGTGCGCCTCGGCCAGGTCCACCACGTGGATGAAGTCGCGCACGCAGGTGCCGTCCGGGGTGTCGTAGTCGTCCCCGAAGATCATCGGCGCCTGATCCGCCGTCAACTTCTCCAGCACCATCGGCACCAGGTTGAACACGCCCTTGTCCGCGAGCTCCGGCGCGCCCGCGCCCGCGACGTTGAAGTAGCGCAACGAGGCGTACGAGATCTTGTGCGCGCGCGCCGTGGCCTTGATCATCCACTCGCCGACGAGCTTGCTCTCGCCGTACGGGTTGATCGGCACGCACGGGGTGTCCTCGTCGACGAGGTCGACGTCGGGCATGCCGTAGACGGCGGCGCTGGAGGAGAACACGATCCGGGTGACCTCGGCCTCGACCATGGCCGCCAGCAGGGTGCGCAGACCCTCGACGTTCTCCTCGTAGTAGTAGAGGGGGCGCGCGACCGATTCGGGCACCTGCTTGCGGCCCGCGATGTGCACCACACCGTCCACGGCGTGCGCCCGGAAGACCTCGTCGAGCAGTGCCCGATCCAGCACCGAGCCGACCACCAGTGGCACCTTCTCCGGGACCAACTCGCGGGTGCCCGAGGACAGGTCGTCGACCACGACCACGTCCTCGCCGACCGCGAGCAGCGCCCGCACGACATGTGTCCCGATGTATCCGGCGCCGCCGGTGACAAGCCACTTCATGACTTCAGCGTAACCGCCGAGCCGTTCGCCCCGGCTCAGGCCGGGCCGGGGCGACGCGGGCCGGTCCGCTTCACGACACCGGCGTCGAGTCCGACTCGGTGACGCGGTGCTGCGGTTCGGTTCCGGGGATCATCACCTTGCGCGAGACCACGAACGTCACCGGGATCGCGGCGGCGGCGGCGACGAGCGGCGCGATCCGCTCGTCCATCGACGCCCACGACACCAGCGCGTAGACGCCCACCGTGGTGATCACGAAGTTCGTCACGTTGGTCAGCGGGAACAGCAGGAACTTCTTCCACGTGGGCCGCACCTTGTAGGTGAAGTACGTGTTCATGAAGAACGAGCCGATCATGCTCAGGATGAAGGCGGTGACGTGGGCCGCCAGATACGGCACCACATGACGCAACCCGAGGTAGAGCAGGTAGTAGGTGCCGGTGTTCACCACACCCACGAGCGCGAAGCGAATGGCCTGACGCAGCATCAGCGGCCGACCCCTCGGGGCGCGGCGTTCGCCGAGGTCTCCCGGATGGCGGCGGCCATCTGCGGCGCGGGCACCCGCGTCTCCGTGCTCTCGCGGACCAGGTAGTGCGGGCGGTTCTTGGTCTCGTAGTAGATACGGCCGATGTACTCGCCGATCAGACCGAGCATCGTCATCTGGAGCCCGCCCAGACCGGTCACCGCCGCGATGATGGTGATGTAACCGGGCGTCTGGATGCCCTGGAAGATCGCGATGCCGATCAGAATCATGGTGTACGCGAGCGACAGCGCGGACAACACGAGGCCGAAGTAGATGGCCACCCGCAACGGCCGGTTGTTGAACGAGATCAAACCGTCCAGGCCGTAATTGAGGAGCTTGCCGAAACTCCACTTGGTCTGTCCGAGTTCGCGGGTGACATTCTTGTATTCGAAGAGAACCGAGTCGTATCCGATCCACGAATACAGGCCCTTGGAAAACCTGTTGTATTCGCGCATCGACAGCAGCGCATTCAGTGCCTGCCGCGACAACAATCGGAAGTCGCCGACACCGTCGACGAGTTCGACGTCGACCCACTTGTTGACGAGCTTGTAGTACGAGCTGCTGAGGAAACTGCGGAACCGCTTGTCGCCCTCACGGCTGCGCCGCGCGATCACCTGATCGTGGCCCTTGAGGTGGAGATCCAGCATGCGCGGGATCAACTCCGGCGGATGCTGGAGGTCCGCGTCCATGATCACCACGGCGTCGCCGGTGGCCTGCTCCAGGCCGGCCAACATGGCGGCCTCCTTGCCGAAGTTGCGGCTGAAGGAGGTGTACTTGGCGGCCGGGTCCTTGGCCGCCAGCTCGCGCAGGATCCGCAGCGTTCCGTCGGAGCTGCCGTCGTCGACGTAGCAGATCTCGACGTCGGCCCCGATGTCCTTGAGCTCCGCGCGGATCGTCTCGTGGAAGGTGGACAGTACGGCTTCTTCGTTGAAGCACGGCACCACGAGAGACAAGAGCATCGACTTCACCGGTTTCTCGTCTGAAGACAGGACCAGGCCCAAGGCCACAGCCGCGTTGGCAGGCGTTCTGTCCGACCCGCGTCGCCGAAGAGGTTCCACAGACCTGGTCGAAGACGGTCGGCAGCCCGAGCGCCGATCATTCTTGCACGAAAAGCCTGTCCCGAATCACTGCGCCGACCCGGATCCACAGCCCGAAGAGCGACCGCGCGGGCCTCGGACGGGGCTCCTGGAAGGTTCGTTGGGAGGGACGCGGCCGGCTCCGCAGCGGTTCCACGGCCGGCCCCGGCGCTCGGCATCGTCGACGACGGGTGCGACCGTCGACCCGGTCGCACCCGAGAGCACTCGACGGGTCAGGTCTTGGAGCCGGACCGGCGGCGGAATCGGGCGGTGGCCACGGCCGCCGCACCGCGCGGGCCGTCCGCGACCCGCACCCCAAGCGAGTGGTTGGCCGTGCGGTAGGGCTGCACGAGCAGCAGGGCCCGACGCAGGTCCGGGACCATGTGCCGGGTCAGCCCCGAGCCACCGGCGGCGCGAACTCGCACATGGGTGGCCGACCCGTCCCAAAAGCTCACCTGCGCCCAGATGTCCCACGTCGCGAACGCGCCGAGGCCGCGCAGCGCGCCGCCGTCCAGCACCGCGCGCCCGTGCAGGAACCCGTCCTCGGCGGTGGCGGTCACGGTCGCGGGCCGGGACCGATTGGTGGTGCCGAGTCGATCGCGCAGTTCGATCTCGACGTGCGCGATCCCGGAGGCGCTGATCCGGCCGTACAGATCGGCGATCCGCAGGTCCAGCGCGAGCCGGGCCCCGGTGACCGACACCGACGCCTCGACGTCGATCGGCAGCCCGGCGGTGGGCACCGAGCGGAAACCGCTGAGCGGGACCGCCGGGCGCTCGTCGTCCCAGGTCGGGGTCTCGGGTCCGCCGAAGTACGGCGGCACCAGCCGCGGCGGATCCGCGGCCAGCTCGGCGAGCCGGGCGGCGGCGGTCGGCCGCTCCCGGGTGCGCACCACGTCGGCGGCCCAGCGCGCGGACGGCGTCGCGTCCACGAAGGCCCGCACGCCGAACGTGGACAGATGTTGCCGGGCGATCTCCCACCACTCGTTGCGGTACTCCTCCTCCTGCCGGTGCAGGTCGCGCAGGTAGAGCGAGAGATCGTGCTCCAGGAACTTGCGCTCGGCCGCGTCCACCAGGTGCTCGTCACCGGTGTCGCGCATGATCTCGACGACATCGGCGTGCGCCCGGACCCGGTCCTGCCAGTTGCGGATGCGGTCGCGACGCAGCGAGATGGACGGCTTGGAGGTGCGGCGCCGCACGTTCCAGGTGTAGACGGGCGCGTCGATCACCGCGAAGCGACGGGCCGCCGCGTAGACCTTCGCGGTGAACGGGAAGTCCTCGTAGTGGGCCGCGCCGTCGGGGAACTGGATGTGATTCTCGGTCAGGAACGAGCGGCGGTAGAGCTTGTTCACCGCGAGGGTGTCCCACAACGATTCCGGGCGTTCGGCGATCGAGTACACGCCCGGCTTCGCGAACAGGTGCGGATGCCAGGCCACATCGCGTTCCTCGGGCAACTCGCGGCGCACGCACCGCCCGGCCACGAAGTCCACGTCGTTGTCGACCGCGGCCCGATACATCGCCTCGACCGCGCCGGGCGGGAGCACGTCGTCGCTGTCGAGGTAACAGATCCAGCCGGACTGCGCGAAGGCGGTGCCGTCGTTGCGCGGCTCGCCGCAACCACCGCTGTTGGTGGTACGCCGCACCACCCGGACCCGATCGCGCGGCCAGCGGGACAACACCTGGCCGGTCTCGTCCGTCGACGCGTCGTCCACCACCACGATCTCCGAGACCACATCACCCTGGGCCAGGGCCGACTCGATGGCGGCCGGCAGGTGAGTCGCGTCGTTGTACGTGATGACGACGACGCTCACCCCGTCAGTGCGAGTCATCTCTTCACCCATTCTCGTTGCGGCGGCGCCGACCGGTGCGGCGGCAATCAGCCTATGCTCCGGCACTTCGGCTTCGGGTACCCGATGGCGCCCACGGTGAAAAGCTCCGTCCACCGGCGATTCCACATGGGTGGTTCGCGGGTCGGTCGGTGTCGCGCGCCCGGGCCTTTCCGTGCGCACGACACCGACCGCGCCGCTAGTTGCCGATCGGCAGCCAAGTGCCGAACGGTGCGGCGGCGACGGGGTCCTGCTGCCTGGTGACCAGCATGCGCCCGTCCTGGCCCAGGGCCAGCAACACGGTGCGACCGGTCGAGTCCGTCGCGGCCAGCGGGGTGTACGGAACGTAGCGACCGTCGTCGTTCCAGCGCAGCGGCAGCGCGTCCCGGTCCGGCGCGGCCACCGCGCTGCTCACCCCGCCGCCGTTGTTGCGCACGACCAGGGCCACCTTGCCGTCGGCGCGCGGTGTCACCGCGACCGTCCCGGTGCCGCCCGGCACACCGAGGTCGCGCGGCTCGGCCGCCCACCCGCCCTCGGGCGCGGTCTGGCGCAGCGCGATCACCGCCCCGTCGGGCGACCTGCGGACGTAGACGCCGATCCGGCCGTCGGCCTCGATCACCGCGGTCGGGGCGGAGGAGACCGCCGGACCCCGGAACCTCGGGTCGGCCACGAGCGCCGTGTTGGGCTTGGGCTGGGCCCAGCGCGCCATGCCGGCCCTGGTCGACGCGAAGACCTCGATCCGGCCGGCGCGGGTGGTCACGGTGGCCAGGCCGTCCTGGAGGTCGGCGCCGCCCAGGTTGGCCCACGGGCCCCAGGTGCCGTTGGCCAGTTCGGTGCTGCTGCTCAAACCGCGGCCGCCGTTGCGTACGAACACCGACATGCGACCGTCCTGGTTCACCGCCACGGCGGGCACCCCGACGTTGCGGGCGAGCTGCGGGTCGGCCGCGTCCGGGTTGCCGATCACCGACCACGGGCCGAACTTGCCGCCCGGCTCGGTCTGCGTCGCGGTCACGATCTCGCGCTTCTGGGTCGGCGCGGTGGGGCCGAAGGTGGTCCGCAGACCCACCAGCCGCAGCTTGCCGTCGGGTGTCTTGGCCACGCTCAGCGTGGGCGCCAGCCAGCCGCCGCCGACATAGGCCGGGCTGCCCCAGGTGCCGCTGCCCGCCTTCTTCTCGGTCCACTGGCTGACCTGCCCGTCCAGCACCGCGAACGCGGTCAGCCGGCCGTCCGGCAGGGTGCCCGCCCAGGTCGGCGTGACCGGGTAGCGCGCGTAGGTGGTCTGCGGCCACAGCGACTTCTCGGCGGTCGTGCCCACGTTCCGGTCCCCACACCCGAATTCGAGCGAACAGCGGTCGGGGTTGCCGCCGCCGTAGATGTCCAGGATCGACTTCTTGCGCTTGAACTCGTCGGCGGCCAGGTTGCTCGGCCAGAAGGCGTTGCCGTAGCCGCGGAAGCTGGTGACCACGATGCGGCGCGAGTTGCCCGGGCCCTGATAGTCGGCCAGGGACGCCTGGGCGAAGAGCGCCGCGGCGGTGTGGTCCGGGTGGTCCACGTAACCCTTGCCGGGTTCGGGCGAGTAGACGTGCGGCTCGGGATCCGGGTCCAGGGTGCGGACACTGGTCGGCGCGAACTGGGCGTACAGGTCGGTGAGCGTGCCGACCAGGGCGTCCTTCGTATAGGCGTAGGTGTTCTTGACCGGGCCGCCGGCCGGGATCAGCGTGGGCATGCTCGGGATCGAGCCCTCCCACAGTTGCCGCAGACCGACCTGCTTCTCCTTCGCGACATGCCCGCCGCCGTCGAGCATGTTCAGGAACACCAGGCGCACGCGCGGCTTGGCCACGAGCGTGTCCACCTCGGCGAGGCCGACCCGGGTCTTCAGGGTCGAGCGCTCCCACTTGGCGTTGCGGTTGCCCGCCGCCATCTCCGCGTACGCCTGGCGCAGGCCGTTCTGCCGGGCCGTCGCGTACTGCGAGCGGTCCAACGACTTCTGCTTCGAACCCGACGGCGCCCGCCAGCCGTCGGCCTCGCCGGCGGTCAGATAGATGGTCGTGGACGCGCTGCCGTGGTCTATCGACTTCTCGATCTCCGGGTTGATGAAGTACAGGTCGTCATCGGGATGAGCCACCACCTGCACGTACGCACCCGGGAAGTCCGGCGAGTAGACCTCGGGGAAGGGCGCGGCCGCAGCGTCCTTCGACGGGGTCGACGATCCGGGCGAACGGACCAGGAACACGATGCCGATCAGGACGGCCAGGGCTATCGGGACCAACGTCCATCCGCGGCTCAGACGACGTGGGAGAGACACGTACCGGCGCCTTCCAGTGGGGGTAGAGACCGCAGGCGGATCGGCGTGCGGAGCAGGTATGGAGATCGAGGCATGGTTATATGACCAGATTCGAAATCTGCGTTCGTGGTTCCACAGGGTCCGAAGGTCCAGCGCCTGGCGGCGATGGCTAGTCTGGCACGAGCCGAGCCGTGGCCCGCTTCGCCGCAGCCGGCGCAGCGGCCCCCGTCGAATCGGCCGGGCCCCCGGACCGCCCGTATCCTGGGCCCGCTCTCGATCATCGTAGTTCGCCTCGGAAGGGTCGCTGGTGCGCCGTCTCGGTCTATCCCCGTCGGGAACCCACGTCCCAACCGCCACGTTGATTCGGGCCGGGGCTCTGACGGGGGCGGCGGTCGCCGGGATCCTGTTGTCGGTCGGCGCGTTCCTGGGACTCTTCGTGCGGCCCAGCTCGGACGACTGGTGCGTCCTGTGGAAGGCCCGGGACATGGGCACCTGGGGCCTGATGGACGACTTCTGGAACACCCAGAACGGCCGCGTCTCCAACGCCTTCGTCTCCGGCCTGGTCTACGGCGACGGTCTCGCCGGCGTCAAGGTGCTGCCACTGCTGCTGTTGGTGTTCCTGGCAGCGGGTCTGTTCCTGCTCTACCGCACCCTGTGGGCGCGGCTCGGCTGGGAGGCGCCCGCGTCGGTGTACCTGCTGCTCGCGCTGATCACCACGTGCGCGGTCTTCCTGTCCATGCCGATCCCGTACCAGGCCCTGCTGTGGGCGCCGGCCACCATCTCGCACACCCTGCCGTTCGTGATCGGTGTCTGGAGCCTGTTCTGGTGCCTGACCGCCACGACGCCCAAGCGCCGGCAGGTGGCCGTGATCGGGATCGGGGTCGTCGGTCTGTTCATCGGCATGCTCAGTGAGCCGTTCACCGTCGTCTCGCTGGCCATGTGTGGTGTGGCCGCGCTGGTGGCACTGCCCGCCGCGATCCGCCGCAAGGAACGCTTCGCACTGCTGTGGAACGTGTCCGCCCTGGTCGGTCTCGTGGTCGGGCTGGGTCTGCTCTACACCTCCCCCGGGGCCAAGCTGCGCCGGGCCGCCACCGGCACGGGGGAGTCGGCGCTCGACCCGAAGGTGCTCAAGTCCGGGTATCACGAGTGGCTCAAGGTGCTGGACACGATCACCTCGACGTGGACGTATCTGGCCGTGGTCGCGATCGGCGTCCTGCTGGGCCTGGTGACGCGACGGCTGGTCGCGGACGGGCCCCTGCTGCCGGGGCCGACCTGGCTCAAGGCCGTGGTCCTGGTGCTGCCGGCGCCGATGTTCCTGGTGATCAGCTTCGGCGTCACCCTGTCGCTGCGCCTGGGCTACGGCCCCGGCGGGTGGTCCTACAGCCGTACGTGGCTCAACTTCCTCGGCCCCACCCTGGTCGTGCTCGGCCTGTGGGGCGTGTGCCTGGGCGTGGCGCTGCGGGCGTTGGCGGCCCGACGGGGCAACGCCGGACGCGCCGGCCTGGCGGTGATCGCCCTGGCGGCGGCGGTCTTCAGCGCCGTGTCCCTGGTCGAGTGGGCCGGGGTCATGCGGGACCTGACCAGGACCACGGTCACCCGGGCACAACAGTGGGACGCCGAGGACGCGCGCACTCGGGCCCAGGTGCGGGGCGGGGCGACGGTGGTGACCTACGATCCGCATCGGATCGGTGGCCTGGCCGAAGCCTTCATGGTGCCTCGGGCCAAGGACTGGGCCGCGGGATGCGTGGCCCGCTACTACCGGGTGGACGAGGTCGTGCGGCCCCGGAAGTGACTCCGGGACCGCACGAGCGGGCGTCGATCCGTCAGCGGTCGATCTCGTCGAAGAGGTCTTCCCAGCGGTCCAGCACCGCTTCCAGGGCATAGGGCCGCACGTGTTCGCGTGCGGCCTTGCCGTAGGTGCAGCGCAGTTCGGGATCCGCGATCAGCCGTTCGAGCGCCCTGGCCAGCGCCGGCATGTCCCCGGACGGGACGAGCACGCCGGTCACACCGTCGTCGACGAGTTCGCGCACACCGGCCGAGAGGTCGAAGCTGACCACCGGCACCCCGCACGCGGCGGCCTCGGCCAGCGCCATCGGGCGCCCCTCCTTCTCGCTGCTGAGGGCGACGATGTCGACCTCGCGCAGCGCCCGGCTCATGTCCGAGACCCGGCCGCGGAAGATCACCCGATCGGCGATGCCCAGCTCGACGGCGGTTTCCCGCAGGTAGTCCTCCTGCGGCCCGTCGCCCATCAGATGCAGTTCCCAGTCCTGGTGCGCATCACGGGTGGCCTCGGCGAAGGCCCACAGCAGCCGCTCCAGGCGCTTGATGCCCTCCAGCCGGCCGACCGCGGCCACCCGCCGGGTCCCCGCCGGTGCCACCGCGTCCGGGTAGAACGACAGCGGGTTCGGCATCACGCCCGCGTTGGGCAGCCGTAGCCGGGTGAACTCGTCGGCGTCGCCCTGGCTGAGGAACAGTGCCTTGCTCATCAGCGGGTAGTGCCGCAGGATCAGGTCCTTGTTCTCCGAGGTGCGGGCCTGGAGGAAGGACTCGTGGTACTGGCCGATGCCCTTGAGCTGCGGCCAGTGCAGCGGCAGGACCCAGTCCGCGGCCCACGGCGAGCCGAAGACGACGAAGCCCTCGGGTACGGCGTCGAAGCGTGCCTGGAGCTTGGCCCGGGCCTCGGTGCGCGCCGCCTTGTTGCGCCGGGCGCTCAGGTTCCGGGTCGGGCTGAGCCGCTCGGTCAGCGACTTGGCGTGCCAGGCCGCCGCCGGAGTGTCCGGATAGAGCGTGGTGTGCTCGTAGGTGGGCTCGTCGTGATAGCGGAAGGGCTCCGGGGCGGTACGGATGCCGACCACCTCGACGCGATGTCCGCGGCCGCCCAGACCCTGTGCCAGGGTGTGGATGACCCGCTGGGACCCTCCGAGCGAGTCGACGTCGATACCCACGAAGAAGACGTGGCGTGTCCGGGTGGTCCTCACTGCTGTTCCTCACCGAAGAAGGCGTCCACGACGGTCCGACTGGCATGACCGGTCTCATAAGAACAGAACATCGTGTGGAATTTCTCGTAAC
The DNA here is from genome assembly GCF_044333915.1 of Embleya sp. NPDC020886. Taxonomy (NCBI): domain Bacteria; kingdom Bacillati; phylum Actinomycetota; class Actinomycetes; order Kitasatosporales; family Streptomycetaceae; genus Embleya; species Embleya sp. NPDC020886. The sequence goes on along the minus strand of NZ_JBIRRX010000014.1, from coordinate 60,229 downwards.
GCTCCGCGTATTCCTCGACCACAGGGTCGAGATCACGCAATACGTCGACCAGCTCCGACGTCTCGCGGAGCATCGGGCCCGGAGCGATCTCCTCCAGGTCGTAGTACGTGCCCCGCTCGCCGTGCTTGTAGTTCTCGTAGTCGTCGACGAAGAGCAGGATCGGGCGGCGCAGGTTGGCGTAGTCGAACATCAGCGACGAGTAGTCGGTGAGGAGCGCGTCCGAGGCCAACAGCAGGTCGTTGACATCCGGGAAATTGGAACCGTTGCGCACCACGTGCGCCAGTTCCGCCGGGACGGTGAATCGGTCGTAGTAGTGCGCGCGCACCACGATGATCCAGTCGTCGTCCAGGTTGTCGACCAGTTCGCGCAGGTCGACGCGGATGGAGGAGCCGGTGTTGCGTCCGCCGTCGCGGAAGGTGGGCGCGTACAACAGCACCCGCGCGCCGTCCGGGACGCCGAGCCGGTTCCGGGCCTCCTGGGCCCGCTCCAACTGCTCCGGTTCCTCCCAGCGCACCAGCACGTCGTTCCGGGGGTATCCGGTGCGCAGCAGGTCGCCGGTGTACTTGTTGGCCGGCACGAAGGTGCGCTCGAACTCCTCGCTGGGCGAGACCAACAGGTCCCAGCGATCCACCATCGCCTGGTGCTTGGACTGCGCGTCGTCCGCCGCGTTGCGCAGCGAGGGGACGTCGAAGCCCATCGTCTTCATGGTCTGGCCGTGCCAGGTCTGCAGGTAGTGCGTCTCGGGCCGCTTGGCGTAGATCGACGGGAGATTGTGGCTGTCGACCCAGAACTGCGCGCGCGCCATCGTGTGCACGTACTGCCAGCTTCCGCGCCGCACGAGCTTGACGCCCTCGGGGAAGGTCGAGGTGTCGCCCGCGTACGACCACACCACGTCGACCGGGCGCCCCTGGCGCACCAGCTCCTCGTGGATGTAGCGCGGGTTGTCCAAGTAGCCCTTGCCCTCGACCGATTCGAAGAGCACGAGCCCCTTGCGCACGGGCAGCCGCGTCAGCGCCCGGTAGATCGTGGCCTTGTTCTCGTGGCTGTTGAGCTTCTTGCGCGCGGCCTTGACCTTGCGCTTGATCCGACGCTGGATCGGACCCAGCCGCTTGACCTCCTTGAAGGCCCCCGTCCGGTCCCAGGTGATCTGGAAGCGCCCCGCACCGGCCGGCTCGCACTCGATCCGGACCGAATGCCGCTCGATCCGGCGGTAGGTGATCCGGCGGGCGAGCGGCGTGAACCCGAGCTGCCCGAGCAGGATGTTCGTGTTCGTCAGGTCGCCCTGGCGAAGGGTGACGGTGGGGTGGCGCCGGCCCACGAAACCGTTGATGCCCAGCGGCACATCGGCCAGTTCGAGGGTGACCTCGCCGGCGAACTCGCCGGGACCGTCCGGGAGCAACCGGAACGGAGTGCGCATGATGCGCCCGGTGGTCCCGAGATTCACCCGGGCTTCCACCGGTTCATCGCCCAGGAGCAGGCCCGGGTCGTAGGTGCGCAGGCGCAGGACGAGAGCCGTGCCCTCGGTGCGGAACGATTCGACCTCGTGCCGGAGAATCGCGGTCTCGAAGACCTGGTTCTCGTAGTGGCGTTCCGTCACGTCCAGGTTTTCCCGGGCCTCGGCCGTCTCCGGCACGACGCGACCCCAGTACGCGCGGTCGTCCGCCCGGGTCACATAGCGGGGGGCGACCTTGGGGCGACCCAGGATGCGGGCCTGCTCGACGGTCTCCTCCAGGCGCCCGGCCCGCAGCAGGTACAGGCAGATCCGCTCGTCGGGCGGCAGCAGCGCGTACGCCTCGTCGTTGAGCGTGGCCAGGTAGGGCACCGTGGCCTCGGCGAACCCGGCCACCCACTCCTTGGGCCGATGCGGGAGGTCGCCCAGGTAGAGCCGGAAATCGTGGCGCAGGAACTTGTGGTCCTTGGCGGTCTTCAGCGCCCGGCTCTGCCCGGCCTGCACGAAGAACTCGTCCACCAGCCGGGCCACCGTCATCCGGTCGACGACGTTCTGCATCTTGTGTCGACTGCTGGAGATCGAGAGCTTCTCGTTGGCCGCGGCCAGGTACCAGCGATAGACGACCCAGGGGACCACGACGAAGCTCTTGGCGAGGGAGAACGCCTGCGCGGAGAAGAGCTGGTCCTCGTAGTGGATTCCCACCGGGAAACGAAGGCCGTGCTCTTCGATGAATTCCCGGCGATACATCTTGTTCGTGGAGAGGTGGTCGAAGAGCATCTCGGGCTTTTCCTGGAGCCCGTGCACCACCTCTTCCTCGAGGAAGAGATCGGGATACCAGAGGGCGGTCCGCCCGGTCGCCTCGAAGTAACGTTCGACATCGCCGGTCGCGAAATCCGCGCCGCTCTTCTCCAGGGTGAGCAGCAGGCTCTTGCACGCGTGCGGAGGCAGTTCGTCGTCGCTGTCCAAAAACATCACGTACGGCGCGCGGGAAACCTCGATGCCCCGGTTGCGCGGCGCGCTGCAGCCACCACTGTTGTGCTCCAGGCGGACGTAGCGCACGCGCGGGTCGGCCGCCTCGAGCTCCCGGGCCACATCCGGTGTCGTGTCCGTGGAGCAGTCGTCCGCAATGATCACCTCCAGGCTGTTCAACGTCTGCGCGAGCACGGAACGCACTGCGCGGGGCAGCCGTTCTGCGTCGTTGTAAACGATGACGACCACGCTCACGTCTGGCGTGGAGGGTGATGACATTGCGGCTGCCTCCGGGTTGTGCGAACGACTCGAGCTGTGCCTTGAGGGCGCTTCGTCGACCGACCGGTGCGGTGGTCGATCGTGACGAAGTGGGGGGAAGTACCTGAAAAATGTACGCACGAGTTGCCTGGATCCTAGCCAACGGGCGGATCACCGGGCGAATGTCGCCCACCGGCGGGTGGCGCTGCGCCTCGTGGTGGAGACGCGTCGAACTCGCATTCCGGTTCCATCGGCGCGGCCGCTTTTCCCGGGCCCGGCGCCGGCGCCGGCGGGCGAGCCTGCCAGGATGGAGCGGGGCGGATCGGACGGTATCGAGGCTCCCCGTGATCGGCTAGCCTGTCTCGTTGTTTCGACCGGGGCTGCGCCCCGTCGACCTCTTTGACATCAAAGTTGCTCCGGCGACCGCTCGTAAGGAGTGATGGCGCCTGTCCACGGCACTGGTCATCACGGCGTCAACATCGTTGCCCTCCCCGGCCGGAATCGATCCGGCCGCGCTGCTCGCCGAACTCGCCGCGCTGACCCGGGCGGTGCCCGACGTGCAGGTCGTGCCCGCGGCCGGGCTCGACCCGCGGATCGCGGCCGACACCGACCGCATCGCGCTGGTCGATCAGCGCTTCGTCGGGCATCGGCACGCACTGCGACTGGCGATCGCGGACACCCGCTTCCCGGCCACGCACGTGCCCGGCGTGCTCGTCGTCGAGGGCGACGCGCGGGCCGAGGCCGGCCGCGTACTCGCCGAACTCGGCCGACTGCCCGCCGACATCAGCGTGCCGGACGCGATCGCCGAACGCATGATCGCGGACGGCCGCGTGTCGGTACGGGTCGTGCCGCTGGGCGACCTGGTCGCCGCCGTCCCGCACGGGCCCGTCGAACGCGAGCAGGCCCTGGCCGCGGTGGCGGCCGTGGACGAGGAACGCATCCGGCTGAACTCGGCGGTCAAGGCCCGCGACGGCTTCTTCACCACCTTCGCGGTGAGCACCTGGTCGCGCTACCTCGCGCGTTGGTGCGCCGGCCGGGGGCTGACGCCCAACCAGGTCACCGTCGCCTCGCTGTTCGTCGCGCTGGCCGCCGCGGCCGGTGCCGCCACCGGCACCCGCGCCGGCTACATCGGTGCCGCGCTCGGCCTGTACCTGTCCTTCGTGTTGGACTGCACCGACGGCCAACTCGCCCGCTACGCGGTGAGTTACTCGCGGATCGGCTCCTGGCTGGACGCCACCTTCGACCGGGCCAAGGAGTACGCGGTCTACGCGGGCCTGGCCATGGGCGCGGCCCGGCACGACGACGACGTGTGGACTCTCGCGCTGGTCGCCATGGTCGTGATGACCACCCGACACATCGTCGACTTCGCCTTCAACGAGACCCGGCGCGGCATCGGCGGCGGGGACGACGACAGCGCCGACGGCGGCGCCGGCGCCAAGCTCTCCGGCAAGTTGAACTCGGTCGGCTGGACCGTGTGGGCCCGGCGGATGATCATCCTGCCGATCGGCGAGCGCTGGGCGCTGATCGCCGTGCTCACCGCGACCACCACGCCGCGGATCACCTTCGTCGTGCTGATCGTCGGCTGCGTGCTGGCCGCCTGCTACACCTCGCTGGGCCGGATCCTGCGCTCGCTGCCGCGCCGCGCCGCGTTCGTCCCGCAGGTGGGCGAACACCTCGCCGCGCTCGCCGACAGCGGCCCGCTCGCCGAGGCGGTGGCCCGACTGCGACTGCGCGTGCCCGCCCCCGCCGCCGCGCTGCTGGGTACCGCGGCGCTGCTCGCCGTCCTGCTCGCGGGCGGTGCAGGCGAGTGGTGGGGCCTGGCCGGTGCCGGGGTGTACGCCCTGTGCGCCGGGGTGGCGATCGGCCGACCGCTGGTGCGTCGGCTCGACTGGGTGGTGCCGCCGGTGTTCCGCGCCGCGGAGTACGCCGCGATCACCATCCTCGCCGCCAAGGTGGCGCCCACCGCGGTGGGCGCGGCATTCGGCCTGGTCGCGGCCACGGCCTACCATCACTACGACACGGTGTACCGCCTGCGTGGCGGCTACGGGGCCCCGCCCCGGGCACTGGTGTGGCTGGTCCTGGGTCACGAGGGGCGTGTGCTCCTGGTGACCGTGCTGGCCGCGCTGGGCTCGGGGACCCTGCGCACCGGCCTGATCGTGACGGCCGTCGTGCTCGCGGCGATCGTGCTCACCGAGAGCGTCACGTTCTGGGTGCGCGGTGCGCGCCCGGACATCGAGGACGCCACTCCGGTGGGACCGGCTCCCACGGCCCCGACGCCGTCGTACCGCCCCCTGGAGGCCGCCGCCGCGGCTGCCTCCGATCGAACTGGAGACCTCTCATGATCGGCCTCGTTCTCGCCGCCGGCGCCGGCCGCCGGCTGCGCCCGCATACCGACACGCTGCCCAAGGCCCTGGTGCCGGTGGGCGCGCCCGGTGCGCCGGACAGCGAACGGTCGATCCTGGAGGTCACGCTGTCGCACTACGCCTCGGTCGGACTGACCGAGGCCGCGATCGTGGTCGGCTACTGCGGCGACGCGATCCGCGACCGGCAGAGCGTGCTGGAGAGCCGGTACGGCCTGAAGCTGCACATGGTCGACAACGACAAGGCCGAGGAGTGGAACAACGCCTACTCCCTGTGGTGCGCGCGGGACTACCTCGCGGACGGCGTGCTGCTGGCCAACGGCGACACGCTGCACCCGGTCTCGGTGCAGGAGACGATGCTCGCCGCGCGCGACACCTCCGGGTCCGGCGCCAAGGGCATCATCCTGGCCCTGGACACCGCCAAGCCGCTCGCCGACGAGGAAATGAAGGTCACCCTCGGCGAGGACGGCCGGATGCGCCGGATCACCAAGCTGATGGACCCGGCCGAAGCGGCCGGCGAGTACATCGGCGTCACGCTGATCGAGGGCCACGCGGCGCCCGCGCTGATCGAGTCGCTCCAGGCGACCTTCGAGCGCGACCCGCAGCTCTACTACGAGGACGGCTACCAGGAGCTGGTGAACCGGGGCGGCCGGGTCGACGTGCAGCCGATCAGCGCGCCGGACACCCGGGTGCCGTGGACCGAGATCGACACCACCGAGGACCTCACGGTCGCGCGGGAGATCGCGTGCCGGTACTGACCCGACTGGTTCCCACCCCGCTCACCGTCGACATCCGCGCGGGCGCGGTCGACGACCTGGCGGCCATCCTGGCCGACCGCCGGGTCTCGACCTCCGGCCGGATAGCGGTGGTGGTCAGCGAGGGCTCCGGCGCGCGACTGCGCGAACGCTTCGCGCCGCAACTGCCGGGCGCCGAGTGGTACAGCGTCGCCGGCGGCACCCTGACCGCCGCCGTCGACCTGGCCGACCGGATGCGCGGCGGGGCCTACGACGCGGTGGTCGGCCTCGGCGGCGGCCGGGTCCTGGACGCGACCAAGTACGCCGCCGCGCGCGTGGGCCTGCCCATGGTCGCGGTCGCCACCAACCTCGCCCACGACGGCATCGCGTCGCCGGTGAGCATCCTGGACAACGACGCGGGCCGCGGCTCCTACGGCGTGCCCACCCCGATCGCGCTGGTGGTGGACCTGGACCTGGTCCGCGCCGCACCGCAGCGCTTCGTGCGCTCGGGCATCGGCGAGTCGTTGTCCAACCTGTGCGCGGTCGCCGACTGGGAGCTCTCCCAGCGCGAGACCGGCGAGCCGGTGGACGGCCTGGCGGTCGCGCTGGCCCGCACCTCCGGCGACTCGATACTGCACCGCCCGGGCGGGATCGAGGACGACGACTTTCTCGTGGCCCTGGCCGAGGGCCTCGTACTCTCCGGCATCGCGATGTCCGTGGCCGGCACCACACGTCCCTGCAGTGGGGCCTGCCACGAGATCTCGCACGCGATCGACCTGCTCTACGGCGAGCGCGACGGTCACGACGGGCTGCACGGCGAACAGGTCGGCCTGGGTGCCGCGTTCGCCACGTACCTGCGCGGCGACGTCGAGCTGACCAAGCTCTTGACGAGCACTCTCGATCGGCACAAGCTGCCGGTCGTGCCGGAGCATCTCGGCTTGACCATCGACGAATTCGTGGCGGCGGTGAGTCACGCGCCCCAGACCCGTCCGGGACGCTTCACCATCCTCGAACATCTCGACCTCGACAATGACGCCATCCGGGATTCGGTGACCGAATATGTCCACACCTACGGCGGCTGAGCTTCGCTCGGTCGTACACCCCGAGGGCCTGCTGGACCGGCGCAGTGGCGAACACTGGGCCGGGCGCATCTACATGCGGCAGATCTCCCTCCAGGTCACCCGACGCATCGTCGGGACCCGGGTGACGCCCAACGGGCTCACCTACATGATGATCCTCGCGGGCATCGCCGCGGGCGCCGCGCTGATCCTGCCCGGGATCGCCGGCCCGCTCGCGGCGCTGATCCTGGTGCAGCTCTACCTCCTGCTCGACTGCGTCGACGGCGAGGTGGCCCGCTGGCGCCGGCAGACCTCGGTCACCGGTGTCTACCTCGACCGGGTCGGCCACTACCTCTCCGAGGCGGCGCTGCTCTCCGGCGCCGGCCTGCACGCCGCCGGCGTCCTGGACGGCGGTGGCTTCAACGGCTACGCGACGCTGGGCGTGGTCGCCGCGCTGGGCGCGATCCTGATCAAGTCGGAGACCGACCTGGTCGACGGCGCCCGGGCCAAGAGCGGCCTGCCGCCCGTGCAGGACGCGGCCGCCGTGCCGCGTTCCTCGGGGGCCGCCTCGGCCCGCAAGCTGGTCGCCTCGCTCAAGTTCCACCGCCTGGTCGGCGCCGTCGAGGCGTCGATCTTCCTGCTTCTGGCGGGTCTGCTCGACCTGGTGCTCGACGACGGCGGCCTGCTGTACAGCAGGATCGCGGTCGGCGCGCTCGCCGCCATCGCGCTCCTGCAGACCGTGCTGCACCTGATCAGCGTGCTCATGTCGAGCAGGCTCCGGTGACCGCCGCGGCTGCCCAGGGGCGGCGCACCGGCGACGGCACCGCGGCGGATCGCATCACGCTCGGCGCGGTCGTGCTGACCATGGGCGACCGCCCGGTCGAGCTGGACCGGCTGCTGCGCTCGGTCGCCGACCAGGTCGGCGACCCGATGGCGGTGGTCGTGGTGGCCAACGGCGGCCCGCTGCCGGAGCTGCCCGAGGGCACGGTGGGCATCCCGCTGCCGAAGAACGTCGGCATCCCCGCCGGCCGCAACGTGGGCACCGCGGGGCTGCCGGCCGGCACCGACGTGGTGCTCTTCCTCGACGACGACGGCCGCCTCGGCGGCACCGACGCCGGTCGGTTGTTGCGCGAGGCGTTCGCGGCGAACCCGCGCCTGGGCATCGTCAGCTTCCGGATCGTGGACCCGGAGAGCGGCGAGACCCAGCGCCGGCACGTGCCCCGGATCCGGGTCGGCGATCCGCTGCGCTCGGGGCCGGTGACCACCTTCCTCGGCGGCGCCAGCGCGGTGCGCGCGGCCGTGCTGGAGGAGGTCGGCGGACTGCCCGACGACTTCTTCTACGCACACGAGGAGACCGACCTCGCGTGGCGCGCGCTCGACGCCGACTGGGAGATCGAGTACCGCGCGGACATCGTGCTGGAGCACCCCAGGACCAGCCCGGCGCGGCACGCGGCGTTCTTCCGGATGAACGCGCGCAACCGGGTCTACCTGGCCCGCCGCAACCTGCCGTGGCCGATCGTGCCCGCCTACCTGGGCACCTGGGTCGTGCTCACCGCCGCCCGCCGGCCGTCCAAGGAGAACGCCCAGGCCTGGCTGGCCGGCTTCCGCGAGGGCTGGAAGACCCCGAGCGGCCCGCGCAAGCCGATGTCCTGGCGGACCGTCTGGCGAATGACCAGGCTCGGCCGTCCGCCCGTCATCTGACAGGCTGGAATTCTCGTACCGTTTCGATTTCGATCCGACGCAGACGAAAGTGTCAACGTGGCCAACAGCGCGCAGGCCGACACCCTGAGCCCACAGGGGACATCGGCGCCCCCCGGTTCGTCCGAACCTCTGGCGGATCTCGCCGCCCGCTACAAGCTGACGGTCAGCGGCGCCCGACCGGGGCTGTTCTCGTACACGAAGCAGCTCTGGGCCCGGCGCCACTTCGTGGTCGCCTTCGCCAACGCCAAGACCCGGGCGACCTACAGCACCGCCAAGCTCGGCCAGGTGTGGCAGGTGCTCACCCCGCTGCTGAACGCGGCCGTGTACTACCTGATCTTCGGCTACCTGGTGAAGACCAAGGGCGGCATCGAAAACTACGTCGCCTTCCTGGTGACCGGCGTCTTCGTGTTCACGTTCACGCAGAGCGCGGTCCTCGCCGGCAGCCGGGCGATCAGCGACCAACTCAACCTGATCCGCGCGCTGCACTTCCCGCGCGCGTGCCTGCCGATCTCGTTCACCATCGTGCAGCTCCAGCAGCTCTTGTTCTCCATGGTCGTGCTGTGCGCGATCGTGCTGGGCACCGGTGAGCCGCTCAGCCTGAAGTGGCTGCTGATAGTGCCCGCGTTGCTGCTGCAGTTCGTCTTCAACGTCGGCCTGAGCCTGGTGCTGGCCCGCATCGGCGCCGTGATGGTGGACATCAAGCAGTTGCTGCCGTTCATCCTGCGCACCTGGCTGTACGTCAGCGGCGTCTTCTACAGCCTGGACAACTACACCAAGGACGCACCGTCCTGGGTGGCCCGGGTGCTGGAGGCCAACCCCGGCGCGGTCTACATCGAGCTGGTGCGTGACGCGCTGATCGACAGCCACACCGACATCCCCCTGCACACCTGGGGCTACGCGGTCGGCTGGGCGATCCTGATGGGCTTCGGCGGTTACGTGTACTTCTGGAAGGCGGAAGAGAGGTACGGCCGTGGCTGAGCAGCCGGCAATCATGAGTTGGAGCGAGGTCACCGAACAGTCCGAGGTCGAGGTGCCCGAACAGAGCCAACCGCAGGAACCGAAGCAGGCCCCCAAGCCGGCGGAGATCCCGCCCACCGTCGTGGTCGACGACGTGCACCTGATCTACCGGGTGCACGGGGCCTCCTCGGGCAAGGGCAGCGCGACCTCCGCGCTGTCCCGGCTGGCGCTGCGCAAGAAGGCCACCGGCGTCACCGAGGTGCACGCGGTGCGCGGCGTCAGCTTCGTCGCGTACAAGGGCCAGGCGATCGGCCTGATCGGCCGCAACGGCTCCGGCAAGAGCACGCTGCTCAAGTGCATCGCCGGCCTGCTGCCGCCGACCACGGGCAAGATCTACAGCGACGGCCAGCCGTCGTTGCTCGGCGTCAACGCGGCGATGATGAACGACCTCACCGGTGAGCGGAACATCATCCTGGGTTGCCTGGCGATGGGCATGACCCAGCAGGAGGCCGAGGCCAACTACGACGAGATCGCCACGTTCTCCGGCCTCAACGCCTACAACGGCAAGGACTTCACCAAGCTGCCGATGCGCACCTACTCGTCCGGCATGGCGGCCCGCCTGCGGTTCTCCATCGCCGCCGCGCGGACGCACGACGTGCTGATGATCGACGAGGCGCTGGCCACCGGCGACCGCGAGTTCCAGCTCAAGAGCGAGGCCCGGATCCGCGAGCTGCGCAAGGAGGCCGGCACGGTCTTCCTGGTCAGCCACAGCATGAAGTCGATCCGGGACACCTGCGACCGGGTGATCTGGCTCGACCAGGGCGTGATCAAGATGGACGGGCCGATGGAGCAGGTCGTCAACGCCTACGAGGGCAAGTAGCGACATCGCGCCACCCGCACGTCCGCACCACCAGTACGACCAGCACCACCCGCACCACAATGCACCACGCGAAGGGGTTCACCGGTGTCCTTGCAGGTCCTGGCGGAGAGTACCGACGACAACCTCGACATCGAGATCCTGCGGGACGTCAACGGACTCACCGAACACACCTCATGGGCACACGGGGGCATGGAGTTCATGGGCGAGTACGGCATGTTCGCCGTACTCGCCGTACTCGCCCTGCTCGCGTGGTGGCGGGCCCGCTCCCGCCCCGACCACACCGCGGCCATGGCCGGCCTCGTCTGGGCCCCGCTCGCGGCCCTGGTGGCGGAGCTGGCGAACGCGCCGCTGCGCGAGTGGGTGAACCGGCCGCGTCCGTTCCTGAGCCACGACGGGCTGCACGTGCTCGTCGCAGGCAAGACCGACCCGTCCTTCGCCTCCGACCACGCGCTGACCACGATGGCGTTGGCGGTCGGGATCCTGGTGGTGGACCGCCGGATCGGGATCCTGGCGGTGCTCGCCTCGGTGTTCACCGGTTTCTCCCGGCTGTACGTGGGCGTGCACTATCCGACCGACGTGCTCGCCGGGTTCGCGCTCGGCGCGCTGGTCGCGCTGGTCGGGTCGATGTTCATGGGTCGGGTCCTGGAACCGGTGGTGCGGCTGGTCGAACGCGGGCCGCTGCGTCCGCTGGTGGCGGCCGAGCCGCGCCCGGCCGGATGACGGCGACGCGGCCGAGGGGGCGGACACGATGGGCACGGACACCGAGGACGGCCGCGACGCCGGACGCCTGGGCGAGCGACTGAGCCTGCGCGAACAGGTCGCGCGCGCGATCCGGGCCGCCCTGCTGGCGGGCCGGATGCAGCCCGGAGTGGTCTACTCCGCGCCCGCCCTGGCCACCCGATTCGGGGTGTCCGCGACGCCGGTTCGCGAGGCGCTGCTCGATCTGGCCAAGGACGGCCTGGTCGAGCCGGTACGCAACAAGGGATTTCGGGTTCGCGGCCTGTCCGCCGCCGACCTGGACGACATCCACGACCTGCGCGAGCTCCTGGAGATACCGATCGTCGGGCGGCTCGCCGAGGACGGTTGCGTCGCCGCGCTGCCCGCCCTGCGGGCGTTGGTCGACGAACTCGCCGACGCGGTCGCCCGGGTCGACGCGCCGGCCTACGTGGAGGCCGAGGATCGTTTCCACGCCCACCTGCTCGGCCTGGCGGGCAACGCGCGCCTGGTCCGGATGGCCGCCGAACTACGGGCCCAGGCACGGTTGTACGGCCCACGTCCGTTGGCCGATCCGGCCGACCGGAACCTGATCGCCGCCGAGCATCACCGGTTGCTCGACCTGATCGAGGCCGGCGATCGGGCCGGCGCCGAGGCGTCGACCCGGCGGCACCTGGCCCGCTCGCGCCGCCCGGCCCCCGACCTGCCGCCCGCGGCGGCACCGGCCGACCCGCCGTCCCCCGAACGGCCGTAACCCGGGGTCGCCTCGCTCGTTGTCCCGTCGAGCCGCCGCCGCGTGGCCGGCCGTCACGCGAGGATTCCGAGCATCCGGGAGAACCCCACATGTTGGTCCGCACCGCGCTCACGGGTGCCTGCTGCGCCCTCCTCCTGGCCGGGGCCACCGGTTGTCAGGGTGACGACGTGCAACCTCAGGGAGCGCAGGCCAAGGGCAGTGCCGGGCCCGCGAACGGCCCGTCCGAGGCGGTCCTGGCGGTCCGCAAGGCGGCCGATGTCACGACCGGCGCGAAGAGTTCGCGCACCCGCACCACGATGACGATGCAAAACGCCGACCGGGTGGTCAAACTCACCGGGCAGGGCATGTTCGACTACGTCCGGCACATCGGTTCGCTCACGGTCGACGCGCCCAAGGACTCCGGCATCGTCGGACCGCTCCAGGAGATCCTCACCCCGGACGCGCTCTACATGAAGAACGGGTCGCCGGGTGTGCCCAAGGACAAGTGGGTGCGGTTGGCGATCGACGGGCTGGCCGACGGCAACCTGGTCAGCGGCGGTGCCACCGACCCCGGGACGTCCTTCGAGATACTGCGCGGGGTCAACGACGACGTGGTGCTCGTGGGCAGCGAGAAGCTCGGCGCGGACACGGTACGGCACTATCGGGGCACGCTGGACATCCGCAAGGCGCACGACCTGACCGCGCCGGAGGTGCGCGGCCCGCTGGCCGCCGCGCTCAAGACCTTCGACGGCGCGCCGATCCCGTTCGACGCCTACCTCGACGACGCCGGCCGACTGCGCAAGGTCGAGGAGTCGTTCGCGTTCGTGATGGGTCCGGACCAGGCCAAGACGGCGACCGCGAAGGTGCTCTCGGCGGCGGAACTGTACGACTTCGGCGTCGTGGTCGACGTCAAGCCGCCCGAGGCCAAGGATCTCTACGTCGCGCCGAACCCGTCCGGCACCCCGGCGGGGCGCGGCTGAGTCACTCCCGCGGCGTCGTTCCGGGCGGTCCCCAAATGACCCAGGCGTGCCATGTCGGCGCCGCGGAGCCGCCCCTACGCTGGATGGGCCGAGGCCCGTCCGGGGTGCGCACGAGGAGGTGATGTGGGTGTCACGGTTCTCCGATCGCCGTGTACACGACCACGTCGTCCTCGACGAGATCGAGCTCTACAGCGACCTGATGATCGCGGCGTCGGCCAGCGAGGGCCCGCTCACGCAGGCCCAGATCGACGCCGTGCTCGGACTCGTCGGCGGCTGGGGGACAGGGGCCCACACCCGGGCCGGCCCCCGTCGCCGCGGCCTCAGGAGCGCACCAGGCGTGCGATCGCCTGGGACGCCTCCTTGACCTTTTCCTCCGCTTCCGGGCCACCCTTTTCCACCGCGTTGGCGACGCAGTGCCCGAGATGTTCCTCCAGCAGGCTGAGCGCGAACGATTGCAGCGCCTTGGTCGCCGCCGAGACCTGCGTAAGGATGTCGATGCAGTATTCGTCCTCGGAGACCATCCGCTGCAGCCCGCGGATCTGCCCCTCGACCCGGCGCAGCCGCTTCAGGTGCTCGTCCTTGCGCCCGCTGTAGCCGTGTCCGTGCCCCGACGCCTCGTGCGTCGCGGTTGCCGTCGCGTCCGGAGTCTGCGAGTCCTGTTCCACCGTCGTCTCCCGTATCTCTGCGGCCGTTCCCCACGTGTCCATGGCTCGATCGGGCGACCGTCCATTACCCGAATTTACCCCCGGGGGGTATATCCGGCAAGCATTCCGATCATGCGCCGGCGGCGTCGGTCACCCCGATCCGCTCCTTCGCGGACAACCGCCGGCCATCCGCCGGATCCGTCCATGTGATGTGGGCGACATGGATCGAGCGTAGGCCGCACTGTCACCCGAATGCCGCCCTGGCCCATACTCTGGCCGTGTGACGGGCGTCCTAGGCGGCGGAACGGGTGCTTCCGCATGCCCGTTCGTCGCTGTGAGCGCGCGTCTCATTACCGCCGGGTACGGTCGCGGTCCGTGTCGACTCCCCGGTTTGCATGCCGGACCGCCGGAGCGCCTAGCATCGACGCCGACCACTTTCATTATCCCGGAGACCTCCAGTGCGATTGCGTCTGACCCCCAGGGAGACGAGCTTCTACGACATGTTCGCCGCAGCGGCGAGCAACCTGGTCACCGCATCCAAGCTCCTGACGGAGTTGCTCGGCGCAGAGGTCTCCGCTCGTCCGGAGATCGCCGAACGGATGCGCGCGGCCGAGCATGCGGGTGACGACACCACGCATGCGATCATGCGCCAGCTCAACGCCTCGTTCATCACCCCGTTCGACCGCGAGGACATCTACGCCCTCGCGTCGCAACTGGACGATGTCATGGACTACATGGAAGAGGCCGTCGACCTGGTCGTGCTGTATCAGCTCGACGAACTCCCGCCGCAGGTCGCGGACCAGATCGAGGTGCTGGTCCGGGCCTCGGAACTGACCGCCGAGGCGATGCCCCGGCTGCGCACGATGAAGGACCTGACCGAGTACTGGATCGAGATCAACCGACTCGAGAACCAGGCCGACCAGATCCACCGCAAGCTCTTGGCCCACCTGTTCAGTGGTGCCTACGACGCGCTGACCGTGCTCAAGCTCAAGGGCATCGTCGACGTGCTCGAAGAGGCCGCCGACGGGTTCGAGCACGTGGCGAACACGGTCGAGACGATCGCCGTCAAGGAGTCCTGACCCAGTGGAACTCACTGGTCTGATCATCGTCATCGGCGTCGCGCTCTTCTTCACCTACACCAACGGCTTCCACGACTCGGCCAACGCGATCGCGACCTCGGTGTCCACCCGGGCACTGACCCCGCGGGCGGCGCTGGCCATGGCCGCGGTGATGAACCTCGCGGGCGCCTTCCTCGGCGAAGGTGTCGCGAAGACCGTCAGCGAAGGGCTGATCTCCACTCCCGAAGGCCATCAAGGTCTGGTCATCCTGTTCGCGGCGCTGGTCGGCGCGATCTTCTGGAACCTGCTGACCTGGTACTTCGGACTGCCCTCGTCCTCGTCGCACGCGCTGTTCGGTGGCCTCGTCGGCGCCGCGCTCGCGGGTTCCAGCACCGTCTACTGGGACGGTGTGATCGAAAAAGTCGTCATCCCGATGTTCCTGTCGCCGGTGGTCGGCCTGGTCGCCGGCTACCTGGTGATGGTCGGGATCATCTGGCTGTTCCGTAAGTCCAACCCGCACAAGGCCAAGCGCGGATTCCGCCTGGCGCAGACCGTCTCGGCGGCCGGCATGGCGCTCGGGCACGGCATCCAGGACGCCCAGAAGACCATGGGCATCGTGGTGATGGCGCTGGTGATCAGCGGTCATCACGAGGGCGACGGCATTCCGGTGTGGGTCAAGCTCGCGTGCGCGACGGCCCTGTCGCTGGGCACGTATGCGGGTGGGTGGCGGATCATGCGCACGCTCGGCCGCAAGATCATCGAGTTGGACCCGCCGCAGGGCTTCGCGGCCGAGACCACGGCCGCCTCGATCCTGTACACCACGGCCTACGTCTTCAAGGCGCCGATCTCGACCACGCACATCATCACCTCGGCGATCATGGGCGTGGGCGCGACCAAGCGGGTCAAGGCGGTGCGCTGGGGTGTCGCCAAGAACATCCTGATCGGTTGGTTCACCACGATGCCGGCCGCCGGTCTGGTCGCGGCGGGCACCTACGGGATCACCCATCTGATCGTGGGCTGATCCGCGGACCGCACCCCACGTACGTAATGCAGGACGTACGGGGCACCCGGTCCGTAACCGACATATCGCACGAGAGGGCCCACACCTGTCCCGGTGTGGGCCCTCTCGTATGTCCATCCCGACGGTCCGTCGACGCTTCGACCGTCAGCCGAACCGGCCGGCGATGTAGTCCGCCGTCGATTCCTCGGTGGGCGCCGAGAAGATCGTCTCGGTGTCGCCGATCTCCACCAGCCGACCGGGCTGGCCCGGACCGGCGAGGTTGAAGAACGCGGTCTTGTCCGAGACGCGCGCGGCCTGCTGCATGTTGTGGGTCACGATGACGATCGTGTACCGCTCCTTGAGCAGCGCGATCAGGTCCTCGATCGCGAGCGTGGAGATCGGGTCGAGCGCCGAGCACGGCTCGTCCATCAGCAGCACCTGCGGCTCGACCGCGATCGCCCGCGCGATGCACAGTCGTTGCTGCTGGCCGCCGGACAGGCCCGCGCCGGGCTTGTTCAGCCGGTCCTTGACCTCGGTCCACAGGTTCGCGCCGCGCAGCGAGCGCTCGACGATCGCGTCCAGGTCGCCCTTGCGCTTGATCCCGGCGAGCTTGAGCCCGGCCGCGACGTTGTCGTAGATCGACATGGTCGGGAACGGGTTGGGCCGCTGGAAGACCATGCCGACCGTGCGGCGGACCGCGACCGGGTCGATCTCGTTGCCGTACAGGTCCTGCCCGTCCAGCGAGACCGAGCCGTCCACCGAGGCGCCCGGGATCAGCTCGTGCATGCGGTTCAGCGTGCGGATGAAGGTGGACTTGCCACAGCCGGAAGGACCGATGAAGGCCGTGACCGAACGCGGCTCCATGGTCATCGAGATGTCCTCGACGGCCTTGTGCGAGCCGTAGTAGGCGTTGAGTCCCGAAACTTCGATGCGCTTGGTCATTCCTGCCTCTGGATCGGTGCGGATGTCGGTGCCGCGGTCGGCCGTTCGGGTCGTCGTCGTGGCCTTCATCAGCCCGCCTTCGGTGCCTTCCAGCGGGCGATCAGCCGCGCCGCCAGGTTGAGGATCATGACGATGACGATCAGCGTGAGCGCCGCGGCCCAGGCCCGCTCCTCGGCGAACTGATTGCCCGCGTGGTTCTGGTCGAACACGTACAGCGGCAACGCCGACTGCCAGCCGGAGAACGGGTCGGTGTTGATCGACTGGGTGAGTCCGACGAGCAGCAGCAGCGGGGCGGTCTCGCCGATCACGCGGGCGATGGAGAGCATCACGCCGGTGACGATGCCGCCGAACGCGGTGGGCAGCACCACCTTGAGCACGGTACGCCACTTCGGGATGCCCAGCGCCAGGCTGGCCTCGCGCAGCTCGTTCGGGACCAGCTTGAGCATCTCCTCGGCGGAGCGCACCACCGTGGGCAACATCAGGATCATCAGCGCGAGCGACCCGGCGAAGCCGGAGGCCTCGAAGCCGAGCATCATGATCCAGAAGGCGTAGATGAACAGACCCGCGACGATCGACGGCAGGCCCGTCATCACGTCGACGAAGAAGGTCACCGTCTTGGCCAGGCGACCGCGGCCGTACTCGACCAGGTAGATCGCGGTGAGCAGACCGATCGGGACCGCGATCAGGGCGGCCAGGCCGACCTGCTCCAGGGTGCCGATGATCGCGTGGTAGACGCCGCCGGTGTCGTCCCGGGCGCCCACGCCGCGCATCGAGTGGGAGAGGAAGTACGGGGTGAGCTTGTCCGCGCCGCGCTGGATCGTGTAGCCGAGCAGCGAGATCAGCGGCAGCACGGCGAGCACGAACGTGGTGGTGATCAGGCTGGTGGCGAACCGGTCCCGGGCCCGACGGCTGTCCTCGAAACGCCACGAGACGGCGGACAGCGTCAGGATGAAGACCAGCCCGCCGAGGAAGACCGCGAGGGCCCAGTTGTCCAGGGTCAGCTTGAACACGATCGTCAGCAGCACACCGCCGCCGGCGATCGCCCACGGCACCTGACGCGGCAGGGTGCGTCGGGTCAGCGACGCCGCCCGCGGATCCGGCAGACCCGCGCGCCCGGTCTCGACCGCGTCCGTACCGATGCCCGGGCGCTTGTCGCCCGTGTCCAGGACGGTCATGAGTTCGCTCCAGAGAACGCCTTGCGCCGGTTGATGACGACGCGCGCGGCGCCGTTGACGAGCAGCGTCATGATGAACAGGACCAGGCCCGAGGCGATCAGCGCGCCGCGGCCGATCTCGCCGGACTCGCCGAACTGGTTCGCGATGTTCGCCGCGATCGTGTTGTTGCCCGGGTCCAGGATGTGGATCGAGACGTCGAAGCTGGGCGAGAGCACCATCGCGACCGCGATGGTCTCGCCGACCGCGCGGCCCAGGCCGAGCATCGACGCGCTGATCATGCCGGGCTTGCCGTAGGGCAGCACCGCCATCCGGATCATTTCCCAGCGGGTCGCGCCGAGCGCGAGCGCGGCCTCCTCGTGGGCGCGGGGCACCTGGAGGAAGACCTCACGGGTGACCGCCGCGATGATCGGCAGGATCATGATGGCCAGCACGATGCCGACGGTGAACAACGTGCGGGCGGTGACGCCCGCCTGCTCCTTGTCGAACAGCGGGATCCAACCGAGGTAGTCGGACAACCACGAGTGCAGGCCGAGCAGTTTGGGGGCCAGGAAGATGTAGCCCCACAGGCCGTAGACCACGCTGGGCACCGCGGCCAGCAGGTCGACGATGTAGCCGAGCGTCTGGGCGATCCGCCGGGGGGCGTAGTGCGTGATGAACAGCGCCACCCCCACCGCGACCGGCACCGCGATGAGCATCGCGATGGTGGCGCTGACAACCGTGCCGAACACCAGGGTGACGACACCGAAGGCGGGCTTCGCCGCGTTCGGGTCCCAACCCTGGTCGGTCAGGAAGCTGCCCTGGTTCTTCGACAGTGCGTCCGTCGCCTTGACCACGAGGAAGATCGCGATCGCGGCCATGATGGCAAGCAGGCTGATGCCGGCGCCGCGGGCGGCACCGGAGAAGATCCGGTCGCCTGGTCGGACCTTGGTGCGCTTGGCCGCGGGGGCCTTGCGTTCGGGGTCCGCCGGTGCGGTGGGAGTGGTCGTGGACATCTCTCTCCGTACGAGTCGGTCGCTCAGCGGGCTCGGACTAGGACAGACCGGCCACGGCGGCGCGGACCTTGTCCGCGACCGTCGTCGGGAGCGGCGCGTAGCCGATGCCCGCGAGGACCTTCTGGCCTTCGGCGCTGGAGGTGTAGTTGAGGAAGGACTTCAGCAGCGGGAGCTTGTCCGCGGCGGTGCCCTTCTCGCAGACGATCTCGTAGGTGACCAGGATGATCGGGTAGGCACCCTCGGCCTTGGTCGCGTAGTCGACCGACAGCTTCAGGTCGTTGCCGGTGCCGACGATCTTGGCGGCCTCGACGGCCTTGCCCGCGGCCTCGGGGGTGAGCTTGACCGGTGCCGCCGCGCCCGTGTTGATCTGCGCGATGCCCAGGCCGGAGTTCTCCGCGTAGGACTGCTCCATGTAGCTGATGCCGCCCTGCGTCGACTTCACGATGGAGGCGACACCCTCGCTGCCCTTGGCACCCTGACCGCCCGGGGCCTTCCAGTCCTGGGCCGCGTCGAAGGTCCAGTCGGCACCGGCCGCGGCCTTGAGGTACTTGGTGAAGTTCTCGGTGGTGCCCGAGGCCTCGGAGCGGTGCACGGTCTGGATCGCGGTGCCGGGGAGCTGCGCGTTCGGGTTCAGCGCCTTGATCTCGGCGGCGTCCCACTTGGTGATCTTGCCGGCGAAGATGCCCGCGATCGTCTTCGCGTCCAGGACCAGGTCCTTGACGCCGGAGACGTTGTACGCGATCGCGATCGGACCGGTCACCATCGGCAGGTTGATCGCCTGGCCGGGGGCGCACGCGGCGCCGGCCTTGGCGACCTCTTCCGGCTTGAGCGCCGAGTCGGAGCCGGCGAAGGTGACCTGCTTGTCGAAGAACGACTGACGACCGGTGCCCGAGCCCGAGGACGCGTAGTCGATCGAGGCACCGGAGCACTTGGCCTGGTACGCCTTGATCCACTCGTCCATCGCGTTCTTCTGGGCGCTGGAGCCGGCGGCGGCGAGCTTGCCGGTACCGCAGTCACCCTTGGGCGCCTCGGCGCCGGGGGCGGACGCGGCCTTCGTCGACGACTTCTTGTCGTCACCCGAGCTGTTGTCGTCGGAGCCACACGCGGCCAGCGTGAGCGCGCCGGCGAGTGCCAGGCCGGTGAAGCCGATACCGCGACGGACACTGCGGGGCCGAATGGTCACGGCGCTCCCTTTCGATCGAACTCAACTCGTGGTGCGACGACCCGAACGGTCGCCGTCATGGACGAAGTTAGGCCGTGAGAATGAAGCGATCCGCCGCGCAAAGTGAACCGAGGGTGAACTCGAACGGTCGAGTCAGATAAGCCGACCGCTGGATGAATTGTCCGTTCATGTGGCCATTTACTACCCGTGAACTGGGGCTTTGTCGGGACAGCCGAATCTTGTTCACGCGATGTTCAGACGGGTGCAGTGTGACGTTGGGCAAACCGTGATCACGGCTTGACCAAGTGCTCAGCTTCCCGTCGGGTAGGGAGCGTAACGGCCCATGGCCACGACTCGACCCGCCCACGCGTGCAATACCGCGAACTCCCCGGGCAACAACGGCTCGGCGGCCAGCCGGGTGCCGGCCACCCCGGGGGCGACGCCGGGCAGGTCCGGAACGGGTGCGCAGAGCAGCGTCGGCCGCCCGCCGCGCAGCGCTCGGGCGACCGAATACGCACCCGCCCGCACCCGCGCCCCCACCGCCGCCACATAGGGCGCGACCGTCGCGGCGGCGGCCGGCTCCGCGCAGCCGTACACCTCCACCGGTCCGAACGCGGCCAGCATCGGCACCAATTGCCGGGCGAACGCGGGGCCCGCGCGCAACACCAGGACCGGCACCGTCGCGGGCGGCGGCCCGGTGCGAAACGCGTCGGTCAGCGACGCGGTGTAGTCCGGCGTCCCGGCCAGCGTCGCGGCCTCCGCCGGCGGACCCCACCACATGCGATCCACCTCGGCATTGGCCACGAAGTCGCCCGCGACCGCCTCGGCGACCCAGTAGCGGTTGATCTTGAGTCGACGGCGCGAGTGCATCGGATAGCTGCGCACGCCCAACTCGCGCCCCAGGATGGCCCGATACCCGGTCTCCTCGGCGATCTCGCGGACCGCGGCCACCACCGAGGGCTCGCCCGGCTCCAGCTTGCCCTTGGGGAAGGACCAGTCGTCGTAGCGCGGCCGATGCACCAACCCGACCTGTACCGCGTCCCCCATCCGACGCCACAACACCGCGCCCGCGGCGAGTACCGGGTCGTGTTCGGCGGGCGCGGCTCCGGGTGGGTCATCCATCGAGCCACGCCCGCACTTCCGGGGAGCCCGCCTTGGGCCACACCCGCGTGAACGCGTACCGCCGTTCCGTGGCCACCCGCCGCTCGTACGCGTGCAACTCGCCCAGCACGAAGGCGGCGGACCCGCCGATCCGGGGAGCGGCGGCGAGTTCGGCCACCGCGTCGGCGGCGATGGTGGCGTCCTGGTGCACCCCGAGCACCTCGGTCACCGCCTTGAGCCGCCGGGCCAGCCGCGCGGCCGGCGGGCCGAACGCGGGCACGCACATGTCGGCGGCGTAGCGGGCCCGCTTGGCCAGGATCCGCACCCGGTGCCAGGACTCGTCGTCGGTGCCCGCGTACGGGGTGAACCCGACCCGGTCGGCCGGATGGGGCACGCCCGCCGCCGCCAGCGGCAGCGCGTCTGCGGCCCGGTCCAGCTTGCGCAGCGTCCGGCCGACCAGCGCGGGCAGGACCTCGGCGCCCGATGCCCCGGCCCGCTCGGTGAAGGTCAGCCCCAGAGCCGGCTCCACCAGGTCCGCGGAAAGCGTGGTGAACAGCCCCGAACCGAGCGCGGACAGCGCCCGGGCCCGCCCCGTGCCCAGATCGCCACGCAGCCGGCGGGTGACGATCGCCCGGGCCCGGGCCGAGCCGGGACGCTCCGGCAGCGTGTCCAGGTCGGCCAGCAGGCGCTCCAGCAGCACCTCGGCGTCCCGCTCGCCCGCGAGGGCGTCCGCCGCCTCGCGCAACCGGGCGCGCAGGCGGGTAGCCGGCTCCGGCTCCAGGAGCGGACCGCACGTGGCCAACGCGCTGCGGATCCGCCGGGCGGCCACCCGCGCGTTGTGCGCGGCCTCCTCCTCGCCCGCGTCGAGCCGGGGCAGTTCGTCGATGAACGCGCCGGCCTCGCCGACCAGATGGGCGAGCAGGATCGCGCCCGCCGAGGTGTCCTCGGCCGCCGCGCGCTGCCGAGGAATGGTGGTCGCCTGCTTACTCCGGGCCACGTCTGCGCCTCCGGGTCTCGATGAGGTGCTCCTGCACGTCACGAAGCCGGCTGCCGTCGGCCGCGGTCGCGTGCCTGGTCCAGGTGCCGTCCCGGTCCAGATGCCAGGACGCGGTCTCCGCGCTCATCCCCAGGTCCATGAAGGACGTCATCTCGTCGCGGTGTCGATCGCCGCGCAGTCGCACCGCCGCCTCGACCCTGCGGTCCAGGTTGCGGTGCATCAGGTCGGCACTGCCGATCCACACCTCCGGTTCGCCGGCGCCGGCGAATACCCACACCCTGGAGTGTTCCAAAAATCGCCCGAGAATGCTGCGCACTCGGATTGTTTCGGACAGACCGGGGACGCCCGGGCGCAGCGCGCAGATGCCCCGGATCCACAAATCGATCGGCACGCCGGCCTGCGAGGCGCGGTAGAGCGCGTCGATCACCAGCTCGTCGACCAGCGAGTTCGACTTGAGCCGGACGTATGCCGGCAGCCCCTGCTCGTGGTTGGTCACCTCGCGCTCGATCCGTTCGACCAGCCCGTTGCGCAACGAGTGCGGGGCTACCAGCAGGCGTCGAAACGATTGCGCGCGCGAGTAGCCGGAGAGCCGGTTGAACAGGTTCGACATGTCCTCGCCGACCTGCGGGTCGGCGGTCAGCAGGCCCAGGTCCTCGTAGAGCCGGGCGGTCTTCGGGTTGTAGTTGCCGGTGCCGATGTGGCAGTAGCGGCGCAGCGCGTCACCCTCCTGGCGGACCACCAGGCTCAGCTTGGAGTGTGTCTTGAGTCCCACCACGCCGTGCACGACATGGCAACCGGCCTGCTCCAGCTTGCGTGCCCAGGTGATGTTGGCGTGTTCGTCGAAGCGGGCCTTGAGCTCGACCAGGACCAGCACCTGCTTGCCGGACTCGGCCGCGTCCACCAGGGCGTCCACGATCGGCGAGTCGCCCGAGGTGCGGTACAGGGTCTGCTTGATCGCGAGCACGTCGGGGTCGGCCGCGGCCTGCTCCAGGAACGCCTGGACCGAGGTGGCGAACGAGTCGTAGGGGTGGTGCACCAGGATGTCGCGCTTGCGCATCGCGGCGAACACGTCGGCGGCCTGCGCGGTCTCCACCTCGGCCAGGTCGCGATGGGTGCCGGCGACGAAGCGGCGGAACTTGAGCTCGGGCTTGTCCAGGTCGGCGATCGCGTGCAGACCGGTCAGGTCGAGCGGACCGGGCAGCGGGTAGACCTCCTTCTCGCCCACGCCCAGCTCGCGCACCAACAGGTCGAGCACGTGCGGGTCGATGGTCTCCTCGACCTCCAGCCGGACCGGCGGGCCGAACCGGCGGCGCATCAGCTCCCGCTCCAGTGCCTGGAGCAGGTTCTCCGCGTCGTCCTCCTCGACCTCCAGGTCCTCGTTGCGGGTGACCCGGAAGGCGTGGTGGCCGAGCACGTCCATGCCCGGGAACAGATCACCGAGGAATTCCGCGATCACCTCCTCCAGCGGCACGAAGCGGGCCGGCGAGGTCTCCACGAAGCGCGGCAGCAGCGGCGGCACCTTGACCCGGGCGAAGTGCTCGTTGCCCGAGCGCGGGTTGCGCACGATCACGGCCAGGTTCAGCGACAGGCCGGAGATGTACGGGAACGGATGTGCCGGGTCCACCGCCAGCGGGGTGAGCACCGGGAAGACCCGCTCGCGAAAGAGCGCGTACAACGACTGCCGCTCGCCGTCGGTCAGGTCGTCGAAGCGCAGCAGTTGGACGTCGGCCTCGCCGAGAGCGGGCAGCACGTCGTGGTGGAAGCACGTGGAGTGCCGGGCCATCAGCGCGCGACTGCGCGACCAGATGTTCTCCAGCACCTCGCGCGGCTGCAGCCCGCTGGCCGCGCGCACCGCGAGGCCGGTGGCGATCCGGCGCTTGAGACCGGCCACCCGGACCATGAAGAACTCGTCCAGGTTGGACGCGAAGATGGCCAGGTAGCGGGCCCGCTCCAGCAGCGGGGTGTTCGGGTCCTCGGCGAGTTCGAGCACCCGTTCGTTGAACGCCAGCCAGCTTCCCTCCCGGTCCAGGAACCGGTCCGGCGGCAACTCGACCTCCGCGTGCGGCGAGGTCGCGGCGACCGCGGCCGTGCCGCCGGCCTTCACGGGCGGCACCGCCACGGTCAGGTGGCGGGAGGATCGAGCGGCGGGAGTCTCGGCGTTCATCAGACCATTGTCTTTTCGCGGCGGTCTATGTGCACCTGCGTGGCCCCGACCCGAAACAGATGTTCGCCAGGTTTCACACCGTGTTCAGCGCCGGTACATCACGTCGACAGTGTGTACGCGAAAGCCCAAACGGGTGTACACCTTGACGGCCGCCTCGTTGTCCGCGTCCACATACAGCAGTGTTTCGGCGAGCGGACGGCCCTCGACGGTGCGCTCGGCCAGGTGCCGCAGCCCCACCGCGGTCAGCAGCGCGCCGAGCCCGCGACCCTGCGCGGCCGGGTCGACCCCGACCACGTACACCTCGCCCAGCGGGCCCGAGTCCGCGGTCGCGGGGTGGGTCTTGGTCCAGTGGAAGCCGAGCAACTCGCCGGTGCCGGTGTCCTCGGCGAGGAAGAAACCGGCCGGGTCGAACCACGGTTCGGCGAACCGGCGGCCCAGGTCGTCCGCCGTCCACGCGCCCTGCTCGGGGTGGTGCGCGAAGGCCTTGGCGTTGAGCGCGAGCCAGGCCGCGTCGTCCACGCCGGGGCGAAAGGTGCGCAGCCGCACGCCGGTCGGCAGGTCCGGGGCGGGGGCCGGGGTGGCACCCGCGCGGCGCATCTGCCACAACTCGCGGAACGCGGTGAAGCCCAGCGCCGCGGCCAGCCGCTCGGCCGCGGGCAGCTTGCCGTGCGCCCACACCCGCAACCGGCCGTCCGCGTCGATTCGGGCCGCCTCGGCCGCCAGCGCCTCCAGCAGCGCCCGGCCCAGGCCCGCGCCGCGCGCGTGCGGCGCGACGAACAGTTCGGCCGACGGGCCGTCCACCGGGTCCGAGCCGTCCAAGTGCGCGAAGCCGACGATCGTGCCGCCGTCGCGGGCGAGCACCTCGCGCGCGGCCGGCGCGCCGTGCCGCAGCTCCAGCCGGGACTGCTCGGACAGCGGCGAGGCGCCGTCGACGCCGGCCGCGGCCTCCGCGAGGGCCGACACGGCCGAGGCGTCTTCCGCCGAGGCCCGATTCACCGTCTCGATCGACACATCCGCGAGGTCCATGGCCCCACGGTACTGAGCGACGTCGCGGGCCGTCGCGCCGCCGTCAGCCGCAGCCGCAACTACGGCGGACCACCAGCGTGGAGGGGAAGGTACGCACCCGGGGGTCGCCCGCGGCGGCCGGTTCGCGCTCCAACGCCAGCTCCACCGCGGCGCGGGCCATGCCCGGCCGGTCGGAGGTCACCGTGGTCAGCGGCGGATCGGCGATCGCCGCCTCGGCGATGTCGTCGAAGCCGACCACGGCGAGGTCGTCCGGCACCCGCACACCCGCCTCGCGGGCGGCGTGCAGGACACCCATCGCCTGGTCGTCGGTCGAGCAGAACAGCGCCCGGGGCCGATCCGGGCCGGTCAGCAGCGCCAGCGCGACCCGATAGGCGCCGAACCGGCCGAAGGGGGCCTCGTGCAGCAGACCCTCGGTGGGCAATCCGCGCTCGGTCATCGCCCGCCGCCAGCCGGTGACGTGGTCGGTCACCGGGTCGCCCGAGTCCGGCGTGCTGGGCGGACCGCCCAGGCAGTCCACCCGGGTGAAGCCGTGGGTGTCGAGCAGGTGGCGGACCGCGGTGTAGGCGCCCTCGACGTCGTCCAGGATGACCGCGTCACCGCCGAGTGCATCGGGCTGACGGTGCATCAGCACCACCCGCACGTCCCGGGTGGCGATCTCGCGCGCGGCGCGCTCCGAGGGGCCCTGGCTGACCAGCACGAGCCCGGACACCTGCATGCCGAGGAACGCGCGCACGTAGTGCAGTTCGCGGTCGTCCTCGTAGTCGGAGTTGCCGATCAACACCAGCCGACCCTGCTCGAACGCCGCCTGTTCGACGGTGTGCGCGAGTTCGGCGAAGAAGGCCTGCCGGGCGTCGGGCAGCACCAGGCCGATCAGGTTGGTGCGCCGGCTGGCCATCGCCTGGGCCACGCTGTCGGGCCGGTAACCCAGCTTGTCTATCGCGGCGAGCACACGCTCGCGCGTGGCCGGCGCGACCGGGCGCGGGCCGTTGTTGACGACGTAGGAGACCACCGCGGTGGAGGTCCCCGCGAGGCGGGCGACGTCGTCGCGGGTCACTTTGGGCACGCGGTCATTGTAGGGACGGGGACCGGCGCCACTCACGGGAGTTCACAACCTGGACGCGGGACGGGATGCTCCTCCGCGTTATTCCGTATAAGTCTGCTTTGTGCCGTACTGCACCGGAACCGACGCCCCGTCGGCCACGCCGACCGGGCCGGCGCCGAGCGACGAATCACGTACGTTCGGCGAGCGCGGGCTCGCCGACGCCGCGATCGGGCACCACGAACCGATAGCCGACGTTGCGCACCGTACCGATCAACGACTCGTGCTCGGGCCCGAGTTTCGCCCGCAGTCGGCGCACGTGCACATCGACCGTGCGGGTGCCGCCGAAGTAGTCGTAACCCCATACCTCCTGCAACAACTGGGCCCGGGTGAACACCCGGCCCGGGTGCTGCGCGAGGTACTTGATCAGTTCGAACTCCTTGAAGGTCAGGTCCAGCACCCGCCCGCGCAGCTTCGCGCTGTAGGTGGCCTCGTCGATGCTCAGGTCGCCGTTGCGGATCTCGGTGGGTTCGTCCTCGCCCCCCTGCGCCGCCTGGAGCCGGCCGATCGCCAGCCGCAGTCGGGCCTCGACCTCGGCGGGCCCGGCGGTGTCCAGCAGCACGTCGTCCACGCCCCAGTCCGCGGTCAGCGCGGCCAGCCCACCCTCGGTGGCCACCAGCACCAGCGGGGCCCCGACCCCGGTGGTCCGCAACACCCGACACAGACTGCGCACCTGGGGGAGGTCACGCCGACCGTCGACCAGGATGACGTCCGCGGCCGGCGCGTCGACCAGCGCGGACGCCTCGGCCGGGGCCACGCGTACCTGGTGCAGCAGCAGACCGAGCGCGGGCAGCACCTCGGCCGACGGCTGGAGCGCGTTCGTGAGCAGCAGCAGTGCACTCAACGGGACACCTCCCAAAAGCAGGCACAAAACACGAAAGGACCCGGGGCATCGTCGCCCGGATCCTTCATTGGTCGCCGGCTCGTCCGATTCCGTAACCCGTCGGGAACCACTTCTGGGGTCCGTGGGGTGTGCCCGTCATCGGAGGTGAACCTGCGGGGCCAGGATAGCGAACATGTCTCGTAGGAACCGACCTACCCGGGAATCTTCCCGCACTGCGGACACCCGCGACCCCACCTTTCACCGGAATGCCACACCCCACTCGACCCGCGGATCGGCGCGCGACAAGCCCGGGGACCCGATTTCCGGCACTCGCGGGTTCACCGGTTCGTGGCGCGGGCGGAGCGCGGCGTGGGTGTCGTTGCGAAGGCGTCATCATGGATGCTGCACAACTTCGGGGCCGTCGGCGTCGGAGGTTGCGACGCGGACACGGACACACGGGAGGGCGCGCGATGGCGGTCGGCACCATGCGGTACTGGGCCGCGGCGAAGGAAGCCGCAGGCACGGCCGAGGAGCCGTACGACGCGGCCACCCTCGCCGAGGCGCTGCGACGCGCCCGTGAGCGGCACGGCGAGTCGGTCCGCTTCGGCGCGGTCGTCGCGAACTGCTCGTTCGTCGTGGACGGCGACCCGGTCGGGCGGCGCGACCACACGGCGATCACCCTGACCGAGGGCGGCACCGTCGAGGTCCTGCCTCCCTTCGCCGGCGGATGAGCGGCCGGCGCGGGCGCCCGACCGGCGACCGATACGAGGAACCGGGCGGCTACGACCCCGCCGCGCACCCCGGCGAGCCCGCGTTCGACCCGGGCCTGCCGGGCCCGGGCCACGGCGGCGAGCAGGCGTTCGCGGCGCCCGGCGAGTACTACGGCCAGTCGTACGGCACACCCGCCCCCGAGGCGTACGACGGGCAGCTCGGCGGCTACGTCGAGCCCGGGCAGTACGCGCAGCCGGGCGAGCACGGCTCGTACGGCTATCCGGCGGCCTACCCGGCGCAAGGCCCTCCGCACGAGGGCTACCCCCGGGACGGCCACCCACAGGACGGCTACACACAGGACGGTTACGGCGGGCAGTCCTATCCGCACGAGGGCTATCCGCAGGACTCCTACGCGCAGGCCCCGCAGGAGTACGCCGAACCCGTCTCGAGCACGCCCCCCGGCGGGTACGGCTATCCGGACGCCACCGCGATGTCGCCCGCGCTCGTCGAGCCCGGGTCGGACGGTTACGGCTCGGCCTACCCGGACCAGGCGGACCAGGGCGGCGCGACGAGTGTGCTGCCGGCCATCGTCGAGCCGATTCCCGGGACCGGGCCGGATTCGTACGGCGGGTATCGAGCCGAGGACGACCACCTGCGCGACGAGGCGGTCGAGCACACCGCGTTCGACCACGAGCGCGACCATCCCGACTTCGACCCCGACTTCGATCCCGACCACCCGATCGACGCGCCCGCCGGGTACGACGCTCCCGCCGCCTCCGGGCGCCGCCTCGCGCGGGTGCCGGCCCAGCGCACCGGCGAGGCGCCCGCGCGCTCGGCCCGGACGCCGATCTGGGATCCGCCGGGCCTGTTGCCCGGACTGTGCACGGTCGGCCTGGCCGGCGTCCTGGCGGTGACCGCGATCGCCGGCAAGCCGGCCCTCGCGCTGGGCGTCGTGTTCCTGCAGGTGCTCACCGCCGCCGGGTGGTTTCGGCTCAACGGCATGTGGCCCGCGCGGCAGGGCATCGCGCTGGTGGTGCTCGCCGCCCTGGCCACCGACGTCGCGGTCTACGCCAAGGGTGAGCAGGGCCTGGCGAGCGTGCCCGCCGTGCTCGCCGGGACGTTGCTGGTGATGCTCGCGCTCCAGGCGCGCGGTGGCGCCCGGCCGGGCGAGTTGTTGCCCGCGCTCACGGTGACCACGTCCGCCGCGTTGATCACCGCGTTCGACGTCGCCTACCTGGTCGCGGGCGAACTGCACGGCGGGCCGATCGACGCGGGCACGGCCGTGGTGGCCGCGGTGTTCGCCGCCGGTGTCGCCACACTGGTGCGGGCGATGCCACTGCCGCCGGCCGTCGCACCGATCCCGTCCTGGCTGCTCGGCACCGGGGCCGGCGCGATCGTGGCGATCAAGCTCGGCGGCGACACGCAGTACGCCGTACTGCTCGGTGCCGCGGCCGCGGCGCTCGGGCTGCTCGGCCGGCGGGTCGCCGGCTACGACCATCCGTCCAGGTTCGTTCACTTCACCGCCGGAGTGTCCCTGCCCCTCGCACTCGCCGCTCCGGCCGCGTATTTGCTGGGCAGGGTCATGATCGGCTGATTATCCGTACGGCGGCGGCTCCGCCACGGGAGGATGCGGCCATGCCGTGGATACACCGCCGGTCCCGTCCCGGGAGCCGGGATGAACCGCCGGACCCGCCCACCCGTGCAGAGGGTGTGCAACAACGTTCGGAACTGCTCGGCGTCCAGGCCCAGGCGGATCCGGCGGCGGCCCGGGCCTTCCTGGCCCGGCCCCCCGCCGGGGACGCGCGGCCCGCCGCCGATCCACTGCACTCCGCCTCGCGAATATCGACCGCCGACGAAGCGGTCATCCGCACGCTCTACCTCGAGCACGGCGGCCCGCTGCTGGGTTTCGCGTTGCGCCTGACCGGCGGCGACCGGGCCTGGGCCGAGGACGTGGTCCAGGAGACGCTGCTGCGGGCCTGGCGGCACCCCGAGGCGCTGGACCCCACCAGGGGCTCGGTGCGGGGCTGGTTGTGCACCGTGGCCCGCAACGTGGTGATCGACGTCGGCCGCGCCCGACGGGCCCGACCGCCCGAGACCGGCGACGCGGTGCTGGCGACGGTGGCGGACGAGGGCGCCGAGGCCGAGTTCGACCGGGCCGTGCTCGCGTGGGACGTCGCCGACGCGATGGCCGCGCTGAGCCCCGAGCATCGTGCCGTGCTGCTGGAGACCTACTACCGGGGCAGTTCGGTGGCCGACGCGGCCAAGACGCTGGGCGTGCCCGAGGGCACGGTCAAATCGCGGACGTACTACGCGCTGCGAGCGCTGCGCGTGGCTCTGGAGGAAAGGGGGTTGGTCCCGTGACGGACACCGGGGACGAGAACGCGACGGCGAACGGCACCGCTCCCGACGCGCGGCCCGCGGGCCCGCCCGCCCGGCTGGGCTGTGCGGTGGCCCGCCTGGACCTCGGCGCGTTCGTGGTCGGCGCCCTCGCCGAGAACGAGGCCGCCCGGGTCCGCCAACACGTGGCCACCTGCCCGCGCTGCCGGGCCGAATACGAGGAACTCGCGGGCCTGCCCGCCCTGCTCGCCCGACTGACCGAGGCCGAGGCGCAGGCCAGCGGCGTGGCCGCGAACGGCGCCGCACCCGCACACGTGTTGTCCGCCGCGGCCCGGCAGGCGGATCGGCGCCGCCGGTCGCGCCATCTGGTGGCCGCCGCGGCGGCCGTGCTGATGGTGCTCGCCGGGTTCACCGGTTGGGCCCTCGGCGACACCTCGGACACCGGCGACCCGTTGGCCGCACCGCCGACCGCGTCCCCGGGTCGCCCGTCCGGGACGGCCGGCCCGGCCGGCACCGCGACGCCGCTGGGACAACCGCCCGGACAGCCGGGCGGCCGGATCGCCCGCGGCGGCGACCCGCGCTCGGGCATGGGCGCCGAGCTGCGCTACGCCGCGACCGCGTGGGGCAGCAGTGTGGATCTGTCCCTGTCCGGCATCCGGCCGGGGACCCGCTGCCAGTTGGACGTCTACGGCACCCGGGGCCGGGTGGAGACCGCGTCCTCGTGGGTGGTCCCGACCGGCGACTACGGACCCGGCGACCCGATTCGGGGCGCGACCAGCATCCCGGTCGGCGAGATCACCCGGTTCGCCGTCAAAACCGTCGGCGACGGCGAGCAACTGCTGGAGATTCCACCCGCACAACCCTGACAAATCGGCATTAATTGTCCGCCCATCTCAATGGGCGGACAATTTTGTCTCACATCCTGAGCCATGCATGACACGAGTGGCCTACCGTCCCTACGATCGATGGTGTGAAGCGACAGGCGGACGACCTCACCAAGCGGCGCGCAGTGGACCTGTGCCGCACGCAGACCTGCCTGTGTTGCGCTGACTGACTTGCCGACAGTCGTCGATCGGCGATCCGCCCGAGGCGGATCGCGACCGGCCGTCGGACCCGGGGCCCGAACCGCGTGACGACGCGGTGGAACGGGCACTCGGCCCTCGCGTAGCAACCACGGACACACCCACACCCCCGCCTGCCGCGGCGCCGCGGCACGCCCGGGTGTACCCCGAGACCGCGTACCGCCACATCCGCGGCAATCCCGCGCACTCTGCACCGGAGGTATCCCCATGAGCCGCTCCGACGTTCTGGTAGACGCCGACTGGGTCCAGGCCCGCCTGGACGACCCGAAGGTCGTCCTCGTCGAGGTCGACGAGGACACCAGCGCCTACGTCAAGAACCACATCCGCGGCGCGGTGCGCATCGACTGGCGCGACGACCTGCAGGACCCGGTCAAGCGCGACTTCGTCGACGAGGCCGGCTTCTCCGCGCTGCTGTCCGCCAAGGGCATCTCCAACGACGACACCGTCGTGCTCTACGGCGGCAACAACAACTGGTTCGCGTCCTACGCCTACTGGTACTTCAAGCTCTACGGCCACGGCGACGTCAAGCTGCTCGACGGCGGTCGCAAGAAGTGGGAGCTCGACTCGCGCGAGCTGGTCGTCGAGGTGCCCGAGCGCGCCGCGACGAACTACGTGGCCAAGGAGCAGGACACCTCGATCCGCGCCTGGCGCGACGACGTGCTCGCCGCGATCGGTTCGCTGAACCTGGTCGACGTGCGTTCGCCCGACGAGTTCTCCGGCAAGCTGCTCGCCCCGGCGCACCTGCCGCAGGAGCAGTCGCAGAAGGCCGGCCACGTGCCGACCGCGAAGAACATCCCGTGGTCGAAGGCCGCCAACGACGACGGCACCTTCAAGACCAACGAGGAACTCACCGCGCTGTACGAGGGCGAGGGCGTGGACCTGGCGAAGGACACCATCGCCTACTGCCGGATCGGCGAGCGCTCCGCGCACACCTGGTTCGTCCTGCACGAGCTGCTGGAGCAGGGCAACGTCCGCAACTACGACGGCTCGTGGACCGAGTACGGCGCGCTGGTCGGCGTGCCGATCGAGCTCGGCGACGGCAAGTGAGCGTCGGCTACCCCACCTACCCGACTTCAGGGAGCAAGAACGATGTGCGGTGCGAAGGCCGGCGGCCCGGATCTGGCAGGAGTTGACGTGGCGAAGGAAACCATCATCCAGGGGGCGGTGACCAAGGGCGGGCAGCCGATCAACGGCTACGTGCGCCTGCTCGACGCGGGCGGCGACTTCACCGCCGAGGTGCCCACGTCCGCGACCGGCCAGTTCCGGTTCTTCGCGGCGCCGGGCAACTGGACCGTGCGGGCACTCGTGCCCGGCGCGACCGTGGACCGCAGCGTCGTGGTGTCCGAGAAGGGCACCGTCGCCGAGGTCGAGATCGCGGTCTGACCCCGACCGGGCGGGACTCCTTCGGACGTACACCCATGGATCCCGTGGCCGATCGGCGGAAAAACGGCTCCACCCCTCCCCACGTGCTCGGGGGAGGGGTGGAGTCCGTTCGGGGTGTGTGCCCGGGGTCGCAAGGGCAGAAAGGTTTCCGTATCTTCGGTGGATCTGCCGGGGGGCAGAACCTTCGGAGTGCGGGGACACCGACGGCAACGCGCGACGCCGGGAGGCAACACGTGGCATGGGTGATCGTGATCATCGCGGGAGTCCTGGAGACCGGCTTCGCCATCATGCTCAAACAAAGCCACGGATTCACCCGGTTGTGGCCCACGATCGGCTTCGCGGTCTGTGCGCTGGGCAGCTTCGGGCTGCTCACCTACGCGCTCAAGTCGCTGGAGGTCGGCCCCGCGTACGCGGTGTGGACCGGAATCGGCGCGGCGGGCACCGCGCTCGTGGGCATCTGGCTCCTGAACGAGGGCTCCTCGCCGCTCAAGCTGATCTCGATCGGCCTGGTCCTGCTCGGCGTGATCGGCCTGAACATCTCCGGGATCAGCCACTGACCCCCGGTCCGCCCCGGCGAACGCTCAGTAGACCAGCGCCTGGGCGCCGTCCGCGAGCGCTTCCTGGACGAACACCTGGGCACCGGCGATCCGGATCCCGGGCAGTACGTCGTCGCCGGTGATCTCCCGGCGTGCCGCGCACTGCGTGCACAGGGTCACCCGCCCGCCCGCGATCAGCGCGTCGAGCAGATCCGGCAGCGGCGCGGCATGCGGCAGTTCGAACTCGGCGGCGCGCCCGGGCAGCGCGAACCAGGACGACTCGCCGGTGAGCCACAGCGATACGTCCACGCCCGACGCGAGCGCCACCGACGCCACCGTGAACGCCTGGGAGCAACGCTCCGGCGCGTCCTGACCTGCGGTGACCTTGACCACGAGAGATCGCTTCACGGCCCGCAGCCTATACACTGAGGCCGTTTGGCACCCGGCCAGGTCGACCTGGCCCACCGCGTACGAAGCATGAGGAGCACCCGGGCGATGCACATCTTCTTCATTGCCATGATGGCCTTGGTCGGCGTCCTCGTCGCGTGGTTCGCCGCGCTGACCGTGTCCAAGCTGTACAAGGGCCAGAACTGAGCGCGGGCCCGGTAGGCTGATCCGCCGTACCCGACCCCGGAAGCGGCTGCCCCACCATGATCGAAATCCCGGACGACCTGCACTTCGACGCCGTCCCGCTCGCGTTCCTGCTCGGCACCTGGGAAGGCGCCGGTGTCGGCGACTACCCGACCATCGAGGCGTTCCGCTTCGGCCAGCAGGTCACCTTCGGCTACATCGCGAACAAGCCGTTCCTCACCTACACGTCGCGCACCTGGCTGCTCGACGACGCGGGTGAGCGGGTGCGTCCGCTGGCCACCGAGACCGGCTTCTGGCGCTCGAAGCTGGACGGCTCGATCGACGTGACGCTCGCCCACCCCACCGGGATCGTGGAGATCTGGCTCGGCAAGGTGGACGGCCCGCGGCTGGAGATGCGCACCGACGTGGTCGCGCGCACCGCGGACGCGAAGGAGTACACCGCCGGACACCGGCTGTACGGCCTGGTCAAGGGCGAGTTGATGTACGCGTACGACATGGCCGCCATGGGCCGGCCGCTCCAGGCCCACGTCTCCGCCCAGCTCAAGCGCGTCGACGCGGACCTCGCGGCCGAATAACGCACGAGCGCGCCGAACCGGACGCGACCGCGCGCGGTCGCCCGGAGGCCGGTCCACACTCGTAAACTTCCGTGCGTGAGCACTGACTGGAAGCACGAACTTCGGGAGAAGGGCTACCGGCTCACGCCGCAGCGCCAACTCGTCCTCGAAGCGGTGAACACCCTGGGCCACGCGACGCCGGACGAGATCCTGGTCGAGGTGCACAAGACCGCCGGCGGGATCAACATCTCGACGGTCTACCGCACCCTCGAACTGCTCGAACAGCTCGACCTCGTCACCCACACCCACCTGGGCCACGGCGCGCCGACCTACCATCCGGCGGACGTCGGCGGCCATCTGCACCTGGTCTGTCGAGACTGTCGGCGGGTGATCGAGGTGGGCACCGAGGTCGCCGCCGCGATGGGCGAGCGGCTGCGCGCCGAGCACGGGTTCGACATCGACCTCGCGCACTTCGCGATCTTCGGCCGCTGCGCCGAGTGCACCGCCGCCCGGGTTCCCTGAGGCTGCGGCAACCGCGCCGGCCGGCCGGTCTCGTACTGTGGGGGTATGCCCACGAGTCCTTTGTTGTCCCTGCCCGGCGCGGTCGCCGCGGAAGCCCCCGACGCCGGCGTCGCCGCGCACTACGGCGACCCCCTGCGCGAACAACGTCGGCTGGAGGCCGGCGAGGGCTTCGTCGACCTCTCGCACCGTGACGTGATCAGGGTGAGCGGTCCGGACCGGCTGAGCTGGTTGCACTCGCTGACCACGCAGCACCTGACCGGGCTCAAGCCGCACGAGGCGACGCTGACGCTCGTGCTGAGCCCGCACGGACACATCGAGCACGCGCTGTACGGCGTGGACGACGGCGAGGCGTTCCTGGCCCACCTGGAGCCCGGCGAGGCACCGGCCCTGGTCGAGTTCCTGGACCGGATGCGCTTCATGTTGCGGGTCGAGGTCGCGGACGTGTCCGCCGATTTCGCGATCGTGCACGAGGCGGGCGACGGCGGCGACCCGCCCAAGGACGTGGCGGTGCGCGACACCGGGTACGGGCGCGAGCTGTTCCTGCCTCGCGAGCGACTGGAGCGGTACGGGCGCGAGCACCCGAACCCGGCCGGCATGTGGGCCTACGAGGCGCTGCGGATCGCCGCGCACCGGCCTCGGCTGGGCCTGGAGACCGACCACCGCACGATCGTGCACGAGCTGGGCCTGATCGACACCGCGGTGCACCTGGACAAGGGCTGCTACCGCGGCCAGGAAACGGTCGCGCGGGTGCACAACCTGGGTCGACCGCCGCGCCGGCTGGTCTTCCTGCACCTGGACGGCACCCCGGAGAAGCTGCCCGAGCACGGCGCACCGGTCGAACTGGCGGGCCGGCAGGTCGGCTTCGTCACCAGCGCGGTGCGCCATCACGAACTCGGCCCGATCGCGCTGGCGCTGATCAAGCGCAACACCGCGGTGGACGCCGAACTCCTGGCCGGCGGGGTGCCGGCGACCCAGGAGATCGTGGTCCCCGCGTGACCCCGGGGCTCGCGGGTCGGTTCGTCCCGGCCCCGGGCCGAATCCCGGACCCGCTCTAGCGGATCTCGCGGCGGCGGATGCGGTGCAGGCGCCGCCGCTGCGAGCGGTCCAGGGTGAAGTAGGCGACGACCGGCAGGCCGATCGCGACCGCCACGATGGTCCAGGCGATCCACGAAGGCAGCACGATCAGCGCGATGATGGCGACGACGATCCCGGCCGCGATGTACGGCCCGCGGTGCGACATGGTCCAACCCCTTCGGTCGGTGTACCCGACGCCCATTCTCCTTCCCCGTTCGCCCGGGGAACATGGGGAGAACCCCCGGAACCGGTGAATCCCGGCGTGTCTGGGCGTGTTCTCGAACCCACGCGTCACATGTCCACGACGAGGGTCATCGGGCCGTCGTTGACGAGGGCGACCTTCATGTCGGCGCCGAACACGCCGGTGGCCACGTCGGCACCGAGCGCGCGCAGCGCGGCGACCACCTCGGCCACCAGGGGTTCGGCGACCGGCCCCGGCGCGGCCTCGTTCCAGGTGGGTCGGCGACCCTTGCGGGCGTCGCCGTACAGGGTGAACTGGCTGATCACCAGCAGCGGCGCGGACAGGTCCGAGCAGGACTTCTCGCCGTCCAGGACGCGCAGGCTCCACAACTTGGCGGCCAGCCGGCGGGCGATCTCGGGGGTGTCGGTGTGCGTGACGCCGACCAGGACACACAGCCCGGGGCCCACGATCGAGCCGACCACCTCCCCCTCGACGGTCACGGATGCTTCGGTCACGACCTGCAGGACGGCACGCATGGCCCCATTCTGCACACCCGTCCGGACCCCCTTCCCCCGCATTGGCACGCGGTGGTCTGTCCGACATGACACGATGCGTCTCATGGTGGATCTTCCCGACGGAGTGGCCCCGGAGGCCATCCGCGCACTCACGCTGAGTCGGGTTCGCGAACTCATGCGGGACGCCCAGCGCGAGGAGAACGATCTGTCCTATCTGCGGAGACTGCTCCAGGGCCGGATCGACATCCTGCGTGCGGAGCTGGCCCGTCGGTCCGGCCGGGACGGCGCCGAGCCGACCTCGCCGGTGGTGGGCAGGCTGCCCGAGATCCTGTCCGAGTCCAGACCGCCCACCCGCGGCGCGCGACACGTCAACGTCCAGCCGCCGCGCACCGATCGCTACCGGAGCTGGATCGAGCAACTGCTCGCCGACGTGGGCCTGTCCGACCTGGCCGCGCACACCGACGCGGAGCTGGGCGAGGCGTTGGACAAGCTCGGCACCCACGAGCAGGAGGTGTCCTCGCGTCGGCATCGCCTGCAGCGCACCGCCGACGACTGCGCCGCCGAGATCACGCGTCGCTACCGCGAGGGCGAGGCGAAGGTGGAAGACCTGCTGTCGGGCCGATGAGCCCTTCGGCGCGGGACACGCCTCGGCGAGGCATACGACTGCAAGCAGGGTGCTTGCAATAGCAAGCACGGTGTGTGCATGCTGGGGCCATGGCTGGTCTGAACGTCGGCTCGCTGGGTGAGTACATCCGGGAGCAACGCCGCAACGCGCAATATTCGCTTCGGCAACTCGCCGAGGCGGCCGGGGTTTCGAACCCCTATCTGAGTCAGATCGAGCGTGGTTTGCGGCGGCCGAGCGCGGAGATTCTGCAACAGATCGCCAAGGCGCTTCGGATCTCGGCCGAGACGCTCTACGTACAGGCGGGCATCCTCGACGAACGCGAGGAGGGTGACCGTGAGGTGCGCACCGCGATCATGGCGGACCCGGCGATCAACGACCGGCAGAAGCGGGTCCTCATCGAGATCTACGAGGCATTCCGCAAGGAGAACGCACAGGACGGCGCCGTGCGGGACGAACCGGGCGCCGCCGACGAAACCGAGAACGGCAGGGCCGGCCGGGCCACCACCGACACCTCGATCTCCAGCAGTTAGGAACCGAACACCATGGCAATCGCCACGGATCTGAAGAAGACCTTGACCGACAGCACCCCGCTGTACGCCGTCGCCGGTGCCGGCGACCTGATGGTGGAGAAGCTGCGGGAGCTGCCCGACCGCTTCCGAGCCGAGGTCACCACCGACCCCAAGGTGCTGCGCGAGCGCCTCCAGACGCTGCCCGACCGCACCCAGACCTTCGCCAAGTCCCAGGTGGACCGGGCCAAGGAGCTCTACGGCGACCTGGCGGCCCGCGGCGAGAAACTGGTCAAGCGGGTCGACCGGCAGGAGAGCACCAAGCAGGCCAAGGCGGCCGTGCGCACCACCGAGAGCAAGGCCAAGGGCACCACGACCGCGGCCAAGCGCGGCGTCGCCAACGCCCGGACCCAGGCGAAGTCCGCCGCCACCGCCGCCGGCAAGGCCGCGGGCGCCGCGGCGGACGCCGTCGAGCAGGCCGCCCGCAAGGTCGGCGACTCCGCCGGCAAGCCGGCCGCCGGCGCGAACGCCTGACCCCG
This sequence comes from Embleya sp. NPDC020886, assembly GCF_044333915.1. Taxonomy (NCBI): domain Bacteria; kingdom Bacillati; phylum Actinomycetota; class Actinomycetes; order Kitasatosporales; family Streptomycetaceae; genus Embleya; species Embleya sp. NPDC020886. Next base: position 22,096 of record NZ_JBIRRX010000014.1, on the reverse strand, counting down.
GGCACACCGATCCACCGGGTGCCGCCTCGGCAACCCCCGAGGTGGCACCCGACGTGCCAGACTGGAATCCCGCACGACGTGGCGGCACCCGGCGGCCGCGCAGAGGAGGACCGATGGAACTGGCCATGGCCGATGGTCTGCTGACGGCCAAGTTCGACCAGGTGCTCACCTGGCTCTTCCTCGGCATCCTGCTGCTCAAGGTGTTCTGCCTGTTCGACGCCGCCTTCCGGCGCGAGGACGCGTACCGCGCCGCGGACAAGAAGAAGAAGTCCTTCTGGCTGATCGTGCTCGGCATCGCGGTCGTGGTCGACGTGCTGCCCATCGGTCTGGGGCTGATCCTGATGCTCGCCGGCCTGGTCGCGGCGATCGTCTACCTCGTCGACGTGCGGCCCGCGCTCAAGGACGTCGCCGGCCGTCGCGGTGGCGGGCGCAACATGGGACCGTACGGCCCCTGGTGACCCGCCCCGGCGCGCTCAGCGGGTCGGCAGCTTGACCACCGAGACGAAGAACTCGTCGATGTGCCGCACCACGTTGATGAACTGCTCGAAGTCCACCGGCTTGGTGACATAGGCGTTCGCGTGCAGGTGGTAGCTGCGCAGCACGTCCTCCTCGGCCTCGGACGTGGTCAACACGACCACCGGGATCCGGCGCAGGTCCTCGTCCGCCTTGATCTCCTCCAGCACCTCCCGGCCGTCCTTGCGCGGCAGGTTGAGGTCCAACAGGATCAGGTCCGGGCGCGGCGCGTCGGCGTACTCGCCCTCGCGTCGCAGGAACGCCACCGCCTCGACCCCGTCGCTGACCACGTGCAGCGAATTGCGGACCTTGTTGTCCTCGAACGCCTCGCGCGTCATCAGCACGTCGCCCGGGTCGTCCTCGACCAACAAGACCTCGATGGCTCCCGCGACGGGGTGGGTCATGCGTTGCTCCCTCGTACCGCTTCTTCTTCCGCCGGTCCCTGGGACTGCGGTTCGGACGTGTTCGGTTGCGAATCCCGGCTGCGCTCCGGTACCTCCGGGGCCGGGGCCAATACGCGCGGCCCCGGGGGTGCATCGGGCGGCGGGCCGGGCAGGGTCCAGCGGATCGTGGTGCCGTCGGTGCCCTCGGCGTCCAGCCAGATCCGGCCACCGTGATACTCGACGATCTTCTTGCACATCGCCAGGCCGATGCCGGTGCCACCGTAGGCGTCCTTGGGGTGCAACCGCTGGAAGATCACGAAGATGCGCTCGGCGTACTGCGGTTCGATCCCGATGCCGTTGTCGACGCAGGAGAACTCCCACTGCTCGCCGTCCCAACGGGCGCCCAGATGTACGCGCGGCGCGTCCTCGGCGTGGAACTTGATCGCGTTGCCGACCAGGTTCTGGACCAACTGGCCCAGCAGCAGCCCGTCGCCCGGCACCGTGGGCAGCGGGTCCGCGGTGATCCGCGCGTCGCTCTCCTCGCGTGCGACGGCCAGCGCCTGCAACGCGTGCTCCAGGCACTCCCGCAGGTCGACGTCGCCCTGCTCGGTGTCCAACCGGCCCACCCGGGAGAACGCGAGCAGGTCGTTGATCAGCGTCTGCATGCGCTTGGCGCCGTCCACCGCGAAGGCGATGTACTGGTCGGCGCGTTCGTCCAGTTGGCCTCGGTAGCGCTTCTCCAGGAGCTGGCAGAAGCTGGCCACCTTGCGCAGCGGTTCCTGCAGGTCGTGCGAGGCGACATAGGCGAACTGCTCCAACTCCGCGTTGGAGCGGCGCAGATCCTCCGCCTGCTCGTCGATCAGCACCCGGGCCGCCTCGGTGCTGTGCAACTCCTCCACGATGCGTTCGCGCATCGAGTTCACGTCGTGGGCCAGGTCGATGATCTCGGCCGGGCCCCGGCCGGTCAGCGCCTGGCCGTACCGACCCTCGGTGACCTGGCGGACCTGCTCGCCCAGATGTTCCAGCGGCCGGGTGACCATGCGCCGGAACAGCAGCGCTATCAGCACCACCAGCCCGGCGAACAGCGTCGCCACGGTGATCAGCGTCGCGGTCAACATGGTCGCGTCGTCGGAGAGTTCGTCCCGGGCCTGGGCCCGCTCGCGGCCCAGGTCGGCCTGCTGGGCGGCGGTCGCCTCGCGCACCGCGTCGAACAGGGCCTTGCCCTGATCCGGCGACGAGCCCGCGGCGGTGGCGGTGCGGTTGGCGACGACCGGTTCCGCGTAGGCCGCACGCCAGGCCCCGGCCCGGGCCTTGACCTCGGCCAGGTCGGCGCGCAACCGCTCTCCCTCGGCCGAGTTCGGCAGCAGCCGCTCCAGGCTCGCGTACGCCCGGTCCTCCTCGACCCGGGCCTGCGTGTACGGCTCGCGGAAGCTCGGGTCGCCGCTGATGATCCAGCCCCGGACGCCGGTCTCCTGGTCGATCAGCGCGTTCTCCAGCCGCAGCGCGGCGTTGGCGGCCGGTTCCAGGCGGTCGAGCACGGTGTGCCGCGAGTCGTTCAACCGGGATATCGCCAGCGCGCCCACCACTGCGGAGATCACGATCACCAGCGCGAGCAGGCCCAGGCCCAGGCCGACGACCTGGCGCATGCGTGGTCCGCCCTGGCGCCCCCGCGTCCGGTGCTCGCTCACGCCGTACCGTCCTCACCCGTCGTCTGGCCCGGCAACACCGGCTGTCCACCCGGCACGCCGCACAGCGGGCGATCCGGGTCGTGCCGCAGCAGCAACACCGCCACGTCGTCGTTGAGACTGCCCCCGTGCAGGTCTTCCACCGCGGCGACCGCCGAATCGATCAGGTCGTAGCCGAAACGACCGGCCGCCAGCAGCCGGCCGATCAGCGGCAACAGGCCGTCGGTGCCCAGCCGCTCCGGGCCCGGGCCGATCCGGCCCTCGATCAACCCGTCGGTGTACAGGAGCAGCGACCAGTCCGTGCCCAGCTCTATCGACTCGTAGCTCCACCGGCCGTCCGGGAACAGGCCCAGCGCGGGGCCGGTGGCGCTCTCCGACAGCGGCGCGATGCCCTTGGGCGTGAGCAGGAGCGGGGCCGGATGACCCGCGAGGTAGACCTGGCCGCGCCGCCGGTCGGGCTCGATGATGGTCATGCACAACGTGGCGAACATCTCGTCCGAACGTCGCTCGTGCTCGAAGATCCGCTCCAGCGTGGTGAGCAGCTCGCCGCCGGTGAGGCCGGCGAAGATCAGCGAGCGCCAGGCGATCCGCAGGTTGACCCCCAGGGCGGCCTCGTCCGGGCCGTGGCCGCAGACGTCGCCGATCATCACGTGCACGCGCCCGTCGGCGGTCTGCACCGCGTCGTAGAGGTCTCCGCCGAGCAGCGCGCGTTGTCGCCCGGGGCGATAGCGCGCCCGGAAGTCCAGCGAGGGGTCGCGCAGGATCGGGGCGGGCAGCAGCCCGCGCTCCAGGCGCGCGTTCTCCTGCGCGCGCAGCTCCGACTCGACCAGCCGGCGCTGTGACTCGTCGGCTCGCTTGCGCTCCAGGGCGTAGCGGATCGCCCGGGACAACAACGAGCCGTCGATCTCCTGCTTGACCAGGTAGTCCTGGGCGCCGGCGGCCACCGCGGCCGAGCCGCGATGGGCGTCGGACAGGCCGGTGAGCACGATCACCGCGGTGCGCGGCGCGAACAGCAGCAGCCGGTGCAGCCCGTTGAGGCCCTCGGCGTCGGGCAGGCCCAGATCCAGCAGGACACAGCCGATGTCCTCGCCGAGCTTGACCATGGCCTCGGCCATCGACCGGGCCCAGACGATCTCCATCGGATCCGGCGAGTCGGCGAGCAGTTCCTCGACCAGGAAGGCGTCCCCCGCGTCGTCCTCGATGAGCAGGACACGCAGCGGATGCGCGGCGGCCTGGTCCGGTACCGGGGCGGCGGGCATCGGTACCGCGCGGTAGCCGGTCCGTTCGACCGCTCCGCCGTCGCCGTACGCGGGGCGCACGCCACCACCTCCGGGATTGATGTCGCCGCACGAATCGTTGTCGTTAGGCAATCGAAAAAGGACGATAGCGTGGCCGGGCGCGAGCGGGTAACCGTACGCCGCGCGTCCCCACCCCGGTCCGCCGAACAGGGCCTAGTCCCGGCCGCGGGCTCGGTGCGCCGCGTCGCGCAGTACGGCCAGGGATCGCACGAGCGAATCCAACTCGTCCGCCTCCAGATGTATCAGGACTTTGGCCAGGGCCTGTCGTCGAGCCGAGCGCAGCTCCGCCACGAACTCGACCCCGTCGGGCGCCAGCCGCAGCACCACCTCGCGGCGGTCGGTCGCGCTCAGTTCGCGCACCAGCAGTCCGGCCCCCTCCAAGCGGTCGCACAACCGGCTCGCCGAGGACGGGATGGCCCGCAGTCGGGCGGCCAACATGTTCAGGTTGATGCCGTCGTGGCCGGCGATCACGAGCAGGGCCCGCAGTTGGGACGGGGACACTCGGCCGATCAGTTCGCCGTGTGCGTGGGTGCGTACCGCGGCCATCCACTCGCACAGTGCGTCCACACGATCGAGCAGCTCCGCGGATAGGTCCCCTTCTCCTCGGGCCACGGACATCCGGCCACTGTGCCGGCAAATGCGGTGGGCGCGCCACGTCCGGGCCGGCAGGCTGCCGTCCATGACACGCATGACGTTGGTCCGCGGCGACATCACCGAACAGCACGTGGACGCGATCGTGAACGCGGCGAATTCGTCCCTGATGGGCGGTGGCGGGGTCGACGGCGCGATCCACCGCAAGGGTGGTCCGGAGATCCTGGCCGAGTGTCGGGCGCTGCGCGCGGCCGAACTGGGCCGCGGCCTGAAGACGGGCGCCGCGGTGGCCACCACCGCGGGCCGGCTCCCGGCACGGTGGGTCGTGCACACGGTGGGTCCGGTGTACAGCCACACCGAGGACCGGTCGGCGCTGTTGGCGTCCTGCTACCGCGAGGCGCTGCGGGTGGCGGACGACCTCGGGGCGACCTCGGTGGCGTTTCCGGCGATCTCGGCGGGTGCCTACGGCTGGCCGCTGGAGGACACGGCGCGGATCGCGGTCGAGACCGTGCGGGCGACGCCGTCCGGGGCGGCGGAGGTGCGGTTCGTGTTGTTCGAGGCGCGGGCATATGTCGCGTTCGAGCAGGCGGTCGCGGCGCCGTAGGTCCCGGGCGTACGGGTGGGCCGGACCCGAAGGCCCGGCCCACCCGTGCGTCCGGATCTCGTCAGGTGCCGGTCGAGCTCGCCTTGGCACTGCCCGAGGGGGAGCCCGACGTCGAGTTGTTCGGCGTGCCGGTCGACGGCGGCGTCGAGGTGGGCGGCTTCGAACTCGGCGGCGGCGTGCTGGGCGGCTCGGTGGTCGGCGCCGTGGTCACCGGCGGGGTCGTCACGGGCGGCGTGGTCACCGGTGGCGTGGTGACCGGGGGCTTGGTCACCGGCGGCTTGGGAGTCACCGGCGGGGTCGGGACGTTGGGGATCGCCGGGGCGTTCACCGTGCCCGCTCCCGCGTCGGGACGCACCACGCCCAGGATCGGCATCGAGCCGGCGTTGGCCACGGTGATCGTGCGGCCCGGCCGCGGCGCGTGCACGATCTTGCCGTTGCCCAGGTACATGCCGATGTGGCTGGCGTCGGAGTAGTAGACGATCAGGTCGCCCGGGCGCATGTCGGCGACCGCCACGCGCGGCAGTGAGGCCCACTGCTCCTGGGAGGTGCGGCGGATCGGCACGCCCGCGAACGCCCACGCCTTCGAGGTCAGACCGGAGCAGTCGTAGCCCACGGGCCCCACGCCGCCCCAGATGTAGGGCTTGCCGATCTTGTCGATCGCGAACGCGATGGCCAACGCGGCCTTGGCGGTGGTCTGTTGGTCCGGCTTGCCGATCAGGGTGTTGAGCTGGGCCTGGCCGGCCTCCGCGGACAGCGCCTCCATCCGGGCCAGTTCGGCGAGTTGCTCGGGGGTCAGGCCCGCCAGGATCTTCTCGGCCTCGGTGATCCGGTTCTGGATGTCGGTCCGGGTGGCGGCGGCCTCCTGCTCCAGCCGACGGCTCTCGGCGAGCTGGGTGTCCGCGCTCTTTTGCATCGCGGTGAGCTGGAGTTCGGCCTGCTTGGCCCGGGTGATGGTGTCCAACTGCGTCTGCGAGATGTGCTCGTACGCGGGCGCGTCGCGCAGGAAGTTCTGCGGGTCCGCGGACAACATCAGGGTGAGCAGCGGGTCCATGCCGCGGGTGGTGTACTGCAGCCGGGCCAGCCGGCCCAGGTCGTCCTTGGCCTTCTCGACGTTCTGCCGGGCCCACACCACGCCCGCGTTCACGTCGTTGACCTTGACCTGGGTGCGACCGAGTTGTTCGGTGGTGGCGTTGAAGCGCTCGGTGGCCTGCTCGGCCTGGCGGTACAACTCCTGCACCCGGGCCTGGGCGGCCAACAGGTCCTGCACGGACGTGATCGTGGTGTTGGCGGCCGGCGGCACGGGCGGTACGGGCGGGACGCCCGGGTCCGCCCACGCGTTGCCGGCGAACAGGGCCGCACACAACAGGGCCACGCCGCAGGCGGTCACAGCCCGGGTTCGCAGACCGATTCGGCCCCCGAGTTTCACCATGCTTTCGCCCTTTCGGAACTCGATGCTCGCCTGCGACGTATGGGCCGATTCCATCCGACGACGTCGATTCGAACCGGAACCGGTGTTCTCGGGACGGCAGTTCCCAAGGACCGACTCAGCGTCGGATCCTTGCATGTTCCGGCGACGATGGGCAGGGGAGAATTCGTGATCGTCCGGTTATCGGAACGGACGAATCAAGCTATTAACGGACGACACGCCGAGCCGAACCGCGGTCAAGTGAACGCGGTGTGCTCAAGATTTCATGTGCCGTTCCGGATCGGACACGAGTCACCGGAATGTATCAACAGCGCCGATTGATATGTCGGCCCCCCGCGGAGCCACCGCGGACCACGCCACGGTCACCTCGCCCTGCCGCCGCCGCCCCGGCCGGTCGCACACCGGCCAGTCCCGGGCCAGGGTCTCGATCGCCGCGAGCCAGCGCTGCCGGGCGCCGAACGCGGCCAGCGGCGCGTGCAGATCCCAGGCCCGGTCGAACGCGGCCAGGAACGCGTGCACCGGCTCGCCCGGCACGTTGCGGTGGATCAACGCCTTGGGCAGCCGCTCGGCCAACTCGGACGGCCGTTCGAAGCCGGCCAGCCGGGTGGCGAAGGTGACCGTGCGCGGGCGCGCGTCCGACCCGATGCCCAGCCACACCGCGCGCCGACCCAACTCGTCACAGGTGCCCTCGACGAGCACCCCCGCCGGGGCCAGCCGCGCACACATCCGGGCCCAGGCCGCCGGCACCGCGTCCTCGTCGTACTGCCGGAGCACGTTGAACGCCCGGATCGCGGTCGCCGAACGGCCGACCGGCAGCGGCACCTCGAAGCCGCCGCGAGCGAAGCGCAACCCGTCCTCGGCATGCGGCAGCGCCGCGGCCACCCGCTCCGGATCGATCTCGAACCCCACCACCGCGACGTCGGCGCGCACCGTGCGCAACCGGCGGAACATTTCGAGCGTGGTCACCGGCGACGCGCCGTAGCCGACGTCGACCACCAGCGGATCGGCCGCGTCGCGCAACAACCCCCCGTGCACCCCGGTCAACCACCGATCCACCCGGCGCAGCCGATTCGCGTTGGTGGTGCCTCGGGTGATCACCCCGCTGGGCCGCGTCCGGGATGCGGCTCGGACGCCCGCACCCGGGGTGCCCGATTCCGACGTGCCGCGCGTACCCATGCCCGCAGGGTAAAGGAAGGCCCCCGCGCGCCCCCGCGAGCGGTCCGGATCACACTTTGCCGGGGAATCCCCTCCGACCCCGATGGGTTGGTTCTTGAGTTGGGCCGCGAGGAAGGCGATGGGCGGTCCACGATCGGTAGTAGCTCTGCATGACTAGTAGCTCTGTGTACACGTGGTAGCTCTGTACACCGGACGACAACACGACACGGGGCCGGCCTGGGAGGTCAACGAGTGAGCCACCACGTCCAGCGCGCGATCACATTGGGAGCGCGCCGGGGGGCACCTCGTCGAATCGCGACGCTGAGCGTTCACACCTCCCCGCTGCACCAACCCGGCACCGGCGACGCCGGTGGCATGAACGTCTACATCGTCGAACTGAGCAAGCGGCTGGCCGCGCTCGGCATCGAGGTGGAGATATTCACCCGAGCCACCGGCAGCGACCTGCCGCCGGTCGTCGAGATGGCACCGGGAGTCCTGGTCCGACACGTGACCGCCGGGCCGTACGAGGGCCTGTCCAAGGAGGACCTGCCGGCCCAGCTCTGCGCGTTCACCTCCGGGGTGCTGCGCACCGAGGCGATGCGCGACCCGGGGCACTACGACCTGGTGCACTCGCACTACTGGCTTTCCGGCCAGGTCGGCTGGCTGGCCAAGGAACGCTGGGGCGTGCCGCTCGTGCACACCATGCACACGATGGCCAAGGTCAAGAACGCCTCGCTGGCCGGCGGCGACGCCCCCGAGCCGCGGGCCCGGGTGATCGGCGAGTCCCAGGTGGTCGAGGCGGCCGACCGGCTGGTGGCCAACACGATCGAGGAGGCCGATCAACTGATCGACCTCTACGACGCGGCCCCCGAACAGGTCGCGGTGGTCAACCCCGGCGTGGACCTGGAGACCTTCCGTCCCGGTGACATGGCCGACGCGCGCCGCCGGCTGGGCGTGCCGGTGGACGCCACGGTGATCCTGTTCGCCGGACGCATCCAGCCGCTCAAGGCCCCCGACGTGCTGCTGTACGCGATCGCCCACCTGTTGCAGGCCGACCCCACGCTGCGCGACTCGCTCGTGGTCGCGGTGGTCGGCGGGCCCAGCGGCAACGGCATGGCGGCGCCGGAGCACCTGCACAAGCTGGCCGCGACGCTGGGCATCCACGACGTGGTCCGATTCCAGCGGCCGGTCCGCCAGGACGTGCTGGCGGACTGGTACCGCGCGGCCACCGTCGCGGTGGTGCCCTCCTACAACGAATCCTTCGGTCTGGTGGCCATCGAGGCCCAGGCCTGCGGCACCCCCGTGGTCGCGGCGGCGGTCGGCGGCCTGCCCACCGCCGTACGCGACGGTGTCTCCGGCACCCTGGTGCGCGGGCACAACCCGGTGGACTACGGCCTGGCCCTGCGCGACCTGATCCGTGCCCCCCGGTTGCGCGAGGACTACTCCGACGGCGCGGTCCGGCACGCGGCGGCGTTCGGCTGGTCCTCGGCGGCGGCCTCGATGGCCGAGGTCTACGCCGACACGCTGGCTCGCGCCGCGGCCCCGCGTGGACGGGTCGTGGGCGGGCAGTAGCGTCGAGGCGTGTCCGGTTCGCCGGACCGGGTCCGGGTGTCGAGACGAATGGGTGGATCGTGGGAGCCGAACAGGATCGGGCCGTGGAAACCGTCCGCGCGGCCCTGCGGGACGCCGGCATCGAATGGGAGCAGTCCGCGCCGAACACGTTCGTCGCGGTGCTGCCCGGGACCCGCAAGCTCAAGACGGCGCTCGCCCTCACCGTGGGCGCGCACACCCTGGCGCTGAGCGCGTTCGTGGTCCGGCACGCGGACGAGAACCACGCGGCCTTCTACCGCTGGCTCCTGGAGCGCAACGTGCGGATGTACGGCGTGGCCTTCGCCGTCGACAAGCTCGGCGACGTCTACCTGAACGGCCGGCTGCCGCTGGCCGCGGTCGGCGCCGACGAGGTCGACCGGCTCCTGGGCGTCGTGCTCCAGGCCGCCGACGACAGCTTCAACACCCTCCTGGAGATCGGCTTCGCCACCTCGATCCGCCGCGAATGGGACTGGCGCGTCGAACGCGGCGAATCGTTGCGCAATCTGGAGGCGTTCGCCCGCTTCGCGGCCCCGGAGAACCGCGGGCAATAGCCTGCCGCACCGGTGGATTACGCTCCTTGCCATGGCTGATGCTCCGTACAAATTGGTACTTCTGCGCCACGGCGAAAGCGAATGGAACGCCAAGAACCTCTTCACCGGCTGGGTCGACGTCGACCTGACCGAGAAGGGTGAGAAGGAGGCCGCGCGCGGCGGGCAGTTGCTGCTCGACGCGGGCGTGCTGCCGGACGTTCTGCACACCTCGCTCCAGCGCCGCGCGATCCGCACCGCCCAGCTCGCGCTGGACGTGGCCGACCTGAACTGGCTGCCCGTGCGTCGCTCGTGGCGGCTCAACGAGCGTCACTACGGCGCCCTCCAGGGCAAGGACAAGAAGCAGACCCTGGCGGAATTCGGCGAGGAGCAGTTCATGCTCTGGCGCCGTTCCTACGACACCCCGCCGCCGCCGCTCGCCGACGACGACGAGTACTCGCAGTTCGCCGACCGCCGGTACGCGTCGCTGCCGGAGGAGATCCGGCCGCGCACCGAGTGCCTCAAGGACGTCGTCGAGCGCATGCTCCCGTACTGGTACGACGCGATCGTGCCGGATCTGCTCGGTGGCGACACCGTGCTGGTCGCCGCGCACGGCAACTCGCTGCGCGCGCTGGTCAAGCACCTGGACAAGATCTCGGACGCGGACATCGCGGGCCTGAACATCCCCACCGGCATCCCGCTGCTGTACGAGCTGGACGCGCACCTGCGCCCGCTCACCCCGGGCGGGCGCTACCTCGACCCGGAGGCCGCGGCGGCCGCGATCGAGGCGGTCAAGAACCAGGGCCGCAAGTAGACCCGAACATCGGGTGAACAACCCGTCGGCTTCGTACGGGGCGCCCACCTGTCACGGAAGGGGTCGGGCGCCCCGCACGCGCCGGGCTGTGGGCCCGAGCGCCGGTTCAGCGACCGCAACTGCCCCCGCAATTGCACGCGGAACCGGACTTACAGCCGCAGCCGCAGCTGGACGGGCAGTTGCAGCCCGGTGTGGGGGCCTGCGGCTGGGGCGGGGTCTGCGGGTCGGGCATGACGGCCTCCGAACGATCACCGGTGACAGGCGTGGCGCACGGATGAACGACACATGAAGATCTGCACGATGGACCCTCTGGACGGTTTCACCCGTTCGGAGCAGCTCTACCCTGGAACATGTGGACGTGAACGTTGCTGCTGCCGCTTTGGCCGCTGTATCCGGATTGGCCGTGGGTGTGGCCGGCACCCTGGCCTTCCGCTGGAGTGAGCGCGCCCAGGGCAGAGGCACGGCCGCGGCACCCGCCGCGGCCCCGTCGTTGCCGCCCGGCGTGGCCACCGTGTTGTCGGTGCTGCGCTCCTCGGCGGTGGTCCTGGACGAGTTCGACACCGTGGTGAAGGCGAGCTCGGCCGCCTACAAATTCGGCCTGGTCCGCGGTGACCAACTGGTGCCCGACGATCTGCTCGCGATGGCGAAGGAGACCAGACGCGACGGCGAGATAAGACAACGGGACCTGTTGTTGGCCCGTGCCGACGGCGAGGCGCACGAATTCGAGGTGTCCGCCCGGGTCGCCCCGCTGGGATCGCGGCTGGTGCTGCTGCTGGTCGAGGACCGGACCGAGGCCCGGCGGGTGGACGCGGTGCGGCGCGACTTCGTGGCCAACGTGAGCCACGAGCTCAAGACCCCGGTCGGTGCGCTGTCGCTGCTGGCCGAGGCGGTCATGGACGCCAGCGACGACCCGGAGGCGATCATCCGCTTCGCGGGCCGCATGCAGATCGAGTCGGCCCGGCTGACCAATCTGGTGCAGGAGCTGATCGACCTGTCCCGGGTGCAGAACGACCATCCGCTGCACCACGTGGGTCCGGTGCCGCTCGACGAGCTGGCGGCCGAGGCGGCCGACCGCTGCCGACAGGCCGCCGAATCCAAGCAGATCACCCTGGCGATCGGCGGCGATCGTGATCTGATCGTGCCGGGAGACCACAATCAACTGGTGATGGCACTGGGCAACCTGGTCGAGAACGCGGTCAACTATTCGCCCGCGCGGACCAGGGTCGACATCGAGGTCAGAGCCGAGGCGCGGATGGCCGTCATCACCGTTTCCGACCAGGGGCTGGGCATTCCCCAGCGCGACCTGGATCGTATTTTCGAGCGGTTCTACCGCGTCGATCCGGCCCGTTCGCGGGCCACCGGCGGTACCGGCTTGGGCCTGTCCATCGTCAAGCACATCGCGGCGGGCCACGGGGGAGAGGTAACCGTGCGCAGCCTGGAGGGTGTGGGATCCACCTTCACCCTGGTGCTGCCCTTCAAGTCCAGTACCTCTCAATCGATGTCGATCACATCGACCACCCCATCCATGGAGGCTTCCCGATGACCCGTGTGCTCGTCGTCGAAGATGAAGAGTCCTTCAGCGACGCGCTGTCGTACATGCTTCGCAAGGAAGGCTTCGAGGTGGCCGTCGCCGCCACCGGACCCGAGGCCCTGGAGCTGTTCGACCAAGGCGGCGCCGATCTGGTGCTGCTCGACCTGATGTTGCCCGGCCTGCCCGGCACCGAGGTGTTCCGCGGGCTCAGGGCCAAGTCCAATGTGCCGGTCATCATGGTGACGGCCAAGGACAGCGAGGTGGACAAGGTCGTCGGCCTGGAGATCGGTGCCGACGACTACGTCACCAAGCCGTATTCCACCCGCGAGTTGATCGCCCGGATCCGCGCCGTGCTGCGGCGCCAGGGCGGCGAACCCACCGACGAGCCCCGGGCGATCGAGGCCGGGCCGGTGCGACTCGACGTGGAGGCGCATCGGGTCACCGTGGAGGGTCGGCGGATCGATCTCCCGCTCAAGGAGTTCGACCTGCTCGAAGTGTTGCTGCGCAACGCGGGCCGGGTGCTCACCCGGATGCAACTGATCGACCGGGTGTGGGGTGTCGGCTACGTCGGCGACACCAAGACGCTGGACGTGCACGTGAAGCGGCTGCGCGCCAAGATCGAGCCGGACCCGGGCGCCCCGCGCTACCTGGTCACGGTGCGTGGCCTCGGGTACAAGTTCGAGCCCTGATCGGGCCGGGGCGGTGTCGCCCCCCCCGATCGACGACGGCGCCCGCGCCGCCCCCGTTCTTTGGGGCGGCGCGGGCGCCGTCGTGTCCGCCTGTCGTGCGGGTGCCGGGTGTGCTCAGCCGCCGGCCGGGGCCGACGAACTGTTGCGCGGCGTGCCGGTGCTGCCGACGTTGCCCGTCGTGGCATTGGCCGCGCCGGTGGCGGGCGCCCCCGTGTTGGGCGCGCCCGTGGCGGGGGCTCCCGTGGTGGGCGCCGCCTGGGTCGGCGGGGCGGGCGGGGCCGGCGGCGGCGGGGTGAACGCCGGGGTCGGCTTGAGCTGCGCGTAGTAGCTCGTGGGCGCGTGCACGGACACGTCCAGCGACGTCTCGCCGGCGGTACCGAACGCGAAGGTCACCCGGCGGAACGAGCCGGCCTCCACCTTGTCCGCGTTCGGGAAGACCAGCGGACCGAGGTAGGCCCTGCCCTGCGGGCTGTCCTTGGACATGCCCTGGGGCGGGTCGACCATGTACACGGCGCCACCGGCCGGGATGGTCAGCGGACCGCCCAGGGCCTGCCCCGCGCCGTCGACCGTCACCTTGGTGACCGTCTCGGGCTTGGTGCCCTCGTTGAACAGCGCACCGCCGAGCGCGACCAGGTGCTTACCCGGGTCGCCCGTCACCAACTGAACGTTCTGGATCTTGAGCGAGCCGAATGCCGCATTGGCGGTGTCGGGCTTGATCTCGTTCGTCTCGGCGTCCTTGCCACTGGCGCAGCCCGCGGCCAGAGGAAGGACGACGGCGACGGTGGCGGCGAGGGCGCCGCGTCGAAGGCTGCGGCTCACGGCGGCGGCATCTCCTTGATGATCTTGGATCGAGGAACCGGTCAGGACGACCGGGGACAGCGTACTCAGCCCGGGCGGACGACTTGTACGCGGCTCACCGCGCCGACACTCGGCTTCGATCGGGTCGCGACGGGGTGCCGATCTCGAACGTGGGATCGGCACTGATGGGGCCCCAGTGACATATGGGTCGCCCGAGAGCGCTCGGCTCGCGACCGGGAGGAGCTGTTTGCCCTGTTTGTTCGAGTCCTGCGGGTGTGGGGTTCCCTGTCCCAGCACGGCCACTGGCCCGTTGTCAAGCCCCGACTAAGGCTCTGACCTGCGCAAACGTCATTCAGTAGGGGCGTGTCCCGTGTTACCCTAGAAAGCCACGGAAGGGGTACCTGTCACATGACGTTCAAGGTTGGCGACACCGTGGTCTACCCCCATCACGGGGCCGCGCTGATCGAGGCGATCGAGCAGCGCACGATCAAGGGTGTGGACAAGACCTATCTGGTGTTGAAGGTCGCCCAGGGTGATTTGACCGTCCGCGTGCCTGCGGACAATGCGGAATTCGTCGGTGTTCGGGACGTGGTGGGCCAGGAAGGGCTCGACCGCGTCTTCGAGGTGCTGCGCGCTCCGCACACCGAGGAACCGACGAACTGGTCACGACGTTACAAGGCGAACTTGGAAAAGCTCGCTTCCGGTGACGTTATCAAGGTCGCGGAGGTCGTGCGCGATCTATGGCGCCGCGAGCGTGACCGCGGCCTGTCGGCAGGCGAAAAGCGCATGCTGGCAAAGGCTCGGCAGATCTTGGTGAGCGAGTTGGCGCTCGCCGAGAACACGAACGAGGACAAGGCCGAGGCCATCCTCGACGAGGTTCTGGCCTCCTGAGCCGTAGGATCCGCCCGTCGGTGACGGACGGATCCGCCGGTGCGGTGTCGGCGCCACATGGCGTCGGCGCCCGGGTGGTTTGAGGGGACTTCGTTGAACGCTGCGGTCCTTGTGCCCGCTGCAGGGCGTGGTGAACGGCTGGGTCCCGGTGCGCCCAAGGCGTTGCGTGAGCTTGGGGACATCCCGATGCTGGTGCACGCCGTCCGGTCGCTGTTGGCCGCCCGCGGGGTAACCGTGGTCGTGGTCGCCGCACCGCCGGACGGTGTCGCCGGTGTCCGGGATCTTTTGCGTGCGCATTTGCCCGCACAATCACCCGTCCGGGTGGTCGCGGGCGGTGCGACACGCCAGGAATCGGTGCGATTGGCGCTGGCCGCCGTGTCGCCCGATCACGACGTCGTGCTCGTGCACGACGCCGCGCGGCCGTTCGTGCCGGCCCGGGTGGTGGAGGCGGTGATCGCCGCCGTCGCCGAGGGGGCCGACGCGGTGGTGCCCGCGTTGCCCGTGGTGGACACGGTCAAAGAGGTTTCCTCGGTCGAGGGTGCGGAGACGGTGGTCCGCACGGTCGACCGGTCGCTGCTGCGCGCCGTACAGACCCCGCAGGGCTTTCGACGGGCCGTGTTGGCGCGCGCGCACGCCGAGGCCGGCGGGTTCGGTGGCGAGGGCGCGACCGACGACGCGGGCATGGTCGAACGCCTCGGCGGCACGGTCGTGGTGGTGCCCGGATCCGAAGAGGCGTTCAAGGTGACCCGCCCGTTCGATCTGCTGCTCGCCGGTGCGCTGTTGGCACGTCGTGCGGAAGCGGCGGGGTCGGCGATCGGCGCGGAGAGTACGGAGATCGACGTTGTCCGGTGAACACACACCCCCGGTCGTGCTGCCCCGCACCGGGATCGGGGTGGACGTGCACGCCTTCGCGGAGGGCCGCGAGTTGTGGGTGGCCGGTTTGCACTGGCCCGGGGAAACCGGGCTGGCCGGACACTCGGACGCCGACGTGGCCGCGCACGCCGCGTGCGACGCGTTGTTCTCGGCGGCCGGAATCGGCGACCTGGGCGCGCACTTCGGCACTTCACGGCCGCAGTGGTCGGGGGCGTCCGGGGTGACCCTGTTGACCGAGGCGGCGCGGCTGGTGCGCGCGGCCGGGTTCGAGATCGGCAACGTCGCGGTGCAGGTGATCGGGGTGCGACCGAAGGTGGGCCGGCGTCGGGCCGAGGCCGAGGCCGCGCTGTCCGCCGCGGTCGGCGCGCCGGTATCGGTGTCGGGCACCACCACCGACGGGCTCGGGCTGACCGGGCGGGCCGAGGGAGTGGCCGCGATCGCCACCGCGTTGGTGGTGGCGACCGGGCGATGATCGTTGCCCGAAGCGAGGGATAACGGTGAACGCCACGCCGCCCCGACGCTCTAAGCTTGCGCGTGTGAGCATGCGCCTGTACGACACCAGCACCCGCACGGTCCGGGACTTCGTGCCGCTTGTCGAGGGACAGGTCTCGATCTACTTGTGTGGTGCCACCGTGCAGGCGCCGCCGCACATCGGGCACATCCGATCGGGGCTGAACTTCGACGTGCTGCGCCGGTGGTTCGCCCACCGCGGCAACGACGTCGTGTTCTGCCGCAACGTCACGGACATCGACGACAAGATCATCGCGAAGTCCTGCGCGCAGGAGATTCCGTACTGGCAGGTCGCCCAGACCAACGAGCGCGCCTTCGCGGACGCCTACGCCGCGCTCGGCTGCCTGCCCTCGACGGTGGAGCCGCGGGCGACCGGGCACATCCCCGAGATGATCGCGATGATGGAGCGGCTGATCGCGACCGGGCACGCCTACCCCTCCGGTGGCGACGTCTACTTCGACGTGTCCTCTTTCCCCGCCTACGGCGCGCTCTCCGGCCAGAAGCCGGACGCGATGCGCGAGGCGGAGGACGCCGGAGCGGGGGCGGCGGGCAAGCGCGACCGGCGCGACTTCGCGCTGTGGAAGTCGGCCAAGGCCGGCGAGCCCTCGTGGGATGCGCCGTGGGGGCAGGGTCGTCCGGGGTGGCACCTGGAGTGCTCCGCGATGGCGCACAAGTACCTCGGGCCGGCGTTCGACATCCACGGCGGCGGGCTCGATCTGGTGTTCCCGCACCACGAGAACGAGATCGCCCAGTCCAAGGCGGTGGGCGACCCGTTCGCCAACTATTGGATGCACAACGCCTGGGTCACCCTCAGCGGTGAGAAGATGAGCAAGTCGCTCGGCAACTCCGTGCTCGTGACGGAGATGCTCAAGCAGTGGTCCCCGCTGGTCCTGCGGTACTACCTGGCCACCCCGCACTACCGGTCGATGATCGAGTACAGCAGGGAGGCCCTGCGCGAGGCCGAGGTCTCGTTCGGGCGGATCGAGGGTTTCCTGGAACGCGCGGGCGAGCAGACCGGGGTGATCGAACCGGCGGCGGAGGTGCCGGCGGCGTTCGCGGCGGCGATGGACGACGACCTGGGTGTGCCGCAGGCGATGGCGGTCGTGCACAACACCGTGCGCGACGGCAACACCGCGCTGGCGGCGGGCGACAAGGACGCCGTCGTGCGGCACGCGGCGGACATCCGGGCGATGCTGGGCGTGCTCGGCATGGACCCGCTGTCGGAGCAGTGGACGGCGGGCGCCTCGGCCGGCCGTTCGGACGAGCTGCGCGGGGTGGTCGACCACCTGGTCAAGCTCGCCCTCCAGCAACGCGAGGCGGCGCGGGCCCGCAAGGACTACGCCGCGGCGGACGCGGTCCGGGACAGCCTCACGGCGGCCGGGATCGTGGTCGAGGACACCCCCAACGGCCCCCGGTGGACGCTGCACCGGGACTGAGTGGAAGGGCCCGTCGGGGCCCGACGAGAACGTGCCGTCACGGCCGGATCGCCACGAGGTGGCGGGCCGGCCGTACGGTTGTAGTGGCGGTTGCCCTCCGGGGCGACCGGGGAACGCAACGCTGCTGTCGAAGCGGATGTTGCCGTCGAGGCAACGTTGCCGTCGAAGCCGACGTTGTTGTGAAGCAAAACGCTGCTGTTGAAGCAATCGAAGGGATGTACCCGTCATGGCCGGCAACACGGAGCGCCGTAACAAGCGCAACGAGGGAAGCAAGAAGGGGCCCTCGGTCGGCACTGGTGGGCACAGCCGCCGGGCGCTCAAGGGCAAGGGCCCCACCCCGCCCGCGGAGATGCGCAAGGGGCACGCCAAGCAGCGCGCGGCCAACGCCGCCGCCAAGCGCAAGGCCTCGGCACCGGCCGCTCGGCGAGCCCCGGGCGGTCGTCCCGGGCGCGGGGGCAAGAGCTCGAACGAGCTGGTCGCGGGCCGCAACTCGGTGCTCGAGGTGCTGCGCGCGGACGCGCCGGCCACCTCGTTGTTCATCGCGCAGTACATCGACAGCGACGACCGGGTGCGCGAGGCGATGAAGATCGCCAACGTCCGGGGAATTCCGCTGATGGAGATCCCGCGTCCCGAACTGGACCGGATGACCGACGGCGCGATCCACCAGGGCCTGGTCCTGCAGATGCCGCCGTACGAGTACGCACATCCGGACGACCTGGTGGTCGAGGCGCAGGACCGCGGCGAGACGCCGATCATCGTCGCGCTCGACAGCGTCACCGACCCGCGCAACCTCGGCGCGGTGATCCGCTCCGCGGCGGCCTTCGGCGGCCACGGCGTGGTCGTGCCGGAGCGGCGCGCGGCCGGGATGACCGCGGGCGCCTGGAAGTCCTCGGCGGGTGCGGCCACGCGTGTGCCGGTGGCCCGGGCGGCCAACCTCACCCGCGCGCTGGAGGCGTACAAGAAGGCGGGTCTGACCGTGGTCGGCCTCGCCGCCGACGGCGACATCTCGCTGGAGGAGCTGGCGGCGGCGACCGATCCGATCGTGGTGGTCGTCGGTTCCGAGGGCAAGGGCCTGGGTCGCCTGGTCCAGGAGACCTGCGACATCACCGTGCGGATCCCGATGGCGGGCGGCAACGAGTCGCTCAACGCCGGTGTCGCGGCGAGCATCGTGCTCTACGAGGTGGCCAGGCGCCGCGCGGAGTAGCCGCGCAGTGTAGTGCCGTACGGGGGCGGTCGGGGCCCGCATCGGGTAATACGCGAAGGGCCGCATCCTCGGGGGACCTCGCACGGTTATTGATGCGTGGACACCAGAACGGAAGGCAGCTTCGGCGGTGCTGTCGGGCTGTTGCCCTCGCCCCCGGCGGTGCGCGATCCAGGCGATCCGGCGTCGGTCGCCACCCCCACCAAGACCCTGCGGGTGGTGATCGCCGGCCCTCGGACCGGCGGCGCCCCCGTGCCCGGAGCGCGCGGTCCGGCGGACGACGCCACCGCGCGGCTGCCGGCGATCCGGGACGACATGCCCCGGCGGCGGGTGCCGCCGGCGCGTCGCGAGCCGGGCGCCGGGCGCGAGCGGGACGGCACCGCGACCTCGATGCCCGGGCACGGGCGCCGGGCCACCCTCCAGGGCGGCACGGTGCTGTTGCCGCTGCGGCTGTTCCTGGGTGGGGCGTTCCTCGTCGAGGGGTTGCGCAAGCTCTACGCGCCGGGCTTCCTGGATCCGAGCTCGACCGATTCGTTCGGGCATCGGATCGGGGTGCTGCGCGAGGGCAGCCTGTCGCCGTCGGTGATGGACCTGGCCGCCGATCACGCGATCGGGGCGGGCCTGCTGTTCGCCTTCGGACAGGTGGTGGTCGGCTTCGCGGTCGTGCTGGGGTTGTGGACCCGGCTCGCGGGCCTGCTCGGCATGTTGTTGTCGCTGGGCGTACTGATCGCGGTGGGCAGCGGCTCCTCGCCCTATCACGCGCCCTACGTGGTGTTCCTGGCCGCGTTCAGCCCGCTGGCGTTGGCGGGAGCGCCGATGTACTCGGCGGACGCGTGGTTGTCGCTGCGCACCTGGCGCGGCCCGATCATCACGCCCGTGCGGGCCCGGCGGCGCAAGCTCGGCTACGGCTCGATGCTGGCCTGTGCGGGGGTCGGCGTGACGCTGCTCGCGGGATCGTTGCTCGGCGGCGGTCACCGGCAGCTCGACGAGTCGGACACCGGGCGGGTCGGCGACCGGGAGGGCCCCGCCGCCGCCTCCACCGCCCCGGTGGCTCCCGGGCCCGGGCAACACGGCGGCCCGGTGGACACGCAGCTCCGTCCGCCGGTGAACGAGCCCTCGGCGGCGCCGGTGCCGGGCACCGGCCAGAACGCCCAACCGCCGATCCCGCCGCGCCCGACGAGCACGTCCTCGCCCACGACCAGGACCGGCACGGGCACGAGCACGGGAACGGGCACAGGCACGGGCACGGCGCCCGCACCCGAAAGCGGCACCAAGGCACCCCGCCCCTCCGCCCCGTCCGCCGGCTCGCCCGGCCCGGCAGGCTCCCCGGCCGGCTCCCCGGGCACGGCCCCGAAGCCGGCGGGGAGCAAACCACTGGGTGGGTTGTTGGGGTGAGGCTTCTTGGGGTGAGGTTTGTTGGGGTGCTTTGCTGGGGCGGGGCTGAGTCGTGAGCGGAGCGAGTGGGTGGCCCGGGTCGCGGGTGCGATGGGCGGGGCGGCCCGGGCCGGGCTGGGGCGTGGGCCGGGCCCGCCACCTGACCTGAGTCGTGGGCGGGGCGAGTGGGTGGTCCGGATCGGGGGTGCGGCGGGCCGGGTCGGGTCGGGCCGTGAGTCGGGTCCGACGCCTGGTCCGGGTCGTGAGCGGAGCGAGCCGGTGGGCGGTGTTTGCGGGCCGAGCCCGACACCCCGGGCGAGGTCGTGACCTTGCTCCGCCGAGACCCGGGCCGAAGTCGTGAGCGCAGCAAGCCGGTGAGCAGTGGTCGTGGGCTGGGCCGGAAGCCCGGGACGAGGTTGCGAGCGGGCCGGCGCGAAACGTACGCCGAGTCCGACACCCGGGCCGGGGTCGTGAGCGGAGCGAGCGGGTGGGCGGTGGTCGCGCGTCGGGCCCGAGCCGAGGTCGCGAGCGCAGCGGGCAGGCGGGCGGGCGGCGGTCGCGGGCCGGGCCCGAGACCCGGGCCGAAGTCGTGAGCGCAGCAAGCCGGTGAGCAGTGGTCGTGGGCTGGGCCGGAAGCCCGGGACGAGGTTGCGAGCGGGCCGGGCGCGAAACGCACGTCGAGCCCGACATCTGGGGTGGGGTCGTGAGCGGAGCGAGTGGGTGGGCGATGGTCGCGGGCCGGGCCCGACACCTGGGGCGGGGTTGTGAGCGGAGCGAGCCGGTGGTCCCCGGTCGCAAGCTGGGCTCGACGCCCGAGCCGGGGTCGTGAGCGGAGCGGGCAGGTGGGCGGCGGTCGCGGGCCGAGCCCGAGACCCGAGCCGAAGTCATGAGCGCAGCCAGCCGGTGAGCAGCGGTCGTGGGCTGGGCCGGACGCCCGAGCCGGAGTCGTGAGCGCAGCAAGCGTGCGGGCGCGAAACGTAAGTCGGGCCCGACACCTGGGGCGGGGTCGTGAGCGGAGCGAGTGGGTGGGTGGTGGTCGCGGGTCGGGCCCGAGACCCGGGCCGAGGTCGCGAGCGCAGCGGGCAGGCGGGCGGTGGTCGCGGGTCGGGCCCGACGCCCGAGCCGGAGTCGTGAGCGCAGCAAGCCGCTGGACCCCAGTCGCGGGCCGAGCCCGACGCCCGAGCCGAGGTCGCGAGCGGGGCGAGCCGGAAGACCCCGGTCGTGAGGCGAACAGCACAACCGGGCCGGGGTCGTGAGCGGAGCGAGCGGGTGGGCGGCTTTCGGCGATGCAGCGCTGCTTTTTATTGGGCGCCTTCGGCGCCGGCTCGCGAGGCACCACTTTTTGCTCCCCCGCTGACGCTCCTCCGCAAAAAGTGGCCCCTCGCTCGTGACTTCGTGTCCCTTCGCTTCGCTACGGGCCACGAAGTCAAAGTTCTGCGGCTCCGCCGCTCTCCGCGCTTCGCGCGTCGATCACCGGGGTGAGCCCAAGTCGGGGGCGCTGACGCGCCGGGGGTGGGGCGGGTGGGCGCGGGGCGCGAGTGCAGCGAGGTGGGGGTGGAGGGGCTGGTGGGCTGGAGTCGTGGGCAAGGGGACGGGCCGACCCGAGTCGTGAGCGCTGCGAACACTCGGGTTTGGCTGCGAGTGTGGTGGCTGGTGGGCCGGGGCGCGGGGTGGGTGGGTCGGCTCGGGTCGCCGGTGTTGGAGACCGGTGGAGTCGGGTCGTGAGGAGTGCGAACGAAGCCGACCCGAGTTGCAAGTAGAGCGAATGCGCCGACTCGGGCGCGAGCGCAGTGGGTTGGCGGCCGAAGTCGTGGGTGCAGTGGGTTGGTGGGCCGGAGTTGTGTGCGGGGGTGGCCCGGGTCGTCGGTGCTGCAAGCCGGTGGAGTCGGGTCGTGAGGGCTGCGGGCAAGGCCAATTCGGGGAGCGAGCGCGGCGAACGGGGCGACCCGGGTTGTAGGTGGGGCCACCAGGTGGGCGGGTGTCGGGAGTAAGGCGGTTCGGGCGCCGGATTCGGGTTCGTGGCCAGGGTCGGGTGTGTGTGGTCGAGAGCGCGACGTCACGAGGTGTCAGGTGGTGTCGCGTCGGGGGTGTGGCCCTATTCACGAGTGGGTTTGAGGTGCCCCGCGTTTTCCGGACGCCTTGTTCGCTGTCCTTTTATGCGGCGAGTCCGAGCTCGTGGTGGTTTTGCAGGGCTTCGAGTGGTGTGC
>NZ_JBIRRX010000013.1:109215-250395 GCF_044333915.1 Embleya sp. NPDC020886 | reverse complement strand
ACCCACGGCCCGCTCTTCTTCTCCCCTCCCGCCACCACACACCCACCACAACCCGAAACGGCCCGACCCTCTCGGAAAGGCTCCCCGGCGAACCCAACTCGGCCGCCCTCCCGCTCCGCCGTTGCCAGCGTCTTTCCCGCCGAGCAACGCCCGGGTCTCGCCGGGGAGTCCAGGGCTCCCGGCCGCCGGTGACCGTGGGCCCGGGTCCATCTCCGCCGGTCCACGCCGACCGTTTAGCACAAGGCCATCCGCTGCCGACCAGGACGCGACCGCCGGCCGCGCACGCCCGGCCCACTCGGGAAGGCTCCCCGGCGAACCCGACGAAAGCGCCCACCCGCTCCGCCGTTGCCAGCGCCTTTCCGGCGAGCAACACCCGCGTCTCGCCGGGGTGTCCAGGGCTCCTGACCGCCGGTGACGGTGGGACCGGGCTGATCTCCGCCGGTCCACGCCGACCGTTTAGCACTGAGCCTCCCGCTGCCGACCAAGTCGCGACCGCCGGCCGCGCACGCCCGGCCCACTCGGGAAGGCTCCCCGGCGGACCTCACCGGGCTCCCCTCCCGCTCCGCCGTTGCCAGCGCTTTTCCGGCGAGCAACACCTGTGTCTCGCCGGGGTGCCCAGGGCTCCCGGCCGCCGGTGACGGTGGGACCGGGCCGATCTCCGCCGGTCCACGCCGACCGTTTAGCACAAGGCCTCCCGCTGCCGACCAGGACGCGACCGCCGGCCGCGCACGCCCGGCCCACTCGGGAAGGCTCCCCGGCGAACCCGACGAAAGCGCCCACCCGCTCCGCCGTTGCCAGCGTCTTTCCCGCCGAGCAACGCCCGGGTCTCGCCGGGGAGTCCAGGGCTCCCGGCCGCCGGTGACCGTGGACCCGGGTCCATCTCCGCCGGTCCACGCCGACCGTTTAGCACAAGGCCACCCGCTGCCGACCAAGGCGCGACCGCCGGCCGCGCACGCCCAACCCACTCGGGAAGGCTCCCCGGCGAACCCGACGAAAGCGCCCACCCGCTCCGCCGTGCCAGCGCCTTTCCGGCGAGCAACACCCATCTCTCGCCGGGGTGCCCAGGGCTCCTGACCGCCGGTGACCATGGGACCGGGCCCATCTCCGCCAGCCCACGCCGACCGTTTAGCACAAGGCCACCCGCTGCCGACCAAGGCGCGACCGTAGGCCGCAAACGCCCGACCAACCCGAAAAGGCCCCCTGGTGAACCTCACGGGACCACCGTCCCGCCGCGTCGCGGTTCGGGGCATGGCCGCCGGTGAGATCCATGTTCCTCAGGGACGACGTCGGCACGATGGTGATCACGCTCAACGGAGTAGCCCCGTCGGCCCGACGGCGCATTCTCGACCCCGTGCATCGGGAGCGGCCGTGGCGGGGTGGTGCGGGTGCCGTTCATGGAGGCGATGCTGCCGGCAGCCTCCGACCATGGGCCTACCCGGTGGATGGTCGCGGTGCGCCGGGCCGGGGGCCGTCAGGCTCGGCGGGCGTAGGAGGCGAGGCGGTCGGCGAAGGCGGTTACGAGGTTGCGTAGTTCGTCGGGGCGCTCGATGACGAAGGGGCGGTCGAGTGCGGCGAGTAGCGGCGGCAGCCAGTCGAGGTTTTCGGCGCGTAGCTCGACGCGCTGCCAAGGCTCGGTCGCCGGATCCGCGTCTGCCGCCGGGGCGGGCTCCGCCAGGGTGGCCACGCTCGCCGGAAGGTGGGCGCGGATATGTTCGACCGTTGCCTGGATGTGCAGCGTCACCTCGTATCGGTATTCGGCCGTGGCGAACCCGGACAACACGCGCTGTGCCGGATCGAGTCCGGCGGGTGCTTCGAACGAGCCGGGCAGGGTCCTCGCGGCGGCGATGCGATCGAGCCGGAAGGTTCGGTCCTCGCCGATCTCGGGGTCGGTGCCCGTGACGTACCACCGGCCCGCATGGGCGACGATCCCGTACGCGTGCAGCGGGCGTTCGTTGCGGCGGCCCGCGCGGTCGGTGTATGCGATGGAGATCGGCCGTCGGTGACGCACCGCGTCGGCGACGGTGAGCAGGACCTCCGCGTCGGGGTGTGCGGACCCGCCGGGCGGAGCCGTGAACGCGAGGGATTCCAGGACCGTGTCGAGTCTGCGAGCCAGGCGTTCGGGCAGCACCCGGCGGATTTTGGCCGCCGCCGTCTCGGCCGCCGTGTCCGCCGTCGTCATCGGCCCCGTCCGGCGGACGGCAGCCAGGCCGAGCAGCACGGCGAGTGCCTCGTCGTCGCCGAGCATGAGCGGCGGCAGGCGGTATCCGGGGGCGAGCCGGTACCCGCCGTAGCGGCCCCGCACCGCCTCCACCGGCACGTCGAGGTCGAGCAGGTGGTTCACATACCGCCGCACGGTCCGGCCGTCGACGTCGAGCCGGTCGGCGAGTTCGGCCATCGTTCGGATGCCGCCCGACTGCAGCAACTCCAGGAGGGTCAGCACGCGCACGGTGGGTCGGGACATATTCGGAGCTTAACGCGAATACCGGGCGGATTCTGTCCTCTATTTGTCCTAGCCTGCGGAGTACAGCCGCTTCGACAACCAGGGGGCAAGGAGAACACCATGGACTTCGTCTCGATCCGCATCATCACCGGCGACGTCGCGCGCCTCGTCGAGTTCTACGAGCGGGCCACGGGCGTGCCGGCGACCTGGGCCACCGAGGACTTCGCCGAGCTCACCACCGCCGGCGCCACCCTCGCGATCGCCGGCACCCGCACGGTTCCGATGTTCGCTCCGGGCTCCGCCCGCCCGGCGGACAACCACAGCGTGATCCTCGAATTCCTCGTCGACGATGTGGACCGCGTGTACGAGAACCTGGCCGGCCTCGTCACCGACTTCGTCAACGAACCCACGACGATGCCGTGGGGCAACCGGGCGCTGCTCTTCCGCGACCCCGACGGCAACCTCGTCAACTTCTTCACCCCGGTCACGCCGGCAGCCATCGAGAAGTTCGCCCGTTGACGCCGGACACCGTCCCCCGCGCGGGGGCACGGGGGATCCCGAGGCTCCCGACGAACGCCTCCGGTGGCCCGGGCCCGCCGAAGGCGGGTGCAGGTGCACGACAACGCATCGCGACCCCTGCACGGAGGCCGACCCCGACGATCCGACCGACGGCTCCCATGGAGCAGTCGGGCCCACAGGTCGTCCCGGTGGAGTGCCAGGGCCGAATCGGCGACGGAGCGAGCCGGCGCGGTACGCCTCCGGCTGTCGTGTCGTTTGTCGGTGGGCCCGGCGGACTGATCCGCCGGCGTCGTCGTCACGTATGAGAGTTCATGACGCGTGCCATCGTGGGAGTCCACGGTATCGGGGACTTCCGGAGTGGGAGCCCCACGACGTCGTCCAAGCGCTGGGAGGGGAGTGGCACACCCGAATCGCCGACGGGCTTTGCCGGGCGGGGCTGTCGGGGCCGTGACCGAGTCGTCCGTGGCCTACTACGTCGATCCGCTCCGCAAGTCCGGCCGACAGGGCGTGGGCGACCGCCTCGACGATCCGGATCCCGACGAGACCGAGTTCGCCCACCAGTTGCTGGACGGCGTTCGACCTGCCTGCGGGCATTGCCGCAGACGAGTCGACCGTTTTGAGGTGGGTCAGGCCGTCGAGACCCTCGCCCGCATGCGTTTCTCGGCCCGCCCGGTACGGCTTTGTTCTCCTGAAGGAACGCCGGCGCGCGAACTCCCCCACGAGGTCCAGCCCGAGGACCAGGTCGACCGGATCACGTCGGCCGGACGATCGTCCTGACGGGCGCGGTCCCAGGGCCCGACCTGACCATCGCCCATGCGCGCTACGGCAGGTCGAGTTGTGCCCTCGACCGCTGCACGAACGTTGGGAGGCGGCTTCAGTGCTGCCTGAGGGAGCCGAGGAAGGCTTCCCAGGTGGGGGCGGGGAAGACGAAGGTGCCTCGGGAGGGGTCCTTGGAGTCGCGTATGGCCATTGTGTCTTGGGCGACGCGGGCGCCCTCGACGCATTGGCCGCCGGAGTTGTTGCTGTAACTCGACTTGAACCAAGCGGTGTCGGGCATGGCGGTCATTGATCAAAGCTCCTTGAGTGCCGTATGGATCAGGCTCAGGGACTCCTGGGGGCCCGGGGCGAGCGCTTGGAGATCGCTGAACGCCTCCTCGTACTTCTCGACATCGGCTTCCCGGCGGGTGACCCATGCGTCCGCCAGATTCTCCAGGTAGACGATCGGTTTGAGCGCGGCCCCTTTCGCGAACTTGAGGATGACGAACGGGCCCGCCATCCCCGGGTGCACGCCCAGCCGGTACGGGACTACCTGGACTCGTACGTTGGGGAGTTCGGAGACCTCGGCGATGTGGTCGAGTTGCCCACGGAGCAGCGCCGCGCTACCCACCTGCCGACGGAGCACCGCCTCGTTGACGATGGCGACCAACTTCAGGGGCGCCTGTTGCCGAACGAGTACTTCCTGGCGCGTCATTCGGATGGAAACGAGTCGATCGACATCGTCCGGGGGAAGTGCCGCGTGTGAGATCTGATGGATCGCTCGTACGTAGGCTTCGGTTTGCAGCAGCCCCGGTACGAACTCCGACTCGTAGTTGTGCAAGGAAGCGGCTGTCGCTTCAAGCCCGAGGAATGCCTTGAGACCTGGGCGGATGATCGGCCGGTACTGCTGTGATTGCCACCAGTCACGCTTCGTCTTCGTCACGGCGGCGTAGTCATCCAGGAGTGCACGGGTTTCCGGCGCAGCTCCGTAGATCTCACACAGGGCCATCACGTCGGAAGGCTCGACGACGTAATTCTCGCCCGCTTCCAGCCGAGTGAGTTTGGAGGGGCTCCACAGCAGCCTCTTGACGACCTGGGCGGACTTCAGGCCGGCCTCGATTCGTAGACGACGCAACTCGGCGCCAAGTTGCAGGCGGCACAAGGCGGGTGATGCGGACTCGCTGTCGCCGATCATCTGCGGTCCTCTCCATACCGGATCCAGTGTGTCGGCGGATGTTCCGCCGGAGCAAGAAACGTTCTGCGCCACAGCGGGAGGCTTCGCGCCGGCGGTAGTTCGCCTGGTGGCAGGCAAAAGCTCTCGCGGAATTTGAGTAGCGAAATTCTGGTGTGCCCATACTTTTTGTCGGGCGCATGCCGGCATGCTAATCCTCGTAGCTCACACACTGCATTCACTTCCATGCAATCCGTGACGACGAACGTGCGTCCGCATGCCCGGCGAGTGTGCGAGGACAGCTTCCACGGGATCGAACGCAAGGATCCGCGATGTCTCCGTCTCCCCGTAGGTCGTGGTTGAACGACCCGCTCTGGTACCTCCATGCAGCTCGCTACGGGGCCGACCCGTACCCCGAACCTCCGGGGAGTTGCATCACATTGGCCGTCTATCGCGTCGATTCGACGGGCGTGCGGGTTCTGGTGCCGCACGCGCGCCACAAGCTCTACGCCAAGGAGCCATGGTGGGCGCAGCGCGAACCGCCCTGTGGCTGCCCGCTCGTGGACTGTCCGCTGAAGCGGCGTAGCGCCTGATTCTCCTCCCCGCGACCATGTCCCGACGGCCCCGTGGTTCCGCCCGGGCCCGTCTCGCGGGGAGTGCTCCGCGCACGGTGCGTCCCGCGTCGTGTGCGGCGGGGAGGGGCGCCGGGTTGTACGTGTTGCCGTTCGCGGCGACCCGGCGTCCGCTTCCGTTCATGAACTGCCCTGGTGCCGGCTCTCGTTCACGCGTCGCCCCGGCACCAGGGCGCCATGCCCGCAACGCGCCGATGCGGATCGCATTCGTCGCCCGGGCCCGTACGCGATGAAAGCGAGAGGCCACCCCATGGCCGGAGACAGCACGATCCGATTCACGGCCCCCGCCGGCGATCCCGTCGAGCCGCCGCCCGCGCGCACCGGGCAACCCGTCTCGGATGCACCCACGTTTGCGCTGGGTGCCCGGGTTCGTCGCGGGCCCACGCGTTGGCCGGACGGTGGCGAGGTCGTCGGGATCCGCGAGACCGAGGCCGGCCTCGTCCACACCGTTCGCCGCTGGTCCGACAAGTCCTTGTACGACGCCACCGCGGCGGAATTGACGCCGGATCCGGTGGTGTTTCCGAACCGCCCGTGCTGAGGGCGGGGGAGCGGCAGTCGCCGTCGGCGGAGGCTTGGCGGTAGTCGCGTTCGCGGCCGATCGCACTGCCGATGTCGAGCGGGTGCCGGTGCGTCTCTCGGCAGTCCGATCAGCCACCGCCGTAAGGGCGGCCCGCCGCAAGCGGGCCGCCCTTACCGTTTCGGCTGTAGGTCGGCGCGAACGGAAGGGTGCCGGTGGCCCCCGCCGGGCCGGATCGAGACGCCCTTGTGGGTGAAGGTCGTGCGCGCCCAGATCGGAGGCACCTGCTCCCGGTGGGTGTTGCGCCGGTGGACGTCAGCAGGGCGAAGGCGCGGGCGAGTTCCGCCGACGCGCCGGCTGCGTGGCCGGGGGAGCGGGTCGTGGCCTCGCCGGCCCCCGGCCGTGATCACGGCCGGGAGTTCGTCCCGGGCGTCGACCGTGTGGGACCGGGAATTCGGCCACATTCCGCGCCGCCGAGCCCGGCCCCGCAGCACGGACGCGGCGTGCGCGGGTTCGGATCGGCGGGGGCCACCTGTTGTCGAATACGCGATCGTGGTTCGGCCCGATGGGGTGAACCAGCCGCGGAAGCCGGGTGCACGACCACGAGGCGGCCGTGCCCAGGGATGCCTTCGCTGCAACGAGAGACATCCGTTCCCCTGTTTGTGTCGAGTGGCAACGGCCGGGGTGGACCGCGTTCCAGGGTCCGCGCTCAAGGAGACACGTGACCTCGGGAGTGGTGCGACATGCCTTTGGCCCCATGCCTTCCGGGCTACGGGAAATGGGCATGGAAGGAAGGCGACCGACGATGCTCCTTGCCCGCTGACCTGCACGCCGGGCAAAGGCGGTTTCGTCATCGTCCTTCGTTCGCGCGGCGGCCACGGACCGCCCGGATCAGGGTCAAGGCTCCGGCGCCACCTGCGGAAAGAGCGCCGGCCGGGATGCGCTTCGCGGGGACCGCGATGCGAGGCCGGGGACGGATCGCACATGAAGCGGGACCAGCACGGAGATCGCCATGCACATCATCGGATCGTCACCTCTCCCGCGGCGGAACGAGCATGCTCTCCCCCGAGGGACTCCTCCGGGAACGGTTACGCACTGAGGTTGCCTCGTGGGGGCTCGGGTTGCCAGACCTCGTAGGTGATAGATCGCGGACTACGCGCGGAACACGCACCGGGGTCGTTCCTCGCTCGCGGCGTTGACCTCGGGCAATGGCGAAAAGTTGTTGCATTTCCAAGTGGGACACCGTGAAACACGCAGGGTAGGCGCGCCTTTACGCCGTGTGGTTAAGGGCTTGACGATGGTCCTGAGTACTCGGTTGTCGCCGTCCTGCAAGACGTGCGAAGCACCACCCCCGAGGGCTCGGTCGAGTGGCAACGAGTCGAGGGAGTACCTGCCTTGAAGAAGGATCCGTTGAAGAATCGGCGCACCCTGTGTGGGTGCCCGCCTGTCCCGACGACCGGCCCGGCGCTGCCCGGGTCGGCCGTCATCGTCGTCGTCGTCATCCTTGTCATCGCCGCGGGCCTGACCGTCCGCGGGTACACGATGGAGAGCGTGACCACGATCCTCACCGTCGGCGGCGTGATCGGCGCCGAGATCATCCGTCGCCTGGTCGCGGTCTTCGTGCCGCGCCGGACCGTCTGATCCGGGCGTGGGGCGCCCCACCGGCGCCCTGGCGAAGCCCGACCCGGTAATGGTCCAGGCGCAGTGGCTCAAGTCACTGCGCCTGGCTGCGGGGTTGAGTCTTCGTCAGATGGCGCAGAAGACGACCGGTCAGGACTGGACGGTCACCCACACCAAGCTCTTTCGTGCCGAGCAGGGCATCAAGCCGCCCAAGTGGCAGACCGTGCGGGCCTACATCGAGGAGTGTGACGGCAACGCGTACAAGGCCCAACGGTTGTGGAACGCGGCGGCCGACGCGGTGGCCCGCACTGCGGCACGGGCCGAACCGGTCACGGCGGCGCGCACGGTGCTGCCTCCGGAACACATCTCGGAACCCCTGGAGTTGCTGCACGCCATGCGCGCGATGCGCAAGGCCCGCGGCTACCGCTCGTTGCGCGAACTGGAGGACGCCGCCCGGGTGGACGGCGTCAGCTTCCTGCCGCACAGCACCCTGGGCGCGGTTCTGTCCGGCAAACGCATGGTCTCGAAGCAGATGCTGCTCTGTCTCGTCGGCGTCTGCACCGGTGCCGGGCCGGACAGCACCGCCATGCATGCCTGGGCGCGAGCCTGGGACCGGGCGGACGCGCACCGCCGGGGACGGCGCGCCCGAACGGCCGTCGCAAGCATCCTCGACGAATTGGAGAGCAACAGGGCGGAACTGCTCCGGACGCGGGAGGAATTGGCCCGACGCACGGCTCCCGGGGCGGCGATCCCGGCCGGTACCGACGCCGAGGCCCACGTCCACGCCGATGCCGATGCCGATGCCGACGCCGATGGTCATGCCGAGACCGACGTCACGATCACCGTCACCGTCACCGTCACCGACGGCGACAGCACGCCGCCCGGCTCCGCGCGACCGTCGAAGCCGGCGAGCGCCTGGCGCAGGTTCCGCGCCCTGGTGGGGACCGCCCTGCCCGAGCCCCGGTCGTTACCCATGACGAACATGCTGGTACCGAGGCCGGCCACCTCGCCGTAGGGGGCGTCATCTCGCGGCCCGACCCGTTCGGGGCGGGCCGCACCCGGGTGCCGAGTCCCGCGCCGGGCGACCTGTAACGCTCTCGGCGCCGGCCGCCACAAGAGAGGTGACAGGCAACAACGGCGCGGCGCGAGGAGCCCACCTTGGATGGACCGGAAGTGCAAGCGGTCAGGGGGATCGCCGGGGACCCGGCGCTCCTGGAGGCGTTCTACCGCAGACATATCGACGCGGTGGGTCGATTCGTGGCCCGCCGGGTGGACGACCCGCAGTCGGCCGCCGATCTGTCCGTCGAGGTGTTCATCGCCGCGATGGGTTCGGCGGGGGCCTATCGGGGCGGCCCGGGCGGCGAGTTGGCGTGGTTGTACGGGGTGGCCCGCAACGTGGTCGCGAGCGAGCGCCGTCGCTCGGCCCGCGAGGCCGACGCGTCGCGGCGGATGGCGGGCCGTCGGGTGCTGGACGAGGACGACATCCTGCGGCTGGAGGAGCGCCTCGACGCGGCGGCGGCCGCCCGGCACATCTACCGCGCGATCGAGCGGCTGTCCGAGGACGACCGCGCGGTGGTCGAACTGGTCAGCGTCGACGGCCTGACCCCCGTCGAGGCGGCGCGCGTGCTGGGCATCGGCCCGGTCGCGGCGCGGGTGCGACTGCACCGGGCCCGCCGAAGACTCGCGAAGGAACTGGGCTCGCCACCGGCCGAGCCACACCGAGAGACCCGGACGGCACACGTGCAGGCGGAGGCGAAGGCATGATCAATTTCGAGGAACGCGCGTTGGACGAACTCAAGGCGCTCGCCGCCGACACGGCCGCGGCCGGCGGACCGGCGACCGAGCCGCCACCCGCCCCGGCGACTTCCCGCCGCGGCAGGCGTGCCCTGTACGGCCTGGCCGCGTCTGCGGTGCTCGCGAGCGGAATCGGCCTGGGCGCGCCGTTGTTCAGCGGCAGCTCCGCCGAGGCGCAACCCTTCGAGGTGGTCAAGCGTCCCGACGGCGGGATCCTGTTCAAGGTGGACGAGTTCCGCAATCCCAAGGGCCTCGAACAGCGCTTGCGAGACCTGGGATTGCCGGCGGTCGTCGACTACGTGCCCTACGGCAGGAAGTGCGCTCCCGGGCGGTTCGCTCCCCATGCGATCGCCGACGACGACCTGAACGCGATCTACCACTGGCTCCCGGAGCCGACGGATCGCAGGATGACGGACAAGGAGTTGGAGTTCTACAGCCAACTGTGGACCGAGGTGCGCCCGGAGCTGATGCCGGCGAACACGACCCTGGTGATCACCGTGACCATGACCCAGACCCTGGCCAAGGACGTCCCGGATCCTGGCTACCGCGACGGCCACCGGGCATACGCCTCGGACAGCACCGGCAGCACCAGCACCTACCGACTCGCCGACGGCCCGGTGGCCGCCTGCACCCTGATCGACGACCCGACCGCCCGGGGCCCGGCCACCGACAACGGCCCCACCGTGCCGCCGCTCACACCGGCCTCGACGACCCCGGCGCGCCCGGCACCGATGCGGTAGGTCGCTTTCGCCGGCTACCGTGACCCGGTCCCACCCGCCGTCGCGAAGCCGCTCTCGTAGGCGGCGATCACCGCCTGGGTTCGGTCGCGTACATCCAACTTGCCCAGCACCCGGGCCACATGCGTCTTGATCGTTTCCGAGCCCAGGCCGGTGCGGTCGGCTATCTCGGTGTTGGACAGGCCGAAGGTGATCAGGCGCAGCACCTCCCGCTCGCGGTCGGTGAGGCGGGCGAGGCGGGTTTGCAGCTCGGCGTTCGCGGTGCGGGCCGACGAGCGGCTGAGGGCCAGGTCGCGCACGGCGGAGGGGAAGAGCAGCGAGTCGCCGCGGGCGACGGTGCGGATCGCGTGCACCATTTCGTCCGCCCTGGCCCGCTTCAGGAGGAAGCCGTGGGCGCCGGCCCGCAGCGCGTCGTAGACGTATTCGTCGTTCTCGAAGGTGGTGACGACCAGCACCCTCGGCTGCGGGCTCGGGGCCTCGCGCAGGATTCGGGCGGTGGCCTCGATGCCGTTCAGGTCGGGCATGCGGACGTCCATCAGGATCAGGTCGGGACGTAGTTCGAGTGCGCCCGCGACCGCCGCCGTGCCGGTGGCGGCTTCGCCGACCACCTCCAGGTCGGGCTCGGCGGCGACGATGGCGTACAGGCCCGCGCGGACGAGGCTTTCGTCGTCGGCGATCAGGACGCGTACCGGGTCGTTCACGGTTGTCCCTCCAGAGGGATGCGGGCGGTCAGGTGCCAGCGGCCGTCGTGGCGGCCGGCGGCGAAGGTGCCGCGCAGTACGGCCATTCGCTCGGCGGCGCCGCGCAGGCCGCGTCCGCCGCCGGGGCGGGTGGCCCGGGACGCGCCGGCGGGATTGCTCAGGTCGATCGCCAATCGGCCGTCGACGACCGCGATGTGCAGCCGGATCGGGACCTCGCCCGCGTGCCGCAGGGCGTTGGCGAAGCCCTCCTGGACGATCCGGTACGCCTCGCGGGAGACCAGCCGGGGCAGGCCGTCCACCCCGCCCACCGGGCCGAGTTCGAGATCGAGGTCGACCTCGGCGCCGGCCGCGCGGGTGCGGGCGATCAGGTCGGTCAGGTTGGCCAGGGACGGTGCCGGGGTGGCGGCCGGGGCGGATTCCTCGTGCAGCAGGCCCAATACGTGGTCGAGTTCGGCCACCGCGTCGCGGGCGGTGTCCTCGATCGCGGCCAACGCCCGGGCGACGAAGGCCGGGTCGCGGTCGAGCAGGCGACCTGCGGCGGCGGCCTGGATGCCGACCGCGCTGAGCGCGTGGCCGACCGAGTCGTGCAGGTCGCGGGCGATCCCGGCCCGTTCGGCCAGGCGTTCGGCGCGTTGCTCGGCGAGGGCGAGGCGGTCGGCGGGGGTCGGGCCGAGCAGGGTCGGGGCGAGCCGGGCCAGCCAGGCGCCGGCGGCGGCGGATACGGGCAGCGGGAGCAACAGCAGCGCCAGGCCGACGGGTATGCAGGCGATCGGGAGCGCATGGGCCGGTTCGGCCCACGGGAAGGCGTCGGCGAGCGCGGGGGCGAGCGGCAGCACGAGCAACACCACACCGCCGGGTGGCGCGGCGAGTGAGACACCGGCGACCACACCGCCCACGAGCGCGTGCAACGTGAACCACGCGGAGGCCCGTCGCCGCGCCGCCGCACTTGTTGCCGGGGCACTGAGCACCTCGCCGTTCGGGGCGCACAACACTCGTGCGGCGTTCCCCTCCAGGGTGCGGACCAGGGGGACCAGCCCGGCCACCGCCACGAACGGCAGCGCCCAGGCCAGCGCGACGAACTGCGAGGTGATCGGCTCGGCCGGCGTGTCCCGAAGCAGTCCGGTGGCCGCGAGCACGGTGAGCGCGGCGAGATGGAAGGGCATCAACAGAGCACCCCCCAGCACCAGATGCACCCACCGCAACCGAGCCCGCCGCCCGAGCAGTCGGCGTGCCGACCTCCTGATCATCCGGCCGGCGACTCGACCACGGACCCACCCGGTCGCGCTCCGCGACCCGACGCCGTCCCAGCGACCGTGTGTTCGGCCGGCCGGCCCTGGATGATCGGCTCGCGCTGCGCGGTCCGGTCGGTTCGGTCGGGGTGTGCCGTCGGGTTCGCGACGAAGGAGTGGGCGCATTCGGTCAGGAAGAACCAGCCGATGGTCAGGGCCAGTACGCCGGTGATCATTTCGGCAGTGTAGACAAGGTGGAGCAGTGCGGAGGTCCGCTCCGCCAACGTGCTGTCGGGGGCGGCGCCGGCACTGATCAGGCCCATCCAGCCGCCCCATCCGAACGCGCTGCCGGCCCCGAACCAGGCCATCGCCAACGGGCCTCGGACCCGCGCGCCACCGACCCGGTACACCAACACGATCAGGCCCACCGCGCCGATCAGGGCGAGGCCGCCCTGCACGCCGTCCATCCAGCGCCCGGTCGCGTTCCGGTCGGCGATCCACCGCCCGCTCATCCCGAGCTCCGAGCCCAGTGCCCAGGTCATCCGCAATACCCCCGCGACGCCGAGCAGCACGGCGGCGGCGGTACCGAGGAAACGTTGCGCGTCGCGGGTGCCGGCCGGATCCGGCAGGGCTCGAACGCGGGTCCGCAACAACGCACCCCAGCGTTCGCGGACGTACAGCCCGAAGGCGCCGATCAACACCGCGCCCTCCACGATGAAGCCGCCGTAGACGATCGCGTACACCCAGGGCCGGAGAAAATCGTCGCCCGCGAACGGATTGCCGGCGTCCCCGACCGCCGCGCCCAGCAGACTGAGCGGCACGGCCAGCATGATCACCACGAGCAGACCCGAGGCCACCCACAGCGGCAGGGTGATCAGCCAGGCCCGGATCCGGGTCTCGCGGGGACGGGTGAGCGTGTACGCGATCGCCGCAGCGATGGCGTCCATCCCGAACGTGAGCGCGTTCGCCGCCGCCCACTGTGCGCGATTCAGCTCGTCGGGATGTACGACACCCACGTCGATCCCGACGACCCAGAGCAGCTTCAACACCAAATACGGCGAACACGCGAGCACCGCCGCCCACGCGAGCCGGCGCCGCAGCAGCACGCTCCGAGGGTGGGTGCGGGTCGGGTGTGGGACGGGAGGAGTCGTGGGGTCCGTGGTCTGCATGTGGACCAGCTTTTCGGCGGTGCGGGGGTGGGCGCATCGGCGTGCGTATCGATCTCGATCCCCCGGATGGGGGACGGGGCGGGGCTGCGCGGGTGGGTTGCGGCCTCGATGGCCGGGCTGTGTGCCCACCCGCTCCATCCGTTGCGTCGGGTGCGGAGGGTTGGGGTTGCAGAGGCCGCGAGGTGGACCGGTCCGGCCCCCGCAACCCGCCGTCGGGTGCAGCGCGGCGCGCTCCGTCACCCCTCGTCCCGTTGCGTCCCGGCCCGTGGCTCCCGTCGTCGTGAGTCGGCTTCGTCGTCCGGGGTGGTTCGTGTAACAGGCGTGCTCCGGTTTCGCCCCGGGGCGGGCCGTGACGCAGGCCACGTTGCTCGGGGTGTCGGTGCGACCTCGGCCCGGTCGCCGCCTCGCGGGTGGTGCGAATTGGGCCGGCTTTCGGCGGGTCGGCGCCGGTGACCGGGTCGGCGAGGGGCGGTCGACGAGCTTGCGGGGGGAGCGGCGGAGCCGCCGAACCGGCCCGGAGAGCCGTCTCACAGGAATGGCCGGAGGCCGCTGGAAAATACCGCGCATGGCAGGATTGCGCCGGTGAGGATTCCCGCGCTGCGTCGTCGACGGCATACCGAGGTCACCGGTTCGTTTGCCCGGGTCGATCGGCGTACCAAGGACCTCACCAAGCGGCTTCGGCCCGGAGACGTGGCCATCATCAACCACGGCGACCTCGACCGGGTCGCCGCCGAGGCGCTGGTCAAGTGCCGGCCGGCCGCCGTGGTCAACGCCGCCGAGAGCATCAGCGGGCGCTACCCCAACATCGGGCCGCAGCTCCTCGTGGAGGCCGGCGTACCGCTCCTGGACAACGTCGGCGGGAGCGTGCTCGACCGGGTCCGCGAGGGCGAGCTGGTCCGGGTCGAGGACAACGTCCTGTATCGCGGCGACGACCCGATCGCCGTCGGCACCCTGCTCGACGCGGAATCGGTCGCGGCGGCGATGGAGGAGGCCCGGGCCGGGCTGTCCGAGCAGATCGAGGCGTTCGCCGAGAACACCCTCAAGTACATCCGCGAGGAGCGCGAACTGCTCCTCGACGGCGTCGGCGTCCCGGAGATCCGGACCCGGATCGACGGCCGCCAGGTGCTCATCGTGGTTCGCGGCTACCACTACCGCGAGGACATCGCCGCGCTGCGGCCGTACATCCGCGAGTACCGCCCGGTGATGATCGGCGTGGACGGCGGCGCCGACGCGCTGCTCCAGGCCGGCTACAAGCCCGACATGATCGTCGGCGACATGGACTCGGTGTCCGACCAGGCGCTGCGCTGCGGCGCGGAGATCATCGTGCACGCGTACCGCGACGGACGCGCCCCCGGGATGGAACGCCTCGACGAACTCGGGGTGGACGGGATCGCCTTCCCCGCCACCGGGACCAGCGAGGACATCGCGATGTTGCTCGCCGACGACGGCGGCGCGAGTCTGATCGTCGCGGTCGGTACCCACCTCACGCTCGTCGAGTTCCTGGACAAGGGCCGGGCCGGCATGGCGAGCACCTTCCTCACGCGACTGCGGGTCGGCGGCAAGCTCGTGGACGCCAAGGGCGTCAGCCGTCTGTACCGCAGCCGCATCTCCACGACGTCGCTGCTCATGTTGTGCCTCGCCGCGTTGGTCACCATCGCGGTCACCGTGCGGGTCACCCCGCTCGGGCGCGCGTACTTCCACGTGTTCGGCGCACAGTGGGACGCCTTCGTCTACTGGCTCCAGGGACTGTTCAGTTGATCGACTTCAGATATCACGTCGTCTCCATCATCGCGGTCTTCCTGGCCCTGTCGGTCGGGCTCGTACTCGGCGCGTCCTTCCTCAAGGAGGCGGCCGTCACCGGGCTCGACACGCAGGTCCAGGACCTGGCCCGGAACAACGAAGGGCTGCGTCGCGAACTCGATCGGGCGAACGCCGGTACGCGGTACCTGAACGGCATCATGAACACCGTCGGGCCCGAGCTGGTCAAGGGCAAGCTCGCCGGCCACAAGGCGGTCGTGGTCGCGCTGCCCGGCGCGGACACCAAGCTGACCGACAGCATGGTCAAGCTGCTCGACAGCGCCTCCGCGACGGTCACCGGCCAGGTGGGCATCAAGGGCGCCTGGACCGACCCCAAGCGCGAGGCCGAACTGGTCACCGCGCTGGGCACCAACGCCACCGCCTTCCCGACCGGGTCGGCGACCGACCGGGCGGCGCGGGTGCTCGCGGGCGCGATCACCGAGACGCTGCCGCCGGTGCAGAGCGGTACGCCCGGCGGTACCTCGACCCAGCCACCCGCGAGCGGTACGCCAGGCACGACCGCGTCGGGCGCGCCGCCGACCGGCACCGGCGGCACGTCCGCGCCGCCGAGCGGCCAGACGTCGGGCCAGCCCCCGGCGTCGGGCGCCCCGGGCCAGAACACCAACCCGAACAACGGCAGCACCACCCCCGCGACGCACAACACGCAGGCCGCGACCGAGACGTTGACCAAGCTCAAGGAGGCCGGCTTCGTCGACGTCAAGGACAACCCGGCCACCGGCGCCGACCTGGTCGTGATCGTCGCGCCGTCCGGGGCCACCGGTGGGGACGACCCGGGCCGGATCAACAACATCCATCTTTCGCTCGCGCGCGCCTTGGACACCGGCGACGACGGTACGGTCATGGCCGGTACCGCGTCCGCCGCGCAGGAGAACGGCGTGATCTGGGCGCTGCGCCGTAACGATCAAACCGCCAAGGCCGTTTCCACCGTGGACACCGCCGACACGCCTGTGGGTCAGGTCGCGGTGGTGTGGTCGCTGGTGGTCGAGGACAAGCAGGGCAGTTCTGGTCAATACGGTACGACGGGCACCACCGACGGTCCGTTGCCGGAGCTGCCGAAGAAGGAGACGTCGTGACGAAGGCCGCTGCCCCCGCTCGTGTCACGGATCGGGTCGAGGGCCCGGTCGCGGTTCGCCGAGGCCGGCCGGGCCGCCTGGCGACCGCGTTGGCCGCGACCGGCGCGGCCCGCGCCGCGTACGCCGCGCTGACCCGCCGCCCGCCGGGCGAGGCCGCGTTGTGGGAGCGGCGCAATCACCGCGGCGAGGTGCTGACCCTGCTCGAAGGTCCCGCGACGGCGGTCGGCGCGGCCGTGGCCGCCGCGTGCGCGCCGGGCGTGCCGGGCCGGTGGCGTGCGGCCGGCGTGTTGGCGGCGGTCGCCGGGGCCGGGTTCGGGACGTACGACGACATGGCCGGGTCGAGCGATCGACGCGGGTTCAAGGGCCACCTCGGCGCGCTCGCCAAGGGCGAACTCACCAGCGGCGGCGTCAAGATCGTCGGACTCGGCGCGGCGGGCCTCGCGGCTGGCGCGCTCGTGCAGCGACGGCCGGTGGACAAGCTGCTCGCGGGCGTGGTGGTCGCCGGTACGGCCAACCTGATCAACCTGTTCGACCTGCGGCCGGGCCGCGCGGCCAAGGCGGTCCTGATCGCGGGCGCGCCGCGGCTGCTCCGGGGCGGGCCGGCTGCGGCCCTCGCGGCGGCGCCGGTGGGCGCGGCGGCGGCGTTGTTGCCGGAGGATCTCGGCGAGAAGTCGATGCTCGGCGACGCGGGCGCGAACGCGCTCGGCGCGGCCCTGGGCGTGGCCTTCGCGGCCGGCTCCGGGCGCAAGGGGCTGGTGGCCAAGGCGCTCGTGCTCGGCGCGCTCACCGCCGCCAGCGAGAAGGTCAGCTTCACCAAGGTCATCGCCGGCAACCGGCCGCTGAACGCGATCGACATGTTCGGCCGCCGCCCGGCTGCCACGCCCTCGGTGCCCCGGCAGCCGACCGCCGAGGGAGCCGTCGCCCCGGCATGACCGGCAACGATCGATGGCCCGCAGGCACACGCCGGCCCGGGTCGGCGACCGGCGGGCGGATCGTCGGCGCACCACCCCGACAGACCACCTCCCCCCACCCGACGTCTGTGCTCGACCGATGACCGCCACCCAAGGCGGCCCCCACCGGCCGAACACCAACAAGCCCACGCCCGCACCCGAGCCCACCACCGACGGCCAAGCCACCGCCACACCCGGGCCCGGCGGCGCCCCCGCCGCCGAGCGCCCCGAGCCGGCCACGGACGGGTCCGTCGCAGCCGACAGGGAACGCGCCGGCGTGTCTCCCGAGCCTGGGACCGGCGCCTCGGCCGCTGCCGGCCCGGCGCTCCCGGCGCCCGCCGGCGCCGCCGCGTCCCCCGAGCCGGTCGCCGACGCGTCCGACGCCGCCGGCAGGGGATCCGACGACGTGCCCCCCGAGCCCGAGCCCGCCGAGGCCCCCGCCGACGCCGCGCTTCCCGCGCCCAGCACACCTGCGTCCGCCGCGCCCGCGCCCGCACCCGCCGCACCCGCCGGCGTCGACCCCCCGCCCCCCGGCGCCACCCGGGCCCGGTTTGTCGTCCGGGGGATCGCCGGTGCCGCTGTGTTGATGGCTGTGGTGACGGTGTTTGCGCGACTTGCCGGGTTCGGGCGGCAGTTGGTGTTTTCCGGGACGGTGGGGGACACCGTGCTGGGTACCGCGTACAGCACGGTCAATTCCGTGCCCAACATCGTTTTCGAGATCGTGGCCGGCGGGGCGCTGGCGAGTGTGGTGGTGCCGGTGCTGGCCGGGCCGGTGGCCAAGGGCGCGCGCCAGGACGCCGGGCGGATCGCGTCCGCGCTGCTGACCTGGGTCGTCCTGGTGCTGACCCCGATCGTGCTGCTCGGCGCGCTGCTGGCCCGCCCGATCGCCGAACTGCTGCTCGCCGGGAAGGCGGACGGCCCCGGCGTCGCGGACGTCGCGTCCCGGATGTTGATCGTGTTCGTGCCGCAGGTGCTGCTGTACGGGATCGCGGTGGTCGCCGGCGGCATTCTCCAGGCCCATCACCGCTTCCTGGCCGGCACCCTCGCGCCGCTGGTGTCCAGCGTGGTCGTGGCCGGCAGCTACCTGCTCTTCGCGAATCGCTACGACGTCGACCTGGACAACCTCGCCACCCTGCCGCGCGGCGCCGAACTGACCCTGTCCCTCGGCACCACCGCCGGCGTCCTGGCCCTGGCCCTGGTCACCGTGGTACCGCTGCGCTCGACCGGCCTGCGGCTGCGCCCCACCCTGCACTTCCCGGACGGCGTGGCCCGCCGGGTCCGCACCCTCGCGCTGGCCGGCGTCGCGACGCTGATCGCCCAGCAGGCCGCGACGATCGCGGTGATCCTGCTCGCCAACGGGCGCGGTACGCACGGGTCCCTGGTCGTCTACCAGACCACCTGGATGGTCTACCTGCTCCCGTACGCGGTGCTCGCGGTGCCGATCGCCACCGCCGCCTTCCCGCGCCTGAGCGCACACGCGCACGACGGCGATCGGGACGCGTTCGCGGACGCGGTCGCCGCGACCACCCGCACCGTGCTCCTGGTCGGCGCGGCCGGCACCGCGATGCTGCTGGCCGCCGCCGCGCCGTTGGGTCGGTTCTTCGCGCTGTTCATGGCCGGCTCCACCGAGCCCGAGCAAATGGCCTGGGCGCTGGCCGCGTTCGCGCCCGGGCTGATCGGGTACGCGCTGATCGCACACCTGGGCCGCGCGCTGAACGCCTCCGGCCACGGTCGCGCCGCCGCGGGCTGTGTGGTGTCCGGGTGGGTGGTGGTCGTGGTCGCCGACGCCGCGCTGGCCTTCGCGCTGCCCGCGCGGTGGACGGTGGCCGCGCTCGGCCTGGGCAACTCGATCGGGATGACGGTGGCCGGCCTGTTGTTGGCCTACGCCGTGGTCCGGACGGCCGGCCCGAGGGCGTTGGCGGGCGCGGCGCTGGTCAAGCCGGCGGTCTGCGCGCCGCTCGCCGCGCTTGCCGCCGGCGCGGCCGGGTTCGGGACGTCGCGGGCATTCGGGACCGGCGACATCGTCTTCACGTTGATCATCGCGGCGGTTGCCGCCATCGTGGGCACCCTGGTGTTCGCGGGAGTCGTATCCGTGACCGTCGGCGAGGCCGTCAAGGCCACGCTGCGCGGGCCGCGGGCGGCCGAATCGGAAGGGGAGCAGCGACGTGGACACGACGACGGAGTCTGAGCCGCGAGAGCGCGCCGAGCCGGCCCGGCTGCGGGCGGTCCTGGTCCTGGCCACGTCCACCGGCGGGATCGGCGCACACGTGCGCTCGCTGGCGGCCGGTCTGGTCGGGCGGGGGGTCGCGGTGACCGTGTGCGGGCCCGCCTCGACCGAGGAACACTTCGACTTCGCGGGCACCGGCGCACGATTTCGGGCGGTCGAGATCGGCTCGGCGCCCCGGCCC
This sequence comes from Embleya sp. NPDC020886, assembly GCF_044333915.1. Taxonomy (NCBI): domain Bacteria; kingdom Bacillati; phylum Actinomycetota; class Actinomycetes; order Kitasatosporales; family Streptomycetaceae; genus Embleya; species Embleya sp. NPDC020886. The sequence goes on along the minus strand of NZ_JBIRRX010000013.1, from coordinate 230,861 downwards.
ACCGATCGGGCGGCGCTGCGCGAGCTGCGCGCGGCCTGCGCACCCGCGCACGTGGTGCACGCGCACGGGCTGCGCGCGGGGTTGGCGGCGGGCAACGCGCTGGGTCGGCATCGGGTGCGCCGGACGCCGCTGGTGCTCACGCTGCACAACGCGGTCCTGGTCGGCGGTGCGAAGGGCGCGCTGACCCGGGTGCTGGAGGGCCGCGCGGTGCGGGCCGCCGACGTCGTCCTGGGCGCCTCCACCGACCTGGTCGACCGGGCCAGGCAGCTCGGCGCGCGCGATGCCCGGCTCGGCCCGGTGTCGGCGCCGCCGCTGCCGCCGGCCGAGCGGGACCGGGCCGCGGTGCGGGCCGAGTTCGACGCCGGGGACCGGCCACTGCTGGTCGCCGTGGGCAGGTTGGCCCCGCAGAAGGACTACCCGGTGCTCCTGGACGCCGCCGCGCAGTGGGCGCACGAACGGCCGGTACCGCTGCTCGTGATCGCCGGAGAGGGGCCGCTGCACGAATCGCTCCGGGACCGGATCGACGCCGAGGCGTTGCCGGTGCGCCTGCTGGGCCATCGTGCGGACGTGGCCGACCTGCTCGGCGCGGCCGACCTCGCGGTGCTGCCCAGCCGCTGGGAGGCCCGGGCGCTGGTCGCCCAGGAGGCGCTGCGCACCGGCGTGGCCCTGGTCGCCACCCAGGTCGGCGGCATCCCGGAACTGGTCGGCGACGCGGCGGTCCTGGTCCCGCCCGGCGACCCGGACGTGCTCGCCACCGCCGTCCGCGACCTGCTCGCCGACCCGACCCGGCGCGCCGAACTGGTCGACGCGGGCCGCGTCCAGGCCGCCACCTGGCCGGACGAACGCGAAACCATCGCCCAGGTGCTGAGCATCTACGAGGAGCTCGGCCCGGTCTGACCCCACGCCCCGTCGTGGGGCCGGCCCGCCGTGCCCCACGACACCCGACCCCGGCACCCCGTCCGCCCAGCCGATGCCCTGTCGGTCCGGTTCCAGCGCGAAGGTTCGGCCGGCGGTGTCGGGATAGGTGCGTTCGACCGCCTGGCGGAGCAGCAACTGTTGGCGGACCAGTTCCGGGCAGCGGGCCAACGGGGTGATCTCCAGCAGGTCGCCGAGCACCGCGCTGAGTCGGCGGGTCACCTGGGGCGAGCCCGCGCCGTACAGCCGGATCTCGGTCAGGCTCAGTTCGACCACGTCGGACCACACGGCGACCGGCTCGATCACCCGGAGCACGTCGTGGCGGTCGAAGTGGGCACGGTCGCCCAGGGCGATGCCGCTCATCAGGGTGAGCGGCGCGTGGATGCGGTCCAGCGCCTGTACGGCCGTGGTCGGGTCGTTGATGCCGGGTGACAGCGCCTTGCTCGCGATGTCGACGAGTTGACGCAGACCGAAGGTCAGGTCCTGGTGCATGGTGCGCTCGACGCCGATGCTCAGGCACGGCCACACCTTGGCCGCGGCCGGCGCGCCGCGTCGGTTGGGGGTGCCGTGGATCTCCGCGAGCGGCATGCCGTGGGTCAGGTGGTCGCCCACCCGAGGGATCAGCACGATCACCACGTCGTGCCGCCGGGCCAGGAACACCAGCCGGGTCACGTCGACGTCGCGGAGCACGCCGGGCGACCCCGGTAGGGGATCAGCGCCACGGGTTCGTCCGGCAGTGCCGGCACCGGTGGGGCGTACGCCTGTGCGGCCGGCACGTTCAGCGCCTCCTGGGTGACGTAGCCGATCACGTAGGTCACCCGCATCAGCCGGATCGTCGAGTGCACGTACACGACGAACACCACCAGGCTGGTCACCACCAGACCCATCGCCGGCAACGCGGCCGGCGCGGGCGGATCGCTGTCCGGGCCGCCGAACTCCTTCTGCACCCGCAGGGCGTACAGGAAGGTCATCAGGAACACCGCGAAGGTGGTCTTGGTGACCCGGCTGCGCACGTAGACCCGGACCACGCGCGGGGTGAACCGGCTCGCCATCTGGAGGGCCACCAGGGTGATCGAGAAGACCACGCCGATGAAGGTCGGCATCGCCGAACTCATCGTGCCGATGGCTTCCTTGGCCCCGCTCGCCACGTCCGGGAACCATTCGTAGCCCTCGCGCAACCACGGCCGGTCGTGGTCCTCCAGGTAGCTCGGGATCCACCGGTCCAGCGCCGGCATGAACGTGGCCGGCGCCCAGCCGGAGGCCGGCCCGATCAGCGGCGCGAACCACAGGCCGTCGCGCAGGTGATCGCGCCAGGGGGTGAGCGGGCGCCGCCGCCGGGCCCGGGGCAGGAACGGCAACGACGAGACGGGCGACGAGCCGGTCGGCTCGTCGCCCGTTGTTGCGGACGTGGAACGTTCGCGGGTCATGGTGTCGGGAGGTACCACCCGGGGCCGGTGCGCACACCTGCACGGCGCGCCCACCGAAGCCGGCCGGACCCCCGCCCCCGGCGCCGCGATGTCCTGTCGCCACGACGCCGCGCCCGCGCGATCAGTCCTGGTCGGTGCTCTCCGTGCGCAGCGTCGCGGTCAGTCGCAGCGCGGTGTCGATCAGCGGCACGTGGCTGAACGCCTGGGGGAAGTTGCCCACCTGGCGCTGGAGTCGGGGGTCCCACTCCTCGGCGAGCAGGCCCAGGTCGTTGCGCAGCGCGAGGAGGCGTTCGAACAACTCGCGTGCCTCCTCCACCCGGCCGATCATCGCCAGGTCGTCGGCCAGCCAGAACGAGCAGGCCAGGAAAGCGCCTTCGTCGCCCGGCAGGCCGTCCAGGCCGACGCTGGTGCCGTTGGTCGGGTAGCGGCGGACGAAGCCGTCCTCGGTCAGCTCGCGCTGGATCGCCTCGATCGTGCCGATCACCCGCTTGTCCTCCGGCGGCAGGAAGCCCACCTGCGGGATCAGCAGCAGCGAGGCGTCCAACTCGGTCGAGCCGTAGTACTGGGTGAAGGTGTTGCGATCCACGTCGTATCCGTACGCGCACACCTCGCGGTGGATCTCCTCGCGCACCTCCCTGAGGTGTTCGAGCATCTTCTCGGTGTCCGAGTCCATCGGCTCGTCCACCAGCATCTTGATGGTGCGGTCCACCGCGACCCAGGCCATCACCTTGGAGTGCACGAAGTGCCGGCGCGGCCCGCGCACCTCCCAGATGCCCTCGTCCGGGTCGCGCCAGTGCTGCTCCATGTAGTCCATCAGCTTGAGCTGGAGCGCGTGCGCGTGGTCGTTGCCCTCCATGCCGGCCTGCCGGCCCAGGTGCAGCGCGTCGATGACCTCGCCGTACACGTCGAGTTGGAACTGCTCGGCGGCGGCGTTGCCGATCCGGACCGGGTGCGAGCCCTCGTAGCCGGGCAGCCAGGTCGCCTCGTACTCGGTCAGCCGGCGCTCGCCGCCCACGCCGTACATGATCTGCAGGTTCTCCGGATCGCCGGCGACCGCCCGCAGCAGCCACTCGCGCCACGCCTTGGCCTCGTCCACGAAGCCGGTCTTGAGCAGCGCGCCCAGCGTCATCGCCGCGTCCCGCAGCCACGTGTAGCGGTAGTCCCAGTTGCGCACCCCGCCCACGTCCTCGGGCAGCGACGTGGTGGGTGCCGCGACGATCCCGCCGGTCGGCGCGTAGGTGAGCGCCTTGAGCGTGATCAGCGAGCGCACCACCGGCTCGCGCCACGGGCCCTGGTACGTACAGCGGGTCATCCAGTCGGCCCAGAACGCCTCGGTGTCCGCGAGCGCGGCCAACGCGTCGGTGGGCAGCGGGCCCTCGACGTGCGAGGGATGCCACGTGAGGGTGAAGGTGACCCGGTCGCCCTCGCCGAGGGTGACGTCCGAATAGGTGGTCAGGCCGCGCCCGTAGGTCTCGGTGTCACCGGCGAACCACACCGCGTCCGGGCCGGCCACCGCGACGGTGCGCCCGTCCGCCTCGCGGCGCACCCACGGCACGACCTTGCCGTAGTGGAACCGCATGCGCAGCTCCGAGCGGACCGGAACCCGACCGGACACGCCCTCCACGACCCGCACCACGACCGGCGCGCCGACCAGCGCGTCCGCCGGAGGCATGAAATCGATCACCCGAATGGTCCCCCGAGGGGTCTCCCATTCCGATTCGAGGATCAGCGAGTCGCCGCGGTACCGGCGACGGGTCGCGGGGCCGCCGGAGAGCGGCGCGACCCGCCACGACCCGTGTTCCTCGCTGCCGAGCAGGCCCGCGAACACGGCGGGGGAATCGAAGCGGGGGAGGCAGAGCCAATCCATGGAACCGTCGCGGCCCACGAGAGCGGCGGTCTGCATGTCCCCGATGAGGGCGTAGTCCTCGATGCGGCTGGTCACGGGCAACGCTTTCCGTTCCTGGTCGTCCTGATGGCGCCGGTTGTCCCGTCGTGCGTCCCGGGTTCGGCTGGGGGGCTGGATTCGTACGTGCCTGGTTTCGTACGGGCTGTGCTCGGCCGTGGTTTGTTGTCTGCTGCGTTCGTGTCTGCTGGCTTCCTGCGTACCGCGCTCGCCGATCGACATGTTCTGATCAGCGGTTGATCGATTCATTCCAGAGTGCACCACGCGCGCGTGATCGACCGCCGTAACGGTGGCCGGATCGACCGGTGCTCCCGAAATGTCGTCCCGTCGGGATCGGGGGACGCGCACCCGTCGCGCGCGTACGTTTGCGCTGCGCGCGGGTGTCGGCGAACGGAGAGAGGTTCGTGCACCGCCTGCGTAGCATAGTGCGCCGTCGGCGCTGAAACGTGCCTGCTTTTGCCGACCCGATCGTTGACTCTGTGTCGAATCCGACTCGGCCGATCCGTCGGCATGTGCCCGGAATCTCCTGTGCGTTGTCACTCTGGGCAATCGCCGTATGGTGTCGCAGTTGTTCCGTACCGGGTGCGGGACCTCGACCCCGGACGCTGTTAGGCTGGTATCCCGTGGACTTGGTGGGACTGTTCCGGGCCCGCATCGGCCCAGCAGCGTCCCCTTCGAAATCCCCTCGATCGCAACCACGGGAGCCCCTCCTTGGCAGTGCCTCAGACGCCCAGTCGCAGCCGGCAGGCGAAGCACCTCTTCGTCACCGGAGGCGTCGCCTCCTCGCTCGGCAAGGGGCTCACCGCGTCGAGCCTCGGAGCGCTCCTCAAGGCGCGCGGCCTGCGGGTCACGATGCAAAAGCTCGACCCGTACCTGAACGTCGACCCCGGGACGATGAACCCGTTCCAGCACGGCGAGGTGTTCGTCACCAACGACGGCGCCGAGACCGACCTGGACGTCGGCCACTACGAGCGCTTCCTCGACGTCGACCTGCACGGCTCGGCCAACGTGACGACCGGTCAGGTCTACTCGACGGTCATCGCCAAGGAGCGTCGCGGCGAATACCTCGGTGACACCGTGCAGGTCATCCCGCACATCACCAACGAGATCAAGTCGCGGATCCGGGCCATGGCCGTGGACGACGTGGACATCGTGATCACCGAGGTCGGCGGGACCGTCGGCGACATCGAGTCGCTGCCGTTCCTCGAATCGATCCGCCAGGTCCGGCACGAGGTCGGCCGGGACAACGTGTTCTTCCTGCACGTCTCGCTGCTTCCGTACATCGGCCCGTCGGGCGAGCTGAAGACCAAGCCGACCCAGCACTCGGTGGCCGCGCTGCGCAGCATCGGCATCCAGCCGGACGCGATCGTGCTGCGTGCGGACCGGGCCGTGCCGCAGGACATCAAGCGCAAGATCTCGCTGATGTGCGACGTGGACGAGGAGGCCGTGGTCGCGGCCATCGACGCTCCGTCCATCTACGACATCCCCAAGGTCCTGCACTCCGAGGGCCTGGACGCCTACGTGGTGCGCCGGCTCGGGCTCAACTTCCGGGACGTGGACTGGACCCAGTGGGACGACCTGCTGCGCCGGGTGCACCAGCCCGAGCGGGAGATCACCGTCGCGCTGGTCGGCAAGTACATCGACCTGCCGGACGCCTACCTCTCGGTCACCGAGGCGATCCGCGCGGGCGGCTTCGCCAACAACGTGCGGACCCGGATCAAGTGGGTGACCTCGGACAACACCGCGACGCCCGAGGGCGCCGCGCGCGAGCTCGGCGACTGCGACGCGGTACTGATCCCCGGCGGGTTCGGCGACCGCGGCGTCGAGGGCAAGGTGCAGGCGATCGCCTACGCCCGCGAGCACCGGATCCCGACCCTGGGCATCTGTCTGGGCCTGCAGTGCATGGTGATCGAGGCCGCGCGCAACCTGGCGGGCCTGGCCGGCGCGAACTCGCTGGAGTTCGACCCGGAGGCCGCGCACCCGGTGGTGGCGACCATGGCCGATCAGCTCGACATCGTCGCGGGCCAGGGCGACCTGGGCGGCACGATGCGCCTGGGCCTGTACACCGCGGACCTGGCCGAGGGCTCGATCGCCCGCGAGGTCTATGGCGCGGCGCAGTCCGAGGAGCGGCACCGGCACCGCTACGAGGTCAACAACGCCTACCGCGGGCAGTTGGAGGAGACCGGTCTGGTCTTCTCCGGGCTCTCGCCGGACGGTCGGCTGGTGGAATACGTGGAACTGCCGCGCGAGCAGCACCCGTACTTCATCGCCACCCAGGCCCACCCGGAGCTGAAGTCCCGCCCGACCCGCCCGCACCCGCTCTTCGCGGGCCTGGTCGCGGCGGCGGTCCGCCGGATCAAGGGCGAGGACCGCGTCGCGGAGACCACGTCCTGACCGATCGTCGGCACTCGACCTGACCGACAACGCGAGGAAGCCACCCACCCGGGCCCCGGGCGGGTGGCTTCTCGGCGTTCGGGCGGTAGGCACGCCCGGCGGTGAACGGACCCGGTGAACGGACCCGGGGAACGCGGCGAAATCGACGGACGGGATCGAAGCGCGCGGCGACGGCACGGGTGGTTCCGGAGGCCGGCCGCGGCGGACGTCGCGTCGCGGTGGCGGGCTTCGGCTCGTCGGGTACGGGTGGCTTGATCCCGGAGGACTAGGGTGATCGATCGGGGCGGCGGTATTCGGCCGGCGGCCGGGTGAAGGGGAGCGCATCGTGGGCGAGTCGGGTACTCGGGCGAGGATCGTGGACACCGCCGAGGCGTGGCCCGTCGCGGAGAGCGAGACGCCGTTCAAGGGGCGGGCCTGGTCGATGCGCAGCGATCTGGTCGAGATGCCGGACGGCAGCAGTGCGCGGCGCGACTACCTGGAGCATCCCGGGGCGGTGGGCGTGGTGGCGCTGGACGAGCAGGGGCGACTGCTGGTGCTGCGCCAGTATCGGCATCCGGTCCGGCACAAGTTGTGGGAGATCCCGGCCGGGCTGTTGGACGTGCCGGGGGAGAACCCGCTGCACGCGGCCCAGCGGGAGTTGTTCGAGGAGGCCCACCACGAGGCCGGCACCTGGAATGTGCTGGTGGACGTCTACACCACACCCGGTTCCTCGGGCGAGGCGATCCGGGTGTTCCTCGCGCGCGGACTGGCCGAGTCGCGGGCCGAGCGATTCGCCGTCGAGCACGAGGAGGTCGGGATGGAACTGGCCTGGCTGCCCCTGGACGAGGCGATCACCGGGATCCTGGCGGGCGAACTGCACAATCCGATACTGGTTTCCGGCGCACTGGCGCTCTCCGCCGCGCTGGCCGGCGACGGGCTGGACGCGCTTCGGGCCGCGGACGCGCCGTGGGCCGCCCGACCCTATTGACCGGCGGCGGTCGCGTCGTGGTGGAGTGGGGATTCCCGTACTCGCCGGCCCCACCCGCGCGGTCCGGCCCGAAACGCTGCGGAATCGGTGCCTCGGGGTTGGCGAGTCGGGCCCGGTGGACCCGCGCGTGGTCGTAGCCTGCGGGCTGGGTGTGGGTGAGACAGGGGGCGTCTGCGGTGGGTGTGACCGGGGAGTCCGGGGTCGGCTGCGCGACGGCCGAGGGGCTGGTTCCCGGAATGCGCGCGCCGGCCGAGGCGTTGCCCGCCATCGTGGACCAACTGCCGCCCGGAGGACCCGACTTCGTCGGCCGAGCCGACGAACTGGACACGCTGTACGGCTGGGTGACCGGACCGGGTGCGGCGATCCCCGCGCAACTCGCGCCGACCGACCCCGAGCACCCGGGCACCACTCGTACCGTCTGGCTGCCTCGCGACCGGGTGGTCGCGATCACCGGACCGGTCGGCGTGGGCCGCACCGAGTTCGCGGTGCGACTCGCGCACCGGCTGGCCCCACACTTCCCGGACGGGCGGCTCTATGCCCGGCTGACCGGGCCGCGCGGTGAGCTGATCCCGCCCGGCGACGTGCTCGAATCCTTGTTGTACGCGCTCGGCACGCCGGCCATACCCTCCGCGCACGAGGAGCGGATCCGGCTCTTCCGGGAGCATCTGGACGGAAAACGCTTCCTGATCCTGCTGGAGGACGTGACCGGGACCGCGCAGTTGCGCCCGCTGCTCCCGGAGAGTCCCACCGCGCTCGTGGTGACCACGTCGGTGTCCCCGCTCACCGGTCTCGGCCGGGCCGCGGCCGTGCGCACCTGCGCGCTGGACATGCTGGACACCCGCGCCTCGGCCGAACTGCTCGGCAACCTGGCCGGGCACACCCGGGTCGCGTGCGATCCGCGCGCCGCGGACGAGCTGGCCGCGCTGTGCGATTTCCACCCGGCCGCGTTGCGGATGGCCGGGGCCTGGTTGCGGGCCCGGCCGCGCTACGCGATGGCCGACGTGGGTCGCCGGTTGCGGGCCGAACGGCTGCGGTTGCACGAGCAGGCCGGCGACGACCTCGCGGTGCGGGCGTGTTTCTCGCTGATCCACCGCGAACTGGTGCCCTCCGCCGCGCGGTTGTTGCGGCTGCTCGCGTTGGTGCCCGGGCGGGAGTTCGGCGCGGACGCCGCCGCCGCGCTGGCCGACTGCGGGCCCGACGCGGCGACCCGGTCGTTGATCGAGCTGCGCGAGCTGCATCTGTTGGAGCAGGGCTCGGTGCCGGGCCGGTTCCGCTTCCACGACCTGGTGCGCGGTTATGTACAGGAACGCCTGGACGCGGAGGAGCGGCCCGGCGAACGACGCAACGCGCGGGTGCGCCTGCTCGACCGGTACGTGCGCCTGGCCCGGTCCGCCGAGCGCATCATCGTCGGCACGGACGGCCCGGACCCGGGCGCGGACGTGCGTTTCGGCTCCGCCGACGAGGCCCGCGCCTGGTTGCGCGACGAACGCCCGGAACTGCTGGCCGCCGCCCGGGTCGCGGCCGCCGCCGGCCTGGACGCGGCCACCCGTCGACTGGTCTCGGTGCTCACCCGGCTGCTGGATCGCCGCGCGCACTGGAGCGACGTGCGCGAACTGCACGAACTCGCGCTGACCACCGCCCGCCGGGCCGGCTCCGGTCGGCAGGAGGCGGTCGCCCTGCTCAACCTGGGCAATCTGCACGTCGCGCGCCAGGAACTGGAGGAGGCGCTGTCCTGTTACCGGGCAGCCCTGGAGGTCTCCCGCGGACTGGGCGACCCGGCCGGCGAGGGCCGGGCGATGGTCAACCTCGGCAACGCCTACGCCGACCTGGGCGACCTGCAACGTGCCGCCGACTGGTACGACCGTTCGCTGCTGCTGCGCCGCACCATCGGCGACGCGGCCGGCCAGGCCCGGGTGTTGTCCCACCTGGGCCGGCTGCACGCCCGGATGGGCCGATTCGAACAGTCGGTCCGCGATCACCGGGCCGCGCTGGGGGTGCGCCGGCGGATCGGCGACCCGGCCGACATCGGCCGGGTGCTGACCGACATCGCCGCGGTGCTCGGCGAGGCGGGCCGCGCGGCGGAGGCGCTCGCGGTCTATCGGGACGCGATGGAGGCGTTTCGGGCGGCGGGCGACGAGCGCCTGGAGGCACTCGCCCTGTTGCAGAGCGCCGAATTGGCGCTCGAAGCCGGCGACGTCCGGGACGCCCGTTCGCGTCGCCGGCAGGCATTGGCCCTGCTCGTGGACGCGGGCGCGCCCGAAGTGGACGAGGTTCGCCGCTTTCTGGGTGACGAATAGCGCCGTCGGGGGTACTCGCTCTCGTCCATCCGCCCGGGCGCAACCTACGAAATAGACAAGCGGTAGGCCCCTCACTGCCACTTTGTAAGGTTGGCGGGGCGATCCAACCGCACTAAGCTAGGAACACCACGAGGTACGGCGTGCATTTGCATGCCTGGGCTCGCTGGTGCCCAACCCTCTGTCGACAGGACTTGATAGCCGTGAAGGTCGGTATCCCCCGCGAGGTCAAGAACCACGAGTACCGCGTGGCGATCACGCCCGCCGGCGTGCACGAGCTCGTGCGTAACGGGCACGAGGTCTACATCGAGCACGACGCGGGCGTCGGCTCCTCCATCCCGAACGGGGAGTACGTGGCCGCGGGGGCGACCATTCTCCCCACGGCGGACGACGTCTGGGCGACCGGCGACCTGATCCTGAAGGTCAAGGAGCCGATCGCGTCGGAGTTCGGGCGGCTGCGCAAGGACCAGACGCTCTTCACCTACCTGCACCTCGCCGCGGGCAAGGAGTGCACCGAGGCGCTGCTCGACGCCGGGACCACGTCCATCGCGTACGAGACGGTGCAGCTTCCCAACGGGGCGCTGCCGCTGCTCGCTCCGATGTCCGAGGTGGCCGGTCGGCTCGCGCCGCAGGTCGGCTCGTACCACCTGATGGCGCAGGGCGGCGGTCGCGGCACCCTGATGGGTGGCGTCTCCGGTGTCTACGCCGCGAAGGTCGTCGTGATCGGCGCCGGTGTCTCGGGCATGAACGCGGCGGCGATCGCGCTGGGCATGCAGGCCGAGGTGCTTTTGCTGGACCGCAACATCCAGGCGCTGCGCGACGCGGACCGGATCTACCAGGGTCACCTGCAGACCGTCGCGTCGAACACGTACGAGATCGAGAAGGCCGTGCTGGACGCGGACCTGGTCATCGGCGCGGTGCTGATTCCCGGTGCGAAGGCGCCGAAGCTGATCACCAACGAGCTGGTGTCGCGGATGAAGCCGGGCTCGGTGCTGGTCGACATCGCGATCGACCAGGGTGGGTGCTTCGAGGACTCGCACGCCACGACGCACGACGACCCGGTGTACAAGGTGCACAACTCGATCTTCTACTGCGTCGCGAACATGCCGGGTGCGGTGCCGCACACGTCGACCTATGCGCTCACGAACGCGACGCTGCCGTACATCGTGCAGCTTGCGAACCGTGGGTGGCGGGATGCGGCGAAGGCGGACCGGGCGTTGGCGCTTGGGCTTTCGACGCATGAGGGGCGGCTTACGAACGCTGCGGTCGGCGAGGCACTTGGCCTGCCGGCTGTGTCGTTGGAGGACGTCCTGGGCTGACGCCCGGGCTTGGCCTCAAACGCCGGCCGGGCTGAGTGGCCTCAAGCGCCGGCGGGGCTGGGTGGCCTCATGCGCCGGCCGGGCTGGGTTCGCCTCAAGCGCCGGCGGGGCTGGGTGGCCTCATGCGCCGGCCGGGCTGGGTTCGCCTCAAGCGCCGGCGGGGCTGATTCGCCTCAAGCGCCGGCCGGGCTGAGGGGCTCGGTTGGGGTTGAGGTGTTGGGCTGGTTGCTTGGTTGGTTGCATTGCGTGCCGTACATCCACAAAGGCGTGGGTGTGCGGCATGTGGTGTTTTGGGGGGCAGAATGAGGGTGTGGATGGGGTTGTCGGGGCGTATTTGGCTTGTGTGGCCGGTGGGGGTGGAGTGGGGCGGGGGACGGTTGCGGCTTATCGGGGGGATTTGCGGCGTTACCTCTCCTGGTTGAGGGGGCGGGGGGTCGGTTCGCCGGAGGGGGTGCGGGGGGAGGATGTGACCGCGTTCGCGGGTGCGTTGCGGGAGGCGGGGGCGGCCGAGGCGTCGGTGGCTCGGGCTCTGGTGGCGGTGCGGGGGTTGCATCGGTTCGCGCTGCGCGAGGGGTTGGTCGCGGTCGACGTCGCGCGGGACGTGCGGCCGGGCGTGCCGAAGTCGCGGCGGGGCGAGGCGCTTTCGGTCGAGCGGGTCGAGGCGTTGTTGGCCGCTGCCTCGACGGGTGCCGCGCCGTACGGGCCGCGCGACCGGGCCTTGCTGGAACTGCTGTACGGGACCGGTGCGCGCGTTTCCGAGGCGATCGGGGCGGATCTGGACGACCTGGACCTGTCCGCGCGGACCGTCGCCCTGGTCGGGCCGGGCGGTCGCCGGCGGGTGGTGCCGTTGGGCGTGCCCGTCCTGGACGCGCTCGATGTGTACCTGACCCGGGCGCGCCCCGAACTCGCCGCCGCGGGGCCCGGCGGCGCCGCCGTCTTTCTCAACGCGCGAGGCGGCCGATTGTCACGGCAGAGCGGCTGGGCCGTGCTCCGCGGCGCCGCCGCGCGGGCCGGGCTGTCGGAGCCCATCTCCCCGCGGACACTGCGGCGTTCGTTCGCCACACATTTGCTCGACGGTGGGGCCGATGTCCGGGTCGTCCAGGAACTCCTGGGTCATTCCTCGGTGTCCACGACCCGGGTCTACGGCCGCGAAACCCCCGATGGACCCCGTCAGGTGTACGCAGGATCCCACCCTCGGGCGCTTGACTAGATCGCCTCACATGTTGCATACGTCGGGCGGTTCGCCTTGCTGCGACCGTCCGCAACGCCATAGAGTCGCGATCCGTCGGCAAGGATTCAGGCTGACGAAGCAAGAAATGACCTGGTCGGCAAGGAGGTAAGACGACTTGTGAACGAGTCGACATTTGCTCCCGGGGGTGCCCAGCCAGGGGCGGCGCCGGGCCGTGCAGCGCCGACTACCTCTTCCTACGGGCCCGCCGACGGCCTACAGGACCAGCAGGGGACGCGCACGGACAGCGCCGCTCAGGTGGGCCAGACCGCCCCGGCCAACCAGGCCGGGCAAGACGGGCTCGATGGTCCGGACGCGCACGAGTACGCCTACGACATGTACTACTACGACGACGAGTTGCGCTACGCCGAGGAACTGCGTGGCGGACCGTTCGACCCCGACGCGGACTACGAACCGGATCCGGAGTACGCCGCGACCCTCGCCCCCGACGCCGCCACGCAGCGGCGCGAGCGGGTCGGCCCGACCGGCCGCGCCCTGCCGTACTTCCCGATTCCGGCGCCGGTGAGCGAGCACGGCCCGGCGAAGATCATCGCGATGTGCAACCAGAAGGGCGGCGTCGGCAAGACCACGTCGACCATCAACCTGGGTGCCGCGCTGGCCGAATACGGTCGACGAGTGCTGCTCGTGGACTTCGACCCCCAGGGCGCCCTGTCGGTGGGCCTGGGCGTCAACCCGATGGAGCTCGAACTCACGGTCTACAACCTGCTGATGGAGAGTCATCTCAGCGCGGACGACGTCCTGCTGAAGACGATCATCCCCGGCATGGACCTGTTGCCCAGCAACATCGACTTGTCGGCCGCCGAGGTGCAACTGGTCACCGAGGTGGCCCGCGAGACCACACTCTCGCGCGCGATCCGGCCGCTGGTCAACGACTACGACTACATCATCATCGACTGCCAGCCTTCGCTCGGTCTGCTCACGGTCAACGCGCTCACCGCGGCGAACAGCGTCATCGTGCCGCTGGAGTGCGAGTTCTTCGCACTGCGCGGCGTCGCGCTGCTGACCGAGACGATCGAGAAGGTGCACGAGCGGCTCAACCCCGACCTCGTGCTCGACGGCATTCTGGCGACGATGTACGACGTGCGCACCGTGCACGGCCGGGAGGTCCTGGCCCGCGTCACCGAGGCGTTCGGCGACCAGGTCTTCCACACCGTGATCGGACGCACCGTCAGGTTCCCCGAGACCACGGTCGCGGGCGAACCGATCACCACCTACGCCTCCAACTCGGTGGGCGCAGCCGCCTATCGCCAACTGGCCAGGGAGGTGCTCGCCCGGTGTCGCGCCGAGTGAGTCTCCCGGGTGCCGACGAACTGTTCCGGACCACCGGTGGCGCCATGCTGCGGCAACAGCAGCAGAACGCCGGCGGGGATTCGGGGGAGTCGCGCGGCACCGTGCCCGCACAGGTCCCGCCGGTCGGAGCAGGTTCCGACAGCACCGAGCGACACGAGTCGTCCGGCGCGGACGGTGGCCCCGGAGAGGCCGAACAGCACGCCGTACAACCGCATCCCGTGCCCGGTCGCCGGGAAGCACCCACGCCCTCGGGCGCGTCCTCGATGTCCGCCGCCGCCGCGGGAGTCGATCCCAACGCGCGCCCGGCGCACCGACGGACACGTGCGCAGCGCCGCCCGAGCGGACGCGAGCGACACGACGAGAAGATCACGGTCTACGTGTCGGCCGAGGAACTGATGGACCTCGAACACGCACGCCTCAGCCTGCGCGGCGACTACGGCCTGGCCGTGGACCGCGGTCGGATAGTGCGTGAGGCGGTCGCGGTGGTCCTGGCCGACCTGGAGGCGCGCGGCGAGGCGAGCATTCTCGTCCGTCGTCTGCGTGGCTCTTAAGCGACATTCGAGCGAACCCCGCTTCGCGAAGTCTCGACGGACCCGCCGGTCCCCCGAGTGGCCCAATTCGGACCACCGCCCGGCGGGTCCGTGCCGTTTCCCGCAGTCGCGGCCCGCACCATTGAGCGCACCATGTCCAACGACAACCGTCCCGACCCCACCCGACGCACCCTCGGGCGCGGCCCGGGTCGGCCCGCCGCACCCCGGGAGCCGGCCGCGGCGGCCGGGCGGACGGGATCGGAATCCGCGCCGCGGCCCGTCCCGGCGACAGTCCCCGTCCCCGCTCCCGCCGCTCCCGCGCCCGATCCTGGGCCCCCGGCGGACGACGGCACCGGTTTCCGGGTCAGCCTGGCCAACTTCGAGGGCCCGTTCGATCTGCTCCTCGGCTTGATCGCGAAGCACAAGCTGGATGTCACCGAGGTCGCGCTGTCCCGGGTCACCGACGAGTTCATCGCCCACATCCGGGCCCAGGGCCCGGACTGGGACCTGGGCCAGGCCACCGAGTTCCTGCTGATCGCGGCGACCCTGCTCGACCTGAAGGCGGCCCGGCTGCTCCCGGCCGCCGAGGTCGAGGACGAGGAGGACCTGGCCCTGCTGGAGGCCCGGGACCTCCTGTTCGCGCGGCTGCTCCAGTACCGGGCGTACAAGCAGATCGCGGGCATTCTGGAGGATCGCTGGGCGGAGGAGTCCCGCCGCTATCCGCGTGAGGTCTCGCTGGAGCCGCGCTATCGGGGCCTGCTGCCCGAGGTGGTGATCACCACGTCGCTGGACCGGTTCGCCAGGCTGGCGGCGAAGGCGATGACCCCCAAGGCGCCGCGGATCGTGTCGATCGAACACATCCATGTGCAGCGGGTGAGCGTGCGGGAGCAGGCGGCGATAGTGGTCGAACGGCTGCGGCGCACCGGCAGCGCGACGTTCGCCGAGTTGGCCCGGGACGCACCGGACACGCTGCACGTGATCGCCCGATTCCTGGTGCTGCTCGAACTCTTTCGCGAGTTGGCGGTGGGGTTCGACCAGGCCGAGGCGTTGGGTGAGCTGACCGTGCGCTGGACGGCCGGCTCGGACGGGGAGTCGATGGTGGGCCGGGAGTTCGACGAGTTCGACGAGTTCGACACGGTGGTGCGCGAGGGCGAGGAGGACGCGTGAGCGACGACGAGGGCTTTTGGATCGAGCCGGACGACGAGACGGCCGGGCCGGAGGCCGCCGTGCCCGCTCCCAGGGCCGCTCGGGTCCGGACCCCGCCGCCCACCCTGCCGGTGTCCAACGGTCCGCTCCCGGCGGCTCTGGAGGCCATCCTGATGGTGGTTCAGGAGCCGGTCTCCGAACACCTGCTCGCCGAGGTGCTCGATCGCCCGCTCGCCGAGGTGCTGGCCACGCTGCGCACCCTGGCGCTGGAGTACACCGCCCAGGGCCGCGGCTTCGACCTGCGCGAGGTGGCCGGCGGCTGGCGGTTCTACAGCCGCCCCGAGCACGCCGCCGCCGTCGAACGCTTCGTCCTGGACGGCCGGCAGTCCAGGCTGACCCAGGCCGCCCTGGAGACGCTCGCCGTGGTGGCCTATCGCCAGCCGGTCAGCCGCGGCCGGATCTCCTCGGTGCGCGGGGTCAACTGCGACGGGGTGATGCGCACGCTGCTGGCGCGCGGCCTGGTGGAGGAATACGGCGTCGAGTACGAGACCCAGGCCACGCTGTACCGCACCACGGAGTTCTTCCTGGAGCGGATGGGCCTGCGTTCGCTCGACGAGTTGCCGGAATTGGCCCCTTTCCTGCCCGAGATCGAGGCGCTGGAGGCGGAGGGCGAAGGGGCCCCGGACGGCTTCGCGACCCGCGCGGCGTCCCCGCTTGCGCGGAGCGGGGATACTGGGAGGGATACCGGGGCGGTGCACGCCGACCTCGACGACGGCGAGACGACTACGGAAGTTTGATGGCACCCACCAACAGGCAAGGCTCCGGCGGCAACGACCGAGGCAACGAACGCTCGGTGAACAAGCGCGGGGGCACCGGGCGCGGCAGCAACACTCCGCAGCCCCGCCGGGTCGCCGACGACAATCGTCGAGGCGGCGCGGGTGGGCAGCCGAAGTCGGGCGCGGCGGGTGGCAAGGACCGCCGCCCGTCGGCTAGCACCGGTCGCCCGGACCGCCGTCCCACCACGATGCGCTCCACCGAGCGCAACGAGCGCGAGCAGCAGGAGGGCGTCCGCCTGCAGAAGGTGATGGCGGACGCGGGCATCGGCAGCCGCCGGCACTGCGAGAACCTGATCGAGGCCGGCCGGGTCCAGGTCAACGACGAGCGGGTCACCGAGCAGGGCAAGCGGGTCGACCCGGACACGGTGGAGATCAAGGTCGACGGGATGCGCATCCCGACCCGCCCGGCGGAGACCTACATCGCGTTCAACAAGCCGACCGGCGTGGTGTCCACCATGTTCGACCCGGACGGCCGGTTCACCATCGCGGACTACATCACCGAGTTCGAGCAGCGCCTGTTCCACGTCGGCCGGCTGGACACCGAGACCGAGGGCCTGATCCTGCTCACCAACCACGGTGAGCTGTCCAACCGACTGACCCACCCCCGGTACGAGGTGCGCAAGACCTACCTCGCCTCGATCCAGGGCCCGATCCCGCGCGACCTGGGCAAGAAGCTCAAGGCCGGGGTCGAGTTGGAGGACGGCGTCGCCCGCGCGGACAGCTTCCGGATCGTGGACAGCGTCGGGCACAACTACCTCGTCGAGGTGGTGCTGCACGAGGGTCGCAAGCACATCGTCCGGCGCATGCTGGCCGAGCTGGGCTTCCCGGTCGAGCGGCTGGTGCGCACCCAGTTCGGTCCGATCCAACTCGGCGACCAGAAGCCGGGCCGCACCCGCCGGTTGTCCAACGAGGAGATCGGCCTGCTGTTTCGCCAGGTCGACCTGTAGGACCCTTCGCAGGTTTCGTCGCGTTTCGGCGCGGGCAGCCAACTGCCTTGACGGCCGCAGTAGTTCCACTTCCGGGTGGAACCGCTGCGGCCGTTGTTCGTATCTGGCCGATTCGGTTCCGCCGGCCTGCCCGATGGTGCATCGTGGAAGCCCGCACGGGGGTGCCCGGGTATTGGCCGAATAACGGTTCGGAACCGAGCGTGTGCCAGTGATCGCGATCGGTGCCCGCAACCCCCCATGTGCTGCTAGAACGTTGCCGAATACCCGAGGTGTGCCTCGCGCACGCGGGGCCGACAGCAGGGGGGACGCCACTTTGGTGCTGCCTGTCCGCCGGGGAGCGCCACGGCCGGCGCCCTCCACACGGCGTCCACGGCGGTTGGCCACCGCAGTTCTGTTCGGCGCGCTCGTGGTGGCGCTGACACCCGGCGCGGCCCGGGCGGCGGACCCCGCGGTGGGCGATCCGAGCCTGAAGGTCGAGCCGATCTCGTACGCGGTCCTGGTCGACGAGTCCGGCAGTCTCAAGGGCCCCGACCTGGACCGGGAGAAGGACGCCGCGACGCTCGCCGCGATCGGCGAACTCTCACCCGACTCGCGAGTGGGCGTGATCGGCTTCGGCAGCGGCGCCGGCGCGAACCCGCCGGTGGACGTCGTCTGCGCACTGACCGTGGTGTCCGACCCGGCGGCGGCCAAGTGTGCCGAGAAGCTGCACGCGCGCACCGACCAGGAGGGCAACAACACCGACATCCCGGCCGCACTGCGCCAGGGCGTGAACATGCTGGCCGGGGCACCCGCAGGGCAGGCCAAGGTGCTGTTCGTGCTGACCGACGGCGCGATGTCGGTCGGGCCCGGCGAAGGCTACGGCAACGACCCCGCCCGGATCCCGGGCGAGTTGGACAAGGGCCTGACCGCCGCGCTGGCCCAGGCGAAGGCGGCCGGCGTACAGATCTGGCCACTGGGCTTCGGCAGCGGGATCGACGCCGCGCAACTGGCCCGGATGGCGGCCGGCGGCGCGCCGTCGACGTGCTCGGAACGGCCCGGGGACAAGCCCGCGGCGATCACGGTCAAGGATTCCGGCGAGGTCGTGCAGACCCTGCAGAAGGCGTTCGCGACCGCGCGCTGCGCCGGGGTCACCCAGACCGACTCGACCGAGGTGAACGGCGAGGCCGACCTGAACGTGACGATCCCGGCGATCGCCACCGACGTGGTCATCCAGGTGCAGAAGGCCGCCGGCGAGATCGAGACCACGTTCTTCGATCCGGACGGCAAGCAGGCCGACAACGCGCCCGGCACCGAGCGGCGCGGGCAGGGCTCGCGCACCGAGACGTTGCGGATCACCGATCCCGTCGCGGGCAAGTGGCGGATCCACCTCAAGGCCCGCCCCGGGGTCTTTGGGCCGGTCAGCGCGGCGGCGCTGTGGCAGGGCGTGGTCAAGTCCTACGTCCAGCTCAACCCGCCGCAGCCCAGCGCCGACGAGTCGGTCAAGTTCAGCGTCTTCCTCCAGACCCGGGAGAAGAACCTGACCGATCCGGCCGCGCTCAAGGGCGTCACCGTGTCCGGCCACGTCGAGGGACCCGGACTCAAGGCGGACATCCCGCTTCGCCCCGGCGACAAGGGCGAGTTCTTCAGCGACTACCGGATCCCGGGCGGCATCACCGGACCGGTCAGCTTCACCGGCACCATCACCGCGCCGGGCGTGGCCGGCACCCGGGAGGTCAAGACGGTCACCCTCGGCGGGGGACCGGCCGCGGTCTCGGCCGAGATCAAGTGGGGCGACAACACGATCGAACCCGGCGGCAGCGTGGCCGGCACCGTCTCCTGGAAGGTCAACGACAACAAGCCGCACAACCTGCGGGTGCTCGCCGACTTCCCGGCCGACACCGGGCTGCGGATCACCGGGGCCGAGCAGAAGGTGACCACCGGCGCCGACAACTTCGGCTTCGAACTCGCCTTCGGCAAGAACATCGCCAAGGGCGACCACACCGGCCGGGTCCGGGTGCTGGACACCACCGACGGCGACCGGGTGCTCTTCGAGACCACCCGCACCATCACCGTCGAACCGCCGCCGGGCTTTTGGGACGAGTACCTGTGGCTGGTGATCGGGGGCGTCGTGCTGCTCGCACTGCTGCTCGCGTTGTTCGGCTTCCTCGCCAAGCGGCGCGGGCGGGCACGTCGGATCGGACCGATCGCGCTGCGGCTGTACCGCGACGGGCAGCCGATCGGCGTGGAGACCCGGCCGCTGAACGAGCGGGCCGAGGCGATGTGGTTCCGGCTGGACACCACCGGCTTCCCGCCGCAGTTGATTCCGCTGTACATGCACGAACCCGGAACCGCGTGGATCGTGCGGCGAACCGCGGCGACCGGCACTCTGGACGTGGAGACTCCGCTCGGCGCACATCTGCACCTGGAAGCGGGCCGGCCCACCGAGGTCGAGCCCGGGCTCGCGCTCGGCTTCACCGACGATCGGGTCCAGCACGGGCCGCCCGCCGACGCGAGTCCCGGTTCGGGTGATCCCTACGGCTCGTACGGCGCGGCCCCGACCGGGTCGCCGCGACCGTACGGCGAGGACGCCTACGGATCCGATCGGCCGTACAACCCGTACGGCCCGTACGGCACGGGACCCGCCGCGGATCCCGCGCCCGGCGCGGGCCCCGACGACACCACGTTCGGCTACGGACCCCCGCGCTGAGCGCGAACCGGGGTCCCCGGCACCTGAACTCGCACGTCACGCACTTTTCGAGGAGGGCCCGTGGCAGCGCAAGGCCGCAGGGGCATGTCCATCCACCAGTCCATGCTGTTCGTGGGTCTGGGCGGTACCGGATGTCTGATCGGAGCCGAACTCGAACGCCGGCTGCGTGAGGAGCTGTGCGGTGCCGACGGCACCGGCCTGATGCAGCGGCTCGGTGGCCAACTGGCCCCGTACCAACTGCCCAACTGCATCCAGTTCGTCTACGCCGACCTCAACGAGAACGAGTTGCAGCGCCAGCGACTGCGCGCCGCGCCGCCCGCGCACCGGGCCGCCGCGGACCGCAACGCGCACCTGACCACCCAGCTCGTACCGCCGCTGAACACCTATCCGGAAGTGGCCCGTTCGCTGCGGATCAACGCGGCGGAGGAGACCATCCCGTGGTTGCCCGCCCGCGAGGGCGAGCCGCGGGTGACGCCGCTGCGGCGCGGCGCGGGGCAGTTGCCCACCGTCGGCCGCGCGGCCCTGTTCGAGACCTTCCGGCACGGACTCGCGCCCGCGATGGACCCGTTGCGTCGTGCGGTCGGCCTGATCAGCAACGGCAACGACCACCTGATGGCGCTCAGCGGCAGCCAGAACAACCGCAACACGTGCGACGTGTTCGTCGCCTTCTCGGTCGCCGGCGGCACCGGTTGCGGGATCTTCTACGACTACCTGCACCTGATCGGCGAGGCGTTCTCGCAGGGCTACGACGGGATCAAGATCTATCCGCTGGTGCTGATGCCGTCCGCGTTCGACGACGAACGCGGCGGCGGGCGACCCGCGGTGCTCAACGCCGGACGGGCGCTGCTCGACCTGTTCCAACTGGTCGACGACCAGAACGGGCAGTACGCGCAGGAGGAACTCGACACCGGGCTCGGCGCGCCGGCGGGCAACCTGGCGGTGCGCTACCCCGGGCTGGAGTCCACCCGGCTCAAGGCGGGCACCGTCCAGACCGGCTTCCTGTTCAGTCGCACCAGCGGGATCGAGCGCGAGGACCTGCACCGCTCGGTGGTGTCCCTGGTGATGTCGCTGATCGGCACCGGACTCAACCCGGGCGGACCCGAGTTGGAGAACGCGGTCATCCAGGGCGACCTGTACCAGTCGTTCGCGGACAGCTTCATCAACGAGGGGGTCCGCCGCGAGATCCCGGCGCCCAGCGGGATCGGCGCCTGTGGGGTGTCCACCAGCCTGGTCGCCTCGATGGCCGTACCGGTGGACGAACTCGCCGACATCGTCGCGGGGCGACTGCTCGCCCAGGCCGTGCGCGACCTGACCTCGGACGTGCGGGTGTCGGCCGAGGCCAACCTGGAGCAGATCAAGTCCTTCATGTCGGTGTCCGGCCTGGGCGAACTGTGGTTGTGCGCACCGCCGCACGTCGCCGACCCGGCGCCGGCCAAGGGCGCCGCGGGCATCATGCAGGCGCTCAACGCGCGGACCCGGGCGATGGAGCAGGCCCTGCGTCAGCAGGAGGCCCAACTGCGCTCGCACGCCGCACAGTTGGCCGAGGACTTCAACCACGCCCGCGGGATTCGGCAACTGCTCGCCGACGGCGACCTGTTCCGGGCCCGCCGGGTGCTCTTCGGCGATCGACGGTTGTACAGCGACTCGGATCGGCCCGGGGCGGCCGGACTGCTCGCGCACTGCAGCACCGAACCGACGCCGCCCCCCGGGATCACCGTGAACGCGCCGCACATACCGGCGATCAAGGACCGCGCGGGCGGCGTGGTCAAGGCCAAGTGGGGCGACCCCGAGGTGCAGCGCGCACTGGGTGCGCAGCAGCAGTGGTTCGAGTGGCGCTCGCGGCGCAACTGGCATGCCCAGTGGGGCGGTCAGGCCGAGGTGTGGGACCGCAAGATGATCTACCTGCGGCAGGTGGTGGACGGCCTGGGACAGGCGTTCAACGACCACCGCGACCAGGAGGAGGCGAACTTCGGCCGGGCCACCCGCGAGCTCTACCGGCAGCGCTCGGGGGTCTCCTACCTGCTGCCGCCGCAAGGCAACCTGGAGTCGTTCTACCGCCAGGTGTTGCGCCGCTTCGTGGACCGCGAGCGACTGCCCGAGACGGCCGGCGCCGCGCAGATCGTCGGCAAGCTGCTCGGCGCGGGCATCTGGCAGCGCGCCTACGAACTGGGCGAGGAGCGCGAGGGCGGCCAGCTCGCCGTCACCTACGTGCGCGACCAGATCAAGCAACTGGTCAAGACCCTGTTCGTGCAGGCCGGCGAGCTCAACGCGCAGCCGCTGTTGCCGCCGGTGCGCGACCTGCTCACCCGGGCGGCCACCCGGCGCGGCGCCGCGGTGGGCGAGGAGGACCTCGAACAGTTCGTGCAAAAGCTCGCGGGCATGTTGCCCAACGGCTTCTCGCCCGAGGGCAGCGGCGAACTCAAGGTGCTGATCGCCCACCCGGGCACCTCGCACGACATGGAGGTGCGGCAGTACCTGGAACGCATGCTGAACATCCCCAACGAGCCGTCCCGCAAGATCGAGTTCCGCGCGGTCGAGCAGGAGTCGATCGTGGTGGTGCTCTTCCGCAGCGCGATGAGCCTGACCGAGGTGCCCGAGGTGCGCCAGGTGCTCGCCCAGTGGTCGCGCTCGCTGGACCGGCAGGATCCGGTCGACTTCCTCAAGTGGCGTCAGCGGCTGGGCTTCACCTACGACTGGCTGGCCACGACCGAGGGGCACCGGGCGTACATCCTGCACCGGTTGTTGTGCGCGATGTGGAACGGGCAGGTCGATGTCGCGCGCGGGGACCGGTCCTCGCCCGAGGTGATCGACATCCGGCTGCCGCACGGGCCGACCGTGATGAAGCTGCCGCTGCGCCCGTTCGACCGGGCCTCCTCGTGGGGCAGCCTGCTGCGTGCCTACGAGGAGTGGACGCTGACCGACGACGCCTCGGTGCGCCGGGAGTTCGCCAAGCAACTGATGCTCACCTATCCCGAGGGCCTGGGCTCGCGGGTGAGTGAACCCGCGCCGCTGTACCGGCACTTCGTGCACGAGGTCGCACCGCGACAGATCAAGGTGCTCAAGGAGCTGCGCGATCGGCTGCCGGAGCGCAGTCGGGGCTGGGCGGAGGAGCTGCTGCGGTTGTGGGAGGTCACCCTGCCCGCCGCGCTCGACCTGTCCTTCCCGCACCAGAGCAGCACCCGGGACTCGCTGCGCGAGCTGGAGTACGACGACCCGGCGGCGGGCGTCGGCGACGGGTTCGGCGGGCGCGGCGACGGGTCCGATCGGCGGGACCGGGACCGGGACGAGCGCGGCACCGGCCGGGAGCGGCGGTCGGCCGAGCGGGTGCGCGACGAGCGCGACGATCGGGACGAGTGGACCGGGCGACGGGACCCGCGGCCGGTTCGCGACGATCGCGATGATCGGGACGACCCTGGCGGTCCGCGCGAATGGCGGGATCGACCGCCGCGTGACCCGCAGGAGTGGCGCGAGGCGCGCGACCCGCGCGAGTTGCCCGAGACCGGCGACGTGCGCCGGCCGAACCTGGACAAGCCCGGGCAGCGCGACCGCGACCGGGACGAGCGGGACGGCCCGGATCGGTCGGACCGCCCGGATCGGCCGCCGGCCGCCGAGCGGAGGGCCCGACGGGAGCCGTACGACCCCTACGACCCGTACGACCCGGGGGAGTCGCGCGAGACCCGGGGGCCGCTGGACGCGCGGGGCGCGGGCGATCCGCACGATCCCTACCGGGCCCGGGACGCCCGGGGCCCGTTCGACCCGCGCGAGCGGGCCGGGCGCGACGACCGCGACCCCGAGGACCGCACGGTGCGGCTGGACGGCCTGGACCGCACGCGGCCGCTGCCGGACGAGCACGACGAGCGCGAACTGCCCGGGGGTGGCTGGTGACCCACTCCGTCGACGCGGGCGCACCACACCCGTTGGTGGTCGTGGTCGACCTGCGCACCGAGTACGAAGCGGTGATGGCGGCCCGGCGGTTCGCCGACGTCCAGACCGCGTACGCGCGTACCCGGGTGCCCGCCGGCACCCTGAACGTGGCCGCCGACCGGGTGCTCGTGCTCGACACCGTGGACGAACTGGTCGCCCACCGGCGGGCCTACGAACGCATCTTCGGCAGCGACTACATCCGGGTCGTGTGCGTCGCGGTGGGCTCGCCCGTGGACGGCTCGATCGTGCTGCGCCGCCCGGGCCAACTCGTGGGCACCGACGCGGCCACGTTGTGGGTCGGCGACGTCCGGGGCACCGATTGGGCCCCGGGCCGGGCGCCCGGGACCACGCTGCGCCCGGACGACGCGGACGCGCTCGCGCCGCTGGTGGACGTGCTCACCGAGCCCGAGGTGTTCGATCAGGTGCTCGCCGGGGTGACCGAGATGCCCCGCTCGATCGCGGCGCCGGGACTGAACGCGTTCGTGCACCGGATCCGCGACGACGCGGTACAGCGGGCCCGGATCCGCGCGACACAGCGGCTGGTCGGCACCGAGGGCGGGGTGGACGAGCCCTGGCCCGAGCCGCTCGCGGCCCTCGCCGACAACCAGGGCGCCGGGCTCGCCGCGGCCGGCGGCGGCATCCGCGAATGTGTGCGCGCCGACAGCCCGCTCGGCGCCCGGTGGGCGCACGCCGACCAGGGTTTCGGGCACGCGCAGCGGCGCCTGGCCGCGCTGGCCGGACCGCTCGCGCTGTACGGCACGGCCGGTCGCGACGGGCGCTCGATCCACGACGGGGTCGTCGAGTCCGCAACCGCGCTGGGCGAATATCGGGACCTGGTCCGGCAGACCGTGGGCCGGGGCGCGGCCGGCTTCGACGCGGACGGACGAGCCTGGCTGGACCAGGTCGGCGTGCTGCTCCCCGAGCCCGCCGGGCTGAGCGTGACCTCGGTGGCCGGCGCGCTGCGCGAGCGCACCGCCGCCGCCTTCGACCGACCCGAGGGGCTGCGCGGACTGGCCGAGCGGCTGCGCGAGTTGGCCGACCGGATCAGCCCCGGCGCGGGTGCCTCCCGAGCCTTCGAGGTGGACCGGATCTGCTCGGACGCCTTCCTCGCGCACTACACCCGCCCGCCCGCCTTCCCGCTCGGCTCGGCCCACGTCGGGGTCGCCGGCGGGCTGCTGGTCGGTGCGTTCCTGACCGCGCTGTGGCCCGCCTTCGCGGTGGTCGGCGCCGCGCTCGCGGTGCTGCTCGTGGTGTTCGGGTCGACGCTGATCGCGCTGCGCCGCCCCGACCGGCCGGGCCACGCCATGCTGCCCGCCGAGGCGTTGGCGATGATCGTGCCGGCCGGCCTGATCGCGCTGGTCGGCGCGGTCGGCGGGGTGCTCGCCGGGCGTGCCTGGGAGCCGCCGACCGGCGTCGGTCC
The DNA here is from genome assembly GCF_044333915.1 of Embleya sp. NPDC020886. Classification (NCBI taxonomy): domain Bacteria; kingdom Bacillati; phylum Actinomycetota; class Actinomycetes; order Kitasatosporales; family Streptomycetaceae; genus Embleya; species Embleya sp. NPDC020886. Next base: position 205,614 of record NZ_JBIRRX010000013.1, on the reverse strand, counting down.
GCTCGCCCTCGTGCTCGGCCTCGCCGTGCTCGTGGTGCTGCCCGGCCTGGACTGGACCCAGCGGGTGCGGCGCTGGGAGCGGATGTTGGCGCTCGGCGCGGCCGGCGGGGCGCTGCACGCACTGCACGCGCTGCTGGTGCGCACGATGTGGAACGACTGGGCGCTGGCGGGTCCGCGCCGCGAGGCGGTGGACCGGGCGATCGTGCTGGCCGCGCTGCTGGAGGAGAGCGCCAAGGTGCTCGCCGAGGACGCGACCGCGGTCGAGCGGCAACTCGGCACCGAGGCGCCCGGTCCCGAACCGACCACGACCGGGTACGGCATCGGCGGCCCGCCGACCCCCGGTCGCCCCGCGCCGCCCTCGACGCCGCCGCCGAGCGCGGGCCCGAGTCTGTACGACGTCGTGCTCGGCGACCTGGTGGACGGGCTGCACGCGGCGTTCGAACCGATGTGGGCGCTGCTCGAAGGGGACCCGGCGGAGGCGTCCCGGCAGGGCACGGAGGCCGAACTGCGGCGCGTGTTGCGCTCGTACGCCGACCACCTGGCGCACCACGGGATCCAGGCCGCGCCGCCGTTCGCGCGCCGTACCCAGGACCGCCCGCACGTCGCGAACGCGGCCGGCGGCGACGCGGACCGGATCGCCGGGCTGCTCGCCCAGCCCGCGGACCGGTCCATGCTGCAACTGTGCGCCACCGACCAGTTGATGCTGCTCGACCACGTCCCCACGCACATTCGCAGTGTGCGCTTCGCGCCGCGCGGGGTCCGGCCGGCCGTTCGCGAGGCCCTGCGTGAGCGCGGCGACGGCCAACTCGTGGACCACGAGCTGGTGTGGACCGGCGGTGGTCGGATGGCCGGCGTGTTGCGCCTGCTGCCGCTGCTGCCGGGTTCGGTGGACGACGCGCGGATGTGGGAGGAGAGCGTCGACGGCGGGCCGAGCGGCGGCCCGGACCACGCGGGCGGATCGAGTGCCCGGCGCGACGACGGATGGGCCTCGTGAGCCCGGCCGCCGGGCGGCCGGGCGAGGCCGGGGAGGAAAAGCTCGGCTACACCGACCCCGAGGGCCGGTCGGTGGAACGCCGCGTCGAGTTCGGCCCGGACCACCCGCCCGTGCCCGGCCGACTCTTCCGCGTCCGCGACGTGCGGGACCTGGAGGACGGCAGCACGTTCGTGCAAAAGCGCCTCGGTGCGCTGGACGCACGTCGCCGGGCCGGTGCCGAGGCCGGCCTGGAGACCGAGATCCGGGTGCTGCTGCGGCTCGCGCGCACCTTCGGGCCGCACGATCACCCGCGTGAACTGGCCCGCATCGCCGGGCACGACTTCGACGGCGTCGAGCCGTTCCTGCTGCTGGAGTCGGTGCCCTGCCCGCCCGCCGAGGACGTGGTGGGCAAGCTGCTGACCGAGGAACAGGACGCCTTCCGACGGGCGCTCTTTCGCACCGTCCGGCACCTGGAGACGGCCGGCGTCGTACACGGCGACCTGACCCCCACCAGCGTGCGCTGGCAACGCGAGCAGCGCCGGTTGTACGTCGCCGACTTCGACCACGCCGCACTCGCGGGCGAGCCGCGCAGCAGCCTGGGCACCGCACTGTGGGCCGCGCCGGGCCCACTGCGCGGCCCCGGCCCGGCCGACCCGCGCGACGATCTGTGGTCGGCCGCCCAGGTCGCCTATCACGTCACCATCGGCCGCCCGGTCCGACAGGGCATGGTCCCGGCCGGGGTGGAGAGCCAGGGTCTGCTGTACGACCTGTTCCAGGGCGTGTTCGAGGTGGACCCGCAGCGCCGGCCGGGCGCGGCGGAACTGCTGCGTCGGCTCGCCGAACCGGACCCGTACGTACAGGGCCACGCCCAGTACGACCCGCTCGCCGAGGGGCGCCGCGGCTACGAGGCGGCCCTGCAGCGCAAACGCCGAAGGATGCCGGTCCAGGGCCAACCGCCGCCGTCGGGCACCGGCTCCGAGACCCCGCCGACCGTCCACCTCCCGCCACCGGGCGGCATCCCGCCGAAACCGGCGAATCCACCGGTGCCCGAGCCGAGGCCGGGCCGGTTCCGGCTCTTCGGAAAGAACCAACCGAGTTGAACGCGACGGCAGGTGAGGTCGGCTGATGTTGCATCAGATCGTGTACCGCTGGGACCCCGACGGGCTGGTCGGGCGGCGCGGCATCGTCCCGGTGGCCACCTCCCTGGGCCGCGACGAGCTCTTCGGCTGGCACAGCCGCACCCGGCTGGCCGAAGCGGTCACGATGGACTACGGCGACCCGGCCTGCCCGGCCTCCAGCGTGTGTCTGCTCGACACCCCGCTGGGCGTGGCGCTGGTGCGCCGCGCGTTCACCGCCGACGCGCGCCGGCAACGCCTGAACAACTCCGCGCACGTCCTGGTCGGTCCCCGGGACAGCATCGCGCCGTTCGACGCCATCGCGTGGGGCTCGCTGGAGGCGTCGGCGCCCGGCGCGCTCGATCCCGACCGGGTCCCGGCCGGCTACGGCCTCCGGCCGCTCGCCGACGAGCGGCTGGCCGAGGCGTTCGAACTCGCCGCCGGCGGTCTGCACGAGCGGGCCCGCCGGCTCGGCGACCCGCTGGAGGTGTTCACCGCCGCGGTGCTGCGCCGTCCCCGGGCCCGGGTGGCCCTGCTGCCGGCCTCCGCCGAGGACGGCACGGCGCTGCTGTGGGGCCTGCAACACCTGCTCACCGCGCTGCTGCCGGGGCCGTGGACGTTCTCCACCTTCGAGATCGACGACACCGCCCCCGATCCCAAGGGCGCGCCCCGATTCGTCACCCTGCCCCGGACGCCCGCCGCCGGGCCCGGAACCCGGGTCCGGGTCGACCTGACCGGACGCGACGAGCCGTTCGACACGCATCGCGAACTCGCCCGGCGGATGGTGAAGCACTACGTGGGCGAGGGGTGGGCGGGTTTCCATCGGTTGCTCAACACCCCCACCGAGGTGCACACGCTGCCCGAGGCGAACCGGGTGGCGGAGATCCGCAGCCGGCTGGACGCGCTCGGCGTCCGCCAGGAGACCCGGACCAGGCGCGCGACGACCGGAGCTCGGGCGGAGCCGCCGGAGGCGGGCACTCGGGAGATGCCCCGGGTGCCACCCCGGACGCCGCCCGCCGCCGCCCCACCGGCCGCCGCCGCGGCGACCGGCCCCATCGACCCGAATCGACCCGAGGTGCGCTGCCCCTATTGCCTGGACCTGATCCGGTGGAACGAGAACGACCTCTACGAACGCGACGACCGGCTGCGCTACGAACGGGTGGACCTGAGCACCGTCACCGACCCGGTCAAGCGCTACGACCGGATGCGCGCCACCTTCATGCGCTGTCCCAACCCCGCCGGAGACGAGGACCGCGAGCACTACCTGCCGACCAACTACCTGATCCACGAACCACCGTTGGTGATCGGACTGATCGGTGACGGTCTGTCCGGCAAGACACACCTGCTCGCCGCGATGATCGCCGAGATCGACGCGGGCGGACTGCGCCCGTACGGCGTGACGCATCTGCCGGTGGATCCCGAGCAGCACCTGGACTACCTGCGCAATCGGGTCGACCCGCTCCGGCGCGGGACGATGCTCGCGACCACGGTCAACCACCAGGGCAACCTGGTGGAGTTCGCCGACGCGCTGCTGTTGCGCACGGCGGGCCGGACCCGGCCGATCGCCTTCTTCGACGTCAGTGGCGAGGACCTGGCCAGGGGCGGCCGGGAGATGCAATTCCTGGCCGCCGCCGACGCGTTCGTCTTCGTGGTGGACCCCGTGGTCGCGGTCGACCTGCCCGAGCTGCGCCGGCTGACCGGCGACGGCGAGGACCCGTTCGGTGCCTACCGGGGCGACCGGACCTTCGCCGCGGTGATGGACCGGCTGCCGAGGGAGGCCGAGCTGCTCGCCCAGCCGGTCGCGGTCGCGGTGACCAAGTCCGACCTGATCCGGTTCGAGCCGCCGGTGGACGCCTGGCTGGGCTCGCACTCGCCCAGGCCCGGCCGGGTGGACCCGGCCAGGATGGACGCCGAGAGCCGCGACGTGTACTCGTTCCTCTACGCCCACGACGCGGTCGCCTGGCTCAGTCCGTTCGAGGAATTCCGGCGCTGCACGATGCATTTCGTGTCCGCCACCGGGGCGCGCGACCGGGACGGCCGCTTCCCCGGCGGCATTCGGCCGCGTCGTGTTCTCGAACCCGTCGTGTCGATCCTGGCGATGTGCGACATGCTCGACCAGGCCGGGGTCGAACGCGTGGGGGTGTGAGATGGCGTCGGGGACCGGAGCGGACGAGCGCGATCCGCTCGATCAGGTCGTGTATCGGTGGAGCTATGGGGACCTGTTCGGCCGTCAGGGCATGGGTCCGGTCGCCGGCTCGCCGGATCCCCGGGAGCTTCGGGAATGGGACCAGGGACTGAACAGCCATGTCTCGATGGACCGTTCGCTGCCGGAGACGCCCGAGTGGAGCATGTGTCAGGTGCATCTGCCGGGGGACCGGCACGCGTTGATCCTGCGCGAGGCCGCGATCCACGGCAGCAACCGGCGCGGCAACAACGCGCACGTGTTGCTGGACCCCGAGCGGCTGATCCGGCCGCACACCGTGTTGGCGGCCGTGTGGTTGCACGAGCGGTACGAGGGAGGATTGACCGGTACCGGGATCCCGGACCAGGACGTGGTGTTGGGCGGGGCGTCGATCCGTCCGGAGGCGTATCGGGACGACGTGCACGAGACGATTCGCCGGCAGGCGCGGGAGAACGGGGCGCTGGTCGAGGTCGTGCTCGCGGCGGTGATGCGCAACGAGGCGCGCAAGTTCACGCTGCTCACCGAGCACGTCGGCGCGGAGATCGTGCCGTTGTTGTGGGGTGTGTTCGATCTGGCCGGGTGGGTGGCGCCGGGTGGGCGGACGTTCTCCACGTACGAGACCAGCGACGCGGCGACGAAGCCGAGCTTCGTGGTGGTGCCGCGCTGGCCCAACGCGCCGGAGCCGGCCAACCGGGTCCGGATCGACCCGGGTGCCGAGCCGGTCGGGGACGTGTTCCGGGAGGCCGCCCGGTTGTTGGTGCGGCGCTATCGCGAGTGGTCGTGGGAGGAGATGCTCGGCACGTTGCGGGAACTCGACGACGCGGTCGGGGCCGACGCGTCGAACCTGGAGCGTGCCGAGTACGTGCTCGGACGCCCTTCCGGGGCGGTGGCGCCGGCGGCCGGTCCGGTGTCGCGGGACGACCCGGCGGGCGAGGTGGACAGCCCGGTCCTGGGGTGGGCGAAGATGGGGCATTCCCGGGATACGGGAGTGACCGAATACGACACCTGGACCCACGGCCCGGACGAGCAGGACGAGCCGCACGATCAGGGCGGGTATCACCGGCAGGGTCGGTACGACGAGTCGGGCGACCTGGGTGAACAGGGCGAGCCGGGCGGGTATTTCCATCCGGACGCGCCGGACCGGGCGAGTGCCGCGCCCGCGCACGGTGCGCGTGGCCGGCGGGACGTTCACGGGAAAGAGGAATCGGACGAAGCGCTCGGGTCGTGGGCCGGCGGGCTCAGCAGCGGTCCGCCCGTGACCGGGTCGGCTCGCCAGGGCCGGCCGGAGTCGATCGGCCCGGTGAATCGTCCCGAACTGGCGCGGGACGCGCCGGTCTGGGCCGAGTGGGGCCGGTGGGACTGGGAGCCGTGGGACGACCTGACGGCGACCTGGGACGGATTCCTCGCGCTGCGGCAGGCCGCCGAACGGTTGGCCGAGGACGGTGGCCGGGAGACGCCCAGGGTCGACAAGGCGATCGACCGCGCCGACACCGGTTCGCTGGCCGTCGCGCTGCTGCTCGTCGAACAACCGCTGCTCGGACCGGTGGTGCGGCGCCTGATCGCGCGGGTCGAACGCGAGTACGCGAATCCGCGGGGGGAGTGGCGCTCGCTGCGTTCCTACGGCGAGGTGCTCGGCCGGCTGCACGAGGGCATCGCCGCCCTCGCGGACTGCGGCGTGGACGAGGGTGCGCTGCGGACCCTGTTGTGGCGGATGACCCGGATGGTCGCCGAGGACCAGGATCGTTTCCCGTACTTCGTCGCGGTGATCGCGGGCACGGTCATGCGACTTCGCACGTTCGACGGAGAGTGGGCGCACTATCAAAGCGTCCTGGTGCACGCGATGTCGGCCGCCGACTGTTATGGGTCGCTGCAGCGCGAATGTGGTCGACTCATGTTCGAGGAACTCGGCATCACGCCATACAGGACGGAAGCGTAGCCATGACGGCACGGGCGGGGCAGCCGCGAGGGAATCAAGCGCCGGCCGCCGCCGACGCGGGCGGGTTTCGGCAGATCGTCTACCGACGCCAGGAGGACGGCCTGCTCGGCGGGCGCGGGCTCGGGCCGATCGCGTCCTCGGTGCCCCGGGAGGAACTCCTGGCCTGGCACGACGACCTGCGCGAGCACGTGGCGGTGGACGCGGACGACCGCGGCGCGCCGGTGACCAGCGTCGCGCTCGTGCACACGGGGCGCGGCGCCGCGGCGATCCGGCGCGAGTACGTGGTCGAGGGCAACAACGCGCGCGTCCTGCTCGACCCGGGCCGCGATCTGGGTCCGCACGCCGCGTTGGTGCTCAGCCAGGACCCGGTGTGGGCCGACGAAACCGCCCTGGAGGACATCCCGCGCGGCTACGAACTGCCCCCGCTGGCCCCGGGCTTCGTGACCGACGCGCGGGACGCGCACGCCGAACGGTTGCGCGCGCGGGCCCGCGAGCAGGCACACCTGCTGGAGGTCACGGTCGCCGCCGTGCTGCGCCACCCGGGCCGGTTCTTCTCGTTCCAACAGGGGGACGTGGGCATCGACCCGGTGCCGATGTTGTGGGGACTCTCCGACCTGCTGTTGTGGCTGGTGCCGGGAGCCTTCACGTTCTCCACGTTCGAGACGCTGGACCACTCGGCCAAGCCGCGGTTCGTCGTGCTGCCGCGCCGGCCCAGGGACGCGCAGCCGTGGGCCGGCCGCTATCGGCTGCTGTTGCGCGACGAGCCCAAGACGGGTTCGGACGTGCACGCGCGTGCGGCGGGGCTGTTGGTGAGCCGGTACACCGACACCGACTGGCCGGGCATCCACGGCCTCCTGGAGAGCATGCTCGACCTGCGCCGATTCCCGCGCGAGCGGGCCGAGGAGCGATCCCGGGAGATCTGCGCCCGGCTGGGCCGGCCGCGCGGCACGCCCCGGCCGCCGGCCGCCGAGGTCGCGGAGCCCGCGCCGACGCCGACACGCGCGGAGCCGGCGGAGGCGACGGGGCGGGCCGAGCGCGTCGCGCGGGTGGCCCGGGCCGAGCGCGTCGAACGGGCCGAGCGCGTCGGGCGGACCGGGCGCGAGCCGCGGGTGGTCACGGTGGCGGGGGCCGCCGAGGAGGAGCCGGCCTTTCCGTACGCGGCCGAACCGGCCCGCACGAGGTCCCTCGCGAAGGAGCGGGTGCCTCGCCCGACGGTGGCCTCGAAGGCGTCGCCCGAGCCGGTACGTGCTCCCGAGCCGGTGCGCGTGCCGGAGCCGGCCGAGCCGACCGAGACCCCGGACGTGATCTGGCGTGCCGACGAGGGCTTCGAGGAGATCGAGGACGCCTTCACCGGGCCGTGGCCGGGCTTCGAGGAGGAGCGCGGCGAACTGCCGATACCCGCGCTGCCGCTCATCGAGGACGACCCGGATGCCGACCCGGCCCGCGAGGTCGGCGGCGGACGGGGGAGCCCGCCGATCCCGGGCGCGCTGCCCGCCAGTGCCGGGAACGCGTCGTGGGGCATGTGGGCCGAGCACGGTGTCCCGGACACCGAGGTGGACAAGATACGGCGCGCGGTCAAGCGCCTCCCGGACAAGCCGACCCTGCGCGAACGCGCCCTCGGCGGCGGCGCGGCCAAGACCGAGGTCGCGGCCATCGACAACATCGTCACGCTCGCCGTCGCGCTCCGGCTCGCCGACCTGCGGGTGTTGCCGGTGATCGTGGACCGGCTGACCACCCGGCTGGAACAGCGCCGCCGGCAACTCGCGCCGGAGGCGTGGAACGCGGACGACCTGAAGGCGATGCGCAACACGCTGCTGGACGCCGAGGAGTTCGGCGACCGCCTCGAAGCGGCCGGGGCGGGCGAGAAGCGCACCCGCAAGCTGGTCGAGCAACTGCTCGTGGTGGTGCTCGCGCCCAAGGCCGACACCAAGGGCGTGCTGCGCGACGTCGCGATCCGGGTGCTCTCCGAACGCCGGGACCGCTCGCCGAACCCGCTGATCGAGGAGATCCTGCTCAACTCCCAGTGGGGAGAGGCGTTCCGCACCGAGATCGGGCGCCGCTGGGCGGAGCAGAACCCGCTGCGCTGAGCGGAGCGCGAGCCGGCGGGGCAGCGCGCCACGCCCACCAACCGGGTGGGCCCGCAGCGCGTCCGCCGGGGCCGCCCGCCGGGTCGACGGGCGGCACCGGCGGGCGGCCCCGGGTCAGCGCTGCACGGTCCAGCCGCCGGCCCGCAGCGCCGTGGTGAGCGCCTCCGCCCGCTGCGGGTCCACCTGGAGTTCGACCAGGCCGGCCGGGCGACCCTGGGCGTGGTCGATCCGGATGTCCTCGATGTTGACCTCGGCGCGGCCCACGTCGGCGAACAGTCGGGCCAACTCGCCCGGCCGGTCCGGCACGACCACCGGCACGGCCTCGTACCGGGCGGCCGGCTGCCCGTGCTTGCCCGGAATCCGGCCGTGCCCCGCGTTGCCGCGGCGCAGCAGCGCCTCCACGTCGCGCGACCCCAGCTCGCGCTTGGCCTCGTCGTCCGCGGCCAGCGAACGCAACGCGCCGACCACGCCGTCCAGATCGGTCGCCAGCCCGGCGAGCACATCCGCGACCGCGTTCGCGTTGGCGCCCAGGATGTCTATCCACAACCGCGGATCCGAGCCCGCGATCCGAGTCACGTCCCGCACCCCCTGGCCCGCGAGCCGGGTGTCGGTGTCCTGCGCGTGCTCCAGGCGCGCGGCCATCAGCGCGGACACCAGGTGCGGCGCGTGCGACACCAGCGCGACCGCGTGGTCGTGGTCGCGCGGCGCCATCACCACCGGCACCGCGCGGCACAACGACACCATCTCCAGCGCCCGGTTCAGCGTCTCGGTGTCGGTCTCGCGCGAGGGGGTGAGCACCCACGGCCGGCCGTCGAACAGGTCGGCCCGCGCGGCCAGCGGTCCCGAGCGCTCGCGCCCGGCCAGCGGATGGCCGCCGATGTAGCGCGTCGTGTCGCAGGCCAGATCCGCTATCGCCCGCAGCGGCTGTTCCTTGACGCTGGCCACGTCGGTGTAGCTGAGCGCGAGCCGCTCCGCCTGCACCGACCGCAACGTCTCGGCGATGAGCCCCGGCGGCACCGCCAGCACGGCCAGATCCACCGGCTCCGGCGGCGTCGCCTCCAGCCCCGCGCCCATCGCCGCCGCCGTCTTGACCGCGGTGCTGTCCCGATCCCGCAGATACACGGTGATCCCGCGGGCGGTCAGCGCGAGTGCGACGGATGTACCGATCAGTCCGGTGCCGACCACGGCGGCGGTACGCACGACGGGAACTCCAAAGGGCGGGTGACGGAATAATGGGCGAACCGATCAAGGCTATCCGTGACGGTACCCTCGGGCGGTGTCCTATCGCCCCGCGGCCTCCACTGCGCCGCCCGGTTCGGCAATACCCGTGACGGCCCCCGTGCCGGCAACAAGCGAAAGGTCGGCGACCGTGGAAGCCCGTACGCCGCTCGCGACCGCCGTGGTCGCCATCGACGGTCCGTCAGGGTCCGGCAAGTCCAGCGTCTCGCGCGCGGTCGCCGCCCGGCTGGGCCTGCGCTACCTGGACACGGGCGCGATGTACCGGGCGATGACGTGGTGGATGCTCGACAACGACATCGACATCCACGACCCCGCCGCGGTGGCCGCCGTCGCGGACCGACCGCGGATCGTCTCCGGGACCGCGCCGGAGGGCCCCACCATCACGGTGGACGGCCTGGACGCGTCCGGCCCGATCCGGACCGACGAGGTGACCAAGGCGGTCAGCGCGGTCAGCGCGGTGCCGCAGGTGCGCACCCGCCTGGTCGCGTTGCAGCGGGCCGAGATCGGCCGAGGCGGCATCGTGGTCGAGGGCCGCGACATCGCGAGCGTGGTGGCGCCGGACGCGGCGGTCAAGGTCTACCTGACCGCGTCCGAGGCGGCCCGCGCCGCCCGCCGCAACGCCGAACTGACCGGCACCCAGGCCACCAGCGTCGAGGCGACCCGAGCCGACCTGGCCCGCCGGGACGCGCTGGACTCCGGTCGCGCGGTCGCGCCGGCCGGGATGGCCGAGGACGCGATCCTGGTGGACACCACCGAGCTGGACCGCGAGCAGGTGGTCGACCACCTGCTCGCCCTGGTCGCGGAACACGTGCGGTGACCGCGGCCCTCGGGACCACCTCGAAGCCCCCGCTCGCCGGGGCCGCGCACTTCATCGGCGAACCGCTGCTGCGCAGCTTCTGGCGGGTGCGCGCGTTGGGCGCGTGGCACGTACCGATGGCCGGCCCGGTGATCCTGGCGGGCAATCACGCCAACTTCGTCGACGGGCCGATGCTCTTCGCCTTCGCTCCGCGACCCACGCAGGTGCTGGTCAAGCGCGAGATGTTCACCGGCGCGCTCGGCCCGATACTGCGCGGGATCGGCCACATCCCGGTCCAGCGCGGGGTCGCCGACCGCAAGATGATCACCGATTCACTCGACGTATTGGCGCGCGGCGGCGCATTGGGCGTCTTCCCGGAGGGCACGCGGGGACAGGCCGACTTCTCGGCAGTGCACAATGGACTTGCATATCTGGCATTGCGCTCCGGGGCACCCGTCGTCCCGGTGGCCTGCCTCGGCACCGGTGCGCGGGGATCCTCGATCGGTGCATTGCCGGGTCTGCGCTCCCGGATCGACGTGGTCTACGGCAAGCCTTTCCAGGCGGTCGAGAACGCCGACCGCCGGGCCACCCGCAAGGCCGTCCAGGCCGCGTCCGACCGCATCGTCGAACGGCTCACCGCGCACCTGCGCGAGGCCGAGCGGATGACCGGCCGCGCCGGCTGACCACGATCTTCACCCGTACCGCTACCCGAACGAGGAACACCCCCATGGAGCAGCACGCCGACGCCACGACCGAGGGCGCCTTCGACCCGGAGGCGTGGGAGGCGGGCTACGACCCCGAGGAATGGGTCGACCTGGACGGGGACGCCCCCGAACGAGGCGAGCACGGCGACGACTCCGGCGGACCGCTGCCGGTGCTCGCCGTCGTCGGTCGTCCCAACGTGGGCAAGTCCACGCTGGTCAACCGCATCATCGGGCGCCGCGAAGCGGTCGTCGAGGACACCCCCGGGGTGACCCGCGACCGCGTGTACTACGAGGCCAACTGGAACGGCCGACGGTTCACCGTGGTCGACACCGGCGGCTGGGAGCGGGACGTGGTCGGCATCGACCTGTCGGTCGCGGTCCAGGCCGAGTACGCGATCGACTCGGCGGACGCGGTGATGTTCGTGGTCGACGCGATCGTCGGTCCCACCGACAGCGACGAGGCCGTCGTCCGGGTGTTGCGCAAGTCCGGCAAGCCGGTGGTCCTGGCCGCGAACAAGGTCGACAACATGGCGCAGGAGGCGGACGCCGCCGCACTGTGGTCGCTCGGCCTGGGCCAGCCGTGGCCGGTCTCCGCCGTGCACGGCCGCGGCAGCGGTGACCTGCTCGACGCCGCGCTGGCGATCCTGCCGGAGGCGCCCGCACAGCGCTTCGGCGTGCTGGAGGGCGGGCCGCGCCGGGTCGCGCTGCTGGGCCGCCCGAACGTGGGCAAGTCGAGCATGCTGAACAAGGTCGCGGGCGAGAACCGGGTGGTCGTGGACAAGATCGCGGGCACCACCCGCGACCCGGTCGACGAGTTGATCCAGCTCGGCGGCAAGACCTGGAAGTTCATCGACACCGCGGGCATCCGCCGCCGGGTGCACCTGACCCAGGGCGCCGACTTCTACGCGTCGCTGCGCACCACGGCCGCGCTGGAGAAGGCCGAGGTCGGGGTGATCCTGATCGACGCCAGCGAGCGGCTGACCGAGCAGGACACCCGGATCATCTCGCTCGCGGTCGAGGCGGGGCGCGCGATCGTGATCGCGTACAACAAGTGGGACCTGATGGACGAGGAGCGCCGCTACTACCTCGAACGCGAGATCGAGCAGGACCTGGTCCAGGTCACCTGGGCGCCTCGGGTGAACGTCTCGGCGCTGACCGGACGGCACATGGAGAAGCTGGTCCCGGCGATCGAGACGGCGCTGGCGAGCTGGGAGAAGCGCATCCCCACGGGGCAGTTGAACGCGTTCCTGGGCACGCTGGTGGCCTCCAACCCGCACCCGATCCGGGGCGGTAAGCAGCCGCGCATCCTGTTCGGCACCCAGGCGGGCACGAAGCCGCCGCGGTTCGTGCTGTTCACGAGCGGGTTCCTGGAGGCCGGCTACCGCCGCTTCATCGAGCGCCGGCTGCGCGAGGAGTTCGGGTTCCCGGGGACGCCGATCGAGATTCGGATGAAGGTCAGGGAGAAGCGCGGTCGCAAGACCGGTCGCTGATCGCGGAGCCGACCGCGGATACGAGAAAGGCCCGGACGCCGGTGGCGTCCGGGCCTTTTCGGGTTCGGCGGGGTTCCTCGGTGGGTGCTTTTGGCCGCGTGGATTCGATGGCACGCCGGTTACAGCGGAAGGTGGCCGTGCGGCGCGGGTACGCGTGGGGGCTGGGCGGGCACCAGGGAGGCGCCGCGGTGTCGGCCGTAGGTGGTGTAGCCGCCCGGGGTGGGGAGCGAGAAGTTCGGGAACGGGGGGTCCTGGGCGTACGAGTGGCTGATCGCGGCGGGGGCGCCGTAGGACGGGCGGCTCGCGGCGACGTCCTCGTTCGAGCGCTCGTGCGGGACGGCGCGGAACATCCGCCGCCACTCGGTCTCCAGCGCGTTGTAGATCGGCGTCAGGACGTCGTGGGCCGGGGTCGCGGGGGAGCCGACGGTGACCACGGGGTGGCCGAGTGCCCAGGTGCTGATGGAGTCGTCGAAACTGAACATACCGGGACCAACGAGAAAACGGCTCGACGGTTGCGGGGTGGGGTCGGGGCCGAGTCGTGGGTGCGGGAGGGCCGGCCGGCCCGTCGAGTCGTGGGTCAGGTCGCCGGCGCCGTGTGGGTGCGGACCGCGTCGATCATCGCGGTGGTGACCTTGGTGAGCTCCTCCGGGGTGATCACGTAGGGCGGCATCGTGTAGACGAGGCGGCCGAAGGGGCGGATCCAGACGCCCTGTTCGACGAAGGCGGGTTGCATGGTGGCCATGTCCACGGGGGTGGCGAGTTCGATGACGCCGATGGCGCCGAGGACGCGGACGTCCAGGACGCCGGGCAGGTCGCGGGCGGGGGCGAGGCCGGTTCGCAGGGTCTCGGAGAGGGTGCCGACGCGGTCGCGCCAGGGGGTGGACAGGAGGAGGTCCACGCTTGCCGACGCGATGGCCGCGGCGAGGGGGTTGGCCATGAAGGTCGGGCCGTGCATGAAGGCACCGCCTTCGCCGCGGGAGATGGTCGCGGCGACCTCGTCGGTGCACAGGGTCGCGGCCATGGTCAGGTAGCCGCCGGTGAGGGCCTTGCCCAGGCACATGATGTCGGGGGCGACGCCCGCGTGTTCGCAGGCGAACAGTTCGCCGGTTCGGCCGAAGCCGGTGGCGATCTCGTCGGCGATCAGCAACACGTGGTGTTGCGAGCAGAGTTCGCGGATCCGGCGGAGGTAGGCGGGGGAGTGGAAACGCATTCCGCCGGCGCCCTGGACGATGGGTTCCAGGATCAGGGCGGCGATGGTCGAGTCGTGCCGGTCGAGGAGTTCCTCGATGGGGGCGGTGTCCTCGGGGCGGAGTTCGGTTTCGAAGCCGGCCGGGGGGATCGGGGCGAACAGGTGGGTCGGCAGGACGTCGGAGAAGAGATGGTGCATGCCGCCGACCGGGTCGCACACGGACATCGCGCCGAAGGTGTCGCCGTGGTAGCCGCCACGCACGGTGAGCAGGCGGGTGCGTTCGGGCCGCCCGCGTCCGCGCTGGTATTGCAGGGCCATCTTCAGCGCCACCTCGACGGCGACCGAGCCGGAGTCGGCGAAGAAGACCTTGGCCAATGGTTCGGGTGTGATCTCCACCAGTCGGCGAGCGAGTCGCACGGCCGGCGGGTGGGTCAGGCCGCCGAACATCACGTGCGCCATGGTGTCCACCTGCGCGTGGGCGGCGGCGTTCAGCACGGGGTGGTTGTAGCCGTGGATCGCGGCCCACCACGAGGACATGCCGTCGATCAGCTCGCGACCGTCGGCGAGCCGCAGCCGCACCCCCTCGGCGCCGACCACCGGGAACAGCGGTGCCTCGCCCTCGGTGCTCGCGTACGGGTGCCAGATGTGCCGCCGGTCGAGGGAAACCAGTTCGTCGCCGTAGGCCGCGTCGTAGTGCTCCATAGGCCCGGCACGCTATCGGAGGGCGGGAGGCGGTCCGGAATCGGCCGCCCCCCACCGTGTTCGGGATCGTTCAGATGCCGCTGACCGGCACCGATCCGGCGGCCAGCAGGTTGCGCCGACCGGCCTCGCTGAGCGCGGCGGCCAACTCGTCGTTGCCGGTGTGGATGCCGATCGTGCCCACCGGGGCGGCGAACAGCAACACCACGCCGTGCGTCTTGGCCGCGTTCAGCCACGCCTCGGGCACCTCCGCCGGGGACTGCGCCTGCCACCACGCCTCGGTCCGGCCGCCCGCGCCGGGGAAGAGCACCGCGGTCAGGTAGCCGTCGGTCATCTGCACCGACCAGCCGCCGAGCAGCGGCGGCAGGGTCTCGTCCGGCGTGGCGATCGGCGCGAATCCGCGCTCGCCGAGCAGGGACAGGAACTCGTCCTGCGCGCCCGGCGTGCCCGGCCGGGCCACGGCGGCGCCGGGCTCGACCACCAGCGCCGCGTAGGTCACGCCCGCGCACACCACCATGCTGCCGGTGATCGAGATCGGCACCGGACCGCCGGGCACCACCGTCTGCACGGCCGGCCCCGGATTGGCCTGCGCGGCCAGCAGCGGCTCGACCGCCGCCTCGGACACCGGGATCACCTGCGAGGGGATGCAGCGCGTGTGCGCGAACGCGAGCACCGCGGTCTCCTCGGCCAGGTACAACAACGCACTGGTCTCCACGGAGGTGGTGTCGCCCTCGCCGCGGCACGAAGCGCACGCGTAGGTCTGGGGGCCGGTCTCCCCGGCCACCAGGCGGGCGGCCTCGTCGTCGCCGATCTCGGCGCGGACCTCGGGGCTGACGTCGAGCAAGCGTGACACGGAAGGCTCCATCGGTAGGGGTGCGTGCGACAGTGGGGGATCGCCGCCTGCGTTCTCGCGCCGGGACGTTACCGCCTGGTGACGTTGTGTCACCTGGAGAATGCGCGAACGTCACTCCTATGGGGCATGTGCGCCCCGGCCGCGCCACGGCCATTCGGGGGACGGCGCCGGAGTGCACGCCCGTGCGTGACGGTCGACTCGGAGAGTTTGGAGAGGTCGGCATCGGATGTAGGTTCGATGGGCGAGAGACATGAATACGGAGAGGTGAATCTGGTGTTATCTCATTAATTCGGACATTTCCGAATGGATTGATGAGATGAGAATCTCCATATGTTTCTCATCGGAACGACTCGGGCAAGTCACGCCCGGTAACAAATGCGGGATACAACTTTTCCGGGTTCGGACCCGGAACGGGCGTTCGACCCCGGACGTGCGCCGCTGCCGTGACGTTTCTGCGGCGGCCGTACTCCCGCAATCGCAGCCCGCGGCGCCGGTGCCCTCATCACGGCGGTGCTCCGGCGCGGAACCGAAACAGATGGTTCCGTTTCCCCGCGGCCTTAACGACGAGGTATGTGTGTCCAGACTCAGGGCCGAGGGCCTGTACAAAGTTTTCGGCCGGCGCGCCGACGACGCGGTTCGGCGGCTTCGCGCCGGCGAGAGCCGTGACGACGTACGCAAGAGCAATGCCACGCCGGCTGTCATCGACGTCTCGTTCGACGTCGCCGAGGGCGAGATCTTCGTGGTGATGGGCCTGTCCGGTTCGGGCAAGTCGACGCTGCTGCGCATGCTCAACGGTCTCCTGGACGCCACGGCAGGCGCCGTCTACATCGACGACCGGGATCTGACCTCGTTGCCCGCCAAGGAACTGCGCGACGTGCGCGCCCGGCGCATCAGCATGGTCTTCCAGCACTTCGCGCTGTTCCCGCATCGCACGGTGCTGGAGAACGCCGGCTACGGGCTGTCCGTGCAGGGGGTGCCGGCGGCCGAGCGCGATCGCCGGGCCCGCGAGGCACTGGCCCTGGTCGGGCTGGCCGGTTGGGAGGAGTCCGCGCCGGGCGAGTTGTCCGGCGGCATGCAGCAGCGGGTCGGCTTGGCCCGCGCGCTTGCCACGGACGCCGACATCCTGCTGATGGACGAATCGTTCAGCGCGCTCGACCCGCTGATCCGTCGCGAGATGCAGGACCAACTCCTGGAACTCCAGGAGAAGTTGCACAAGACCATCGTGTTCATCACGCACGACCTCAACGAGGCGATGCGGCTCGGTGACCGGATCGCGGTGATGCGCGACGGGCGGGTGGTGCAGATCGGCACCGCCGAGGACATCCTGACCGACCCCGCGAACGACTACGTGGCGTCCTTCGTCGCGGACGTGGACCGGACCCGGGTGCTGACCGCCGGTTCGATCATGGAGGACTCGCGCGCCACGGTGACGTGCGGCGAGGGCCCCCGGGTCGCGATGCGCACGATGCGCGAGGCGCAGACCACGGCGGCCTTCGTGGTGGACTCGCGGGAGAACGGCCGTCGGCTGCTCGGCGCGGTCACCGACGTCGCGGTCACCGAGGCCGCGCGGATCGGCGAACGCAGTGTCGGGGCCGATCCGAGCCTGGACGTGGTCACGGTGACCCCGCAGACCCCGGTGGCCGAACTGTTCACGCCGTGCGCGGAGAGCAGATTGCCGCTCGCGGTGGTCGACGAGGGCATGCGGCTGGTCGGGGTGATCCCCCGGGTGAGCCTGCTGGCCGCGCTCGGCAACGCGGCGCAGAGCGGATCGGGCGACACCGAGGGCGGCACGCTGGGCGTGACCGACACCGGCAGCGTCAAGATGCTGGTGCCCGCGGGACCGGCGGAGAAGTTGCTGCCCGCGGGTGTGGCCGGCGCGGCGCGGCCCGTCGTGGCCGGCCCGCTCGTCCCGGCTCCGGCCGGCGAGCGGGTCGTCGGCGAGGGCGAGGTGCGCGACGATGCCTAGGATCCACGTGGGCGACTGGGCGGAGAGCCTGGTCGACTTCATGCGCGACCACTTCTCCTGGTTGTTCGACTTCATCCAGAACGTGGTGGGCGGTGCGATCACGCACCTCGCCGACTGGCTGACCGACTCGCCGCTGCCGGCCGTGGTCGTGTTGTTCGCGGCGATCGGCTGGGCGGTGCGCGGCCTGCTGTTCGGGCTGCTCGCGGCGGTGGGGTTCCTGCTCATCGACGGCCTGGACATGTGGAATCCGGCGATGTCCACGCTGGCCCTGGTGCTGGTCTCGGCGGGGGTCGCGCTGCTGATCGCGATCCCGCTGGGCATCCTGACCGCGCGCAGCCGCGCGGTGGGCACCGTGGTCAAGCCGGTGCTGGACTTCATGCAGACGATGCCGGCCTTCGTGTACCTGATCCCGGCGATCACGTTCTTCGGTATCGGTGAGGTACCGGGCGCCGTGGCCACCGTGGTCTTCGCGCTGCCGCCCGGCGTGCGGATGACCGAGTTGGGCATCCGCAGCGTGGACGCGGAGATGGTCGAGGCCGGTGAGGCGTTCGGCACCAGCGAGTGGCGCATTCTCAAGGACATCCAGTTCCCGCTCGCGTTGCCGACCATCATGGCCGGCGTCAACCAGGTCATCATGTTGTCGCTGTCGATGGTGGTCACCGCCGGCATCGTCGGCGCGGGCGGCCTGGGCAGCGAGGTGTTCGGCGCGTTGTCGAACAACAACGTGGGCCTGGGCGTCGAGGCCGGTGTCGCGGTGGTCGTGCTCGCGATCTACCTGGACCGTACGGTCAGCGCGGCCGGCCGGCGGGTCGAGGCGCGGGCCGAACGTTCGGCGACCGAGCGTGCGGCCGACGGCTTCACGCCCAAGTGGCTGCTGGACTGGCGTCCGCGTCCGGTCGTCGCGGTCGGCGGCGTGGTCGCGGTCGCGCTGGTCGCCGGGCTGCTGGGCGGCTTCGGCCTCGGCGCGGCGGAGGACGGTCGCAAGAAGATCACGATCGGCTGGATCCCGTGGGAGGAGGACGTCGTGGTCACCAACATGTACAAGCAGTTGTTGGAGAAGCGCGGCTACGACGTCACGCTCAAGCAGCTCGACGTGGGCCCGCTGTTCCAGGGCATCGCGCGCGGCGACATCGACCTGTTCCTGGACGCGTGGTTGCCCACGCTGCACAAGAAGTACCTGGACGAGTACGGGTCCAAGCTCGAACAGATCGGGCAGTGGTACAACAACGTCGACGTGCAGCTCGCCGTCCCGAAGAACCTTCCGTACGACTCGGTCGAGGATCTCAAGGGACACGAGAAGGAGTTCGACGGTCGGATCGTCGGCATCGAGCCCGGCGCGAACATCATGGACCTGACCGAGAAGAAGCTGATCCCGGACTACGGGCTCGACTTCGACCTGGTCAAGAGCAGCACACCCGCGATGATCGCCGAGTTGGACCGGCAGATGGCGGCGGGCAAGCCGATCGTGGTGACGATGTGGCGTCCGCACTGGGCGTACACGAAGTACGACATCAAGCCGCTGGCCGACCCGAAGCAGTCCTATGGCGCGCCGGGGTGGATCAGCTCGATCGGTCGCCAGGGCTTCGCGAAGGACTTCCCCGAGGTGAACACCTGGGTGAAGAACCTCAAGCTGGACGACTCGGTGCTCGGGCCGCTGGAGAAGAAGGTCTTCGTCGACTTCGAGGGCAAGCCGAACGCCGCCGCGGAGGGGGTCAAGGCATACCTGAAGGAGAATCCGGAGGTCGAGAAGAAGTTCCTGGCGGACCTGCCGCCCGCGGGTGGGGAGCAGCCGAGGAAGCCGGATCAGGGTGGACAGGGCGGGAGCGCCCGGCCGCAGTCGTTGCCGGCGCCGACCCGGGAGTCGGCGGGCGTGAGCTGACGGTTCGGCGCCTCGGCCCGACCCGGTGAACCGACGACGGGGCCGCCGCACGCAAGTCGTGCGGCGGCCCCGTCGTCGTCGGTCAACGGCGGATCTGCCAGTCGGCGTTCGCCGGGATGGGTTCGCACTTGTAGCCCCAGCGCGAGGCGCCGTCGGCGAACGCCTTGAAGAAGGTCTCGGTGGGTTGGCCCAGGGTCAGGCCGGGGGGATCCTCGCCGTTGTGCCGGCTGAGTTGGTACGCGACGGTGTGGCCGTCGCACATGCCGAGCACCTTGCCCTCGACGGTGCCCGCGAGTTGGGCGTCGTTGGGGACACCGCCGGTGGGCAACCGCTCGGACAGCGTGGCGCGTTCGCCGGGGATCTCGGCGCCGGGGGCCAGGTAGCCGTGCACTATGGCGAAGGACAACACCCGCTTGCCGTCCAGGAACAGGTCGCAGCCCTGGATCGCGCCGGGCCCCTCGGGGGTCGCGCTCGCGCTCCAGCGGGCGCGTTGGCCGCCGGCCGCCTGCGGGCCGAGCGCGGCGGGCTCCAACATGCCGCACACGGGCGCGTCGGTGATCGGCTTCGGTTCGGTCGCGGGCTTGATCTCGCCGGGGCGCGGGGTCGGCTTCTCGTTGCCGCAGCCGGCCGCCTTGGCCACGCCGTTGGCCAGGTCGACGGCCAGGTCGGCCAACTGCTGCCGTCGGTCGGGCGGAGCCGGTGCGCCGGCCGGGCCGATGGTGCGGGCGCGGACCAGCATCGGCACCGGTTGTTCGACGTTCTGCACCTTGCAGTTCTGGACGAGCCACGCGTCGTCCGCACCGGCCATGCCGTACAGATCGTGGTCCTTGTCGCCCAGCGGCGCGGACCCCGTCGTGGTCAGTCCGGGCAGTTGCACCCGTTCGGCGCCCGCCATGTTGAACAGGTACGCCGAGCCGATGAAGGTCTGGTCGCCGGCCGAGACCTGGCAGCGCAGCACCGGGTAGTGCTCCTCGGGCGGCTGGTCCTTGTTGGTGAACGCGGGCGCCGCCGGCAGCACGGCGGTCACCGCCGGGGTGGGCAGGATGCCGGCGCACACGGTGGCGCCGACCGGGGTGGTGTTCGAGCCGGTGGGGGTGACCGAGGTGGGTTCGGCGGTCGGCGAGCCCGTGCTCGAACAACCGGCCACGAGCACGCCGGCGGTCACCAGGATCGCCACGGATACGGCCGGACGAAGCCTGGAGCGAAGCATGCCGCTCAGGATATCGGGCCGCTCAGCCGCGGTTTCCCTTCACCCACCAGCCGGTCAGCACGCCGGCCGCGAAGGTGCCGGCCAGGACGATCCACATCGGCGCGGCGACGGTGGGAATCCAGAACCGGATCGTCGCCGAGGCGGTGTTGGCCAGCACGAACCAGACGGCCAGTACGACGATCACCGCGATGCCGATCGTGCGGTAGGACACGCCGCCGACATTGCCGCCCGTACCGCCGGATCGAGGGGTCTTTGCCATGCCGCGATGCTATTTGCGTGATCGCCCGATCACGGTGAGGCGCGCCGACTTGACCATCTCTTGAAAGTTGCTTGCAGCAACAAAGGACGCTATGGTTGTAGCAAGCAACGAGTGTCGGGGGTGGGGAAGCCGCGTCCGGGCGCAGAGCATCCGAGGCAAGCGAAGCAAAGGGGAAGGTATGACCGACGCACCGGCGGCGGAGATGGCGGCGCAGCCGATGTCGCACCGGCAGATCATGGAGGCCCTGTCCGGGCTGCTCCTGGGCATGTTCGTGGCGATCCTGTCGTCCACGATCGTGTCCAACGCGCTGCCGCGGATCATCTCCGACCTGCATGGCAGCCAGACCTCCTACACGTGGGTGGTCACCGCCACCCTGCTGGCGATGACCGCGACCACCCCGATCTGGGGCAAGCTCGCGGACCTCACCAGCAAGAAGCTGCTGGTCCAGCTCGCGCTGGTGATCTACGTGGCGGGCTCCGCGTTGGCCGGCCTCTCGCAGAACACGAGCATGCTGATCGGCTGCCGGGTGATCCAGGGCATCGGCGTCGGCGGCCTCACCGCCCTCGCGCAGGTGATCATGGCCGCGATGATCTCGCCGCGCGAGCGCGGTCGGTACAGCGGCTACCTCGGCGCCACCTTCGCGCTCGCCACCGTCGGCGGTCCGCTGATCGGCGGCGTCATCGTGGACACCCCGTGGCTGGGGTGGCGCTGGTGCTTCTACGTCGGCGTGCCGTTCGCGGTGGCCGCGATCGTGATCCTGCAGAAGACCCTCAAGCTTCCGGTGGTCAAGCGCGAGGTCACCATCGACTACCTGGGCGCGACGCTGATCAGCGCCGGTGTCTCGCTGCTGTTGGTGTGGGTCTCGCTGGCGGGCAAGAACTACGCCTGGGTCTCCTGGCAGACCGCGGCCATGGTGCTCGGTTCGCTGCTGCTGATCGCGCTGGCGATCCGGGTCGAGGGCCGGGCGAAGGAACCGATCATCCCGCTGTGGTTGTTCAAGGAGCGGACCATCGTGCTCGCCGTGCTCGGCAGCCTCGCGGTGGGTCTGGCGATGATGGGCTCCTCGGTCTTCCTCAGCCAGTACTTCCAGATCGCCCGCGGCAAGTCGCCGACGGTGTCCGGTTTGATGACGCTGCCGATGATCGGCGGCCTGGTGCTGGCCTCGACCGTGGTCGGCAAGCTGATCACCGCGACCGGCTTCTGGAAGCGCTACCTGGTGATGGGCGGCATCTCGCTGACCATCGGCCTGGCCCTGATGAGCACCGCTCGCGCGGACACCAACCTGTGGGTGTTGGGCGTGTACATGTTCGTGCTCGGCATGGGCGTCGGTGCGCTCCAGCAGAACCTGGTGCTCGCGGTGCAGAACGCGGTGCCGATCCACCAGTTGGGGGCGGCCAGTTCGGTCGTCGCGTTCTTCCGCAGCCTCGGTGGCGCGGTCGGCGTCTCGGCGCTGGGCGCGGTGATGGCGACCAAGGTCACCGGCTACCTGTCCGACGCGGGGCTCAAGTCCGGTGCGGGTGGCGGGGGCGGTATCCCGAACGTGCATCACCTGGCGGAGCCGGCGCGCGGCATCGTGGAGACCTCGTACGGGCACGCGGTCGGCGACATCTTCCTGTTCGCGGCCCCGTTCGGCCTGCTCGCGCTGGTCGCGGTGCTGCTGATCAAGGAGGTGCCGCTGCAGACCGCGCAGGCGGTGGTGGTGGCCAAGGCCGAACCGCCGGTGCCGGTGCCGGTGCCCGCGACGGGCGGGCAGTCGGCGGCCGCGGTACGGATCGACAAGGTCGAGGCGCGCACGCCGTAGCGCCGGCGAAACGGGAAAACGCGAAACGCGGCTCGGGTCCACCCCGAGCCGCGTTTCGCGTTTTTCGGCGCGTCGCTCAGTACTGGTAGAAGCCGCGACCGGTCTTCTTGCCGAGCAGCCCCGCGTCGACCATCCGCAGCAGCAGCGGCGGCGAGCTGTAGAGCTGCTCCTTGAACTCGTCGTAGAGGCTGTCCGCGACCGCCTTGATCGTGTCCAGACCGATCAGGTCGGTCAGTCGCAGCGGGCCCATCGGGTGCGCGCAGCCGAGCACCATGCCGTTGTCGATGTCCTCCGCGGAGGCGAAGCCGGACTCGAACATCCGGATCGCGGACAGCAGATAGGGCACGAGCAGCGAGTTCACCACGAAGCCGGCGCGGTCCTGCGAGCGGATCACCGTCTTGCCGAGCACCTCGCCCGCGAACGCCTCCGCGCGGGCGGCCGTGCTCTCGTCGGTGAGCAGCGAGGGCACCAGTTCGACCAGCTTCTGCACCGGCACCGGGTTGAAGAAGTGGATGCCGATCACCTGCTGCGGCCGGGCGGTGGCCATGCCGAGTTTCATGATCGGGATCGAGGACGTGTTCGACGCCAGGATCGCGTCCTCGCGCACCACCACCTTGTCCAGCGTGGCGAAGATCTGTGTCTTGAGCTCCTCGAGCTCGGCCACGGCCTCGATCACCATGTCCCGGTCGGCGAAGTCGCCCAGGTCGGTGGTGTACGTGATCCGGGCCAGCGCCGCGTCCCGATCGGCCTCGGCGAGCTTGCCCGCCTTCACGCCGCGGTCCATCGACTTGGTCACCCGAGCCTGCCCGGCCTCCGCCGCGGCCGTACTCGTCTCCGCCACCAACACGTCCAGTCCGGCCTTCGCACAGACCTCGACGATCCCGGCCCCCATCAGCCCGGCCCCTACCACCCCTACACGCCGTACATCGGACACCGCGTACTCCTCGCTCCACTTACTGCCGTCGGCCTCCCGGGCATCCTCTCAGGTGCGGGTCACGCCTCGTCGACGCGCTGGACCGGTTGCTCGGTGAGCTTGGCGATGACGTCGAAGTCGCGATCGAGGTGCAACAGGGTCAATCCGTGGTGGCGTGCCGTCACGGCCACCACGAGATCCACCACGCTCGCACTCTCGTGCCGACTCGAATTTCCCAGGGCTCTTTGCAGCTCGGCGCTTTCGGACCAGACCGAATCCGGCACGAGGTGGTACGGAAACATCTCGGTAAGGAAATGATCGGCTTGGTGGAAGTCGGCCATTGCCGCACCCCTTGGTATATACGAAATCGGGAAGAGTACATCTCCATGGGGGCGGGAGGGGGCGGGTTCTTCGGTGGGGTGTGTGGATCCCGGGGTGTGGCTTGGGGTGGTGGGGCTCGTGGTGGTTCGGGGATTCGGCCTTGTGGGTGAGTGTGGTTTCGCTCAGTGGGGGGCTGCCGCCATGTCCGGGAGGGGGTAGGGGAACTTGGCGCCGACCGCGCCGTCGACGGTGAGGGTCTGGCCGCTGACGTAGCGGGACAGGTCGCCGGTCAGGAAGAGGAGGGGGCCGGCGATGTCGGCGGGCAGGGCCACGTCGCGCAGGGGGGCGTTCGCGGCGTTGGCGGCGCGGCCGGGTTCGCCGAGGTAGGCGGAGACGCGCGGGGTCCAGACGACGCCGGGGGCGACCGCGTTGACCCGGACGCCGGCGGGGCCCAGTTCGACCGCGGCGGAGCGGACCAGGGAGATCAGGCCGGCCTTGGCCGCGCCGTAGGCCGCGTGCATCGGGGCGCCGGTCAGGCCGGAGACCGAGGCGACGAAGGTGATCGCGCCGCCGCCGTGCGCGGCCAGGTGCGCGCCGCCCAGTTGCAGGGCGAGCAGGGCGTGCCGGAGCACGATGTCCTGGTGCCAGGTCCAGTCCTCGTCGGTGGTGGAGAGCAGGTCGGCGTACCGGCTCATGCCGATGATGTCGACGATCGCGTGCGCTCGGCCCAGCCGCGCCTCGACGTCGGCCCACAGGCGGGTGACGTCGGCGCGCGAGGTCGCGTCGCCGGACCAGGCGAGGCCGTCGACCTCCGCGGCGATGTCGGCGGCCAGGTCCGGCTCGCGGTCCACCGCGAACACCCGCGCGCCGGACTGGGCGAGGGCGTGCGCGGCCTGGCGACCGATGCCCTGGCCCGCGCCGAGCACGACGACGCCGCGTCCGTCGAGCCGGAGCCGGGCCGGGTAGTCGGGGACGTCGGAGTCGTCGGTTCGGGTCATGGCGCCGACGCTAGGCAGGACCTGACGCAGTGTCAATCATGGTGGGGAGGCGGGCCGGCGCGGAACTGACGGTCTGTCAATCATGCTCCCGGCGTGGCAATGTTTGACCCAAGCAATCAAAAAAGGGGAGTCCGCATGGGCGAGCACATGGGCCACGGCGTCAAGCAGCGCGACCGGGTCCGGATGACCGAGCAGGAGATCGCCGCGTTCCTGGCCGAGCGCCACTCGATGACGATGTCCACGCTCAGCGCCGACGGCAGCATCCACTCGATCGGCATGTGGTACGGCTTCCTGGAGGGCGAGGTCGCCCTGGAGAGCAAGGCCCGCGCGCAGAAGGTGCTCAACGTGCGCCGCAACCCGACCATCACGTGCCTGGTCGAGGCCGGCGAGTACTACGAGGAGTTGCGCGGCGTCTCCATCGTCGGCAAGGCCGAGGTGGTCGAGGAGCCGGAGCGGATCTGGGAGCTGGGGGTGAGCGTGTTCGGCCGCTACGCGGCGCCGTACACCGAGGAGATGCGCCCGGCCGTGGAGATGATGCTGAACAAGCGCGTGGTGATCAAGGTCGTCCCGGACCGGATCGTGTCCTGGGATCACCGCAAGCTCGGCCTGCCGTCCACCCGCCCGAGCTGACGCCCACCCGCCGACCCCGCCGCCGACCGCAGGCGGGGACGGATCTGGCAACGCCGGATCCAGTCAGGTAGCCTGTCCGCTTACTTGATCGAGACAAGTATTGGTGAGGGAGTACACAGTGCCGATCGGATTCGCCACCGAGCACCAGGCGTTCGCGGAATCGGTCGCCGGTTTCGTCGCCCGCCACGCCTCGATCGAGGCCACCCGCGCAGCCGCCGACGAACTCGGCGCCGGCGCCCTCCCCGACTGCTGGGACGCGCTGGTCGGCCAGGGGCTGACCACCGTGCACCTGCCCGAGGAGCACGGCGGTGCGGGCGCCGGCGTACTCGAACTCGCCGTCGCCCTGGAGGAGGCCGGCCGCGGCCTGCTGCCCGGCCCGTACCTGTCCACCGTGCTGACCGGCACCGTCCTGGCCCGCTGCGCCGGCCCCGAGGTCGGCAAGGCGCTGCTGCCGCGATTCGCCGAGGGGGCCACCGGCGCGGTCGCCGTCGTCCCGAGCCTGACCGCGCACCGCACCGAGGCCGGCTGGCGGATCGACGGCGTCGCCGAACCGGTCCTGGGCGCGGTCGGTGCGACGTATCTGCTGCTCGGGGCGCGGGTCGAGGCCGCCGAACGGGACGAGCAGATCTGGTTCGTGGTCGAGCCCGGCGCCGAGGCGGCCATCGAGATCGTCCCGCTGGACCCGGTCGACCTCGCCCGCGGCGTGGCCCGGGTGCACGCGCACGACCTGGAGCTCCCGGCGTCCCGGGCGCTGACCGGGATCGACGCCGCCATGGTGCGCGACCTGGCCGCCGTGCTTGCCGCCGCCGAGGCGGTCGGCGTGGCCCGCTGGTGCTTCGAGACCGCGCTCGCCTACGTCAAGATCCGCGAGCAGTTCGGCGTCGCGGTCGGGTCGTTCCAGGCGATCAAGCACAAGGCCGCCACGCTGTTCACCAAGCTGCAACTGGCCACGGCCGCGGCCTGGGACGCGGCCCGGGCGGCCGACGACGTGGTCGCCGACGCCGACGAGCAACTGCGTCTGGCCGCCGCCGAGGCCGCCGTGGTCTGCCTGCCGCTGGCTCGCGAGGTGGCCCTGGACTGCATCACCATGCTCGGCGGCATCGGCTTCACCTGGGAACACGACATCCACCTCTACTGGCGCCGCGCGGTCTTCCTGGCCCAGTGGCTGGGCCCGGCGGGGGAGTGGACCGCACACCTGGGCCGCGCCGCGCTGGCGAGCGTCGGCGGCGGCCCCACCCGGCGCTTCGACCTCGAACTCGACGAGGGCGACATCGCCGCCTTCCGGGCCGAGGTGGCCGCGCACCTGGCCGAGGCGAACACCCTCGCCGAGCCCGCCCGCCGGCGGCGGCTGGCCGAACTCGGCTACGTCTCCCCGCACTACCCCGAGCCGTACGGCATCGCCGCGAACCCGGCCCGGCAGGTGGTCATCCAGCAGGAGTTCGCCCGGATCGGGCTGACCCAACCCAGCACCATCATCGGCGAGTTCGCGCTGCCGACGATCATGGCGCACGGCACCGACGCGCAGCGCGACGCCTACGTGCCGGCCACGCTGCGCGGCGAGATCGTCTGGTGCCAGTTGTTCAGCGAGCCGGGCGCGGGCTCCGACCTGGCGTCGCTGAGCACCCGGGCGACCCGGGTCGACGGCGGCTGGCGGCTGAACGGCCAGAAGGTGTGGAACTCCAAGGCGCACGAGGCCCACTTCGGCATCTGCCTGGCCCGTACCGACCCGGACGCGGCCAAGCACAAGGGCATCACCTACTTCATCGTGGACATGGCCACGCCCGGCATCGACGTGCGTCCGCTCAAGCAGTCCAACGGCCACTCCGAGTTCAACGAGGTCTACCTCGACGACGTGTTCGTCGCAGACGACCAGGTGGTCGGCGAGGTGCACGCGGGCTGGCGGATCGCCCGCACCACGCTGGCCAACGAGCGGGTGATGATCGCCGGCGGCCCGGGCATGCAGGCGTTCGGCAAGCTGCTCGACGACATCGGCGAGACCGGCGCCGCGGACACCTCGCTCGCGAGTCGACTGGGCGCCTTCGCGGCCGAGCACTTCGCGCTGCGTGCGCTGACCCTGCGCTCGACGCTCCAGCAGTTGTCCGGGCTCAACCCGGGCGCCGCCTCCAGCGTGCTCAAGCTCGCGGTCACCGAACACCAGCGGGCCGTGGTCACCGCGCGGCTGGACCGGATCGGCGCGGCCGGCACCCACCACGCCGACCTCGGCGGCGAACTGCTCACCGCCTACCTCTCGCTGCCGGCGGTCCTGCTCGGCGGCGGCACCCGGGAGATCCAGCTCAACGTCGTCGCCGAACGCATCCTGGGCCTGCCCAGGGGCTGACCGGCGGCGCTCGCCCGGGCCGGGTCCGGGCCCGGCGTTCGGCTTTCCGTCCCGGCAACCGGCGATCGACCACCGGCTGTCAGTGCTTTCCACGGCTACCAGGGAGACCACGTGCACATCGCCTACACACCCGAGCAGGAGGACCTGCGGCGGGAACTGCGCGAGTACTTCGCGCGGATCATGACGCCCGAGATCCGGGCCGAGCAGGCCGCGGGCGAGACCAGCCTGATGGGCAAGGACGGCGCGTACTGCCGCGTCGTCAAGCAGATGGGCAAGGACGGCTGGCTGGGCATCGGCTGGCCCAAGGAGTACGGCGGCCAGGACCGTTCGATGCTGGAACAGCTCATCTTCACCGACGAGGCCACCCTGGCCGGCGCGGCGGTGCCGTTCCTGACCATCAACACCGTCGGCCCCACGCTGATGGAGTACGGCACGCAGGAGCAGCGCGACTTCTTCCTGCCGAAGATCCTCGCCGGCGACATGCACTTCTCGATCGGCTACTCCGAGCCGGGCGCGGGCACCGACCTGGCCGCGCTGACCACCAAGGCGGTCCGGGACGGCGACGACTGGATCATCAACGGCCAGAAGATGTGGACCTCGCTGATCCACGTCGCGGACTACGTCTGGCTGGCCGCGCGCACCGACCCGGACGCGCCGCGGCACAAGGGCCTGACCATGTTCCTGGTGCCCACGAACGCCGAGGGTTTCTCCTGGACCCCGATCAAGACCATGGGCGGCCAGACCACGTCGCAGACGTTCTACGAGAACGTGCGGGTGCCCGCCTCCGCGATGGTCGGCGAGCTCAACGGCGGCTGGAAGCTGATCACCGGTCAGCTCAACCGCGAGCGGGTGGCGCTGTGTTCGGCCGCGGGCATCCAGCTCGCGCTGCACGAGACCCGGCGCTGGGCCGAGCGGGCGCTGCTGCCGGACGGCTCGCGGGTGATCGACCGCGAGCACGTACAGGCCAACCTCGGCCGGGTGCACGCCAAGGTCGAGTTCCTCAAGCTGGTCAACTGGAAGATCGCCTGGTCGGTCGACCACGGCACCAAGGTCGGTCCGGCCGACGCCTCGGCGACCAAGATCTTCGGCACCGAATTCGCCACCGAGGCTTACCGGTTGTTGATGGAGTGCATGGGCGAGGACGCCTACCTCCAGCAGGACTCGCCCGGTGCGGTGTTGCGCGGCCGGCTGGAGAAGATGCACCGCACGGCGCTGATCCTCACCTTCGGTGGCGGCACCAACGAGGTACAGCGCGACATGATCGCGATGCTGGGCCTCGGCCTGCCGCGACCGCCCCGCTGACCCGCCGTCACCACGCTGACAAGGACAGGTGAAATGGACTTCGGTTACACGGAAGAACAGCAGGACCTGGTGGGCCTGGCGGGGCGGATCCTCGGCGAGCGGGTCACCCACGAGGCGCTCACGGCGCTGGACAAGCGGGTCGAGCAGGACGGCGAACCGCGCCTGGACCGCGACCTGTGGGCGGAGCTGGCCAAGGCCAACCTGCTCGGGATCGGCCTGCCGGAGGAGTTCGGCGGCTCGGGCTACGGCGTCTTCGAGCAGTGCCTGATCCTGGAGCAGGTCGGCCGCACCCTGGCGCCGGTGCCGTTCGGGCCCTCGATCGCGGTCGCCGCCTCGATGCTGAACCGGTTGGGCACCGACGAGCAGAAGGCGGCCTGGCTGCCGGGCGCCGTGGACGGTACGAAGATCCTGACCTACGCGCTCGCCGAGCCGTTCGGTCGGGACGGCGCCACGCCCGCCACCACGGCGGTGCACACGGACGGGGTCTGGTACCTGGACGGGGTCAAGACCGGGGTGCCGGTGGCGACCGTGGCCGACCTGCTGCTGGTGTCCGCGGACGTGGCGGGGCACGGCGGCGTGTTCCTGGTCGACCCCAAGGCCGCCGGTGTCCGGGTCGAGGCCCAGCTCACCACCGCCAAGGAGATCGCCGGCCTGGTCACCCTGGAGCACGCCGCGGGCATCCCGCTCGGCGGCCCCGACGCGGCCCGCGAGCTGCGCGACCGGGCCACCCTGGCGCTGTGCGCGACCCAGCTCGGGGTGACCGAGAAGGCGATGCGCGAGAGCGCGAAGTACGCGAGCGAGCGGGTGCAGTTCAAGCGCCCGATCGGTTCCTTCCAGGCGGTGGGGCATCGTCTCGCCGACGCCTACATCGACGTCGAGGGCATCCGGCTGACCACGTGGCAGGCCGCGTGGCAGGAGGCCGAGGGGCTGGACGCGGCCGAGGCGATCGCGACCGCGAAGTTCTGGGCGGCCGACGGCGGACACCGCGTCGCGCACGCGGCCGTCCACGTGCACGGCGGCATGGGCGTGGCCGAGGAGCACTTCGTGCACCGTTACTTCAACCACGCCAAGCAGATCGAACTCTCGCTCGGCGGCGCGACCGAGCAGGCGCTGCGGATCGGCGCCGGCTTCGCCGCCACGGCCGCGGGCGAGTTCGCCTGAACCGGCCCGTCCGAGCCCGCCCTCGGCCCGGCCGTACCGGCGCCGTACCCCTGTGATTCCTGGAGACGAACAGACATGAGCGAACCCCACGCCCTGGTCGAACGGGACGGCCACGTCCTGATCATCACGATGAACCGGCCCGAGGCCCGCAACGCGGTCACCGGCGAGATGATCGAGATCCTGGAGGCCGCCTGGGACGAGGTCAACGACAACCCGGAGATCCGGGTCGCCATCCTCACCGGAGCCGGCGGCGCGTTCTGCGCGGGTGCCGACCTGAAGGCGATGAGCCGGCGCGCGCCGGGCGACGCGTTCAAGGGCGGCGACGGCAAGCCGGGCATGGACATGTCCGTGATGAAGTGGTGTCTCAAGGGCTTCACCCTCACCAAGCCCTTGATCGCCGCGATCGAGGGGCCCGCCATCGCCGGCGGCACCGAGATCCTTCAGGCCACCGACATCCGGGTGGCCGGCGAGTCGGCGCGCTTCGGCGTATCCGAGGTCCGCTGGGGCCTGTTCCCGCTCGGCGGGTCGGCGGTGCGCCTGCGCCGTCAGATTCCGTACACTGTCGCCGCCGACCTGCTGCTGACGGGCCGCCACATCAAGGCGCCCGAAGCCAAGGAGCTCGGTTTGATCGGGCACGTCGTGCCGGATGGCGGCGCACTGGAGAAGGCGAAGGAGATCGCCCACCAGATCGCGGCCAACGGTCCGATCGCGGTTCAGGCGGTCCTGCGCGTTCTGCGTGAAACCGACCAGTTGACCGAGGAAGATGCGTTCAAGCTGGAGTCGCAGATCGGCATGCGGGTGTTCATGAGCGACGACGCGAAGATCGGTCCGCGAGCCTTCGCGGAGAAGAAGACCCCGGAGTTCAAGGGCACCTGATGTGCCATCGGAAGACTTCGGCATGAAACGGGCCCGCCGGGTCAGGGACGGCAATCCCCCGGCGGGTCCTCATCATGTCGACGCACGAGTGGTCATCGGGGTTGCGTCGGATGCCGGGGCAATCTCGGCGCCGACGCCGGTACCCGCCGGGCCCGGACCTCGCCGACGAGCTCGATCGAGGCCGGCACGCCGAGCACGATCCACAGGGTGAGGATCAGCTTCCCGTTGGTCAGCGACGCACACGACCAGCCGGTCAGGGCGGCGAACAGCCAAAACGCCGCGATGTAGAGGCCGGGGGTGTCGCGGCGGCGCAGGAACGCGACCAAAAAGAGCAGTGCGAGCAGCAGGAACGGCGCGATCGCGGCGAACTCCTGGCTGCCGAGATCGCGCGTGCTCCAGTAGTCGGAGTCGCCGTAGGCGGAGAACGCCTGCCGTCGATGGCTGTGGCGGTAGGGCGGCGCGAACAGGGCCGCGGCCAACACGGCGAGCGGCCCCCACACCAGCACCACCGCCGGCCGCGCCGACCACGGCAGCGCGGCGGCGGCGAGCACGGCGGCGGCCAGGCACAGGTAATTGAAGCCCTTGAACCCCTCCGGGGTCACGCTCAGCCACGTGCCCGCGAGCAACGCGCCACCGGCCACCGCGAGCAGGCCGTCGCCGCCGAGCCGGAACCGGATCGCCCACGGGCCGCCGGCGGAGCGCAGTGGCGCCGAGCCGGCGGAGGGGGCGAGGCCCGGCATCCGGGGTGGCTCCGGTGCGGGCGGACCCTGCGTGGCCGGGGCCGGGGCCGGGGCCGGGGCGGGCGGCCGGTGGCCGGCGGTGTCCGGGATCGGCGCGGGTTCGGCCGGTCGCCTCGCCTGGTGGGCCGCGTTCGGGTTGCGGGCGGTGTCGGGGGCGGGCGCGCTCGCGGTGGATCGGGCCCGGATCTCCTCCAGCGCGCCCAGCAACCGACTCGCGGTCGGAAAGCGGTCGTCGGGGTGCTTGGCGAGCAGGCGCAACACCAGCGCGTCCAGGTCCTCGGGCACCTGCGGGCGCGTCGCGGACGGCGGGGGCGGCGGCTTCGACAGGTGCTGGTGCATCACCGCGAACGGCGAGTCGGCCAGGAACGGCGGCCGTCCGGTGAGCAGTTCGTAGATCAACGCACCCAGCGAGTACAGATCGGTGCGGGCGTCCACGTCCCGGCCCTCGATCTGCTCCGGGGACAGGTAGGCGGGGGTGCCCACGGTCATCCCGGTCGCGGTGAGCCGAGTCGTGGTCTCCGCGAGCACCTTGGCGATGCCGAAGTCGAGCACCTTCACGCCGCCGGACGAGGTCAGCATGATGTTGGCCGGTTCGAGGTCGCGGTGCACGACGCCGTGGCCGTGGCTGTGCACCAGCGCGTCCGCGACGTCCCGGGCGATCGACACGGTGCGGTTGATCGGCAGCGGGCCCTCGTGCAGCGCCTCGGCGAGCGTGCGACCGTCGACGAACTCCATCACCAGGAACGGCGTCGGCTCGCCGTCGGTGGTGTCCTCGCCGACGTCGTACAACGTCGCCACGCCCGGGTGCGAGAGCGCGGCGACGGTGCGGGCCTCGCGCCGGAACCGGTCCCGGAACTCCTGTTGCCGGGTCAGCTCGGCGGGCAACACCTTGACCGCGACGGTGCGGCCCAGTTCGCGGTCGACACCGCGCCAGACCACGCCCATGCCGCCGTGGCCGACGGACTGGGCCAGTTCGTACCGTCCCCCCAGAACGCGCATGTCTGCCCCGGAACTCGGTGCGTGCCGTGCCTGGACGCGTGGGTCTTCGTGAGCGTGCGGGTGCCCGGGCCGGCCCGGCCGCGCGATGCGGCGGCGCCGGCGATTCGGGACTTTCGTGGCGAGAAAGTACCGCTTGGGAGGGGGCCCGGACAGGGCTTTGCCGGATCATCGCGAAGCTATTCTTTTGATCGAGTCAAGGGTAAGTTGACCCGACCCTGCTTCGCCCCGGATCGGATCCGTGCCTGGGATCCCGCTTCGGAGGCACCCGTACATCCGCCGTGGGAGCCGACCATGACGCCCGTCAGCCCGTCGTTCAACCTCGCCGACCTCTTCGAGGTCGTGGTGGACGCGATTCCCGACCGCACCGCGCTGATCGCGGGCGAGGTGCGCACGACCTATCGCGGCCTCGACGCGCGGGCCAACCGGGTCGCCCACCACCTGATCGAGGCCGGGATCGAGCCCGGCGACTTCGTCGGGATCCACGCGTGGAACCGCGCCGAGTGGGTCGAGGCGATGATCGGGTGCTACAAGGCGCGGGCCGTGCCGATCAACATCAACTACCGCTATGTCGAGGCGGAGTTGCGCTACCTGTACGAGAACTCGGGCATGGTCGCGGTGATCGCGGAGCGATCCTTCGCGGGTGCGACGCGGGCGATCCGGGCCGACTTCCCGGCGCTGCGCCACGTGGTGATCCTGGAGGACGGCTCGACCGAGTCGATCGAGGGCATGGTGGCCTACGAGGACGCGCTCGCGGCGGCCTCGTCGGAACGCGGCTTCGGCGCGCGCAGCGAGGACGACCTGTACGGCCTGTACACGGGCGGGACCACCGGCATGCCCAAGTGTGTGCTGTGGCGCGGCGAGGACATCTTCTTCGCGGCCCTGCAGGCCGGTCGCGGTGCTCGGCCCAAGCTGCGCACGCCGGACGAACTCGGCGACACGGTTCGGGAGTCGGCCGGGATGACCACGCTTGGTCTGGCGCCGATGATGCACGGCGGCGGGCAGTGGTCGATGTGGAACACCTTCTACATGGGCAACACCTACCTGATGTGGACCGGGCGCAGCTTCGACGCCGACACCGTGATGGCGCTCGCGGCCCGGGAGCGGGCGCTGTCGATGTCGGTGGTCGGCGACGGCATGGGCAGGCCGCTGGCGGACTGGCTCGCGGCCAATCCGGACACCTACGACCTGTCCGCGCTCAAGGCGATCAGCAACGGCGGGGCGCCGATGAGCACGGCGGTGCGCACCGCCCTGGAGCAGGCCGGCGTCTTCGTGATCGACAGCTTCGGCGCGTCCGAGACGGGCGCCGCGGCACGGCAGACCGGCGGACCGGGCAGCGCGACGCGGTTCGCCTCGTCGGCGACCACGACGGTGCTCGACGATCGCCTGGTGCCGGTCGAGCCGGGCTCCGGCGACGTCGGCCGACTGGCCGTCAGCGGGCACATCCCGCTGGGCTATCACGGCGACGACGAGAAGACCCGGGCCACCTTCGTCAAGGACGCGGACGGACGCCGCTGGGTGTTGCCGGGCGACTTCGCGCAACTGGAGAAGGACGGCGGCATCATCCTGCTCGGGCGCGGCAGCGCGACCATCAACACCGGCGGCGAGAAGGTCTATCCGGACGAGGTGGAGGGCGCGCTCAAGACGCACGCGGACGTGTTCGACGCGGTCGTGGTCGGCGTCCCGGACCCGCGCTTCGGCCAGGCGGTCACCGCGCTCGTGGTGCTGCGCGCGGGTGCCGCGCCGGCGGCGGAGGCGATCACCGCCCACGCCCGGACCATGATCGCGGGCTACAAGACGCCCAAGCGCATCCACTTCGTCGAGTCGATCCCGCGCACGGCGGCGGGCAAGGTGGACCTGCGGGCGGCCAAGGCGCGCGCCGAGGAACTGTCCGGGTAGTCGGGTGCCGCGGCGGATCCGGCGGGCCGGGGCTCAGCTCAGCACTTCGGTCAGGGTGTGGATCAGCAGGCCGACCAGAGCGCCGACGACGGTGCCGTTGATCCGGATGAACTGGAGGTCGCGCCCGACGTTGATCTCGATCTTGCGGCTGGTCTCCTTGGGATCCCAGGCGCCGACGGTGTCGGTGATCAGCGCGGTGATCTCGTCGCGGTAGGTGGTCACCACGTAGACGGCGGCCTGCTCGATCCAGCGATCCGCCTTGCCCCGCACGCGCGGGTCCTCGGCCAGCCGGCCGGCCAGTGAACGCACGGCGGTGGTGACCCGGTTGCGCAGTTCGCTGTCCGGGTCCTCGGTGGCCTCGACCAGCATCGTCCGGGCGGCGCTCCACACCGACGCGATCAGCTCCTGGACCGCCGGGTGCGCGATGGTGCGGTCCCGCAGCCGCTCTATCTGGGCGATCATCGCCGGATCGTGCTGGAGGTCGCGGGCCACCTCGGCGAGGAAGTTGTCCACCGCGAGTCGGGCCGGGTGGCCCGGGTCGTCGCGCACCGCGCCCGCGAACCGGACCAGTTCGCGGTGCACCTTGTTGGCGATCTGCCGGTCCAGGAAGCGCGGCGACCAGCCGGGGGACTCCTCGTTGACCACCCGCAGCACCGACTCGCGATGTTGCTCCAGCCAGTCGTGCGCCTTCGTCGCGACCAGGTCGACCAGGCCCCGATGCGCGCCGTCGCGCACCAGCCGGTCGAGCAGTTCGCCGATCGGCTGGGCCACCGCCTGGGCGGAGACCCGACGGGTGATCGCCTGGCCGAACACGCTCTGCACGTCCTCGTCGCGCAGCACGGTCAACGCCGCGCGGGCCAGCGCGCCCAGTTGGTCGGTGACCCGCTCGGCGTGCCCGGGGGCGGCCAGCCAGGTGCCGGCGCGGCGGGAGACCTCCATCCGGCTCAGTCGTTGCCGCACCACCGCGTCGGAGAGGAAGTTCTCCCCGACGAACTCGCCGAGATTGCGGCCCAGCGCGTCCTTGCGGGTCGGAATGATCGCGGTGTGCGGAATCGGCAGCCCCAGCGGCCGGCGGAACAACGCGGTCACCGCGAACCAGTCGGCCATCGCACCGACCATCCCGGCCTCCGCCGCCGCCTGCACATATCCGGCCCAGGCCCCGGCCCCACGCGCCTCGGCCCAGCGCGCGAGCACGTACAACACGATCGCGAACACCAGGAACCCGGTGGCGATCACCTTCATCCGCCGCACCCCACGCAGCTTCGCCAACTCCGCCGCGGTACGCACCACACCCCCCGGTCCCGAACGAGACGAAGCCACGGACTCGGATTCGGCAAGATCTTCCATGACCGTCATTCTGATGATCTGCCCACACGGGACGCGCACACGACACCGGATCGGCGCTGTGTGCTTTCCGCCGCCCCGGGTTCGGCACGGGTCGGGGTCACAGGGTGTACAGGCCCTTGGCGAGGGTGACGGCGCCGCCGGCCAGGGCCAGCCATTGCACGGCGCGTTTGGCTTGGCGTTCGGGGGTGTGGGCGGCGAGGACCCGGCCGAGCGCGGCGCCGGCGAGCAGGGCTGTGCCGATGCCGGTCCAGGCCGGGGCGCTCAGGTGTGGGGGCGACTTGGCGGCGAGCGAGAAGGCGTTCACCACGACGCCGTAGAACTGGGCGTTGGGCACGAACTCGGCGACGGTCCAACCCGCGTTGAGTGCGTACAGGGACACCGCGGGGCCGCCGACGCCGGCCGAGGAGTTCATGAAGCCGCTCGCGGCGCCGGCCACCACGGCGCCCCTGCGGGCGCGCAGGGCGGGTATTCGCACGCCGAGCATGACCGAGCCGACGGCCACGCACACCGCCGCGCCGATGCCCGCGAGCAGCCACGGCTCGGGCAGCCGGGCGGCCACCCACGAGCCGAGCGGTACGGTGCACGCCGCCGCGACCACCAGCGGCACCATCGCGGCGAGCCGGACCCGGCGCCACGAGGCGGCCAGCCCGATCGCGCTGATCACGCCCGCGCCGCCGTTGCACAACACCACGCCCTGGGCCGGGCCGAGCAACAGCACCAGACCGGGCGCCGCGACCAGCGCGAAGCCCATGCCGGTGAGGCGTTGCACCGACGCGCCCAGGAGCACGATCCCGCCCAGGAGCAGGGCGAGGGACCAGGCAGCGGACACGGGCGATCCTCGGGTCGGGGACATCTGACGACCCGACAGCTATACCGGAGATCGCCGCTCGGCGCCGTCGCGGGCGGTGTGGGTGCGACTCGGGGTGGGTCAGCCGTGTGCCGGGGTGGCCAGGATGCCGTTGAGCAGGACTTCGATGCCCCACGCGTCGCGTTCGTCGCCGGAGCCGGCCGTCAACGTGTCGCGCATCGAGACCAGGTGCGGGTAGTCCGCCGCGGACAACCGCCCGAACGTCTCGTCCATCGCCGCGACCGCGCTCTCCTCGCTCTGCCCCTCGCCGGCCTTGTCGGCGTACGCCGATTCCTCGACCGCCGCCGCGGTGATGTGCAGGTTGATCAGATCCAGGGCCAGTGAGCGGGTCGGGTCGTCGATGCCCGCGCCGGCCAGCAGCCCCAGGATGGCCTCGGCCAGCGCGAGCGCGTTGGGGCCGGTCGGTACGTCGCCCAGGGCCACGCCGGCGATCTTGCGATGTGCGCCCAGCACGGTGATCGCCGTGCGGATCAGCGTGCGCAGCTCGGCGCGCCAGTGCGGGAACGGCTCGCCGACCGCGGCCACCGTCGGCAGCGCGATCTCGCCGAGCACCCGGTCGTAGACCAACGCGAGCAGCTCGTCGCGGTTGGCCACGTACACGTAGAGCGAGGCGGCGCCGGTGTCCAGCGCCTGCGCGACCCGGCGCATGGTCACCGCCTCCAGGCCGTCCGCGTCCAGGATCGCCAGCGCGGCGGAGACCAGCGCGTCCGCGCTGAGTGCGGCCTTGGCCGGTCGGGTCCGCCGACTGACCGGCGTAGCGGGGGTGGACGGTCGCGGTTCGCCGGGTGATTTCGCCATGCCCCGAGTATACGCGTTGACGGAACGCTGTTCGCTACGTACATTGTTCGTAACGAACAACGTTCGTAACGAACATGGCTCGCCGAACGCACTCGCACCTCACCGCACCTCACCGCACCTCACCTCACCGCACCGCACCGCACCGCACCGCACGCCATCGCCTCGTCCGAGGCCGCGTCGTCCCGACCGAGGAGTACCGATGACCCCCACCGCCACCGCCGACTCGCCCGACACCACTCCCGCCGTCGAGGCCCCGCACCCCGCCGGATACGCCCGGCGGTGGCGGATCCTGGCGATCGTGCTCGTCGCCGAGGTGATGGACTTGCTCGACAGCACCGTGACCAACGTCGCCGGCCCCTCCGTCCGGGCCGATCTCGGCGGCGGCGCCGCGCTGTTGCAGTGGCTCGCCGCCGGATACACGCTCGCGTTCGGCGTGTTGCTGGTGGTCGGCGGCAGACTCGGCGACCGCTGGGGCAGACGCCGATTGTTCCTGCTCGGCGCCGGCGGCTTCGCCGTGGCGTCCCTGCTCTGCGCGCTGTCCCCCTCGCCGGAATTGCTGGTCGCCGCCCGGATCGCCCAGGGAGCCTTCGGCGCCCTGCTGATCCCGCAGGGCTTCGGCATCCTCAAGTCGGTCTTCCCGCCCGCCGAGACCGGCAAGGCGTTCGCCGCCTTCGGTCCGGTGCTCGGCCTGTCCGCGGTCGGCGGCCCGATCCTGGCCGGCGCGCTCATCCACCTCGACCTGTTCGGTACCGGCTGGCGGCTGATCTTCCTGATGAACGTCCCGCTCGGTCTCGCCGCCGTGCTCGGGGGCCTGCGCTACATCCCCCGGGACGCCCCGAACCCCGCCGTGCGGATCGACCTCGTCGCCGCCACACTGCTGACCGCGGCCTCCACGCTGATCATCCTGCCGCTCATCCAGGG
Source organism: Embleya sp. NPDC020886 (assembly GCF_044333915.1). Classification (NCBI taxonomy): domain Bacteria; kingdom Bacillati; phylum Actinomycetota; class Actinomycetes; order Kitasatosporales; family Streptomycetaceae; genus Embleya; species Embleya sp. NPDC020886. Next base: position 167,128 of record NZ_JBIRRX010000013.1, on the reverse strand, counting down.
CCCCGAAGCCGACTGGCCGCTGTGGTCGTTCGGTTGCCTCGCCGCCGGCTTCGCCACCTTCGCCGGATTCATCCTGCGCGAGCGCCGCAGCCCGCACTCGCTGATCGAGGCCACGCTGCTGCGCAACCGCGCGTACAAGTCCGGCATGCTCTTCGGCCTCGCGTTCTTCGCCGGCACCACCGGATTCATGCTGATCACGTCCCTGTTCCTGCAACTGCACCTGCACTACGGCGCGCTCGAAGCCGGTCTCACCCTCGCCCCGATCGCGGTCGGCATCGTGGTCGCCTCCATCGCCGGTTTCCAGGTGATGGCCAGGCTCGGCCGCAACCTGCTCCTGATCGGTGTCGGCGTGCACCTGGTCGGCCTGGTCTGCCTCGCGGCCGTGGTCGCCCACTACGGTTCGCACACGACCGGCGTCGACCTGATCGCCCCACTGTTCGTCGCCGGCCTCGGCATGGGCGCCGTGTTCGCACCGCTGTTCGACGTGATCCTGGCCGGTGTCGCCGAGCACGAACTGGGCAGCGCATCCGGCTCGTTGTCCGCGATGCAACAACTCGCCGGCGCGCTCGGCGCGGCGGGCATCACCACCTTGTTCTTCCAACTCGCCGAACACCACACCGCCTCCGCCGCGATGGCCACCGGAGCCCTGGCGGTGGCCGGCCTGGGCCTGCTCGCCGGCGGCCTGGTATTCCTGCTCCCTCGGCACGCCAGGCCGCACGAGGGATGAGCCCGCACGGCGGCCGGTGCCGGTCGCCGCACCGAGCCGGCCCGACGGCCGCCCGGTCCACCCGAAGGCCCGCACCGGCCGAAGCCCCGCCCCGACCGGCCGAGTCCACCCGGCACGGTCCACGAAACCCGACCCAGCAAGGAAACGAGTCACCATGAGCATCCTCGTCACCGGAGCCCGCGGCCGCGTCGCGCGCGGAGTCGTCACCCGCCTCCTCGCGGCCGGCCACTCGGTCCGGATCGCCGGCAGCGACCCGACCGAACTCCAACCCCCCGCCGGTGTCGAAGCCGTGCGCCTCTCGCTCCGCGAACCCGACAACGCCGCAGCGGTGTTGCGCGGCATCACCAGCGTCTTCCTCTACGCCGAGGCCGCCGGCATCACCGCCTTCGTCGAGGCCGCCCGGGCCGCCGACATTCGGCACATCGTGCTGCTGTCCTCGTCCGCGACGAACACCCCCGACCCGCAGAGCAGTCCGCTCGCGGCGAGCCACCACACGGTCGAGGTCGCGGTCGCCGAGTCCGGAATCCCGTACACGGTGCTGCGCCCCGGCGCGTTCGCCACCAACGCGATCGGCTGGAAGTACCAGCTGATGGGCAGCGGCACGATCGAACTGCCGTACCCGAACGCCCAGGTCGCCCCGATCCACGAGGACGACATCGCCGACGTGGCCACCGCGGTGCTGGTGGCCGGCGACCACCTCGGCGAGACGCTCGACCTCAACGGCCCGCAATCGTTGTCCTTCGTCGAGCAGATCGCGATCCTGGCCGATGTCCTGGGCCGCGACCTGCCGTTCGTCGAGGTCACCCGCGACCGGGCATTCGCCGGACTGACCCCCTACATGGACGCCGGCTACGCCGACGCGCTGCTGGACCTGTGGGCGGCCGCCGTCGATCCCGAACCGGTGTCCGGCACCACCGAGGCGATCACCGGCAAGCCCGGCCGCGACTTCCGCACCTGGGCCCTGGAGCACCGCGCGGACTTCGCCATCGACCCGGATCAGCGCGGGTAAATCCCCGACAACCGCCCGGACATGACGACATCGGACCGACCGGACCGGCCTGCGCCGACCGGTCGGTCCGTGCTGTGCCGATCTTGTGGCTCCCTCGCTCCCCACTAAGTCGCCAGGCTGTCTACCCTGCTGTTCAGACCGGCCGTTTACCGAAACTCTGGACGCACATGACCGTCGCGCTTCACACCGGCGCGGGTGCCGCAATCGAGGTACGCCGCGCGCTCCAGGCTGATGAAGCCAGGGACGTTCCCGAACACACGTGGGTCGGCCCGATCGTCCGGGTCCGCCCACAGGGCGAACGACACTACGAGGACGTCGCCTACATCGAGACCGGGCCCACCGACGACATGGGCAGCTCTCCCTCCCGCCACCTGATCCTGTGGGCCGACCGGGCCCGCCGCCATCGAATGGCCGCGGTGGGCACGTATTCGACCGCCGGCGACTACGCGGTCTACAGCATCACCGGGCCGGCGGGCGAGCACCTGGCCACGGTGCATCGCGAACAGGGCAGCATTCGCCGACTGCGCCGCACCTCCTGGACGATCCGCCCGGCCCAGGGCCCCACGCTGCACGCGGCCAAGGGCACCACGTTCGGCTGGATCGCCTGGTGGGCGCTGTCCCCGTTGTGGGGCCTGATGATGGCCGTGGCCGTCCTCGGCGGCAAGGCGCCGCGGCTGCCGCTGCGCACGATCTGGCGCCACGACGGCACCCGGGTGTTCGAATACCTGGGCAGCGTCGGCACGACCGACTCCTACGAACTGCCCCCCGGCCACGTCGACGCCCGCATCGTCCTGGCCCTGGCCGCCCTGCACAACAGCCACCCAGGCTGGTACGACCGCCTGTAGCCACGAGGTTCGACGGGTCGGGGCGGCTACCGGGCGCGGCAGCGGCGGGATGGTACCTGCGCGGGTCGGGGCGGCCGGGTGCCGGCGCGTCCCGTGCGGGCGTGAACCACCCGACGCGGGCGGGGTGGGAACATCCGGCGATGGTGGACGCGGCGTCGGGCGGGACCTCGCTCGGCATGGCGATCTTCATCGCCCTGGGTGGGTACCGCTCGTTGTTGCTGCTCGTGCCGATGATCGCCGCGTACGGCCTGGCCGTGGCGAGTTCGCGGCGGACCACGATGTGGGCCGCGGTCGTGGCGGCGGCCGGGGTCGGGGCGTCCGGGCTGCGCTTCGGCGCGGTCTGCCGACAGGGCGAGCGCGCCGCCGTACCGCTGACCTGGATGGGACTGGGCGCCGCGATCATGATCGAGGTCCTCGTGGCCTTCGTCCTCGGTGGGCGCCGGGTGATCGCGGAGTTCGGCGTGGGTCCTACCGCGGCCGTCGCCCTCGACGCGCTCGTGCCGCGCAGGATCCTGATCCGGGCGGTGACGCACCCGCTGAGCAGGCCGAACCGGTGGTTGCCGACCCGGGTCGACCGGCGGCCGCCCCGGTTGTCGATCGAGGCCCCGGAGGTGGTCGTGCCGGTCCGTCCGGCCTCGGAGCCGGGGCGATGGTGAGACCAGGCCGCCTCGCCATCGGGGGGCGAAAATCTCGGCCGAGATTCTTTTTCGATCCGGTGTCACACATTCGCGCCGGGGTCCGTCAGTGCTGTGTAGGCCCGCGACAAGGGCCCGCAGCCGGCGGAGGAGGAGATCGGCCGCCGGTGGGACCACCTCCAGAGGAGCAGTCATGGAAGCACGTATGGGCAACCCCGCGATGGTCGTTCCCGGCGCGATGAAGGCGCTGATGGCCCTCGGGGCCGCCACCGCCCAGGCCGGGGTTCCGAAGGTCACCCTCGAACTGGCCAACCTCCGGGCGAGTCAGATCAACGGCTGTAGCGTCTGTGTCCACATGCACGCCCGTGACCTGCGCAAGAGCGGCGAGTCGGACGAGCGCATCGACACCGTCGCCGGGTGGCGCGACGCCCCCTACTTCAACGACGCCGAACGCGCGGCCCTCGCCCTGACCGAGGCGGTCACCCGGGTCGCCGACACGAGCGACCCGATCCCGGACACGATCTACGCCCAGGCCGCCGAGCACTACGACGAGCAGCAACTCGGCGCGCTCCTGCTGTCCATCGCAACGGTCAACGTCTGGAACCGGATCAACCTCGCCACGCGGCAAGTCGCGGGCGGCGCCTGGTAGTCGAGGGACCTGCCGACGGGCGCGGACCCGGGCCCGGGAACACCTCCCGGCCGCCCGGGTCGCGCCGGAGCGCATCGTGCCGGAACGCGTCGCGCCGAGGTCGGTCGCGGTCACTCGCGGACCGGAGAGGACCCGCGAACTTCCCTGCCCTTTGCCTTACTTGACTCGAACCCGGTTGGCCCGCCCCGGACCGCGAACGTAGTTTTGTTGCGTCGTTCGGTCACTACGGGGGTAGTTCGTGCGGCGGCCCGATCGACGCGTGGGCCGCGCACGCGCACCGCGGCGGTAGCACCCGCCCCTCCCGAAGCGTCGAGCGCGCGCGAAGCCTACGGGGAGGCGATCGGCGATGAGCAAGACCAAGACCGGCCCGAAGGGCGGCGATTCGGGCGGCGGACACGACCGGCCCGGCGCATCGAAACCGGGGGACGCGCCGGCGACCGTGCCCAGGGCCCCCAAGCGGCCCGACGGCACCGACACCGCGGGCAAGCCCGGCGGCCCACCCGGTGACGCCGGCGGCACCCCCGGCGGCAAACCGGTCGGCTCGCCGCCCACCGGCAGCAACGGCTTCAAGCACGTCCCGGAACACGTCGAGTCCGGCGCCCGGGGCATCGACGCCTCCGCCGCCCGGATCGAGGCCGCGCACGCCAAGCTGAGCGGCGTCCTCCAGGCCAAGGGCGCGTTCTGGAACAAGGACGGCCTGGGCCAGACCTTCGGCAAGGTCTTCGAGCCGTTGTCCACCGGCCACTCCCGGGCCGGCGGCGCGCTCCAGCAGGCCGTCGCCAAGACCGCCGGCAACGTGCGCACGAGTGCCGGACGCACGGCCGCGACCGAGGAGGCGAACCTCAAGCGGTTCGGGAAGCGGATCGAGGGCCCGGACCCGAAGCAGCCCGGCTCCGGCGACGGCAAGGGCCCGGCCGGTTCCGGCGGGAATCCGCCCGGATCGGGTCGAACGCCGGTCTACTTCGTCGACGAGGACGGTCGGGTTCACCAACTGGTCAACGGGAAACTGGTCCCGGTGCAGCCCGGAGGCGGAAATTCCGGGATCGACCGGGTGCTGAATCCGGACGGCACGATCAAGGTGAACATCAAGACGGACAAGGACGGCAAACCCGAGGTCACCCCGCGCGGCAAGCCGAAACGGGTGCCGGTACCGGGCGGCAAGGGCCGCTACGACAAGTACGCGAAGGCGGAGCAGGACGACACCGGGAATGCCGCCCCGCGTACCCCGGTGCAGTCCAGGCCGCTGCAACAACCCACCGACCTGTCGCAGGCCGTCGAGGACGTGCGCCGGGCCCAGAACGACTACGGCGGCAACAACTACGCCTCGCTGTATTACCGGGACCCCTCCGGGCGCGGCGGCGATTTCATCCTGGTCGGCAGCAGCGGCAACAACGGCGGCCATTCCGAGCGGGCCATCGGCCTGCCGATGGTGCACAACGGCATGCAGAACGACGTGACCCGGCTCTACACCGAACGGGCACCGTGCCAACCGTTCCCCAGGACCGGTGGCGCGGGATGCGACATCTGGGTGGACATGCACCTCAACGGCAGCGGCCGAAACACGCCGTTGGAGGTGAGCCACGTCGCCGACTTCGATTCGCGACGGCTCGACGGCGCGGACCGCAACGGCCCGTTCAACCTGTACATGCACGACCTGCAACAGCAGCACCGCGCGGGCAACACCGGCCCACTGGCCGGTGTATACACGTACCAATATCCGTAGGCATGCGCCGGAGCTGATTCATGATCTTCGACATCGACCGCAACGGGCTGCTGGAGGTCTTCCCCCAGGGCCGGGTGGTGCGCGCCTCGCGGGCCGAACTCGCCGAGGTCCCGGGGCGAGTCGAGGATCTGGACTTCCTGTGCGAGGTGGGTCTGCCGCAGGGGTTGTTCCAGATCGCCCCCGCGTTGGCCGGCGAACCGGGCGCGCAGGCGTCGCGCCTGCTCGACCTCGGCGACCCGGACGAGGGGGTCGACCTGCCCGAACTCGACGGAATCGGTCCGGTGCTGGTGCTCGGCGGAATCCAGCAGTGGTACGTCTTCCTCCACCTCGAAACCGGCCGGCTGCACGCCTTCGCGGACGGCGGCTCGCAATACTGCGAGATCAACGGCGACCTCTCCTCGTTGTGCACCATGCTGGGCCTGCTGTGGCGGGAAACCCCGCGTACCGAACCCGGGAGCACGGGGCCCGGCAATGCGGAGTACCGGCGCGTCGCGGACTCGATCCGGGCCCGGATCGAACCGCTCGATCCGATTCCGTATCGCGGGGAAAGCCTGTGGATCACCTATTTCGGTGGGTATGTCGACGGTCTCTATCCGCTGCGTTGACCGCGCGGACATCGAGCCGCAGCCCGGGCCCGCCATCGCAGGAGGGATACTCGCAACACCATGAACTCTGACCTCTCCGCCGCCCTTCATCAGCGCTTCGGTCGGGACGGACTGCGCTTTTTCGGCTCGACGAAGCTCGCCGGTGTGCCGTTGCCCGTCCAGGTGGGCGCGTACTTCCTCGGCGCGGAGGACGAACACCCGCCGACGATGGGGGCGTTCGCCGACTCGGTGGGGGAGTCGCTGCCCGATCCCGCGGTGCGCGAGCGGGTTCGGTTGGGCACCGATCAGGGCGCGGAACTCTACGTCGCCGCCGACGGGTCGGTCCGGGCCCTGTTCCTGGGGGTCGATCTGCCGGAGATGCCCGTGGCAAGCGACGTGGAGGCGTTCGCCGCCGGGCTGCTGACGCTCGATCAGGCGCTGCCCCGGATCGCCGCCGTGGACGAACCGGCCGAGGGCTTCCCGCTGTTTCGCGCGCTGCGCGAGGAACTGCTCGCGCTCGACCCGGCCGCGTTCGCCGAGCGCGAGGCGTGGTGGCCCAGGGTGCTCGACGATGTGCGACTCCCGTTGAACATCGCCGGCTCGGCCGCGTTCGAGATCCTGGACGCGGACGGGAGCAAGCAGATCGTGACCGAGGTGTCCCGCCCGGGACTGCCGCATCCCGAGGAACTGCTGTGGTACCGCCTGTCGGCCGGGGGAGTGCCGGCCGAGGACGTCCTGCGGGTGTACTGCGAGTTGGAACCGTGCCTGATGCCCGGCCACTACTGTGCGCTGTGGATGGGCCGGATGTTCCCCGCCGCCGAGTTCACCCACAGCTTCGGCTACGGGGAGAGCGCGCAGTCGCGGGAGGACGGCGTCCGGGCCCTGATGACACACGTCGCGGAGCAGGCGGGCAATCGCTGACCGGGCAGCGCGCACCACGAATCGGGGGACGGACACCGTGGTCGACAACGACGGGCATCGACTGCCGCACATGGGCGCGGGCCGACACCTGGCCGCCCGTGCGCTGCTGGGCTGGCTGGACGACGAACGCTCGCCCCGCCTGTGCCTGGTCGGCGGCTCGTCGGGTTCGGGCAAGTCGCACCTGCTGGCCTGGCTGTACGCAGCCACCGCCGGCGAGGCCACACCGCCCGCGCGCCGGTTGCACGCGTTCGTACCGGCCGGCGGCCTCACCCTGCCCGGCGTCGTCGCGGAACTGGCCGCCCACCTGGGCGTGGCCGCCCACACCCCGCGCCGACTGATCGCCGCGCTGGCGCTCGACCCCCGGCGCACGGTGATCGCGATCGCCGACCCGGACCACGCCGGCGGGCCCGGCCTTCCCGGCGAAGGTGCCCGGATCGTCGCCGAGTTGCTCGACCCGCTGCTCGAACTGCCGCACGTGCGGCTCCTGGTGGAGTGCGCCCGCGCGGACACCCGGGCCGCGTTCACCGCCGTCGGCGCGCCCGCCACGCTGAACCTGGACGAACCCCGCTGGACCCACCCCGGCCGGTTCGAGCGCTGGTACGCCGAACTCACCATCGGCGCGGCACCGACCTCGCCGTTCGGCGCCGAGGCCGCCTTTCCGCATCCCGGACTGGCCCGACTGGCCGCCCGCGTGGACAGGTCGCGGTTGCCCGCGGTGCCCGACGGGGGCGCGCCGGCCGGCCTGCCGGAGCGCGCGCAGCGCATCCATCGGGCCTGGTGGGCGACGCTGCCCGAGGACGTGCGCTCGGCCGTGGCGGTGTTGTCCGGGCTCGACCTGCCGCTCTCGGCGCCCGCGTGGGAACAGGCGCTGACCACGCTCCACCCGGCGGCGGATCGCGAGTGGGCCGCCGCGACGATCGCACACGCGACGCGCGTGTTGCCCGCGGTGTTCGAGGGCGGCGACACGTGGGCGATGCCGGCCGGGCCGCTCGCCGAGTTCGTGCGCGGGCAACGCCCGGAGAGCGCCGATCCCGACCGGCCGACCCGGGTACACGCCGCGCTGCGGCACGCGGCGGACGCGGGCATCACCGACCTCGCCGGACTCTACGACGCGGGCGAGGAGCGGGTCTCGGCGATCCTGGCGCACAGCGTGCGGATCGGCGACGCCGCCGCGTTGGCCGCCGACCCGGTCGTACAGGCGCTGGCCCGGCCGCAGACGGTGGCGGGCGCGCTGGTGGCCACCGGGCAGTGGGCCCACCCGGCCCAGGCCGCGTTCCGCGGCGCGTTCGGCACGCTGCTCGGCCAACCCGCGCCGGCGGCCCGCGCGGCCCTGCTCGCGGTGCACCGACTCGGCCGCGACGACGCCGCCGCGCGCACGCTCGTCGCACGATCCACCTCGCCGGGCTGGCGGGCCGAGTGGGCCCGCTGGGGCGACGGCGACAGCCACCGCCCGGACCGCTGGCCGGGACCGGTCCTGGCGGCGACCGCCGGCCGCGGCGGCCTGGCCGGACGGGTGTTGCTGGCCGACGACACCGGGGTGATCCGGACCGTCGTCGGCGCCGACGGCACGATCGCCGGCCGCGTCGTCGCCGGCTTCGGCCCCACCCCGCTGCGCGCGCTCGCGAGCACCTACGGCGGCCGGGTCACCACCTTGAACCGGTGGGGCGGCGTGGACGTCCTGGACGCCGCCTACCACGGCCCGCGCGGCGCGCTGGAGGCCGCCTTCCAACGACTGGTCAACACGTGCGGGGCCGCGCTGACCGTGCTGTGCGCGCACCCGCTGCCGGCGGTCGGCGACGCCGACGGCGGTGTCTGGTGCCACGGCTCGCCGCCGAGCGTGCCGGGCGGCGAACCACCGCCGCGCGGGGTGTTGTCCGCGCCGCTGCACACCGGCCCGGTCACCGCGCTCGCGGCGGTGCGCACCGGCGCCGAGGGCGAACCACCCCTGCTGATCAGCGGCGGGCGGGACGGCCGGGTACGGATGTGGAGCCCGGGCGCGGAGCCCGCGACGGACGCGCTCGACGCACGGGCGAGCCCGGTGACCGCGCTCGCCTGCGAACAGACCACCGAGGGCCTGCTGATCGCGGCGGCCTGGGCGGACGGCCTGGTCCGACTGCGCCGCCCCGACGACGACACGGCCGTCGACCTGAACCTGGGCGCGCCGGTGACCGGGATCGCGGTGTCGGTGCAGGGATACGTCGTGCTCGGCATGGCCACGGGCGTGGTCGGCCTGCGACTGGAACACCCTGCATTTTGACCGGACTCGGCTGCTTGCGGGATCCGGCCCGAGGATGCCGCGCGACGATGCCCCGAATCGAGGTAGCGGAACCGGAACCGGCGTAACGTCGATACGGCACGCCCTCCGGTTCGGGCGTGCGCGACGACGACGGGGGTCGATTGTGGGCATCACCATACCGGGCTATCTGGACACGGCGTTGGACGTCATCGGCGTCGACTGGCCCAACCTGGACGAGGACGAGTTCAAGGAACTGGCCCAGGCGTACCGCGAGTTCGCCGACGAGATCGACGAGGCCAGAGCCGACGGGAAGAACGGCGCGGCCTGGATCCTGTCCGGCACCAGCGGGATGGCCGCCGAGGCGTTCGAGGCACACTTCGGCAAGCTGAACAACGAACACCTGCACGATCTGGCCGAGGGCGCCCGGATGCTCGCCAAGGCGCTGGACGCGGCGGCGGTGGTGATCGAGGTCGCCAAGGGCAGAGCGATCGCCCAACTGATCATCCTGGCCGACGCGATCGCCGCCGCCGCGGCAGCCGCCACCTTCACCTTCGGCCTGTCCGCGATCGCCGGCCTGGCCGAGGTGGGCATCGTGCGCACCGCGGTCAAACGCATCTTCAAGGAACTCGAACAGGAACTCATGGCGCGCGTGGTCGAGATCGCCACCGCGCCCGCGGTGGCCGCGCTGGAGGGCACGGCCAACGAACTGTTGTCCCAACTCGTGGAGAACGAACTCGGGGCCCGCAACGGCTACGACCTCGACGCCGCGATCGACGCCGGCAAACAGGGCGGACAGGACGCGATGCCGACCGTGTCCGGCATCACCGCGACGTTGAACCCGGTGGCCTGACCCGACTTTCGACAGGCCGTGCTCGAACGCTCGTACGGCCGTCTTGACTTCGTGCCGCCGCGTCGGGATCCTGCCGGCGGGCGGCACGGTCACCCGGTGCCGCCCGGGGACTACCGGGAGGAACCACGAATGAGCCGCGACACCGGCGGAGCGTACGAGTGGGCCCATCGGCGCAGCCTGGAGGATCCGGACGGCTTCTGGTTGGAGGCCGCCGCCGCGATCGACTGGGTGACGCCGCCCACCCGCGCGTTGGACGCGAGTGCCGCGCCGCTGTACCGATGGTTCCCGGACGGCACGCTGAACACCTGTTTCAACGCGCTGGACCGGCACGTCGCGGGCGGGCGCGCCGAGCAGGCCGCGATCATCCACGACTCACCGCTGACCGGGACGCGGCGCACCCTGACCTACGCCGAACTGCTCGACCTGACCGCACGATTCGCCGGCGTGCTGCGCGGGCTCGGGGTGGGTCGAGGCGATCGGGTGGTGCTCTACCTGCCGATGGTGCCCGAGGCCGTGGTGGCGATGCTGGCCTGCGCCCGGCTCGGCGCGGTGCACTCGGTCGTCTTCGGCGGCTTCGCCCCGCACGAACTGGCGGTGCGCATCGACGACGCCCGCCCCAAGGTCGTGGTGGCCGCCTCCTGCGGGATCGAGCCGACCCGGACCATCGCCTACAAACCGCTCGTGGACGCGGCCCTGGCCGAGGCGAGCCACCGGCCCGAACACGTGGTGATCCTGCAACGCCCGCAGCTCATCGCCGAGTTGACCGAGCGGGACCTGGACTGGGACACCGCGATGGCCGGCGCCGAGCCCGCCGAGTGCGTGAGCGTCGCGGCCACCGACCCGCTCTACATCCTCTACACCTCCGGCACCACCGGGACGCCCAAGGGCATCGTGCGCGACAACGGCGGGCACGCGGTCGCGCTGCGCTGGTCGATGGAGAACGTCTACGGCGTGCACCCCGGCGAGGTGAGCTGGACCGCCTCCGACGTCGGCTGGGTGGTCGGCCATTCGTACATCGTCTACGCGCCGCTGCTCACCGGCTGCACCTCCGTGCTGTACGAGGGCAAACCGGTCGGCACCCCGGACGCGGGCGCGTTCTGGCGGGTGGCCGCCGAGCACCGCGCGACCATGCTGTTCACCGCGCCGACCGCGTTCCGGGCGATCAAGAAGGAGGACCCGGACGGGAAACTGCGCGCCGGACACGACCTCTCCGCGCTGCGCACGCTGTTCCTGGCGGGCGAACGGCTCGACCCGGAGACCTACCGCTGGGCCGGCGACCTGCTGGGCATCCCCGTGGTCGACAACTGGTGGCAGACCGAGACCGGTTGGCCGATCGTGGCCGACCCGATGGGCCTGGAACCACACCCGACCAAACCCGGTTCGCCGACCCTGCCGGTGCCCGGCTACGACGTGCGGATCCTGGACCCGCAGGGCAACGAGGTGCCGCCCGGCGTGGACGGCGCGGTGGTGCTCAAGCTGCCCATGCCGCCCGGCACGCTGACCACGCTGTGGGGCGACGACGAGCGCTACATCGCGTCCTATCTCGGTGCCCATCCCGGCTACTACCTCAGCGGCGACGGCGGACGCAAGGACGAGGACGGCTACGTCTACGTGATGGGCCGCACCGACGACGTGATCAACGTCGCCGGCCACCGGTTGTCCACCGGTTCGATGGAGGAGGTCCTGGCCGCCCACCCGGACGTGGCCGAGTGCGCGGTGATCGGGGTGGCCGACGAACTCAAGGGCCAGGTGCCGCGCGGTCTGGTCGTGCTCAAGGCCGGCGTGCACCGGGAACCGGCGGACGTGGCGGCCGAGTTGGTGCTCCGGGTCCGGGAGACCATCGGCGCGGTCGCGGCGCTGCGCCGGGTGGACGTGGTGCCCGCGCTGCCCAAGACCCGATCGGGCAAGATCCTGCGCCGCACGATGCGCGACATCGCGGACGGCAGGCGGCCCGAACCGCCCTCCACCATCGAGGATCCGAGCGTGCTGGAGACCCTGCGGCCGACCCTGACCGGCGAACCGGCGGGTGACTGAGCGACCGCACCGGGACCGGCGGGCGGGGAGCGCTCAGCCGACGTAGCTCGCGCGCGGCGGGGACTGCGGCCCCAGCGGGCCGGCCAACCACGTGTCGTACAACCGCTGCCACGAGCCGTCCCGCTTCATCTGCTCCAGCACCCCGTTGGCGAAGCGCACGAAGTCCTGATGCGCCAACGGGAAGGCCATCCCGTGCGGTTCGTCGCTGAAGGCCGGGCCGACCACGTCGGTGTCCGAGTCCTGGGCCTGAAGTCCCCGAAGCAGCGCGGAGGTGGTCGAGACCGCGTCCACCTCGCCCTGCTGCAACGCGACCAGGCAGTCCGTCCAGTTCTCCACCGCGTACGGCAACACCCCCGCCGGATCGTCGCGCAGGAACACGATCGAGGTGGTGCCGCGGACCGTGCACACCCGTTTGCCGCGCAGGTCCGCGAGGTCGCGCACGCCGGAGTCGGTGCGCACCAGCACCCGTTGGCCGTCGGTGTAGTAGTCGCCGCTGAAGGCCACCTGGAGCTTGCGGTCGCACGTGATGGTCATCGTGTCGATCACCACGTCCACCTCGCCGGCCCGCAGCACCTCCGGACGCTGGGCCTGGGTGATCACCTTGTACCGGATGTGCCCCGGGTCGTCGCCGCCGAAGACCGCCCGGGCCAGGGCCTTGGCCATCTCGATGTCGAAGCCCTTGATCTGCCCGCTGCGCCGGTCCAACTCGCCGAAGAAGCGGGTGTTCTGATCCACGCCGACCATCAGGTACCCACGCCGATGGATGGTGTCCATGGTGGACCCGGCGGGCGGTTTCCCGGGAGCGGGCAGCGTGGCGGGCGGCGTGAGACTCTCGCGCGGATCGCACGGCGGGGCGCCGGAAGGCTTGGGGTAGTCCTCGGGCGTGGCCGGGTGGGCTCCGGAGATCACCGGCCCGGCCACCGGAGTTGCCGCTGCCGCGGGTGGGCGGGTCGACCCGCCGGTGCAGCTCGCCAGGGTCGCCGCCAGGGCGAACGCCGAGGCGCCGGCCGCGATTCGACGAGATCTCCGCTGCATGCCGCTCCCTGGGTGCCGGTGCGCCGACGCGCCGGTCGCCGCGAGGGCCGCCCGGCCTCCCGACATCCCCCCGCGAGGGTCCGCGCTGTCGAAGTCCTCCGAGTATCGGACGCCTCGGGCTGAAATCCGGGGCGGTTGGGCAAAGAATGGGGGCTTCCCTCAACCGGGTCGATCAGGACGGAAGCACGTGACGAGTTATGGCATCACGGGCCACATCAACATCACCGCCGCCACCGTGCCGCTGGTCGACCGGGCTCTCCGTGAGCAGCTCGCGCAGGTCGAGCCGGACCGACTCGTGGGCTATAGCTGCCTGGCCGCCGGCGCGGACGCGATCTTCGCGCGCGCGGTGCTGGACCTGGGCGGCAGGCTGGTCGCGCTGCTGCCGTCGGCCGACTACGGCGACGCCAAGGTCGGTCCGGCCTACCGCGCGAGTTTCGAGCAGCTGATCGCGGGCGCGGCCGAGGTCCGGGTGATGCCGTTCCGCCGGGCGAACGAGGACGCCTACGCGGCGGCCAACGACGCCCTGTTGGCGGCGGTCGACGTGCTGCTCGCGGTCTGGGACGGCCGGCCCGCCCTCGCCCGGGGCGGTACGGCCGAGTTGGTCACCATGGCGCGCGCGGCGGGCAAGGAGGTCCGGGTGGTGTGGCCCGCGGGATCCGCGCGGGGGTGAGCCGGACCGTAGCCGGGCGCCGGAACGGACGTGCAGCGTGAGGGAGTTGCCCACGATGTCCGGCCGAGTGTTCGATCGTGCCGGATCGGCGTGTACACCTGGATCATGGAGACCTCCCTCTTCGCCCTGCTCGCGGTCCTCGCGACGATCGTGCTCGGTCTCCGGACCCGACGGGTCCTGGTCGGCGGCCCGCACGGGCGTGCGCACGCGGCCGACCCGGTCGGGGCCCAGTCGCTCGAACCCTACGAACTCGCGTTCCTGGCCGGTGGTCCGAGGCGGGTCGTGGACACCGCGATCGTGCGACTGCACGCCCGGGGAGACCTGCTCGTGTCCCGCGACGGTCGGCTGACCGCGACCGCACCGGCCGGCGGCGTCGCGATCGAGGACACGGTACTGACCGCGGCCGGGGTCGAGGGCGGGGCCGACCTGACCGAACTGCGGCTCGCGGCCGCCCGGAACCCGGCGATCGAGGCGTCGGCCGGTCGGCTCGTGGCGGCCGGACTGGCCCGGCGGCGACCCACACCGTTCACCCGCCGGGCCCTGACGGCCGGTTGGGTGGTGCCGGTCGTACTCGTCTGGTGCGCGGCCCTGTTCGAGCTCGGCACGGCGATCGTGGTCGGCGTGCCGGTGACCTCGGTCGCCGGTGTGGCCGTGTTCGCGCTGTGCGCCGAGGGCCCGGGGCCGGTGACCGAGGCCGGCCTGCGGTGCCTGGGGCGGGCCCGCAAGGAGTGGGGTCGGCTCGACTGGGACCGGGCGGGACCACCCGACGCGATCGGCGCCGCCGCCCTGTTCGCCCGCCGCGGCCTGCACGACTCCGCATTGACGGGGGTCTTCCGGATCTCCGACGCACGGATCCGCCGACTGCGGGGCGACGGCCCTCGACGGCGCGGGCCCGTCGTCGGCGCGCGCTTGGACCACGACCCGAGCTCGGGGTACAACCCGCGCCTGGGCCGAAGTTTCTCGACCGGCGGCTACGGCGCGGACTCGAGTTGTGGCGCGTCCTGCGCCGGCGGCAACAACTGACCCGACCGCACCCGGCTGCGTGGCCCCACCGACCGGCATCCACCGCGACCCCGGCGGCGCGCCGGGCCGTGGCGCGGGTCCCGGGGTGGACGTCGATCGGGCCCGCCGGTCGGCGGCGGGCCCGATCGACGGGCCGGGGGCGCGGGCCGCGGTCAGTGTGTCCGGTTCGCTTCGGTCGGTGGGTGGTTGCCGGCGGGCGGCGAACCGGCCGCGGCCTTGCCGCGTGCGTCGAGCACGGCCAGCACCAGCGTGGCCAGGCCGGCCAGGCCCGCCAACACCGAGATGCCGGGCAGGATCACACCCATGACCATGTTCTGGGCGTCGCGCCAGGCGGAGTCGGTGAGCCGGAACAGCCCTATCCCGACGGCGGTCAACCCGAGGAGCATGATCACCGCGTGCCAGATCACCGGGTTGGCCGGCCGCGGCTCGACGGCCGGCGCGGGAGCCGGCGGGAACGGCGTGCCGGTCGGGAGCGGCGGCGCCTGGGCCGCGGCGGCGACGGGCGCGCCGGCCGGGATCGGCGGGGCGGCGGGCGGCACTTCGTCCCACGTGCTCAGCCGCGGGGTCGGCGGGGCCGCGGCCCCGTGGGCGACCTTGACGGTCTCGTCGTCGGTGCGGCCGGGCGCGGGCGCGGTGGACCCGTGGGCGACCTTGACGGTCTCGTCGTCGGTGCGGCCGGGCGCCGGCGCCGCGGCCCCGTGCGCGACCTTGACCGTCGCGTCGTCCGTGCCGGCGGGCGCGGGCGCCTCCGGGTCCCGGGCCACCTTGACGGTCTCGGCGTCGGTACCGCGCCGGATGACCGGCACCCGGACCGGCGCGCCGCCGTCGTAGGGCTTCCTGGCCGCGGGCTTGTCGGCCGGGGGCGCGTCGGCGTCGGCCGCCGCGTCCACCCCGCCCGCCGGCTTCCCGGCGGCGTCCTTTCGGCCCGAGCGCGCGGCAGGGGTCGCCGCGGGGGTCGCGTCGTCGGCCTCGTCCACGCCTTCGGCGCCGCCCGCCCGGCCGGCCCCGGCCTTCCCGGCGCCCTTTCCGCCCACCTTGGCGGCGGGCGTCACCACCGGAGTCGCGTCGGCGTCGGCCGCCGTGTCGGCATCGCCCGCCGGCTTCCCGGTGCCCTTCTTGCCCGTTCGTACGGCGGGCGTCGCCACCGGAGTCGCGTCTTCGTCGACCTCGGCGGCGACCGCCGTCGGCTTCGCGTTGCCGCGCTTGCCCGCCGGGGTCGCGGGTGTCGCCACCGGGGTCGGGTCGTCCCCGTCTTCCGCCGCGTCGTCGTCCCGCTCCGCGTCGGCCTTCGCGGCCGGCTTCCCGGCGCCCTTCCCGGCTCCGCGCGCGGCGGACGTCGCGACGGGAGTCTCGTCGTCGTCGGTGTCCTTGCCCGTGCGTATCGCCGCCGGCGCCGGCGCGACCAGCGCCGCGAGCGCGGGCACCTCGGCCGTCTCCGGCTCCTCCGCCTCGTCGTCCCCCTCGCCCGACCCCGCCTCCGCACGCTCGGCAACATCCGAGCCCGAACCCGAGCCCGAACCCGAGCCGCCATCCGCAGACGCGGAGAGCGCGGAGAGCGCGGCGAGTGCCGCCACGTCTTCCGGAAGCCAATCCTCGCTCGGCTCCGCAGCCGCGAACCGCGCCACCAGGTCCGCCGCCGAAGGCCGCGCGGTGGGGCGCTTCTTCAGGCAGTCGGCGACGATCTCGCGCAGCCAGTCCGGGAGTTCCGCCAGGTCCGGCATCTCGCGCACGACCTTCTGCGCGATCTCGGCGACCGACCCCGCCCCGAACGGGGCCACGCCGGCCGCATGGCACAGCACCCCGCCCAGTGCGAACACGTCGATCGCCGGGCCTATGGAGCCGCCGGTGACCTGCTCCGGCGCGGGCAGTCCGGGCACGTCCACGACGCCCGTCCGGGTCATCCCGGCCGAACCGAGTGCCCGGGCCAGCGCGTAATCCGCGACGCGCGGCCCGTCCGCCGCGAGCAACACGTTCGCGGGCTTGAGGTCACGGTGCGTCAGATCGGCCTCGTGGATCGCCGCGAGTCCCTCGGCCAACCCCGCGCCGAGCGCCCGCAACGTGTGTTCCGGCAGCGGTCCGTGCGTCGCGACCGCCGTCTCCAGGGACGGGCCGGCCACGTGCTCGACGACCAGCCACGGCGGAGTGCCGTCCGGGTCCGCGTCCAGGACGTGCGCGACGTGGGTACCGCCGACCTCCTGCGCGGTCGTGACGTCCTTGCGGAAACGCTCCAGGAATGTCTTGTCGGACGCCAGATCCGGCCGCACCAGCTTGACCGCGACGTGCTCACCGCCGGGCGCGCGCCCGAGGAACACCGCCCCCAGGCCGCCCTGACCCAGCCGGGCCGACAGTCGGTACCGCCCGACAACCCCGGGATCGCCCGGCTCCAGCGGATCCATGACTGCCGCCCCCTCTACGTACGTGCCGTGCCAAGGCAGGGAGCGGCTCCAGGGCATGCCAACGGCCCTGTCGGTCTCGCCTCCCCGCGGACTGTTGCCGCAGCCTACCCCGCGAGCCGAGGCCCCACCGAGGACCCGGACCGGCCGGTCGACCGGCGTCCGCCGATGCCGCGACATCCGCGGACCGGCGGGACATGTCCGGATTCGCGCCTTTGACCACGCTCCGCGCGCGCGGCTAGCTTCACCCCGCAGCGGCTGCACCGCGCCGTCGTGGACCAGGCAGCCGTTCGGCCCGCGACCGGTGCGTCACGCAGCCGTCCGGCACAACACGGGTGTCACCCGGCAACATCACCCCACACGGCGAGGGAGCCGAACCGATGGCGATCGTTCTGGGCCCGAATCGATACGGCAAGGCCGAGGTACGACTGGTCCGGGTCACCCGGACCACCGCGACCGAGCACGAAATGGCCGATCTCAACGTGTCCGTGTCGCTGTCCGGCGACCTCGCGGACACCCATCTGCGCGGCGACAACGCCCATGTCGTGCCGACCGACACGATGCGCGCGGTGGTGTACGCCTTCGCGCAGGACGAACCGCTGCCCGCGATCGAGGCGTTCGGGCTGCGGCTGGCCCGGCACTTCGTCGACGCGTACACCCCGATCGACACCGCGCGGGTGCGCGTCCGGGAGTATCCCTGGATCCGGGTCCCCGGCACGCACGGACCGCATCCGCACGCGTGGACCCGGGCCGCCGGCTCCCGGTACGCGGGTGTCGTGCACGGGCCGGCCGGTACCGAGGTCTGCTCGGGGCTGGCGGACGTCACCGTGCTCAAGTCCACCGGGTCGGAGTTCCACGGTTTCCTGACGGACCGTTACACCACGCTGGCGCCGACCCGGGACCGGGTGCTGGCCACCAGCGTGCACGCGTGTTGGCGGCATCGGCGCGACGAGGGCGACGAGGGCGGCGGTACGCCGACCGACTGGGACGCGTCGTTCGGCGCGACCCGCGACACGTTGTTGCGGACCTTCGCCGAGACGCACAGCCTGTCCCTGCAGCAGACCCTGTACACGATGGGCGAGGCGGTGTTGACCGAGCGGGAGGAACCGGTCGAGGTGCGACTGGAGTTGCCGAACAAGCACCATCTGCCGGTCGACCTGGACGCGTTCGGTCTGCACAACGCGGGCGAGGTCTACCAGGTGCCGGATCGGCCGTACGGCCTGATCGAGGGCACGGTCCTGCGCGACGACGCGGCACCGGCGCTCGCCGACCTGCCCTGGCAGTAGGCCCGATCCGGCCGGAGCGGCCGGCGGGTTCCCAACCCGTCCCGGGCATGCCGCGGGGGCGGGGCACCCAATGGCGCCCCGCCCCCGCGTCCCCCACCCCCCCGGATGAAAGTCGATCCCCCGGACGAAGGTCTGTGTCGTCCTCTCCGGGCCCGGCGTTCGTCAGCCGAGGTTCTCGATGCCCGCGGTGCCCTTCTCGACGTCGAGGATCTCGACGGAGGAGACCTTGCGGGTGGTGTTGCTCTCGGCCCACTGCTTGGCCTCGTTGGCGAGCTTGCCGCCCTTGTCCATCCGGGCGGACTCGGCGGAGAGGTTCTCGGTGAGCGAGACCTCGGCCGGCAGCGTGGTGAGCACCGCGACGTCGTAGCCGGAGTAGGTCTTGGTGATCCGGACCTTGGTGACCAGCGAGCCGTAGGTCGTGGTCTTCAGCTTGGCGAGCAGGTCGGCGGCGTACTTCTGCGAGCCGGCCTTGTCGGTGTCCTTCTCCGCGCCGTTCTCGATGCCGGCGGTGCCCTTCTCCTTGTCGAGCACCGACACCGAGGAGATGTTCAGGCTCGACGAGTCCTGCGCCCACTGCATCGCCTCGACGGCGAGCTTTTGGCCCTTGTCCATCCGGGCGTTCGCGCCCTTGGCGTCCTCGGTGATGGAGATCTCGGCGGGCAGCGTCGTGTTGACGGTGACCTCGTAGCGCTCGTACTGCTTCGCGATCCGGACCTCGGACACCACGCCGCCGTGCTTGGTGGTCTTGAGGTGGGCCAACAGGTCCTGGGCGGCCTTGTCGGTGCCGCCCTTCGGCTCGGCCTTGTCGTCCGCCTTCGGCGACTCGCCCTTGGGTGCCGCGCTCACGTCGGCCGCGCCGGTGGTCTTGGGCGACTCGACCGAGGCACTGGCCGCCTTGCCCTCGTCCTTCTTCTCCGGTCCGCAGGCGGCGAGCGAGCCGGTCAGGGCGATCGTCGCGGCGACGGCCACGGTGGTGATCAGGCCGCGGCGACGTCCGCGCGGGGTCGCGGTCGAGGCGGACTGCAGCGGGACGGTCGGCCGGGGAGCGAGCGCGGACATGAGGGATTCCCTTCGGTGGCACTGCGGGATCGGCCGCCTGGCGGCGCCGACCGGGTCGGTCGGCCCGAGCGGCCGACCGTGGGACGACAGTGCGGTGCGGGTGTTTCCGGGGTTGCTCCGTGCTGTCGAGGTCAATAGAAGCAGTGCCTGTGAACGCTGTCAACACTCGATCTACTCACGCATTACGTCGCCTCTCTATGGTTAACTCCGGATGGTTCACAATCCCGCCATGAGGAGGAGACGGTGCCCACCAGCCCCCAGGTCACCGCTGCCGAGATCGCCCGCATCGCGGGTGTCGGGCGCGCCGCCGTGAGCAACTGGCGTCGGCGCTTCGACGACTTCCCGCGGCCGGTCGGCGGCAGCGACGCCAGCCCCACCTTCGCGCTGTCCCAGGTGGAGGGCTGGTTGCGGGCCCAGGGCAAGATCGCCGAGGTGGCCCCCGAGGAGCACCTGTGGCGCATGGTCGCCGCCTCGGGCGACATCCCCGAGCGGCTCGCCGACATCGGCGACCACCTGCTGGCCGGCTCACCCGCGCCGGTCGGCCCGCACGCCGCGCTGCTGCGCGCCGCGACCGACCTGGCCGGCAGCCGCGGGGCCCCCGCGGTGTTCGCCGACCTCTACACCCGATTCGCCGAATCGGCCGCCGGCCCCGGCGGGGTCACCCCGCCGGCCACCGTCGCGCTGATCGCCGAACTCGCGGGCGTGGGGCGCGAATCCGCGACCTCGGTGCTGAACCCCGCGACCACGCACGGCGACCTGCTGCTCGGCTTCGTACGCACCGCACGCACCCTGCGCGGACAGACCGAGGCGCCCGCCCTGGCCCGACTGGTCCGGGCCCGGATCGCGCTGCACCCGGACGCGGGCCCCGACACCGACGTAGCCATCGCCGAGGACGACGCGCTGCGCGCGGACGCCTGGCCCGGCGAACTGTTCGACACCGTCGTGGGCAACCCGCCGTTCAACGACCGCAACTGGGGCCACGACGAACTGGCCTACGATCCGCGCTGGGAGTACGGCCTGCCGGCGCGCACCGAATCCGAACTGGCCTGGGTGCAGCACGCGCTCGCACACACCCGGGTCGGCGGTCGGGTGGTGCTGCTGATGCCGCCCGCCGTCGCGGCCCGCGGCTCGGGGCGCCGGATCCGGGCCGAACTGCTGCGCCGGGGCGCACTGCGCGCGGTGATCGCGCTGCCGGCGGGCGCCGCGCCGCCCTTCGGGGTCGCGCTGCACCTGTGGCTCCTGGAACGACCCACCGGCGCGCTGATGCCCTCACACGTGCTGTTCGCCGCGCTGGAGGATGCGGCCGAGGCGCGGGCCGCGGTGGGCGCCTGGCGCGAGTTCGGCACCGACCCGGGCGCGCTGGTCGAGGTGCCCGGTCGCCACCGCGCCGTGCCGCTGATCGAACTGCTCGACGACAACGTCGACCTGACCCCGGCGCACAACCTGCCCGAGCGCACCGACCTGAACGTGGCCGAGCGGGTGCACGACACGCGCGAACGCCTGCTCGCCCTGCTGACCCGGCTCCCGGCGCTGGTGCCCCCGGTGCCCGACGCCGACACCGGCACCCCGACCTGGCGCTCGGTCGCCCTGGCCGACCTGGCCCGCACCGGCGCGGTCACCCTGTACCGCAGCGCCTCCCGCTCCGGGCGCGGCGGCCGGGAGACGCCGACCGGGCCGACGGTGCCGATGCTCACCACCACCGACCTCGCCGCCGCCGTCCCGCCCAGCGCGCGGCTGGCCGCGGCCGAGGCGGACGAGGCGCAACATCCCCGGATCCGGGCCGGCGACGTGATCGTGCCGACCCTGCTCGGCAGCGGCGAGAGCGGCTGGGCGGACGCGGTCCGGGTGGCCGGGGCCGCCGAGCAGGGCGCGGTGCTCGGGCCGAACCTGCATCTGCTGCGCCCCGATCCGGCCACCCTCGACCCGTGGTTCCTGGCCGGGTTCCTGACCGACCCGGCGCACGCCAAGCGGGCCGGCTACGGGTCCAGCATCGTCCGGGTCGACGTGCGCCGGATCGAGATCCCGCTGCTGCCGCCCGCCCGGCAGCGCGCGTACGGCGAGACCTTCCGGGCGCTGCGCGCGTTCGTGGCCGAGCTGCGCGCCACGGCGGCCCTCGGCGAGGAACTCGGCCGGGGCCTCCTGGAGGGCCTCACCGCCGGCCTGCTCAGCCCGCCGGACCCGCCGCCCGGCCCGGAAACCCGACGACGCGTCGCCGACGCGCCTTAGCGGCCCTCCAGGGCCCTGAGGACGGCCTGGGAGCGGGCGGCGGGGGCGGCGGAGCGGAACGCTCCGGACGGGGGCAGAGCCGCCGCCGCGGCGGCCCAGTGCGGGCCGGTGTAGCAGCGCACCAGGGCCTCGGCGGCGGCACGGTGCACGTCGCCCATCGAGTACAGCTCCTCGCCGGGGACGATCCGGTGTCGCCGGGTGGTCCGGGGGTCGGCGGCCGGCCACTGTCGGTGGACCACCAGCCGGGGTTCGTCCGCGGGCTCCGGCGCGCTCAGCGTGGAGAGCGAGAGCGGGTACGGCAGCAGCGGGCCGACCAGGTCGCACAGGCCCCACAACACCGCGTCCGGATCCGGCACGCCGTCCGCCTCGGACAACGCGAACGTCGCCTCCGGCCGGGTGAGCAGCGCCGAGACCACGTCCAGCAGCACGTCGGGATGCCGGCCGGCGCGCTGCCGCAGGCCGCCCTCGCGGCGGGCCAGCTCGGCGTGCAGCACCGCCGGGTCGAGCCGGGGCACGGCCCGGCCGCTCGGGTGGTCCAGGTCGGGCAGCTCGGTCGGGGCCGCGCCCAGGGCGAGCGCGTGCCGGGGTCCGACGAGCGGGGTCGCGCCGGGACCGGGCCCGGGCGGCGCGATCAGCACCAGGGCGTGCGCGGCGGTGCGCCGGATCAGCGTCGGTCGACCGCCCAGCGTGCCGAAACGGACCGCGGATCGGCGCGGCCCGTAGTACCCGGCGCCCAAGGGCGGCCCGACCACCGGCGCCAACACCGCGTGCCGGCGGCGCAGGTCCGGTTCGGACAGTGACGAGGCCAGCACGGTCGCCGCCCCGGTGTCGCTCACCTCGTAGCGGATGCGGTCGAGCATGGCCGCGTGTGCGTACGGATCCTCGGTGTAGCGCCTGGTCGGGGCGGGCGCCGGTCGGTCCACCGTCGGCTCGGCCGCCCGTCGGGAGGCGGGTCGGACCGGGCGCGGGCGCTCGGCCGAGGGGGCTCGGGCGGGCTCCGGCTCGGGCGCCGGTCGCGGGGGCCGGCCGTCGGGCTCGATCGCGGGCCGGATCCGCCGCTCGTGCTCGTGGAGCAGTTCGAGCACCGGGCGCGGCAACCACGTGGCCGCCTCGTGCGGTCGCCGGCGGTTGGTCAGCAGGTCGGCGAAGTCGGCGACCACCCGGTCCGGCGTCGGCCGTCGGTCGGCGCGCCGGCGCAGGCACGACTCGACCAGCGGCAGCAGTGCGTCCGGCAGCCCGGTCAGGTCCGGGTCGCGGTTGCGCACGGCGTTCATCACCCGCATCGCGCTGCCCTCGTACGGCGCGTGACCGGTGCCCGCGAACAGCAGCGTGGCGCCCATCGCGTACACGTCCGAGCGCACCGTGCCGGACTCGCCCTCGATCTGTTCGGGGGCCATGTACGCGATCGTGCCGACCAGGTTCACGGTGTCCTGGTCCTCGGCGAGCGCGAGCCCGAAGTCGATGACCTTGGGGCCGTCCAGGGTGACCAGGATGTTGCCCGGGGCCAGATCGCGGTGCACCAGGCCCGCGCCGTGGATCGCGCCGAGCGCCTCGGCCACGCCCGCGGCCAGCCAGCGCACCGCGTCCGGCGGCAGCGGGCCGCACTCGTCGACCACCTCGCGCAGCGACGGCGCGGGCACGTACGCGGTGGCCAGCCACGGCCGGGCGGCCTCGGGGTCGGCGGCCACCACCGCGGCCGTGAACACCCCGCTGACCAGCCGGGCCGCGTGCACCTCGCGGGCGAACCGGCGGCGAAAGTCCACGTCGTGGTCCAGCTCGGCCAGGATCGTCTTGATCGCGACCAGCCGTCCCGCGGGGGACAGGCCGAGGAAGACTCGCGCCATGCCGCCCCGGCCGAGTCGGGAGAGCACCCGGTAGGGCCCGATCCGGCGCGGATCGTACGCATCCAGGGGCGCCGGGCCCTGCCTCCTGGCATCGGTCACGCAACGTCCCCCCGGGCCACCCGATCGTGTGCCCTCATCATGGCGCCGCATGGGTGACACTCGTAGCGGGAAGCCGAAACGCGTGCACCGTTGCGACGATGACTCCGGGCGTCCGGACCCGCCACCCTGGGTCAGGTGACGCGGCTCACGGTTTGTCGCGCGGGTGGGAGGTGGCTGCGAGGTCGCCTCGCGCGCCTGCTATTCGTACTGATGCACACATGTCACAAAGACCGGAACCGCACGGACACGATCCGGGTGGCTGCCGGAGCCTGAGCCGAGAAGTAGGGGACCCCCATGAGCGAGGACTCGGTAGTACTGCGCCACCAAGGAAACGAGCACACACTTCCGCTGATCGAGGGCACCATCGGCGACACCGCCGTGGACATCTCGACACTTCGCGCCAAGACGGGGCTGGTGACCTACGACGGAGGGTTCGTCAACACCGCCGCGTGTAAATCGGCGATCACCTTCATCGACGGCGAGGAGGGCATTCTTCGCTACCGCGGTTATCCGATCGAGCAGATCGCCGAGCAGGGCACGTTCCTGGAGACGGCGTATCTGCTGATCTACGGCGAGTTGCCGTCGGTGAGCGCGCTGGACAACTTCCGCGACGAGATCACCCAGCACACCCTGCTGCACGAGGACGTCAAGCGGTTCTACGACGGCTTCCCGCGCGACGCGCACCCGATGGCGATGTTGTCGTCCGTGGTGTCCGCGCTGTCCACGTTCTACCAGGACAGCCACAACCCGTTCGACGAGGAGCAGGTCCGGCTCTCGGCCATAAGGCTGTTGGCGAAGTTGCCGACGATCGCGGCCTACGCGTTCAAGAAGTCCGTCGGTCAGCCGATGCTCTACCCGGACAACTCGCTCGGCTACGTCGAGAACTTCCTGCGGATGACCTTCGCGGTCCCGGCGGAGTCCTACAAGGCCGACCCGGTCGTGGTGGACGCGCTGGACAAGCTGCTCATCCTGCACGGCGACCACGAGCAGAACTGCTCGACCTCGACGGTGCGGCTGGTCGGCTCCAGCCAGGCGAACATGTTCGCGTCCATCTCGGCGGGCATCAACGCGCTGTGGGGCCCGCTGCACGGCGGCGCCAACCAGCAGGTGCTGGAGATGCTGGAGCAGATCAAGAACGACGGTGGCGACATCGACTCGTTCGTGAACAAGGTCAAGAACAAGGAAGACGGCGTGCGCCTGATGGGCTTCGGCCACCGGGTGTACAAGAGCCGCGACCCGCGCGCGACGATCATCAAGAAGGCCGCCGACGACGTCCTTTCCCGGATGGGCAAGAAGGACGAACTGCTCGACCTCGCGATGCAGTTGGAGGAGCGCGCACTCGCGGACGACTACTTCGTCGAGCGCAAGCTCTACCCGAACGTGGACTTCTACACCGGTCTGATCTACCGGGCGATGGGCTTCCCCACCGAGATGTTCACGGTGTTGTTCGCGATCGGTCGACTGCCCGGCTGGATCGCGCACTGGCAGGAGATGATCGCCGACCCGAAGGCGAAGATCGGCCGCCCGCGCCAGGTGTACACCGGCGTGGCGCTGCGCGACTACACCCCCATCGGTGCCCGCTGACCGTAGGGAGCACCCGGAAACGATCTTGGAGTCGAGGATCTCGAACCGCGGTTCGAGGTATTCGGCTCCAAGATCGTTGTGTTGTTCGGACCTGTCGTGCGGTCGGGGCCGATGGGCGGTCGGACCGTCGTGCGCGGCGCGGTGCCGCGCGGTCGCACGAGAACGCGTCGCGCTCAGCCGGTGGGCGTGGCCACCGAGGGGCCCTTTCCGGTCGCGGCGTCGAGCACGTACAGATGCCGGTCCGCGCTGCCCACGAACAGCAGCCCGTCGGCGACCACCGGCGAGGTCACCCGGCCTCCGGTGGTGAACCGCCAGCGGGGTTCGCCGCCCAGGCCGACCGCTATCACCGAGCCGTTGCTGCTGCCCGCGTACACGATGTCGTCGCCGACCACCGGTGAGGTGACCCACCCTTCGGCGCCGAACCGCCAGACACAGCGCGTGGTGTTCACGTCGACCGCGTACAGTCCGCCGTCGCCGCTGCCGAAGAAGGACAGGGTGCCGGACGTGGCGGGCTGGGCGACCGGGCCGCCCGCCCCGAACCACCCGCGCATCGCGCCGTCGGTGGCGTTGAGCAGGTAGAGGTACTGGTCGGTGCTGCCCACGTGCACGATGCCGTTCGCCACGGTCGGCGAGGACACCCAGCCGCCGGTGGCGAAGCGCCAGCGACACCAGCCGGTGGCGGCGTCCAGCGCGTAGACGCAGCGGTCGCTGGAGCCGAAGTAGACCGTGCCGTCCACGACGGTGGGCGAGGTGGCCCAGCCGCCGGTGGGGAAGCGCCAGCGACATCGCCCGGTGGCCGCGTCCACGGCGTACAGCGCGTTGTCGCTGGAGCCGAAGTACACGGTGCCGTCGGCCACCACGGGGGCGGCCACCACTTCGCCGCCGGTCGGGAAGCTCCACCGCCACTGCCGCGAGGTCAACTCCAGGGCGTAGACGTGGTTGTCCTGGCTGCTGAGGTACATCAGCTCGCCGTCCACGGCGGGCGGGTGCGACCAGCCCGACGAGTCGAACCGCCATTCGCGGGTGGCCAGATGCAGGGTGTGCAGCCCGTTGTCGTTGCTGTGCACGTGGACCCGAGCGGTGCGACCGGAACCCGCGCGCACCGGCGGGGTGAGGATCTCCCCGGTCGCGGTGAACCGCCACACCGGCGAGGTCTCCAGACCGCCGGTGGGGGTGCGCGGCGGCGTGGGGTGCTGGCGCGGTACGTCGGGCCCGCTCTCCGGCCACGTGACCGGAGAATTGGGTATCGGCGCGGGCGGCCTGGCCACCCGTTCGGTCGGCAGCGCCGGCGACGGGGACGACGTGGACACCTGCCGCCCCCCGACCGGTCGCGAGCCGCCCGGCTGCCCGGTCACCGGCGTGTTCGTCGGCGGCACCGGCGGTCGGGGCGGCGGCTTGCGGGTCGGGTTGGTCGGCGGGCGCTGCGGCGGTGGCGGCGCGGGCCGGTGCGGCTCGGGGCGCGGCGCCGGATGCGGCTCCTCGCGCACCTGGTTGGGCAGCTTGCCCATGTTGTTCGGGTCCGGGCGCACATTCTCCGGCAGCTCGGGACGCTCCGGCTCGACCAGTTCGCGCACCGGCGGCGTCCGCGGGCCCATCGTCGGCCGGTACTGGCTCTCGAACCGCTGCACCATCGCCGACGCGTTGTCCGGCAACTGACTGTCCGCGTCGCTGTCGTCCAGCAGCGGCGCGAGCTGGTTGAGCAACTGGGTCGGGCTCGGCCGGTGTTCCGCGGCGCGCTGCATGCACAGATTGACCAGGCCGGTCAGCTCCGGCGGCAGCCCGGCCAGGTCGGGGGAGCCGGTGACCAACCGCAGCAGCGCCTCGGCGGGCTTGCGGTCGGGGTAGGGCGAATGCCCGGTCGCGGCGTAAACCAGCGTCGCGCCGAGCGAGAACATGTCGCTCGCGGGGGTGATGTCACGGACACCCTGCGCCTGTTCCGGCGACATGTACGCCGGTGTCCCGACCGCGACGCCGGTCATGGTGAGCGAACCGAAGTCGGCGGCGCGCGAGATGCCGAAGTCGATCACCTTGGGCCCGTCGCTGGCCACCAGCACGTTGGACGGCTTCAGGTCGCGGTGCACCAGCCCGGCGGCGTGCACGGACTCCAGCGCCTCGGCGATACCCGCGGCCATCCAGCGCACCGCGCGCGGCGGCAGCGGGCCGCACGCGCGGACCAGGGATTCGAGCGAGGGCGCGGGCACGTACGCGGTGGCCAGCCACGGCACCGCGGCGTCCGGATCGGCGTTGACCACGGCGGCGGTGAACACACCGCTGACCCGGCGGGCCGCGGCCACCTCCTGCGCGAAGCGCGCGCGAAAGCCCGGGTCGCCGCCGAGTTCGGAACGGATCGTCTTGATCGCGACGAGTCGTCCGAAGGGCGAACGCCCCAGATAGATGCGGCCCATGCCACCGGCACCGAGTCGGCCGAGCACCACATAGGGACCGATCCGTTCCGGATCCCCCTTGGCCGGTGGCTCACCCGGCCATCCGTGTTCCGTCACAATCCCCCCGAAGTCGCCCCACCGCCCATCATCCCCGCCGAGCGGCCGTTTCGACAGGAACAGGCGGGAGGAGTGCCACGGCGCCGGTCGTCCCGTCGTCGCGATAGAGGTGCCCCGGGGTGGAGCACCCGCTGCCTGTCGCAGGGTACCCGCCTGCCCGGTCTGCCGCCCACGCCGCGTCCCGCTTCGACCGAAACACTGGGGATTCCCCCAGACGCCGATCACGAAGAGTGGCCGCGGAAGCGGGAATTCCAGCCCTGATCGGTTCGAATCGGACACGACACGGCCACGGACGCGAACACCCGGGCTCGGTTCGATGTGAACCGGGCCCGGGTGTCGCGGTACTGACGGTTTGTCAGTATGTCTGCAAGTCGGCCTGGTACGGCACTAGTGCAGACCGGCGGGGGCGTCCTTGGACAGCTCGGACTTGTCGACCCGGAGCACCACCACGGCGATCACGGCGGCGATGCCGAGCAGGATCGAAGCGGTCAGGAAGCCGGCCGTATAGCCCTCGGTGAGGGCCAGGTTGCGCACCGCCTCGCTGCCGATCGCCTTCTCGCCGAGCTTGGCGAACTGGTGCTCGAACTCGTCGTCCCGAGCGTTCGTGTAGATCGTGGTCAGCACCGCGATCGCCACCGCTCCGCCCACCTGCTGGGTGACGTTGAGCATCGCCGAGCCGATACCCGCGTCCTCCGGGGCGATCCCGGCCACCGCGGTGGCCATGATCGCGACGAAGATCAGGCCCATGCCCAGACCGAAGACCAGCATCGCGGGCAGCAGGCCCACGACGTAGTTCGAGTCGACCTTGAGCAGGGACAGGTAGAACAGGCCCAGACCGGCCAGCACCGGCCCCGCCGTCAGCAGCACCCGCGGCCCGATCTTGGGCAACATCACGCTGGTGAACTGGGCCGAGATCATCACGCCCGCGCACAGCGGGAGATAGGCCAGGCCGGCCTTGATCGGCGAGTAGCCCGCGACGATCTGCATGTAGAGCGTGATGAAGAAGAACGCGCCCATCATGCCGCCGGCGGCGAGCGCCATCACCACGTAGCTGGCCGAGCGATTGCGGTTGCGGAACAACCGCATCGGCATCAGCGGCCGTTCCACCCGCAGCTCGATCGCGATGAAGGCCGCGAGCAGCGCCGCCGACACGATCAGCGAACCCACCGTCAGCCCGTCGGTCCAACTCTTCTCCGCCGCGCGGATGACGCCGTAGACCAGCGCGGTCACACCGAGCGTGGAGGTCAGCGCGCCGGGGATGTCCAACCGGCCACGCCAGATTGCCTTCTCGCCGGTCTTGGCGTCGTCGGGTATCGCCAGCGGCAGCGCCATCACGAGCGCGATGCCGATCGGCACGTTGACGAACATCACCCAACGCCAGGACAGGTACTCCACGAGCAGGCCACCCATGAGCAGGCCGACCGCCGAACCCATGCCCGACACCGCCGCGTAGACCCCGAACGCCTTGTTGCGTTCCGGGCCTTCCTCGAAGGTGGTGGTCACCAACGACAGGACCGCGGGGGCCACCATCGCACCACCGACGCCCTGCAGGGCTCGCGCGGCCAGCAACAGCGCCTCGCTGGTGGCGAACCCGCCGAGCAGGCTCGCGGCGGTGAACACGATCAGGCCGAGCGCCAGCAGGCGGCGTCGGCCGAAGAGGTCACCGAGCCGACCGCCGAGCAGCAACAGGCCGCCGAAGGTCAGCATGTAGGCGTTCATCACCCACGAGAGCGATGTTTCGCTGATGTGGAGCGCCTTGCCCATGTCGGGCAGTGCGATGTTCACGATGGTCGCGTCGAGCACGATCATCAACTGAGCCCCTGCGAGCAGGGCCAGGGCCAATCCGCGACGCGCGTGGGGCGCTTCGGCGGCTGGGGATCCGGTCGAGCCGGCGACCTCGGAAGGTGCCGTCGTCATGGATTGCCTCGCATTACTAGTGGACGTGAGCGTTCTCTACGCGAACCTAGGGCTTTTCCCGTAGAGAACGCAAACGTTTTCTGTACCATGGCCGCGGAGGCGAGAGTGAGCACAGGAGTACGCGCGGGTCGAGTCGAGACAGCCCTGCTGGTCACCGACTACCGACAACGGCCCCGGAAGCGCGGCGTCACGCTGGAGCGAGCGATCACCGAGGCGGTGCTCGCCGAACTCGGCGAGCGCGGCTACGGCGCGGTGACCTTCGAAGGGGTGGCGACCCGAGCCGAGACCGGCAAGTCGGCGCTGTATCGCCGCTGGCCGGACAAGATGAGCATGGTCGCCGACGCGCTCTCCGCCGCTCTGCCCGACCCGCGATCGTTGACGCTGCCCGGCGAGTTGCGCGCCGACCTGATCGTCTACCTGGAGACCGTCGCGCAGGGCATGCACGGCGCACTCGGGCTGGGGATGCGGGTGCTCAGTGGCGAGATGTGCCGACACCACGAGCTCGGCGAGATGTGGGAGCAGCGGGTGATCGGCCCGTGGCAACGCCTCCTCACCGAACTGATCGGCGACGCGATCGCCCGGGGCGAGGCCCGCACCGGCGCGCTCGCCCCCGAATGTGTGCTCACCGGCCCCTCGGTCCTGTGCCAGCGCTTCACCCTCACCGGTGTGCCGATGTCCCGGGCCGAGATCGAATCCCTGGTCGACAACGCCCTGCTGCCGATGATGGCGGCGCGCAACTGACGCCCACGCCACGCCCGGTCGGCCCCGCCCGGTCTCCGGGCGGGGCCGACCGCATCAGTGGTGCGCGGGGGCGCCGGTGGTCGGCGCGGCGCTGCCGCCCCGGCCGCCGAGCAGACGCTTCATCAAGGTCACCTCGTCGGCCTGGGTGGCCCGGATCGCCTCGGCCAGCCCGCGCGCGTCCGGGTTGGTGCCCTTGGCGAGTTCGTCCTCGGCCATCTTGATCGCGCCCTCGTGGTGCACGATCATCAGCTCCAGGAACCGCCGATCGAAGTCGGCCCCCGACGACTTGCCGAACGCCTCCATCTCGGCGGCCGACATCATCCCGCTCATGTCGTGACCCATCGGCGCCGCGAGCGGCTTGCCCCACGCGGTCAACCAGCCCTTGAGCAACGCGATCTCCGGCGCCTGCGCCGCCTCGATCGCCGCCGCCAGCCGCTTGACCTCCGGGTCGGCCGCCTTGGCCGGCGCCTGCCGGGCCATCTCCACGGCCTGTTCGTGGTGCGGGATCATCATCTGCGCGAACATCACATCGGCGTCGGCGAACACCGCCGCGCCGGTGCCGGGCGAGGCCGGCGCCGTGGCCGCAGCGGTCGGCGCCGTGCCGCCGCCCTTCTTGCCTCGGTCCTCGTTCTCGTCCTCGTCCGCACCGCACGCGGCGAGCACGAGCGTGCCCGCGAGAGCGAGCGCGGCCAGGATGCGGGCGCGCCGAAGGCGCCCGTGGAAGTGCGACTGCATGGGGTTCGTCTCCCGGTCGTGACTACGATCCGGCCGGCGCCGGAGCGCGCGGGCCGGCAGGGCTGACGTGGCGTCACGGGCCGTGGCCCGCAACCGGGATCGCCCTATCTACGCAGCACCGAAAGCCGCACCGGATCCGGCGGTCGAAGCGGCGCCGACACGGCCCGCAACAGCCCCCACAACCCACGGACAACCGCCCGCCAAGCCCCCGGGCCAAGCCTTCGCGTCCGCCCCCGGACCAGCCGGACCAGCCCGAGCGCCAGCCCCCCGAACAACACCGCGACACAGATCAACCCGGACCCGGACCCGGAGCCCTCCCCGTGCCCGGCACCCCCACCGTGCTCGGAGCCGGACCCGACCGCGTCCCCGTGTCCGCCCATCCCGTCGCCGACGGTCGCCCCGCCCTGCCCGGCCATCGCAGCCGGCGCGGACGATTGCGGATGCCCGACGGTGTGCATCCCGACGGTGCCGACCAGAAGCAACAACAAGAACAACAACCGCCCGAACGACCCGGCGAGCCGGACCCGGAGCGGCCCGCCGCCCCCACCCACCTCCACCGCGCCACCCCCACCCGTCGACTCGGAACCGACAGCCTACCCATACCGGGTACCGGCACCACCGCGCCCACCCGCGACACGACCGACACCGCCACGCCACCGGCGCCTCGGGCCGTGCGGGTTCGTTGTGCCCACGACTTCGGCCGGTGGTGGTCGGGGCTCGGGTCGGACCTGAACACGTGTCAGATCACACCCCCTCATACTTGAATGACTCGATCAAGCAGTTCTAAGGTCCGGCCATGGCTCCCACCTCCGCCGCACCCGCCGACCCCACCCTCCGAGCCCTGACCGCCCCCGACGGGCCGTTCGCCCTCGTGGAAGAGGACGTCCTCGGCGTCCCGTCGCTGGTCCTGGCCGACCGGCCCCGTTCGATCAGCGCGTTCGTCGAACGGGCCCGTCGGTTCGGCGACCGTGAATACCTCGTGTACGAGGACCGCCGGATCACCTTCGCCGAACACGTGCGCGACGTCGCCTCGACCGCACTCGCGCTGCGTGAGCGCCACGGCATCGGCCCGGGGGACCGGGTCGCGATCCTGGCGGCCAACCGGCCCGAGTGGCTGACGGTATTTCAGGCCACCGCCGCGCTGGGCGCGATCACCGTCGGAATGAACGGATGGTGGGCCGCCGACGAGCTCCGTTACGGCGTACAGGACTGCGCGCCCAAGCTGGTGGTCGCCGACCGGCGCCGGCTGGAGCGGCTCGGTGGGGCCTCGGCGGCGGCGCGCAGCCTGGGTGTGCCCGTACTGGAGATCGAGGCCGACTGCGCCGCCCTGGCGGCCCACGCGCCCGACGCCGAACTGCCGCCGGGCGCCGCCGACGAGGACGACCCGGTGCTGATCCTGTACACCTCCGGCACCACCGGCCGGCCCAAGGGCGCCGTGCTCACCCACCGCAACGTGGTCGCGATGCAGAACCTCCAGGCGCTGCTCGGCGCCCGGGCGACCGCACACGTACCCGCCGAGAAGCTCGCCCAGGCGCCGCCCGGACGCTGGCTGGTGAACAGCCCGTTCTTCCACGTCTCGGGCCTGCTCGCGGGCGCGGTGGCCGCGCTGGCCGGCGGTCAGACCATGGTCCTGTACAGCGGCCGGTTCGAGGTGCCGCGGTTGCTCGAACTGATCGAGCGCGAGCGTTGCACCTCCTGGGCGTTGGTGCCCACGCTGGGCTGGCGGGTCGCCAACCACCCGGACACGCCGAACCGGGATCTGTCCTCGATCACCCGACTGGGCGGTGGCAGCGCGGCCTTCTCGCCCGAACTGGTGCGCCGGCTCCAGGAGGTGTTCCCGAACGCGAAGGGCGCACTCGGCGTCGGGTACGGCCTGACCGAGTCGGGCGGCGTGGCCACCACGGCCGGTGCCGCGCAACTGGAGGACGAGCCGGGCGCGATCGGCGCGGCGGTCCCGACGGTGGAGGTGACGGTCCATCACGAGGACGGCACCGAGGCGCCCGAGGGCGTCGAGGGCGAGTTGTGGATCCGCAGTCCGCTGGTGATGCGTGGCTACTGGCGCAACGACGAGGCCACCGCGAAGGCGCTCACCGCGGATCGCCGGCTGCGTACCGGCGACCTGGGATACACCCGAGGCGGTCGGTTCTACCTGGCCACCCGGCGCAGCGACCTGATCCTGCGCGGCGGCGAGAACGTCTACCCGGCCGAGATCGAACACTGCCTGGACGCGCACCCCGAGGTGGCCGAGTCGGTGGTGGTCGGCGTACCCCATCCGGAGTGGGGCGAGGAGGTCAAGGCGATCGTGGTGCCGGCGGCGGGAGCGGGGCTCACCGCCGAGTCGCTCGGCGCCTATGTCGCGGAACGGCTGGCCCACTTCAAGGTGCCCGCGCACTGGGAGCTGCGCACCGAGCCGCTGCCGCGGACGCCGACGGGGAAGGTCATTCGGGCCGTGGCCACGGGGGCGAAGGCGGGGGATCTGATCGAGGAGTGAGGGCCGATCCGCGCGCATCGCTCGCCGAGGTCGCAAGGCCGCACGCGTGGGTGTGCCGGGGCCGGCGCAGTGCGTGGGCCCGGTGGGGCCGCCCGGGAGGTGGGGCGGCCCCGGGCGGGGTCAGTCGTTCTTGTGGAGTTCCTCGTTGAGGGCGCCCCAGGACTTGGTGCGGGCGATGGCCTCGATCGTGCCGGTGACCGAGTTGCGGCGGAACAGGAGGCCGTCGCGGCCGGAGAGTTCGGCGGCCTTGACCACCTTGCCGTCGGGGGTGGTGACCCGGGTGCCGGCGGTGATGTAGCAGCCGGCTTCGACCACGCAGTCGTCGCCGAGCGAGATGCCGATGCCGGCGTTGGCGCCGAGCAGGCAGCGTTCGCCGACCGAGATGGTTTCCTTGCCGCCGCCGGAGAGCGTGCCCATGATCGAGGAGCCGCCGCCGATGTCGCTGTGGTCGCCGACCACGACGCCCGCGCTGATGCGGCCCTCGACCATCGACGCGCCCAGGGTGCCCGCGTTGAAGTTGCAGAAGCCCTCGTGCATCACGGTGGTGCCGGGGGCCAGGTGCGCGCCCAGGCGGACCCGGGTGGTGTCGGCGATCCGCACGCCGCCGGGCACCACGAACTCGGTCATCCGGGGGAACTTGTCCACACCGGCCACCTCGAACGGCACCCGCGCGGCCCGGGCCCGCAGCCGGGCGGCGTCCACGCCGTCGACCGGGACCGCGCCCAGGTTGGTCCACGCGACGTTGGGGAGCAGGCCGAACAGCCCCTCCAGGCTCTGCCCGTGCGGGCGGACCAGGCGGTGGCTGAGCAGGTGCAGTCGCAGGTACGCGTCGTGGGTGTCCACCGGGCCGGCGGCCAGCGACGCGATCACGGTACGCACGGCGACGACCTCGACCCCGCGCACCGGGTCGGTGCCCAGGCCGGCCGCGGCGTCGGCGCCGAGCGCCTCGATCGCCTCGTCGGCGGACAGGCGCACGGTCTCGGCCTTGCCGTCGACGTCGCCCGAGGTCAGCTCGGGTGCGGGGTACCAGGTGTCCAGGACGGTGCCGTCGGCGGCGATCGTCGCGAGACCGGCGGCGACGGCACCAACGGGGGAGGAAGCAGCAGTGTCGATCACCCCGCTACCGTACCGGGACCGCGCCCCGGAACCGATCGCGGCTACTCCGCCTCGGGCCGGCGGGTCGGGCCGTCGCGGAAGGGCCAGGTCTCGGAACGATCGCCGTCCGTGTCCGGGCGGGCCTCCTGATGCGGGATGCCGAACGGGCTGTATCCGCCGCTGTACTCGTCCACCCAGTCGTCCGCGTCCGCACGACCGTGATCGACCGGCGGCAGCGCGATGGCACCGACCAGGGACTCCACCATCGCCGCGGCCCGGGTCTGCACCGGGATCGCGCCACAGGCCATCGCGGTGTCCCGGGCCCGCTCCAACTCGCCGATGGCGTCCGGCTTGTGGCCGTCCTTGCGCAGCCGGTCACCGTAGGCGAGCAGCGCCTTGGCGTATTCGTAGTTGGCGCCGACGCCTTCCAGGGCCACCGCCGCGTCCCACAACGCCTGCTGTGCGTTCACGTTGTCCTCGATGATCCCGGCCACCCGCTTGGCCTGACCGGCGGCCACGGGGGCGTAGAACGTGTCGGCCCGGGTGACGGCCTGTTTGGCCACTTCCAGCGCCAGCTTCCGGTTCTGCCGCGGCCCCTCCGCGTTCAACGCCTCGGCGAGCAACAGGCCCCACGGGCACCACGCGGGGTTGTCCATGCCACGAGCGCGCAGCCGCTCGCCGAGCTCGGTCAGCGGCTGGATCACCTCGTCGTGCCTGCCCTGCGCGATCCGCAGTTCGGCGAGCACGATGGCGGGGACCGGCAGTACGCGGGTGGCCTGTTCGACCTTCGCCGGATCGTCGAAGCCGATCCGGCGCGAGGTGTTCTCGGCCTCGTCGATGTCGCCCAGCGCGATCAGGGTCTGGATCAGCACACCCGCCGCGTACCACTGCGACGGCGTGCCCTCACCGAGTTGCTCCGCCATCTCCAGACCGATCTCGGCCTGTTCGCGAGCCTCCTTGAGCCGGCCCATCCGGTAGTACAACATCGCCCGGAAGGCGTGGCCGTAGGACAGATGGGCACGCTGGCGGCCGTTGTCCCGGAGTTCGGCCATGCCCTTCTCCAGGAGTTGCTGGGCCTCCTTGAACAGGTCGCAGTAGATGAAGGTCAGGGTCAGCACCATCGGGATCTCGAAGCCCCAACCGTCCTCGACCCAACTGAACCCCTGACGTTCGTTGTTCGGCCGCACCGGCCCGAGCGCGGCCCGGGCGAACTTGGTGGTGGTCTGCAGCCGGCGTCCGCTGAGCACGCCGTACCAGGCGACCAGCGCGAACAGCGAGCAGTTCGTCCGGGACGTGGCGGCGCCTTCGGTGTTCAGCCGCACGGTCAGCCGTTGCAGGTTGTGGGCGCGCGACGCGAAGCCGGTGTCGTCCTCCCAGAAGGCGGCCCACATGAACAGGTCGGCGTACAGGCGCTGGCGCTTGGCCAGTGGGGTGATGTCGATCTCCTGTTCCAGGAGTTCGATGCTCTTGGGCAGTTGACCGCTGAACGCGAGCGAGCGGCCCAATTCGACGACGATGTTGGTGCGGAGCAGATCCACGCCCGGTTCGCCGGACTCCCGCAGCGCCTGTTGCAGTGGTTCGAGGCTGGCCCGGGGATTGTTCACGAAGTAGGCGCGGCCGATGTTGTAGTGCAGCCGGGCCCGCATGTCGCTCGGCGCGAGGTGGTCCAGGGCGTGCCGGAGGTAGGTCACGCCCGCCTCGGGGACACCGGACGCCAGACACTCGCGAGCGGCGTCCACCGCGATGCCCGTGGCCCAGCGGTCCTCGGTGCCGACGATCTGGAGCACGTGGGTCGCGGCGGTCTGCGCGGAGAACTGGTCCTCGCGCAACAGCCGGGCCGCCCGTGCGTGCAGGGCGGAGCGCTCGTTCGGGGCGAAGCAGTGGCTGTAGACCGCGCGTTGCACCAGCGAGTGGGTGAAGCCCCAGGCCGAGCCCGAATCGGTGACGTCGGTGAGGATCTCCTGCCGATACAGGTCCCACGCCGCGTCGACGATTTGCGCCGGGCTCATCCCGGACAGTTTCGAGGCCCGTTCGACGGTCAGGTGCGGCGTCAGGATCGCGGCGATCTGGGCGAGCCGGCGGGAATCGGGTCCGAGTCGGGCGAAGCGCTCCTTGAACTGCCCCTCGTGATACGCGTATGTCGCGTGCTCCTCCATCGCCTTGCCGTGTCGGGGCAACGCGGCCGAGGACGGCTCGATCCGGTTCTCCTCGATATAGCGCAGGAGTTCGCGCAGGGTCTGGGGCAACCCGCCACAGAAGCGATGGCATCCCTCGATGAACTCCCCGTCCACCGGTTGGTTCGGGAAACGGTGCCGAATCACCGTCGCGGCGCCTTCGATGCTCAACGCGGTGAGTCGAGCGACCCTGGTGACCGCGACGTCGTTCAACGCCCGGAGCGAGTCGGCGAGCAGGTCGCTGTATTCCTCGGGGCGGTACGAGACCACGATCAGCACCGGGAACTCGCGCGCCTGGAGGCCGAATCGGGCGAGCCACTCCATCGAGGGCCGGTCGGCCCAGTGCGCGTCGTCGACCACGATGATCAGCGGGGTGCGGTCCGGCGACAGGTAGCCGTGCATGACCGCGTCGAGGGCGTTGCGCACGGTCTCGGTGTCCGGGGACTCCTTGGGCTGGCGCGGGACCATGCCGAAGATCGGCGCGAGGATCCCGAACCACTCGCCCAGTCGCTCCTTCCGCCCCGGCTCGTCCAGCCTGTACAAATCGTTGAACAGTCGCTTCACCAGACCGTAGACCCGGACCTTCTCCAGGTCGTACCCGGTCACATCGAGTGAGGCGAAGCCCTCGGACACGGCGGTGCGCTTGATCCAGTCCAGCACGGCGGACTTGCCCATGCCGGCCTCGCCCTTGACGATCGCGACCCGGCCCTCGCCGGTGTCGCGGACCGCGAACAGGTGTTCGCGGAGCTCGCCTTGGATGAATTCGCGCTCGACGAGAGGCATGGGCTCCGTCCTGGAGGCGGGTTCGGGTGTGTGCTCGCGCCCCAGGTCACCCGGGCGCGGTGCCATGCGTGGTGCCCTCATCGCGCAACCTCTCTGCCGTGCGTCCCCACCCCGAGCCCGCGCGGAACGATTACGCGCCGTGGCGGATCACTTGCGCTACCCATCCTGCGCCAATCACGCAAGCCCTGTCCCCGACTTGGCCGAGAAGTCCTGTCGACGTCCTCCCCTCGGGGGGTGCCGTTTTCGCCGACGGGAACGCGTGTGCGACCGATTCGGCAACCACGCGCTTGGTGCGCGAGCATGCAGCCGAACGCTCGTTTCGAACATCGACGGGCGAGACGAAGTACGACCGAACGGAAAGGCCGTGACACCCGTGTTGGGACCGCAGATCGGTGTACCCGTGACCCCCGCCGCGTCGGTGCGGGTGCCCCCGGAACAGGGGGAGTTGCGCTATCAGCGCTGCGGCGCGTGCGAGACGGCGAACTTCGCCCCCACCGAGATGTGCCGGGGTTGCTCGTCGCGTGCGTTGCAGTGGGCCACCAGTGCCGGGCGCGGCAGCGTGTACAGCTGGACCGTGGTGCGTCGGCCCGCCGCGCGCGAACCCGGCGACCCGTACGCGGTGGCGATCGTGGACCTGGACGAGGGCTATCGCATGCTCACCAACCTGGTCGAGGTGGAACCGACCGAGATCCACTCGGGCATGCGGGTGCGGGTGGACCTGCGGCCGACGGGCGAGGAACGGGTGCTGCCGTTCTTCACGCCCGACCGGAGCTGACACCGCGAGCGCGGCCCGCCCGCCGATCGACGTCGAACGGTTGCCGGGCGCGAGTGGCGACGATTACCCGGGCCGGCGGGGGCAGGCGCGGCGGCAGCGCTCGACCACGAGGGTCACCCGGGCGGTCGCCGCGCCCACGCGCTTGAGCAGATCCAGCCGGACGATGCCGCCGCACGGGGGCGTGGGAAGTGTCATGTGCGAATGATATACCCCAGGGGGGTAACCGCCGGTTAGGATTCGATTCCGGTGGGATCGCGCATCGACGCGATCACCTCGGGTAGATCGATCGGACGGGGCCCGTGGGGGTCGCAGGCAGCACGAGGAGGAGGCGCGATGACCACCACCGCGATCGCCGCACTGGTCACGCTGTGCGTCGGCCTGGTCGGCTGCCTGTGGCTGCTCACCCGAGGACGGCGCGCGGAGCGGATGACCGCCGCGGTGCTGATGTGCATGTTCGCGTCGCTGGCGCTGGTGTTCTACTCGATCGGCAAGGGCGGCCTGGACGCGCTGGACGCGGCCCTGATGCTCGGCGTCGCCGCCCCGGCGGGCACGCTGATGGTCGCGGCGCGCGGGCGTGGGCTCAGCCGGGCGACCGGCAGCCGCAACCACCGGGCCCGCTGACGGGTGCCGGGTCGATCGTGGTGGGCGATCAGGTCTTGTCGCCGCGCCGCAACAGGAAGCTCACGCACAGCCAGACCAGCGTGGTGGTGCAGCCCATGATGATCAGCGCGAACGCGATCACCACCAGGTAGACGCCGGACGTGGTGGCCAGCGCCGCGAACACCGCCGCGAACAGCACCACCAGCAGCAGCACGTGCCAGGTGCCGGAGAGCGTCGGCCGACGCATCCGGCGCCGGGCCCGCTTCGAGGCCGGCATCGAGCCCGCACCCGGAACGACCCGGCCGCGGGTGGCGGTCCGCCGGCGGTTGCGGGAAGGACGCATCGTACGCAGCGCGAGGTCCAATTCCTGGTCCTTGCGCAGTTCGTACTCGATCTCCTCCAGCATCCGCCGCTCGCTCGGCGTCAGACGCACTTCCTCCATCATGTCGTTCGCCCCCTACTGCAGCCCCGGCCGCATCCCCTTGAGCACCGCCGAACGGTCGGTGCGCCGCGACAGGGACAGCCGACGGCGCGGACCGTACTCAAAGGGTCCCCCGCAGGTGGCGATGTGACACCTGGCAGAACGAGAGATGACAGGTGGTGATATTTGTCGTGATTGCTCGAAAGAGCGGTGGTGACGAGTGCGTCGCGGGCCTTGTCCGGGGCCGGTGAACGCCGTCCGTCCGCTCGCGCGACGTCGCCGGGTAGGGTCACCCGTTATGGCCAACGGAACCACTGACGAAACGGCGGGCGAGGCGCCCGGCACGCCCGCCGAACTGCTCGACCTGCGGGACAGCATCGACAATATCGACGCCGCGCTGATCCATTTGCTGGCCGAGCGGTTCAAATGCACCAAGCGGGTCGGCGTACTCAAGGCCGAGCACAAGCTGCCGCCGGCCGATCCGGCCCGCGAGGCGGTACAGATCCGCCGGCTGCGCGCGCTGGCGGAGAGCGCCAAACTCGACCCCGACTTCGCGGAGAAGTTCCTCAACTTCCTGGTCGCCGAAGTGATTCACCACCACGAGGCGATCGCGCGCGCGTGATCAATCGGTGCCCGGCTCGTTGAGCCATTCGCGTGCAGTGCCCCGATTCCCCCGTCGATAGCGCCGTCCGACGTCCGCGTACGCGCGGGTTGCTACTTACGGGGGAAGTTCGCACGCCCCCCGTCACCGGTGTGCGCCCAGGT
Organism: Embleya sp. NPDC020886; assembly: GCF_044333915.1. NCBI lineage: Bacteria > Bacillati > Actinomycetota > Actinomycetes > Kitasatosporales > Streptomycetaceae > Embleya > Embleya sp. NPDC020886. The sequence goes on along the minus strand of NZ_JBIRRX010000013.1, from coordinate 126,698 downwards.
GCGTTGGACGGCCCGGAACTCCGGTTCCACCGTCTATCGATCGATGGGAATAACTACCAGTGAACAAGCTCACCAAGGGTGCGGTCGTCACCGCCGCCATTCTCGGCGGTTCGGTTGCGATGGGGGGGCAGGCGTTCGCGTCGGCCGATGCGGACGGCGCCGCCGTGGACTCGCCCGGCGTCATCTCCGGCAACAACATCCAGGTGCCGGTGAACATCCCGGTCAACGTGTGTGGCAACACCGTCGACATCATCGCGGCGCTGAACCCCACGTTCGGCAACACCTGTATCAACGCGGACGACATCGAGCACGCCACCCCGATGCCCTCCGGGCACGAGGGTCACCCCGCGTCGCCGCACCACGCCGCCCCGGCCGACGACTGCGCGCGGGAGCTCCCGCCGCCGCCGCACGCCGCGCCCGGCGACGACTGCGCCGAGGCGGGCGGCGACCTGCTCGCCGGTGCCGCGAACATGGCCGGTGCGATGATGGGCTGAACGCCCACCGTCGTATGTGCCGCGGCCCCGGAACACCAGCCAGGTGTTCCGGGGCCGCGGCCCGTCGGGCGGGCGCCGGGGCGCCGCGCGGGCCCGTCAGGCGGCGGCGCGATCGCGCAGCCGGCGCGGCGGGGGCTTGGGCTTGGGCGGCTTGCCGAACGCCTCGAACGCGCCCACCGCCGAGATCACCAGCGAGATCGCGGTCAGCCCACCGAGGGCGCCGAAGAAGTCGGTCAGCGCCTTCGTGCGCTCGGCGTCGCCGGTGACCAGGATCAACAGGCCCAGCAGCGCTCCGGCGATCGCCATCGCGCCCACCATGCGGGCGAACTCGATCGCCTCGTACCGGACCCGATCCATCCCCCGAGCCGGCGGTCGCCACGGCAGCGGCCCGCCGAGGAAGTGGTAGCCCACCCGCTGGTCCACCCACCGGATCGCCCGGTGGCCGAACATCACGGTGATCCCGATGTACAACGCGGCGATCCCGTGCCGCGCGCCGGCGGTGGCGCCGCCGCGCAGGTCCACCACGGCGACCACGAGCAGGATCACCTCCAGCAGCGGCGTGCCGTACAGGAACACGTTGCTCAGCCGGCGGCGACGCAGGGCATAGCGGCTCAGCAGGCCCAGGGCGATCAACACCCAAAAGCCCACCTCGCAGGCCACGATCATGGCGACGACCACGGTGATCACCTCCTCGGGGCGGGGCCGGGCGGCTCGCCCCGGGGGGACGAGAGCACCGGCGAACGGACTCCACCAGCCTCTCGCGCGGACGCGGCCCGGGGATCGTCGGCAGGTGGGATTCCGGCCTACAGACAACGATGTAGCGGGCGTCGGCGCGGTATCGAGGGCCCGTTGACCCGCCCGCCGGATACTGTGCAGGCAAGGCCGAACAGCAGGGAGAGCACATGGCGCAGGAGCAGCCGGACGGTCGGGTCATGGTCGAGTTGGTGGACCCCCAAGGGAACACGATCGGCCTCGCGGAGAAACTGGAGGCTCATCAGCCGCCGGGTCTGCTGCACCGTGCGTTCTCGGTCTTCCTCCTCGACGACGAGGGCCGGGTGTTGATGCAGCGTCGGGCGCTGACGAAGTATCACTCGCCGGGCCGATGGTCCAACACGTGTTGCAGCCACCCGTTTCCGGGCGAGGACCCCAGGGACGCGGTGCTGCGCAGACTGAACGAGGAGCTGGGCGTCAAGCCCACCACGCTCGAATCGGCCGGCCTGGTGACCTACGACGTCACCGACGAGGTCTCGGGCCTGGTCGAGAAGGAGTTCAACCACCTCTTCGTCGGCCTGGCCGGCGACGATCTGGGGCTCGACCCGGAGGAGGTCGACGACGTCGCGTACGTGCCGTTGGCCGAACTGGACGCGTGGCTGGCCGCACACGAGCACACCGCGTGGCTGAGCGCGGTGCTCGACCCGGTCCGGGAGCCGCTCGCGGCGCTCGCCGCGCGCTGAGCACACGACGACGCGAAGGGCGGGTCCGGAACCCCGGACCCGCCCTTTCGCGGTGCGCGGGCTCAGACCTGCGGCGGCTTGGTGCCCTGTTCGGGCCAGGTCGGCGCGGGCGCCGGGACCAGCGTGCCGTGATCCGGCTTGGGCGCGGGGCCGCCGAAGACGTACTCCGTGCGCAGTTGCCGGAACGCGCCGGTCGCCGCGCCCTTGTCCACCACGGTCGTGCTCACCTCCGAGTACGCGGGCAGGTGCGTGGCCGGGTCGATCCAGAACACCGCGCGCACCGGCGAACCGCTCTGCTGACCGAAGTTCTCGATCTGGTACGGCCCCTTGGTGAAGTCGGGGATGGTGGCGCGGAACGCCTTGAGCAGCAGATCGGTGTTGACACTGGAGCCGGCGCCGCTCGGCTGCGGCTTGAGGTCCACGGTCAGCCGCAGGTACGACTTGCCCTTCTGCTGCGCCGGTTCCACCGCCGAGGGGGTCAACCAGCCCGGCGTGGCTTCGAGTTGGGCGGCGAACGTCTTGGCCTGCTCGGCGGTCAGGCCGGTCGGCAGGATGCCGTCACCGACGTACTTGCCCTCCCGGGCCATGTCCACCACGCACGGGCGCTTGGTGTCGGTCCACTGCTTGAGCGCGTTGTTGTAGCTCCACTCCTTGCCCGCCTCGCACGACGAGCGCTTGATCGGCGCGTTCGCGGCGACCTGGTACGCGCGGTCGGTGAACGCGGTCTTGCCGGCGGCGTCGTACCAGGACCACAGGTCCTCGCGGACCGTCTGCTCCTTGCCGGTGTCACCGGTCGCGGTCCGCACCCCGCGGTACTCGACCACCTGCTGGGTGGTGGTCGCGGCCAGCAGCGCGGCCCAGACCGACTTCGGATCCCGGTCGCCCTTGCCGGCGGGTGCCGCGCCGCCGGTCGGCGCCCCCGTGCCGCCCGCCTTCTTGTCCTGCCCGCCCTTGTCGTTCTTGTCGCCGGAGTCGGACGAGCACCCCGTCAGGACGACGGCGGCGGTCAGGCCCGCCGCCGTCCAGGTGCTCCACCGTCGTCCCATGCCCCCGTGTCGCATGCACAGCTCCTCGAATCGTCGAACGCTCCGTCAGCAGGCATACCGTACGCGTGAGCGAGCCGGGCGGGCCGGCCGGCGCCCGCCCGGCGGCCGGTCCGTCAGGCGAGCGAGAGCGCGGCCAGCGCCGCGTTGACGATCGATCCGGGCAACAGGTCGTGCAGCTCGTACAGATCCTCGATCCGGCCGGTCTGGCCGAACTGGTCCACGCCCAGCGGCACACTCGGCACGCCGAGCGCCGAGCCGAGCCAGGCGAGCGTGTGCGAGGACGAGTCGTGCACGGTGACCACCGGCGCCCGATGCGGGAACGCGGTGCGCAGCGCGCCCGGCGCGGAAGGCGTGGTCGCGGTGCGCACCCCTTGGCGCAGGGTGCGCTGCCAGGCGGCGTAGAGCCGGTCGGCCGAGGTGATGTCCACGACGTGCGCCGCGATGCCCTCGTCGCGCAGCTCGTGCGCGGCGGTCAGCACCTCGGGCAGCACCGCGCCGGAGGCGGCCAGGTAGACCGTGGGCGCGCCGGGCAGATCGGGCGCCTCCAGCAGTCGGTAGGCGCCCGCGAGCACCTGGCGGCGCAACAACGCGTCGCCGAGTCGGGTCCGGGCGGCCTCGAACGGCGCCTGGTCGATCGGCCGGGTGGTCAGCCGGAAGTAGTAGGCGCCGTTGTCCGGTTCGACACCGTGGTCCGGGCCACCGGCGATCCGGCCCACCGCGTCGCACAACAACCAGTCCAGCGCGGTGCCGTAGGCGGGCTCGATCAGCGTGGTGCCGGGCAGTTCGAGCCCGATCGACGCGGTGATCGTGGACTGGTGCGCGCCGCCCTCGGGAGCGAGCGTCACGCCGGAGGGGGTGCCGGCCACGATGAATCGCGAGCCGGAGTAGACGGCGTGGATGAACGCGTCCAGGCCGCGGCACACGAACGGGTCGTAGACCGTACCGATCGGGATCAGCGGTTGCCCGGACAAGTCGCCCGCGAGGCCGAGCTGTTCGAGCAGCAGGAACAGGTTCATCTCGGAGATGCCCAGTTCGATGTGCTGCCCGCTCGGGCCCTCGATCCACTTCAGCGCACCCTCGCCGGACCACGCGCGGCGGTCGGTGGGCGCGAATACGCCGGTGCGGTTGATGAAGCCGGCCAGGTTGGTGGAGGTGGCCACGTCGGGCGCGGTGGTCACCACGTACGGCGCCAGCGCGGGGTCGCGGGAGAGCTCGACCAGGACCCGGCCGAAGGTCTCCTGGGTGGAGACCGGCTTGGTCATCCGCTGACCGGTGGCGGCGGCGACCGCGACGCCGAGCGGGCCCGGCTTGGGCGCGCGGGCCAGGTGCTCGCGGCGCTGCCCGGCCAGGATGCCCTCGGGGGTGGCGGCGTCGAAGCGGTCCCACTCGGTGCGCTCGGTCAGTCCGAACCCGGTGCGCAGCGTGGCGACCTGTTCGGTGCTCAGCAGCGCGGAGTGGTTGCGCGGGTTGCCCGCGATCGGCAGGCCCCAGCCCTTGACGGTGTACGCGAAGACCACGCTGGGTCGATCGGTGACCGCGTCGCAGCGCCGGTAGGCGTCGAGCAGGGCGGCGATGTCGTGCCCGCCCAGGTCGGTGACCAGCGCGTGCAGTTCGGCGTCGGGCACGTCCGCGACGGTGGCCGCGACGTCGGCCGGCGCGCCGTCCAGGAAGTGCGCGCGCACGTCCCGGTCGGCGAGGCCGAACAACGCCTGGTACTGCTCGTTGGGCATCGCGTCGATCCACGCCTTGAGCGCCGCACCGCCGGGCCGCTCGAACGCGGCCTGGAGCCGGCGGCCGTACTTGACCTCGACCACATGCCAGCCGGCCGCCTCGAACTGGCCGCGCCACTGGTCGATCCGCACCCCGGGCACCACCCGGTCCAGCGACTGCCGGTTGAAGTCGACCAGCCACATCACATTGCCCAGGCCCTGGGTGGCCGGGTCCGCGATGGCCTCCCAGATGTTGCCCTCGTCCAACTCGGCATCGCCCAACAGGGCGACGAAGCGGGACGCCGGTCGCGGCCCGAAGTGCGCGTCCACGTATCGCCGGGCGGCGGCGCCGAACAGCGGGGCCGCGGCGCCCAGGCCGACCGAGCCGGTGGAGAAGTCCACCCATTCGCGGTCCGGGTCCTTGGTGCGGCTGGGGTACGACTGGAGCCCGCCCTTGGCGCGCAGCGTGGTCAGGTACGCCCGGTCCAGGTTGCCGAGCAGGTACTGGATCGCGTGGAAGACCGGCGACGCGTGCGGCTTGACGCTGATCCGGTCCGGGCCGTCGAGGTGCGCGAACCACAGCGCGGTCATCGCGGACACCAGCGACGCCGAGGACGCCTGGTGGCCGCCGACCTTGATCCCGTCCGGGTTCGGCCGGTCGTGGTTCGCGGAGTCGACGATGCGCGTGGCGAGCCAGAGGATGCGGCGCTGGACCGCCTCCAGGACCGGCAGGTCGATGCCGAGCGCGGCCGCGGCGTGGTCCGTGTCGCTGCGATGCATGGTCACCTCAAGATCGGTTCGGGGTGGCCGAAGCATACGGCGATCGTCTCACCATGCGATACGCGAGGCGGTTCGGGGTCGCTGTCGGTGGCCGTGGATTGACAGAGCGTCCGGGTGCTGTTGGTCTGTCCCGAGCGCCACCGCACCTATCCGATGGATCGTCCCCACGCCTCCGGAGGCATGCCATGGCCCATCCCGCGATACCCGGCGGACCGCCGCCGATCGCGACGCTCACGTCGTACGTCACCAACCACAGATCCGACACGGTCACCGTCCTGGACGTGGTCACCGGCACCGCGCTCGCCACCATCGACGTGCCCGGCGTCCTCGGCGTGGCCGCCGTCCCGGGCGGATCCGTGTACGTCACCTCGCCGGAGCGCGGGGTGATCACCGTGATCGACACCGAGTCGCCGGTCGTGCTGGGCCGGATCGCCGCGCGCTGGCCGTATTCGCCGGTGGCGGCCCCCGACGCGCGCGCCGTCTACTTCGCGTCCTGCCCGCCGGCGGACGACGGCTGCACGCCGTACACGATCGAGGTGCTCAGCACCACGCTGAACACGGTGGTGCGCAGCTACCCGGTGCCCGCCCCGGCCACGGTGCTGGCGCCGGCCCCCGGCGGCGGCCGGCTCTACCTGGGCACCTTCGACCGGGACCTGATCACCGTGCTCGACCTGGCCGACGGCAGCACCACCTCGGGCACGACGAAGGCGCCCCGGGGGCTGGCCTGCGCGCCGGACGGGGTGACCGTCTACGTCGCCGGCGAGGGCGGCGTGGACATCCTGGACGCGGCCACCCTGGGCCGTCTCGGCACGATCGCGATCGACGGCGGCGCCACCGACGTCGCGGTCTCCCCGGACGGCTCCCGGCTGTACGTGGTGCCCGCCGCCGCCCGCGACCTGCGGATCGCGGACCCGGTCACCCGGGCGGTGATCGGCAGCGTCGACACGCCGAACGCCGGGGCGGTCACGCTCACTTCGGGAGGAACCCGCGCGGTGGTGATGAACGTGGGATCGGGGGACGGCGTCGTCGCGTCGATCGTCGACACGGCCGACGACACGATCCTGTACTCGGTACCGATCGGGCGCAGTCCGTTCCATCAGGCGTTCGTCGGGTCGGCGGGGGCACTGCCGGTGACCCGGACCGGGAGTTGGGCCGCGCCGGTCGATCTCGGCGGCACGATCGTGGGCGGCCCGGGCGTCACGCTCGACCGATACGGGCGGGTCGCGGTCTTCGCGCACGGCGCGGACGCGCACCACGTGTGCACGCGCGCCGAACGCCCGGACGGGGAGTGGACGCCGTGGGTGGACCTGGGGGAGCCGATCGACGGTGCTCCGGTCGCGGCCCGGGCCCTCGACGGGCGGCTCCTGGTGTTCTTCCGTGCCGGAGACGCGCTGCGCCTGTTGTGCCGGGCCGGCGACGACGAGACCTGGCTCGCCGCGCGGACCCTCGCGGACGGCGTGGTCGGCGATCCGGTCGTCGGGTTCGGCGCGTCGGGACGACCGGAGGTCTACTACCGGGGCACCGACGGCGGGCTGTGGCACGTGCGGCCGGACACCGGTGAGGCGGATGGGGGCCGGCCGGCCGCCGAGCGCCTGGGCGGCGGGCCGGTCGCGGGCGGCATCCCGGCCGGCGCGTCGACGGCCGGGATGGCCGGGCCGGCCGGGATGGCCACGGTTCGCGACGGCGAGGGTCGGCAGGTGCTCGTGCACGTGGACCCGGCCGGTCGGGTGTGGTCGATCCGGCAGCAGGGGCCGGACGGGCCCTGGGCGGAGTTCGAGCCGGTCCTGGACGGTGCGCTGCCGGACCGGCCGCCGACCGTCGCGGTGGGCGCAGACGGGCGGGCACAGGTCGTGGTCGTCGGGGCCGACGGCGCCCTGTGGACCTCGATCGCGGGCAAGGACGGCTGGGGCGAGCCGGAGCCGCTGTTCGGCGCGGTCGGCGGCGCGGTACGCGCGATCGCCGCGGTCGACGGGCGGATCGTGGTCGTCGTCCGCGGCACCGACGGCGTGTTGTGGGTCAAGGGACAAACCGGGCCGGAGACCGACGATCGCAACGAGTACGCGTCGCTCGCACCGGACGCGGCGAGCGACCCGGTGCCGGTGCTCGACGGGAGCGGATGCCTGCGGATCGCCTATCGCGCCGAGGACGAGAGCGTGCGGGTGGTCGGCCAGACCCGGATGTGACGCCGATTCGGGCGCCCGCGACGTGCGGTCGGGGGCGCCCGAGGGGTCGGGCGGGTCCTACGCGAAGCGCTCCTGCAGGGCGGTCAGGCCCGCGCCGTAGGTGCCGTCGGCGAACACCGCCTCGACGGTCTCCACCAGGTCCTCGTCGCTGTCGTAGGTGGCCGACCAGACCACCTCGCTGCCGTCCGGGTGCGGCGTCACCACGAGCGAGCCCACGTAGTCGCGCACCGCCAGCGGCACCTGGATCAGGCGATACGTCATCCGATGCGCGTCCGCGTCGTGGCTGAGCAGCTCCTCGCGCGAGAGCACCTCGCCGTCGATCGCGAACGCCCTTACGGCACCCGGGGTGTTGGCGTCGCCGCCGCCCTCGATCGTGCTCGGCGGCACCACCGGGTGCCAGTCGCCGAGGGCGCCGAAGTCGCCGATGACCGCCCAGACCTTGTCCGGTGTGGCGGCGATCACAGCAGAACGTGAGATCTCGTGCATGAAGGCACTCCCATGGGTTCGAAATTACGCGCGTGGAGATGGGACGATGCAATTCGAATCGGTTTCCACGCCGATTCGATCCGGGTCCGCATCGGGTCGCAATACCACCGGGTGGTTGGTGTCCGCCGAATAAATCACCCGACCGATGTGGCCTGTCTCCTGGACGCGGAAACCACTTGGCGCCTAGAACCGTTGCAGGGCCGGACGGGAACGGCGGCGACGAGGCCAGAAAGGGGCGGCGAGGACGTGTTGTACGGACTTGTGCTGACGGCTTTCGCGGCGGCCATCCTGGTGACCGCCCCCAAAGTCCTGCGCCGGGCCGAACACAGCGGCTTCAGCCCGCGCCACGTGCAACGCGCCTGGCGGGCCGCCGCCGGCGGCGTGCTCGCCTCGTTCGCGCTGGCCGTGCCGGTCTACACGCCCGACCTGTGGCTCGCCCCGATGCGGGCGGCCGGCTTCGACCCGCAGATCGGCATGCCGCACGTGCCGCTGGTCGCGCAGATAGTCGTCGCCGTGCTGGCGCTGGTGGTCGTGGTGGTCGGCTGGCGGCGGGGCGCGGGTGCCACCCGCGACTACCGGCGGGCGCTGCACGTGCAACTGGACCGGCTGGAGAACTGCGCGCCGCTCCTGGACGAGGAGGCCGGCGGCCGACCGCGCCTGGTGATCGTCGAGGACGAGGCACCGCGACTGGTGTTGCTGCCGTCCCGACCGCCGCGCGTGGAGGCCACCACGCGGGCCCTGGACCTGCTCCGCCCGGAGGAACTGAACGCGGTGCTCACCCACATGGCGGGGCACCTGCGCCGGCGCGACGCACAGTGGATGGTCTGCGCCGACACGCTGGCCGACGCCTACCCGACGGTGCGGTTCTTCGGCGAATGGGCCGATCACGCCGCCGAACTGTCGGAGAAGGCGGCGGACGCGGACGTGCACGGCTCGATCGCGCGGGTCAACCTGCGCCGGGCGATCGTCAAGCTGTCCGGCCCCGGGCAGGCGGGCGGGCCGTTCTGCCCGTGCTTCGCCTGGCCGCAGCAGCGCCAGGAGGAGCTGACGGTGCACCAGGTGCAGGCGACCGCCCACCCCGAGGTGGCCGTCGCGGGCGTGCGAGTGGGCGCGCCGGTCGCCTCCGCCGGGCTGCGGTTGCTGACGGCGGCGGCGTTGCTGGTGCCTTCGGTGATCGTGGTGTCGCCGCACTTTCTGTATTTGTGAGGGTCGAGGCCCTGCTCGTCGGGGTGGCTTGGGGTTTGTGCCGTCCGTGAGGCCGGCGGCCTCGCTTGTCCGGGCGGTTTGGGGTTGTGTTGTCTGTGAGGGTCGGCGGCCTCGGCTGTCCGGCGGTTTGGCGTTGTGCTGTCCGTGAGAGTCGGCTGCCTCGGCTGTCCGGGCGGTTGGGGGTTGTGTTGTCCGTGGGGGACGGCCGCCTCGGCTGTCCGGGTGGCTTGCCGTCCCGCTGTCCGTGAGGGTCGGTCGGTGGCCTCGCCCGTCCGTGCGGCTCGGCGTCCTACCTTCCGTGGGGCTCGGTGTCCCGCGCGGGTGAGGCTGCGGCGGTGCGGGGTCGGCTCGGGTGGGTGCGTGGGCGTCGGTGGCCTGTCGGGTCGCGACCGTTCCTGATAGGTATTCGGGACGGGCGGGGCGAGGAGGGTGCGACGGTGACACATACGAGCCTCTGGGCGGCCATCGAGGCGCGGGCGGCCGAGTCGCCCGATGGCGAGTTGCTGGTCGACGAGCGCGGCCGACGGCTGAGCCACCGCGAATTCCGCGATGCGGCCGAGGCCCTGGCGGCGTTCCTGTACACCCGGGGCCTGAGCGCGGGCGCCACGGTCACCTGGCAATTGCCCACCCGGCTCGAATCCGTCGTGCTGGTCGGCGCGCTGTCCCGGCTCGGCGTGGTGCAGAACCCGGTGATGCCGGTCCAGCGCGAACGCGAACTCGTTTTCGTCACCCGGCAGACCGGCGCCTCGATGCTGATCGTGCCACCGGTGTGGCGCGGCTACGACTACCCCGAACTGGCCCGTCGGGTGCGCGACCGGGTCCCGGGCCTGGAACTGCTGGTCCTGGACGAACCGCTGCCGACCGGCGACCCGGCCGTGCTGCCGCCTCCGCCGGAGGTGCCCGGTACGCCCGAGGAGGCCCCGGTGCGCTGGTACTTCTACACCTCCGGGACCACCGCCGACCCCAAGGGCGCCCGGCACACCGACGCGACGATCATGGCCGCGGGCGTCGGCATGGCGGACCGGATCGGCGCACGCGAAGGGGACAGGGTCGCCCTGGTCTTCCCGTTCGCGCACATCGGCGGTTGTACGACCTGGCTGACCGCGGCGCTCACGCACGGCGTCACGATGATCCTGACCGAGGCGTTCCACCCCGAGGACACGCCGGAACTGCTGCGCCGCGAGCGGGTCACGCTGGCCGGCGCGGGCACCGTGTTCCACCAGACCTGGCTGGCCGCCCAGCGCCGCCGGCCGGCCGGCGACCCGCTCTTCCCGTACCTGCGGAGCTGCCCGGGCGGCGGCGCGCCCAAGCCGCCCGGGCTGCACCACGACATCAAGCACGAACTGGGCGGCGTCGGCATCCTGGCCGGGTGGGGGATGACCGAGGCGCCGATCCTGACCATGGCGGGCCCGGACGACCCGGACGACGTGCTGGCCCGGGCCGAGGGCCGGCCCACCCGCGGGGTGGAGGTCACCGTGGTCGGCCCGGACGGCGCGGCGCTCCCGATCGGCGCGGAGGGCGAACTGCGGGTGCGCGGGCCGCAGGTGATGCGTGGCTACCTGGACGCGAGGCTGGACGCCGAGGCGTTCGACGAGGTCGGGCGGGTGCGTACGGGCGATCTGGGCCGGCTGGACGAGCAGGGCAATGTGTACATCACCGGGCGGCTCAAGGACGTCATCCTGCGCAAGGGCGAGACGATCAGCGCCAAGGAGGTCGAGGATCTGCTCGACGCCCACCCGACGGTCGCGGAGGTCACCGTGATCGGCCTGCCGGACGCCGAACGCGGTGAACTGGTGTGCGCGGTGATCGTGCCGACGGATCCGGCGATTCCGCCGGATCTGGGTACGGTGCGGGATTTCCTGGACACTCGGGAAGTGATGCGGCAGAAGTTCCCGGAGCGTATCGAGATCGTCGCCGCGCTGCCCCGGAATGCGGCCGGAAAGGTGCTCAAGAAGGAGCTTCGGGAACGCTACGCGTAATCTGCCGACCATGATCGACGGCGAAGTGTGGTTGCGTTCCGAAGGCGCCGAGGCGCGGATTCTGCCGGACGCCGGATGCCGGCTCGGCTCGTTGCGGGTGCGCGGGCTCGAACTGCTGCGGACCGAGGGCGAGCGGCCGGCCGAGTGGGGTAGTTACCCGATGGTGCCGTGGGTCGGCCGGATGGGTGCGGCCCGGTTCGAATTCGACGGTGCCGTCCACGAGTTCCCGGCCGACGCGGCGCCGCACGCGCTGCACGGGCTGGGGTATCGGGGGTCCTGGAAACAACTCGACGGGGACGCGGCGTCGGCGGTCTTCGAGTTCGCGCTGACCGATCCGTGGCCGTTCGCGGGGCGGGTCGAGCAGACTTTCACGCTGACGTCCGACGGGCTGGTCACGGTGTTGCGGATCGAGTCCGAGGACGCGACGTTTCCCGCGCAGGCCGGCTGGCACCCGTGGTTCCGGCGGCGGTTGGCGGTGGGCGGCGAGCTGGAGTTGTCCTTCACGCCCGCCTGGCAGGAGGAGCGCGGCGCCGACTACCTGCCCACCGGACGCCGGATATCCCCACTGCCGGGCCCCCGTGACGACTGCTACGGGACGCCCGGCGGGGTGGACGCGACGCTGTCCTGGCCCGGGGCGTTGCGGCTGCGGATGACCTCGGACTGCGACTACACGGTGGTGTACGACCTGCCGCCGGAGCATGTGTGCGTGGAGCCGCAGACCGGCCCGCCGAACGGCCTGGTGGGCCCGACGCAGCGGCTGGTGCGCCCGGGGCAGCCGTTGGTGGCGACGACGGAGTGGGCGTGGGGCGGGGTGGCTTAGGCGCTGGGGTGGGCTTTCCCGTCCACCCGTCCACTTGTCCGGCCGTCTATTCGTCCAGGTGTTGCTCTGGGTGTGGGTGGTGGGCTGTTGCTCGGGAGCGGGATTTGCGGAGCTCTCGGCGGATGACGACGAGCGCGTGGACGGTCATCGCGGTGATCGACAGGGTTGCGGTCAGCGGGGACCACAGGCGGTATTGCCATTCGTCGGAGAGCAGGGCCGGCAGCCTGGAGAGGAGATACAGGGCGAGCCAGGCACGGAGGATGACGTAGCAGGCCCGGAGCCCGGCTCGTCCGTCGTACATCTGCGCTTCCTTTCGCCGCCGGGCGTCGGCATGCGCATCGAGGTTGGCACAGGGGGGCGGGCCGTGGGTCGGGCGGGCTCTCGGCGGGTCGATGTGCGCGGATTTCCCGGGTTTTGTTCGGGATCGCGTCAGGGGGGCGTCAACAACGGGGTGGGGATGATCAAGGGCGCGGTAGGGGCGGGGTTGCCCGGTATGGGGCGTCGTAGCGTCTGAGGTGGGGCTCGCGGTTGGCTGCGGAGCCGGACTTCGGAGGTTGTCGTGTCGGATGTGTTGATCACCGATGAGGAACCCGCTTCTACGACCACCGCCCGGTGCGTGTTGATCGTGCCGGTGCGGTCGGTGGACGGGGCTCGGGTGGTCCGGCTGTGCCGGGATCCGCTGGGTGCCCGGGTGGTGGTCGCGTTCACGTCGGTGGCGCGGTTGCGTGCGGTGCTGGGCGTCGAGCAGGAGTGGATCCGACTCGGGGCGGGCGCGGTGCGCTCGCTCGTGGACGAGGTCGGCGGCGAGCGTCTGCTGGTCGACCCGGGGCTTTCGGCGGCACCGGTGCGGCACGCGGAGCCGGTGGCGGCGACGGCTGTTTCGGCCGGGGGCGGGGGTGGGGTCGGGGTGGTGCCCGCCGAGGCCGGCCGGCGCCCGGTGGCGGATGTCGGGCCGGCCCACTCGCGTGCGGGGGCGCGGCTCGGCGGGGCGGGTGGCCTCGGGACGGGTGGCTGTGGGGCGGGTGGCCTTGGGGCGGGTGGCCTTGCGTTGGGCGTCGGACCTTTCTGGGAACCGCAGTTGCTCGGCGTGTTGCGGACCACCGCCGCCGTCACCGCGCTTCTCGTCGTGCTTTCCGTCGTCGGCTGACCTGCCGTCACCCATTGCCCGGGCTGATGCCCCGGCCCGTGCCCGGGTTCATGCCCGGGTTCATGCCCGGGTTCATGCCCGGGTTCATGTCCAGGTTCATCTCCAGGTTCGTGCCCATGCTTGTGTACAAGGGAGTTGCCATGTCCGTCACGCTTGCGGAGCCGGTTGTGGACGCGGCCGTCTGGCCGCGCTCGACCCGGGCGCACGGCGGCGATCTGGCGGTCGGCGGCCTGCCGCTGGCCGAACTCGCGGAACGGTTCGGGACGCCGCTGTACGTACTGGACGAACAACACGTACGGGACACCTGCCGGGCCTACCGCCGCGCGCTGCCGGGCGTCGAGATCGCCTACGCCGCCAAGGCGTTCCTGTGTCGCGGCCTGGTCCGCTGGCTGCGCGAGGAGGGCTTCGGGCTCGATGTGTGCTCGGCCGGCGAGTTGGCGCTGGCCACGTCGGCCGGGATGCCCGGCGAGCGGATCATCCTGCACGGCAACGCCAAATCGGCGGACGAGCTGCGCGCGGCGCTGCGCCTGGGCGTGGGCCGGATCGTGCTGGACAACCCGGCCGAGATCGCCCGGTTGGCCGCGCTGGTGGCGCCGAGGCGCCGGCAGCGGGTGATGGTGCGCGTGGTGCCCGGGATCGAGGCGGGCGCACACCACGCGATCCGTACCGGCGGTGAGGACCAGAAGTTCGGCCTGTCCATCGCCCGGGGCGACGCAACCGACGCGGTGCTGCGCACCGTTGCCCAGCCGCACCTTGAACTGACCGGTCTGCACTGCCACTTGGGCTCACAGATCGGCTCGGTACGGCCCTGGCTGGCGGCGATCGGCACACTGGTACGGTTCCTGGCCGAGCTGCGCGACCGGCACGCGATCGTACTGCCCGAACTGAACCTGGGCGGCGGCCACGGGATCGCCTACCGGACCGGCGAACACGCCTTGGACATCGAGTCGTTCGCGATCGACGTGCGCCGGCAACTGGCCCGCCAATGTGCGCTGTACGAGCTGCCCGTGCCGCGCCTGATCGTCGAGCCGGGCCGGGCCGTCACCGGTCCCGCCGGCGTGGCGCTGTACCGGGTGCTCGTGGTCAAGCGCACCGCGCACCGGGTCTTCGTGGCGGTGGACGGCGGCATGGCGGACAATCCGAGGCCGGCCCTGTACGGCGCACGCACGACGGTACGCCTGGTCGGCCGCCCGGGCGCGGCCCAGACCCGACGGGTCACCGTCGTCGGCCGCTACTGCGAGTCCGGCGACGTCCTGGCCCCCGACGTCGACCTCCCCGACGACATCCACCCCGGCGACCTCCTCGCAATCCCCGCCGCCGGCGCCTACCAACAGTCGATGGCCTCCACCTACAACCTGGTCGGCCGTCCCCCGGTGATAGCCGTCCACAACGGCAACACCCACATCCTCCTACGCCGCGAAACCATCGAGGACCTACTCCGGAGAGACGGGGACACCGACACGGACACCTCGGCCACCTGAGCACCGCGATGCCCCGTCGGACGGGCGGGTCGACGGGGAGCACGGTCGGCGCGGGCAGGGCGCCGCTCGGGCGCGGGCCGGCGGCGACGTCCGGGCAGGCCGGGTCGGGGCCAGGGGCGCGCGTGTGGTGGTGAGGCGGCGAGGGTGAGGCGGCGGCGAGTCGGGCCGGCTTGGTGGCGCAGCGCCGGCCTGCGGTGACACCGGGCCACTTCCGTCGGGTGGCAGGTGCGCTGTCCGCTGTCCGCTGCCCGACGGCGGACACCATCGGCCGACGAGGCCCCCGATACCGCAGGCTGCGCGTTGCGCTCGGGCCGGCATCAACGTGTGAAAGACACGTTCTCCGGGTCTTGTTCAGGGCTGCGGTGCGTGTTTGGTCGGGTTGGGTGCGGGTGGCCTTGTGCTGAACGGTCGGCGTGGGTCGGCGTGGGCCGGCGTGGGCCGGCGTGGGCCGGCGGAGGTTGGCCCGGTCCCGGGGTTACCGGCGGTCAGGATCCCTGGATTCCCCGGCGAGAGTGGGGTGTTGCTCGGCTGGAAAGGCGCCGGCAACGGCGGAGCGCGTTGGTGCTTTTGTCGGGTCCGCCGGGGAGCGTTCCCGAGTGGGTCGGGCGTTTGCGGCCGGCGGTCGCGTCTTGGTCGACAGCGGAGGCGGATGGCCTTGTGCCGAACGGTCGACATGGACCGGCGGAGGCGGACCCGGTCCCACCGTTACCGGCGTTCAGGACCCCTGAGCCCCGGCGAGATACGGGTGTTGCCTGCCACCAACGAGTGGCTGTGACCAGCACAGTCGGTCCGTACCTAGTTGGAGGGTGGTGACTCGTCGGCGAGTTGGTTGCTGCGGTCGATCTCCGGCATGTGTGTCTCGGCCCAGACCCGCAGGGCGGAGAGCGGTCTTTCGAGGGACAGGCCGAGCTCGGTGAGCCGGTAGTGAACGGCCGGCGGCACGGTGGGTTCCACTCGGCGCGCGACCAGACCGTCGCGGACCAGGCTCTGCAGGGTGACGGACAGCATCTTCTGGGAGATGCCCGCAATACGGCGCCGCAGTTCCGCGAAACGGAGTTCGTCCGGAGCCTCCTCGGCCAGCACCTTGACCGCCATCGACGTCCACTTGGTGCCGATGCGGTCGAGCAACTGGCGGGTCGGGCAGCGCGGATCCAGCAGATCACCCCGCTCGCCGGGTCGCCGACCGGGTTCGTCGGGCCTCGATGTGGTCACTCGGAGCTCACCACCTGAAGGGAAAGTGCCGTCTTGGACGGACCAGGATAGTTCCCTAACGTGACCTGGTCACTATTCCTCACCACCCACCTGGAGCCTCTCCATGCCCGAGCTGCGGCGCGTCCCCGTCAACGGTGTCGAACTGAACGTCGCTCTCGTCGGATCGGGCCCGGCCGTACTGCTGCTGCACGGTTTCCCGCACACCTGGGAACTGTGGACGGACGTCATGGCCGACCTGTCCGACCGCTACCGCGTCATCGCGCCGGACCTGCGCGGGTTCGGCGCGAGCAGCCGGGCCGCCTCCGGGTACGACGCGGGCACCCTGGCCGAGGACGCCGCAGCGCTGCTGACCACGCTCGGCGAGTCCTCGGCCGCGGTGGTGGGCATCGACGCGGGTGCCGCGCCGGCCTTCCTCCTCGCCCTGCGTCGCCCCGGTCTCGTCCGGCGCCTGGTCGTCATGGAGTCCCTTCTGGGCAGGCTGCCCGGCGCCGAGGAATTCCTCGCCGACGGGCCGCCGTGGTGGTTCGGCTTCCATTCCGCCGCGCCCGGCCTTGCCGAGACCGTGTTGGAGGGCCACGAGGCCGCCTACGTCGACTGGTTTCTGCGCGCCGGCACACTCGGCGACGGGGTACGCCCCGCAATCCGGGACGCCTTCGTCCGCGCATACACCGGCCGCCAGGCGTTGAGCCGCGCGTTCTCGTACTACCGAGCGCTGCCCGAGAGCGCGGTCCAGATCGAGCAGGCGGTAGCCACCGCCCGCCTGACGGTGCCGACGATGGCGTTGGGCGCCCGGCCCGTCGGCGCCGCGCTGGAACGCCAGCTCCGCCCGATCACCGACCACCTCACCGGACACGTCATCGAAGACTGCGGCCACATCATCCCGCTGCACCGCCCACGCGCCTTGCTCACGCTGCTGCATCCATTCCTGGCCGGCAAGACCGCGAAAGTACCGTGACCGGGCACCGGGGCTGACGTTCGATCCACGCCTTAGGTCGGGTTGCGCACGGCGGGTGGCTTTGTGCTAAACGGTCGGCGTGGCTCGGCGGAGGTGGGCCCCCGGTCCCGTGGTCACCGGCGGTCAGGAGCCCGGGGTCTCCCGGCGAGAGGTGGGTGTTGCTCGGCTGGAAAGGCGCTGGCAACGGCGGAGCGGGAGGGTGCTTTCGTCGGGTCCGCCGGGGAGCCTTCCCGAGTGGGTCGGGTGTTCGCGGCCGGCGGTCGCGTCTTGGTCGGGCTGGGTGCGGATGGCTCAGTGCTAAACGGTCGGCGTGGGCTGGTGGAGGTGGGCCCGGTCCCAGGGGCACCGGCGGTCAGGAGCCTTGGGTTCCCCGGCGAGACCCGGGCGTTGCTCACCGGGAAAGGCGCTGGCAACGGCGGAGCCGGAGGGCGGCCCGGTCAGGTCCGCCGAGGAGCCTTCCTGAGTGGGGCGGGTGTTCGCGGCCGGCGGTTGCGTTTTGGTCGGCGGCGGGTGGCTCAGTGCTAAACGGTC
>NZ_JBIRRX010000013.1:107863-109119 GCF_044333915.1 Embleya sp. NPDC020886 | reverse complement strand
GGTCGGCGTGGGCTGGCGGAGGTGGGCCCGGTCCCGTGGTCACCGGCGGCCGGGAGCCTTTGATTCCCCGGCGAGAGGTGGGTGTTGCTTGCCGGAAGGGCGCTGGCAACGGCAGAGCGGGTGGGTGCTTTCGTCGGGTCCGCCGGGGAGCCTTCCCGAGTGGGTCGGGCGTTCGCGGCCGGCGGTCGCGTCTTGGTCGGCGGCGGGTGGCTCAGTGCTAAACGGTCGGCGTGGGCTGGCGGAGGTGGGCCCGGTCCCGTGGTCACCGGCGGCCGGGAGCCTTTGATTCCCCGGCGAGAGGTGGGTGTTGCTTGCCGGAAAGGCGCCGGCAACGGCGGAGCGGGTGGGTGCTTTCGTCGGGTCCGCCGGGGAGCCTTCCCGAGTGGGCCGGGTGTTCGCGGCCGGCGGTCGCGTCTTGGTCGGCAGCGGATGGCCTTGTGCTAAACGGTCGGCGTGGCTCGGCGGAGGTGGGCCCGGTCCCGGGGTCACCGGCGGCCGGGAGCCTTGGGCTCCCCGGCGAGACCTGGGCGTTGCTTGCCGGAAAGGCGCTGGCAACGGCGGAGCGGGTGGGCGGTCCGGTCGGGTCCGCCGGGGAGCCTTCCCGAGTGGGTCGGGCGTTTGCGGCCGGCGGTCGCGTCTTGGTCGGCGGCGGGTGGCTCAGTGCTAAACGGTCGGCGTGGACCGGCGGAGATCGAGCCGGTCCCGGGGTCACCGGCGGCCGGGAGCCTTGGGCTCCCCGGCGAGACCTGGGCGTTGCTTGCCGGAAAGGCGCTGGCAACGGCGGAGCGGGAGGGCGGTCCGGTCGGGTTCGCCGGGGGGCGTTCCCGAGTGGGCCCGGCCTTTTCTGCGGGCGTTTCGGAGTGGGTGTCGTGGGCGGAAGGGCTCTTGGTGGGCTTGGGTGGTCTGCATCCGGATGATGGGGCGACCTCGGGCGCGTCGTTTGCCGCTGACCTGCGGTTTTGCGGGGATGGGCGGCGGGAGTGCGTGCCGAGGGCCGGTTTGTGAATGCCGGTGGTGGATTGAGGGTGGGTCGGGCTCTCGGTGGGCGTTTCGGGTCGGGGCGCCTGGGAGGGCAGCTCGGTGAGGCTCGTCGGGGAGCTTTCCTCAGTGGGTTGGGTCGTTTTTTGGGGGGGGGGGGGGGGGGGGGTGGGGGGGGGGGGGGGGGGGGGGGGGGGGGGGGGTGGGGGGGGGGGTGGGTCAGTGGAACTCGTGGACGAGTTCTATCGGGCCGATGATGTGGCGGTTGAATTCGGGCA
>NZ_JBIRRX010000013.1:106862-107855 GCF_044333915.1 Embleya sp. NPDC020886 | reverse complement strand
CCCCCCGCGGGGGGCCCCCCCCCCCGCCGGGCCCCCCCCCCCCCCCGCCCCCCCCCCCCCCCCCGGGGGGCGCGGGGCGGTCGGGCGAGAGGCGGTCTGAGGGCTTCGAGGGTCATGATCCGGATCCCGGGACTGCTTCGAGCGCGCGGTTTCCCGCTGACCTGCGGTTTTACGGGACCGACCGGGAAGAGCGCGTGTCGAGGGCCGGGTTGTGCCCTCCAGCAACCGGAATCGCCCACCCACGGCCCCGCCTTCCTCCCCTCCCGCCACCGCCCGCCGAAACGACCCGACCCACTGGGGAAGGCTCCCCGGCGGACCCGACGAAAGCACCCACCCGCTCCGCCGTTGCCAGCGCCTTTCCCACCGAGCAACACCCGCCTCTCGCCGGGGAACCCAAGGCTCCCGGCCGCCGGTGACCCCGGGACCGGGCCCACCTCCGCCAGCCCACGCCGACCGTTTAGCACTGAGCCACCCGCCGCCGACCAAGTCGCGACCGCCGGCCGCGAACACCCGGCCCACTCGGGAAGGCTCCTCGGCGGACCTGACCGGGCCGCCCTCCGGCTCCGCCGTTGCCAGCGCCTTTCCCGGTGAGCAATGCCCGGGTCTCGCCGGGGAGTCCAGGGCTCCCGGCCGCCGGTGACGGTGGGACCGTGCTGATCTCCGCCGGTCCACGTCGACCGTTTAGCACTGAGCCACCCGCCGCCGACCAAAGCGCGACCGTCGGTTGTGAACGCCCGGCCCACTGGGGAAGGCTCCCCGGCGGACCCGACGAAAGCACCCCCCGGCTCCGCCGTTGCCAGCGCCTTTCCCGCCGAGTAACGCTCACCTCTCGCCGGGGAGTCCAGGGCTCCCGGCCGCCGGTGACGGTGGGACCGGGCTGATCTCCGCCGGTCTACGCCGACCGTTTAGCACTGAGCCACCCGCCGCCGACCAAAGCGCGACCGTCGGTTGTGAACGCCCGGCCCACTGGGGAAGGCTCCCCGGCGGACCCGA
>NZ_JBIRRX010000013.1:106225-106763 GCF_044333915.1 Embleya sp. NPDC020886 | reverse complement strand
ACGAAAGCACCCCCCGGCTCCGCCGTTGCCAGCGCCTTTCCCGGTGAGCAATGCCCGGGTCTCGCCGGGGAGTCCAGGGCTCCCGGCCGCCGGTGCCCCTGGGACCGGGCCCACCTCCACCAGCCCACGCCGACCGTTTAGCACTGAGCCATCCGCACCCAGCCCGACCAAGACGCGACCGCCGGCCGCGAACGCCCGGCCCACTGGGGAAGGCTCCCCGGCGGACCTGACCGGGCCGCCCCTCCGGCTCCGCCGTTGCCAGCGCCTTTCCTGGTGAGCAATGCCCGGGTCTCGCCGGGGAGTCCAGGGCTCCCGGCCGCCCGTGACCCCGGGACCGGCTCGATCTCCGCCGGTCCACGCCGACCGTTTAGCCCTGAGCCACCCGCTGCCGACCAAGTCGCGACCGCCGGCCGCGAACGCCCGGCCCACTGGGGAAGGCTCCTCGGCGGACCTGACCGGGCCGCCCCTCCGGCTCCGCCGTTGCCAGCGCCTTTCCTGGTGAGCAATGCCCGGGTCTCGCCGGGGAGTCCAGGGCTCC
>NZ_JBIRRX010000013.1:0-106127 GCF_044333915.1 Embleya sp. NPDC020886 | reverse complement strand
CCCGGCCGCCGGTGACCCCGGGACCGGCTCGATCTCCGCCGGTCCACGCCGACCGTTTAGCACTGAGCCTCCCGCCGCCGACCAAGACGCGACCGCCGGCCGCGAACACCCGACCAACCCGGGAAGGCTCCCCGGCGGACCCGACGAAAGCACCCTCCCGCTCCGCCGTTGCCGGCGCCTTTCCGGCAAGCAACGCCCGTGTCTCGCCGGGTAGTCCAAGGCTCCCGGCCGCCGGTGACCACGGGACCGGGCCCACCTCCACCAGCCCACGCCGACCGTTTGGCACAAGGCCACCCGTGCCCGACCCGACCAAGACGCACCGCACCTCGAAAGCACCCGGCCCATTCGAAAGGCTTCCCGGCGAAGCCGAAAAGCACCGGCCCGCCCGCCGCGCCTCGCCGCCCTCGCTGCGCGCCGCCCCCTCCCCACTCCCTCTCGCCCCCTCCCCATTGCCTCCCGCCCCCACCTGCTCTCCTCCCCGCGCCCTGTTCCCGACTCGGCTTATGGGTTGCGGATGGTTTTGATGGTGGCGGTGAAGGCGTTGGGGCCGTGGCCTCGGGCGATGGTGCGGGTGGTGAGGTCTTTGACGGCTTCCAGGACCCCGACGTCGAGGCCGCGGGTTTTGGCGGCGGTGAGGATGTGGTCGATGCCTGCGGCTTCCATGGTCAGGTTGCCCTGGTCGCCGGGGTGGGTGTCGGTGTCGATGGCGGTGGCCATGGCGGTCATGATGTTGGGCAGGATGCCGAAGATGATGTTGGCGAACGGCAGGAACTCGGCTGCCGACACCCCGTCCGCGCCGACCAGACCGAAGGCGTGGGTCAGGCCGGCCATCGAGGTGTAGAAGAAGTCCAGCATGCCGAGGTCGTAGACGGCGGCCAGGCCGTGATCCTCGCCCAGGAACGGCGTGTTCGGGCCGAACGCCCGCAGCGTCGCCCCGTGGGCCTCGAACGCGGGGCGTGAACCGCTGTAGAGCACAAAGCCGTTGGCGGTGCCCACGACCGGAGTGGGCACCATGATCGCGCCGTCGAGGTAGGGGATGTCCCGCGCCGCGGCCCAGGCGGCGGCCTCCCGAGCGCGCTCGGGGGTGTCCGAGGTCAGGTTGACCAGTGTGCGGCCGGCCCACGGGTCGGCGTCGGCGGTGGATCCGACGTCGGCCAGGAGCGTGTTCGCGATGTCGTAGTCGGTTACGCACACCACCACCAGCGCACTCGCGGCGACCGCCTCGGTGGGCGAGTCGGCGCGGGTGGCGCCGCGGGCGACCAGGGCGTCCGCGCGGGCCGGAGAGCGGTTCCAGACCGTGACGCGGTGGCCGGCGGCAAGGAGCGCGTCGGCCAGCGCGGTGCCCATTGCACCCAGACCGAGGACGGACACGGAGGTATCGGGGGCATCGGGCCGATGAGGGGAAGCAGGCGTGTCGGAAGCGGGCATGTCGAAGGCAGGCATGTCGAACTCGTTCCATCGCGGTGGTGGGAGCGCGAGGCGGGTTGCCCGGGGTCAGGCCCGTCGGGGGTGTTCGGCTCGCGGTATCGATGCTGCTCCTGCGCTGCATTCCGCTCAAGTACCTACCTGAAATTCAGGTACCAGAAGATTGGTAAGTATCCAGGTCAAAGGCCAGGCGACACTCGGGTGAGATCACAGGTCACGTCACGGGCCAAGTCACAACCGGACCATCGGCAACGCGGACTCCCGCACGCCATCCACCCCATCCACCCCATCCACCCCGCCCACCCCGGGCTCGACCCGGTATGCCTGTGCCTCCGCTCGTTCGGCGACGAAACCGTGCACCCTGCCGTCGACGAGGTGGATCGCGGCGCCGTCGTCCAGGGCGTAGCCGGGTGCCAAGACGCCTGCCTCGATCGCCGCGTGGTACGCCGGACGGCGACCCGCCTCGCCGTCGTAGTGGGGGCAGACGCTGCCCGCGGCCCAGCCCAGGCCGTCCGCGAGGGGGCGGAGTTCCGGGCCGAACGAGTCGGTGATGCCGCCCTCGAACCAGCACAGTGCGCCCGCGCTCAGGCCGCATACCACCAGGTCTCCCGCAGCGGCCCGCGCCGCGAGCGCGACGTCGAGGCCGTGCAGGCGCCACAGTGCGAGCAGGTTGGCGGTGGAACCGCCGCCCACGTAGATCACGTCCTGCTCGGCGAGCATGTCCGCGAGGTCGACGCCGGTGCGCTGGAACAGGCTCAACTCGCCTGTCTTGCAGTCCAGTTGTCCGAACGCGCGGAGGAATCGGTCCACGTAGCCGGCCGAGTCGCCGGAGGCGGTCGGTATGAAGCACACGCGCGGGTGGGGCCGACCGGCGAGGTCGAGTACGTATCGGTCCAGGGCGGAGGGGCCTTCGTTCATCGAGAAGCCGCCGCCGCCCATGGCCACCAGGTGAGTCGTCATCGACACATCCTGCCGTGCCGCCCACCGCGGGCGGCACACATCAACCGGCGGCGCGCAACCGGTCCGCGTCGGCGGCGGGAAGTCGGCGGATCGCCTCGCGGAAGGTCACTCCGGACATCCGGGCCCGATGCGCGGTGGTCCAGGCGATCACGTAGGCCGGGTCCCGCCTGGCGATCTCCCGCAGCAGCCAGCCGATCGCCTTGCGGATGAAGAACTCCCGCTCGTCCAGCATCGCGTCCGCGTAGCGGTCGAAGCGGACCAGGTCGGGGTCGCCCGCGCGGATGCCCGGGAGCAGGCTGAGCAGGGCCGCGCGGCGTAGCCAGAAGTCCTCGTCGCCGGCCCACGCGTCGGCGGTGCCGAAGTCCGCGGGCGTCCGGCCCATCAGCACTCCGGCGACCTTCTCCGCGAGGACGTCCACATACACCCAGCCCGCCGCGTCCCGGATCAGTCGCGCGACGAGTGGCAGGTCCGCGCGGGTGAGTACCCGCACGTGGATGCGCATCAACTCGATCGCGGCGAACCGGCTCTCGTGCACGGGTCGGGACCACAACGCGGCGATCAGGGCCAGGAGTTCGGGATGGGACGGCTCCGGGCAGGCGCGCGCCGCCGAGGTCACCGCCTTGCGCAGTACCGGGACGGTGACGCCGAGGAAGGTCAGATCGCTCTTCAGGTACGCCTTTTCCGCCTCGGCGCGCTCCGGTGTGCCCAGTGCGGCGAGGGTGGTGACGAGTGTGGCGGCGGCTTCCTCGGCGTCGAACATGGGCCCACGGTACGGCGCGGGAGGCTGCGGGGGTCGGAGCCGGTCGTCGTGTTGTCGGGTGTGGCGCTTGACATGAAGTTAACTTGAGGTTCGAGACTGGCGCCCGTGTTTGTGGTTCCTTCTGTTTCGCCAAACTCCGGAGTGTTCGATGCGCGCGATTCGCCTGAATGAGTTCGGCCCGGCCGAGAACCTGCGATACGAGGAGGTGGCGACTCCGGAGCCCGGGCCCGGGGAGGTACGGATCGCGGTTGCCGCGGCGGGAGTTCACCTACTCGATGTGATGTTGCGCGCGGGTGAGGGGATGGGCCCGTTCCCGAAGCCGGAGTTGCCCGCAACGCTCGGCCGTGAAGTGGCCGGTACGGTGGACGCGGTCGGCGTCGGGGTGGACCCGGTCCTGGTGGGTCGGCGGGTGGTGGCACATCTGGGCAACCGCGGTGGCGGCTATGCGGAGTTCGCGATCATCGACGATCAGGCGCTGCTGATGTTGCCGGACGGGCTGCCCGCCGAGATCGCGGTGTCGATGGTGGGCACCGGGCGTACCGCGCTGGCCATCCTGGAGGTGGCCGGGATCACCGCCGACGACATCGTGCTGATCCCCGCCGCGGCGGGCGGCCTGGGCACGCTGCTGGTCCAGGCGGCCCGACGCGTCGGCGCGGTGGTGGTGGGGGCGGCCGGCGGCGCGGCCAAGGTCGAGGCGGTCCGCGCGTCGGGCGCCGATCTCGCGGTGGACTACACCGTCGCCGACTGGGCCGACCGGGTCCGCGAGGAACTCGCCGGGCGGTCGGTGACGGTGGTCCTGGAGAGCGTCGGCGGCGATATCGGGCGGGACGCGCTGGAACTTCTTGGCCGAGGCGGACGATTGGTGACGTTCGGCTGGTCCTCCGGCACGGCCATCCCCGATCTGGCCGAGGCCGCGGCCGATGCCGGGGTGACGGTGGAGAACCCGCTGGGTCCGCGGATGATGAACCGGCCGGGCGGCATCAAGGCCCTCGCCGAAGCCGCACTCGCCGCTGCCGCGGCCAACGAACTCCGCCCCGCCACAACGACCTTCGCCCTCCCCGACGCGGCAGCCGCCCACACGGCACTCGCCACCCGGAAAACCATGGGCAAGGTCGTCCTGGTCCCATGAGCGCGGTACGCCCGGCACACGCGTCGGGGTGACGCGCGCTCAACCTGTGGACGTCGCGTCGCCCGGTGGTCGCGCGGATCGACCCCCGCCACTCGACCAGGCTGCCCCACCCGTCCCGGTGGGGCGGCTCGGCCCGGCAGCCGGCCGCTCGTCCACTACGCGGCCGGGTGGGAGCCACAAGGGGCGGCCCGTTGCCCGTCCGCCAGGTGGGAGTGGGCCGCCCGCCGGACCGGCCCGGTGCGGGTGGAGCACGCGGTCGGGTGGGTGTGGCAGAGGGTGGCCGGTTGCCCGCCCATCGCGCGGCCGGGGGTGGGGCCGGTCGCGCGGCACCGGGTCGCTCCTTCGCCACGAAGCCCGGGTGCGTGGTCGTAAGGCGCACGACTGTGGCGCGCACGTCGTCCGGTGGGAGGTGCAGCGACGCGCACGCGGTCGGATGGGTATGGCAGAGGGCGGCCGGTTGCCCGCTCACCGCGCGGCCGGGGGTGGGGCCGGTCGCGCGGCACCGGGTCGCTCCTTCGCCACGAAGCCCGGGTGCGTGGTCGTAGGGCGCACGACTGCGGCGTGCACGCAGCCCGGCGGCAGTTGCGGCGATACGTCCGTGGCCCGCACATGGCAAGTGATCGGCGACGGCGACGCGATGCTCGCCGTCGCCCATGTCACCCGCGCTGATCTGCCCCCGCCGCCCCATCCGGGAGCCCCGGGCCGGCGCCTCGACTTCCCGGCGCGGGACCTACCCCGGGCCGGCCCGGCCCCGGCCCGGCCCACCCCCGCCGCCCACCCCCACCAACTCGCCCGCCCGCGTCCTGCCGTAGGTGCCGGCAGCCTCGTCGGGCGTGTTTCGGGGTGGGTCGGTCAGTGTGCGGTCGGAGCCTCGGGGTTGGGGGGTGTCGGGTCGGGGGGCGTCATGGCGGCGCGGCGTAGTTCCTCGTAGTGGGTGAGGGCTGCGATCGGGTCGGTGTGGAGGGCCAGTTCCTGGGCCAGGACGCGGGCGTCCAGGATGGCCTGGGAGGCGCCGTCGGTGCCGGTCGGGGACGTGGCGTGGGCCGCGTCGCCGAGAAGGGTCACCCGGCCGTCGGACCAGCTCGGCAGGGGATCGCGATCGACCGTCGGGTACTCGTACGCGACGTCCGCGTCGGCGATCAGCGCCGGTATGTCCAGCCAGTCGAATTCCCAGTCCGCGAAGTGGGCCAGGATCGTGTCGAGTTCGGCCGGCCGTTCCCAGTCGCCGAGCTCGACCGGGGGCCCCGGGTGCGGGAGTTCGGCGAGCCAGTTCAGGAGTGCGGGGCGGTCGCCCTCGGCGGCCCGCAGCGGCTGGGCGACGAACGTGCGATCGCCGTCGCCCACCAGGATCGTGCTGTGGCCGGTGAGCAGCGCCGGCGAGGGCGATACGCCGCGCCACAGCACTCGGCCGTGCCGGGCGGGCGGTCCTTCGCTCGGGTACATCAGTGCGCGACCCGCCGAGTCGATGCCGTCGGCGGCGATCAGGATGTCGGCCTCGTCCGTGACGGTGTTGCCCGCCAGGTCGGTGAACTCGACGGTGACGCCCTCCGCGGTCTGCGCGTATCCGCTCAGCCGCAGGCCCGTACGCAGCGACTCGGCGCCCAGCCAGGCCAGTTGAGCGCGCAGCAGCAACATCTGCAACTCGCCCCGGTGTACCGAGAACTGCGGCCACGCGTGGCCGGCGGCGAGACCGCGCGGCTCGACGTGGACGCGCCGGCCGTCGCCGTCGTGGCGGACCCACTCGTCGATGGCCACCGAGATCTCGGCGACGTCGTCGTACAGGCCCAGTGCGGTCAGATCGCGGACCGCATACGGCAGCAGATCGATACCGACACCGAGCGGGCGGATTTCCGGGACCGCCTCGTACACGGTCACGTCGGTGATACCCGCCGTGTGCAGACTCAGGGCTGTGGCCAGCCCACCGATGCCGGCTCCGGCGACGACAACGCGCACGAGTGCCCCTGTACAGGTGGTTGGGATGTTGTCGCACGCAGGGTACGCTCCGGCCGCGTTCACCCGTTCGGGGGGTGGCGCACAATCGCCCGAACCGGCTCGGACGGCGGAGCAAAACGGGGCGGATGGGATGTCGGGGCGCGAGAATCGGCGCATGGCCTTCCCTTCGAACGACCGCACCCGGGCCACCGCGCCCGCCGACCCGCCTCGACTTCCCGAACTCCCGTACCACGCGTGGGTGGACACTCTCGACACGCTGCATCTGTTCGCCCAGATCGTCGGCAAGGTCAAGCTCGCCGCGAGCCACCCGCAGAACCACTGGTGGAACATCACCTTCACGGTGGACGCCCGAGGCTTCACCACCCGCCGGATCACCGTCGCCGACATCGCGTTCGATATCGCGTTCGACTTCATCGACCACCGTGTGGTGTTTCGTACCGATCGTGGCGACGTGCGCGAGATCGCGCTCGTGGACGGGTTGAGCGTGACCGAGTTCGACGTCGCGGTGCACGGGACGCTCGCCGACCTGGGCATCGACGTGCCGTTGCTGGAGCGGCCGTTCGGGGTCCCGCATCTGACCACGCCGTTTCGCGAGGACACCACGCACGCGAGTTATCAGGCCGAGTACGCGCAGCGCTTCTGGCGGATCCTGACCTGGTCGGCGGACGTGTTCGACGAGTTCATGGGCTGGTTCGACGGCAAGACCTCACCCGTACAACTGTTCTGGCACTCGTTCGACCTCGCCCTGACCCGGTTCTCCGGCAAGCGGGTGGAGCCGCCGTTGAGCGGCGTGGACCCGGTGACCGCCGAGGCGTACTCGCACGAGGTGATCTCGTTCGGCTTCTGGGCCGGTGACCCGAACGTCACCCACCCGGCCTACTACTCCTACGCCGCGCCCAAGCCGGACGGCGTCGAGAAGCAGCCGCTGTCGCCGCGCGAGGCGGTCTGGCTGCCGGACGGCTCGCGGTCGACGCTGGCGTACGACGTGGTCCGACTGGCCGAGGACCCGCGCCGCACCCTGCTGGGCTATCTCCAGTCCAACTTCGCCGCGAGCGCGACCCTGGCGGGCTGGCCGACCGAGGAGATGCGCTCCAACTGGTGCCCGAGCAGCGAGCAACTCCACGCCCTGGCACGCGCCGGGCTGTGAGTGCCCGGGTGGGCCGGGCGCCGGGTCAGAACCGGCCGCCCGCCCGCCTGCGCAGATCGCGCCGACGCGCCTCGCGGACCAGGGCGAAGCCCAGTACCACGGCCACCACGACCACCGAGGAGAGCAACTGAGGGCGCGCGTCCTGGTCGAACAACATCAGGATCGACACCGCGGCGAGGGCGAGCATCACGAACCAGGTCAGATACGGGAAGCCCCACATCCGCACCAGCAGCCGATCCGGGTCCTCGCGCTCGATCCGGCGGCGCAGCACCAGTTGCGATGCGGCGATGGCGAACCAGACGAAGAGCAACATCGCGCCGACCGAGTTCAGCAGGTGCTTGAACACCTGCTCCGGCCACCACACGTTGAGCAGCGCGGCCACGAAGCCGAACGCCGAGGAGGCCAGCACGGCGGAGCGCGGCACCCCGTTGCCCGCCACCCGGGACAGTTGCCGGGGTCCCTCGCCGCGCCGGGACAGCGAGAACGCCATCCGGGACGCGCCGTACAACATCGAGTTCAGCGCGGAGAGCAGCGCGGTGAACACGACCACGTCCATCACGTGCGCGGCGCCCGGGATGCCGATGTCCTCCAGCACGGAGACGTACGGGCTGCCGAGCCGGTCGGAATCCCACGGCAGCAGGGTGGCGATGATCGCCACCGAACCGATGTAGAAGAGCAGGATCCGCCACACCGCGGTGCGCACCGCGCGGGCCACGTTGCGGGCCGGATCGTTCGACTCGGCGGCGGCGATGGTGACGATCTCCAGGCCGCCGAAGGAGAAGGCGACCGCGAGCAGGCCGGTGATCACCCCGTCCCAACCGTTGGGCAGGAAGCCGCCGTTGCCGGTGAGGTTGCTCAGTCCGGGCGCGTCGACGTCCGGCAGCCAACCCACGATGGCCAGCACGCCGAGCACCAGGAAGCCGACGATGGCCAGGATCTTGACGGTGGCGAACCAGAACTCGGACTCGCCGAACGAGCGCACGGTGAGCAGGTTCGCGCCGGTGAACACGAGCATGATCACCAGCGAGAACACCCAGATCGGGATGCCCGGCACCCACCCGTGCGCGATCGCCGCCGCACCCGAGCCCTCGACCGCCAGCACGATGGTGACCATCCACCAGTACAGCCAGCCCACGGTGAAGCCGGCCCACCTGCCGAAGGCGGCTCCCGCGTACTCCGAGAACGAACCGCTGCGCGGTACGGCCGCCGCCATCTCGCCGAGCATCCGCATCACCAGCAACACCAGCACCGAGGCGAGCGCGTAGGAGATCAGGATGCCCGGTCCGGCGGTGTGGATGCCCGCGCCGGTGCTGACGAACAGCCCCGCCCCGATCGCGCCGCCGAGCGCGAGCATGGTCATGTGCCGAGGCTTGAGGGTGTGACCGAGGTGGTGGGCGCCCTCGGGGCCGGGGCCGCTGTCGGCGGCGCTGCCTGGGGTCTGTGCGGCTGGGCTGCTCATGGGTGGCGCTGATCCTGGGGACTGGAACGGTGGTGCGGAGCAGACAGTATTCCGCAGTCCCGGCCGGCTCCGGCAAATCGGGACAACTGATGAATGTTCGAGCCCGGAGGGAGAGCGGGTGGCCCGGTCCGAGGCCGCCGCCGGCCGGGCCCCACTCGGCCGGCCCCACCGGGCCTGCCCGCCCCCGCGACCTCAGCCCTCGCGGGCGTCGATCGCCGCGAAGTCGGGTTCGCGCCGCTCGGCGAACGCGGTGAGGGCCTCGATGTTGGCGGGCTTGCCGAGCAGCCGGCCGAAGGCCGCGTCCTCGCGTCGGCGGGCCCGGGCGACCTGGTCGCCGAGTCCCTCCAGGACCGCCCGCTTGCTCTCGATCAGCGACGGGATCGACTTGGCGGCCAGGACGCGGGCGTGCCGCATGGTCACGTCGAGCAGCTCGTCGGCCGGGCACACCTTGAACACCAGGCCCATCTCCAGGCACTCGGCGGCGCTGAGCCACTCGCTGCTCAGCAGTGCCCACATCGCGCGCTGCCGCCCGAGCAACTGCGGGAAGGTCACGCTGCTGCCCGCTTCCGGCGCGACCGCGAGCGAGGTGAACGGGCACTTCAGTCGTGCGGTGTCGGCCATGAAGGCGAGGTCGGCGAAGCCCAGGACGGTCGCGCCGATGCCCAGGCCGAGTCCGTTGACGGCGATCAGCAGCGGTTTGGGGAACGCCTGGAGCCGGTCGACCATGCCGCCGAAGCCGTGTTCGCCGCGGACCTTGGTCCCGCTGTTGTGCTGGGCCATCTCGATCAGGTCGGTGCCCGCCGAGAACGCCCGTCCGGCGCCGGTCAGTACGACCACGGCCACCGTCGGGTCGGCCGCCGCGTCGATCAGCGCCTCGGTGGTCGCGTCGTACAGCGCCTCGTTGAACGCGTTGAGCGCTTCGGGGCGGTCGAGGGTGATGGTCCTGACGCGGTCGGCGTCCTCGATCCGGATCACGGCTGCTCCTGGTGGGGTGCGTGGGGGTGGTGCGAGTGCGGGGCGGGCGTGCGGTGGGTCGACGGACAGGAAACCTTACTTAATTGACCGAGTCAAGGGTCGATGCGATCGGGTGGTCGCGAGGCGCCGATGGCCCGGTTGTCCCGTGCTTCACGTGCGTAACGGCCCGGTGACGTGGGAAAGTCCTCGACGGTACGTCAGGAATACGGAATGCCGCGCATATCGGGTCTTGATCCATAGGCCGTTAAGGAGCCGTCGTGGAGTTCGACGTCGTCGTGGAGATTCCCGCGGGCAGTCGGAACAAGTACGAGATGGACCGCCGCACGGGACGCATCAGGCTCGACCGCATGTTGTTCACGTCCACCGCCTATCCCGCCGACTACGGATTCGTGCATCGCACCCTGGGCGGCGACGGCGGCCCGCTCGACGTGCTCGTGTTGCTGGACGAGCCGACCTTTCCCGGCTGTGTGATTCGTTGTCGCACCGTCGGGATGTTCGTGATGAGCGACGAGAAGGGGCCGGACGAGAAGGTCCTGTGCGTGCCCGCTCGTGATCCGCGCAGACACGCGATACAGGACATCGGCGATGTACCGGCGTTCCAACTCAACGAGATCGCCCACTTCTTCGAGGTCTACAAGGACCTGGAACGCGGCAAGTCGGTGGAGGGTTCGCACTGGGAGGGTCGCGACGCCGCCGAGAAGGAGATCGTGGCGGCCTACGAAAGGCGCGAACTCGACGGCGGCGATTGGCCGTTCGAGGGTCGATGAGGTTCCGGGCGAGGCGCTGAACGGCTCGGGGTCGGGGCGTTCGAGCCGCCGAGGGCGTCGCCGAGCCGGACGGCGACCTCCTCGGCCGGCGCGTACGGGGTGACGTCGGTCCGAGGCGGCGACGCCGAGGCGTGCGCGCCACGTAGGCGGCGGCGTCCCGCTCGGGCGGGACCCGCTCCGGAAACCGGGGCCTCGTAGGCTGCCGGGTATGACGCTGACCGGGTTCGATCTGGTGATCTTCGATTGTGACGGCGTGCTCGTGGACAGTGAGCGGATCGCGGTGCGGGTGGACGCGCAGGTGTTCGGCGCGTTGGGCTGTGCGTTCACCGAGGCCGAGATCCTGGAACGGTTCGTCGGTTGCTCGCGCGAGCAGCACACGGCGCTGGTCGAGGCGCGCCTGGGCCGCCGGCTGGACCCGGACTGGCACGAGGAGTTCCGGCACCTGTACCGGGCCGCCTTCGACGCCGAACTCACCGCCGTGGACGGCATCGTCGCGGCGTTGGCCGAGGTGCCCCGGCCGTGGTGCGTCGCCTCGAACAGTTCGCGTGAGGCGGTCGAGCGCAACCTGAGGTTGGTCGGGCTGCACGGGCACTTCGAGGGCCGGGTGTTCAGCGCGAACGACGTGGCGCAGGGCAAGCCGGCGCCGGATCTGTTCCTGCACGCGGCCCGGGAGATGGGCGTCGATCCGGCCCGGTGCGCGGTGGTCGAGGACAGCGCCTACGGGGTGCGGGCGGCGCGGGCCGCCGGAATGCGGGCGTTCGGCTACATCGGCGGACTGACCACGGCGGAGCGGTTGGCGGATTCGGGCGCGGTGTTGTTCGACGACATGCGCGCCCTGCCGGAACTGCTGCGGGCGGCCGGGGCCTGAGCCCGCGCCGGGACCGCTCGGACCTCCCCGAGCCCGCGCCGGGCCCGCGCCGAGAGGCGACGCGGTCCCGGCGGGTGGTCAGGTCCGATGCACGATCCGCCCCGCCACCACCGTCGCGGTGACCGGCAGTTCCGGCAGGTCGTCCGGCGCGCAGGTGAGCGGATCGCCGCCGAACACGGTCAGGTCGGCCCGGTAGCCCACCGCGATCCGACCGGCCACCGTTTCCCGGCCCACCGAGTAGGCCGCCTCCGTGGTGTATCCGGCCAGTGCCCGCCGGGCCGAGATGCCGGCCGAGGCGCCGTACGCCGCGCGGTCGATCTCGCCCGCCGGGCGCCGTAGTTGCGCGCCGGCCAGGGTGCGCCGCGGGTCGAACGCGGCGACCGGCCAGTCCGAACCGAGCGCGACGTGGCCCCCGGCGGCCAGGATGTCCGCGTAGCGCCAGGCCCGTTCCGCCCGCTCCGGGCCGACCCGCCGGGACCAGTTGTCCGAGCCGTCGGGCAACGACCAGTCCATGTGGGTCGGCTGCATCGAGGCGACCACGTCGAGCGCGGCGAACCGCGGCACGTCCGCGTCGGCGAGCACCTCGGCGTGCTCGACCCGGTGCCGGGTGCCCGGCGGCGCACCGTGTTCGGCGTATACGTCCAGCGTCCGGGCCACCGCCCGGTCGCCGATCGCGTGGGTCCAGGCGGGCAACCCGGCGCGGCCGGCGATCGCGACCGCCTCGGCGTACCGGTCGAAGTCCTTCCACTGCGAGTGGTGCGACTGGCCGCAGCAGTCCGGCTCGTGCAGCCAGGCGCCGCCGCCGTCGATCGCGCCGTCGGCGAAGAACTTGACCGCGGCGAGTTCGACCGGTCCGTCCAGGGAACGCAGTTCGAGGATGCGCTCGGCGAGGTCGTCCACGTTGCCGGCCGGGCACCACGGGGCCAGGTGCACCCGCATGCTCAGCCGGCGCTCGTGGGTCAGCCCGGTCAGGGTGTCGACGGTGCGCGGCGCGTCGTCCGGGATGTGTATGCCGGTGATCCCACACCGGTTCTGCTCGGCGAACAACGCCTCGACCCGGGACAGGAGTTCGGCGCGCGGCATCGGCGGTACCGCCCGATAGCCCAGGAGGCACGCGGTCATCTCGTGCAACTCGCCGGTGGGGCCGCGCTCGTCGCAGACGATCTCGCTGTGGTCGGCGAACTCGCGCGGCCCGGTCAGCCCGGCGATCCGCAGCGCCGCCGTGCTCAGCAGCGCGGTGTGGCTGTCCGACATCCACACGAACGCCGGTCGCCCGCCCACGGCGGCGTCGATCAGGTCACGGTGCATCGTGTGGCCGGCGAACGCCGCGTACTCGCCACCGAATCCGATCACCCAGTCGTCGTCCCCGCACGGTGCGGCCTGCTCGGCGAGTCGGCGCAACACCTCGTCCAGGGTGACCGCGCCGACCAGGTCGGCGCCGCGGGTGGTGTCCGCGCCCATCACCGGGTGTTGGTGACAGTCGGTCAGCCCCGGGGTGACGGTGTCCCCGTTCGCCTCGATCACCTCGGTGCGCGGCCCGATCAGTGCCCGGGCGTCGGCGCCGAGCGCGACGATCCGCCCGTTGCGTGCGGCGATCGCGTCGGTGTCGGGTCGGTCTTCATCCATCGTCACCACGTGTGCGTCCAGCACGACGAGGTCGGCGGGCTTCATGCGTTGCTCCCTTGTGGAACCGAGGTCGGTGTGTCGGCGCCGCGATCGCCGAAACTCTCGCTCACCCGCACCTTGTCCTGCGGGCGGGCGAACAGCAGGTACAACACGCCGGTGGCGACCACCACCACGATGCCCAGCACGGCGGCCCAGACCTGGTAGGCGGGTGCGCCGGGCGGGGCGAGGATCTTGCGCGGCCAGGCGATGTTGACGAATTCGAAGGCCAGCCAGGCCACCGCGAGCACGTTCAGCGGGGTGCCCCAGCGGCCGAACCGGACCAGGCCGCCGGGCGTCCAGGTGCCGCGCAGCCGGGCGATCAGCGCGGCGAGCGCGATCAGCAGGAACTGGAGATACATCGCGGCGCTGCCGAAGGTGATCAGGCTGCCGATCGCGGCGCTGTTCAGGGCCAGCAGCAGGGCCAGGCAACTGATCGCGGCGGTGATCACCAGGGCGCCGATGGGTGCCTGTCGCCGGCTCACCACGCGCAGCGCGCGCGAGCCGGGCAATACGCCGTCCCGGGAGACCGAGTAGACCGAGCGGGCGGCGGCGGCCTGCGAGGCGAGCGCGCACGCGATGAACGCGATGATCACCACGACCACGAAGGGCTTGGCCGACCACGAGCCGAACGAGTTCACCACGGCGGTGGTGACCGGGTCGAGGTCCTCGCCGGCGACCACCCTGGCCGGGTCGGGGTGGGCCAACTCGGCGGCGACCGCGTTCAGCACGACCAGTCCGCCGACGCTGATCAGCGTCCACCAGATTGCCTTGGGCACCTGTCGGGCCGCGTCCTTGGTCTCCTCGGACGAGGACACGCACGCGTCGAAGCCGAAGAACGCCCAGCCGCCGACCGCGAGCGCGGCCGGCAGGGCGGAGAAGGTCGAGCCCCCGGAGAGTGCCTCGGCGCCCATCGTGTCGGTGAGGATGCCGAAGCCGTTCTCCCGGAAGACCAACAGCAGCGCCAGCCCCACCCCGAGCGAGGCCAGCGCCTCGGCCGCGATGCCGGCCGCGAGCACCCAGCGCAGCACGTCGATGCCGAACGCGTTGATCGCGGTACAACACATCAGGAAGATCGCGGCCACCACGACGATCCGCCCCGGCGTGGGCTCGGCGTCGAACAGCGCGAAGAACCACGGTGCGCCCAGATAGACGATCGTGGTGTTGGCGAACACGACCGCGCACATGCCCACCCAGCCGGCGAGCCAGGCATACGTGGGGCCGACCAGGCGGCGGGCCCACTGGTAGGCGCCGCCGGCGATCGGGTACTGCGAGGCCAGCTCGGAGTACACGCACATCAGCAGCGCCTGGCCGAGCAGACAGATCGGCAGCACCCACACCCAGGCCGGGCCGGCGATGGTGGTGCCCACCTGCGCGACGGCGTACAGGCCCACGACGGGGGAGACGGTCGCAAAGCCGATGGCGAGGTTGCCCAGCACGCCGAGGCTGCGCTTGAGCTCCTGCTCGTAGCCCAACTCGCCGAGTTGTTCGGCGTCGTGATCGACCGGCCGGCTCGATGCGGGCGGCACCGACGCGGCGGGCGTCGGTGGGCGAGAAGTGCCGTGGTTCATCGGGACCTCGCAACGGGGATGTTAAAACTTACTTAGTTAGTTTGAGGACCTTAACCGCCGGCCGAGTGCAGGGGAAGAGGTGACTTCGAGCTAGGTTGGCAACGCAGAGTGACCGACGGCGGTGCTCGCGAACGGCACAGAGGTGAACGCACGATGGGTCGACCCAGCCGCCCCAAGCTCGACCGCGAACTGATCGCCAGGGCCGCGGTCGAGCTGGTGGACGAGAAGGGCATGGGCGCGCTGACCATGCGGGCGCTGGCCGGTCGGCTGGACGTCCGAGGGCCCTCGCTCTACAACCACGTGGCGTCCAAGGAGGAACTGCTCGACGCGATCACCGTGGTGATAACCCGGGAGATCGATCGGGCGCCGCTGGACGACCCCGACTGGCGGGTCGGCATCGCCGCGTTCGCCCGAGGGTACCGGGCGGCCTACCTGCGTCACCCCGAGGCGCTGCCGGTGATCGCCCGCCGGCCGGTGTCCACCGAGCAGGCGCTGTCCGCGTACGACGCCACCGCCCGCACCCTGGTCCGGATCGGGCTGAGCCCGGCCGAGGCGGCTGAGGTGTCCGCGGCGCTGGACTACCTCGTGGTCGGGTCGGTGATCGAGACCTATGTCGAGGGCTTCGCCCGGCCGGTCGAGGACTACCGGGCCGAATATCCCTCGCTCGCCGACTCGCTGGCCGCGAGCGACCCGAAGACGCTGGACGAGCGCGGTTTCGAGGTCGGCCTGCGGCTGCTCCTGGACGGCCTGGCGGTGCGCCTGGCCCGCTGAGCGACTCGCTCCAACGGGCTTCGGCGCGGCGCGAGAGCGGGTCGGCCGACACCTCGCGAGAGCGTTGACAGGCGGTATTGAATGGCGTTCAATGCGTTTTGAACGCCATTCAATACGGAGGTACGCATGCGGCTGACGCCCACCGAGCGGGACCGGTTGCTGATCTTCACAGCCGCCGAGCTGGCCCGCGCGCGGCGTGCCCGGGGGCTGCTCCTGAATGTGCCCGAGGCCGCCGCGCTGATCGCGGACACCGTGTGCGAGGCGGCTCGGGACGGGGCCCGGTTGGCCGACGCGATCGACGCCGGGCGCTCGGTGCTCAAGGTGATCGACGTACTGCCCGGTGTCGTGGACGTGCTGGCCGACGTCAAGGTCGAGGCGGTCTTCGACGACGCGACCCGGCTGGCGGTGGTGACCGACCCGTTCCGCTCCGGCGAGGGTCTGCCGGTGGGCGAGGGCGAGGTGCACTGCCACGGACACGGTTCGCGCTCCGGCGCGGTCGCGGCGCCGGTGTCCGGTCCCGGCTCGCTGGGCGACGACGCGCCGGGCGCGGTGATCCCGGGCGGACCGGCGGTGGATCCGTACGCGGACGCCGACCTGGTGTCGATCGCGGTGACCAACACCTCCGAGGTGCCGATCAGCGTCACGTCGCACTTCCACTTCTTCGAGACCAACCCGCGGCTGCGCTTCGACCGGGCGATCGGCTACGGGCGTCGGCCGGCCGTCCCGGCCGGCTCCACCGTGCGCTTCGACCCGGGGGAGACGGTCGAGGTGCGGTTGGTGCCGATCGGCGGGGCGCGGGTGGCGATCGGTTTCGCCGGCCTGGTGGACGGGCCGCTGGACGCGCCGGGCGCGCTGGAGGAGGCACTGCGCAAGGCGCACGCGTGCGGCTATCTGGGGGCCGAGCCGAGTGGGACGCCGGTCGCCGGCGACGGGGCGTCGGATGCGGGCGACGGCCGGGAAGGCGGCGGTCGGTGAGCGGCGGCGGTGACGAGGTGATGGATCCGCGCGACTACGCGTCCACGTACGGTCCCAGGGCCGGCGACCGGATGCGGCTCGGCGATTCGGGGCTGGTGATCGAGATCGAGCACGACTCGGCGCTGCCCGGCGACGAGTTCCTCGCCGGCTTCGGCAAGACCGCCCGGGACGGCCTGCACCTGAAGGCGATCCCGGTGCGCGACACGTGCGACGTGGTGATCTCCAACGTCGTGGTGATCGACGCGATCCAGGGCATCCGCAAGGTCTCGATCGGCATCCGCGAGGGCCGGATCGCCTCGATCGGCCGCGCGGGCAACCCCGATACGCAGGACGGCGTCGAGGTGGTGGTCGGCACCGGGACCACGATCGTCAGCGGCGAGGGGCTGATCGCCACCGCCGGCGCCATCGACACCCACGTGCACCTGTTGTCGCCGCGAGTCATGGAGGCGTCGCTGGCCTCCGGGGTGACCACGATCGTCGGCCAGGAGTTCGGCCCGGTGTGGGGGGTCGGGGTGAACTCGCCCTGGGCGCTGCGGCACGCGTTCTCCGCGTTCGACGCGTGGCCGGTCAACATCGCCTTCCTGGCCCGGGGTTCGTCCTCGGGACGGGGGCCGCTGGACGAGGCGCTGATCGAGGGCGGCGCGTCCGGCTTCAAGGTGCACGAGGACATGGGCGCGCACACCCGGGCCCTGGACACCGCGCTGCGGGTGGCCGAAGACCACGACGTACAGGTCGCGTTGCACACCGACGGCCTCAACGAGTGCCTGTCCGTGGACGACACGCTGTCCGTACTGGAGGGGCGGACCATCCACGCGTACCACATCGAGGGATGCGGTGGCGGGCACGTGCCGAACGTGATGCGGATGGCCGGGGTGGCCAACGTGATCGGCTCCTCGACCAACCCCACGCTGCCGTTCGGCCGCGACGCCCTGGGCGAACACTTCGGCATGATCGTGTCCGCGCACGGCCTCAAGACCGACCTGCCGGGCGACGCCGCGATGGCGCGCGATCGGATCCGGGCGGGCACGATGGGCGCCGAGGACGTGCTGCACGACCTCGGGGTCATCCCGATCACCTCCTCCGACGCCCAGGGCATGGGCCGCGCGGGCGAGACCGTGCGGCGCACCTTCGCGATGGCCGGGAAGATGAAGCTCGAACGCGGCGCCGAGCACGAACGGCACGACAACGAACGGGTCAAGCGCTACATCGCCAAGCTGACCGTCAACCCGGCGATCGCGCACGGCCTGGCGCACGAGGTCGGCTCGATCGAGGTCGGCAAGATGGCCGACCTGGTGTTGTGGCACCCGCAGTGGTTCGGCGCCAAGCCGCAACTGGTGCTCAAGAGCGGATTCCCGGCCTACGGCGTGGTGGGCGACCCGAACGCGTCCACCGACAACTGCGAACCACTGGTCCTGGGACCGCAGTTCGGCGCCCACGGCGCGGCGCCGGCGGAACTGTCGGTGGCCTTCACGTCGCAGGCGGCGGCGGCCGGCGGCGGCGACCTGATGCCGACCCGGCGCCGCCGGGTGGGCGTACGCGGCACCCGGGGGATCGGTCCGGCGGCGATGATCCACAACAACCGACTGGCGGAGGTCCGAGTCGCCGCGGACACGGGGGCGGTGACGATGGACGGCGAACCGGTCATGTCGCAGGCCGCGGAATCGGTGTCGTTGAACCGGCTGTACTTCCTCTAGGGCGCCGTGCTTCGCGGGTCCGTGTTCCGCGTCCGTGTTCCGCGTCCGTGTTCCGCCGATCCGGGTGCTACCGGCCCGTGCTCCTACCGGCCCGTGCTCCTCCGATCCGCGTTCTGCGGGTCCGTGCTTCACGGGTCCGTGCTTCGCCGATCCGTGCCTTGCGGGTCGTGCTCCAAAGATCCGTGCTCCAGAGCTCCGTTGCTCTGGACAGTTGAGTCCGAAGGAATTTCGAGATGACGAACACCCCGGCCGCAGACGGCTTTTCGATGCCCGCCGAGTGGGCTCCGCACGAGCGCACCTGGATGGCCTGGCCCAGCCGCAACGAGACCTTCGCCGAGGAGGATCTGCACACCGCGCGGACCGCGTGGGGTCGGGTGGCCGAGACGATCGCCCGCTACGAGCCGGTGACGATGATCACCGACATCGGCGAGTCGGACACCGTGGCGCGGTACGTCGGCCGGCCGCTCACCGTGTCGGAGCGCCCGCTCGACGACGCGTGGATGCGCGACATCGGCCCGACGTTCCTGACCGGCGGGCCGGGCGAACTGGCCGCCGCCGACTGGATCTTCAACGGCTGGGGCGCCCAGGAGTGGGCCTCGTGGGAGCACGACCGGGACATCGCCGAGCAGGTGATCGAGGCCGCGGGCGCCCGGCGCTACACCTCGCGGATGGTCAACGAGGGCGGCGGCATCCATGTCGACGGCGAGGGCACGGTGTTGATCACCGAGACCGTGCAACTCGACGAGGGCCGCAATCCGGGGTGGACCCGGGAGCAGGTCGAGGACGAGCTGAAGGCGTTCCTCGGGGTGCGCAAG
Organism: Embleya sp. NPDC020886; assembly: GCF_044333915.1. Classification (NCBI taxonomy): domain Bacteria; kingdom Bacillati; phylum Actinomycetota; class Actinomycetes; order Kitasatosporales; family Streptomycetaceae; genus Embleya; species Embleya sp. NPDC020886. The sequence goes on along the minus strand of NZ_JBIRRX010000013.1, from coordinate 87,196 downwards.
GTGATCTGGCTGCCGCGCGGACTGACCCGCGACTACGGGATGTACGGCACCCGGGGCCACATCGACATCGTCGCGTCGTTCGCCCGCCCGGGACTGGTCCTGGCCCACGTGCAGCCCGATCCGGCGCACCCGGACCACGAGGTGGGCAAGGAGAACGTGGCGCTGCTGCGGGCCTCCACAGACGCGCACGGCCGAGCGCTCGAAGTGGTGGAGATCCCGGCGCCGACCGTGCTCGAAGCACACGACGACTGGGTCGACTTCAGCTACATCAACCACTACGTCGCCAACGGCGCGGTGATCCTGTGCGCCTTCGACGACCCGCGCGACGAGGAGAACGCCACGACCTTCGGCAAGCTCTTCCCCGGCCGCACGATCGAACTCGTGGACGCCCGCGACATCTTCGCCAACGGCGGCGGCATCCACTGCATCACCCAGCAGCAGCCGAAGGTGTGAGGGCTCGCGGGTGCGGGTGCGGGCGCCGTGGGGCCGCGGGCGATCACCCGTCGTGCAGGATGCGCGCCTTCGCGGTGGCGAATTCGTCGTCGGTGAGCGCACCGGTGGCGTGCAGGTGGGCCAGGGTGGCCAGATCCTCGACGGTGGAGTGCGGTACGGCGTCCGACGTTTCCTCGTCGGCGAGGGTGATCGCCTGGATCGAGGGGTCGTCGGGGACGTAGCGGATCCGGGCCGCGGCGCCCAGGCGCGGTCGGGCGTACCGGGGGCGGTATTCGGTGTGCGTGGCGCGCGCGGACGTGCCGTCGGCCCGGCGGAAGTCGATCTCCAGACGGAAGGGTTGGGCCTCGTTCGCCGTCCACCCCTCGGACGGCCGACTCACCTCGACGACCAGCCCCGACACCTCCACCGCCTCGTCGCGCAGCCGCGCCTCGACGGCTGCCGCGGCCCGAGCACGCTCCCGAGAATGGACCCGCTCGCGGAGCACCCATCGGGTCGCGGCGGCGGCGACGAGCAGCAGCGCACCGGCGATCGCGAGCAGCCAGTGGGGAGCGGAACCGATGCCGGCCCAGGCGCCCAGCAGGGTGGCGGCGAGGGTGACGGGAATCAGCACGCCCAGCGGGACGGATGCCTCGGTGATCGGGGAGACCGTGCCGGCGATCACCAGTACCAGGAGCAGCGCGGTGAATTCGAGGGCCCACAGGCCGGGGGACCCGTCGAATCCGGAGCCGAGCAGGGCACCGAGCGGGCCGGCGACGAACAGCGGTGTCAGCCACCCGATCCAGTGGGCGCGCACGCTGTGGCCGGCGGGCGCTTCGATGGTCATGGGCGGGTCCTGGCGTCCGTCGGCGAATGCGGGATGACGACTCAGTGCTGGTCGGCGGGTGGGCCGACGGCGAGCGACTCGGCCGGCTTCGCGGTGTCGGCGGCCGTCGGGGCGTGGCGGGGTGCCAGGCCACGTTCGCTCGTGCCGAAGGCGGCGAGGGTGAGCAGCAGGACGACGAGGGCGACGGTGGTCGCCGTGGGGACGTACCAGCCGGCGTCGGCGGCGGGTTCGGTGAACGCGGCCAGGACGGCGACGGTGCCCGCGAACAGCAGGGCGCCGGCGAACGCGGGCAGGCCGCGCCGGCCGGCGGTGGCCGCGACCGCGCCGGCCACCAGCGCGAGCAGCAGCACCAGGCCGGCCAGCCCGATCAGGGAGGGGCCGAAGTCGTCGCCCGTGCAGCCGCGTTGCCCGAAGTCGTCGCACGAACCCTGGGCGGCGGCGCGGATCGCGTACGTCCCGATCAGCCAACCGGCCGACCCGGCGCCGGCGATCGGAAGAAGCCAGCCGCGAAGGGTGGCCGAAACGGGGTGGGACGCCGATGCGTCGGTGCTCATGCCCGGAGGCTAGGCGGCGTGCGGGTCGCCCGGATGAACGCCCAGAAAGCACCGAGTGAAGCCTGTGTGGCCCGGCGGGCAGGCGGCGGGGCGGGTGGGCGCGTGGGCGCGGGCGGGCCGGGGCTTCCCGGGCGTGCGGGGGCGACACCCGCGTGCTGCGGGCCGGGCGTCGAAGCGGGACGGCGCCGGTGTGGAACCGAGGGGGCTGCCCCTCGGGACGGGTGCTTCGACGTCGGGCGGCCGGATGTGGTGATGCCACGGCCGGGGCTTCGCCGGCGGCGGGATCGGCTCGGGGCCGGGCCTAGCTCTGTGGGGTGACGTTCTCGGCGCCGTGGGCTGCGGCGAAGGAGGCTACTCGGGTGGCGAACTCGACGTCGGTGGCGGTGATCCGGTCGCCCGCGTCGTGGGTGGTCAGGGCGAACGACAGGGTGCCGTAGAGGATGGTGATCCGGGCGTGGTGGTTCGCCTGGTCCTCGGCTGCGGCGACGGTCGCGTAGAACGCGGGGACGTCGGCTCGGGCGCACTTGTAGGTCGCGGTGAGTTCGCCGTCGGTGACCCGCCAGCCCGGGAGGTCGGCGAGGGCCTTGGTCAGTTCGGCGTCGGTGAGCGGCTGGGATGCCACGGTGGGTCCTCTCGTCGAGGTGGACGCTGCCTCTCGCCAGTATGGGGCCGCCGGTTCGCCGGGCGCGGTATTGAACGACGTTCTAACATGGCGGAAGGCGAGGTCCGCCGTCGAACGAACCAGGGGTGCTGAGCATGGCGGGGACACGGCGCAAGCGGTTGGAACAGCCCAGGGAGGTGGTGCTCCAGGCGGCGATGGACGCGATCGCCGAGCACGGACTGGGCCGACTGACCATGGCGGGCCTGGGCAAGCGGATCGGGATCAGCGGCGGTCACGTCGCGTACTACTTCGGGTCCAAGGAACAACTCCTGGTGGAGACGCTGCGCTGGAGCGAGCAGGGATTCGCGCAGCGCCGCCGGGCGCTGCTGACCGCCGTCGGCGTGTCGCTCGCCGAGCGGCTCGCCGGCTACATCGACCTCTACCTGCCCGACGAGCGAGCGGACTCGCGGTGGACGTTGTGGCTGGAGGTGTGGACGCGGTCGCCGGCCGATCCGGAGGTATTGGCCGCGAGCGCGGAGATCGAGGGCCCGTGGATGGCGGACCTGCGCGCGCTGATCGCGCCGCATCCGGATCCGGACGGATATGTACTGCGGCTGCACGCGTTGCTGGACGGGCTGGCCACCCGGATCGTGATCGGTGCGCCCGGTCCGTCCCGAGCGGAGATGGCGCGGCAGGCGACCGAGTTCGCGGTGCGCGAGGCGCTGGTGGCCGGGACTCGGCCGGGGTTCGCGAGTGCGATCGCGGAGGGCGGGGGCGGGGCCGGGGAGGCGGCTGCGAATTCGGGTTCGGACGCGGATTCGGGTGCGGGTGCGGGACCGGACTCGGGTGTGAACCACACGAACCGGTGATCCGGGGGTGAATTGCCCCCGTTTCGCGGGCCTCGGCCGCATCGTGGGGGCATGAAGTGGTGGCGGAACCCGAGGCAGCGGCTCGGGTTGATCTGTGCGGTGGCCGCGGCGCTGGTGATCGTGGGGCTGATCAGCCGGGACCGCAAGGACGACACCCGGTCGACGGCGGCCGACGGCGCGCGGGTCGCCGCCACGGCGCCGGCACCCACCGGGCCGGTATCGGCGGCGCCGCAGACCCGGCGGGCCAAGCCCGCACCGGTGCCGAAGAACGTACTGCCGGACCTGGTCGGGGTCGACCTGCAACAGGCGTGGGACGGCGCCCGCCGGGCCGGCTACCGATCCGTCACCTCGCACGACGCGAGTGGGCGCGGCCGACGGCAGTTCGTGTTCAGCAATTGGCACGTGTGCGATCAGACTCCCGAGTCGGGCCCGCTGGCCAAGGAACTCCCGGTCGACCTGGGCGTGGTCCGGCACGACGAGAAGTGCCCGGCCGGTGCCGTGCCGACCCGGGTGCCCAAGGTGGTCGACGGACGCATGCCCGGCCTGGTCGGCCGCAGCGTCACCGTGGTCCGCCGAGCGCTGCGCGGCGACGCGCACGTCAAGACCGAGGACCTGGGCGGGAGTCGGCTCGTGCTGATCGAGACGCACTGGATGGTCTGCACCCAGCGCCCAGCCGAGGGGCAACCCGTCGCGGACCCGGTGACCGTGGGCGTGGTCAAGTACGGCGAACGCTGCCCGTGACCCCGCCCGGCTCGACGCCGCCCCGCCGGGTCAGCCGTCGAGCGCCTCACGGGCCGGGTCCACCAGCTTGCGCACGGTGCGGCCGTCGGCGAAGCGGCCGAGTGCCGTCATCGACCAGACGGGACCCTCGCGCACCAGCTTGCACATCAGCACGCCGGTGCGCGGTTCGGTGGCGGACAGGTCGAAGCGCACCAACTCGGCGTCGGTGGTGTCGTCGACCAGGCGACAGAAGGCGCGGGAGACCTCGGTGAACTTCTGCCCCAGGAACGAGTTGACGGTGAACACGAGCCCGGTGACCTGCGGTGGCAACGCGTCCAGCCGGACCACGATCGACTCGTCGTCGCCCTCGCCCTCACCGGTGAGATTGTCGCCGGAGTGCACGATCGCGCCGTTGAGGCCGGACAGCTTCATGAACCAGACGGTGACGACCTTCTTGCCCTGCGCGTCGAACGCGATACAGGACGCGTCGAGGTCGATGCTGCTGCCGGCCTTGGCCGGGTCCCAGCCCAGGCCCATCCGGATCCGGGTCAACGGCGGGGCGCCGGTCTTGACCAGCGAGACCGACTGGTCCTTGCGCAGGCTGACCCGGCCCTTGTCGAGGTTGATCGGTCCACCGGTGTGGGTGCCGCCGACCGGCAGCGGGACGGTGGCCGCCACCGTCGGAGCGGGAGCGGGAGTCGGGGCCGACACCGGGGCCGGAGGAGGCGGTGGGGTCGGTTCCGCGGGCGCGGTGGGCTGCACGGTCACCGGGCGTCGTGGCACCGGCGGCGGGATCGGCGCGGGCCTGGGCGGTTCGTGCGGGAGCAGCGGCGCGACGGGGACCGGCGGCGGCTCATCGGGCGCCGGGGCCTGCGGGCGCGCCGGAGCCGGAGTCGGCGTCGGCGCGGTCTGTGCGGGCGTCTCCGGACGCTCCTGTCGCGTGGGCTCGCCTGACGGTGCCGGCGGCGTACCCGGGCGGCCGGTCGGCGGGGTCGGTTCGTCGTCGACCGCGACGCCGAAGTCGGTGGCGATGCCCGCGAGTCCGTTGGCGTAGCCCTGGCCGACCGCGCGCACCTTCCAGGCGCCGCCGCGCCGGTACAACTCCAGCATCGCCAGCGCGGTTTCCCGACCCAGTCCGTGCGGGGTGAAGGTGACCAGCGCTTCGCCGGTGGCATCGCGCACGGTCGCGGTCGGCGGCGCCGTCCCGCCGAAGGTGGCCGGTGTGCCGGGGCCGTCGTCCAGGCTCAGCGTCACCACGATGGTCTGGACGTCCGCCGGCACCGCCGCGGTGTCCACCTGCACGGCGGCCGGTCGGCCCGGTGCGCCCGCGCGCAGTCGCACGCCGGGCCCGGTCGGCTGGTTGTAGAAGACGAAGTCGGCGTCCGTGCGCACCTTTCCGGATGCGGCGAGCAGCAGCGCCGAGACGTCCACGGGCGCCTCGGCGGCGACCTCCACCAGTACGGCAGCCACCGCCAACGGGCAGTTGCCGCCCTTCGTGAGCGTCACCGACATGCGCACCCCTTCGGTTCACGGATCCGACCGGGGTCGGACGCCTCCGAGGTTACCGAGCACGCGCCGCCGTCGCACCGAGGCCCGCGGTCCGCACCGCCGCCGCCCGGTGGCTCGTCCGCACTCGGGTCAGCGGCGGATCAGGCCCGCGTCGTAGGCCAGTAGGCCCGCCTGGGTGCGGTTCGCGCACTCCAGTTTGGTGAGCATGCGGGAGACGTAACTCTTGACGGTGGTCTCGCTCAGGAACAGTCGGTCGGCGGTCTGCGCGTTGGACAACCCCTCGCCGATGCAGGTGAGTACCTCGATCTCGCGCTCGGTCAACGACGCGACGGCCAGTACGGCGCGCTCGCGGGCCGCGTTGCGTCCCGAGGACGCGGTGACCAGGTCGCGGGTCACCGCCGGAGACAGCACGGTGTGTCCGTCCATCGCGACCCGAACCAGACCGATCAGATCCTCCGGCGGGGTGTCCTTGAGCAGGAACCCGGCCGCGCCCGCGTGCAACACGCGCAGGATGTACTGCTCCAGACCGAACGTGGTCAGCACGATCACCCGAGGCGCGTTCGGCAGGTCGACGATCTGTTCGATCGCGGTCAGCCCGTCCACTCCCGGCATGTGCAGGTCCATCAGCACCAGGTCGGGCCGATGGCGCAGGACCGACTCGACCGCCTCCGCGCCGTCGTACGCCTCGCCGATCACCTCGATGTCGTCGGCCACGCCGAGAATCGTGCGCAGGTGCGCGCACACCATACGTTCGTCGTCGACGAGCAGGACGCGGATCATGCGGGGTCTCCGGATTTCGTGGTCGATGCGCCGGCCGGTAGTACGGCGAGCAGTTCGTAGCCGCCGTCGGGCAGCGGGCCGGTACGCAGCGTGCCGGCCACCAGTTCGACCCGCTTGCGCAGACCGAGCAGGCCGCTGCCACCGGTGCCCAGGGCGACGTCGGCGACCCGGGTGGGAGCCGAGTTTCGCACGGTGATCTGTACCTCGTCGCCCACGTAGTGCAGTCGTACGTCCACCACCGCGCCCGGCGCGTGTTTGTGCACGTTGGTCAATGCCTCCTGGACGACTCGATAGGCGGCCCGACCGACCACCGGCGAGGTGGCGTACGGCTCGCCCAGGGTGAGTACGTCGACGGACACGCCCGCCGAGCGCGAGTCGGCCACCAGATCGGACACGTCGAGCACCGCGCGCGGCGCGGCCACCACCGAACCCATCTGCTGCTCCGACCGGGTGACGGTGACCAGAGTGCGCAATTCCTCCAGCGCCTTGCAGCCCACCAGGCGCAGTTCCTCCGCCGTCGCGCGCACGTCCTCCTCCCGGGCCCGGGTGCGCAGGGCACCCGCCTGGAGCACCATCAGGCTGACCCGATGGGTGATCACGTCGTGCATCTCGCCCGCGATCCGGGCCCGTTCCTCCGTCCGCACCTGCTCGAAGAGCAACTCGCGTTCGCGCTCGGCCCGATCGAGGCGATCCAGGCGCAATCGGCGGCGCACGGCGACATAGAGGCCGAGCAGCGCCGGCACCAGCGCCACGCCGGCGCCGCCGACGATGCTCGGCGCGTCCGGGTGGTTCCACGGTTGGGCGACCGTCAGTACCAGGGCGGCGATCAGTGCGACCGCGCGCCGCCGGTCCTCCAGGTAGGCCCCGGCGGCGTAGGCCGCGAAGAAGAGCGCGTGGGTGGGAAACAGCAGGGACACGGCACAGATCGCCACCCCCGAGCCGAACGGCGCGCGCCGGCGATCGAGCAGCAGCCCGCCCGCCAGCACCGCGCTCACCTGGTGCGTGTACGGCCAGTCGACCAGGCCCGGGTCCCGCCCCATGCGCAGGGCCAGGCCCAGCGCGACGGCGATCGCCGAGACCAGTACGTCGAACCCGAACGAGCGGCGGGTCGCCGACCAGGCACGGAAGCTCACCCGGCCACGGTAGCCGGGCCCGGACCCCGGCCGCCGCAGCAGCGACGGTGCGCCGGCGAGGGACGCCGGCGCACCGTCGGATCGGGCGGCGGTGTCGATCATCGAAGGGTGGTCATTCCGTGGAGATCGCGGCCAGTACGTTCATCCGCGAGGCCCGCAGGGCCGGCAGCAGGGCGGCGAGCAGGCCCACCACGCCCGCGCCGACGACGACCTCGGTGATGGTCAGCCACGGGATGGTCAACACATCGAGGCCCTGCGATGCCAACATGCGCTGCGCCGCGACCCCCCAGCCCACCCCGAGGGCGAGCCCGAGCACCGCGCCGAACACCGCGATCACCGCCGATTCCAGCCGGATCATCCGCCGCAGTTGTACGCGCGACATGCCGATCGCCCGGAGCAGTCCGATCTCGCGCGTGCGCTCGATCACCGACAGGGCCAGCGTGTTCACCACGCCCAGGATGGCGATGATGATCGCGAGCCCGAGCAGGCCGTAGACCATTTGCAACACCAGGTTGGTCTGGTCCTGCACGGTCTGCTTGTAGTCCGCCTGATCGCGCAGTTGCACCTGCGGGAAGGGCTTGAGCGCGTTGTCCAGGGCCGCCCGCACCTGCGAACTCTTGGACCCGTCGGCGGTGTTGGCCATGATCACCGAGTCGAGCAGCTCCGGGACCAGCTTGCTCAGCGTCTCCAGGCCGACCATGCCGCCGCCGGCGGTGGCCAGCCCGATGCCCTCGTCGTCGATCACCGCGCCGATCCGCAGCTCCGCACTCCTGCCGTTGGGCGTGCGCAGCGTCACCGTGCCGCCGATGCCGAGGTGACGACCCTTCACATAGGACTTGGGCAGCGTGATCCGGCCCGCGGCCAGCCCGTCGGCGGCGTTGCCGGCGGTGTACTTCTGCTTCAACATCCCGTCGATGCCCGGGTCGGCGCCGGTCACCGAGATGGTCTCGGCCGACCCGTTGAAGACGACCTTCGCCTCGGTCTCGCGTTGGCGCACCACGTCGCGTACGCCGGGCACCTTGCGCACCGTCTCCGCCACGTTCGGGGCGAAGTTGAGCCCGCCGGTGCTCTCCAGGGTGAAGTCGGCGCCCAGACGCTGGTCGATCTGCTTGCCCACCGAGTCCTTCATCGACGTGGCCACCACCGACAGCGAGGCGACCAGCGCGACGCCGATCATCAGTGCGGCGGCCGTGGCGCCGGTGCGGCGCGGGTTGCGCAGCGCGTTTTCCCGGCTGAGCCGGCCGACCGTGCCGAACAGGCGCGGGAACGTGCCCGCGAGCCATGGGATCACCAGGCGGGCCAGCACCGGTCCGAGCACGATGAACCCGACCAGCGTGCCGACCAGGCCGCCGCCCAGGGCCAACCCGTGCGCCGGGTCCAGCTTGGTCGCGGACGCGCCGGTGGCCAGCCCGATCGCGCCGAGCACGGTGACCACACCGCCGCCGATCGCCCGGCCGCGCAGCGACTTCGCCGGCGGCGCGCCCGCCTCGCGCAGCGCGGCCATCGGGCTCACCCGGGCCGCCCGGCGAGCGGGCAGATAGGCGGCGACCACGGTGACCAGCACGCCCACCGCGTAGGCGATGATCGGTGTCGCGGGTTTGATCTCCAGCGGGGTGCCCTTGAGGTCGACGCCGACCGCGCTCATCAGCTTCAACAGCCCCTGCCCGAGCCCGAATCCGCCGAGCAGGCCCAGCGTGGAGCCGACCACCGCGAGCAGCAGCGCCTCCACGAGCACCGAGCGGTTCACATCGGCCCGACTGGCTCCGATCGCGCGCATCAGCCCCAGTTCGCGGGTGCGTTGGGCGACGAGCATGGAGAAGGTGTTGAAGATCAGGAAGGTGCCCACCAGCAGCGAGACGCCGGCGAAGCCGAGCAGCGCGTACTTGATCACATTGAGCGCCTGGCCCAGGTCGGCGGAGGCGGCGTCGGCCTCCTCCTCCCGGGTCTTGAGCTCGAAGCCCGCGCCGAGCTTGGCCGCGACCCGGGCCTTGAGCTCCTTCTGGTCGACGCCCGGCTGCGCGGTGAGCGACACCGAGGTGACCACGCCGGGCTTGCCCAGCAGTCGGGCCCGGGCCGCGGTGCCGTCCAGGAACAGCAGGGTCACGCCCGGGTTGATGGTCTTGTAGTCGGCCAGCCCGACCACGGTCGGAGCGAACGTGCCCGGCGCGGCGATCACCTGCACCCTGTCGCCGATCCGGACCTTGTTGTGGTCGGCCGCGTCGCTGTCCAGCACGACCTCGTCGGGCCCCTGTGGTGCGCGGCCCTTGCCGAGCCTGACCGGGGACTGCTTGTTCGGGAACCAGTCGGCCGCCTGCACCTGTGGCTCCGAGGTCAGGCCGACCTTCTTGCCCTTGCCGTCGACGACGATCACGTTGGTGACCACGACGTCGGGATGCGCGTCGGCGACGCCGGGCACCGCGCGCGCGGCGGCCACGGCGCTCTCGGGCACCGTCGGCTGCTGGCCGGTGCGGCCGAGCCGGTCCTCGCGGAACTCGGACTTGGGCTTGACCGTCACGTCGGCCGCGGCAGTGCGGGAGAGGTCGTGGAAGGTCTTGCCGATCGTGTCGGTGAACATCAGGGTGCCCGCCACGAACGCGACCGACAGCAGGATCGCGAGTGCGGACAGGACCATTCTCGCCTTGTGCGCGAGGAAGCTGCGGAACGTGGCCTTCAACATGGCGCCGCCTCAGCTCGTCGCGCGGGCGAAGCGCTGCATGCGCGCCAGCACCGTGTCCGCGGTCGGCGACAACATCTCGTCCACGACCCTGCCGTCGGCCAGGAACAGCACCCGGTCCGCGTAGGACGCCGCGTTGGGGTCGTGGGTGACCATCACGATGGTCTGGCCCAGGTCGTAGACACTGCTGCGGAGGAAACCGAGCACCTCGGCGCCGGAGCGCGAGTCGAGGTTGCCGGTCGGTTCGTCGCCGAAGATGATCTGCGGCTTGCTCGCCAGCGCCCGGGCACACGCCACACGCTGCTGCTGACCGCCGGAGAGCTCGCTGGGCCGGTGCTTGAGCCGGTCGCGCAGACCGACCGTGTCGATCACGGTGTCCAGCCAGGCCGGGTCCGGCTTGACCCCCGCGATGTCCATCGGGAGCGTGATGTTCTCCAGTGCGGTCAGGGTCGGCAGCAGGTTGAACGCCTGGAAGATGAAACCGATCTTGTCCCGCCGCAGTCGGGTCAGTTCCTTGTCCTTGAGCCCGGTGATCTCGGTGTCGGCGATCCAGCTCTGCCCGGAGGTGACCGAGTCCAGGCCCGCGAGGCAGTGCATGAGGGTGGACTTGCCGGATCCGGACGGGCCCATGATCGCGGTGAACCGACCGCGGCCGATCTCCACGTCGACCGAGTCCAGCGCGATGACCCGGGTCTCACCCTCGCCGTAGCACTTGGTCAGCCCTCGGGAAGCGGCCGCGCTGCCCTTGGCCCGATCGTCGTGATCGATGCGCCGGTATTCGTCCGGCGCGGCGGGCCGGGTCGCCGGGGGAGTCGTGGTCGGGGGGCGCCGGCGGTTTCCGGGAGGCATGCGGTGTGCTCCTTGACTGGGGGTCCTGACACCTCCTCAGCCTCCGGTCCGGGCGGGTGGGCTCGATAGCCGCGAACGTGCCCAGCGCTGTCACTAAAGTTGCATCCTGTTTGCCCTTTGTTGCCGGCCCGTCGCGCGTCGATTCGGCCGGCGTACGTTGCCGGGCCCGCCGCGTCGTCGGGCCCTCCCCTCACGCCGTCGAGGTCAGCCGGGCCAGCACCAGTCCGCCCACGATCAGCGCGAGCGCCGCGATCCGGCCCGCGCTCAGCGCGTCGTGCTGGAACGTGATGCCCAGCGTGATCGCGCCGACCGTGCCGATCCCGGTGAACGCCGCGTAGGCCGTACCCACCGGCAGATCGCGCATGGCCAGTGACAGCAGGTACACCGCCGTCGCCCCGAGCACGACGCAGATCGCGGTCGGCAGCGGTTTGCTGAACCCCTCGGTGGGCTTGATGCTCTGCGACCACACCACCTCGACGAGGCCCGCGCCGAGCAGGATCAACCAGGCCATCAGTACGCCTCCACGAGTGAGCGCCCCAGCTCCGCGGCGCGGCCGAGCGCCTGCGCGTGCGAGGACACGTGCTGCTCCCGGCGCTCGGCGAGCCCGGGGTCCACGAGTGTGTTGGTCAGTTCGGTACCGAGCACGATCGCGTCCGAGATCGCGTAGTGCCCGGTGAAGAAGTCGACGAGGTAGCGCGTCTGGTGGTCGAACGGCGCCCGGGGCGTGCCCGGCAGGTACGAGCCGCCGCGCGCCGAGGCCACCACGAAGCGGCGCGGCGCCAGCGACATCTTCGGGAAGGTGACCTGGTCGATCCAGCTCTTGAGCTGCGCGGGCACGCCGAAGTTGTACATCGGCGCGCCGATCAACACGACGTCCGCGGCGACCAGTTCGGCCAACAGCGGTTCGACCGTGTCCCACGCCTTGCGCTGCTCGGGCGTGCGGACCGCGCGCGGGTAGTCGGCGATCTCGGTGATCCCCTCGCGCAGCATCGTGTCGCAGATCTCGGTCCAGGGCTGGTCGATCGGTGGCACGGGACGGGCGGTGAGGTCGCGGTGGGTGTACTCGGCGTCCGGCCGCGCGGTGCGCCACGCGTCGGCGAAGGCCGCGCCCAGGGTCCGGGAGAAGGAGTCGGCGCGGGCGCTGGAGTCGAGGTGCAGAAGGTGCGGCATGGGTGCTCCCGAAGATTAAGTGGACGTGGTGTCCGCTTTTCTGGGAGGACCGTAACAGCTAAGTGGACAGCATGTCCACTTGCTGGTTAGGGTGGGGAACATGACGAAACGCACCGACTTGCTCACGGGCCTCCCGGTTGCCGAAGACGGTGCGGCGCGACCGCGGGAGCGCGCCGACGCGGCCCGGAACCGGGCCCGGGTGCTGGCCGTCGCCGAGGAACTGTTCGCGGCCGGCGACCCGGCCGAGGTCACGATGGAGGACATCGCCAAGGCCGCGGGCATCGGCCGCGGCACGCTGTATCGCCGCTACCCGGACCGGGCCTCGATCGCCCGTGCCCTGCTGGACGAACACGAGCGCGCGCTGCAACACGAAATCCTGCGCGGCGCGCCCCCGTTGGGCCCGGACGAAGACGATCCGGCGGAGCGCCTGACGGCCTTCTACGCGGCGATGGTCGACCTGCTGGAGCGACACGTACACCTGCTCCTGGGCGCGGAGACCGGCAGCGCGCGCTACCGCACCGGCGCCTACGGCTTCTGGTACACGCACGTGCGCGTCCTGGCAGCGGATCACCCGGACCCCGAGGCACTCGCGGACACACTGCTCGCCCCGCTGGCCCCGGAGATCTACCGCCGACAGCGCGAACAGGACATCTCCCCCGACCGCATCAAGAACGCCCTGGCAACCCTGGCCCGGGGCGTACTGACGGGCGGCGGAGCGAAGCCCCCCGAATAATCGGCAGCCCCGACGCCACCCCTCCGCGACCGACGAGTCGGCCCGCCACGAGCGAACCACCCGCCGCCCAACCGAATCCAGGCATCGGCGTGCTCGGCCGACAGCTACGCGACGCCGTCCCGGCCCACCACGCCGACCACACCGGGGTGTGTTCCTCGGCGCCGCTGCGCACGACCGACGTGCGCGTGCATCGCATCCTCACCACAGCGACCAAACCCGACACCCGGCATGCACCGTTTCACCGACCGGGTCGCCCACGCCCTGTCCCGCGCGACATCGAAGGTGACCAACCAGACCACCCCACCCGCCCCACCCCCAGGCGCGTCAGCGCCCCCGACCCAGCCCCACCCCAGTGATCGACGCGCGCAGCGCGGAGAGCGGCGGAGCCGCAAAACAAAGACTTCGTGACCCGTAGCGAAGCGAAGGGACACGAAGTCACGAGCGAGGGGCCACTTTTTCTCGGAGGAGCGTAGCGGGGGAGAGAAAAAGTGGTGCCTCGCGAGCCGGCGCCGAAGGCGCCCAATAGAAGCAGCGCTGCATCGCCGAAAGCCGCCCACCCGCTCGCTCCGCTCACGACCTGGGTCCGAGCCCCACCCCCGACCCAGCCCTTCCACGCGCCTCCCACCCCTCCACCCAGACAAGGACGACCAAGGACCAAAACAATCCCGTCCAATCCGTAAACCGCCGCCTCACCCCTCGCCGGGCACCCCCACCCGCAGCCGATTCCCGTCCGGGTCCGTCAAGTGCACCTCCCGGCCCCAAGGCGCTTCCTCGACCGCCACGCCGAACTCCCGGGCCGGCCCGTCGACGTCCGCCACCCGCAGATACACCAACGTGTCCGGCCGCGCGTCGCCCGTGTGTTCGCTCAGGAACAGCCGCACATCGCCCCGGGCGATGGACACGAACGCCGGGAAGCCCGGCTCGAACCGATGTTCCCACTCGCGGACGAAGCCCAGCCGCGTGTACCAGGCGACGGAAGCGGCGGCGTCGGCCACGCGCAGGATCGGGATCGCTTCTTCCTTCATGGCGCGGATGGTCCCAGGCGGCGCCGACACCCGAACCCTTGTGTCAGCGGGCGCCGTGCGGGTAACGGGGTCGGCGGGGTGCACCGATCGATGCCCGCACCCGCCGCTGGCACCTGCCGTATCTGGAGGACCCATGGCCATCGCGTCCGTCAATCCGGCCACCGGAGAGACGATCGAGGAGTTCGCCGAACTGAGCGAACCCGAGATCGAGGTCCGGATCGCCCGGTCCGACGAGGTGTTCCGGGCGCACCGGCGGGACTCCTACGAGGTCCGTGCCAAGGCGATGCGCCGAGCCGCCGACCTGCTCGACGCGGACCGGGCCGAGGTCGCGGCGACGATGACGGCGGAGATGGGCAAGACGCTCACCGCCGCCGAGGCCGAGGTGGCCAAGTGCGCCCGGTTGTGTCGGTTCTACGCCGATCGGGCGGCGGCCTTCCTGGCCGACGAGCCGGCCGACGCGCAGGCGGTCGGCGCGCGCAAGGCGTACGTGCGGTACGAGCCGCTCGGTCCGGTGCTGGCCGTGATGCCGTGGAACTTCCCGCTGTGGCAGGCGATGCGGTTCGCCGCGCCCGCGTTGATGGCGGGCAATACCGGGCTGCTCAAGCACGCGTCGAACGTGCCGCGGACCGCGCTGTACCTGGGCGACTTGTTCACCCGGGCGGGTTTTCCCGAAGGGGCCTTCCAGGCGCTGCTGATCGGGTCCGCGCGGGTCGAGCGGGTGTTGAGCGATCCGCGCGTGGTGGCCGCCACGCTGACCGGCAGCGAGGGCGCCGGGCGTTCGATCGCCGCGATCGCCGGCCGCGAGCTGAAGAAGACCGTGCTCGAACTGGGCGGCTCGGACCCCTTCCTGGTGTTGCCCTCCGCCGACGTCGAGGCCGCCGCCAAGGTCGCCACCACCGCCCGCACCCAGAACAACGGGCAGAGCTGCATCGCGGCCAAACGCTTCATCGTGCACACCGACGTCTACGACGCGTTCGCCGCGGCGTTCACCGCGAACATGGCCGCGCTCCGGGTCGGCGACCCGACCGCCGAGGGCACCGACATCGGCCCGCTCGCCCAGGAACAGGGCCTGCGCGACGTCACCGAACAGGTCGAGGACGCCCGGGCCAAGGGGGCCCGGATCCTGTGCGGTGGCGAGCGACCCGCAGGCCCCGGCTGGTACTACCCGCCGACCGTGGTCGCCGAGCTGACCCAGGAGATGCGGATGTACCGCGAGGAGGTGTTCGGCCCGGTCGCCGGCCTGTACCGGGTCGCCGACCTGGACGCGGCGATCGAGCTGGCCAACGCGACGCCGTTCGGCCTGGGGGCCAACGCCTGGACCGACGACGAGGCCGAACAGCAGCGTTGCGCGGCCGAGTTGGAGGCCGGCGCGGTATTCCTCAACGGCATGGTCACCTCGCACCCCGAACTGCCCTTCGGCGGCGTCAAGACCAGCGGCTACGGCCGCGAACTCGCCCGACCGGGCATCCGCGAGTTCTGCAACGCCAAGACGGTCTGGGTGGGCGGCGGCTGACGGGGCAGACGTCCCAACGTGGACACCCGGCTTTGGATCCTGATCGGCGTCGCGGCGCTCGTGTTCGTGGTGACGCTGGTGATCGTGGTCGTCCTGGTCCGCAGGTTGTGGCGGACCTGGCGGCTGGTGCGCGGCCCGGACGCGAGCACGCGCGACCGGGCGTTGTTCCTGGGCGCGCTGATCTACGCGATCAGCCCGGTGGATCTGCTGCCCGACCCGATCCTGATCGACGACATCGCGGTGCTGCTGTACGCACTGCGCGAACTCGGCTCGGCCGGCGGCGTGCGTACCGGCGTCCGTGCGGGTGTGCGGCACGGCGTGGGCGCGCTCGCCCGCACCCGGCCGCCGCGGAGCTGACCCACCGCCCGATCGCGGCCTCAGCGGTTCGTCGGCCCCGGGTCCGCGGCGGAGCCGCCGCCCACGTCGATGCGCACCTGCGCGCCCGCGATCGTCCAGGCGAAATAGGGCAGCGCGGCCGCGAGCGCCGCTCGGCGGGCCGTGCGTTCCGCCTTGGCCAGGCCGAATCGTTCCTGGAAGACCTGCGTGCTGCGCCGGCCACCGGCGTGGGCCGCGAGGTGCCACCCCGGCGCGCTCGCGGCGGCCGGCAGGTGGGCGCGCAACACACCTCCCGCCCATTCGACCTCGGTCAGCTGCGTCCAATCCAGGTGGGAGACCTTGCCGCGAAAGGAGGTTCGGGTGATGCCGACGCCGTCGATCCGCACCGTGGGCACGGTCAGCGGGATGAAGCACATGATGATCGGCACGGTGACATAGGCCAGGGGCAGTCCGAGGTAACTCCAGATCGGGGCCGCATCCTCGTCGGCGGTCCCGAACAGGCCGCCGACGAGCGCCAGCACGATCAGCGCGCCGCCGTGCCAGGCGACCAGCCGGAGCAGGCGCACCCCGCGTCGCGCCGGCAGGACCAGCCCGGCGGGATCGACGCCGGCCGGGACACCACCGTGCGGATCGTGACCGGCGTCGGTGGGGCCGAGCGCGCGACTGGGCGCGGCGTCCGGCGTGTAGACGAAGGCGTGCAGCCCGCCGGGCAACGCGATGACCGCGCGGGTCGCCGGATCCCCGGCGCACCACACGCGCGTGACACCGGACGCGCGCACCTGTTGCAACACCTCGGCCCTCCAGCGCACGCCGACTTCGAGCAGCGTCTCGCCGTTCCCCTTGAGCAGTCGGATGCCCTCCATCGGATACCCGTCCTCGTGCTCCACCCGCGTGAAGGTGAACGGCACCGGCACCCACGGGTGTTCTCGCAACACCCGACGCATCGTCCGGCTCGTGCCGCGGTGAATGGAGAACCTCGCGGAGACCACGAGCAGGAAGCCGATCGTGAACACCACGCCGACCAGCGCCGACGCGATCGCCCCCGGCGCGTCCGGAAGCCCGTACCCGTAGCCGAGCGTCCCGCCGGAGATCACCAGCCCGTAGGCCAACCCCCGTAGCCGCGTCCGGAGTTCGTGTCCGCGAGCACGATCGATGTGGGCCGCGACCCCGGGCGAATCGATCGCCGCCCCCGGTGCGGGCGTCTGTTCGAATATCTCGGACACGGTAGCCCCCCGACTCATCCCGAATCCGGGGAGCCTAACCGCAGTGCCGCCCGTCGGCCCAGCCGAATCGGGTAACTCCCTTGCCCCGGGCGGAATTTCGAGGCAGCCGGAAAGCGGCGGGTCCGGGCGCTACCGCTGCCGGATCACCGCCTCCTGCACCACCGACGCGACGAGCACCCCGTCGTGGTTGTAGAACTCGCCCATCGCCAGCCCGCGCGCGTCCTGGGCGGACGGCGACGCCTGCGCGAACAACAACCACTCGTCGGCGCGGAACGGACGCAGGAACCACACCGCGTGGTCGAGCGAGGCCATCTGCAGCTTCGACGGATCGGTGATGTACGGCTTGGCCGCGGTGCCCGCGAGCGTCAGGTCGGACATGTAGGTCAGCCCGCACACGTGCAGCAGCGGATCGTCCGGAAGCTGCTTCGCGGCCCGCATCCACACCCGCTGATGCGGAATGCCGTCCACGATGTGGGTGCCCGGCGACCGGTCCTCCGGAACGAAGCGCAGGTCCATCAGCAGTCGGGTCTGCGACTCCTCGTAGTGCGCGCGCTCCTCGGCGGACAACTGCTCGTACGGATCCGGGAGGTCCTCCGGCAGCGGTACGTCCGGCATCGCCCGGCGGTGCCCCGGGGTCTCCTCGGCCACCTTGAAGGACGCCGACAGCGTGAAGATCACCGCGCCGTGTTGTACGCCGGTCACGCGCCGGGTGGCGAACGAGCGCCCGTCCCGGACCCGGTCGACCTGGTACACGATGGGTGCGGTGGTGCTGCCGGGGCGCAGGAAGTAGCTGTGCAGCGAGTGCACGTGTCGGTCCGGAACCACGGTGCGGCCCGCCGCCACCAGGGCCTGGGCGGCGACCTGGCCGCCGAAGGCACGCAGCGGCGCGCCGGCGTGGCACCAGCCCCGGAAGATGTTCTCCTCGATCTGCTCCAAGCGCAGCAGGTCGAGGAAGGTCTCGGCCCGGCCAGGGCCCTCGTCGGCAAGATCGTGTTCGCTCACCCTGCCCATGATGGACTACGGCCGCCGCTCAGCCCGCCGCGGCCAGGAACGACCTGACGATCGGCCCGGCGGATCGACCGCCGGTGAGGCCGCCCTCGACCCAGACCGCGACCGCGATGTCGCCGCGGTAGGCGACCATCCAGCCGTTGTTCGGCTTGCCGCCGCCGACCTCGGCGGTGCCGGTCTTGGCGCCCACGTCGCCGCCGAGCCCGCCGAGCGAGTCCCGCGCGGTGCCCTCGGTGACCACCGACCGCATCAGCGTGCGCAACCGGCTGCTCACCGCGGGCGAGAGTGCCCGCGGGGCCTGCCACCGGTCCGCCTGGTCGGTGAGCAGGTGCGGTTGGCGGAACGTACCGGACTTCGCGGTGGCGACCACCGAGGCCATGGTGAGCGGGTTCATCTGCACCTGGCCCTGGCCGATCATGTTCGCGGCCTTCATGGTGTCGTCGGTCGCGGCGGGCACCCGGCCGTCGAAGGAGACGATCCCGGTCTTCCAGTCACCGCCGATGCCGAAGCAGTCGTGCGCCATCGTGGCCAGGTCGGAGCCGGTGAGCTTGCCGGACAGGTTCGCCATCGTGGTGTTGCAGGACTGGGCGAAGGCGAGCTTGAAGGTGCCCTCGGGGAAGGCGCGCCCCTCGGAGTTGGTGAACCGCATGCCGCCCGCGTTCGCCGATTCGGGGCAGCCGACCCTGTCGTCCAGGTCGACCACGCCCTTGGTCAGCAGCGTCGCCGCCGAGACGATCTTCAGGGTCGAGCCGGGCGGGGTGGTGCCCAGGAACGCGGTGTTCGGCCCGCCGGCCGGGTTGTTCGCGACCGCGACGATCTCCCCCGTACTGATCCGCACCGCCGCCAGCGAGGTGGTTCGCGACTCGTTCCGGACCGCCTGCTCGGCCGTCGCCTGGAGTGTGGCGTCGAGCGTGGTTTGCACGCCGCCGTCCGCGGGCGGCGCGCTCTGCACCACGCCGACCGTGCCGAGCTGCTTGACCGTGGCGCTCGTGCTCGCGTCGACCAACAGTACGGTGCCGCCCGCCTCGGCCTGTTCGCCGGGCCGGGCCTTGCTCGCCAGGCCGGTCCGGATCGCGGCCAGCGAGGGGTA
The DNA here is from genome assembly GCF_044333915.1 of Embleya sp. NPDC020886. Classification (NCBI taxonomy): domain Bacteria; kingdom Bacillati; phylum Actinomycetota; class Actinomycetes; order Kitasatosporales; family Streptomycetaceae; genus Embleya; species Embleya sp. NPDC020886. The sequence goes on along the minus strand of NZ_JBIRRX010000013.1, from coordinate 68,133 downwards.
CTCGGTCGGCGACAACTCCGAGCCGTCGCGCGCGCGCAACACGTCGCCGCCGGCCCCGTCCCGGTTGGGCTCCAGCCGGAGCCGGGTGGTCGCGGTCAGGTCCGGGTGCAGCGCGTTCGGCGCCCAGTTCACCAGGTAGCCCCGGACCGGGGTCTTGGCGACGGTCAGCACCCCGGTGTACGCCCACTCGCCGGCGCCCCGCAGCGTCAGGTGGGCCTCGAACCCCACCGGGACGCCGCCGTCCGGCTGTTGGGGTCGCGCCTCGCCCACGATCAGCCGGCGACTGCCCACCCGGAGCCCGTCGTCCAGCCCCACCAGCGCCGCGCCCGCCGCGGTCGGATCGGTGGTGAGCGCGCCCGCGCCGGACCAGTTGCCCGTCTGCCACTCGGCGAGGAAGCGCCGCGCGGCATTGCGCGGGCTCTGCTCCGCGGTGCCCGCCGTCGCGGACTCGGCGGACTTCGCGTTCGCGGTCGATAACGGGTCGTCCTGCTTCAGGAACGAGTAGGCCCCGTAGCCCGTACCGACGACCAGCAGGAGGGCCAGCACGAGGAACACCCAGCCGTGCCGGCGCCGGTCTTCGTGGTGCCCGTCGTAGTCGTCGTAGGTGTCGTAGCCGTCGTGCTCGCGGTCGTCCCGGTAGTTCCGGTCGTGCTCTGCGTCGCGCATGCCCCACCCCACCCGGTACCGCCGATCCCCACGACGGGACAGCGAGTGTACGAGGCAGCCAAAGGGTCGGTGTGCCCAGGGGCGTTGGCACATCACGAGGAAAGATCATTTGTTCGAACGGAATCGGTGTTCGAACAACGGCGTCACCCCGCGAGCAGGACCACCAACCGCGCGGTGAGTTCGTCCGCGCGGGCGCCCATCACCCGGAAGGATTCGAGCGGTTCGCCCATCGGGTCGTCGAGTTCGTCGGCGGGGCGGGCCAGACGGTTGGCCGGTCGCAGGGTGTCGACCGAGGCCGCCCAGTCGGCCACCGGCAGTTCGCCGCGCGGGCCGAACCGCTCGCCCAGCCGCACGAGTTCGCCGAGCAGGAAGGTGCGGGGCAGGGCCTCGGCGGCGAGCGCGTCGATCGCCCAGTGGTGTTCGCGCGACATGCCGATGACCAGGTCGGCCGCGCGCAGCAACTCGGCGGTGAGTTTGCGGCTGCGGTGCGCGCCCGGGTCGATCCCGTACTCGTGCAGCACCAGCGCGCTGTTGTCCGCCATCGGCCGGGAGTTCCAGTCGATGGTGCCCGCGGAGGAGACCTCGACGGGCAGCGTCGATGTGGCCAGCCGGTGCCGCAGCATCGCCTCGACCAGGGGGGAGCGGCAGATGTTCCCGCTGCAGACGACCAGTATCGATGCGCTCACGCTGCGGATCCTATGGCTGCACCGATCGTCGGGCCGGGCCGCCCCGACCGCGGATCCCCAACGGGGCTGACGGGTGGTCAGTAGGCTGTGCCCCCCGTGGGGGACGGGAACGGCGCAGCGAAATGGGGCGAGGGGTTGTTCGGGATCATCCGGCCGTGCCGGCACCGACTGTCGGAGAAGCTGCAGAGCGAGTGGATGGCGCATCTGTGCGGCATGTGTCTCGCGCTGCGTGACGACCACGGTCAGGCGGCCCGGGCCGCCACCAACTACGACGGGCTGATCATCTCGGTCCTGGTCGAGGCCCAGTCCGCGCGGCCCGCGGCGGACGGCCGACGCCGGGCCGGGCCGTGCCCGCTGCGCGCGATGCGGCGGGCCGACGTGGCGATGGGCGAGGGGGCCCGGTTGGCCGGTGCGGTGTCCCTGGTGCTCGCGTCGGCGAAGATGCGCGATCACATCGACGACGGCGACGGGGTGTACAAGCGGCGCGCGGTGGCCGGTGGCGCGCGCCGGGTCGCCGAGCGCTGGGCGCGGCAGGGTGCGGACGCCGCACTGGAGGTCGGCTTCGACACGGCCGTGCTGGTCGAGGCGGTGGATCGGCAGGTCGAGATCGAGGCGTCGGCCGGACCGGGGGTGTCCGTGCTGACCGTGACCGAACCCACCGAGACCGCGACCGGCGCCGCGTTCGCGCACACCGCGGTGCTGGCCGAACGACCGGACAACGCCGAGTCGTTGGCCGAGGCGGGCCGGTTGTTCGGGCGACTCGCGCACCTGCTCGACGCGGTCGAGGACATCCACGCCGACCGCGCGGCGGGCGCCTGGAATCCGCTGTTGGCCACCGGGACCGGACCGGACGAGGCGCACCGGTTGTGCCGCGACGCGGCGACCGGGATCCGGCTCGCGCTGGCCGAGGTCGAGTTCGTCGACGGCGTGCTCGTGCACCGGCTGCTCGTGCACGAGATCGACGAGGCGATCGACCGGTCCTTCCGGCATGCGGGCTTCCCGGTCGAGGCGCCGTCCTGTTCGGTCGCCGGCAGGCACGGCAACGGCTGCGCCAAGCACGGCGAGCGAACCGAACGCCGCCTGGCCGCGCGCCCCGAGGGTTCCTGGCCCAACCAGCAGCCGCCCTACCCGCAGCCGCCGAACCAGCAGCCGCCCGGGAGCCCGTACGACCCGAACAGCCCGTGGGGTCCGCCCGGCGGCCCGACCCCGCCACCGCCGCCGCCCGGCGGGCACAACGTGTTCGTCGCGTGCGCGATCTGGGCCGGGTTGTGCTGTACGTGCCAGTGGTGTTGCCGGGAGGAGTTCGAGGACCCGTGCACCGGCCGGCAGCGGCAGGGTTGTTGCCACAAGTGCGACTGCGGGGACTGCTGCGACGGTTGCGACTGCTGTGGCAACTGTTGTGAATGCGGGGAATGTTGCTCCTGCGACTGCTCCTGCTGAACCCCTGAATACCTCCCCAAAAGGTGCGGAAATTCCCCGAACTGGCATTCGATGGTGAAATCGCCCAACCGTAACGTCTTGGCAAAGCATCTTCGGTCCGATTGACCCTGCTTTCGCCGCCCAACCACGATCAGCGATGACCGGGTGTCGTGCCATCGGCACCCGGCGTCACCGATCTCGGGCCGGTTCCGCCGGCCCGATGCCGTGTGCCCCCCCGGGGGGCGCGCGGCAGACGGGAGGGGGCCGGTCATGCACGACACGACGCACACCGCACAGGCGACACGTCCATTGCCCCGCATCACCGAACTGCCCGGCGGCACCCCACTGCGCGCCGGGCAGTCGGCATCGGACCCGCTGCCGCGCGACCGGGTCACCCTGGTCGTGCCGGCCCGCAACGAAGCCCGCAACCTGCCCTGGGTGCTGCAACAGATACCCGACGGCGTCGACGAGGTCCTGCTGATCGACGGCGACTCCACCGACGCCACGTCGTTGATCACCCGCCACTACCTGCCCGCCGCCCGGGTCATCCCGCAGTCCGGCCCCGGCAAGGGCAGCGCGCTGCGCACCGGATTCCGGCACGCGACCGGCGACATCATCGTCACCATCGACGCCGACGGCAGCATGTCGCCGCAGGAGATCCCGCACTACGTGCACTTCCTGGCCAACGGCTACGACTTCGTCAAGGGCTCCCGGTTCGTCGGCGGCGGCGGATCGCTCGACCTGACCGCGCTGCGCAGCGCGGGCAACCACGCGCTGATGGCGCTGGTGAGCCGGCTCTACCGCTATCGGCTCACCGATCTGTGCTACGGCTTCTGCGCGTTCCGCCGGTGTTTCCTCGACCACCTCGACCTGCGCTCGACCGGCTTCGAGATCGAGGCCGAGATGATCATCCGCGCGCTCCGCGCCGGGCTGCGCATCGCCGAGGTGCCCAGCCTCGAACTCCCGCGCCGCAGCGGCCGATCCAACCTCAACGCGCTGCGCGACGGACACCGCGTACTGCGCACCGTGCTGCGCGAGCGCGGCGGTGCGCGCACGCTCCGGACGGGGGAGGACGGTTGACCCCGCGACCCGAACCGGAGCCGAATCGGCCGCCGCGGATCCCCAGGCAGCGCCCGGCCGAGCACACCGACCCGACGTCGAGCCCGGAGCCCGGCGGCGAGCCGACGCCGGTACTCGTCCCGCGCCCGGCGCCGAGCCGCTCGGCCGCCGACCTCGATCCCGCCCCCGACGTCGAGTGCGCCCCCGACCCCGGGCGGGATCCCGCCACCGGCGAACCCGACCTCGTGCACGTGCGCGTGCTCGACCTGACCGCCACCGGTGCGGCCCGGCTGAGCACCCCCGACGGCCGGCCGGCCGAGTGCCCCACGGGCGCCGTCCTCGCCCTGGTCCGGCACGACGGCGTGCCCATGGGCCTGCTCGACCTGGAGTCCTACGGCGCCGACCCGGAACGGCTGATCACCGCCGCCGCGGCCCGATTCGGCACCCCCGCCCCACCCGACCACGCCCCCGGACCGCCCGGACGCCGGGAGACGCCGAGGGTCAGCGTGATCGTGGCGACCCGGGAGCGCCCCGAGCTGCTCGCCGCGTGCCTGCGCACCCTGCTGTGGCAGACCTATCCGGACATCGAACTGATCGTGGTGGACAACGCGCCCACCACCAACCGCACCGCGAGCGTGGTCCGCGGCGGTTGCGCGGGCCTGGTGCGCTACGTCCGCGAACCCCGCGCCGGCCTGGCCCTCGCGCACAACCGGGGCATTGCCGCCGCCACCGGCGAACTGCTCGCCTTCACCGACGACGACGTGCTCGCCGACCCCGGCTGGGTGGCCGGCCTGGTCGCCGGCTTCGCCCGGGCGGGCCGACCCGCGTGCGTCACCGGGCTGATCCTGCCCGCCGAACTGCGCACCCCGGCCCAGTTGATGCTGCATCACCACGCGGGCTTCGCCAAGGGCTTCGAACCCGTGCTCTACGACGCGCAGGCGCCGCCGGCGGACCCGCTGTTCCCGTTCACCGCCGGCCGCTTCGGTTCGGGCGCGAACATGGCCTTTCGAGCCGACGTGTTGCGCGCGATGGGCGGCTTCGACCCGGCGACCGGCGTCGGTACGCCCGCGCGCGGCGGCGACGACCTGCTCGCGTTCTTTCGCACCATCGTGCGCGGCCACCGGATCGGCTACGAACCCGGTGCGCTGATCTGGCACCGGCATCGCGCCGATCGCGCCGCGGTGGCGCACCAGGTCCGCGGCTACGGCACCGGCCTGGGCGCCTACCTGACCGCCGCCGTGCTGCGCGAGCCGCGCACGATCGGCGCGTTCTGCCGCCGCGTGCCCGGCGGCATCCGCCACGCCCTGGCCCGCACCCGCGCGCCCGGCCGGCCCGAAGTGCCCTGGCCTGCCCGCCTGACCGGGCTCGAACGGCGTGCGCTGGTCGCCGGCCCGCTCGCCTACCTGCACGCACGGGTGCGCATGCACGGCGTGCGCACGCCCTGGGAGCAACCGGGGCAGGCCCGGTGACCCAGGCCCAGCTTCGCCGGCCGAGTCGGCCCGGGGTGGACCCGCTGCTGCGCAACGGCCATGTGCTGACCGTGGGCTCGCTGGTCACCTCGGCATTCGGCGCGGGCTACTGGGCACTCGCCACCCGCTGGTACGGCGACGCGACGGTGGGCCGCAGCTACGCCGCCGTGTCGGCACTGATGTTGCTCTCCGGGCTGGGCCAACTCGGCCTGGGCAACGTGCTCGTGCGCTTCCTGCCGCAGGCCGGGTCGGACCGGCCGGCGCTGATCCGGGCCGCCTACACCGCCGCGGGCGGCGCCACGCTGGTGGGCGTGCTGGGCTTCCTGGCGCTGATCCCGGTGTGCGCGCCGGGCCTGGGCTTCCTGCGCGAACCGGCGGCCGGTGCCTGCTTCGTGGCCACCACCGTGGCGTACGCCCTGTTCGCGCTCCAGGACGGCGCGCTCACCGGACTGCGCCGACCCGGGCCGGTGGTGGGCAAGAACAGCGGCTTCGCGGTCGCCAAGATCGTCTTCGTCGCCGCGCTCGCCGGGTCGATGCCCACGATCGGGATCCTGATGTCCTGGACGCTGGCCCTGGTCTCGACGCTGGTCGTGGTGGACGCCTGGTTGTTCGCCCGACTGCTCCCGACCGACCGGCGCGGCAACCCCGCCGGGTCCGAGGGCGGTTCCGAGGTCCGCCCCGGATCCGGCCCGGGATCCCGCCCCGGATCCCGTCCCGACGCCGGTCCGGGCGCGGGTCCCGTCGCGCGCTTCGAGCCGCCCGCGCCCGCCCGGCACCGGTCCGGCTCCGTGCTCGGCGGCGCCGTCCTGCGCTACGCCGGCGCCGAGTATCTGGGCACGCTGTGCTGGCTGGCCGCGACCACGCTGCCGTCGATCATCGTGCTGGAACACGCCGGTGCCCGGGAGAGCGCCTACTTCTCGCTCGCCTGGGTGGTGGCCAACACGCTCTACCTGATCAGCCTCAACATGGGTGCGTCGCTGTTGGTCGAGGCGGCCGGCGAGCGCGCCGGCCTCGCCGCGGGCTGCCGTCGGGTGCTCCGCCACACCGGCGCACTGCTCGTCCCGGCGATCGCCGCCCTCGTCGCCGGCGCACCCCTGGTGCTGCGCGTGTTCGGCCCCGGCTACGCCCGCAACGGCTCGACGCTGCTGCAACTGTTGGCCGTGTCCGCGCTGCCGCACCTGGTGGTCGCGACCGCGATCAGCGCCTGCCGCGTGCTCGGCCGCATGCGCGTGGTGGTCGCCGTCCAGGCCGGCCTCGCGACCGCCGTACTGACCCTGACCGTCCTGCTGTTGCCCGTGCTCGGCGTGCTCGGCGCCGGCGTCGCGTGGCTCGGTGCGCAGACCGCGACCGCGCTCGCGCTGCTGATCGCCCGCCGGGTCTGGCTGCCCGACACCGCCGGGAGGCCCGCATGACGGAGACTCCACCGCCCACCCGACGCCTGGCCTGGGTCGCCATCCGGGCCGAGGAGGCGGCCGTCCGGCGAGCCCGGGCGGCAGCCCTGCGGCAGGCCGTGCCACCGGCCGGGCAGACGCCGCCCCGACCCACCCTGACGGTGATCGTCTGCGCCTACACGATGGAGCGCTGGGACGACCTGAGCGCGGCCCTCGCCTCGATCCGGGTCCAGGACGAGCCGCCGGCCGAGACGATCCTGGTCGCCGACCACTGCCACGAACTCGCCACCCGCGCGGCCCGCGAGTTCACCGACGTCACCGTGTTGCGCAATCGCGGCCGACGCGGCCTCTCCGGGGCGCGCAACACCGGCGTCGAGGGCGCGCACGGCGAGGTGGTGGCCTTCCTCGACGACGACGCGGTGGCCGAACCCGACTGGACCATGCGCCTGCTCGACGGCTACGCCGACCCCGACGTGCTCGGGATCGGCGGCCGGATCCGGCCGAACTGGGACACCGGGCGCCCGGCCTGGTTCCCGGCCGAGTTCGACTGGGTGATCGGCTGCACCTACCGGGGCATGCCCGAACACGCCGCGCCGGTCCGCAACCTGATCGGTGCCAACATGTCCTTCCGGCGCAGCGTGCTGGTCGACATCGGCGGCTTCCGCACCGACCTCGGCCGGGTGGGCACCCGCCCGCTGGGCTGCGAGGAGACCGAGCTGTGCATCCGCGCGGCGGCCCGGCACCGCGGCGGCACGATCGGCTACGAACCCGCCGCCGTGGTTCGCCACCGGGTGCCCGCCGCGCGCGCCACCTGGCGCTACTTCCGGGCCCGCTGCTGGGCCGAGGGCCTGTCCAAGGCCGCGGTCGGCCGGCACGCGGGCACCGGCACCGCGCTCGCGGCCGAGCGTTCCTACCTGGCCTCGACCATCCCGCGGGCCCTGGTCCGGCCGTTCGCGCCGGACGCCGCACCGCCCAGGGCCACCATCCCCGCGCTGCTCCTGGGCGTGCTCACCACCGGGCTCGGCTACGCGACCGGTCGGCTGCGCGGCCTGGGCCGCGACCCGCTGCCGACCGCGGCGGCGCTCGCCTTCCGCGCGTTCGGGCTGCTCGCGCTGCCGGTGGCCGTACTGCTGTGGGTGCTTGCGATGCGGATGCCGGTCGCGGTGGACCGGATGGGCGGCCTGGGCCTGCTGGACGTGCTGCCGATCCTGTACTGGTGCGCACTGGGCCTGCTGACCGCGGGCTTCGCCGCGACCCTGCTCGACCGCGCCGCCCGGGCACCGCGATACGCGTTGTACACCGGCGCGTTGGTGACCATGCTGCACGCGACGCCCGCCGTGCTGTACGACCATCTGCGGTACGCATGGGCCTGGAAGCACGTCGAGGTGGTCGACCAGTTCCTGCGCACCGGCGAAACCCTCCCGCACGCGGGCGAGTTGGCGCCGTACCACCAATGGCCGGGGTTCTTCGCCGCGGCCGCCACCGCGGTCCGCGGCATCGGCGCGCAGGACGCGCTGACCATCGCGACCTGGTCGCCGCTCGCCTTCGACCTGCTGCTGATCGGCCCGCTGGTCCTGCTCTATCGCACCTTCACCCGCAACCGGCGGATCGTCTGGGCGGCGGTGTGGATTCACTTCGGCACCGCGTGGGTCGGCCAGGACTACTTCGCACCACAGACCTTCGCGTTCGTGCTCTACGTGAGCATCCTGGCGCTGATCCTGGACCGCGACCGACGCCCGCTCGGCACCGTCGCGCTGTGCACGCCGCTCGTGCTCGCGGTGGTGACGGCGCATCAGCTCACCCCGCCGATGCTTGTGGTCGCGACCGGCGCACTGGCCTGCTCGCGGGCCCATCGCCGGGTCGCGCTGCCCCTGCTCGTGCTGACCACGATCGCCGTCTCGGCCTGGGACCTGACCGTGGCCCGGCCCTTCGTGTTCGAGCAGTTCGGCTCCTCCTGGCACCAGTTCGGCGACTTCGAGGCCAACGCGCACGCCGGGATGGTCGACCTGGGCAGCGCCGAACCCGGCCAGGTGCTGGTGGCCCGGGTCGATCGGGCGCTGACCGTCGGCGTGGTGGTGCTCGCCGCCGCCGCGCTGATCCGCCGCCCCCGGTTGCGCCGCTCGCCCGCCACACGGTTGGCGATCGCCCCGCTGCCGTTGCTCGCGGCCGGTGCGTACGGCGGCGAAATCATCTTCCGCGTCTACCTGTTCGCGCTCCCCGCGGTCGCCTTCCTGATCGCCTCGTGGCTCGCGCCGCTGTTCGGCGACCGGGGCCGGCCGCGCCCGCGTGCGCTGCTGCTGCCGGTGGTGTTCGCGCTGCTGCTCACCGGGTTCGTGTTCGGCTACTACGGCAAGGAGCGGCAGAACCACTTCGGCGACGGCGAGATCGCCGCCCGGCAGTGGTTGGGCACGGTCTCCGCCCCCGGCGATCTGATCGTCGCGGCCACCAACAACTTCCCCGGCGCCTACGCCGATTACGAGCGACAACAACACCGCTGGTTCGCGATGGAGACGCCGACCCTGCGCGCGGGCGTCGTGCACGATCCGGTCGCCGGCCTGACCGCGCTGGCCGACGAATACCCCGGCAGCACCGCGTACCTCTTCCTGACCGCCGGCCAGCGGGCCGAGTGCGAGCAGACCGGCCTGCTGCCGGCCGGCGCGCTCGAACGCATGGACCGCACGCTCGCCGCGGCGCCGCGCTTCACCCTGCTCCGGCGCGATCGGGACGCGGTGATCTACCGGATCGACCCGAGCACCCGGCCGATCGGGACCGCGCCGGCGCAGGTTGCCCCGACCCGGGACGCCCCGGCCCGAAGCGACCCCCGGCGATGACCGGCCCGATTCGCGCGGCGTGGCCGGCCGCGGCCGGTTGGCTGGCGTTCGGCTCACTCGCCCTGCCCGCCGGGCAGCCGCTGCGGGTGCTCGTGGTGGTCGTGTTCCTGGCGCTCGGCCCCGGCTACGCGATCGCCGGGGATGGCGGCACGGCACCGGCGACGGCGGTGATCTCGGTCGTCGGCAGCGCCGCGCTGTGCGCGCTGACCGCCGAGGCTTACCTGCTCGCCGGCGCCTTCTCCGGCCCCCGCGTGCTCGGCACGCTCGCGGGGCTGACCACCCTCGCGGCGCTGATCCGCATCGTCGCGCACACTCTCGCCTCGCGAAGGGACATCGGATGAGATCCGAGACCGCGGTTCCGGTACTGCTGTACCACTCGGTGCGCGACGACCCGCCGCCGTGGATCGCGCCGTTCACGGTCGGCCCGGCCGAGTTCGGCCGCCACCTCGACCGGGTATTGGCCAGCGGCCGGGTCCCGGTCGACCTGGACCGCTTCACCGAGGCCCTGCACGGCGGACGCGATCTGCCCCGACACAGCGTGCTGATCACCTTCGACGACGGCTACGCCGACTTCGCCCGGTACGCGCTGCCGCAACTGGTCGAGCGCGACCTGCCCGCGACGCTCTACGTCACCACCGACGCGCTGTGGCCCACCCGGCGGCCCCCGCTGCCGCCCGCCGCGATGCTCACCTGGGACGGCCTGCGCCGGATCGCCGACACGCCGGGCCTGACCATCGGCGCACACGGCTGCACGCACCGCGAGCTGGACACCCTGCCGATCGAGCTGATGCACCGCGAGATCACCGATTCGCGCGAGCGGCTGGAGACCGAACTGGAGCGCCCGGTCACCTCGTTCGCGTATCCGTTCGGATACAACAACGCGGCCGTGCGGGAGGCGGTGCGGCATGCCGGCTTTCGCACCGCGATGGCCGTGCGCGACGCGCACAGCTCGCGCGAGGACGATCCGTGGCGGATCTCCCGCCTGCTGGTGCGCGCGGACACCGGCGCGACCCGCCTGGACGCCTGGCTGGCCGGCGCCGGCGCCCGGGTCGCGCCGTTTCGGGACGGGCTGCCCACGCTGGGCTGGCGGATCTGGCGGCGCACCCGGGCGCGCCGGCGCGGACACCCCGATCCGTGGGCGGGCCGGCGTGATCCGGTGGCCGGCCGGATCCGGTGACCGACCCGCGGCCGGCGCGGGCGCGCTCAGGGCGACCACACCCGCACCGATCGGATCCGCAACTCGGCGCTGCGCACCTGCTCCGGCACCGGGCCCGGATAGCCCATCGCGAGGGTGAACAACACCTCCATCGGCTGGTGCGGGATGCGCGCGGGATCGGTCACCGTGAACACCTGTTCGCCGTCGATCGACCAGGTCAGCCGAGCCGGCGCCCAGTCGAGCGCGAAGTGGTGGAAGCGCTCCGACCAGTCGCGCGCGGGCGACTCGTGCACCCACGCCCGCGCCCGACCGTGCGAATCGCGCCAGTGCACCGTGGACCGGGCCCGACCGTCCCCGCCGATCAACTCGACCACGTCCAACTCCGGCGGGGTGTACCGGGAGGCGGGCATCAGCCAGAACGCCGGGAACGAGTCGGGCTCGCGCGGCATCAGCAACTCGGCCTCGACCCGGCCGTAGGTGAAGGTGAAGCGCGGCCGACCGGACCAACTCGGCCGCCCGGTCGACAACATGCCCGACGCCCACGGGTGGACCAGTCGATCCGAGCCGGGCGTGGGCCGGCGCACCGCGCTCAGAATCGCCTCACCCCCGCCCACCCGGACCTGCTCGGGCCGATACCACTGCTGCTCCCGGTTGCCCGCGTTGGTGCAACCGTCCACGTTCCAGTCGTAACAGGTCACCCAGCGCTCGGCGGCCAACGTCGAACCGGTGAAGTCCTCGGCGAACAACAAGCGTGGCCGAGCCGGCGGCCCCGCCCCACAGGCCGCCGGCAGCACGGCCGCCGGCAGCAGCGCCGGCGCCCGGGGCACCCGCCCGCTCGCGGTCACCGCACGCCCTCAGCGCCCGTACCGACGCAACGCCGCGCCGAGCGCCCGTACCGCGACCGCCGCGGCGGGCAGTGGATCGTCCCAGGCCAGCCAGGCCGGCTCCACCCCGCCGCGAACCGGCGGACAGCCGGGCGGCCGGGCCGCTCCGGCCCGACCCCGGTAGGCGAACCACGCCGCGACGTCCAGATGCTCGGCGACGTAGCGCCGTCCCTCACGCTGCCCGCCCGCCGGGATCGCCCGACCGGTCAGGTCCAGGTGCAGCGCGCGCACCACGTCCAACCCGCGATCGGTCTCGAACATGCGGAACTGGGCGCCCACCCGCGGGTTGAAGTCGACCAGCTTGTACCGCCCGTCGCGCAGATCCAGCCGCCAGTCCAGATCGGCCGGCCCGCGATAGCCGATGGCCCGACACAACCGGGCCGACCGGCGGGCCAGCCCCGGATTCGCCAACGCCCGGGCGTATGTGGTCACTCCGGCGTGCGCGGGCCAGGACCGGAGCTTGAGGCCGGTGAACACCGGCGCGCAGCGGCCGTCCGGCGCGGCGTACAGGTGCACGATCCAGTCCTGCGCGGCCTCGCGCGGCAGGTAGGTCTGCAACAACACCGACCGCGGGGCGTCGACCAGGGCGAGCAGGGTGCGTTCGTCGGACACCAGCGTGGTGCCGGCCACCACCGGGGCGCGCAATCGGTCCCACGGCGCCAGGTTCTTGACCACGACCGGGTAACCCAACTCGGCTGCGTCAGTCACCAGTTGCTCCCGATCGACGGGGAACCGGGTGTCCGGTGCGGGCACCCCGTGGGCCAGACACCGCCGGTAGAGCCCACGTTTGCCGGCCAGCCCGGCAGGCAGGTCGGGTTCCACCTCGGGCAACAGGAAACACTCGGCCAGCCGATCCCGCGCCCCGGCGGCGAGCAGCGCGGCCTCGTCGTCGGTGGGCACCAGCACCGCACGGGCGGGCAGCCCGCGACCGATCCGCAACAGCCGCTCCAGCAGCGCCGCCGGGTCCTCCAGGCCGGTGGTGGGCCACACGTGTCGCCGACTCAGATGCCGGGAGAGCGCGGTCGGGGTGTACGCGTCCTCGACCACCGCGTGCACCGCGACACCCGCTCGGCCGAGCGAGCGCACCGCGCCGACCGAGCCCTGATGCAGCGGATATCGGCCGATCTTGAACAGCAGCGCCGGTACCGAACGATCCAGCTCGACCCCTCGCCCGACCATGGCGTCGCCTCCCCGTCCGGACCTTTCTAGCAGCGCGAACCGACTTTTCACCGGATAACCCCGCAATCGGTATCAACATCTCCATCTCGCACACCCGAAGGACGCACCATGACCGTCGCCATCGTCGGAGCGGGCCCCTACGGCCTCTCGCTCGCCGCCCACCTGCGCCAACTCGGGGTGACCACCCGTGTGTTCGGCGAGCCGATGGAGAGCTGGCGACGCCATATGCCGGTCGGCATGCTGCTCAAATCCCGGCCGGACGCGTCCTCGATCGCCGCCCCGAGGCCGGGCTTCGACCTGGCCGACTACCAACGCGCCCGGGGCGAGCGGCCGCTGACGGGCGATCAGCCGGTGCCCCGGGAGACGTTCGCCGGCTACGGCCGCTGGTACACCGATCGGCTGGTACCCGGCGTGGAACGGGTGCGGATCACCGGCCTCGAACCGGCCGGCCACGGCTTCGTGCTGGGCCGCGCGGACGGCGGCGAGGTCGAGGTCGACGCGGTCGTGCTGGCCACCGGGTTGGCCGCGCACCGCCATGTACCGCCGGTCCTGGACCGCCTGGGCGCCGACCTGGTCTCGCACTCCGCCGAGCACGCGGATCTGGCCGAACTCGGCGCGGACCGGGACATCGTGGTGATCGGCTCGGGTCAATCCGCGTTGGAGAGCGCGGCGTTGCTGCACGAGGGCGGCGCCGCGCGGGTGCGCGTGTTCGGCCGGGCCGAGCGGGTGCGCTTCGCCGCGCCGCCGGTGCCGGGTCGGGCCCGGCGGCTCACCCCGGACTCGCCGCTGGGCGCCGGGTGGTCGGTGGCCGCCGCCGCGCGCGGGCCGGCCGCGTTCCGGCTGCTGCCCGCGTGTGTGCGGGTCGACCTGGCCCGGCGCATCCTGGGCCCGTCGGCCGCGTGGTGGTTGCGGGATCGGCTGGACGGGCGGGTGTCGGTGCGGGACGCGCAGACGGTCACCGGGGCCCGCCGGGAGCCGGACGGGCGGGTCCGGATGTTGCTCCGGGACCGCACCGGATACCAGCGCGCGGTGTACACCGACCACGTGCTCGCCGCGACCGGATACCGGGTCGACCTGGCCGCGCTGGGCTTCCTCGCGCCGCACGTGCGGCGCCGGATCACCACGATCGGCGGATTGCCCGCGCTGGACGCGGCGTTCGAGACGACCGTGCCGGGCCTGTACGTCACCGGCCCGCCGGCCGCGGCGACCTTCGGCCCGGTGGTCCGCTTCGTGCACGGCACCGGCTTCGCCTCCCGCCGCCTGGCCGCCGTACTCGCGGCCCGCTTCCAGGGCTGAGCCCCGTCCGCCGCACGGGCCGACGGCCCGTGCGGCGGACGAAGGCGAAACCCGGCCGCCGCCGGGTCAGTGCGCGTGCGGCTCCAGGCGGACCACGATCGACTTCGAGGTCGGCGTGTTGCTTTCGTCCGCCGTGCTGTCCAGCGGCACCAGCACGTTGGTCTCCGGGAAGTAGGCCGCACAACAACCCGCCGCGGTGTCGTAGGACACCACCTTGAACGCCGGCGCCCGGCGCTCGACGCCGTCGCTCCACTCGCCGACCAGGTCGACCGACGCGCCGTCCGCGATCCCCAGTTCGGCCAGGTCGGTCGGGTTGACGAAGACCACCCGGCGGCCCTGCTTGATCCCGCGATAACGGTCGTCCAGGCCGTAGATCGTGGTGTTGTACTGGTCGTGCGAGCGCACCGTCTGCAGGATCAGCCGACCTGCGGGTACCCGCAGCACCGCGAGGTCGTTGCGGGAGAAGTTCGCCTTGCCGGTCGTGGTCGGGAACGTGCGCGCGTCGCGCGGTCCGTGCGGCAGGACGAAACCGCCGGGCTCGCGCACCCGCCGATTGAAGTCGGTGAACCCCGGGATCACCCGCTCGATGCGATCCCGGATCAGGTCGTAGTCGCGCGCGAACTCGCGCCAGGGCACCGATACCCGATCACCCAGCACCCGCTCGGCGAGCCCGCAGACGATCGCCACCTCGGAGCGCAGTTGCGGCGAGGCCGGCGGCAGCTTGCCGCGCGACATGTGCACCGCGCTCATCGAGTCCTCGACGGTGACGAACTGGTCCTGCTCGGTGCGCCCCAGCGTGGGCAGGATCAACGCCCGCCGGCCGGTGACCGCGTGCGAACGATTGAGCTTGGTGGACACCTGGACGGTCAGCCGGGTGGCCCGCAACGCGGCCTCGGTCGCCGCGGTGTCCGGCGTCGCCGAGACGAAGTTGCCGCCCACCGCGACGAACACCTCGACCGCGCCGTCGCGCATCGCCCGGATCGCGTCCACCACGTCGTGCCCGTGCTCGCGCGGCGGCTCGAAGTCGAACTCCTTCGCCAACGCGTCCAGGAACGCCGCCGAGGGCTTCTCGTAGATGCCCATCGTCCGGTCGCCCTGCACGTTGCTGTGCCCGCGCACCGGGCACACCCCGGCCCCCGGCCGGCCGACGTTGCCGCGCAGGAGCAGGAAGTTGACCACCTCGCGGATGGTCGGCACCGAGTTCTTGTGCTGGGTCAGGCCCATCGCCCAACACACCACGATCCGGCGCGAGTCGAGCACCCGTCGATGGATGCGCTCGATCTGTTCGCGCTCCAGCCCGGTCGCCTCCAGCACGTCGGCCCACGGCGTGGTCCGCACATCCGCCGCGAACTCCTCGAAGCCGTGCGCGTATTCGTCGATGAACGCCCGATCCAGGACGGTGCCCGGCGCGGCGTCCTCGGCTTCGAGCAACAGTCGGTTCAGCGCCCGGAAAAGCGCCAGGTCGCCGTTGACCCGGATCTGCGCGAACTCGTCGGTCAACGAGGTGCCCGAGCCGAGCATGCCGGACACCTTCTGCGGATTCTTGAACCGCAGCAGCCCGGCCTCGGGCAACGGGTTGACCGCCACGATCGAGGCGCCCGCCTGCTTGGCCTTCTCCAGCGCGGACAACATCCGCGGGTGGTTGGTGCCGGGGTTCTGGCCGACCACGAAGATCAGGTCGGCCTGATACAGGTCCTCCAGCGACACACTGCCCTTGCCGACCCCGAGCGTCTGGGTCAGCGCCGAACCGCTCGACTCGTGGCACATGTTGGAGCAGTCCGGCAGGTTGTTCGTGCCGAACGCGCGCACGAACAACTGGTACACGAACGCGGCCTCGTTGCTGGTGCGACCCGACGTGTAGAACGCCGCCCGATCCGGCGAATCCAGCGCCGCCAACTCCTCGGCGACCACCCCGAACGCGTCCTCCCAGGAGATCGGCGCATAGTGCGAGGCACCCTCGGCGAGGTACATCGGCTCGGTCAGCCGGCCCTGCTGGCCCAGCCAGTAGTCCGACTTGTCGGCCAACTCGGCGACCGGGTGCGCGGCGAAGAAGTCCGCGCCCACTCGACGCACGGTGGCCTCCTCGGCGACCGCCTTCGCGCCGTTCTCGCAGAACTCGGCGACGCTGCGATGGTCCGGCTCGGGCCACGCGCACCCGGGACAGTCGAAGCCCTGCTTCTGGTTGACCCGTACCAGGGTCAGCAGGCTGCGCTTGACCCCCATCTGGCGACCGGCGTGGCGCAGTGACCAGGCCACGGCGGGCAGCCCGGCCGCGTACTCCTTGGGCGGGCCGACCACGAGGCCCTCGTCGCCGACGTCGTCCACGGGCGGCTTGCTGACCATGCGGGCGCTCCTGCTGCTGCTCGAACCGATCGCTTCGACACGACCCTGTTGCCCCGTACGTTACGCCCCCGCGCCGGCGTGTCCGCAGCTCAGCAGCCCTGGAGCAACCGCGGCCCCGGCACGATGGCGTCCAGACTCTCGGTGTGCAGCCGCTGCGGGGCCACCCCCAGCTCGCCGGTCAGCCGATGGGCGGTGGCCCGGACCATCGCCGCCGACCCGCTGACGAACACGTCGTGGTCGTGCCAGCGGCCGTACCGGGCCAACACGTCGGGCAGCGCACCGTGGTCGCCGGCGAACGAGCGGTCGTGGCTGACCGCCGGGATCACGTGCAGCCACGGGTACATCTCCGCCATCGCGGCCAGCGCGGTCAGGTCGTACAGATCCACCCCGTACTTCGCACCGATGAACACGTGCGCCCGGTTGGCCAACTGCCGCTGCGCCATGTGCTGGACCAGCGCCTTGATCGGCGCCAGACCGGTCCCGGAGGCGACGCACAACGTGCGCCGCAGCGTCTCGCCGCGCAGCACCAGGCCGCCGCGCGCGGGCCCGAGCCGAATGTGGTCGCCGACCCGAGCCCGGTGCACCAGCGCGTTGCTCACCCACCCGGCGGGCACCGCGCGGACGTGCAGTTCGAGCCGGCCGTCCACCCGCGGCGCGTTGGCGATCGAGTAGTGCCGCCACACCCGCGGCCACCACGGTGTCTCCACGGTGACGTGCTGGCCCGGGTGATAGGGCAGCGGTTGATCCGGCTGCACGGTGATCACCGCGATGTCCCGCCCGCGCGGCTCGTGGCCGGTGATCACCGCGTCCCACCACGGCGGCGCCTC
Organism: Embleya sp. NPDC020886; assembly: GCF_044333915.1. Classification (NCBI taxonomy): domain Bacteria; kingdom Bacillati; phylum Actinomycetota; class Actinomycetes; order Kitasatosporales; family Streptomycetaceae; genus Embleya; species Embleya sp. NPDC020886. Next base: position 50,927 of record NZ_JBIRRX010000013.1, on the reverse strand, counting down.
CTCGGCGTCGTCGGCGGCGGCCTCGATCATCACCGCCGCCGCCCACGTGTAGACCTCCAGCCAGGCGGCCTGGAGTTCGGGCGTCCAGCGGCCGCCCAGGTAGCGGGCCAGTGCGCCGATCAGCGCGGAGCCGACCGCGTCGTAGTGCTCGTCGAGGACGCCGTACTTGCGATGGTCGCGACCCAACCGGCGCAGAAACCGGCGCAGCTCGTGCGGTTCGTCGGCGCCGGTGCCCAGCCGCAGCAGCGCCGCGAGCAGTCGGTCGCGCTGGAGGTCCATGGCCGGTGGGAACAACTCGCGCAGGTCGGGCCGGCGCAGGAACAACAGGGCGTAGAAGTGCGAGACCAGATCGTGCGCGGCGGGGGCGACGGCGGTGAGGCTGCCGCGGAGCAGATCGGCCCGGGAGGGATCGGGACTTCCGGACATGACGGACCGCATCCTCGTGTGCTCGGAGAGCGACCCGACGGCGGGACATGTACTGCCGAATCCGGAAACCGCCGGTCACCCGAAGGGGAAGTGAGCCGACGGTATGCGGCCGTGCGAACGCGGAGGGTGGGTAATGCGCGAAGCCCGCCGCGGCGAACCGCGGCGGGCTTACGCTTGAGGATTTCCTGCGCCGTGTGGGTGACAGGGACGGTGGGCCACCCACCCGGCGATCAGAGCCGGGTGTCCTTGTCGAAGCCGGCGGCGATCGTCGCGTCCGCGCTGCGCCCGGCCGCCTCCGGGTCGAGTCCCTTCGCCAACACGTTCCCGGCGAAGTCCTTGAGCGGCGCGGACGTCCAGCCGGGCGCCTGCGGGTAGGGGCGGCCCTGCTTGAGCGCCGCCAACGTGGCCGGTCGGATCACGTTGGTGCGGCCCGCGGCGGTGGTCACCTCGGCCAGGGCCGGCACCGTCTCGTTCTCGGTGGCCCACCGCTCCTGCCAGGTCGCCGAGGCCAGCACCCGGAGCATGTTCACCGCGCCCGCCGGATGCGCGGTCTTCGCCGACACCGCCAGCACCCCGCCCCACACGCCGACCGCCCCTGGCTTGTCCGCACTGTTCCCGGGCATCGGGAAGGCGGCCAGGTTGCGCGCCGTCTCGGGGGAGGAGCGCAGCAGTTCCGGGAAGACCCAGTCGGGCTGGATCATCATCGCCGCCTTGCCCCCCGCGAGCACGGCGGTGATCGTGCCTGCCGGGTCCTTGAACTCCTCGACGTCCTTCGGCGCGGTCGAATACGCCTGGAGCTTCTGGTAAAAGCCGATGCCCGCACGGCCGGCCGGGCTGCCCAGCCGCCCGGCCCAGCGCTCACCCTCGCGCACGGCTATCTCGCAGCCGTCCTCGTACAGGCACGCGGTGATCGTCTGCCACGCCTTGCCGACCAGGTGCAGCGCCTCGAACTTCGGGTCGCTCGCGTGATGCCGCTTGAGCTTGTCCAACTGGGTGATCCACTCGTCCCGGGTGCGCGGCACGGTGAACCCGGCCGGGTCGCACAGCCGCTTGTCGTAGACCACGACCGGCGCGTAGACGTCCATCGGCAGCGCGTACAGCTTGCCGTCGAACGTGCACGCGGCCCTGGCCGCCGGGTGCCAGGCGTCCACGTTCAGTCGGCTCGCGTACGGCGTCAGGTCCAGCAGTTCCCCACGCCGCACCCGAGCGGCCAGATCGAAGGTCTGCGCCTGGAAGATGTCCGGGCCGTTGCCGGCGGCGAGCGCGGTGTCCAACTTGCGCCTGTCGATCAGGTCCTGGACCTCGGTGCGGGCGGTCCCGAACGGATCGGCCTTGAGCAGTGCGGCGGCCAGGTCGGTGTTCGTCTTCGCCTGGTCGACACCCGGGGTGAGCAACTTTTCCAGCCACAACGTGAGCGTGTACGGGCCGCTCTCGCCGGCGGGCGGTTCCGGGTTGGGCGGGGCCGGCGGGGGGACCGGCCCCGGCGTGGTGGGGGCGGGCGTGGGCCCGGGCGCCGCGGTCTTGCCGTCGCCCCGGGTGAGCAGCCACGCGGCGACGCCGCCGCCGGCCGCGACGACCGCCGCGACCGAACCGGCCACCATCACCTTGCGCCGCGAGGAACCGTCGCCGGGCGGCGGGGGAGTGGGCCCCCAGCCGGGCGGAGGCGGCACGTTCGGGTACTGCGGCGGGCCGGCCGGATACTGCGGTGCCGCACCGCCGGGGTACGGCTGTGGCGGCACACCGCCCGGGTACGGCTGCTGCGGCGGCCCGGCCGGGTGGTACGCGGGTGCCCCGCCGGCGGGCTGCGGGGGTGGTGGCACGGCCATCGGCGCATGGGTGGGCCGAGGGGGTGGGTCGGCCGATGCGTCATCCTCCGATGACACCTGCGGGTCGTCGTTCCACGACGGCACTGTGCGGCTCCTCCGGTTGGCGGGATACGGATGTTCGCCAAACCTTAGAGCGGGGCCGGCCCGGGCCCGGTCGGGAGATCCACCGACTTCGGGCCCGGGGGCCGCGTCAACCCGGCGATACGCCGAACTCCCGAGCCACGATCGGATTCGCCGCCGCCGCCGCGGCCAGCGGATCGGCGCCGGCCAGGGTCTGCTTGGCCAACTCGGCCAGCGGGCGCTCGGACCAGCCGGGGGCGACCGGATACGCCCGCCCGCCCACCGGCAACGCGGCGATCGAGGCCGGGATCATCGGATTGTCCGGCGGCACCGCCCGGTCCAACCCGGTGCGCACCGGGACCAGTCGGCCCTCGGTCGCGATCCGCGAACGCCAACGCTCGGTGGCGATCAGCGCCAACAGGTCCATCGCGGCTTCCTTGAACAGGCTCCCCGCCGACACCGCGAGCACCGTGCCGCGCACCCCGACGGCGGCCGGCTTGCCCGCCGTCCGGCCCGGGATCGCGAACGCGCCCAACACCGCGCGCAGCGCCGGATTCGTCGCCACCACCGCGTCGTACAGCGCCGAATCGGCGATCACCGACGCGACGTTGCCCTTGGTCACCCGGGTGGTGATCGCCGGGTCGTCGTTGGCCACGCCGACCGCGTCCGGCGCGTACGACTGGAGGTGGCGGAAGAACCTGGCCCCCTCGACCGAGCCGGGCAGGTCGAGCGTGCCGCGCCACGCGTCGCCCTCCTGGACCGCGATCGTGCCGTCGTCCTCCCACACGCACGAGGCCAGGATCGGCCACGCGCCGCCGGGCACGTACAGCGCGCGATAGTCGGCGTTGCTCGCATTGGCCAGACGCAACTTCTCCAGGTCCGCGACCCAGGTCACCCGGTCGCTGGGCACCCCCACCTGGGCGGCCTGGAACAGCCCCTTGTCGTACAGCACCACCGGCACGTTCGCCGCCAGCGGCAGCGCCATGATCCGGCCGGCGGAGGTGACCGAGGCGCGCACGGCGGGGAACCACGTGGTGGTGTCGAACCGGCTCTGATGCGGCGTCAGGTCCATGATCAGGTCGGCCGCCTTGAACCGGGCCACGGAGAGCAGGTCCAATTCGAACACGTCCGGCCCGCGACCCGCGCGCAACGCCTGCTCCAGCGCCTGGGTGTAACCGGCTTTGGACTGGAGCCGGCTGCCCAGCCGGACCCCGGAACCGCTCTTCCCGAACTCCAGGCCCAGGTCGCCGAGCAGCGCGGCGGGCACCAGGTTCTCGGTGGTCCAGACGGTGAGTTCCTGAACCGAGGCGGGCCTGCTCGGGCCGGTCGACGCGGTCGGGCTCGGCGGCGGTACCGGCGCCTTCGGCTTCGGCCCGGCCTTGGGCGAGTCGCCGCCCCGGCTCAGCGCCACGGCCGCGCCCACGCCGCCGAGCACCGCGGCGCCGGCGGCGACCGCCAGGAAGCCGCGCCGGGACTTGGCCCGGGCGCCGGACCGACGTGCGCGGGAGGGGGATTCGGCGCGCGCGGCCGGCGTGGCGGGCCCGGGTGCGGCCGGCGGTTCCACCGGGGTTGCGGCCTCGGGGGCCGAGGCCGGGGCCGGGGCCGAGTCGGGTTCGGCGTCGGCCGCCGGCGCCGACGCGGGCGTGCTGCCCGGCGGCGGCGCCGGGACGGTGCCCGGCGCGTACGGCTCACTGCCCGGCATCGGCTCCGGCGGCTCCCACGGATTGGCCACCCGCTCGGCCACCCACGCGGCGCCGGCCGCCGGCAGCCAGGTCGGCCCCGGGGTGCCCGCGGCGACCCGGACCACCTCCTCCGGCGCGGGTCGGTGCGCGGGGTCCTTGACCAGGCACGCGGCGATCAGGGTGCGCAACGACGCGGGCACGTCGCCGAGTTCGGGATCGCCCTCGGCGACCCGATCGGCGACCGAACCCACCCCGCCCCGGTCGAACGGGCCGCCGCCGGTCGCGGCGAACGTCAGTACGGACCCGAGCGAGAACACGTCGGCGGCCGGACCCACCGGCAGATCCCGCACCTGCTCCGGCGAACGGAAACCGGGGGAGTCGAGCACGGTGCCGATCACCACGCCGTCGGCGGTCACCGACGAGCCGGCCGACCCGTGCGCGATCCCCAGTCCGGGCAACCACGGCCCGTCCGTGCCGAGCAGCACCGAAGCCGGATCGAGCCGGCCGTGCTGCAACCCGACCGCGTGCAACCCACCCAGGGCGGTCGCCAGTCGACCGGCGAGCACCCGCAACGAATGACCGGGCAACGGGCCGTGCCGGCGCACCGTCTCCTCCAGGGTCGGGCCCGGGAGGTGGGTGGTGGCGTACCAGAGCTGACGTCCGGTGGTGTCCGCGTCCAGGATCATCGCCGTACCCAGGCCGGGCAACCGCCGCGCGGCGTCCACCTCTTCGCCGAAACGGGCCCGGAAGGCGGGATCACGCCCGAGGTCGGCCCGGATCACCCGCACGACGACGGGCGTGTCGTCGGGCGCGGCCCCCAGATAGGTCCGAGCCGTGGTCCCTTCGCCGAGCCGGCCCACCAATCGGTAGGCACCAACGCTCGAAGGGTCCTCGTCGTGCAGCGGCCGCATGGCAGAAACTCCGTTTCGCTCACCGGTGTGAACGGTGCCGAAGTCTGCCATGAAGCGACCCGCGCCCCGGCCACCCGTTCGGCCGCCCGCCATCCGAGTCGGTCGGCCGAGCCCGTCATATCGGTGGAGCCCGGACACCACACCGCCGGCGGGCCACGATTACCGTGCCCGGGGCAGCCCCAATCGATGTTCGGCGATGTTGTTGCGCTGGATCTCGCTGGTCCCGCCGTAGATCGTGGTCACCGGGGCGTCCCGCGCGGCGTGGTCGACGAACCACGCGTCCCCGGGCTCGCCGAGCAGGCCCTCGGGCCCGGCCATGTCCAGGCACGCCTCGGCGGCGCGGTTGTACGCCTCGCTCGCGAACAACTTCGCGATCGAGCCCTCGGTGGTCGGCAACCCGCCCGCACTGGCGATCAGCGCCGGCCGCAGCGCCAACAGCGCGGTGATCTCGTTGTCGATCGCGATCCGGGCCAGCCGCTTGCGCACCGCGGTGTCGTCCATCGCCCCGGTCTCGGCCGCCCACCGGGTGAACCGCCGCAGCAGCGACACCCCCTGGTTCATGTTGCCGAACACCCCGCGCTCGTACGCCAGCGCCACCTTCATCACCCCCCACCCGCCGTCGACCTCGCCCAGCCGCCAACGATCGGGCACCCGAACGTCGGTGAAGTAGGTGATGTTGGTACGGTCTCCGCCCATCGTCTCGACCGGCTGGAAGGAGATGCCCGGCAGATCCATCGGCACCAGGAACATGGTCAGCCCCCGATGCTTGGCCACCTCCGGGTCGGTGCGAGTCAGCAGGATCACGTAACCGGCCTCGTGCACGAGCGTGGTGAACATCTTCTGCCCGTTGACCAGCCACACCGGCTCGTCCTCCGGATGGCCCAGCACCCGCTCCGCGCGAGTGGCCGCCGCGGCCACGTCCGAGCCCGAGCCCGGCTCGCTGTAGCCCAGCGCCGCGATCGCCTCGCCGCGGTGGAACCGGGGCAACACCTCGGCCAGATGGAACGCGCTGCCGATCTGCTCGACGATGCCCGCCACCAGCATCGTGTTGGCCAGCCCGAAGAACGGCGCGTCGGCCAGTCCCAGTTCGTCGAACAGGACGTACAACTCCAACGGATCACGGCCGGTGCTGCGCCCGGGCCCGGCCATGCCCTCGGCGATCACCCCGGTCGCGGCGAGCGCGCGATGGAACTCCCAGTCGTGGAACGTGCCGGTGCGCCGAGCCCGTTCGACCATGTCCTCGGTCAGGTGCGCCGCGACGAACTCCCGGATCCAGCGCCGGAACTCCTCCACCGACTCCTTCGGTCGAAAGTCCATCAGATGCTCCCCACAGGTCCGAAGAGGTCGTCGGCCAACCGCTGGTACTCCTCGTCCGGGTCGCCCAGGACCAGTGGCCAACCCCGGGCGCGGCGGAAGTAGAGCTGGATGTCGTATTCCAGGGTCACCCCGTAGCCGCCGTGGAAGTGCACCGCGCGATACGTCGTGGCGCGGGCCGCCTCGGTCGCCGCCAGGTAGGCCATCACCGCGAGTCGGCCGGCCTCCGCCGGATCGCCCTCGTCGGCACCCCACGCGGCCCGCGCGGTCAGCAGCCGGATCCCGTCCAGCGGCCCGACCAGATCGGCCAACCCCTGCTGGACCGCCTGGAACGCACCGATCGGCTTGCCGAACTGCTCACGCTCCAGCGTGTACGCCACCGCCAGCTCCAACGCCCGCTCGGCCAACCCGACCAGCGTGGCCGCCGTATACAACTGCCACTCGCGCCGCAACGCCGCGAAGCGCCGCGCCGCCTCCTCACCGGTGGCCAGCACGACCCGACCACCCAGGTCGTCGCGCACGTAGCGGTCGGCGAGCGGCGCGCACGCGTGGTTGACCGGCGCGGTCATCGGGGGCTCGCCGCGCACGGCGACCAACTCGTCCTCGTCCAGGGCCACCACGACGTGCGCGACCGCGCCGCCGGGCACCAGGCGGGCCAGTCCGTCCACGGCCGGTCGCAGTGCGGGCGCCGCGATCACGGTGCCCTCGGCCGCCTCCGCACCCCAGGGGGTGTCGACCAGCAGCGGGGACGCGGCCAGGTGCCCGCTCAGCGGCACCGGCGCCAAGACCCGCCCGGCCTCGTGCAGCAACAGGATCAGGTGTGATCGGCCGGCTCCGCCGCCACCGACCCGTTCGGGCAGCGCCATCCCGGGCGCACCCATCGCCGCCAGCCGGTGCCACAGGTCCGCCGCGAATCCGAGCGGCTCGGCCGCGCGCACCGCGGAAATGGGGCATCGGTCCGTGAAGAACTGCGAAAAGACGGCCCGTACCGCCTTTTGATCTTCCGTCGGTTCAAGATCCACCGGCGACCTCCGTTCACACCTCGCCGCTCGCACGAGCCGGCGGGCGCAAAGGTAGCCCCTGGTGGTGGACCGATCCATGGCATCGGCCGCCGGGGCGAGCGATGTGCCGGAGATCTCGATCCCATGACATTACTTGCCGGTAGCTGACTGGCGGGTTGCTCTTTGCGAAGATCGGCTGCCCGAGTGACAAACAACGAGAACAGGTGCTTTCCGCCGTGCGGGTCCGGGCTGATCGCGGCGATCACCCATACGATCCGAGGAATAACGGAAAGCGAAGGGAGAACCCGCTGTGCGTGCATACCGCCACGTGGCGCTGGTGCTGATCGCCCTGCTGGGTGCGGCCCTGATCATCTTCCCGCTGGCCGCCGGCCTGCCGAAGAAGACGCAGGCTGTCGACAATCTGACCAATGACTTCCGCCCGGCCTTCACCCCGGCCGCGATCGCGCAGAGCCGGACCGATCTGGTCACGATGAACGAGATGCTCGCCCAGCTCCAGGCGGAGACACTGCCGGGCCTGGCGAAGCAGGCCGGGATCGAGACGCCGGCGCTGATCAACCTGATGGGCGTGACCGCCCCCGAGGTGGGCAAGGGCCTCAAGGAACTGCCCACGATCATGCCCCGGTTCAACAAGCTCGCGGGCACCATGGACGCGCAGGCCGCGAACTTCCGCCAGGCCGACGACATTCCGACGGCCGACGCCCCCAATACGGCGGTCACCTATCTCTACCTGATCCCGGGCATCGTGTTGCTCGTGGTCGGCGCGGGCGGCCTGCTGTTCTCCCTGGTCGGCAACCGGGTCGTGGTGAGCACGGTGTGTCTGGCGCTGGCCGCCGTGGTCGGGCTGGGCATGGTGATCGGCACCTTCGCCACCGGGGTGATCGGCAAGACCAAGGCGTCCGAGAAGATGTTCACCGCCTTCCGCCCGACCTTCACCGACGCCGGATACGCGCAGGCGCACAACGACCTGGACACGCTGGGCAAGATGGCGGCCGGGATGAAGACCAAGTCGCTGCCGTCGATGGCCGCGCTGCTGCGCAAGCCGCTGCCGCAGTTCACCGCCGAGTTGTCCACCCAGTACCCCAAGGTCGGCAAGGGGCTGGTCGAGACGGACCGCATCCTGGCCAAGTTCAACGCCCTGGTGGAGAACATCGGCGCGAACGTCGACACCTTCAAGGACGCGGACAGCATTCCGGACGAGGAGACCGAGGTCTCGGTCATGCCGTGGCTGCTGCTCGGTCCGGGTCTGGCGGTCTTCCTGCTCGCCGGTGCGGCCCTGGTGATTCAGTTCACAGGGCGCGGGAACGGCTCGGCCGACGCGACCCGGCAGGCCCCCCGACAGCCGTCGGGTGCCTCGGCCTGACCGCTCGAACGTGCACGGTCGGCAGCCGGCCGACCACGGTGCGCGTAGCTTGTCCGGATTATTCCCGAGGTATGGCCAAAAGAAGGAAAAGACCGGTTCCCTGATATGTCCGGGATCCGGACGTAAAGCGAACCTTGATCGATCGAAATGCACGTGCATCGGCGTGGTGCAGACGCAGAAATCGTCGATGCACGTGCATCCGGTCTTGCAGTTGGGGTCGGCATCCTCATAATGAAGTGTGTGCATGTGCACGCGCATGTGCATGGACGCTCTGTGAGGCGAGTCCTCTGGCGGCGTTCCCAACAGGCCGGGGACCAGTACCCGCTCGGAGGCACGGATGACCGTCGCGAGTCCCACAGGGTTCCGGACGTCGACGTTTCAGTGGATGGAGCCTCTGGCCGGGGATATGGGCCCAACATCCGATATCGCGATACAAGCCCTCGCCGCCCGCCGTGAGTCGGTCAAGGCCGCTCGGGACTTCACCCAGTCGGTGCTCGCCGGTTGGGGGGCCGCATGCCTGGAGGACGACCTCGCGCTGGTCGTGTCCGAGCTCGTCACCAACGCGCTGTGTCACGGTCTCGGCGCCGGCCGCGACGATGCCGCCGATGTCGCGCACAACATCCAACTCGCGCTGTTGCGCAAGGGGGAGCGGGTGATGTGCGCGGTTCAGGATCCCGGTGAGAGCCTCCCGGAGACCCAGGCCGGCGGTGAGGACGAGGAATCCGGTCGGGGTCTGTATCTGGTCGGCTGTTTCAGTGATTCGTGGGGCTGGTTCCCACTGGACGGTATGGGCCGACGCACCGGAAAGGTCGTCTGGGCGATGTTCGAGATACCGGCCTGACACACACGTTCTGCAGTCTTCGGAACGCATTGCGTTCCATGCCGGCGTTGCAGGTTTGTGGAGAGTTCTAATTCACATTCGGAAGCGGCAACCGAATTAAGGTGTGAAGCGTTTACCCGTCGATCCTTCGACGGGTTTTCTGCATTCTTACGCCCGTTTCGTCCCCCGCCTCTTAAGCAGCTTTTACGGTTCCTTTGAAACCTTGAGGAATGCCTGAGCCCTCCCGTGTGAGTGAAGTCGGGCTGCGCTATCATCACCGTTGTACGCTGCATATGCATGGTCAGATGCACGTGCATGCGTAAGTCGGACCGGTTCTGGAAGAAATTGCGACGGACCGGGACGAAGGAACGACACGTGCCGCAACCGGGGGCGGGCGACCGCCGTCGGGTCGCTCGGCGAGAGGTCCAGGAGAAGCGTCATGCAGGCAACGCACAACGGGGTATCGGCGACCGCGCTCGACGGGGTCACCTGGCAGAAGAGTCGCCGGAGCAACTCGCAGGGCAATTGCGTCGAAATGGCGGCGTTGCCGAACGGCGACGTCGCGGTCCGCAATTCGCGTCACCCCGACGGACCGGCGCTGATCTATACGCGCGCCGAGATCGAGGCGCTCATCCTCGGGGCCAAGGACGGGGACTTCGACAACCTGCTCGCGTGAAAGCCCGCCCGGGACGCTCCGCCCGGGTGGGTCCACGCACGTCGATCCGGGTCAGTTCTCCTTCAGGATCCGCTGTAGCAGATCCACACTCTTGTCGGGCGGCATGCCGTCCACGCTCAACCGGTCCATGACCTCGGTGTACGCGTCGACCTCGTCGCGTTTGTCCAGATAGAGCGCGCTCGTGAGCTGTTCCAGGTAGACCACGTCCGGCAGGTCGCTCTCGGGGAACCGCAACAACAGGAACGGGCCGCCCTCGGCCGCGTGCGCACCGAACCGGAACGGCATGATCTGGATCGTGACATTCGGCAGGGCGGCCATTTCGATCAGGTGCCGGACCTGATCGCGCATCACGTCCCGACCGCCGATCGGGCGCCGCAGGGCCGCCTCGTCCAGCACGACCCACAACCTGGGCGGCTTGTCGCGGTAAAGGATCGACTGCCGCTGCATCCGCAGCCCCACCCGGCGGTCCACCTCGGCCGCCGACGCGGAGGGCTGACCGGCGATCACCACGGCCCGTGCGTAGTCCGGGGTCTGGAGCAGGCCGGGCACGAACTGCACCTCGTAGGTGCGGATCACCGACGCGGCCTCCTCCAGGCCCACGTAGACCTGGAACCAACTCGGCAGGATGTCGTTGTAGTTGTGCCACCAGCCCTGGGCGTTGGCCTCCGCCGCGAGGCCGAGCAGCGCCGCGCGCTCGGTCTCGTCGCCCACTCCGTACATCGTGAGGAGGTCAGCCACGTCGCGCTCCTTGAAGCTGACGCGCCCCAGTTCCATTCGGCTGATCTTGGATTCGGAGGCACGGATCTCGTAACCGGCCTCCTCCCGCGTAATCCCCTTCGCTTCGCGCAGGCGGCGAAGCTGGGAACCGAGGAGAATACGGCGAACCGTCGAGCCGCTCCCCGGCTGCGTTGCGGGCATCTGCTACCTCCGGCTGAATGGACCAGCGCATAGTATGCCGGCGCGTTGCCACGCGTCCTCGGATCATGGTTACAACAGCACTCTCTTGACGATGTGCCACCACCCACCCGAGTCGTCCATGTGCCGCAGTTCCGCGGCTCATGTTCGGACCCCGGGCCCCAGCCGCCCATGCTCGCACAGGTGATACCACCTAATCGATGCCGCGGCACCGCGAATCCCCCTCTACTATCGGGTAATCCGGATGTTTCCGACGAACGAACGAGTCGATCGGTACGCTGCGCGCGCAATCCGTGACTCGTGTCGTATCCACCGCCGTACGAGTACGCCGCGGCGGCCCCGCGCCGGCTCGCCCGCCCGCGCGCCGAGGTTCCCGAATCGGCCACGAAAGAACCGCGCAGGCCCACCCGTTCGGTTCGGCGGACCGGCCGAACCGGGGCCGGCGGGGCCGACTACCGCTGTCGGACGGGGTGTCTACCGTTTTCCGCATGTCCTCCCCGGTGCACTCCTTCACCTATCTGCGGTCCTCCACGCTCGCCGCCGTCGACGGCGAACGCTCGCTCGGGCTGCAAACCTGCGGCGGCCTCGGTTCGCACGGCCTGACCCCCTTCCCGCGCTTCTTCGACGGCTTCCTGACCGCGCCCGAGGCGGCGGCGGGCGGACTGCTCGCGGTCGCCGACGTCGCGGCGGCGCGCTACTACCAACCGATGCGGCCGGGTCTGCTCGATCCGGTGGTGACCGGCAACGGCGACCGGCTGCGCTTCGAGTCGTTCTCCGCGTGTTGCGGCGTGCACGCCCGGCTGGACGTGCTGCCGGCCGGCATCGACGGCGAGATGTTCGGCACCGGCACCACCAACGTGGACGTCAACGCGCCGCTGCGCGAGGCGTTGGCCAAGGTCGGCGGCGCCGATCCACTGCACCTGGCGGTCGGACCCGACGATGTGACCGTCACCACCTTCGACGGGCCGGTCGTGGAGAAGAAGGTCCCGCTGCCCGAGCGCTGGCTGCGCGGATTCGCCGAAGTCCAGGTGATCTCGGCCGGGTTCGACCTGCGCGCCGAACTCGCGGCGGGCGAGGCGGTGCGGTTCGTGCGCGCGCTGCCCCGGGGCGCCCGGCAGCCGCTGTGGGCGGTCCCGGCCGGGCGTTCGCTGCGGCTGACCGCCCGTCCGCTGCCGGGCGCGGTGTGCCTGCCGGGGCCGGACCGACTCCAGGCGCTGACCCGGTTGTTGCGACACGCGCTGGCGTTGCGCGTCTACGGGCCCGCCGTGCACGCGCGCAGCAGCGCGGTGTCCTCCGCGTGGGAGATCGAACTGCCGGGCATGCGACTGACCCTGACCCTGTCCCCGGACCCGGCTCGGGGCTTCTCCGGCGAGGGTGCGGTGCTCACCGGCCTGGCCGCCGACTCCGGCGCCGCGGACGCCGACCTGATCTCGGCCCTGCTGGCCTGGGAACCCCGGGTCGAGGTGGGCGAGTTGACCGCACGCTCGGGACTCGCCGCGGACCGGGTGCGGGCCGCGCTGGTCCGGCTGGGCACCGGCGGTCGGATCGGTTACGACGTCGCCGAGGCGGCCTACTACCACCGCGAACTCCCTTACGACACCGGCAGCGTGGAGCGGATGAACCCGCGCCTGCGGGACGCGCACGCCCTGGTGGCCGCAGGAGCGGTGACGCTGACCGGGACCGGCGAGAGCGCCACCGTGCGCAGCGGCGAGAACACCTACGGCCTGCGGCTCGCCGGAGCGGGGAGCTGCACGTGCCAGTGGTGGGCCGAGTACCGGGGCGGGCGCGGGCCCTGCAAGCATCTGCTCGCCACGCAGATCGTGCGCGGCCGGGCCGCCGGCGACCCGGCCGCGACGGCCCCCGCAGCGCAGGAGGCGAACCGATGACCGGGACCGAACCGAACACCGGGAGCACGACCCCCGCCGGGACCCGGGCGCCGCTCACCTGGGCGCAGGTGCAGGCGGCCCTGCCCGACCAGGGCGAACGGACCGAGGACCCGACGGCGATCATCGCCCTGTTCGCCGGCCGCACCGAGGCCGAACGCCGCAAGCTGCTGCCGGAGTACAAGGAGGCGATCCGCGCGCTCCGGGACACCCCGCGCGGCCTGCGCTCGTTGCGCTACGCCGGCATCGCGTGCCTGGGCGGGCCGGCCGGGATCGCCCAGTGGCTCTCCCGCGAGGACATGACCTGGCCCAGCCGACGCGGTGGCGACGAACGCGCCGTCCACACCCTGCTCGCCCAGCGCAACCCGGCCTGGCTGCCGGAGATCGCGAACCGGCTCGCCGCGAAGATGCCGGTCGAACCCTGGGGCAACCACTGGGACGTGGTGGACGCGCTGGTGCGCGGCGGCGGCCTGCCCACGCCGACCACGGCCGGCTTCGTGGTGCGCTGGTTGGACAAGGTGGGGCGCGAGAGCATCGGGGAGGGGCACACGCTCGCCGAGCGGTTGCGCGAGGACCCCTACTTCGCCGACCTGCTGCCCGCCCTGTTCGAGGCCGACGGGGTCGGCGCACGGCTGGAGAGCCAGGATTCCTGGCAGCAGGCCGGACAGTCGCGCTGGGGCGCGGCACTGGCCGAACTCGCCGACGCGAAGGTGATCGAGCGGGACACCGTCCTGGACGGCTGCCTCTCCCGCCTGTTGCGCGGCGAACGCTTGGGCGCATCAAGGGCGTTCATACGTTTGCACGACGCGATGGCGCCCACCGACGACGAACTCGCCGCCCGCGTCGACTCCTACCTGCGCCTGCTCCCGGACGCACCCTCGCCGGTGGCCGGGACCGCCCAGGAGGTGCTGCGTCGACTGGACGCGGCGGGCCGGCTCGACGCGGAACGACTCGCCGAGGCGAGCCGGGCGGTGTTGTTCCGGAGCGAGAAGAAGCTGGTCCGCGGCCAACTCGTCTGGCTCGGCCAGGCGATCAAGCGTCACCCCGAGCACGCGGGCACCCTGCTGGCCGGTGCCTGCACCGCGTTCGGCTCGACCGCCGTCGATCTCCAGGAGCGCGCGCTGATCCTGATCGCCAAGCACGTCGGCAAGCTGCCCGCGGATCAGGCCGCCCTCGTGTACGACGAGGTGCGCGCACAACTGCCGCTGCTGGGCGAGGCACTGCGCCCGGACGCGGCGGCGCTGATCGGCGAGAGCGTGGTCGCCGAGCCGGATTCGCTGCCGCTGCTCGCGCCGCCGCCGGTGCGCGAACTGCCGCCGCCGATCGGCTCGCTCGACGAACTCGTCGAGGAACTCGCGGTGTTGTTCGCCGGCACCGCCAACCCGTGGGTGAACCCGCGCGGCCGGGCCACCGATCCGCTCGCGGTGGAGCGGATCGTCTCCGCGATGTTGCGCGAACATGCCCGCGACCGCCAGGCGTTGCACACCGCGCTGCTGCCGCTCACCGAACGGCACGCACACATCATCGAGCAGCACTGGTTCATCCATCAGGTGCAGGGCGCGGTCGGCGCGCTGGTGGCCGCCGCCACCGGCTACGGCGGCTCCCGAACGGGCTGGTTCCGCAGCCTGTTCGGCAAGGGCACCGAGGCTTCCGACCACGACCTGATCCCCGGATCCAAGGTCGACGTGGACCGACTCGAACCCGCGCAGCGCTTCCTGCTCGCGCGCCTGTACGAGGTGGGCACCCGGCTGCGGGTGCCGTACAGCGGTCCGCACCTGGCCGAGATCGCCGACGCGACCGGCTTCGTGGACCCCCGGGCCCTCGTGGCGGGCCTGGAACAGTGGGAGGCGTCCGAGCACACCCCGTGGCGTCGCGACGTCGACCAGGCGCTGCTGCGGCTGCCCGCCGACATCGACCCCGACCTGATCGCCCGGGCCGGCCGGCTCACCTCGCCCGCCGGGCGGCGGGTGGCCGCGGTGCTGGCCGCGGGCGGGCCGCCGGCCGGAGTCGTCGGGCGCCGGCGCTTCGACCGGATCCACCGCGAGTTCTCCTACCGGGACCGGACCTGGGCGCACTCCGACGGCCCGCTGGCCACGGTCGTCCCCGGCGACCGCGAACTGCTGCCCAAGAGCGCGTCGGTCCTGTACGACCTGGCCGACGCGGGGGCCGCCGCGCGCGGGGCCGGTTGGTCCGAGAACACCGAGCCGGACATGCACTGCTGGCCGCTGCTGCTGCCCCGGGATCGGGACACGATCGCCGCGCACGTGGCGATCCGTACCCAGCGCGGGATCGACGGGAGTTCTCGAGGCGCGGAGATCCTGCCCGCCCTGGCCGAGTCGCACGGCCCGCTCGGTCCGGGCATGTCGCTCGCGCTGGCCTACGCGCTCGGCGCCCGGGCGGCCGAGGACCGCGCCGCCGCGGTGGACGCCCTGGTGACCCTGGCGGCCCGGGGCGACGCGTGGGACACCGCGGCGCTGGGCCGCGACATCGGCGAGGCGGTGCGGACCCGGGGCCTGAAGACCACCCGGGTGGTCGCCTCGTTGCGGGACGCGGCCCGGGCGGGCGCGGGAGCGGCGGTGTGGGGCGTGTTGAGCGGCTTCCTGCCCGATCTGCTCGCGGGGACGAAGAGCACCGGCCTCGCGGACGCCCTTTCGGTGGCCGCGGAGACCGCCGCCGCGGCCGGCGGCGGGCCGGCCGGGGCGATCCGGGGGCTGGACGAGCTGGCCGACCGGAAGGGCGCCTCCCGGGCGGTCACCGAGGCCAAACGCCTGCGCCGGATCCTGGCCGACCGCGGCTGAGTGGGCAGGGCAGGTCGAGCGGCCGGGCCGGACGGGTCACCACGACTCGTCCGGCCCGGCGGATCACAGTTCGTCCAGCTCCTTCACCCGGGCCAGGGTGATGCCGTCCGCGACCGGAAGCATCACCGGCTCGACCCTCGGGTCCGCCTTGACGTGGGCGTTGAACGCGGCCACCGCCTCCGGCGTCGGGTCGCCGTTCGGCTTGAGGACCAGACCGCCGTAGAGCACGTTGTCGACGATCAGCAGACCGTTCGGACGCATCCGGGGGATCAGCGCCTCCCAGTAGGAGATGTAGCCGTCCTTGTTCGCGTCCAGGAACACCAGGTCGATGTGCGGGTGCGAGGGCAGCGCGTCCAGCGTCTCCAGCGCCGGGGCGATCCGCAGGTCGATCCGGTCCGCCACACCCGCCTCGCGCCACGCCTCGCGGGCGATCGCGGTCCACTCCTCGGACACGTCGCAACACAGCAGCCGGCCGCCCTCGGCCAGGCCCTTGGCGATGCACAGCGCCGAATAGCCGGTGAAAGTGCCGACCTCGACCGCGACCTTGGGCCGGATCACGCCCGACAGCAGGGTCAACAGCGCGCCCTGCTCGGCCGGCACCTGCAATCCGGCGAACCGGCCCATTCGCCGGGTGCGTTCGATCACCTCGCGCTGGACCGCGTCCGGTGCGAGCGAGTGGTCCAGCACGTAGTCGTACAGCTCGGCGGTGACCTGCACCTGCTTGTCGAAGGACATGGCTCAGCTCTCCTCGGGTCGCGTGGCGGATTCGGGGGGCCGGGAGGTTTCGCGGCGCCCGGATGACTGGGACGGCTCGGGGAAGGCGGTGTCCCAGGGCAGCAGCAACCCGAAGTCGCGGACCAGGAGCCGAAGCACCTCGTGGTCGTCCGCCAACTCGCGTTCCTCCCGGGACCCGTTGCTGTGCACCACGGTCAACCGCCGGTCGTCGATGTACGCCCGCCGATGCGGACCGCTGCACTGCACGCGCAGCGTATTGCGGAACGGCGAGCGCGGATTCGTCGCCACGTACCAGTTGGCCACCTCGAAGTCGACCGTCTCGCGGCGCTCCAGGGTGAACGCGTACACGGTGAACCAGCCGTCCTCGCCGTAGACGGTCTGCAACAGCCACAGGTCGTCCTCGCGCACCAGGCGGAAGCGCCAGGCCCCCTGCGGGCTGGCCACGCCCGGCAGCAGCGGCAGCGGCTCCAGCAGGCCGCCGCTGCCGAAGCCGACGTCGGCGATGTAGGGGTGCGCCTCGCCGGGCACCTCGACCGCGAGCAGCATGTGCGTCATCGGGCGGATCGCGTCCGAGCCCATCCGCACCCGCGCGGCCAACCGGGTGACCCCGAAGCCCAGTGCCTCCAGCACGCCGGCGAAGAGCAGGTTGTGTTCGAAGCAGTAGCCGCCCCGGCCCTGACGGACCAGCTTGTCCTCCAGGTCGGCCGGCTCCAGCGAGGGCACTCCGCCCAGGAGGACTTCGACATTCTCGAACGGGATGCCGACCACGTGCGCCAGATGCAGCGAACGCAGCGTGGCCCAGGTGGGTGCCCGCTCGCCCGACCAGCCGGTGCGGGCGAAGTAGGCGTCGAGGTCGAGGTGGTGCGGATGGCGCACGAGCCGTCTCCTTGGGATCCGGGGCCACGATCGCACCGATTCTCACACGCGCGCCGCGGCCGGCGGCGCCGCGGCCCCGGCGCGCCACCCGATAGGTTCGGATCCGGTCGGGTCGGGGTCGGCTCGACCGCCGGATCCGTACGTCGTCGCGTTCTCGGAGGTCGATCATGAGCGAGCAGCAGCCGGGGCAGCAGCCGGAACAGGGGTCCGCACCGGACGAGCAGGCGATCGCGGAGCTGGCCGGGCGGCTGTTCGAGGCCGCGCGCACCGGCGACGCCGAGACGCTCGGCCGCTACGTGGACGCCGGTCTGCCGGTGAACCTGGCCAACGACCGGGGAGACACGTTGCTGATGCTCGCCGCCTACCACGGACACGCCGACGCGGTCGGTGCGTTGCTCGCCCGCGGCGCGGACCCGGACCGGGCCAACGACCGCGGTCAGACCCCGCTCGCGGGCGCCGTGTTCAAGAACGAGCGCGCGGTGGTCGCGGCGCTCGTGGGTGCCGGTGCCGACCCGGACGCGGGCACGCCGAGCGCGCGTGAGGCGGCCCGGATGTTCGGCAAAGAGGACATGCTTTCGGCGACCGGTGGGTAACAAAGCTATGACCCTCCGTCAGTTCCCGCCTGCGCCAGGGACAACCGGGCGCGAGGGCTCCGGGGGAGGCGCAAACCATGTCCGATCAGCCCGCGATACCGCGTCTGGACCTGGACGGATTCCCCACGGGTGCGGGTCTGTTGCACCTGCGATCGGACCTGCCCGAGGCGCTCGACGGCACGTTTTCGCCGTGGTGCGACCGGCACCACGACGATCTGCTGCGGCTGCCCGGATTCCGGCGGGCCCGCCGCTTCGTGTTGTGCGGTGCGTTCGGCAACGGTGAGATCGAGGCCGGGCCGCCAGCGGCGCGCTACCTGACCGTCTACGACCTCGAGCACCTCGGGGTCCAGGCCGCCGCCGGCGGCGACCTGCACGACACCGCCGGCACCCCGCTGCCTCCCGAACTGAGCGGCGCGGTCACCTCGTTGCGGCTGGACTGCCGGGAGATCCGCCGCTGGCCCAACGTATCGGCGAGCCGGCTCTTCCCGGCCGGCGACAAGCTGCTGCACCTGACCGCGCACGGTTCGGGCGCGGCGATGGGGCGTTGGCTGCACGAGGAGGCCGTCGCCGAACTGCTGCGCGCGCCCGGGGCGGTGGGGCTGCGCTGGTTCGACGCGGGCGAGGGTCTGCATGTGGTCCTGTGCGAGGTGAGCGGCCCGATGTGGCCGCTCCCCCCGCACGTACCGGCGGACTTGGGCCCGGCGGTGTGGAGCGGATACCGGCAGGTCTACCTGGCCGGCGGGTGAAGTCGTCGAGCGGGCGACCGGGTCACACGTCGGAGAGCAGCACCTCGAAGTTCGCCGCCCGTAGGTCGGGGACGATGCGGTCGGCGTCGCCCTCGACGACCACGGCGAGTTCGTCGGGGCGCAGGTGCGTGTGCGCGGCGCGGTCGACCGCGTCCGGGTCGGTGGCCAGGATTTCCGCGTATTCGGCGGTGACGTGGTCGTCGGGGAGACCGTGCACGATCGCCTCGACCAGTCGGCCGCCGATGCCGCCGGGCGTTTGCAGGTTGATCGGCATGCTGCCGAGCGAGTGGGCGCGGGTGGCCGCGAGTTCCTCGGGCGTGACGCCGTCGGCGTGCATCCGGCGGATCTCGCCGATCGTGTCCACGACCGCGGCGGCGGTCACCTCGGTGTGCACGGACGCGGAGACCGTGAACGAGCCGGAGCGGCGGCCGTGGCCGAAGCTCGCGTGTGCGCCGTAGGTGTAGCCCCTGACCTCGCGCAGCAGGTGGTTGAGCCGCGAGCCGAAGGCGCCGCCCAGCACGTCGGCGAACAACTCGATCGGGATCAGGTCCGGGGTCGAGCGCGGCGGCGCGGTGTGCCCGATCCGCAACACCGACTGCACGGCGCCCGGACGGTCCACCACGATCACGCGCCCGGTCGAGGGGGCGCCGGCGAACTCGGCGAGGTTCGCCCGTGTCGCGGTGCCGGTCGCGCCCGCGAAGACGGTACGGCCCAGCGCGGCCAGGTCGATCGTGTCCAGGTCGCCGACCACCGCGAGGGTGCCCGGCGCGGTCATCCGGTCGGCGTGGAAGCCGCGGATCGCGTCGGCGTCCAGCGCGAGCGCGGTGTCGGGGGTGCCGCCGAGCAGCCCGCCGAGTCGGTTGTCCGGGCCGAACAGGGCGCGCCGGAAGGCGAGTCCGGCGCGGGTGCCGGGCTGGGCCCAGGAGGTCTTCAGCGAGCGCACGTGGTCGGCGAGGAAACGCTCGACGTCACCGTCGGCGAAGGCCGGTCGCCGGACCGCCTCGGCGACCAGGGCCAGGCCCGCGTCGAGTCGATCGGCGGGCAGGTCCAGGCCGACCTCCTGGGTCTCCCAGCCGCAGGCCAGCCGCCAGTTCGCGCCCAGCGCCTCGATGGCGAGTCCGAAGGCGTCCGCGTCGCGGTCCAGGCTGCCCTCGTCGAGCAGCGAGCAGGTGATCCGGGCCAGGCCGTCCAGGCCCACCGGCTCGTGCAACGCGCCGCTTTCCATCACCAACTTGACCCAGGCCAGGCTGCGTCCGGGCACGTGCGCGCCGACCACCTCGCCGCCGCCCACCGCGACCCGGCGGACCTCGGGGAAGCGGTACGGGCGCGGGGCCGCGCCGGTGGGTCGCTCGGCGACCAGGGTGTGGCGGGTGGCGATGTGCTCGCTCATGCGGCGGCCTCCGGCTCGGTGGTGTCGATCTCGGCGTCGGCCTCGGCGGCTTGCGGGCGGAACTCCAGCACGATCCGGTTGTCCTGGTGCAGCAGGTCGCGGGCGACCCGGTGCACGTCCTCGACGGTGACCGCGAGCAACTCGTCGAGGTGGTCGCGGATCGACTCCGCGTCGCCGAAGCGGGTGGTGAACCGGCCGATCGCGTCGGCCCGGCCGGCGGCGGTGGCCACCTCGCGCAGCCATTCGCCGGACAACACCGCCCGGACCCGGTCGAGTTCGGCCTCGGTCACCCCCTCGCGCGCGACCTCGTCGCAGACCGCGACATAGGCGTCGAGCACCTCCCGCGCCTCGACGCCCTCGCTGGGCGCGCACGAGCCCATCAGCACCGACTCGAAGTGCAGGTGGTTCCACGCGGACAGGAACGCGCCGGACGCCTGGGCCAGATTGCGCGCGGTGACCAACTCCCGGTACAACCGGCTGCCCCGACCGCGCCCGACGGCGGTCGCCAACACACTCGCGGCGGCGGCGTCCGGGGTGCCGAAGCGCGGCGCGCGGTGGCACAGGAACAGGCGCGGCGCGGGCACGTCCCGATGGACCGTCAGATGCCGGCCGGCCCCGAAGCGCGGCGGCAGCGGCGCGGGGGTGGGCTGGGTGAAGGAGCCGCGCGGGGCGATGCCGCCGAAGTACTTCTCGGCCAACGCCACCACCTGCTCCGGCCGCACGTCGCCGACCACGGTGAGCACCGCGTTGTCCGGCGCGTACCAGGTCTCGTGGAACGCGGTGAAGTCGGCGAGTTCGGCGCCGTCCAACTCGGCCATCGAGCCGATCGTGGAGGTCGCGTAGGGGTGGCCCTCGGGGTAGGCGAGGACCATCATCTCCTCGCTCCAGGTCCCGTAGGGCACGTTGTCGTAGCGCTGCCGGCGCTCGTTCTTGACCACCTCGCGCTGGTTGTCCAGGGTCTCCTGGGTCAACCCGAGCGAGCCCATCCGGTCGGCCTCCAGCCACAGCGCCAGTTCCAACTGGCCCGAAGGCACCGTCTGGTAGTAGTTGGTGCGGTCCGGACTGGTCGAGGCGTTGATGCCGTCGCCGCCGCAGCCCTCGATCGCGGCGAAGTGGCCGCCCTTCTCCACGTGCGCCGAACCCTCGAACATGAGGTGCTCGAAGAGGTGGGCGAAGCCGTGCTTGCCCTCCACCTCGTGCCGTGACCCCACGTCGTACCAGAGGTTGACCGCGGCGAGCGGCACCGTGGCATCGGGGCAGACCACCACCCGCAGACCGTTGTCGAGCCTGGTCCGGTGCAGGGTCCACGGGAAGTGGGCGGAAGTTGACGGCACGTCAGGTCCCTCCGGGGGGTCGCGGCGCTCGACGATGGATCGCCATTGTTCCAGGCGAACGCGAGACGCGTGGGCGGACCCGGTACGCACGACGACCACCCGCCCGGGCAAGAACACCGGGTGGATGGTCGTCGTGTGGGGTGTCGCCGGGTGGGCGGCGACGGGTATGGGGGTGCCGAGGCGGTTACTTGACGAGTGCGGCGAACTTGGCCAGCGACTCGATCAGCGCTTCCTGGGTGGCCTTGGTGACCTTGCCGGCCATCATCTGCACCGCGCCGCCCTTGACCTCGGACTCGATCCGCAACACCGAACCGTCGCCGGCGGCCTCGACGATGAAGACCTCGGTCATGATGACGCCCATCGGGCCCTTGCCGTCGAGCGAGAGCGACTTGCCCGCCTCGACGTCCTTGATGGTCCACTTGATGTCCGCCGGGAAGCCCATCAGCTTCATCTTCTCGTCGTAGGTCACGCCGGCCTCGAGCTTCTCCGGCGCGCCGCCCGGGAACTCGACGTGCGGGACCATCCACTCGCCGAAGACGCTGTAGTCGGTCAGCTTGGCCCACACGGCCTCGGGGGCGGCAGCGATCTCGACCTGCTCGTTGATGACGGGCATGCGTGTGTCCTCACGGTTTTTGAGCTGCGGTGAACCTGCGGCTCGGAGCATGGAGTCCCCGGAACGTACCGCCGTTATGTGACACAGTCAATGGTGTCGACGAGCAAAAAGAGAACATGTTCTAGTTCTGCTGTCACTGTGGTTGGCTAGGGTCGGGCGGCATGACAGGCACGCTGCCGGGAATGCCGCCCGGCGCCGAAACCGGGGCCGGGGGAGGCGCCGTTCTGGAAGCCGTCCTGGAGCGCATCACCTACCAGAACGACGAGAACGGCTGGACCGTCGCCCGAGTGGACACCGGCCGACACGGCACCGAACTGCTCACCGTGGTCGGCGCGCTGCTGGGCGCCCAACCCGGCGAGTCGATCCGGATGCACGGTCGCTGGGGCAGCCACCCGCAGTTCGGCAAACAGTTCCAGGTGGAGTCGTTCAGCACCGTGCTGCCGGCCACCGTGCAGGGCATCCGGCGCTACCTGGGCTCGGGGCTGATCAAGGGCATCGGCCCCAAGACCGCCGACCGGATCGTCGAGCACTTCGGTGTGCGCTCGCTGGACGTGATCGACGAGGACGCCACCCGACTCATCCAGGTCCCGGGCCTGGGCCCCAAGCGCACCAAGCTGATCGCCGCCGCGTGGGAGGAACAGAAGGCGATCAAGGAGGTGATGGTCTTCCTCCAGGGCATCGGCATCTCCACGTCGCCGGCGGTGCGCATCTTCAAGGAATACGGCGACGCGTCGATCACCGTGGTGCGCACCGAGCCGTATCGGTTGGCCGCCGACGTGTGGGGGATCGGCTTCAAGACCGCCGACGCGATCGCCAAGGCCGTGGGGATACCGCACGACGCGCCGCAGCGGATCAAGGCCGGACTCCAGTACACGCTGTCCGAGGGCAGCGACAGCGGACACTGCTACCTGCCCGCCGAGGTCCTGGTGGCCGAGGCGGTCGAGATCCTGGAGGTGTCCTCCGAACTCGTGGTGACCTGCCTGAACGAACTGGTCGCCGAGGAGGGGGTGGTGTGCGAGGAGCTGCCCGGCCCGGTCACCGTCTCGGGCACCCAGGGCGATCCGGTCCAGGCCGTCTACCTGGTGCCCTTCCATCGCGCCGAACTCTCCCTCGCCGGCCGGGTGCGTGCCCTGCTGGGCGCCCGGGAGGACCGACTGGCCGCGTTCGCCGAACTGGACTGGACCCGGGCCCTGGGCTGGCTGCGCGCCCGCACCGGCACCGCACTGGCCCCCGAGCAGGAGCAGGCCGTACGACTGGCGCTGACCGCCAAGGTCGCGGTGCTCACCGGCGGCCCCGGCTGCGGCAAGAGCTTCACGGTGCGCTCCGTGGTGGAACTCGCCCGCGCGCGCGAGGCCAAGGTGATCCTGGCCGCGCCCACCGGCCGCGCGGCCAAGCGGCTCGCCGAGCTGACCGGCTGCGAGGCGGCCACCGTGCACCGCCTGCTCCAGCTCCAGCCCGGCGGCACCGCGGCCTACGACCAGGACAAGCCGCTGGACGCGGATCTGGTCGTCGTCGACGAGGCGTCGATGCTCGACCTGCTGTTGGCCAACAAGCTGATCAAGGCGATACCCGCGGGTGCCCATGTGCTCTTCGTCGGCGACGTGGACCAGTTGCCCAGCGTGGGCGCCGGCGAGGTGTTGCGCGACCTGCTCGCGGCCGAGCGGGTGCCCAGGGTGCGGCTGACCCAGATCTTCCGCCAGGCGCAACAGTCCGGCGTGGTCACCAACGCGCACCGGATCAACGCGGGCCGCCCGCCGATCACCGACGGCCTGAACGACTTCTTCCTCTTTCCCGCGGAGGAGACCGAGGACGCGGCCACCCTCACCGTCGACGTGGTCGCCCGCCGCATCCCGCGCAAATTCGGCCTGGACCCGCGCCGCGATATCCAGGTGCTGGCCCCGATGCACCGCGGCCCGGCCGGCGCCGGCGCGCTCAACCTGCTGCTTCAGCAGGCGCTCACACCCGGCCGCGAGGGACTGCCGGAGAAGCGCTTCGGCGGGCGCACCTTCCGGGTCGGCGACAAGGTCACCCAGATCCGCAACAACTACGACAAGGGCGCGAACGGCGTCTTCAACGGCACCGGCGGCGTGGTGATCGCGCTCTCTCCCGAAGAACAGAAGCTGGTCGTGCGCACCGAGGAGGACGAGGAGGTCGACTACGACTTCGCCGAACTCGACGAGCTCTCGCATGCGTACGCAGTCACCATCCACCGCTCGCAGGGCAGCGAGTATCCGGCCGTGGTGGTCCCGGTCACCACCGGTGCCTGGATGATGCTCCAGCGCAATCTGCTCTACACGGCGATCACCCGCGCCAAGCGCCTGGTGGTGCTGGTCGGTTCGCGGCGCGCGCTGGGCCAGGCGGTGCGCACCGTCTCGGCGGGCAAACGCTTCACCGGACTGGCGCACCGGCTCCGGTAGCCGGCCCGCGCCGGCCGGAGCACGCGAAACGCCGCCACCCGGTGGGTGACGGCGTTTCGGTACGCGGGGTGCGCCCGGGCTAGCGGATCATCCGCAGGCCGATGCGCTCGACGCCCTTGCGGGCCATCGCCATCGCGGGCACCAGCAGCGCCAGGGTGACCTGGGTGGTGGCGCCCATGTTGAGCATCCACTCGCTGCCCGGCGCGTCGGCCGCCCAGGCGATCAGGCAGCTCATGCTCAGGCCGATGCCGGCCATCACCAGGATCGCCATGTTGCCCTGCGGCTTCGGGTATTCGATCCGGCTCACCATCAGTCCGGAGACGGCCACGATCAGCACCGCCGCCGGAGTGAACGGCAGGTCCAGCAGCACGATCGAGACCACCGTCATCGCGGCCATCGGAATGGGCATGCCCTGGAACACCCCCGGGCGTCCGGGCGTGGTCGCGAATCTGGCCAGCCGCAACACGCCGCCGATCAGCACCGACAGCGCCACCAGGACGGCGGCGGGCGCCTGCCCGGTGTTCATCGGCACCGCCGCCCACGTGACCACGAAGAACGCCGGTGCGACGCCGAAGGTGATCACGTCCGCGAGGTTGTCCAGTTGCGCGCCCAGCGAGGACATCCGCAGCTTGCGCGCCACCATGCCGTCACACAGGTCGCACATCGCGCCGATCAGCATCAGCACCACGGCCGCGGCCATGCCGCGCTCGGCCGAGACGCCCACGTCGCCACCGCGCGCGGCCATCACCGAACAGGCGAGGAAGTAGATCGCCATGAACCCGCTGGCCGCGTTGCCCAGCGTGAGCACGTCCGCCACCGAGATCCGCGCGGACAGGGCCGCCTGCGGATCGTCCTCGACGGGGGTGCCCAGAAGGTTCAGCTCGGAAGCGTCCAGGTCGGCCGTATCGTCGTAATCAGTCCCGGTCAAGACGTGTCTCTCCCGCCGTCGTCCGCTGTCCCACGGTCACCGCGGGCTCCACGCCCGGCGGCAGGTACACGTCCACGCGCGAACCGAACCGGATCAGGCCGATCCGGTCACCGCAGGCCACCTCGGTACCCGGCTCCAGGTACGGCACGATGCGCCGCGCCACGGTGCCGGCGATCTGGATCAGCTCCACGTCGCCGATCGCGGTGTCGAAGATCCACACAACCCGCTCGTTGTGCTCGCTCTCCTTGTTGAATGCCGGGACGAACCCGCCGGCTTTGTGCTCCACGGACTTCACGACGCCGTCGAGCGGCGCACGGTTCACGTGCACGTTCAACGGGCTCATGAAGGTCGCGATGCGGGTGCGGCCGTCGGGCCAGGCGTCGATGCTTTGGACCACGCCATCGGCCGAGGCGATCACGCCGTCGGCGGGGATGGTGCGCTCCGGGTCACGGAAGAACCACAACATGCCACCGGTCAGCGCCAGCGTCGGCACGGCCGCGAAGGCCCAGCGCCGGTTGCGCAGTGCGGCCAAGCCGGTCAACGCGCCGGTCACAGCCGTCGGCACGAGCCAGGGAGAAGCTCCCTTGGCCAGGCGTGGCTGTTGCCTCGGCGCGAACCCCGCCGATGCCGGCGAGGGGGAATCGTCACTCATCGAGAACCTTTGTCGGGGGGCGTGCCCGTCGGTAACGGGCGGCACTCGGCGGATGCTACCTAGACGGAGGGCCATCGCGCTTCCGGCGGTGATCGCTCACGGCGGGCCGGTCTCCCTCGAACCGGCGCAATTCGGACGCTGTTCGAGTCTATTTCGGCCGTGGAACCGGTTGCCCGTGTCCACCAGGTTGCCCTCCGCGCATGCCTGCTGTGAAGAGGCCGCACGTTCCGCTCCCCGTACGCGGTCCGTGGCATCGATCACGTTGGCCGTAGCGTCCCTTCGACTCGCATCCCTTGACGGTGCCTATGGTGGATCGTCACAAAAACGTGACACGGCGGTAGGTCGGTCGACCCACCGCCGTACCCCAAGGGTAAACGCGCTTATGTGACGTTCCGTCAGTCCTGCGACGAAACCAGACCCACCATGGTGCCCGGCCGCTCCCCGGTGGGCTCGGTGTCCAGCACCGTGGGCACGCCGCGCACGATGGTGGCCCGGACGCCGGCCGGGCCGCGGGTGAAGCGCCACGAGCCGTCCGGGTTGTCGTACCGCTTCTCCTCGGGCCGCACCTCGATCTCGTCGAGCGCGAACACCACCAGGTCGCCGGCCCGGCCCGGGGCGATCACACCGCGGTCGTTGAGGCCGAAGAAGCCGGCCAGTTTGCCGGTCAGGTTGTGCACGGCCTCCTCGACCGTCATCAGGCCGGTGTCGCGCACGTAGCGGGTGAGCAGGTAGACGTTCTCGCCCGAGCCGCAGAACAACTGCAGGTGCGCGCCGGAGTCGTTGATGTTGGTCAGTGTGTGCGGCTCGTTGAACAGACCGGCCACGACCGGCTCGTCGAACTCGTCCGGGATGCCGCGCAGGCAGGACAGGATGCCGTTGTTGCCGATCCAGGTGGCCAACGCGTCGGAGATGTGCAGACCCTCCCGGTCCGCGTATTCCTTGAGCGAGATGTCCAGTGGGCCGTGACCGGTCTCGGAGATCGCGAAGATCAGCGACTCGGGGCGATCCAGTCGAGATGTCGACGACGAGACCCGGTTGTCCCAGTCCTCGCGGGCCTGCGCCCGCCACTGCGGATCGGCGAGCGTGGCGAGCTTGGTCTCGGCCGGACCGTTGATCCAGTGGTTCCACGCGGCGACCCGCTGGAAGGTGAGGGCGCGCTCGAAGTTGAAGAACGGCTCCAGCGGCTTATGCGGGACATTGGGCCAAAAGTCGACGCCGTCCGCGCGCAGCCGCCGATGCAGGGCGATCGTCTGTTCGCGCAGGTAGTCCTCCCGCACGGTGGACGGGATCGCGGTCCACTGGGCGCGGATGCCGCGCGGCTTGCAGATTCGGGCGAATCGCTCCACATCGGCGTCGATGCTCTCCGGCTCGTTGAACCGGGTGATCATCTGGAGCGTCGCGCCGGGGTGCCGGGCGAGCACGTCGGCGAGCGCCTCGAACTCGGCGTCCTCGGCCAGCCGGGTCGGCACCGGCTTGAGGTAACGATCCTTGTCGAACACATTGGTCGACAAACCAATTGCTCCATGAGTCAACGACTCGTCGAGCAGTGTGGCCATCTCGGCGATCTCCTCGGCCGTCGCCGCGCGCGACCAGGACGCCTCCGCGCCCATCACCGTGGTGCGCAGGGTCAGGTGTCCGACGAAGCCGGCCACGTTGACCGAGACGGCCTGACCCTTGACCGCGCTGCTGTACTCGGGCCAGCGCTCCCACGTCCACGGCACCTTGTCCTGGAACGCGGTGAGCGGGAGGTCCTCCAGGAAGCAGAACAGGTCGAGCACCGGTCCGCGCGCGCTCTCCTGCAGCGGCGCCACCGACATGCCGCAGTTGCCGAAGACGACCGTGGTGGTGCCGTAGGCGGGCAGCGGGTCCAGGTCCGGGTTCCACCACATGGCGCCGTCGACGTGGGTGTGCGCCTCGATGAAGCCGGGGGCGACAAAGGCGCCGGCGGCCACGACGACCCGCTCCGTGCCGCCGCCGGGGGCCAGGTCGGGGCCGACCTCGACGATCACTCCGTCTTTGACCCGGACGTCGGCCCGGATCGGGGCCGCCCCCGTTCCGTCCACGACGGTGCCTCCGCGTACCAGCAGGTCGGCCATGGGCTGTTCTCCCTATTACTTGTGCCGGATCGCGGATGCCGACGCGGGCAGGGCGATCCGACGGCGAGTCTCGGGGCCGGGTGCGCTCCTCGGGATTTACGTTACGTGTTGTAACTTAACCTGGTGAACTATTCAAGGGGTGGGCCGCCTCGGACGCGATGAAGCCCGATCCCGGCGCACGGTCGGGGGCGGCACCGGGCTCGGTCGCGGTCGTGGGTTCAGGCGGCGTCGACCGGGCGGCGGATGCTCTCGAAGATCGAGCGAAGGCGTCCCTGCCCTGCCCGGCCGCCACCTGACGGTCGATCAGGGTCGGTACGGCGGCGATCACGTCGGTGCCGACGCCCTGGTCGCGGCTCGTCCGGCGCAGGGGTCCCACCGACGGCCCAACGGGCGAGTCGGGCGTTTAGCCGACCGGGCACGCGGACAGCGGTGCTGGTGGTACACGGGCGCCGCCGCGCCCGGCGGCCCCACGCGAGGAGCAACGAACATGGCGAGCAAGTACGGTCGTACCGTCGGCGCGTTGTCGATCGCCGCCGCGCTGATGCTGACCTCGGCGGCGTGCGGCGACGACAACGACGGCGGCAACGCGGACTCGGTGCCCACGGCGATCGGGTCGGCGCTGGACTCGGCCGGCGCGAAGGCGAAGGACGCGCTGTCCTCGGCGAGCGCGGCGGCGGCCTCGAAACTGGCCGAGATCAAGGGTGGTCTCGACGCGACGGCCGACGCGACGGTCGGTCCGATCCGGGCCGACGGCGATCGCACCACCGCCGAGGTCACCGTCGACAACAAGACCGCCAAGACCGCCGATTACACGCTCTCGGTCGAGTTCCGCGACGCCGGCGGCAAGTTGCTGGACACGGTCGTGCTGAACATCGACAAGGTCGAGGCGGGCAAGCAGGCCAAGGGCACCGCGAAGAGCAACCGCAAGCTGACCGACCCGAGCAAGGCCGAGATCGGCCAGGCGGTCCGGCACTGACCCGAGCACGGCCGATTCGGGGGATCTCCCCACGTCCGGGGAAGCGGGATCCGCATTTCGCCCGGCCGCCTTCCGCCGTCCATCCGGGCCCGGCACAATCGCCGCCATGGCGATCATCGAAACCCGCAGGAACCCCGCCGCAGTGCGGTTCAAGGCCGCGGTGGGCGGATTTCTGTCCGGGGGCGTGATCGGCGTCTCGCTGGCCTGCTGCGTGGTCGGGGCGGTCCTCGAACGCTGGTCCGTGGTCGCGATCGGCGTCGGGCTCTTCGTGCTCAACGTCGTCGTCGTGGGCGTCGCGGGGCGCTTTCGTCGCGCGCGCAATCCGCGCGTCCCGGCGCGGCTCGCGCTGGCCGTGATCGAGAGCCGCCGCGCCATCGGCGGCGAATCGGCGGACATCCCCGTCGAGTTCGTGCTCACCGTGGCGCCGGACGAGCGATCGGCATACCGGGTCGAGTTCAACCAGCACATCAACCTGGTGGACATACCCGACTATCGGCCGCGCGGCGTGGTCGTGGTCGAGTACCGCCCGGACGCACCGTGGGACGTCACCATCGTCACCAAGCCGACCGAGGAGTGGGCCCGCCGGGCGGCGAACGAATCGGTGGACTCGGCCCCCGAGTCCGCGCTGCTGACCGGTCCGAAGGACGGCGAGGGCGCGTTCTGCCTGCTCGCCACGCTGGGCCTGCTGCTCGGCGGCGCGGTCGTGGTCCTGCTCTTTCGCGCGGACCTGTTCACCGAGGACGACCGCCCCACCGAGTCGGCCACCTCGTCGTCCTCGACGACGACCACCGAGAGTCGCACCACGTCGACCTCGACGGTCTCCGGGACGTCGACGGGGTCGATGCTCGAAGCCGGCGAGATGCGGCGCGCCGCCGATTCGCTGATCACCGGGATGCACACGAGCAATGCCAGCGAACTCAGCATCGACGCAAACCTGATGGCCGTGCGCGGCGTGCTGGGCACCCCGCCGCAACCCGGCGCGGTGATCGACCTGAACGCCATCCCCTACGAGCGACTCCCCGCCCTCGTGCGCGAGGCGCGAACCAAGCTCGGCATCCCCGACCCCACCTCGTGGCGGATCACCTTCGAGCCCGACGCCAAGACCGCCACCCTGACCATCCGCGTCACCGTCACCGACCCGCAGGGCAAAGCCACCCTCGAAGCGGACGCCCAGGGCAAGGTCACCAAGCGCACCCCACGCTGAGATTCGCACGCTCGGGTGGTCCGGCGGGGCTCGCCCGCCGGTCAACCGGTGGCGCCGAGGTCCTCGTCCGTCGGGGTGTCCTCGCACAGGGCCTCGGTCAGGTCCGGGTGCACGTCGAAGAGGCGGCGCAGGCCCAGGGCGGTGAAGACGCGGTTGACGTGGTGATCGTTGTTGCTGGGCATGACCAGGCGCAGCGTGCCCCCGGTGGAGCGGAGCAGGCGACGGGCGGCGACCAGGGTGCCGATGCCGGTGGAGTCGAGGAATTCCACCTCGGTGAGTTCGAGGACGATCCGGTGGTCGCCGTCGGCGACCGCGCGTCTGACGTGTTCGCGCAGCTCGGGCACGACCGCGTAGTCGACCTCCCCGAGCACGTGCAGCACGGTCCAGCCCTGGAGATCGTCCTTGATCACCTGAAGAGTCACGCGCCGGCAGTCCCCTCGCCCATGGTGTCCTGAGCCCCGACGCAGGATGCCCGCAACGATCGGCGCCCCGTCCCCCATCGGATGCGCCGACGGATCCGGGGAGGCCCTGGACACGTGGCTCGGGAGCCGGGTGGTGGGCCCGGCCTGTGACCTACCGTAGTGGGCCCCGGGAACCGGAGCAGTGACGATCCGGTCACGTACGGATCTCGTTTGCAGCGTACACGGATCGCCGAAAGCCGCCCCGGAGTAGCCTGTTCCGCCCCGTCGACCCACGCGATGACACAACGTCACCCGCTCAGCGGATCGTCCACGGCACATCCGCGACCACGGTGCACGAACCCGGCGCGATCTCGGTGAAACCCGCGTCGCGCACGACCGGCCGACCGCTCGTGGTCAACGCGGGCCACGCGGCGGGTTCGGCGACGCGGACCGCGAGATCGAAGTCACGCTCCGCCCACTCCTTGCGCCCGGCCGGGCCCATGCCCAGCCAGGCGAGGTGACTGCCGTGCCCCACCTGTGCCATGGCCTTGCCGGCGGTCATCTCCAGCGTCGGGTTCAGCCACAACACGGGCTGCCCGGACGCGGCGGCCGGCGGCGCGGTCGGCTCCGCCAGGTCGGTGCCCGAGACCTGCAACTTGGCCAGGTCCTTGGGCCATCCGTCGAGCGGAATCGGCGGGTACACCCGAACCTCCGCCGTGCGGTGGGCCACCGTGATGCCCGGCAGGGTGTTCGCCCGCCGCCACTCACCGCCGCGGGCGCGCCGGACCACCTTGCGGATGCGGTGGCCCTGCCACGCCTCGACGACGTCGTGCCATTCCCCCTCGGGGTCGGTGGACCTCGGGTCGGCCAACAGGACCAGGACCGCGCGCGCGGCGGCCTCCAGGGCGTCGGTGCGGGCCGGCGGGTCGTCCTTCTCGATGTGCGCCACGAGGGGGAGGACGTATTCGATGGTGCTCACGGGGTCGATCATGCCTTGTTCGTGGCCGCGGGGCCTCGGGGGTCGGGTGGCGGCGCCCCGAGGCCGCGCTCGTTTCTAGGCCGGCAGGGCGTTGGTGGTCAGGAAGCGGGCGATCGTGCCGATGGCTTCCTGGGATTCGGGCATGGTCGGGTCGATCGCGGGCCAGGCGTGCGGGACGTCGGGGACCAGGTGGGCCTGGACCGCGACTCCCGCCGCGGCGGCCCGGGCGGCGAACGCGGTGGCGTCGCCGAGCAGGGCCTCGTGGCAGGAGGCCAGCAGCAGCACCGGCGGCAGGCCGGACAGGTCGGCGAACAGCGGCGACGCCAACGGATCGCCCGGGTCGTGCAGTTGCAGATAGATCTCGGCGGCCTCGCGCATCGACTTCTTCGAGATCAGCTGGTCGGTGGCCGCGTTCGAGTCGTACGTGGGCTTGGTCACGGTCAGGTCCAGCCACGGCGACAGCAGCACCAACCCGGACGGCAACGGCACCCGGGCGCCGCGGGCCGCCACCGTCAGCGCCGCCGCCAGCCCGCCGCCGGCCGAGTCGCCGCCCACGAACGGGGCCGGATCCGCGTCCTCGCTCGCCGCCACGATCGTGTTGTACACGTTCGCCACGTCGTGCAGCGCGGCCGGATACGGCGCCTCCGGCGCGAGGCGGTATTCGGCCACCACCACCCGGGCCCGCGCGGCCAGCGCGATCCGCGAAGCGATGCCCAACCAGCCCGAGGCGTCGCCCATCCGGTAGCCGCCGCCGTGCAGGTACAGCAGCGTCAGCGCCGGGTCCGGCACCTCCAGGAACGTGCACGGCACACCGCCCGCCAGCTCCTGACGCACCGTCACGCCGGGTTCGGGTTCCTGGCGATACGCCGCGGTGCCGCGCCGCCGCGCGTCCAGTTCGTCCGACGCGGCCCGTCCCTCGCGTACCGGCGGTAGATTCCAACCATCCAGGCTCATCCGTGCCCCTCCCAACCCCGAGTGCCCACACGCCCGATGTCCACCTGACGGCTGCCCCGACGGCGCGTGCTCCACGCCCGTGACGGGATGCCGTCCGAGTCCGTACCCGATGGTGCGGCGCGGCCGACAGCCTTCGGGAAACCCGAGTGGGGATCAAGTGATTGGCCGGGTTGTGACATGGGGCCGGCGCAATTGGCCGCCGGTCGAAGCGTTCGGTTCGTACCATGTGGCGCGCGGGGTCCTTCGAACCGCTCCCGGACCGGTGCCGGGGAATCGGTTGTCGCGAAGACGACAGCAGGAGGGGGGTCCGTCACATGGTGGTCCGGGTGCGTGTTCTCGGCCATGTCTGCGTAGACGGCCCCGCGGGCCGCGCCGCGGAGGATCTCCTCGGCGGCCCGCAGGCCCAACTCGTGTTCGCCGCGCTGGCGCTGGGGCGCAGGCATCCGGTGCCGCGCGAGGAGTTGGCCGCCCTGCTGTGGCCCGAGCAGGCCCCCAAGTCGTGGGAGGGCGCGCTGCGCGGGGTGCTCAGTCGGGTGCGCGGCTTCCTGGGTCAGGCCGGATACGACGCCTCCTCGGTGCTGCGACACCGGGCCGGCTGTTACGTGTTGTCCCTGCCCGAGGGCACCGAGGTCGACGTGGAGGCGGCCGAGAGCGCGCTGATCGAGGCCGAGGCGCTCGCCGTGCACGGCGCCTTCGCCCAGGCCCGATCGCGGGCACACGACGCACACGAGATCCTCGCCCTGCCGTTTTTGCCCGGCCAGGACGGCGACTGGGTCAACGAGCGGCGCACCCGCTGGCGCTCGGCCCGGCTGCGCGCCCTCGCCGTGTCGGTGACCACCGAATTGCACCTGGGCCGGGCCGACGCGGCGGTGACTCGCGCGGGCCAACTCGTCGACCTGGATCCGTTCCGGGAGAGCAGCCACCGCCTGCTGATGACCGCACACGCGGCCGGCGGCGACCGGGCGGCGGCGCTGCGCGCGTACGAACGTTGTCGGCGCCTGCTGGCCACCGAGCTGGGGGTGGGCCCCTCCCCGGAGACCGAATCCGCCTTCCTGCGCCTGCTCGGCGACGCCACCCCGCAACCGCTGCCGGTGCCCGCGCCCGCCGCGCGCTTCGCCTCGCCCGCACCCGGCGGCGACACCCCGCCCGCCCCGGAACCCACCCGCTCGGCGCACGACGTGTTCCCGCACGGCGCGCCCGGTCCGATCGTGGGGCGCTCGGCCGAACTGCGCCTGCTGGAGGAATCCACCGGGGCCGAGGTCGGCTCGCGGGTGGTGCTGGTCAGCGGCGACGCCGGGATCGGCAAATCCTTCCTGTTGAGCGAATTCGCCACCCGCGCCGGCCGCGACGCGCTGGTGCTCACCGGCCGCAGCGACGAGGGTGTGGCGGCACCGTTCCAACCCTTCGTGACCATGCTGCGCGCGCATCTCGCCGACGTCGCGGCCGACGAGTTGCGCGAGCGGGTCGGGGACCTGGGCGGCGAGTTGCACCGCCTGCTGCCCGAACTGCCCCTGACACCGGCCGGCCTGACCCAGCCTCAGGGCCCACCCGACTCGAACACCGAGCGCTACCGGCTGTTCGAGGCGGTGGCCGGGGTGTTTCGGCACGCGGCCGGCAAGGGCGATCTGGTCCTGCTGCTCGACGACGTGCACTGGTCCTCGACCTCGACCATGCTGATGTTGCGCCACGTGGCCCGGGCCCTGGTCGGCACCCGGGCAGTGCTGGTGATCGCCTACCGCGACACCGCGCTCGGCTCGGTGCACCCGATGACCAAACTGATCGCCGACCTCTACCGCGACCTGCACCCGGTGCACGTACCGCTGGGCGGCCTGGATGTGGCGGCCCTGGTCGAACTCGCGCACGTGCTGGCCGGCCCGCTGCCGCCGCGCGCGGAGGGCGTCCGGGCGCACGTCCTGCGCGAACTCAGCGACGGCAATCCACTGCTGGCCACCGAACTGCTGCGCCAGTGGGCGGACGTCAGCGACTGGTCGGCACTGGGCAAGAGCGTGCCCGCGGACGTCCCGCGCCGGGTGCGCAACGTGCTGCGCCAGCGGCTGCTGGGCCTGCCGCAGTCCACCCTGGAGGCGCTCACCGTGGCCGCCGTGGTCGGCCCCGCCTTCGACATCGACCTGGTCGCCGCCGTGCACCCGGGCGGCTTCGACACCGTCGTGGACGCCCTCGACGACGCCGAGCGGGCCCATGTGGTGCGGGCCGAGGAGACCGATCGCCCGGGCCGCTTCACCTTCGTCCACGCGCTGGTGCGCTCCACGCTCTACCAGGAACTTCCCACCGCCCGCCGGCTGCAACTGCACCGCAAGGTCGGCCTGGCCCTGGAGGCACGCGGCGACCGGGACGCGCATCTGCCGGAACTGGCCCACCACTTCCGCCTGGCCTGCCGATTCGGCGAGGCGCGCCGCGCGCTGGACTACGCCTGGCGGGCGGGCGACGAGGCGCGCGACGGCGGCGCGTTCGAGGTTGCCGCCGAGCACTACCGGCAGGCCCTGGAGGTGCTGCCGATGGTGACCGACCCCGCCCCGGAGACCCGCTGCGACCTGCTGCTCTCCCGTGGCGCGGCGCTGGACCGGTGCGGCGACCGGCGCTGCCGGGAGGTGCTGCGCCGGGCCGCCGAGGAGGCCCGGGCGTTGTCCGACTCGCGCCGGCTGGGCCGGGTCGCCCTGGCCATGGTGCGCCTGGGGCAGGTCTACCAGGTGGGCGTGGACCTGGAGTTGGTCGCGCTGTTGCGCGAGGCGCTGGCGGCGCTGCCGATCGCCTCGGCCCTGCCCGCGGACATCGCGCTGCGCTCGCTGCTGCTGGCCGCGCTCGCGGTGGCGCTGACCTTCGGGCACGACCGCGAGGCGCGGCTGACCATGCTCTACGAGGCGTTGGACGCGGCCCGCGAATCGGGCTCGCACGATGCGCTGGCGCAGGGCCTGGAGGCGCACCACCTGGCCGCGTCCGGTCCGGATCTGGTCGACGAGCGACTGCGGATGAGCAGCGAGCTGACCGTGCTCTCCGGGCTGACCGGTGATCAGGAGTCGCTGTTTCGCAGCCACTTGAACCAGGCGTACGACCTGGTGGTACACGGCGCGATCCCGGCGGCCGAACGCGAGTACGCGCAGGCGCAGCGGGTGGCCCGGCGGTTGCGGCATCCGTGGTTCACCTGGGAGGTGCTGATCTACCGCTGCGGCCTGGAACTGCTGCGCGGGCGGACCGCGCGTGCGGGGGACGCACTGGCCGACGCGCTGCGGCTGGCCCGGCGATCGGGGCTGCCGCGCGAGGCGGTGCGCTCGTTCAACCTGGCGCAGATCCTGGCGGTGCGCTGGGAACAGGGCCGGTTGGGCATGATGGCGCGGCGCGCCGCGGTGGCCGCGGACTGGTCGCGGGACGTGTCCTGGTGGCGGGTTCAGGCGTGCTGGACGGCCTCCGCGTCGACGGACCCCAAGTCGGCGCGCGAGGAGTTCCACGCGTTGTGCGTGCCGGGCTTCGCGACGATCCCGGTCGACCTGCTGTGGACCGGCTCGCTGATGCGGCTGGGCGAGGTCGCGATCGAACTGGGCGATGTGGAACGCGGTCTGCTCGTGAGCGAGGCGCTGACCCCGTACGCTGACCACCTGGACTGGACCGGCTCCTCGCTCGGCCCGGTGCGCCGGGTGCTCGGCGGTCTGGCCGCGCTGGTCGGCGACGGGGCCGCGGCTCGTGGGCAGTTCGAGGCCGCCTACGCCCGGTGTCTGGAGTTGGGGTTGCCCGGACACGCCGAGCGCACGCTCGGGGACGCTGTGCGTCTGCTCGGCGAGCCGCTGGACACCGGCGTCTCCTCGCTTCGCTGACTGGCTGTCACCTTGCGCTTTCGCGCTGCTCTGACGCTGTTCTGACGCTGTTTGCCTACCGTTGGTGACGACCCGGTCGGTGTATCGGGTGCGGAACGGGGAGGACGGGGCAATGGGGATTGCGGGCGCCGGATCGGCGGTGGCGCACGACGCCGAACGTGGCACGTTCAGTGTGTTGGGTTGGCCGGTGGTGTGCTTCGAATCGTTCCATCGGGTGGAGTTGCCGCGTCGGCTGGAGGGCGGGCTGGGCGAACGGGTCGCCTGGGACGTGGCCGGCCGGGCCCCGATCGCGCTGTGCATGCCCAACGGTCAGGCGTACAGCTATGTCGAGGACTGCGGCGAGGTGCGGATCGTGCCCGGGGTCACCGCGGACGCCGAATTGGTGGTCGAACTCGAATCCGGTGCCTGGCAGGACTACCTCTACGAACTGCGCACCAGCCGGGGCCTGGTCGAGTCGCACGCGGTGCGGTTCGTGCGCGGGGGGTTCGCCGACTGGGACGTCTGGGAGCCGGCGATCCGCTGCATGTACTCCGGCACGCCGATCTACCACCCCGCGGCGCTGGACCTGCGCGACCTCGCGGATCGCCCGATCGACCTGCATCGTGACTTCACCACCCACGACGACCCCGACGAAATGGCGCATTTCCTGCGCTCCACCGGCTATCTGGTGGTGCGTCAGGTCTTGGAGGCGGACCGGGTCGAGGAGTTGGCGGGCGAGGTGGACCGGATCCGGGGCCTGTGCCGCGAGGGCGACCGGGGATCGTTGTGGGCGGACGGCCCCGGCGGATTGCGCGCGCCCTACCGGTTGACCTACCTGGGCATGCGCTCGCCGCGGATCGCCGCGCTGGCCGACGACCCGACCGTGCGCATGTTGTGCGGGCTGGCCGGTCAGGACGTGGTCGCGGTGACCGACCGCGACTCCGGACAGATCGCCGTACTCAAGGAGTTCGGCACCTCGCCCGAACCGCTGTCCATCCCGGACCTGCCCTGGCACAAGGACTGTGCCCTCGGCGGTTGTCCGGTCACCTGTCCGCGCGTGCACGTGGGGATCCGGTTGGACGCGGTGAGCCAGGACAGCTCCCAGCTCTACGCGCTGGCCGGCTCGTGGGGCACGGTCGCGCACGAGCGGTACACCCCGGCCCAGTGGGCCGAACTGCCGGTGGTCGGCATCACCACCGAACCGGGCGATGTGACCGTGCACATGGGCTGCGGCCTGCACGCGGGCCCGGCGGCGTCCGGCCCGTCCCGCCGTCGCACGCTCTACGTGCAGTTCGACAACCCCCGCATCTTCGACGTGACCAACCCCTACGAAACCTACGAGCAGGTGATCCCGGGCTACGGCAGCGGGGATCTGCTGACCATGTCCCGCATGTAGGCGACGCGGGCCCGCACCGGGCGCCTCAAAGCGCCGCTCGCGCCGCCGTCAGGGTCGCGCCCGCTCGCGGGACGTGGGTCAGGCGGGCGGCGAAGGCACGGTAGGCCGCGGCGAGTGCCTCCCGGGAGACCTGACGGTGACCCAGCACGTCGGCGAACCAGCGGGTGAAGTCGTCGAAGAGCACCTGGTCGTCCAGGAAGAGCGAGACCGCGAGCGCGTCGACGGCGCTCACCAGCCCGTCCCGCATCGTGGTGTCCGAGTGCTCGCCCTCGATCGGGACCAGCGCCGCCATGCCCGCCGCGACCAGCGGGGCGCGCAGCAGACCGACGCCGTCGTAACCGGCGTCCGGGAGGTGGCGCAGCCGAGGGGCCGGGGTGGTGATCGTGGGCCAGTCCGGGCCCGCCAGCACGTCGGCGGCCTCCCGGGCGTCCCGGGCCCAGCCGTTCGCGCCGACCACGCCCGCCCACCGGCCGTCCGGACCGAAGCCCGGGCCGCCGACCAGGACCGGCACGCCCACCCGCCGGGCCACCTCGACCATCGCCCGCGCGCCCGGCAGCGCGGTGGAGACCATGCAGCCGATCGCGACCGAATCCGCCTCCGCGTCGGGCAACACGCGGGCCAGTTCGCCGGCGCCGGTGCCCGGTGGCAGGACCATCGCCTCGATGCCGCGCACCCGCAACAGCGCGGCCAGGATGGTGGACGCCAGCCCGTGCCAGTCGCCCTGTGCGCAGCACACCACGACCCGGGCCGCCGCCCGCGGCTGCGGGGTCGCGTCCGCGATCAGGTGCACCACCCGACCGGTGACGTGCGAGGCGCCGTGTTCGCGCGCCACGGTCCATTCGCCGGTCGCCCACCGCTCGCCCACCGTGTGCAGCGCCGGGATCACCAGGTCGGTCAACACCCGGTCGCCGGGCACTCCCTTGCCGAGCAGGTTCCGGACCAGGGTCAGCGCCTCGACCTCGTCCGCCCGTCCGATGTGTTCCAGGAACAGGTCGAGTTCGTCGGGGACCACGTGCGTCATGCGCCATCCGGGTGTTCGTCGGAATCCGTGCGGCCGGGCTCGACCAGAATCGGCAGCGCCTCGTCGTCGTCCCGGTACGGGATGTGAATGGCCAGCAGGACCACGTCGTCCACGACCGGGGCGTCGCCCAGGTGCACCATCAGCCGCTGCTCCAGGCGGGCCACCAGCGCGTCCACGGGCATGCCCGCGCAGGACGCCAGGTCGTGCCGCAACGCCCGCACGCCGTACGCCTCGCCGTCCGCGTCCCGCGCCTCGGTGACCCCGTCGCTGTACAGGAGCAGCGTCGAGCCCGGCGCCAGCGCCAACTCCCGCTCGCCGAACACGGTGCCCGGGATGCCCGCGACGAGCGGGTCGGTGAACGCCATCGCCTGCACCCGACCCGCCGGATCCATCCACAGCGGCGGCGGATGCCCGGCGCAGGTCAGCCGGACCAGCGCCGAACCGTCCGCACGCACGGAGCAGTCACCGGTGATCGCGGTGAGCACGAGGGAGGGATCGCCCAGGGTCAACTCCGCGTCCAGGAGCGCCATGCGATGCGCGGGGGCGCAGCCGGCGCTCGCCGCGGTGCGCAGGATCAGCAGCGACCGCGAACTGAACATGCCCACCGGCGTGCCGCGTCCGCACACGTCGCCGATCGAGAACGCCCAGGTGCCGTCGACGGGGGTCGGGTGCACGGCGTAGAAGTCGCCGCCGAGGCCGTCGGTCAGCGAGACGGGCCGGTAGCGCGCGGCGATCCGCGCGCCGGGCACCTCCGGCAGCGGACCGGGCACCAGCGCCTGGGCCAACAGCATGGTCCGCCGGTCCTGTTCGACGTAGAGCCGCGAGGTGCGCAGCGCGACCCCCACCCGCTCGGCGTAGTCGACGGCGAGCGCGATCTCCTCCTCGGTGAACGGGTCCGAGGTCGCCGAGCGCACGAACGTCAGTACGGAGGGTGCGTCGTCGTCGGTGGGTACCGGAACCACCAGCGCGCAGCGGGCGTCCACCGCGACCAGATCCGCGACCGCCTCGTCCGGCACCAGTCGGGTGAGCAACGCCTGGTCCATCAGCGGGTGCAACTCCTGCCGTCGGGTGCGC
Source organism: Embleya sp. NPDC020886 (assembly GCF_044333915.1). Lineage (NCBI taxonomy): Bacteria > Bacillati > Actinomycetota > Actinomycetes > Kitasatosporales > Streptomycetaceae > Embleya > Embleya sp. NPDC020886. Next base: position 11,043 of record NZ_JBIRRX010000013.1, on the reverse strand, counting down.
AACACCCGGCCGACGCCCGCCGGCGCGGTCCACGCGGCACCCAGGCCGCTGGTCACCCGGCCGATCGGGCGGCCGGTGGCGGGCGCATAGGTGGTGCGCAGCCGGCCGTCCTCCATGCTCGGCACCGACAGCGCCACCCAGTCGGCCAGTTCGCGGGCCGGCAGCGTGATCACCAGATCGGTGAGCCGGCGCGGGTGGGTGGTCGCGGACAACAGGCGGCCCGCCTCGGCGAGGAAGACCTTGCGCCTGCGCTCGGCCAACAGCGCGTCCTCGCGCCGGCGTTCGGGAGTGGTGTCCTGTACGTACCACACGTAGTGGCCGCCGCCCAGCACCGCCCGCCGGCCGCGCATGCGCCGCTCGAAGACCTCGCCCTGCCAACCGGTCCCGGTCGCGGGCAACATCGGTTCGGCCGTGCCCACGGTGCAGTCCGGCAGCAACCGCGCGGCTGCCGCGTTGAGGTAGCACACGGTGCCTTCGGGCGTGAAGACGACCACGCCGGTGTCGCTCTGGTCGAGCACCTCGCCGAGCGACCACGTGGGCGGCGCGGGCTCGTCCGGGACACGTGGCGGTTTGAAGCCGTTGGTCCGCCCCTCGGCGGCCGGCTCCCGGGTGTTGCTGTTGCCCCGCTCGTCGCCGGAGGGGCGTTGTCCGGTCATGGCTACGGAATCCCTTGCGTCCGTGCGTTTCGAGCCGGCTCGGGCCGGCGCTCGCGCAACCTTCACGGTACGACCGGGAACGTCGCCCGGGTGTGGGTTCCGCGGGAATCACACCTATAGGGGAAGACGGTCCACGACGGGCCGACGCGACGAGTAGTGTGCCGATGCGGTCCTGTCGTTTCCGGGAGGGATGTGGAGATTCATCCCGAGACGTGCGAACCGTACCGAGCGGCCGCGCGGCGCGCGACCGAGCCGACACTTGACCAGGTGGAGTGCTCCACATGAGCCTTGACGATCTCCCACCGGACGACGTCGATCACACATCGTTCTCCGCCAGGCCGTGCGTCGTGCACACCACGATGGAATCCGACCTCGGCGGCATCGTCTCCGTGCAGGGGGACATGGACATGACGGCGGCGCCGGTGTTCCGGCAGGCGGTGGACCGCCTCGTCGACGAGGGCGCGCGCAGCCTGCGGATCGACCTCTCGGGCGTGCCGTTCATCGACTCGTCCGGCCTGGGCAGCCTGGTCTACGGCTACCGCCGCCTGCGCGACCGCGACGGCGACACCGTGGTGTGCGGCGTCGGACCGCAGCCCGCGCGGGTGCTGCGGATCACCCATTTGGACCGCATTCTCAGCGTGGAATCCGTGGAATCCGCCGCGCTTCCCGCCGTGCCGCAGCGCTGAGGCGGGCCGCCCCGACCCCGGCCGTCGGGCTCAACGCCCCAGCCCGGCCTCCAGTTCACTCGCGCTGCGACTGCGGATCAGGTCGTTGATCGCCTCGCCCGGCCCGACGTGCTCGAACAGGGTCGGTGGATGGAAGGTGACATACATCGTGCGGCGCCCGCCCTCGCCCGAGGGCGCGGGGGAGGCGTGCAGTACGTCGGTCATGTGCACCGTCACGTCGCCCGGCTCGGTGGGCACGGTCAGGTGCGGCAATTCGGCCAGGTCGGCGGCGCCGGGCTGCGGGCAGGTGCGGCCCTGGGAGCCCGGAATCGCCTCCAGGTAGCCGTTCTCCGCGCAGGAGCCGGTGAGTTGGATGCCGATCGCCACCGACGGGCACATGATGTGATGGCCGCCGAGCCCGCAGTCGGTGTGCCACGGGATGTTGGCCAGGCCCTTGAGCCGACCGGGCGGCTTGAGCAGGACCGAGATGCCCTCCATCCGGTCGGTGGACGCCGCGAGGTCCTCGTGGATCAACGTGGCCAGTCGAACCAGCCGCGGATCGTGGGCCAGCGCACCGATCGGCGCCGACCGCTCGCTCGCGTAGACGATCCGGCACAACACCTGCTCGCCGCTCTCGCGCTGTGCCCACCAGGACCGGTCGTCGTCCGGCCGCGCCTCGGCGGCGAGTCGATCCACCTCGGCTTCGAACACGGCGATCTCGGCGGCGGAGAAGACTCCGCGCACCCGCATCACCCCGGTCGCCTCGAAGTGGTCGGCGAGTTCGCGATCCGAGTGATCGAGCGTCAGTTCGGCGGCCGTGTCCACCGATCGACCGTGTCGGTCGAACACCTGTGTGCCGTGCGGCAGATAGATCTCGATCCCCTGATAGAGCGCCCGCAACACCGGCTCCCAGCGGAACAGTTCGTGCACACCGCCTCGTTCGGTGGCCACGTCGCCCGCGATCGCGAGCGCGGCGGCGGTCCGCAACAGGGTGACCAGGTCGGTCCACGCGTCGGGGGACAACCGCACCACGCACGTGGCGTCCGCATCGACGCCCTCCACGACTCGCAACCGCGAGTCGTGCGCCCGATACGTCCACGCCCCCTCGCCGACCCGCAGCCCGAGCGGTTCGAGACCCGCCAACCCCGCCGCAGCCCGCTTCCCGGCCTCACCGATGAGCAATCCAGGGACGATGTCCCGATGGTACGTCTCCGCGTCGATCCGGTCGTGCCCGAGCATCCTCGCGACCTCCTGCGCTGTACGTTGCCGCGCAGTATGCCGCGCAACCGCACCGAGTCACCACCCCGCCCCAAGGTTTCCCCCACCCCGGATCACCTTGCCCCACAAGCGACATGACGCCCCGTCAGCGAAATCTCATCCCCGGCGCGCGGCAACACCCCGACCCGCGCGGCCCCGCGACCCGTCCCTCACGCCAACCGCCCCACTCCCGGGTAGGCCCGACGCAGGTGTGCGACCACCGCCGCCGCTGCCGCGGCGGGGTCTCGGGCCTCGATCGCCGCCAGGATCGCGTGGTGGTCCGCACGCAACGCGCCGGTGTCCGGTCCCAGTTCGGCAACCGCGCGTTGTTGGTGCCGACGTACCGTGTCGCGCAGCGCGCGCATGAACGTGGCGACCAGCGCGTTGCCGGACAACTCTGCGATCGCGGTGTGGAACTCGGTGTCCTGCTCGTTGAATTGCTCCGCCGACAGATCCGGCGCGTCCATCGCGGCCACGATCGTGCGCAGCCGGTCGAGGTCGGCCTCGCTCGCGTGCCGGGCGGCGGCCTCGACCGCCCAGGACTCGATCAACAACCGGGTCTCCACGACGTCGTCCACCGCGAAGTTGGCCAGGCCCAGGTGCAGTCCCAGCACACCGGTCAGCGCCGGCCCCGCCGAACCCGCCAGGATCGCGCCCGCCTCGGGGCCGCTGCCGGTGTTCGCGACCAGGACGCCCATCGCCTCCAGGACCCGCATCGCCTCGCGCACCGACGGGCGGCTGACCCCGAGTGCGGCGGCCAGAGCGCGCTCGCCCGGAAGCTTGTCGCCCGCGCGCAGCCGGCCGGTCGAGATCTGTTCCTCGATCTGCGCGACGACCTCCTCGAAGGCGCGCACCCGCTTGACCGGGCGCCAGTCCGGGCCGTCGTTCACAAAAGCTCCTCGGAGCGATCCAGGTCGCGGGCCGACACCCACGTCTTGTGGCACAGCATGACATGCCCATACCGTGTGACCACACTGTGGTCTGACCACACGCATGCCGGGTCGACCCACCCACAACCCGCCCCGACCCCACCCCCCGACCCCCGACCCCCGACCCCCGACCCCCGACCCCCGATCAACCCCACCCCCGATCCCACCACCGCAAGGAGGCCGCCCGCATGCGCGTCGGGCTGTTCATCACCTGCCTCAACGACACCCTGTACCCCCGCACCGGCCAGGCCGTCGTCCGCCTCCTGGAGCGCCTGGGTTGCGAGGTCGATTTCCCGCTCGCCCAGACCTGCTGCGGACAGATGCACTGGAACACCGGCTACGGCCCGCGGATCGAGCCGATGGTGCGCCGGTTCGCGGACACCTTCGCCGGCTACGACGCGGTGGTCACCCCCTCCGGGTCGTGCGGCGCGATGATCCGCGACAACCACCCGCGCGCCGCAGCCCGGGCCCGGGACGCCACCCTCGCGGCCGACGTCGCGGCGGTGGTCCCGAAGGTGTACGACCTCACCGAGTTCATCGTCGACGTGCTCGGCGTCACCGACGTCGGCGCGTACTTCCCGCACAAGGTCGCCTACCACCCCACCTGCCACTCGCGTCGCCTGATGAAGCTCGGCGACCGTCCGACCGCACTGCTGCGCGAGGTGCGCGGTCTGGAACTGCTCGGCCTGCCCGGCGAGGAGGAGTGTTGCGGCTTCGGCGGCACCTTCGCGGTCAAGAACCCGGACGTGTCCACCGCGATGGGCGCCGACAAGGTCCGGCACGCCGCGGGCACCGGCGCCGAGGTGTTGTGCGCGGCGGACAACTCGTGCCTGATGCACATCGGTGGCCTGATGGACCGTCAGCGCACCGGGATGCGGGTCCTGCACCTCGCGGAAATCCTCGCCTCCACCGAGAAGGAGCCGGCATGAGCAAGGCCGTCCCGCCGACCGGCGCCACCTTCGTCGGCATGCCCCCGTTCCCGCAGGCCGCGCGGGCCGCCGTCGGCGACGCGCAACTGCGGCACAACCTGCGCAAGGCCACCCACACCATCCGGGACAAGCGGGCCCTGGTGGTGGACGAACTCGCGGACTGGGCCGAACTGCGCGCGGCGGGCGCGGCGATCAAGGACCGCACGCTGCGCCGCCTCGACGAACACCTGCTCGCGGTCGAGGCCGCGGTCACCGCCGCCGGCGGCACCGTGCACTGGGCCGCCGACGCCGCCGAGGCGAATCGCATCGTCGCGGACCTGGTCCGGGCCACCGGCGAGACCGAGGTGGTCAAGGTCAAGTCGATGGTCACCCAGGAGATCGGCCTCAACGAGGCGCTCGCCGCCGAGGGCATCCGGGCCTACGAGACCGACCTGGCCGAGTTGATCGTGCAGTTGGGCGAGGATCTGCCGTCGCACATCCTGGTGCCCGCGATCCACCGCAACCGGTCCGAGATCCGGGAGATCTTCGTTCGCGAGATGGGCGAATGGGGCGTGCCGGCACCGGCCGGTCTGACCGACGAGCCGGCCGCGCTGGCCGAGGCCGCGCGTCGGCACCTGCGCGAGCGTTTCCTGTCCGCGAAGGTCGCGGTCTCCGGCGCCAATTTCGTGGTCGCCGAGACCGGCACGCTCGTGGTGGTCGAGTCGGAGGGCAACGGGCGGATGTGCCTGACCCTGCCGGACACGCTGATCTCGGTGGTCGGCATCGAGAAGGTCGTGCCGACCTGGGCCGACCTGGAGGTGTTCCTGCAACTGCTCCCGCGCAGCTCGACCGGCGAGCGGATGAACCCCTACACCTCGATGTGGACCGGCGTCACCCCCGGCGACGGCCCACAGGACTTCCACCTGATCCTGCTCGACAACGGCCGCACCGACGTGCTGGCGGACAGTACCGGTCGGCAGGCGCTGCGCTGCATCCGCTGCTCGGCCTGTCTGAATGTGTGCCCGGTGTACGAACGCACCGGCGGACACGCGTACGGGTCGGTGTATCCCGGGCCGATCGGCGCGATCCTGGTGCCGCAGTTGGGCGGCATCGCGACCGCGAAGGTGGACGCGCAGACCGCGTCGCTGCCGTACGCCTCCTCGCTGTGCGGCGCGTGCTACGAGGTGTGCCCGGTCGCGATCGACATTCCCGAGGTGCTGGTGCATCTGCGCGAACAGGTGGTCGAGGGGGGCGGTCATCGGGCCGAGCGGACGGCGATGCGGGCGGCCGAGTGGGTGCTCGACGATCCCGGGCGACTGCGCCGGGTACAGCGGGTCGCGGCGCGCTCGCGCAAGTTGATCCCCAAGCGGGCCCCGGGCCCGGGCGCGGCCTGGACGGACAGTCGGTCGATCCCGGCGGTGCCGGCGGAGTCGTTCCGGGACTGGTGGGTGCGGGAGCGCAGCGGGCCCGCGGGTGCGCCGCAGGCGGACATGGGCCCGGGGGATCCGGGGCCTGCGGCCGCGCGCACCGAAGCGAACGAGATCGAGGGGGAGAGCCGATGAATTCGCGCGAGGTGATCCTGAACCGGGTACGGCGGGCGCTGACGGACGTGCCGCGCGACGAGGTCTTCCCGGTTCCGCGCGACTACGCACGGGCACATGTGGTCGAGGGCGTGCTCGAACTGTTCGCCGAACACCTGCGCGACTATCGGGCCGTCGTGCACGAGGTCACCGAGAGCGAACTCGCGGACGCGATCGCACAGGCGGTCGAACGACGCGGGGCACGTCGGCTGGTGATACCGGCGGGGCTGCCGGCGGAGTGGGTCGCGGGGCTCGCGCCCGGGACGTGCGTGCCGGACGGCTGGGTGTACGGGCCGATCGACGAATCGTCCGATGATCCTACTAATAACAGGCCGAAGCAGTCCGCTCCCCACCTCACCGTCGCCGAACTGGATACCGCCGACGGTGTCCTCACCGCCGCCGCCGTCGCGATCGCCGAGACCGGCACGATCGTGCTCGACGCGGGACCGGGACAGGGACGCCGGGCGTTGACCCTGGTCCCGGACTGGCACCTGTGCGTGGTTCGCGCCCGGGACGTGGTCGCGTCCGTACCGCAGGCACTGGAGCGACTGCTCCCCGGCCGGCCGCTGACCTGGATCTCCGGCCCGTCCGCGACCAGCGACATCGAGCTGAACCGGGTCGAGGGGGTACACGGGCCGAGGACCCTGGAGGTGCTGATCGTGCGGTGATGCCGCACCGGTTCAGGTGTGGTGATGTCCCGCCGATCATTTACAGTCCATAGGCGTGGCACCCGATACGAAGGCACTCGTCCTGTCGACCAAGAACCTGATGGAGATGGTCGACCTCCTGAGCAACACCAGCCCGCCCGAGGCGTACGACGCGATCGCCGAGCAACTGGCGAACACGCGCGTGATCCTGGGCCGGCTGGCCGCTCCCACGCCGACCACGCTGTGCAACGAACACCCGTACGGCCCGGTCGACGAGGATGCCCGGGACAAGTGCCTGTTCTGCGAGAACCGGCGGCGGCGCGGCCGGGCCCGGGACGCGGCGGACGCGCGCCCGCGCTCGGCGCCGTGCCCCCGGCACCCCGAGCGTGGTCTGCTCGCGCTCGGCGAGTCGTGTCCGCTGTGCGGGACGCCGGAGGGTGCGCCGACCCCGCGTCAGGGCCTGCCGAGCGTGCGTGATCCGCGACCGGCCCCGCTGTCCGGCGCCCGCGGGGTGGACATGCGGCTGACCGTGCTCACCCGGCAACTCGCCCAACTGGCGGACGAGGCCGGCCGGGACGCACGCGGCGAGGCGCTGCTCGCGGCGGCGGTCGACGTGCTCAAGGGCGCCCAGGGCCTGATCCAGGCGGCCAACGCGTTCACCGACGGGCGCGGCGACGAGGCGTACAACACCGCGACCCGGGCCGCCCGGGGCCTGCGGTCGACGGCGGCCGAGGTGCTGGAAGACCTGTAGTCGTTCGGGTCGAGGGCCCGGCGGCGACCCGCTCAGTCCTCGTAGGTCGACGCGATCGGCTGGTGTCCGTTCCAGACCACGAACACCGACGAGGTGCGGTGGTTGGCGGTGAAGTCCACCCGGATCCACCTGTCCCCGGGCCACACCTTCACCGCCCAGCCGGGGTTCGGGGTTGCGGCGATCAGCGTCGCGCTCGTGGCCGAGTACCGGAACGACGCCCGCCCGCCCCGTACTTCGAAACTCTGCACGGCCGGAGCCGGCGGGTCCTCCCGAAGCTGGGCCGGCGGTACCACCGACGTCGGCGGGCTCTTCGGCGTCGGCGGGGCGGAGGACGCGGGTGCCGACGCGGACGCCGTGGTCGGCGCCGGCGTGCGGTTGACCGCGGAGATCAGGTCGGGTGCCTCGCTCGTCGGCGGCGCGACCGGCGTCGGCGGCGCGAGCGGCGTCGGTGGCCGAGAACTCGTCACCGGTGGCGGTTCGTCCCCGGCGGCCAGCGTCGGAGCCCGAGGCGGCTCGAACACGGTGTCGCGCAACACGCTGCGCACGCCCCACCAGGCCAGCGCGACGGCCATCGCGCTGACCACGAGCCATACCGCGATCGAGGTGACGGTTCTGCGCACGTGCTCTGGCCTCCAGCCGCTGATCCGGCCCGATGTTCCCCTCCCGGGCCGGCCGGATCGAAGAGTACGGGTACGGTTCCGAACCATGGCACAGGTGCTCGTGGTCGAGGACGACCAATTCGTACGTTCGGCGCTGATCCGCTATCTGACGTCGTCCTCACACGCTGTTCGGAGCGTCGGAACGGCTCTCGAAGCATTGCGCGAAGTCGCCCAATACCCTTTCGATGTGGTCATTCTGGACCTCGGTCTGCCGGATCTGGACGGCTCCGAGGCGTTGAAGATGTTGCGCGGCATATCCGACGTCCCGGTGATCATCGCGACCGCCCGGGACGACGAGGCCGAGGTGGTCCGGCTGCTCAACGCGGGGGCCGACGACTACGTGACGAAGCCGTTCTCCGGCGAACACCTGGGCGCGCGCATGTCGGCCGTGCTGCGCCGTGCGCGCGGGCGGACCACGCCGGAGGTGTTCACCGTCGGCGGCCTGCTGATCGACACCAGGCGCCGGGAGGCACAACTGGACGGCCGCGAGTTGGAGTTGACCCGGCGCGAGTTCGACCTGCTGGCGTTCCTGGCGGCGCGGGCCGGGACGGTGGTGCCGCGGCGGGAGATCCTCGCCGAGGTGTGGGGTCAGTCGTACGGTGACGACCAGACCATCGACGTGCACCTGTCCTGGCTGCGGCGCAAGCTCGGCGAGAAGGCGCGGGAGCCGAGGTATCTGCACACGGTGCGGGGTGTCGGGGTGAAACTGGAGCCGCCGGCGTGAGGGCGGGCGCGGGGACCGCGGCGGGTGGGGAGGGGTCGGGCGCAGGCGGTACGGGTGGCGACGGAGCGCCGGATCCGCGTGCGGCGGGTCGGGCGCAGGCTTCCGGGGGACGGACGCCGGCTTCGGCAGGCCGGGACGGCAAGCGGCCGCGGGCGCCCAAGGGGGTGCGCGGCACGCTGGTGCGGGTCTCGTTGGCCGTCACCACGATGGTTGCCCTGGCGTTTTTGATCCCGCTGGTCCTGGTGATCCGGGAGATCGCCGCGGACCGTACCTTCACCGACGCCGAGCGGCAGGCCGCCGCGCTGCAGCCGGCGCTGGTGATCACCACCGATCGGGCGACGCTGGAGCCGGCGATCGCGAGTGTGCCGGCCGGTTCGAGTGGTCGGATCGCGATCCACCTGCCGGACGGTTCGGTGCTGGGGCGGCCGCGGGCGAGCGAGCAGAGCGTGGCCACCGCGCGCGGGTCGGCCCGGTCGTTCCGGGTCCGGGCGGGCGGCGGCTGGGCGTTGTTGCAGCCGCTGCTGTTGGACCAGGGGCGGATCACCGTGATCGAGGTGTATGTGCCGGACGGCGACCTGGAGCACGGCGTCGATACCGCGTGGATGGTGCTCACCGGCGTGGCGGTGGTCCTGGTCGGCGGCTCCGTGGTGGTCGCCGACCGGCTCGGCGCACAGGTGGTGCGCTCGGCGCGGGGCCTGGCTTCGGCGGCCCGCGCGTTGGGGACCGGCGACCTGGCGGCCAGGATCGCGCCGCAGGGCCCGTCCGAACTCCAGGAGGCCGCCACATCGTTCAACACGATGGCCGATCGGGTGGAGCAACTGCTGGCCAACGAGCGGGAGATGGCTGCCGACCTGTCGCATCGACTGCGCACGCCGCTGACCGCGCTACGGCTGAACGCGGCGGCGCTGGGCGAGGACCCGGTGGCCGAACAGACCCGGAACGCGGTGGCGCAGTTGGAGCGCGAGGTCGACGAACTGATCCGCACGGCACGGCGATCGAGCACGAGCATCGAGGCGGTGGGTTGCGACGCGGCCGAAGTGGTGCGTGACCGGATGGACTTCTGGTCGGCACTGGCCGAGGACGAGGTGCGCCCGTGGCAACTGGTGGGCGCGGACCAGCCGGTACGGGTCCCGGTGCCCCGTGGCGACCTGGCGGCCGGGCTCGACGCGATGCTGGGCAACGTCTTCCGGCACACCGAGGAGGGCGTGCCGTTCTCGGTCACCCTGCACTCGGGTCGGGACGCGGTGATCCTGCTCGTGGCCGACGGCGGCCCGGGCATCGCCGACCCGGAGAGCGCGCTGCGGCGCGGCCACGGGCACGGCGGCGAGGGCTCCACGGGACTGGGCCTGGACATCGTCCGACGCCTCGCGGAGGCCACCGGCGGCGAGGTCGGCGTGGGCCGCTCGGTGCTGGGCGGCGCGGAGATCAGCGTACGACTCGGCGCCGGCCGCACGGAGGCGATCGTGCGCCGCAGCCGCCGAGCGGGCAAGGGCGGACGCGGGCGGCGACGGTTGGGGGTGGGGTGACGGTTGGGGGTGAGGTGACGGACGGGGCGGGGTGAGGGGGCGGAGCATGTCGATGGTGGGGTGATCGTCGACGGTCGGGACGGGGGAGTGGCTGTTGTCAACGCGCATTTGATCGACGATGGGCTGTCCCGACACCACCTGCGGCGGACCCGCTGATGCCGGTCGCCGCGTACCGCGCGTTGCTGCCACACCCGGGCCGCCACGACGCCCTCGCCGTCATCCGGGCACGTTCGTCGAACCGCTCCATGACATGTTCCGGGCGGGGAGGCTCGCCAAGCTCGATGCCGTGCCCGATCCGTTCACGACCATGGTCGCGCTCTCGAAGTCCCACGAGGAGCAGTCCTCCGGCACCACGTTTTTCCACCTTCGACCGACCCGTGGACGACGATCGGAACCACCCCTCCTCGACGTACACCGTTGCCGCTGGGCGAGACGAACCCGACACCCGTCGAAACAGGCTTCTGCGACGGGTTCAGGCAGTGGCCGGCCGGGCCGCAGCGGCGGCGGCTCGGACTTCGGGAGCTTCCATCGGGTCGTCGCGTAGTTCCGCGATGCGCTTTCGGGTTGTGGGGTTGTCGGGTGCGTGGGCGATGCCGAGGAGTCGGGCCTGTTCCTGGCAGTCCCAGAGGGATTCGGTGTGGGCGTGCTGAGGTGCCCTTGATCTTCCGGACAGCGACCCGCGTAGGGTTGTAGGAAACCGGAAAGAGAAAGCACGTGCCAAAGAGATATACACAGCAGTTC
>NZ_JBIRRX010000012.1:0-312016 GCF_044333915.1 Embleya sp. NPDC020886 | reverse complement strand
GCGGCTTCGCTTTCCTCGCTTTCGGCTTCCACCGCGTTTCCGCGCTTTCCGCCTTCCGGACTCTAGCAGATCCTGCGACCCGCTTTTCGTCCGTTGCTTTCCGCCTTCGAAACTTTCGTTTCCTCGGCTTCCGGCTCTTCGAGCTTACCAGGTCTTTCGACCCGCTTCGCTCACCGCTTCGGCTTCGGAAATTTGTTCTTCCCGCTGCTTTCTGCGACGCCCCGAACATTAGCGGATCGCATTTCCCACCGTCTAATCGGCAGTAATTTGCGTTCCGGCAATCCGCAGGGACTCCCGAGCACAGGACGACGTGTGTGATGCGCATGCGCACCACACCCGGTTCAAGTGATCGGAATGGCCACCCCGGGACCAGCCAGCGCGGGCGCCTAGGCTCGCATCTGTCTCAGGTCTCCCTGTCGGGCAACTTGGAGGACCCTACCGGGGCCGGGGGCCGACTGCAAACCGGCGCCCACGGGCTCCGTTTCGGGTGTTCGAGTCCGAGCAGACTCCCGGCATGGTGACCTCTACCGCACGGCGAGTGAATCCGATCGCGACGGTCGTCAGCGTCGTCGCCGCAGGGATCGCAGTCGTCATCCTGCTGCACATCATTCTGTTCGTCTTCGAAGCCAATCCCGCCAACGGCGCGGTGGAGACCATCGCCGACTGGGCGGATTGGCTGACCCGGTGGGCGAGGGATCTCTTCACCCCCGACAACGTCAAGGCACGGGTCGCGGTGAACCAGGGGCTGGCCGCGGTGGTCTACCTGGCCGCCGGTGCGCTGATCTCGCGGCTGGTCGGCCGAGTCTGATCACGAGCGCAGTCGGCTCGATACTTCCGTACGGTGGCGGCGCATCAGTCGTAATGATTGGTGTGGAGTACCGAACTGCACCGCCGCCGACCGGAGGGCCCCATGTCCCTGCTCACCCCGGACAGCCTGGGCGATCTCCTGGGCTTGTTCGATTTCGGGAACGGGTGTGTCACCCGAGTACAGATCGACGACCCGTTCAGCCCGGGCGGGGCGACCGCGCGGGTGCTGGTCGATGCCCGGGACCGGGAACACGGCTGGCCGTGGATTCCGGTCGAGTTCACCCTTACGGGGCTTCGCGACTACCGGGTCGAACACGGCAAGGGTTTCTCCGGAATGCTCTATTTCGACCCGGTGCTGTCGCGTTTCACCGATGAGACGTACGGCGACCTCTTCTATCTGGACTTCGATCCGGTCGACGGGCCCGGGGCGTACGAACCCGTCGACGCCGGCGATGTCGTCGGACGCTCCCAGTGTTTCTTCGCCGCCGAGAGTTGCTCGTGGCGTGCTCTGCCGCCTACGGAGAGTCCCCGACTCAGGCTCATTGGTAACGCTTAGGTCTCAAACCTTTTACTCACTAGGTTTAGCTTCTACGTTCACTCGCACCTGAATCGGCCGCGAGTGTCGACGTCGTGGACACGCGACGGTCGATTCCTCCGTATTCGCCACGAAGTCGAGTCGAGGAAACATGAAGCTTCAGCGAAAGCGCTTCGTCGCCCTGCCCGCCGCCCTCGGCGCGGGCGCCCTGCTCCTGGCCCTGACCGGGAGTGCCGACGCGGCGCCCGGTCACGGCAACCACCGACCGTCCGTCGCCGGGATGCGCATCCTGCTGAGCAACGACGACTCGATGCAGAACGCCAAGCCCGACGGCGCCGACGGGCGGGGCGTCTACGAGGTACGGCGGGCGCTGTGTGCCGCCGGGGCGGATGTCGTGGTGATGGCGCCGTGGCAGTACATGAGCGGCTTCGGTACCGCGGCCACCGGCAGCGGCGCGCTCACCATGTCCAAGCGCACCGCGCTGCCGACCGGCTTCGAGGGCGACTGTGCCCAGGCCCCGAGCAAGGGAGCCGTCTTCGGCGTCTGCAAGGGCAATGCCCCGTGCGGCCCGACGACCCCGAGCGCGACCCCCGTGGACACCGTGCGGCTCGCCCTGCGCGGCGGACTCGCCGCCAAGATCGGCTGGCGCAACGGTCCCGACCTGGTGCTCACCGGCATCAACTCCGGGCCCAACGTCGCCTCGGTCACCAACGACTCGGGCACCCTGGGCGCCGCGATCGCCGCGATCGAGAACGGCAAGCCGGCCATCGCACTCAGCGGCGGCTTCGACATGGAGACGTTCAAGGTGACTCCGGCCACCTACCGGGCGTTCGCCGACTTCCTGCCCTCGTACGTGGCGCAGCTCAAGGACCGCAAGGCGCTGTCGGACGAGTACGTCATCAACATCAACCACCCCAACGTGGTGCCCGGGAAGCAGCCGGGTCGGCCGGTGTGGACCGAGATCGGCACCGAGACCGTGGTCGCGATCGCGTATTCGGCCGCCCCCGACGGTGACACCTTCGCGATCGGTCAGGGCGACTGCGCGGAGCCCGGCACCTTCTGCCGTCCGGAGACCAAGCGGCACGCCGACTGGACCGAGCTGAACAAGGGGAACATCACCGTCTCCGCGGCGACCGGCGACCGCACCCTGCGCGGCGGCGCGGACGACAAGCTGGAGCGCTTCGTCAAGACCGGCCGCTGATCCTTGCCGGGAGTGCGCGGACCGTCTCGATCCGGCCGGATCGGGGCGGTCCGCGTCGCGCGTCGACCGGCTCGATACTGGTCGGATGGCAGACAAGCAGCGTCGACGCGGGCGCGCGCCCGAGCCGGTCCGCGCCGAGGTGGGTTCCGGCAGTGTCGAGTTGGAGCCCGATCCGGATCGGGCCGGGGCATGGACGCTGCGCCTGCACGGGTCGCCGCAGTCGCATGTGGATCTGGGCGACCCGACCTGGTTGGAGTTCGAGTACGTGCGTCGGCTCGGCCACCTGGTCGACCTGATCGCCGACGCCGGCAAGCCGCTGCGGGCCTTCCACCTCGGTGGCGGTGGGCTCACCCTGGCCCGCTATGTGGCGGCCACCCGGCCTCGGTCGCGACAGCAGGTGGCCGAGTTGGACGCGGAGTTGGTGGAGTTCGTCCGGCGGGAACTGCCGTGGGACAAGAACTGGCAGATCCGGGTACGCGCCGGCGATGCCCGCGAGATCGCGGGCAAGGCGCCGGACGCGGCGTTCGATCTCGCCGTGGTCGACGTGTTCGCCGATTCCCGCGTGCCCGCGCATCTGACGTCGGCCGAGTTCGTCGGCGAGGTGGCCCGGACGCTTGCTCCCGGTGGGGTGTACGCGGTGAATCTGGCCGACGGGGGCCGGCTCGACTTCGTCCGGTCGCAGGTGGCGACGGTGCGCTCGGTGTTCCCGAATCTGCTGCTGATCGCCGACCCCGCGGTGTTGCGCGGACGGCGGTTCGGCAATGTGCTGGTGGTCGCCTCGCACGGCGAGCTGCCGGTCGCCGCGCTGGCGCGGCGCACGGCCGCCGACCCGTTCCCGGGTCGGGTCGAGCACGGCTCCGCGTTGGCCGACTTCCCCGGCGGGGCGGCCGTGGTGCACGACGCCACGGCGGTCGCGTCGCCGGCCCCGCCCGCCCGGACCTTCGGCCGGAACTGAACCGACGCGCACCGACGCACCACACGGCGAGTCGACGCACCGCTACCGCCGCCGCTTGCGCTCCTCCACCCGGCCCTTGAGCAGGCCGACGATCGTCAGCACGACCAGCGTCGCGACCAGCAGCACCACCGTGACCGCGGACCCGAGCAGCACCTTGCCCCGGTCGGTCAGGGTGAAGACCGAAACCGGCAGCGTCCGCCACTCGGCCGGGTAGACCATGATCGTCGCGCCGACCTCGCCCATCGACAGGGCGATCGCCAGGCTCGCCGCCGCCGTGATCGACGGCAGCAACATCGGCAGCCGTACCCGCAGCAGCACCCGGGCGGCGCTCGCACCGAGCGAGGCGGCCACGTCCGCGAAGGCCGCGTCGGTCCGGTCGAGTCCGGCCGACACCGTCGAGTAGGCGAACGTCACCACCAGCACCGCGTGGGCCGCGATCACGATCCACTTGGTGCCGTTGAGCAGGATCGGGCCGTCGCTGAAGGCCACCAGCATGCCGAGCCCGACCACCACCGACGGCACCGCGACCGGCAGGTGGAAGACCGCGTCGGTGAGCCGGCGAAGCCAACGCGGCGCGGTCCGGGCGGCGATCGCCGCCCAGGTGCCGACCACGATCGCGATCAGCGACGCGCCCAGCGCGGTCTCGATGCTGACCACGAGGCTGTCGTGGTTGGTGCCCGCCGTGGCCTCGCGGATGTTCTCGCTCGTCCAGGACGCGGGCAGCACGCTGTTCCAGTCGCCGGCGAACGCGGCGATGCCCAGGATCGCCAGCGGAGCGAGCACGAGAGGGGCGAAAACGAGTGCGAAGAGCGCCCAGACGAGGGCACGTCCGCTACGCGACCAGACCAGCACGGCCGGCTCCTGTCCGGGAGAAGACGAATCGGTAGACCGCGTAGAGCGTGAGCGACAGCGCGACCTCGACCACCGCGACCACACACGCGCCCGGGTAGTCGAAGGTGACCGCGCCCTTGGCGTGCACGAGCATCGGCAGCGTGGTGACGTCCTTGGCGCCGATGAACAGCACGATGCCGAACTCGTTGAGGGTGAGCAGCAGGGTCAGGCTGCCGCCGGCCGCGAGGGCGGGCCACGCCTCGGGCAACAGCACCCGACCGATCACCCGCAGCGGCCCCGCGCCGAGCGAGGCCGCCACGTCGAGCCGGTCCCGGGGGACCAACGCGAACGCGGCGAGCAGCGGGCGCATCACGAACGGCGTGTAGAAGGTGATCTCGGCCAGCACCACGCACCACGGCGAGTACAGGAAGCCGACCAGCGGCTCGCCCAGGCCGAGCTTGTCCGCCGCCGCGTTGACCACGCCCGCCGTGCCGTACAGGAAGGTGAAGGCCAGCGCGATCAGGAAGGACGGGAAGGCGAGCACGGTGTCCACGATCCGACCGACCGCACGGGCACCGGGAAACGGGACGAAGGACAACACCAGGGCCAGGAAGAAGCCGACCACCAGGCAGCCGAGCGTGGACAGTACGGCGATCTTGACCGTGTTCCACAGCGCGTCGCCGAACGAGGGCGAGTTCAGCACGTCGCGCCATACGTCCAGGCCGACCCGCTCGTTCTTGTCGACGAAGGACTGCTTGACCACGAGGGCGAGCGGATAGAGGAAGAATCCGGCGGCGAGCACGAGCGGCGGGAGCACCCACAACGCCCGGGACGCCCCGCCGCGGGCCTTGCTCGCGCGCGCCGGGGCCAAAATCGACTCGGCCGCGCTCGTCGGCTCGGTCAGGGTCGCGCTCATCCGGCCGCTCCCGCCGGGACCAGGACGCACGGTTCGGCGGGCAGCGCCACGCCGAGTCGCTCGCCCAGCGCCGGGACGTCGGCCAGGTCGGTCACATCGATCCGGATCTCCCGACCGGCGCGACCCGACTGCTCCGACCGCCCGGACTCGTCCGACTCGTCCGCCGGACCCGCCGCGCCGTCCAGCACACAGGTCAGCCGGTAGTCGGCGCCGCGCCACTGGGTCGCGGTGAGCGTCGCGGGCAACGTGTTCGGGTGGTCGACCGCGGTCACCCCCAGGGTGTGCGGGCGGGCCACCAACAACGCCCGCTCGCCCTCGGCGAACGCGCGGGTGGGATCGGCGGTCACGGTCAGCCCGCCCACCGCGACCTCGACCGCGTCGTCCCCGGCCGTGCACGCCGCGAGCAGCCGCGCGCCGAACAGGTTGGCCGCACCCAGGAAAGACGCGGTGAACTCGCTGGGCGGGCGTCGATACAGCCGATCCGTGGCGTCCAGGTCGACCAACCGCGCGTCCCGCATCACCGCGATGCGATCCGCGAGCGCGAGCGCCTCGGTCTGGTCGTGCGTCACGTACATGATCGCCACGTCCGGCAGGTCGGCGCGCAGCCGCTGCAACTCGCCGAGCAGGTCGGCGCGCAGCGTCGCGTCCAGCGCGGACAGCGGTTCGTCGAGCAGCAGTACGGGCGGCCGGATGGCCAACGCCCGGGCGATCGCCACCCGTTGCTGCTGCCCGCCGGACAACTCGCGGGGGTGGCGCCGGGCGTAGCTCGCCATGCCCACCATGTCCAACGCCTCGGTGACCCGGCGGGCCACCTCGGCGCGCGGTATCCGGCGGGCCTTGAGGCCGAACGCGACGTTGTCCGCGACCCGCATGTGCGGGAACAGCGCGTAGTTCTGCACGACGACGCCGATTCCGCGCTTGTTCGGCGGTTCGTACGTCACGTCGCGGCCGGCCAGGGTGATCCGCCCACCGGCGGGTCGGAGGAATCCCGCGACCGCCTTGAGCGCCGTGGACTTGCCCGAGCCGGACGGGCCCAGCAGGGCGACCGTCTCGCCTCGGGCGACCTCCAGGCTCAGCCCTTCCAGGGCCACGACGGATCCGTATCGGACCGTCAGATCCTGGATGCCGATCGCCGGCGGGGTCGGCGCTGCGCTCACGGTGATCGCCTCGGTGCGCTCGATGGCTGGTGCGGTCATGCGGGTTCCCTCCCTGTCCGCGGTCATCTCGGGGTGTGGGTGGACCTCGGTCGGGTCAGCGACCGACGGCCTTGTTGTACGCGGTCAGGTCGGCGTCCAGGTCCTTGAGGACCGTGTCCCACTCCGGCGCCCAGATCTCGACGCCCTCCAGGGCCTTGGTGATCTCGGCGGCGTTGGCGTCGGTCGGCTTGACGTCCTCGCGGGCGGGCAGGCCGAGCGCCTCGGCGGAGACCGAGGTCTGCGCCTCCGGGGAGAGCAGGTAGTCCATCAGCTTGCGACCGGCGTCGGCGTGCGGGGCGCCCGAGGACAGACCCATGAAGTAGGGCAACGCGAACGTCGACGCCTTGCCCGCGTCGTCGGCCGGGAACCAGACCTTGAAGTTGGACTTGTCGTTGTGGATGGACGCCAGGTTCATCTGGAGGTCGCCGTTGGCCACGGTGAGTTCGCCCTTGCCGACCTTGGGCTGGAGCTTGCCGGTGGAGGAGGACGGGCCGACGTTGTTCGATTCGAGCCGCTTGAGGTAGTCGAGCGCGCCCTGCTTGCCGTACAGGTGCTGGAGCTGGATCAGCACGGCGGTGCCGTCCCCGGCCTGGCCCGGCGTCGAGTACTGGAGCTTGGACTTGAACCGGCCGTCGGTCAGTTCCTGGAACTTGGTCGGCGCGGGCTTGGCCTGGTCGGGGTTGTAGATCCAGGACGCGTAGTTGTTGACCACGGCCACGTAGCGGCCCTGCGCGTCCTTGGAGGTCGCGGGCACCTGGTCGGCGCCGGCCGGCGCGTACGCGGTGAGCAGGTTCGCCTGGGCCGCGCGCTGGATGAACGGCGGCAGCGTGATCGCCACGTCGGCCTGCGGGTTGCCCTTCTCCTTCTCCATCCGGGTGACCACCTCGCCGGAGCCGGACTCGACCAGGTTGACCTTGATCCCGGTCTTCTTCTCGAAGTCCGCGAAGCGCTTGGTGTACCAGTCGGCGAGCCCGTCCACGGAGTAGACGGTCACGCTGCCCGAGCCCTTGGCCGGGGCGCTGCCGGGGGCGGCGTTCGCGGCGGGCCTGGTGTCGTCCGAACCGCTCCCGCCGGTCCCGCCGCAGGCGCTCGCGCTGAGCACGACCACGGTGGCGGCGGCGGTGAGGCCGAGAATGCGTCGCATGGGAAATCGCCCTTTCGAAAAGACGAATCAGCCCTGGAGCAGGGCGGGAAGTTCACGGATGGAGCCGAGTACGTGGGTGGCACCGGCCGCTTCGAGCGCGGTGCGGTCGTGGGCGCCGGTGAGCACACCGGCGGCGATACGGGCGCCGGAGCGCAGGCCGGTGAGCACGTCGAACGCGGTGTCGCCGACCACGGCGACCGCGCGCAGGTCCTCGACGCCCAGCCGCAGCACCGCGGTGAGCACCAGGTCCGGGTACGGCCGGCCGCGCCCGGCGTCGGCCGGGCACAGGGTCAGGTCGGCCAGGTCGGTCCAGCCGAGCGCGCTCAGGATCGCGTCCTGGGTGGGCCTGCCGAAGCCGGTGGTGAGGGCGACCTCGACGCCCGCCGCACGCAGTGCGCGGATGGCCTCCTCGGCGCCGTCGATCGGCGCGCAGCGGCCCTGGGCCACCAGGTCGGCATAGGCGCTCTCGAACGCGAGGTTGGCGGCCTGCGCGCGTTCCTCGTCGCCGTCGAGCAGGGCCCGGAAGACGGTGATCTTGCTCTCGCCCATGGTGGCGTGGACGTAGCCGAGCTTGTCCTCGAAGTCGGCGGAGCCGGCCTCGACTCCGGCCGCGCCGATCGCCCGGGTGAACGCCTCGACGACGAGGCCGTCGTCGGCGACGGTGGTGCCGGCCATGTCCAGGACGGCGAGTTGATAGTGCGTCATGAGTAGTGCTCCGGTTGGGCTTTCGGCGACGGGCGGGGGAAGCGGGAGGGCCTAGAGACCGGCGAGCCGCGCGGTCTGTTCGGCAATGGCGGGCGAGCAGGTCATCCCGCGTCCGCCGGGGCCGGTCACCAGCCAGGTCGCCGGGGCGACCTGCTCGCGGTGCACGACGCGGGTGGTGTCGGTGGTCTGCGCGTACACCCCGGCCCAGCGGCGGCGAACGGCCGGCAGCGGGCGACCGAGCAGCGCTTCGGCGACCTGGGCCAGGTGCTCGTAGGGCGCGGAGTCCACGTCGAAGGTGAACGGCTCGTCGTATTCGTGGGTGTCACCGATGGTCAGGCCGCCGTCCAGGCGCTGGACCATCAGGAGCTGCATGCGGTGTTCGGTGGGCACCGGCGCCTGCGGACGGGCGCTCCTCAGTGCCTCCAGCGCGGTGCCGGCGTAGGCCGGGTAGTAGCGGAAGCTGTCCCCGTCGGCGACCGAGGTGGTCAGTGGCTCGTCGAGCGGGTCGGTCTGCATCATCTGCAGCCGCACCCGGCGCACCGGCAGCTCGGGGGCCAGCTCGCGCACCAGGCCGGTCAGCCAGGCGCCGGTGCACAGCAGCACCAGGTCGCCCTCGTGCACGTGTCCGTGGTCGTCGCGCACGCCGGTGCCGCTCGGCAGCAGGTCGCGCACCTCGCGGCCGGGCAGCCAGGTGTAGCGACCGCTCGCCGCGAGGTGCGTACGCAGTGCGGGCAGCGCGACCCGGGATTCGACCGCGCCGTCCCGCTCGCACCACAGCGCCGCGTCGAAGGTGCCGCGCAGCGCCGGGTTGTGCGCCCGGGCCTCGCCCGGGGTGAGCAGCTTCAGGCCGCGCTCGGTGGCGTCGGGCAGGGCGAGGGCCGCCTCGGCCACCGCGACCTCCTCGGCGCCTCGGCACACGGTGAGCGAACCGTTGGGCCGAAAGCCGGTGCCGGGCACGTCGGCGCCGATGCGTTCCCACAGTTCGCGGGCCCGGAGCGCGGTGTCCAGTTCGTCGCCACCGGCCCGGCCGCCGATCCACACCAGGCCGAAGTTGCGTACCGAAGCACCGCGCGCCTCGCGCTCGCGCTCGATGTGCACAACCTCGTGACCTCGATCGATGGCCTGCCAGGCGTGCATGGTGCCCAGCACGCCACCTCCGACGACGATGACTCGCACCGGCTTCCTCCATGTACTCGGGGGCGAATGCGACCAGCTTGGGAGTGGTCGATGCCGAGCATGCGGAGGCGGTATGTCGCCCGGGTGAACAGTCCGTTAAGGTCCGAACCTGTTACCTTTCCGTTATCGAAGCGGGCCGGGCCTACGCCCGCAGGCGCGTGGCGAATCCCATCCGGTCCCCCCGGAACAGCGCCCGGACCCGCTCGATGGGCACCCCCTCCGGGTCGTAGGACGTGCGCATCACCAGCAACATCGGCAGCGCCGGGTTGGTCTCCAGGAGCAGTGCCTCGCGCGGCGCCGCCAGCACGGTCTCCACCGTCTCCTCTATCTCCGCGAACACCACGCCCAGATCCTTTTGCAGGCACTGGTAGAGCGAGCCCTCCGGGCGCAGCACGTCCAGCAGGGTGGGAAAGCGGTCCAGCGGCAGATATGTGCTCTCCAGGCCGATCGGTTCGTCGTCGGCGAGCAGCACCCGCTCCAGGTGCACGGTCAGGTCGCCGGTCCGCAGCCGCAGCCGGTCGGCGAGGTCGGGCTGCGCGACGTGGTGTTCCAGGGTGACCACGCGACGCCCGGGGGTCAGTCCCATCGAGCGCACCGCCTCGGTGTAGCTGCCGAGGCTGACCGGCTGCATCAGCTTGGGCGGCGCGACGTAGGTGCCCCGACCGCGGGCGGAGCGCAGTCTGCCCTCCATCACCAACTCGCCGATCGCCGATCGCAGGGTGCTGCGGGCGACCCCGTAGGTCGCGGCGAGCTCGCGTTCGGAGGGCAACAACGCGTCCTCCCCCAACTCGTCCATGAGTTGGAGCAGGCTCATCTTCACCGTGTACGACTTGGGGACGCGGCCGTGTTCGGGGACGCCGTCGCGATAGGGACGGGCGGTGGAGTCTGGGCTGGGCACGAACGGAGCCTATTCGGCCGGCGCCGGGTACGTGCGACCCTTCCACGCCGCCCCGCGCCCCCGAGCGTGCCGCAGCGCCGAATGCACCGTCATGCCCAGGTACAGCAGGGCCGCGAACGGCAGCAACACCGCCGCCGCGGCGGGTTGTCGGTAATAACGCACCATGGGCAGATAGGTCGCGGTCATCAGCGCCCACACCGCGAGCCCGAGCAGCGCGAGCGGGCCGTTCGCGCCGACGATCCCGGCGAACAACGCGACGGGTGCCGCCAGATAGACCAGGGCCAGGCCCGGCACGGTGCCCGCGAGCAACAACCAGGAGTGCCGCAACTGGGCGAACGCGCTGCGCGCGACCATGTTCCACAGATCGGCCAGTGCCGGATAGGGCCGCACACTGTCCACGTGCTGCTCGGGGTCCGCGAGCACGAGTCGGATCCGGCCGCCGGCGCGCTTGACCGCGGTACCCAGCGACACGTCGTCGATCACCGCGTCCCGGATCGCCGCCACGCCGCCGGCCCGCTCCAGCGCGGTGCGCCGCACCAGCACACAACCGCCGGCGGCGGCCGCGACCCGTGAGCCCGGCCGGTTGACCCGGCGGAACGGGAAGAGTTTGCCGAAGAAGTACACGAAGGCGGGCACGATCAACTTCTCCCACCGGGTGTGGGTGCGCAGCCGGGCCATCACCGACAGCAGGTCGAGCCGGTCCCGCTCGGCCTCGCCGACCAGGCGGGCGAGCGAATCGGGCGCGTGCGCGATGTCCGCGTCGGTGAACAGGATCCAGTCCACCTCGCCGACCGATGCGACGCCGTGCCGCAGCGCCCACAACTTGCCGGTCCAGCCCGCGGGTGGATCACCCGGCGAGGTCACGCTCAGGGGCACCCGGCCGGCCGTACCCAGCCGCCGGGCCAGCTCGCCGGTCCCGTCGGTGCTGCCGTCGTCGACCAGGAGCACCGCGGCCCGGCCGGGAAAGTCCTGCGCGAGCAGCGTGGGCAGGCTCTCGCCGAGCACCTCGGCCTCGTCCCGGGCGGGCACGATCACCGCCACCGACACGGTGTCGGCCACCGGCCCGGCCGAGGCCGCGAGGCGCACGTCGGTGCGCCAGAACCAGCCGTGGCACAGCGTCAGATAGAGCCACACGAGACCGGAAACGGCGGTGATCCACCACAGGACGTCCACACCGAAAGCCTGCCGGCTCGGCCGCGCCACTCGGGCGCTCCTTCCGGGTGAAGTCCGCGCGCGAACGGAGTCCTTGTCTCAAGAGCGTGCTCGCGCGGCCCGATATCGGGTAAGGGACCTGTTCTCGAAGGTTGAGTCAACTACCCATCGGCAGAAGGGCGGTGCCCGTCATGGGCGACGCGACGACGAGGACCCAGGAGCATGTTCGCGGCGGGGCCACCCGCTGGCAGGGATTCGAGATCGGCACCCGGGTGCAGGTCCAGGTGGGTCTGAGTACCGGCCACATCGGCGAGGTGTGCGAGGTGTTCGCGGACGCGCATCGGCCGCCGTTGTCCCCGTACCAGTGGTACATGGTGCGCTTCGCCGACGGTCTGCGCCCGCTGTATCGCCACGACGAACTCGTCGAGCTCGCCCAGGGCGGGTAGCCGGGCCGCCCCACCGGTCTCCGCCCCTGCCGCTGCCCACCCGAACCGCGTGCGCCCGCGCCCCGATGGCGGGCGCACGCGGCATGCAGGGACCGAACACCGAGGTCAAGCGCCCTTCGGCCGCGTGTCCAACGACACCGTCGGTCGGGTCTTGCGCTCGCACGCCCGTCGCGGCAGGGTGCGGACACGGGATCTGAAAGGGCGTCAGAATGACGATCAAGCTGGGCGTGATGGCGCCCTTCGCGGACGGTCTGATCACCTCGGGCGGCTTCCTGCGCGACTTCGCCGGGACGCTGGAGGAGTGCGGCGTCGAATCCGTCTGGACCGTCGAACACGTCGTGGTCGCCGAGGACTACGAACCCCTGTACCCGTACTCGGATTCCGGGCGCACCCCCAGCGCCGCCGGCGTCGTGCCGATGCCCGACCCGCTGGAGACCATCGCCTTCCTGGCGGGCGCGTCGCGCACGTTGCGATTCGGCACCGCGATGGTGGTCGCCCCGCTGCACAGCCCGGTGGTGCTGGCCAAGCGGGTCGCCACCATCGACCGACACTCCGCCGGCCGATTGATGTTGGGTCTGGGCATCGGCTGGCAGAAGGAGGAGTACGCCGCGGTCGGCGCGACCTTCGGCGAGCGCGGCGCCCGCCTGGAGGAGTGCGTCGGCGCGATGCGCGCGTTGTGGGCCGACGCGCCGGCCACCTTCCGCGGTCGGTTCACCGACTTCGAGCGGGTGCACTGCCTGCCGCAGCCCGAGCGTGGCGCGGTACCGGTGATCCTGGGCGGCAACAGCGAGCCCGCCGTGCGCCGGGCGGGGCGGATCGGCGACGGTTGGTTCCCGTACACGATCACCGCCGAAGACTTCGAGGCCCGCACCCAATTGTTGCGCGCGTCGACGCTCTCGGCCGGTCGGGCCGAGCACGCGGTCGAGATCACCGCGTGGCCCGGCTCGTGCGACCGGGAGCGCCAGCACGACCCGAACTGGGTGCGCCGGTTCACCGAGGCGGGCGCGAGCCGCCTGGTGTTCGCGCCCAACCCGGCCGAACTGGCCGGGCCGGGTGGGCTGGACACGTTGCGCGAGCGGATCGCGCAGTACCGCGAACGAGTGCTGGAAAAGTTGTGAGCAGCATCGACCCGGCCGCCGACTCCGCCGTCGAGACGGTCGACATCCTCGACCAAGTCACCCTGACGAACGATCAGGTGGCGTGGTGGCTGCGTCAGTTCCATGATCGTTACCTGCCCGGCGCGCAGCGGCGCGGGATGCGACTGGAACGGGTCTGGCGCTCGCCGGCGGGCCGCGAGGCGACCACCGTGCACATCCTGTGGGTGTTGCCCGGGATCCGGGCCTTCTACGCGATGCGCGGTGCCGCCGCGGCCGATCCGGACGTCGCGGCGTTCTGGGCGGCCACCGACGGCTACGCGTTGCACCGGCAACGTCGGGCGTTGCAACCGGCGATGCCCCCCTCCGGGGACGGCCCGGACCCCGGGGCGGCGGACCCGACCGCGGCCGGAACGACCGGGACGCCTCCCACCGCTGCGGTCCCCGCCGAGGCGGACCGCGCCGCACACCGCACCGGAGCGCACGCATGACACGTTGGGTGGTACTCGCCCCGACCATGCCCGAGCCCGGACTCGGCGCGGTGCGCTCGGCCGGACCGGATCTGCCGGGCAGCGTCGGCGGGCACGGCTTCTCCTGGGATCTCGACGCCGACGCGGCCCCCGAACTGCCCACCGGGGCCGAGGCGGTCGCGTTGCGCCCGGTGCGGGCCGCCTTCGTGCCGCTGGACGGTCCCCGGATCAAGCGCACGCTGCTGTTGACCGTGCGTACCGGCACATCCGCCGACGTGCTCGCGGAGTTCGAGTCGGACCTGCTGGGGATGCCGGAGCACATCGCGACGATTCGTTCGTGGGCGCTGTCCCGGGTGGCCGAACGGGCCGGGCCGGCGTCGCCGTGGACGCATGTATGGGAGCAGGAATACGCCACGGTCGAGGGGCTGACCGGCGAGTATCTGTTGAATCCGTACCACTGGGCGCATGTGGACCGCTGGTTCGACGGCGAGGTACCCGGGTCGATCGTCGAACCGGGTCTGGCCCACGTCTTCCGCCGCAGCGAGCCGCCGGTGCTCACCGCCGATGATGCTGACTGACCGTCAACTCCGGGCCCCGACAAGGGCAACCAACAGGTGCGTCCACTCCCGATCGGCGAATCGCAGGACCGCGCAGGCACGTTGCTTGGAATCGCGGACCGCCACCTCGCGCGGACACCGATTCGCCACCTCGACGCAGTTCCCCTGCACGCTGCTGTAGGAGCTTCGCCGCCACGTCGGTGCGTGGGTTTCCTGCAACAAGGTCGCCATCGGCCCGTCACCCCTGACTAGTCGAGGCCACGCCGACGGACGAGCAGAACCCGCTTCCTCCATGTGAGGGCCAGGGGCATCGCCCGATCGGGTGAACCGTGTACACGCGGACACCGAAGTGGCGGCGAGAGTTGCACCACCGGGTTTCGTGGAGCATCCTACCGAGCACCCTCACTTTACGCGCTTACAAGATCACTTAAAGCGACGGGACGGGGCGGGGCCGCTTGCGGGGGCAAACGCAGCCCACGCAACAGGAGGTAGCTGCATGACCACCCTGGCCGATCCGGAAGTGGCGGATGCAGAGGACGAGGTCAGCCCGACCATCACGCTGCCGGCGATGCCCGCCTGCGTGTCCGCCGTGCGGGAGCATGTCCGCGTGGCACTGACGGTCTGGGACCTCGACTCGTTGTCCGACATCGCCGTACTCCTCGCCTCCGAACTGGCGACCAATGCCGTACGCCACGCGGGCCTGGGACGCCCGTTCAGCGTCGTGGTCCGCCGAGATCGCGCCCCCGACGGCGCCGCCTGCGTCTGGATCGAGGTGCACGACACGGACACCCGGACGCCACAGGTGGTCGAGGCCGGCGACGACGACACCACCGGTCGCGGCCTGCTGCTGGTCGAATCGCTCTCGGACGGCTGGGAGTCGGTCCCCGAACCCGGTGGCAAGTGTGTGCGCTTTCGACTCGCGATGACCGCCTGACCCCGCCCCCGGCAGGCCCGCCCGCTCACCCCGCCGCCGGCTCGCCCGTCACCGATCGGGCCGCGTAGACCGGCAGTTCGTGCACGTGGGCGCGGCCCGGCGCGAGCGTGTCCACGGCCAGCCGACCCAGGTGCGGGTGGTGGGTGAACAGCACCACCTGGAACCGGTCGGCCATCGCGTCCAGCACCGCGAGCATCGCCCGGGTCCGCCCGTCGTCGAAGGTCATCGCGATGTCGTCGAGCACGATCGGCATCGCCCGGCCGGCATCCGCGTACGCGTCCAACGAGGCCAGCCGCAGCGCCAGATACAGCTGATCGCGGGTGCCCTCGCTCATCTCGTCCACGCCGACCGACCCGGCCGCGAAAGCGCTGCCGACGGCGTCCGCCGCGGCCGACGAGGAGCCGCCGGCGCGGCGCGCGCGCAACACCGGGGCACCCTTGCGGCCGTCGGTCTCCACGAGCAGCCGATCGAAACGGCCCGCGGTGAGTGCGGTGAAGACCTCCTCCGCGCGGGCCAGCACCGGGGCCTGGTTCTGTTTGCGGTAGTCCTCCATGCAACGCAGCAGCACCTCGCGGGCCAGCCGCAACCGGACGAACTCCTCGGTGTCCTCGGCGATCGCCGCCACCGTGCCGGCCGCCTCCTCCTGCGCCCGGGCGGCGGCCGTCGACTCGCGTTCCATCTCCAGCAGGATCTGCCGGCGCCGACCGAGCGTCTCGCCCGCCGCCGCGTAGGCGGTCTCGGCCTCCTCGACACGACGCGCGGCGTCCTCGATCTCCACGTCGAGTTCCTCGCCCGCGTGCCGCGCGACCTCCTGTTCGACCTCCGGTGTCAGCAACTCGCGATGCTCGGCGAGGGCCCGCTCGATCTCGCGCAGCCGGGCCGATCGCCCCACCGCGCGGCGCAGTTCGTCGGCGTCGGCGGTGCCGGCCGCGGCGACCAGCGCGGCGAGTTCGCCCGCGATCTGCTCGATAGCCGCGCGCCCGGCCGCCACCGCGAGCTCCAGCCGGGCGATGCGCTCGGCGATCCGATCGCCGGCATCCTCGGCGCCGCGGGCCGCGGTCAGCTCCTCGTGCAACGCGCGCACCGCCGCGAACGCCGGCCGACCGCCGTCCGCACCGGGCACCGGGCGTCCGCAGGCGGCGAACACCTCGGCCACGCGCGCGTCGAACCCGGCCACCCGCTCGGCCGCGCGAACCCGGCGCTGGTCCGCCTCGGCCGCGTGGCCGACCGCCGCCGCGACGCCGGCCAGGGTGCCCACCGCGGCGGCGACCGTGTCGGGGTCGCCCTCGGGCAGGTCCAGGCCGTGCACCAGGTCGTGCCAGCGCCGCTCCCACGCGGCGCGCTCGTCCCGGGCCCGGTCCGACTCCGCGCCCGCCTCGGCGAGTTCGGCCTCTGCCTCGCGCACGGCCGCCAGCGCGCTCTCGCGCACCCGCGCCGCGTCGGCGAGCGCGTCGCGGCGGGCGTCGGCCTGTTCGATCAGCGCGGCCAGCGTGCCCGTCGTGGTCGGTGCGCCGGATTCGGCCAGCGCGGTACGAAACGCGGTCACCAACTCGGCGGCGCGCTCGCGACCGGCGGCCAGCCTGGCCCGCGCCGTGCGCGCCTCGACCTCGACCCGGGCCAGCTCCCGGATCGCGTCCAGCAACGCGGCGGCGTCGTGCGGGTCGGGCGCGGGCAGCCCGCCGGCCGCCCAGGTCCGCACCCAGCCCGCCGCCAGTTCGTCCCGACGCGCACTCGCCTCCTGCCGCCGCTCGGCCAGCCGGGCCAGCGTGCGTTCGTCGTGTTCCAGGTCCACCTGGAGCCGGCCGCGCCGAACCGCGTCCTCGGCCCGGCGGGCGATCCGCTCGGCGATCTCGTCGGCGGCCCCGACCGCCTGCTCGAACGCGTCGATCCGGTCGTCGGTCAGCGGCGGGCTCGCGCAGATCTGCGTCCACAACCGATCGCGCTCGGCACGGGCGGCGGCCCAGTCCGCAGGCGTGGGCGGCGGATCGGCCAGGGCCGACACGGCCCATTCGCGGCGCCGCTCGTCGTGCTCGGCCACCGCCGCGTCCTGCGCCCTGGTGATCGTGTGCAGTTCGTCCAGGGCCCGGGCGAGCTGCTCCACGTGCTCGGCGACCCGCTCCCGGCCGGGCAGCTTCAACCGCGCCGCGTGGTCGTCGGCGAACAGGGCCGGATCGTGCAGATCGTGCCGGGCGCGCAGATCGGCCGCTTCGTGTTCCAGCTCGGCCACCCGCTGCTCGTCCCGGACGACGTCCTCGACCAGGCTGCCCGGCACGGCCCGACGCAGCGCGCGCAACGCGGCCGGGTCGCCGGGCTCGGGGATCAGGTCACAGGCCGCGCGGGCCGCGTCCAGCCGGGCCCGACGATGCGCGACCTGCTCGGCGGCGCCGGCGAGCCGGGCCTCGCACATCTTGAGCCGATCGCGCAGCTCGGTCACCCGTTCGCCCACGCCGGCCGGCACGTCGTACGCGGTGGGATCGTCGAGGGCTCGATCCGGGCGCACCCGGGCCAGCAGGTCGGCGGCGCCGGCCCGAGCCGCCGACGCCTCGGCATCGGCCTCGGCGGCCAGGTCCACCGCGTCGCGAACGGCCGCGACGTCCGCGTGCAGCGCGTCCACCTCGGCGGCATGCGCCGACAGCTCCCGGTCCACCACCACCTCGGCCGATTCGAGCCGGGCCTCGGCCAGGTCCCGGGCGAGCCGGTCACCCTCCGCCGCCACCTCGCGGGCACGTTCGTCCAGGGCGGCGAGTCGGGCCGCGAGGTCGGCGGCGACCGGCGGGCCCTCGGCCAGCAACTCGGCCCGCTCGGCGGCCAGCGCACCGTGCCGGGCCAGCACCGGAAGCGCCTGCCGGATGCGATCCAGCCGGTTCGCCGCGGCCCGCGCGTCGCTGCGATCGCGGCCGAGCCGGTCCCGCTCCTCCTCGGCGCGCCGAGCCTCCTTGACCGCCTCGCCGAACTCCGAGGGGGCCAGGCCGTCGTCCTGGACCCGCTTGCGCAGCCTGCCCAACTCGGTCAGCCCGGCGTTGATCCGCTGGTTCTTCCCGCGCGTCTTGTACAGCGCGTCGGCGCGCTCCTCCAGGCGGGTCAGCACCTCGCCGAGCCGGGCCGAAGAGCGCGACTCGAACAGGGCCCGCCCGATGTCGCCCTCGCCGCGCAGCAGTTCGACCCCGCCCTCGCGCAGGCCGGCGTGGTCCAGCGCGAACACGTGCCGGAAGTCGTCCCGGCTCACGCCCGCGAGCACCCGGGTCAGCTCGGTCTCGGCGAGCACCGTGCCGTCCGCGCGGGTGAGCGGGTTCTTGTCCCGCTTGTGCCGCACCACGTCCAGCACGCCGCCGTGCTCGTCGCGCACCAGCGCGCCGAGCCTGAGGTCGCGCATCGCGTGCACGAAGTCGTACGAGGTCTGCCGGTCCATCCCGTACAGGAGTTGGTCCAGGGCGTGGCGCACGGTGGACTTGCCGGCCTCGTTCGGGCCGCAGATCACATGCACGCCCGGTGCGCCCAGCTCGATGTGCCGGTCGGTGAAGCAGCCGAACGCGAACAGGTCGAGTCGGTCGATTCTCATCCGGACTCCCCGTCGGTCCCGGTGACCAGCGCGGTGAGCAGGTCGACCGCCTGGTCGAAGATGTCCGCGCGCCAGGTCGGGTCCGCAGGCGCGATGCCCTCCTCGGCCACCTTGGGGTCGAGGGTGCGCAGCCCCGGCACGGCCCGGACCAGGTGTTCCAGCGCGGTGGGGTCGGCGCGCAGTGCCTTGGCGGTGCGCGCCAAGTCCTCCACCAGCGTGGGCAACTCGACGCCGGCGTCGCCCAGATCGCGGTGCCGGGTCTCCAGCCGGATCTTTTCCAGCCACACCCCGGAGAACTCGGCGGCCAGGGCGCGGGTCTCGAAGACGAACCGGCGTTCGTCCCGCCACAGCGCCTCGTGCGCGTCGCTGGCGCCGACGATCGCCACCCGCGCGGCCAACAACCGGTCGCCGGCCGCGGCCCGTGCGTCGGCCAGGTGCCGACGGACCGAGCCCAGCACGTCCTCGACCCCGGTCGCCCCGGTGGCGTCCACCTCCAGCCGAGCCCAGCGCACCACGTCGAGGTCGCGGTGCTCGATCACGGCCCGCCCCCGGTCGCCGTCGACGGTGATCAGCGTCGCGCCCTTGGGCCCGGTCTCCCGGGCGTGCCGGCCCTGTGTGTTGCCCGGGAAGACGATCCACGGCTCGGCCTCGTGCACCACCGCGCGCGTGTGCACATGGCCGAGCGCCCAGTAGTCGTAGCCGCGGGCGACCAGGTCGCCGACGCTGCACGGGGCGTAGTTCGCGTGCCCGTCCGCGCCGGTCAGCGCGGTGTGCAGCAGTCCGACGTTGAACATCCCACCGCGCGGCGCCGGGTAGCTCACCGCGAGGTTGTCGGTCACGTCCCGGACCGCGAAGCCCTGGCCGTGCACGGCCAGGCCGAGATCCTCGAACGCGACGGTCTCCGCACGCGCGGTGGAGAACCGGTGCACGTTGGCGGGCAGTCGCAGTTCGCGGGTGATCCGACTGTCCGCGTCGTGGTTGCCCGCGACCAGCAGGACCGGGATCCCGGCCTCGGCCAGGCGACGCATCTGCACGGTGAAGAACAGACCCGTGTGGTAGTCCTTCCAGTCGCCGTCGTAGATGTCGCCCGCGAGCAACACCGCGTCGACTTCCTCGGCCAGGGCCAGGTCCACCAGGTTGACCACCGCGTCGCGGGCCGCGCCGCGAATGCGGGTCGCGGGCGCTCCCTCGTAGCCGGAGAGCCCCCGCAGCGGGCTGTCGATGTGCAGATCGGCGGCGTGCAGCAGCTTCATCGAGCGGGGCGCCTCCGGTCGGCGGTCACACGGGCAGCCCAGGATAGGCACACGGCACCGACAGGGCGGGAGTTCGGGCCGATCCGGCCGGGGGGTGGGGCTGGCCCCACCCCTGATCCGCCAGGCACCTACCTGGTTCGCCGGGGGTCGTCGGGCCAGGCTGGAGGAAACGCTGCACAGCCGTCCTGGAGTCACCGTGACAGTTCGCCGTACCGACCGGAGCCGGCCGGTCCCGACCGCGCTCGCCGCCTGCGCGGTCTGCGCGGTGGCCGGGGCGGTCCTGTGTCTGGCGGCCGCCCGTCGGGACGGATTCTCGGCCGACCTGGACGTGGTCGGGCTGCTGCGCCGGCCCGCGCCGACGCTCACCCTGGTGCTCGGCGTCTGCGGTCTGCTGGTGGCGCGGCACACTCGTCCCGGCGGCGGAAAACCGGTTGAACCGCAGCGGCGTTCGGCGGCACTGTGGAGCCTTCGCCGAAGGGCGGAACGTACGAGCGGGCCGCCCCGTCACGGGGAGGGGGCGACCCACTCGCGCACTACTGGTTAGGATGTGCACGAAACCTACGCAGGCTCGCGTAGCTCAGCGGGAGAGCGCCTCGTTCACACCGAGGAAGTCACTGGTTCGATCCCAGTCGTGAGCACCGATCATCCGATGATCCGCATCAATCGAGGGCCGCTCCTACGAGCGGCCTTCGGCACGTCCAGGACGGTGCCGGGCAGGAGTCGGTCCGGATCCGGGCCGATCACGTCGCTGTTCGCCGCGTACAACGCCTGCCAGCCGCCGATCACGCCCAGGTCGCGCGCGATCGAGGACAGGGTGTCGCCCTCCTGGACCGTGTAGGTCGCCCCGAGCAGCCCGACCTGTCGGGCGCACTGCGGCCACGCCTCCCAGCCCTGCAGCCGCAGGATCTCCTCGGCGACGGTGATCTGCTCCCGGCGGGTGGCCCGATCCGGGCGCGTGGCGTACTCCTGCCCGCCCGCCTCGTCCCAGGTGCTCGGCAGGATCTGCAGCCCGCCGTAGTAGCCGTTCCCGGTGTTCAGGTCCCAGCGACCGCTGCTCTCGCAGTCGGCGATCCGGTCCCAGACGCGGTCCTCGACCGCCGCGGCGGGTGCGGCCGGCAACACGACCAGGCCGGCACCCACGACGCCGGCGAGCAGGAGCAGGACGGACGATCCGATCATCAGCTTGGCCATGCCAGCCGACAGTAGGCAGTGAACGCCCGGAAACGGCCGACCCGACCCGGGGCCGGCCGAGGAATCACCCGAGTGCCGCAACGCGAGCAGCCACGCGCCCGGCACGACCGGCACCGGGCCCGACGGCGGGCACCGTCGGATCCGCAAGCCGTCCTAGCCGAGGTCCGGCAGCAGGTCCGAGGGGATGTCCAGCCCCGAGGGGAGCAGTCCGGACGGCAGTCCCGAAGGCAGGCCCGGTTGTTGGGGCGCCCGGGTCGTGGGGGTCTTGCCCGGGCTGTCGTCGCCGTCGTCCCCGCGGGCGATCAGGATGATCGCGGTCACCACGGCCGCCACCACCACGAGCGCGATCACCAGCGTGATCAACGGGTTGCCGCGCCGGCCGCCGCGCTGGGTGGGCGGGGGCGGCTGCCCGGGTCGTTGCGAATGGGGCGGTGGCGGTTCGTGGTGCGACACGGCTTCGAATCCCCCGATCGACCGGTGCCGGGGCCGAAATATCCCCGAACACCCATGCTGTCACGATCGCGACGCCCCGGCGGGGATCCACCGAAGTCCGGCCCGAGAGCACATCGAATCGAGGGGAATCCCGAATCGACCCGGCGTGCCGCAGCGGCCGGCACCGGTTTCGGTCAGCACAGGTCCTTGGTCAGCAACTCGAACTCCAGGTCGTCGCGCAGCGGCCTGCCGAACCGTTCGTTGCCATAGGGGAACGGCGTCGACACGCCGGTTCGGGCGAAGCCGCGCCGCTCGTACCAGGCGATCAACTCCTCGCGCTGGCGGATGACGGTCATCTGCATGCGCTTGCCGTCCCACCGCCGCACCGCGACCCGCTCGGCCTCGGCCAGCAACGACCGGCCCAGGCCGCCGCCTTGCCGGCCCGGTCGGATCGCGAACATCCCGAAGTAGACGACCGAGTCCGCGCGGCGCTCCAACTGACAACAACCGAGCAGCGCGCCCTCGCGCTCGGCGATCCACATCACACTGTCGGCCCCCTCGACCACCGCCGCGACGCCGTCGACGTCGGTGCGTTGCCCCTCCAGGAGGTGCGCCTCGGTGGTCCAGCCCCGCCGACTCTCGTCTCCGCGATAGGCGGACTCGATCAGCTCCACCAGGGCAGGGATGTCGGTTGATCCGGCCTGACGAAAGGAGACCGGGATGAGCCCCTCGGGGGACTCGTGCGTCCGCGTCGTCGCGTCCTGCGGCACCATTGTTGTTTCTCGCCCCTCGTCGATTCGGCGATGTGTTCCATGCCGTCCCCGAGCGTACGGCGCGGGTTCGGCGAGGACCCCTCCGCTTTCGGTCACGCCCGGGCGGTGACAAGGTGTCCGGAGCGTGGCAACCGGATGGCCTCGCCACGGATCGAGGACCATCGGGCGACAAGACACGGAAAACGGGAGAAGTCGCACATGGTGAGGGCAGGCGTTCGCCGGCTGCTGGACATACGACGGACCAGGCTCTCCCTGGCCCTGGTGGGTCTGTGGCTGCTCGCCGCATGCGTCGCCGTCCGACAGGCCAACGAGGTACTCGACCGACCCCAGGACCGCAGGCTGCCGGAGTTGGACGCCTGGCTCGGCCCCGAGGGTGTCCTGCACCTGCCCGGCTCGCTGTACGACACCGACTCGCGCGGCACCACGTTCAGCGGCACACCGTTCGCCGGCTGGGTGCTGCGTCCGCTCACCAACGCGGCGGAGAACGCGTTGGGCGTCGCGTGGACGATCGTGACGCTGCTGATAGTGGTCGCCATCGGCGTGCTGGTCGCGTACGCCCTGCCGGCGTTTCGCACGCGTCGCGCGCGGCTGCTCGCGGCCCCGCTGATCATCAGCCTCCTGGTGATGTCGCTGCCGGTTCGGGGCAACCTCTCGCTCGGTCAGATGAGCCTGCTCCCGGTGTTGCTCGTGCTGCCCGCGATGCTCAAACCCGCTCCGGGCAAGCTCGCCTCGATCGCCGCGGGTGTCGCCGCGGCGCTGCACCCGGCGATGTTGCTGTTCGCCGTGTACCTGTGGATGACCGGCAAACAGCGTGCCGCCGCGAACGCGACCGCCACCTTCCTGGCCTGCACCGCGCTGGCCTGGATCACCATGCCGCGCGACTCGTTCGCGTACTGGGTGCACCATGTCGCGGGCGCGGGTCTGGGCGGCGACGCCGACGCGTTGTCCAACCAGTCGCTGCACGGCCTGCTGCTGCGGATCGGGCTGTCCGGGCCGCTGGAGATCGCGCTCGTGGTGCTGCTGTCCGCGGCGGTGTTGTGGTTCGGCCTGCCGCGCGCGGTGGCCTACGCCAAGGACGGGCAGGCGCTGCTCGGCGTCGCGCTGGCCGGCTGTGTGATGGTCGCGGTGGCGCCGGTGTCCTGGCAGCACCAGCAGTTGTGGATCCTGCTCGCCGCCGCCGGTCGCCTGGGCGCCCGGCAGACCGACCGCATGGTGTGGCCGGTCGCGGTCTTCATGATCATGACGTTCGACAGCAAGACGCTGATCTGGGGCAAGTTGGCCGCCGTGCGGACGATCGCCGACAACGGGCCGCTGTTGCTCGCGATCGCCTCGGCGTGCGTGGTGCCGTTCATCACCCGGGCCTCGAACAAATGGAACCCGCAGGCGATGCCGCAGGGAGCCACCGCGCAGAGCCGGTTCTCCTGGATCCCGGCGCTGCCGTTCGGCTGGCGTCCGCTGTCCCGGCCCAACCTGCTGCTCGAACTGCTGATGATCCGGGTCGGCTACCAGGTCTACTCGTTCATCCGGGCCTCGGTGCCCGATCAGCGCCGGGTCGCCGAGACGCACGGGCAGCAGATCATCGACCTGGAGAAGTTCCTGTACATCGACGTCGAGCACGCTCTGAACCACTTCGTGGCGAAGATCGGCTGGCTCGAGAACGGCATGAACTTCTTCTACGAGACGTTCCACTTCGTCGTGCCGCTGACCATCCTGGCGATCCTGTACATCCGCAAGCCCGCCGCGTACCGCTCGGCCCGCACCGTACTGAGCGTGGCCACGATCACCGGCCTGGTCGGCTTCTGGCTCTACCCGCTCGCGCCGCCGCGACTGATGCCCGGCTACGACTACATCGACACCGTGCACGGCGTGCAGGACCTGAACAATCCGAACTTCGGCGCGCTCACCAAGATCTCCAACCAGTACGCGGCGATGCCCTCGCTGCACGTGGGCTGGTCGTTGTGGTGCGGCCTGATGATCCTGGCCATCGCCCCCAAGGGCTGGCGCTGGCTGGGTCTGCTCTATCCGCTGTCCACCACGCTGGTGGTGATGGGCACCGCGAACCACTGGATCATGGACGCGGTCGGCGGCGCCGCCGTGGTCGGCCTCGGCTTCGCGGTCCAGTACCTGCTCACCGGGCGCTCGGCCTTCTCGGTGGAGCCGCCCGCGGTGCCGATCGCGGCCGGGGTCGGGGCCGGGTCCGCCGACGGGACCAACCCGGCGGTGCCGGCCCAGATCGGCGAGTCGGTGGTGGTCACCCGTTCGCCGGAGTCAAAGCGGGACGATTCCGATCCACGCGACGATCCCGACAAACAGCCGGTCAGTCACAAATAGTGACGGCACGCCTTGCCATTACCAATACTTTGCCAACTATGCCCGCAACTCGAAGGTGCTTCGAGCGGTAGTCACTGTGGTCGGTGCCGGAGGGGCCCGACCTTCAGCAACACCACGAGGAGCACCATGACGCACATCTCGCGCCGCGTAGCCCAGGCCGCACTGCTGATCGCCGCGGGCGCCGCGCCGATCATCGGCGCGTCGGCCGCGCACGCGGCGGACCTGCCCACGGGTGGCCTCGGCGCACTGACCCAGCCGGACGTCGGCGGCGTCGCCGACAAGCTCCCCGCGGCGTCCGAGAGTGCCGGCGACGCGGCGGGTGGAACGGCCTCGAAGACCCTCCCCGCGGCCACCAAGACCGCAGGTCAGACGGCCGGCACCACCGCCGTCAACGCGAACAGGACGCTCGGCGAGACCGCCGCCGTGGCCGCCCCCGCCGCCGGTCAGACGGTCGGCCAGGCGGCCCCCGCCGCCGGTCAACTCACCGGTGGCGGGCTGCCCGCGGCGCCGTCCCTGCCCAGCACGTCCGCCCTCGGCGGTCTCCCGCTGGGCGGCTGATCGATCGGGTTGGAATCCCAGTGAAACCGGCGGGGCCGGTGCGGCGTGTCCATTGATGCCGCACCGGCCCCGCCGTATGTCCGAACCGTGCGTCTCCACCATTGGGAGTAGCAAACGATCGGGTATCCCTCCGTGGGATGACGTACAAAGGGCCATCGTGCGCATCCAAATTTCTTGGTGCATGTCTACGCTGTTGTGCGAGCGTTACGAAGAGTCGCAATCCTGGACATAAGACACAGGAGACCCTTCCACCACCCCACAATCGAGGAGCACGGTGTCTGCCACGACGCGGGCCGCCGCGAACGGCCACAACAAGAACGGCACCGGCACCCCGGCCGCCGAGCGCGTGCGCGGGATCTCGGCGGGGGTGTTGATCTGGTACCTGCGGATCGTGGCGGCGCTCGACTTCGTGTCCGCGATCTCGGTCCCGCTGCGTGACCGGGTTCGCCACCACGACACCGGCGAGTACTACACCCCGTTCCTGGTCACGTCCGGTTTCACGTCGGCGGCGCTCGCCGCGTTCCTCGCCATCATGCTCGGCCGACGCAAGCGGGCCGCCTGGGCGTTCACGGCGATCCTGCTGGTCCCGTCCACCGGCGTCTACATCTGGGCGCTGTGGTTCGACGACCTGCGCCAACACCCGTTCAACTGGTCCTCGACGATCATCACCCTGCTGATCTGCGTCGCG
Organism: Embleya sp. NPDC020886; assembly: GCF_044333915.1. NCBI lineage: Bacteria > Bacillati > Actinomycetota > Actinomycetes > Kitasatosporales > Streptomycetaceae > Embleya > Embleya sp. NPDC020886. Next base: position 286,214 of record NZ_JBIRRX010000012.1, on the reverse strand, counting down.
CTGCTGCTGAGCTTCGCCGAGTTCGGCGCCAAGGGCGACCGGGGCAACGTGCTCAAGGCCGGCCTGGTGCTGGCGGGCGGCGCGGTGGTCGGTGTGGTCCTGGGTTCGACCCTGGTCAACGCCACCGACGAGATCTCCACGTCGAGCATGGGCGACCGGATCCTGTACGCGGTGCTGCGCATCTTCACCCTCGCGCCGGACAGCGATCTGGGTTCGGTGTCGGTGCCGCGCTGGGTCGACATCCTGATCAACGTGGCCGGCGTGGTGCTGTTCCTGCTGGTGCTTTACGTGCTCTTCCGCGCGCCCAAGGGCCGCGAGTTGCTCACTCCCGACGACGAGGTACTGCTGCGCGAGCTGCTCGACAAGCAGGGCGAGCGCGACTCGCTGGGCTACTTCGCGCTGCGTCGGGACAAGGCGGTCATGTGGTCGCCGAGCGGCAAGGCGGCGGTCGCCTACCGGGTCGTGGGCGGCGTCTCGCTCGCGTCCGGCGACCCGATCGGCGACCCCGAGGCGTGGCCCGGCGCGATCGACCGCTGGCTGGCCGAGGCCGAGGACCGCGCCTGGGTGCCGGCCGTGATGGGCGCCAGCGAGGAGGCCGGCACGATCTTCGCCCGGCACGGGCTGGACGCGCTGGAGCTGGGTGACGAAGCGATCGTCGAGGTGGCCGAGTTCAGCCTGGAGGGCCGCGCGATGCGTGGGGTCCGGCAGGCGTACAACCGGGTCAAGCGGGCCGGGTACACCACCCGGGTGCGTCGGCACGAGGACATTCCCGAAGGCGAGATGCGCGAGCTGCTCGACCTCGCCGACCACTGGCGGGACGGCCAGACCGAGCGCGGCTTCTCGATGGCGCTGGGCCGGTTGGGCGACCCCGACGACGGCCGCTGCCTGATGGTCGAGTGCATGGACGACGAGGGTCGGCTGCGCGCGGTGCTCAGCTTCGTGCCCTGGGGCTGCAAGGGCGTCTCGCTGGACCTGATGCGCCGCGACCGGGACTCGGACAACGGTCTGATCGAGTTCATGGTGCTGGACGTGATAGAGGGTGCGAAGGCGTACGCGGCGGCGAACGCCAAGCCCGCCAAGGGCAAGGGCAAGGGCCGACCGGCGCCGGAGGCCGAGGCCGTCCCCGAGCCGTCCTCGCCGATCGACATCGAGCGCATCTCGCTCAACTTCGCGATGTTCCGCTCGGTCTTCGAGCGCGGCAACAAGCTCGGCGCGGGCCCGGTGTTGCGACTGTGGCGCACCGTCCTGGTGTTCTTCTCGCGCTGGTGGCAGATCGAGTCGCTGTACCGGGCCAACGAGAAGTACCGGCCGATCTGGGAGCCGCGCTACATCTGCTTCCGCAAGGCCAGCGAGCTGCCCCGGATCGGCATCGCGGCGGCCCGGGCCGAGGGCTTCCTGACCACGCCGACGCTGCCCCAGCTCTTCGGCGCCCGGCACGAGCAGCGGGTCGCGGCGATGGCCAAGCGCAAGGCCGAGGAGACGACTCCGCCGCTCACCGGGTGGACCGCCGAGGAGCGCGAGCCGGCCGAGCACAAGCAGCCCTGATCGGCGATCCGATCGGTTCGACCACGCCGAAGGGCGGCGCTCCCATCCGGGGGCGCCGCCCTTCGGCGTTCGAGTCCGCGCTGTCGCGGAAGCGGCTCAGACCAGCCGGCGAATCTCGCCGCGCACACGGTAGAAGCCGCCGCGTTCGGCCGGGTGTACCGCGTCCACCACGTAGCGCGCGCCGGCGACCCGCACGTTCTTCGGGAACTGCACGTTCCAGCCGCTCTCGTAGCCCGCGGTGACCACGTGCACCCGCAGTCGGCCGCCGCCCTGGTCGACGCACTCGACCACGACGCCGGTGCCCGCGTCGGTGGTGGTGGCCACCTCGGTGGTCGGCACCACGGCCTCGATCGTGGCCGCCTTGACGTCGCGCACCTGCGGCACGGTGCCGGCCTGGGCCGCCTCGATGGCGGCCTCGCTCACGTCGATGCAGGCCAGCGAGCCGTCCGTGGTGACGATGTACAGCCGCTCGTCGCGGTACTGCATCGAGTAGGCCGAGCCGCACGTGGTGCCCAGCTTCCACAACCGGCGGCCGTCCTCGGCGAAGCAGTACACCGTCGAGGAACTGTCGCCGGCGAACACGTACTTGCCGTTCTCGGCGGTCGCGCAGGAGAACACCGAGGAGTCGCAGTCGTAGGTGGTGCGGATCGTGCCGTCCGACTTGGCGATCCGGTGCACCTTGTTGCCGGAGGTGCCAGCGTAGACGTCGTCCCGCTCCTGCCAGCCGAAGAGCACGCTGCCCTTGGTCTTCTGGCGCCACAGTTCCTTGCCGTCGTCGGCGGCGAACGCCTGCACACCGGCGCTGTGTCCGTGGTAGATCGCCTTCTCGTCGCAGCGCACCATCCACGCGCCGGTGCCGTTGGTCGCCGCGGCCCACAACGACTCGTCCTCGTGGTCGATGGTGGTGCAGCCGCCGTTGGAGTCGGACACGCCCAACACGCCGTCGTGGATGTCGAGCCAGTAGATGTCGATGTTGTCGGTGATCTCGTAGGCCACGCGCGGGGCCTTGCCGCCGACGTCGTACACGTTGCCGTTGTCGCACCCGGCGTAGATCCACGAGTCGTCCGCGACGATGCACTTGACGCCGTTGGGCAGTTGGTAGCGACCCGTCACCACACCGCTGTGGTCGAGGAACCACACGTCGCCGCGCTGGTTGCCGACCAGCACCCGCTCGGCGTCCACGAAGATGCCGAACGCCGAGGAGCCGGTGCGGTAGCGCCACAACACGGGCGCCGAGTTGCGGGCCGTGGTCGGGCGGGACACGATCTCGCGGCGGGTGATCGAGCGCGGCTGGCGCACCCCCTGGACGGCCGCCTCGTAGCCCTTGCGCAGCTTCGCGGCGACCTTCTTCTTCGCGTCCGCCTGGGCCTTCTCCGGGCTCGGGTGGGTGGCCGTGCTGGTCTGGCCCTTGGCGCCGATCCGGCCGTACGTGACCGTGACGTCGACGCCGTCGACGACGACCTCGTAGTACTTGTGCGCGCCGTCGCCTTCTTCGGACAGCTCAAGGTAGGTACGGGTCTCGGCCATGACGACTCCTCGGCTCCGCTGCTCTGTCGATGCTGTTGTTGTTGCCGTGCTCGGGATGTGTGACTGCTGGTCGTACCGTGCTGCCGCCGCGGGCGGCTGCGGCCCGCGGTGGTGGACCTCGCGGTGGTGGACATCCGCCGCGAGACTCGTGGCGGGGCGCGGGAGGTGTGCCGTACGCGGGTGCCGTTCAAGGGGACTGATGCGCCGTCATCCCCCGTGGCGATGGTCAAGACCCTACTCACGCGAGCCGACAGCCACCGGGCCGGCGCGGTGCGGTTTCGCTCACTCGGACGGCGCAACCCGGGATCGAGCGGTTCGTTGTCGGGCAAAGCGTTGCGGAATCGAACCGTCCCCTACTCCGAGGGGAGGAGCGAGCCGGGTGCGGCCCCTCCCCCGGGACGACGTTTCAGCCTCGGAGGCCGGGTTAATCTCCACTCATCCCGATCACCGGTCGCCGGTCCGACCTCAGCACGGTCGGCCGAAGGCCCCGCTTGCCCGAGGAGTCCATGTGGCCGGGCACTTCTTCACGTCTTTGGCTCCCGCGGTGTTCGGCGCCAGACCCGCCGGCGAGCGGTTGGCCCGCATCCACAAATCCCCGCACTTCCGGGACGGTGCATTCCAAAATCCCGTGCCGACCCGTCGTGGCAGCCCCGGCGCGGTCGGCAAGATGTTGCGCGCGCAAAAGGCCGCGGCCGGGCTGCGTCGGCCGGCCCGCGCGATTCCGCTGGTCACCGCGTCCGCGTTGGACTTCGCCCGGGCGCCGCTGACCGGGCTGCGCGCCTGCTGGCTCGGGCACGCGACGGTGCTGGTGGAGATGGACGGCGTACGGGTGTTGTTCGATCCGGTCTGGAGCACGCGCTGTTCGCCGTCGGCGGCGTTCGGCCCGGCCCGGATGCACCCGGTGCCGGTGCGCTTCGCCGACCTGCCCGATCCGGATGTCGTGGTCGTCTCGCACGACCACTACGACCACCTCGACATGGCCACCATCCGGGCCCTGGGCAGGCGGGACGCGAAGTTCGTGGTGCCGCTGGGCATCGGCGCGCATCTGGAGCGCTGGGGCATCGCCGCGGATCGCATCACCGAGTTGGACTGGCACGAGGCGGGCGAGGTCGCCGGGCTGACCTTCACCGCGACGCCGGCCCGGCACTACTGCAACCGCGGCGCCCGGGTGCTCGGCACCGTGCTGTGGGCGTCCTGGGTGGTAGCCGGGCCCGAGCACCGGGTGTTCCACAGCGGGGACAGCGGCTGGTTCCCGGGCTTCGCGCAGATCGGGCGCGAGCACGGGCCGTTCGATCTGACCATGATTCAGGCCGGGGCGTACGCGGAGGCGTGGCCGGAGGTGCACCTGCACCCGGAGGGCGCGGTGCAGGCACACGCGGAGCTGGGCGGCGGGCTGATGTTGCCGATCCACTGGGGCACCTTCGACCTGGCGCCGCACGCGTGGGAGGAGCCGGCCGAGCGGTCGGTGGCGGCGGCCCGGGCGCTGGGCACCGACCTGGTGATCCCGCGGCCGGGTGCGCTGTTCGAGCCGGCGCTGGTGGACGGCGCGACGGTGGAGCCCTGGTGGCGCGACGTGGCCGCGGAGCCGACCCGATGGGCGGGCGCCGCGGGCACGGAGCGGGCGGCGGCGATCACGGCGGTGCCGGCGGCCTGAGCGGGGGCGGTGTGTGGCCGGCGTCGGGTCGGGAGCCGTCCCAGAGGTCGGCACGGACGCCGCGCGGGAGGACCATGACCGGGGTGCGGGCGTTGCGGACGATCTTGTGCGAGGCGTCGCCGACGAAGACCCGCTTGACCGGGCCGACCGTACCGGACGCGCAGATCAGCAGGTCGTCCGCCCAGGTGACCGCGTCCAGCGCGGTGCGCACGTCGGCGCCCTCGGCGGTCTCGCCGTCGGCCGGCACCGGAATCTCGGTCATCGCCGCCGCGAGGTCCTGCCGGGCCTGCTCGCGTGCGGCGCGCAACACCTGCTGTTCGGCGGCCTGGTGCTGCCTGCCGGAGTACAGCCGCACCGGGCGCAGCACCAACGTGAGCAAGCGCACATCCGCGCGCAGCCGACGGGCGAACTCCACGCCACAGGTGAGCACTCCGCTCGGGTGTGTCTCGCGCTGGTAGGCGATCGTGCAGCGGGCGATGCCGGGCGGCGGATGGTCGGCGAAGCCGCGTGGGGCCAACACGACCGGCACCGGCGAGCCGTGCAGGAGCTGATCGGCGGTACTGCCGACGGCGACCCGCGCGGTGCGGCCGCCCGGGGCCGGGCCGATCACCACGAGTACGGCGCGGTGTCGTTCGGCGATCCGGGCCAGCCCACGACCGCTGCCGCGGTTGTCCTCGATCGCCCGCTCCACCGGCAACTCCGGCGCCCAATCCCGGAGTCGGGCCTGGGCGTCGTCCAGCAACCGGTCGGTCTCCTCGCGCAGGAACGCGCGCCACTCGGCGTCCACCGCGCCGACCCCGGCACCGGGCGACGCGGGCGGACGCACGTGCGCGAGTACGACTTTCGCGCCCAGTTGCCGGGCCAGCAGCATGCCCAGCACCAGCGCGTCCCGGGCCCGCGGTTCCGGTTGGCAGCCCACCACGATTCGCATCCGCGCGTCGTCCCCGCTCATCGGCCCACCTCGACGCCGTCGGCGCCCTCGGCCCGCCAACGCGAGTGGCGGTAGCCGTACAGGAAGTAGATCGCCACGCCGGCCGCCATCCAGACCAGGAAGACCTGCCACGTGGTCCCGGACAGCCGGGCCATCAGGTAGATGCAGAATCCGACGCCCAGCAGCGGGGTGATCGGGAAGAACGGGGAGGTGAAGCCGCGTGGCAGGTCCGGTCGGGTCCGACGGAGCACGATCACCCCGATGTTGACCAGCATGAACGCGAACAGGGTGCCGATGCTGGTGGCTTCGGTGAGTCGGCCGAGCGGGACCAGTGCGGCGAGCAGGGCCACCCACGCGCCGGTGATCAGCGTGTTCGCCACCGGGCTCTGGGTGCGCCGGTTCACCTTGGCGAAGATCGGCGGGATCAGGCCGTCCCGGGACATCGCGAACAGGATCCGGGTCTGTCCGTAGAGCACGGTCAGCACGACGCTGGCGATCGCGATGATCGCGCCGCCGGACAGGATCGTGGAGGCCCAGGAGCCGCCGGTGACGTCGGTGACGATCTTCGCCAGGGTCGCCTCGCTGCCCTCGAACTCCTGCCACGGCATGGCGCCGAGCGCGGCGAGGGCCACCGCGACGTAGACGACCGTGACGATCCCGAGCGAGATCAGGATGGCCAACGGCAGGTCCCGGCGCGGGTTCTTGGCCTCCTCGCCGGCCGTGGAGGCGGCGTCGAAGCCGATGTAGGAGAAGAACACCTGGGACGCGCCGGCGCTGATCCCGGCCACGCCGAGCGGTGCGAACGGCGACAGGTTGTCGTGCTCGAACGCGGTGAACGCGATGGCGCAGAAGAACGCCAGGGTGATCAGCTTGATGAAGACCATGATCGTGTTGGCCACGGCACTCTCCGAGACGCCGCGCACCAGCAGGATCACCGCGAGCAGTACGACGATCACGGCCGGGATGTTGAACGTGCCGCCGTCGCCCGGAGGTTGGCTGATCGCGTCGGGCAGGCTCACCCCGAACGCGGAGTCGAGCAGCTCGTTGACGTACTGCCCCCAGCCGACCGCGACGGCGGAGATCGACACGCCGTACTCCAGCAGCAGACACCACCCGCACACCCACGCCACGCCTTCGCCGAGCGTGGCGTAGGCGTAGGAGTAGGACGAGCCGGACACCGGGATGGTCCCGGCCAGTTCGGCGTAGGACAGGGCCGAGAACAGCGCGGTGACCGCCGCGAGCACGAACGAGATGACCACGGCCGGGCCGGCCTTGGGCACCGCCTCGCCCAGGATCACGAAGATGCCGGTGCCCAGGGTCGCGCCGACGCTGAAGAAGGTCAGTTCGAGCAGCCCCATGGTGCGCCGCAGTGGCGGGCCTTCACCGGTGCCCTCGTCCTCGCCGTCGGAACTCTCCTCGAGGATGGCGTCCACGGGTTTCGTCCGCAGCACTCCCCGAAGCGACCGGGGTACGGCGTGGCTGGCGGGCAATCCGGCCTCCCTGGAGAACAGGTCCTGAGGAGGGACGGGTGCCCCGATGGCGGGCTGTCGAACGGGCCTTCAGCCATTCGGCCGGGCCTGGGCGCGGGCGCCGGGCGCGGTGGCCACATCCGGTGCGCCCGGGCGATCCGCGAGCGGGCCGTGCACCGCCGCGTGGAGTGCGCCGGGCCGGGTCCGGGTCGGCGCGCCGTTCGGCCGATCCTCGGCGAGTCGAACATCGAGCGCTCGCCCGTGATCCGCCGTCGGGTCGAAACGCGAAACAGGTCGGATGCCCTTTCGGGTATCCGACCTGTGTTGGAGCCACAATCCGTGTGCGCTCGGCAGGATTCGAACCTGCAACCTTCTGATCCGTAGTCAGATGCTCTATCCGTTGAGCTACGAGCGCTTGGTCGCTTGGACCGAGGTCAACAATACATGGTCCCCGGCCGGGGGTGAAATCCGTTGTTCGAGGGTGGCCGAAAGTCGGGCAAGCAGTGATCAAGCGCCTTTTACGTGTGGGTGTTCGATGCCGGAACGGGCGGTCGTGGGGCGGCGTTCGAGGGACGGTGTCGATCGGCGGGCGGCCTCGGCGGGGTGGCGGGCGGCGAACGGGCGGAACGGGCCGGCGAACGGGTTCGCCGGCCGGGGTGCTCCGAGCGGGCGCGACCCGAGGGTCGGCGACGCGCGCGAGGATGGGCTCGGCGCGTTCGCTGTGAGCTGAAAGCGCCTTTTCGGACATGTCGGCTCGTGGGGGAATCGCCGGACGCATGTTCGGGGTGCGACGGTCGCTCGGCGGCGGCCGGCCGCGGGTCGACCGAGCGGTCGTGGCCGGCGGACGAGAGGTCGGGGGCGCGGCTTCGGAAAAGAGCCGTATACCGGACATCGCGTCCGGTGTCGTGACCCGGGGTCGTCGTGCGCTCACCGAAACGGCATCGTGACGGGCACGAAACAGCCCGCCTGGTGGGACCAGACGGGCTGTTCGGGAAGCGGAGGCTCCGGGATTTGAACCCGGGATGGGGATGAACCCAAACCGCATTAGCAGTGCGGCGCCATAGACCGGACTAGGCGAAGCCTCCATCGGTGTTTGCCGACGAGGAACAGATTACTAGGCTCGTCAACGTGACTGCAAAAACAATGGGATAGTCGGTCGTGACATGCCCCGGCGGCGACGGGCAAGATGGCCGTCGCGCAGTCCGAGGACCGGAGGAGGTACGCGCTTCGTGAGCAGCAGGCCATCCCGAGGCGCTGCTCGCCTCGCCGCCATACTCGACGCCCTGCCGGATGCTCTCCTGCTGGTGAATCGCAACGGCACCGTCGTCAACGCGAACGCCATGGCACTGGAGGTTCTGGAGGCGCCGGGCACACCCGTGGTCGGGCGCGGTCTCCTGGACCTGTTGCCCTCGTTCGACCATCGACGCATCCCGGGTTCGGTTCGACCCGACGACTCGCGCGACACCCGGACCAAGCCGACCCGGATGTCCGCGCACCGTACCGACGGCGGCGTCTTCCCGGTCGAGGTGACCAGCGCGAACCTGCCCGCCGGATACGACGACGAGTTGCTGATGATCGTCGTGCGCGACCTGACCGGCAAGGTCGACGTCGAGGCCGAACTGGCCCGCCAGCAGCGGCAGACCGAGATGATCCTGCGCGCGGCCTGCGAGGGCATCGTCGGCATCGACGCCGAGGGCAACATCGTGCTCGCCAACCCGGCCGCCGCCCGGATCCTGCGCCATCGCGCGAGCGACCTCGGCGGCAAGAGCGTGCACGAACTGCTCATGCACGCCCGCGCCGACGGCACGCCGCTGCCCGCACAGGAGTGCCCGCCGCTGGTGACCCTGGGCAACGGCCGCCGACAGCGGCTGCGCGACCAGGTGTTGTGGCGCGGCGACGAGGGCTACGTGACGGTGGACATGATCACCGCGCCGATCCTGCTCGGCGGCACCGTGGTCGGCGCCGTGATGACCTTCAGCGACACCGGACGGGAAAAGCTGCTCGCCGAACGGCGCTCCCAGCTCGCCGAGTTGGTCGACGCGGAGATACTGGGCCGACTCGCCGCGGTGCGTGGTCGGCTGAAGAAGGTGGCCGACGGCGCGGTCGGCGAGGTCGGCCACGGGGCCCGACGGATGGTGCGTCAGGTCGCGGGCGAGTTGGAGAGCCTGGAGGAACTCGCGGGCGAAGTGCTCGCGCACCAGGCGGCCGGCGGTACGGACAAGGTCGAGCCGAAGGACGACGCCGACGCGGCGACCGAGCCGGAGCGGGTGCCGACCACGGTGGACGATCTGGTCGATCGGGCCATGGAGACCGTGACCTACCTCGCCCGCGGCGCGGGGGTGGAGTTCGCGGTCAACGCGTCGCCGGTCGGGGTGCGGGTGGACGTGGACGCGATGACCCGGGCCCTGGGGCATCTGCTCGCGGACGTCGTCGCCGCCGGTCCGGAAGGATCCACCGTCGTGGTCGCGGCGGCCCAGCGCGGCAACGTCGCGCGCATCGAGGTGCGCGGCCCGGAGAGTCGGGGCAGCGCCGTTCGGGTCCCGCTCGCCCGCGCCGTGGTCGAGGCGCACGGCGGCACCGTCGAGTCGCACACCATGGCCGGTCGGGGCAGCACGTACGTGGTCGAGTTGCCCGCCGACGCCGAGGCCGCCGAACAGGCCGAGAGTTCCGGCGAGCACCGCGCGGCCAAGGGCCGCCGGGCCCGCCAGACGGGCCGACCGGACCCGGCCGCCGACAAGGGCGGCAAGACCGGCAAGGACGCCGGGAACACGAAGGACGCCAAGGACGCCAAGGCCGAGGACGCGAAATCCGACGCCGACGACGCCGAGGACGCCACGACGTCGACCGACGAGGCCCAGGACACGCCGGCCGAGACGAGCGAGCCGAAGGCGGACGACGCGGCCGCGACCGAGACCGCCGAGAACGAGCCGGAGAGCGAGAACGCCCCCGACCCGAAGGCACGTTCGGGCGCCGCCCGCACGAAGGACGTCGCCCCGCGCCCCACGCCCGGCAGCGGAGTCGAACTCGCCGTGCGCGGACGCGGCGCACAACCGCCGCGCGCCCGCCTGGAGCCGGTCGGTTCCGCCACGCCGCCGGTGCCCGCGCCGCCGCCGCCCGGTTCGGTGGCCGCCGCGCCGCAGGGGCCGTTCGCGTTGCCGCCCGGCACGGTCGCGCCGGTGCCGCTGGTGCCCGCGGGTTCGGGTGCGTCCGAGGGGCAACACGAGCGACCGGACGCCGACGCGTACGACGAGGCCGAGGAGGCCGCCCGCAACAACAGCGGCGCGTTCGAGGCGGTCTATCCGCCGCGCTCGCGTCGCGGTCGGCCCTCGCGCGACGCACACGACGCCGGCGAGTCCGCGGCCGGACCCTCCGGTTCGCACCGCGGCGTCGCCCACCACGGCGGTGCCGAGGTCGAGCGGGTCGAGCCGACGCCGCTGCCGCAACGGCCCGCCGCCCCACCCGCTCCCCAGGCACCCGCGGCCGGTGGGCGGCTCAACGGCACGCACGCCCCACAGGGCGCCCAGGCGCGTCGCCGGTTGTCCACGCCACCGGCGCCGATCCCGGCGCAGGGCCGCACGTCGGACGGTTCGGGGCGCAGCACCAGCGTGCAGGATCGGCCGGGCCGGCCCGCCGCCGCCGACATGCCCACCGAGTTGTTGCCGCCGATCCCGGCCGCGCCGGATCAGCCGATTCCGGTTCAGGGCCGGCGGTCCGGCTTCCCGGGCGGGCCGCCCGGTGACGTCGAGGCGATGTCCGGGGCCGACCTGCCGACCATGGTCACGCCCGCGCCGGACGGCCAACCGCGCCGGCTGCTGGTCTGGCCCGAGCCGGACACCGCGACGGCGGGCGCGCTGACCGCGCGCGGCTGGAGTCCGTTGCTGGTGCGTTCGCGCGAGGAGGTCGACGCGAGCGTCCCGGTGCAGCCGGCCGCGCTGTTCGTGGATCCGCTGACCGGCCCGATCACCCGGACCGCGCTCCAGTCGCTGCGCACCGCCGCGACCGCCGCGCAGATCCCGGTGCTGGTCACGGCCGGCCTGATGCAGGCCACCCGGGACGCGGCGTTCGGTGCCGACCCGGCCGTGCTGTTGCGCTCGCTCGCCCCGGCGGACAGCGCCGGGCACGCCTCGCGCGTACTGCTCGTGGAGGGCAATCCGGACATCGCGTCCGCGTTCACCGCGTCCCTGGAGCGGCGTGGCATGGACGTGGTGCACGCGGCCTCGGAGAGCGAGGCGGTCTCCAAGGCGTCCAGCGTCGAGCCCAACCTCGTGGTGCTGGACCTGATGTTGGTGCGCCGGCGCCGGATGGGCGTGGTCGACTGGCTGCGCAACAACGCGCGCCTGCACTCGACCCCGATCGTCGTCTACACCACGCTGGACCTGGTCGAACACGACCTGCATCGGCTCCAGACCGGCGAGACCGTGTTGTTCCTGGCCGAGCGATCGACCCGCGAGGACGTCCAGCAGCGCATCGTCGACCTGCTCGGCAAGATCGCTTCACCCTCGTAGCCGTCGGGTGACCCGCGCTCCACCCGCGCGTCACCCGAACGGGCGGACCACCCGGGCGCGCCCCGGAGGCCGCCCACCCGACGTCCCGGTCATCCGCACCGACGCCGGGGACCGCTCCGGCAGCGGAAAATCGCACACGTACGCACCCGGACCGCCGGCACCCGGGGCCCGCACGGCACCCGCCGTATCCGCACCGAACCGCACCGCCTCACCATGCCGCCGGCCCCTGGGCGTGCAGCCGACGGCTCATCTCGCCGACGGCCAGCGCCAGTTCGGTGGCCAGATCCATCGCCTGGGGGTGGTCGTGGTGTTCGCGCATCCACCAACACATGACCTGCACGATAGGCCCGGCGGACTCCGGATGTCCGATGATCGCGGTGCGTGCGCACAACGGACGCGGGGGCCCGTCCCGATCGAGTCGGAACCAGTAGCCGTCCCGGAAGCCGAGCACGGGATGGCCGAGCGCGTCCGGTAACACGACGTCGTACGGTCGGTGCGGTTCGGGTCGCACCTCCAACGGGTACATGGGGCGCCCTCCAAGCGGGAGTCGAGGGCTCGCCGGTCCCCCTCCGGAAGCATGAAAAAGCGGGAATTACCGAACGCTCGCGGCGTTATGCCGAAAACGATGTGTCATCCGGAGCAACCGGGACACCGTCGCATTCTTCCGCTCGTCCGGCCCGATCGGCCGATCGCCGCGCCTGGTTCACCCGTACGGGCGCACGGCGGATCGTCGCCGGCGCGTGCGTCGGCGCTCGACACGGGCCCGATTCCGAGAGCCCCGGGGGCTGACAACCACCCGATCGGCGAGAAAGAATCCCTTCACCTCGACCGGTCCCCGTCCGGCGAATGCAGGGAGGCCACACAGTGCTGAGCACGATGCAGGACGTGCCCTTGACGATCGCTCGCATCATGCGCCACGGCACCACGGTGCACGGTGGTTCCGAGGTGGTGACCTGGACCGGTGGTACGCCCCGGCGGGCCACCTACGCCGAGGTCGGGCGCCGGTCCGCGCAACTGGCCCACGCCCTGCGCGAGCTCGGCATCACCGGCGACGAGCGGGTCGCCACGTTCTTGTGGAACAACCAGGAGCACCTGGAGTGCTACCTCGCGATCCCGTCGATGGGTGCGGTGCTGCACACGCTCAACCTGCGCCTGCCGCCGGAGCAGTTGATCTACATCGCCAACCACGCCGAGGACCGGGTCCTGGTGCTGGACGGCTCGCTCGCCGCGCTGGCCGCCCCGCTGCTGACCCACCTCGCGACGGTGGAACACGTCGTGGTCACCGGCGCCGACACCGATCTGGCCCCGCTCGCGGACTGCGGCAAGCAGGTGCACCGCTATGACGACCTGCTCGCCGGCCGGCCGACCGAGTTCGACTGGGCCGAGGACATCGACGAGCGGCAGGGCGCCGCCATGTGTTACACGTCCGGGACCACCGGAAACCCGAAGGGGGTCGTGTACAGCCACCGGTCGACCTACCTGCACAGCATGCAGGTGTGTGCGATGGAGGGCTTCGGCCTGGGCTCGGCGGACCTGTTGTTGCCGGTCGTGCCGATGTTCCACGTCAACGCGTGGGGATTGCCGTACGCGGCGATGTTGTGCGGCGCGTCCATCCTGATGCCCGACCGGTTCCTCCAGGCGGAGCCGCTGGCCACGATGATCGCTGCGGAGAAGCCGACCTTCGCCGCTGCGGTGCCGACCATCTGGACCGGGCTGCTGGACCACCTGGACGTGCACAAGACCGACGTGTCCTCGCTCAAGGAGGTCGTGGTGGGCGGCTCGGCCTGCCCGCCCGGCCTGATGCACGCGTTCGAGGAGCGGCACGGGGTGCGGATCATCCACGCGTGGGGGATGACCGAGACCTCGCCGCTGGGTTCGGTGGCCCGCCCGCCGGCGGGGCTCACCGGCGACGAGGCGTTCCCGTACCGGATCTCGCAGGGTCGGCTGCCCGCCTCGGTGCAGGCCCGGCTGGTCGGCCCGGACGGCGTGGACGTCCCGCTCGACGGCGAGGCGGTCGGCGAACTGCTGGTGCGCGGGCCGTGGATCGCGGGCGCGTACATCGGCGACGAGGGTTCGGTGGACGCCAGTGGCGGCGGCCGGTTCAAGGACGGCTGGTTGTGTACCGGCGACGTCGGCACCATCACCGCCGACGGCTTCCTGCGGCTGACCGACCGGGCCAAGGACGTGATCAAGTCGGGCGGCGAGTGGATCTCGTCGGTCGAGTTGGAGAACACCCTGATGGGTCACGACGACGTGGTCGAGGCGGCCGTGGTGGGCGTGCCTGACGACAAGTGGGGCGAGCGCCCGTTGGCCACCGTCGTGCTGCGCGAGGGCGCCACGACCACGGTCGAGCAGCTTCGCGACTATCTCGCGGGCCGGGTGGCGCGCTGGCAGGTGCCCGAGCGGTGGAGCCTGATCACCGCCGTGCCCAAGACCAGCGTGGGCAAGTTCGACAAGAAGGTGATCCGGCGTCAGTACGCGGAGGGCGCGCTGGAAGTCAGCGAGCTCGACCGGGGCTGAGCCCGGGTACGGACCTCGCCGGTCGGACCGTTTCGGGTCCGGCCGGCGCGGGGCCCGTGCCGGTCCGTCCCGGAGCGGTCACAACACCCCGACCGGTCCGTCGACCGCGTTGCGGTCGATGACGACGCGCTTGCCGCCGTGTGTCTCCGAGACGTTGCCGGTGTACTGGTGCACCCGCCGGCCGCGCCAGTATCCGTCGGGCAGCGCGCCGTCGCCGGTGGTGCCGGCGTGCCCGTCCCAGCGGGCGTACCAGACCGCGTCCGGGATCGGGCGTTTGTCGACCGCCTCGATCAGGTCGGCGATGCCGGAGCTGAGACTGCTGTAGTAGCCGGCGACGTAGCCGCGTTCGCGGACCCGGTCGGACCACGCGGACACGAAGTCCAGCACCGCGGTTCGGCAGCCGGCGTCGGTGTTGTCGTACGCCTCCATGTCGAACCAGATCGCGCTGCCCGGCCGGAAGCCGAGGGTGGCACTGCGGTCCACCGCGTCGTTCGCCTCGGCGACCCCCTGTCGGGCCGCGCGCGCCGGGTCGATCCGGCCGGTCTTGCCGGACTGCGTGCACGGTGCCTGGAGGCCCACCTGGATGGGCAGGAAGTCCCAGCCCTGGGCGTGGACGGCCTTGACCCAGTCGAAGGTCAGCCGGCTGCTCTTGCAGGCCCGGTTGTCGCCCGCGACGTAGATCCCGACCACCCGGTACGGCGATTCCCGCCAGGCGCGCATGGTCTCCACGGTGGGGGTCTCGCACGTGTCGAAGCCCGGCGCGGTCACCCTCCGGGAACGTTCCGGTGGGGCGCCGGCGGCTTCGGCGAGCCCGGCCGGCAACAGGCCGAGCACGGCGGTGAGCAATACGGTCGAGGCGATCCGACGAGTGGTCAGCGGGCGCACGAGAGCTCCTCGCGTGGTGGGAATCGGGCGTCCCACCACGCTGCGCACCACGTACGGCCGTACCGGTGGACCGCACGGGTGACGCGCCGACGCGTCACCCGTGCGGCCCAAACCCTCGGGGGTGTTCGCCCTGTTCGCCCCCGTCGGCACCGCTCCCGCTACTCGACGCCCAGCACCAGCCCCGACGTCGGCACCCCGGTGCCGGCGGTCACCAGCACGTTGTGCACGTTCTCGACCTGGTTGACCGAGCTGCCGCGGATCTGCCGCACGCCCTCGGCGATGCCGTTCATGCCGTGCAGGTACGCCTCGCCCAACTGGCCGCCGTGCGTGTTCGTGGGCAGCTTGCCGCCCAGTTCCAGGCCGCCGTTCGCGACGAACGCCGGCGCCTCGCCGCGCCCGCAGAAGCCGAACTCCTCCAACTGCATCAGCACGAACGGGGTGAAGTGGTCGTAGAGCACCGCGGTCTGGATGTCGTCGGGAGTCAGCCCCGACGTCTGCCAGAGCTGCTTGGCCACCACGCCCATCTCGGCCAGTCCGGTCATCTCGTCCCGGTAGAAGCTGGTCATCTGGTCCTGGAGGCGACCCGCGCCCTGCGCCGCCGCGTTGATGATCGCGGGCTTCTGCTTCAGGTCCTTGGCCCGTTCGGCGCTGACCACCACGATCGCCTGGGCACCGTCGGTCTCCTGGCAGCAGTCGAGCAGCCGCATCGGCTCGACGATCCAGCGCGAGTTCTGGTGGTCCTCCAGCGTGATCGGCTTGCCGTGGAAGTACGCCTTCGGGTTGTTCGCCGCGTGCTTGCGGTCGGCGACCGCGACGTGGCCGAACGCCTCGGTGGTCGCGCCGTACACGTGCAGGTAGCGCTGCGCGAACATGGCCACCCACGAGGCCGGGGTGAGCAGCCCGTGCGGCATGTTCCAGCCCAGGCCCACACCCTCGACGGTGGGATCGCGCTGGAGCACGCCGGAGCCGAATCGACGGCCGGAGCGCTCGTTGAACGCGCGGTAGCAGACCACCACGTCGGCGACCCCGCTGGAGACGGCCATCGCGGCCTGCGCGACGGTGGCGCAGGCCGCGCCGCCGCCGTAGTGGATCCGACTGAAGAAGGTCAGGTCGCCGATCCCGGCCGCGGCGGCGACCGCGATCTCGGGGTTGGTGTCCATCGTGAAGCTGACCAGGCCGTCCACCTCGGACGGTGCGATCCCGGCGTCGTCCAGGGCCGCGCCCACCGCCTCGACGGCCAGGCGCAGTTCGCTGCGACCGGACTCCTTGGAGAACTCGGTCGCGCCGATGCCGGCGATGGCGGTCCTGCCGCGCAGGTTGTCGGCGTGCTTGAGGCTCACGCTTCGGCTCCTTCCGGCAGCTTCACCGTGACCGTGCCGGTGACGTGATTGCCGAGCTTGTTGGCTCCGACGACGGCGATCTCCACGAGGGGGGTGCCGTCCTCGGCGGTGGTCTTCGCGGTCACCGTGCCGGTGAGGGTCATGGTGTCGCCGGGGTAGTTCGGGGCGCCGAGCCGGATCGCGACCTTGCGCAGCTCGGTCTCGGGGCCCGCCCAGCCGGTGATGTAGCGGCTGACCAGACCGTTGCTGGTCAGGATGTTCATGAAGATGTCCGGCGAGCCCTTGTCCGCGGCAAGCTGCGGATCGTGGTGCACGTCCTGGAAGTCGCGGGTCGCCAGCGCGGTCGACACGATCAGCGTGCGGGTCAGCGGGATGGCCAGCGGCGGCAGTTCGTCGCCGACGGACACCTCCGCGTGGGTCCGGCTCACGAGGTCCTCGGTGGTCATCGGCTGCCTCCCTGGGCGGGCGCGTGGGCGAGCAGCTTGCCGAGCGCGGCGAGCTGTTGGATGCCGCTGCCCAGGGTCACGTCGATCTGACGGCCCCACAGGAAGTGGCGGTGGATCGGGTGGTCGATGTCGGAACCGGTGCCGCCGTGCAGGTGCTGGCACGCGTGCACCACGCGCTTGCCCGCCTCGGAGGCGAACCAGCGGGCGACCAGTGCCTGTTCGGTGGCCGCTTCGCCCCGGTCCATCCGCCACGCGGCCTCCAGCGTGGTGACCCGGATGGCCTCGGTGTCCATGTACGCCTCGGCGGCGCGCAACATCACGCCCTGCTTGGTGGACAGCGGCTTGCCGAACTGCTCGCGGGCGTTCACGTGTTCGACCGTGCGGGCCAGCCCGCGCGCGCACACGCCCACCTGCTGCGCGGCCAGCGCGACGCGCGCCCGGTCGACGATCCACCCGGCGATCTCCGGGCCGGCCTCGGCGGTGCCGACCAGTCGGGCGGGCGCGTCGGTCAGCCGCAGGTTGCCCGACGCCCACGGCGCGGTGGTCGGCGCGGCCTCGATCGCCACGCCGTCCGCGTCCACGTCCACGGTGAACACGGCGAGCGCGCCGTCGAGGGAGGCGGTGACCAGGACGCGGTGGGCGACGGTGAGCCAGGCCACCGCGCGCTTGTCGCCGTCCAGACGATGGCCGGTGCCGTCCCGCCGGGCGGTCACCTTCGGTACGGCGGGCAGTCCCGCGCCGACCTCGGCGAGCGCACCGGCCACGATCCGCGAACCGTCCAGGAGGGCGGGCAGGTCGGCCTCGATCAGCTCGTCCGAACCGAAACGCAGCAGCGGCAGCAGCCCGTACACGACCGTGTCGAGCAGCGGGATCTGCGCGGTGAACCGGCCCTGCTGCTCCAGCAGCAGCGCCAGGCCCACCAGGCCCAGCTCGCCGCCGCCGTGCCGCTCCTCGATCAACGCGCCGACCAGACCGGCCTCGGCGACCTTGCCCCACAACTCGGCGTCCAGGTCCGCGTCGGACTGGGCGAGCTTCTTCAGCCGCTCGTCGGTGGACTGGTCGGCGAAGATGCGCTCGGCCAGCGAGGACAGCTCCCGCTGGTCCTCGGTGAGGTTGAAGTCCATCAGTTCTCCCCAACCGCTCGGAACGCGGGCACCGTCAGCTCGGCGTCGTGGGTGACGAATTCCAGCTCCACCGGCATCCCGATGCGGACCTCGTCGTGTGGGACTCCGAGCACGTTGCCGAGCATCCGCACACCCTCCTCCAGCTCGATCAGGCCGACCGCGTACGGCATGTCGAACGCCGGGAACTTCGGGTAGTGCATGGTGACGTGCGAGTAGACGACGCCCTTGCCGGCCGACTCGACGGTCTCCCATTCCAGCGACGCGCACTTGTTGCAGCCGGGTGCGAACGGGAAGCGCGGCGTCGCGCAGTCCACGCACTTCTGGAACAGCAGCTTCCCGTCGGCCACACCGTCCCAGAACGCCTGGTTGTCCTTGTTGACCACCTTGCGCGGGCGCAGCGGCCGCTCGACCGGCGGCGCGGCCGCGGCCTTCTTCTTGTGCGGGGTGTAGCGCAGGATCCGGAAGCGGTGCGTGCCGACCAACTCGCGGCCGGCCTCGCCCTCGACGTAGATGTTGGTCAGCGTGGTGATGAAGTGGCCGGTGCCCAGGCCGGTGGTCTTCTGCTCGGACACGGTCTCGATGAGCTGGTCGTACTGCACCACCTCGCCCAGCCGCAGCGGGCGCACGTACTCCTGCTCGCAGTTGGTGGCCACCACCGAGCCGAAGCCGTTGTCGGTGAAGTGCTTGTACAACTCGCCGGTCGCCGAGTTCGCCGGGGCGCCGCCCTCCAGGCCGCGCATGATCCACACCTGGAGCATGGCCGCGGGCGCGACGATCTCGCCGAAGTGGGTCCGGGCGGCGGCCTCGGGGTCGGTGTACACCGGGTTGGTGTCGCCCATGGCCTCGGCCCAGTGCCGGATCATCGGCCCGTTGACCGGGTCGAGCGCGAGCACGCCGGAGACGTCGTGCACGCCCTCGTACTTCTTGACGACCGCGAGGAAGGCGGCCTTGTCCTGGCTGATGGGGTCGGTCATGTCGTCCTTCACCGCTTCACTCGGGTCATGCCAAGGCGAACCATGGCGACGATCTCCCGCTGGACCTCGCTGACGCCGCCGCCGAAGGTGTTGATCTGCGCGCGGCGGTTCATCGCCTCCAGGAGGCCGTCGCTGAACGCGCCGGGCGACTTCGGTCGCAACGTCGCGTCCGGGCCGACGATCTCCATCAGGTTGCGATACACCTCGATGGCACCTTCGGTGCCGAAGAACTTCACGCCCGACGCGTCACCCGCGTTGAGCGTGTTGTTGCCCACGTCGTGCACGAGCCGCCAACTGAACATCCGGACGGCGGACAGGCGTGCGTAGGTCTCGGCGAACTTGAGCTGGACCCACGGCTGGTCGACCACCTTGACGCCCGGCTCGATCTCGGTCTCGCGGGCCCACTCCAGCACCTCGGCGAAGAAGTCCTCGGCCTGCATGCCCAGCGCGGCGAGGGCGACCCGCTCGTGGTTGAGCTGGTTGGTGAGCAGCTTCCAGCCCGAGTTCTCCTCGAACACCAGGTTGTCGTAGGGCACCCGGATGTTGTCGTAGTACGTGGCCGTCGTGGTCATCCCGCCGACGGTGACGATCGGGGTCCAGGAGAAGCCCGGGTCGGTGGTCGGCACCAGGATCATCGTGATGCCCTTGTGCTTGGGCGCGTCCACGTCGGTCCGGCAGGCGAGCCAGATCCAGTCGGCGCCCTGGGCGGTCGAGGTGAAGATCTTCTGGCCGTTGATCACCCACTCGTCGCCCTCGCGCACCGCGCGGGTGCGCAGCGACGCCAGGTCGGTGCCGGCCGAGGGCTCGCTGTAGCCGATCGCGAAGATGATCTCGCCCGCGAGGATCCTCGGCAGGTAGTAGCTCTTCTGCGCCTCGGTACCGAACTTCATCAGGGTCGGGCCGACGGTGTTCAGGGTGACCATGGAGACCGGCGCGCCGGCGCGGTACGCCTCGTCGAAGAAGATGAACTGCATCTCCGGGCCCTTGCCCTGGCCGCCGTATTCGGTCGGCCACCCGATGCCGAGCCAGCCGTCGGAGCCCAGTTGCCGGCGCACCCGCCGCGTGGTGGGGCCGCCGGCCTCGCCCTCGCGGTCGAGTTCCGCCCGGACGTCGGGGGTGATCAGGCGGGTGAAATAGTCCCGCAGCTCTGCCCGTAGAGCGTCCTGCGCTGGGGTCGGGGCGAGATGCACGTCGCTGCTCCTTCACGTGCGTGGATCGCGTGGTCGCGACGCGGGTCGACGCCCGCCGGGCACGGAAGGGTCGCGGTCGGGTCTGCCCCGCGCTGCACATCGATATGGACCGGGAAACGCATGTCACCCGGCAACATCGAATCTCTCCGACTCGGGATCGCTTGTCAATATCAAGCATTTTTTGGGAGCCGGCTCACGCCCGGTTCACGCCCTCTCCGGCGCCTCCCGCGGGCCGGCGAAAACGGGTGGTCCGGGCCGGGCCGCACCGACACACTGCGGGGCATGGAGACACCGAACCGACAGATCCGCGCCGCGTACACCGACGACACCATCACGGTGTATCAGGCGTACAAGCCGCAGATCGCCGATGCGGCCGTCCGCGATCAGCGGTTTCCGGACACCTGGAGTCGGGAGCGGATGACCTGGGTCAAGCCCAGCTTCACCTGGATGATGTACCGGTGCGGGTGGGCGACCAAGCCTCGGCAGGAGCGGGTCTTGGCGTTGGAGATCAGCCGCGAGGGGTTCGAGGCGGCGCTGGCCGGGGCGTGTCTGAGCCACTACGAGCAGCCGACCTACCCGGACCGGGACGCCTGGGGGCGGCGGTTGCACGCGACCACCGTGCGGATCCAGTGGGACCCCGAACGCGACCTGTCGCTGCGGCCGTTGGCGCATCGCTCGTTGCAGCTCGGGCTGGCCGGGTGGGCGACGCGGGCCTACGCCGAAGAGTGGACCCGCCGGATCACCGACGTGACCGCGCTCGCGCATCGGGTGCACGACCTGGTCCGCGCCGGTGATCCGGCCGGCGCCGAGGCGGTGCCGGTCGAACGCGTCTATCCGCTGCCGGACCCGCTGGTCCCGGTGATCGGCGCCACCGCGTCGTCGCACGGCACCTGAGCGCCGATCGGCTCAGTGCACGGTCAGCCCGCCGTCGATGCTGACGATCTGGCCGGTCATGAAGCTGCCCGCATCCGACGCGAGCAACAGCGCCAGGCCGGTCATCTCCTCCGGCGCGGCGATCCGGTTCAGCGGCGCGGCACCCTTCATCCGGGCCATCATCTCGGGGCCGGTCTTGCGGACCATGTCGGTCTCCACCGCGCCCGGGGCCATCGCGTTGACCCGGATGCCGTGCTCGGCGAGTTCGCCAGCCATCGTGCGGGTGAAGGCGACCAGGCCGGCCTTGCCCGCCGCGTACAGGCCCTTGCCCTCGGCGCGGGTGAACACCGCGGCGCTGACCACGTTGAGCACCGATGCGCGCCCGGAGGCGATCAGGTGCGGCAGCGCGTACTGGACCAGGAACACCGGTCCGCGCAGGTTCACCGCGAACGACTTCTCCCACGCCTGTGGAGTGATCTCGCCCACAGGTTGGGCGAGTTCGTTGGCCGCGTTGTTCACCACGATGTCGATGCCGCCGAAGTGGGCGACGGTCGCCTCGACCAGGGCGGCCAGGGCGTCGAGTTCGCCGCAGTGGGTGGGCACCGCGAGTGCCCGGCCGCCGGCATCGGTGATCTCCTTCGCCACCGCTTCACATGCGTCCGCCTTGCGGCTCGCGATCACCACCGAGGCGCCCGCCGCCGCGTACGCGTGCGCGATCGCCCGGCCGATTCCCCGGCTGCCGCCGGTGACGATCGCCACTCGACCGCTCAGGTCGAACATCGCGTTCGCGTCTCGTACTGCGCCTGCGTCGCTCATTTCGTTGCCACCTCGTCGTCTGGAACACGGTGCGCCGCATCGGGCGAAACCGCCGATCCGTCGCCGCATGGGCCGGTCGGCCGGTGCGACACGTGTAGAGATTTGTATTGCACAGTCAATTACTTCGGTGCAAGGTGTCGGGGCGAGGCAACGACCGGCGGAGGGTGCACACATGACCGGGCTCATCGACGCGCGACGCACGTGGGAACTGGTCGAGAAGCGCCTGGCGGCGGAGGACGATCCGCGTCGGCACGCGATCCTGACCACACTGGTCGCACACATGCGTGCCGAGCACGAGGGCGACCTGGACGCGCTGATGGCCACCGTGTCGCCGCGGGCGGTCTACCACCAGTGGGGAGCGTCGCCGGTCGATCGGGCCCCCAAGTCGCACGCCGAGGTCCGCGAGTTCTATCGTGCCGTGGTCGACAACGACTGCGGCCGACTCGCGCACCACATCGACCGGCTGACGGTGGATCAGGACACGGTGGTGACCGAGGGGTTGCTCCGGATCGCCTATCCGGGCCGGGTACTGGCCGGGATGGGTCGGGTGGTGGCGGACGTCGACGCGTTCTACCTGTACGAGACGCAGATGGCGATCGTGTGGGGCTTCGACGCGGACGCGCTCGTGGTGTGCGAGGACAGTTACTCCACGGGTGACGGGTTCGCCGACATGCGCCGCCTGGACCCGGACGAGGTGCCTGCCCGCAAGGGGGTCTGACGGCGTGTCCCCGAGGTGGTGCGGTCGGCCCGGCCCACGATGGGACACGCCTTGTCCACAGGAATCCCCGGCATCCACCAGAAGTTTCCACAGCCTGTGGATAACTTATGCACACCCGAGGCATCGGGTCGTGGCAGGAATCCATTCATGGTTGGCGTTTCCGCCACTCACGGCGACCCGACGCCGGCGACGAGGATCGAAAGCGAGCCGGCGTACCCCGCATCCCGCCCCGAGGCTCTTCCCGGGAGGTGGGGTACGCCGATCCGCTCGCTCGATCCCATCGGTCACGGGGCCGATGGGCGCGGGCCGCGCCAACGACGGCCCCGACGACAGGGGTCGGTCGGGAACGAGGACGGCCCACTCCCGGGCCGTGCTCGCTCCGGAGTCGGTACGGGCATAGGTTGCCGCCATGCGCCGCGTGGGAATCCTGCTGTTCGACCCGGTCCGGGTGTTCGAATACGCGGTCGCCTTCGAGATCTGGGGCGTCGATCGAACCGGCCGGGGGGTGCCCGCCTTCGAGGTGCGCGTGTGCGGCCCGCGGCGCGCCGATGTGGACCTGGGCGCCGGCGTCGTCTGCGTCCCCGATCACGACCTGGACGGCCTGGACACGTGCGATCTCGTGGTCGTTCCGGGCAACGAACAGCGGACCGAGCCGCGACGCGAGGTGTTCCCCGACGACGTGCTCGAAGCCCTGCGGTCGGCACACCGGCGGGGCGCCACGATCGCGTCGTTGTGCTCGGGCGCCTTCGTCCTGGCGGCGGCGGGCCTGCTGGACGGGCGGCGGGCGACGGCCCATTGGCTGGACACCGAGGACCTGGCCCGCCGGTATCCGAAGGTCACGGTGGACGCCAACGTGCTGTTCGTCGGCGACGGTTCGATCTGGACCTCGGCGGGCTCGGCCGCCGGCATCGACCTGTGCCTGCACCTGGTCCGGCTCGACCACGGCGCCGCCGCCGCGGGCGAGATCGCCCGGACGATGGTGACCGCGCCGTTCCGGTCCGGCGGGCAGGCCCAGTTCATCAGCAACCCGGTGCCGACCTCGCCCACCGACCAGGGCGACAGCCTCGGCCGGCTGCGCGACCTGGTCCTCGACGACCTGCGGCATCCGTGGACCGTCGCCGAACTGGCCGCCCTCGCCGGCATGTCCGAGCGCAGCTTCGCCCGCCACTTCGTCCGCGGCACCGGCACCTCGCCGCTGCGCTGGTTGGCCGGCCAACGGGTCCTGGCCGCGCAGCGCCTCCTGGAGATCGGCGACCTGTCGATCGCGGCCATCGCCCGCGAGTGCGGCTTCGGCTCGCCGCTGACGCTGCGCCAACACTTCACCCGCCATGTCGGCGTCGCGCCCAGGGACTACCGCGCCGCCTTCCGCGGCGGCCGGGGTCGACCGACCGCGAACGGCGGCATCGGGTAGCCGGCCGGCCGCACCCGCTCACGTGCCTGCGGCGATCCGCACCGTCAGGGCGAGGATCGAGTCCAGGGACGGGGCGAAGGCCAGGGCGCGAATCTCGGCGACCAGGGCGCGGGCGTCGCGACGGCTGCCGCCGAGACGTTCACAGATGTCCAGGTCGAATCGGTAGTCGGTTGTCCCGGCGGCGGCGGCGGGGTGCGGCGCGCAGGCCCACTCGACCCCGAGTCCGGCCCGGACCGTCTCCGGCCGCAGCCGCCAGGTACGGAGCAATTCGTCCATCCCGCGCGGCGGCCCGTTCGCCCCGGCGGCGGCCAGCCGCGCGGCGACGATCGCGTTGCCGGCCGCCATCCCGCCGGCCGGCCCGAGGATGCCGCCGGCGCCGATCGGCTCGCCCACGAACCCGCCCGCGATGCCCACCGCGTCCCGGATCCGGGCCCGGTCCAGCGCCATCAGCCGGGCCGCGGCCAACGCGCCGCCGAGCACCCCGACCGAGCGTGAGCCGTCCGACGCGGCCAACCGGCAGGCCAGTTCGTGCCCGGCGATCACCGCGATCAGCACCTCGTCGCCGCGTGCCTTGACCTCCTGGCCGACCGCCAGCGCGACCGGCAGCACCACCGCCATCGCCGCGCCCACGTCCACGTGCTCGGGGTCCGGCCGCGTCGCGCCGATCAACATGCCGTTCGCGAACGCGGCGGCGGGAGCGGCCAATCGGCCTGCGGCGTGCCCGATCAGCTCGGCCTCGGGTGGACCGCCGATCCCCACCGCCACGTGCACCGCCGGGTCCACCAGCCCGACCCGCGCCGCGACGACGCCGTCGGAGATCGCGGTCAGGATCCGCCGACCGGTCGCCCGTCGTACCGCCACCGGAATATGGCGCATTGTCAGCTCTGCGGCCCACTCGGCGAACTCGCCCGATACCGGCATGGAACACCTCCCCGTACCCAGGCTGCACGACGACGTGCGGCAAAGCACGGCGCAATGTCCCATTGTGACCATTCCGACGACATCGCGTCAGCTTCCGGTCACCTCGGGCGCACGAGCCGCGGACGCGGGCGCGGGCCCGCAGGGCGCCGACCCGGAGCGCCGACCCGGGACCCCGCGCTCCCGCGCCGGATCAGCGCACGACACCCGCCGCCCGCGCGGCGGTCAACCACTGCGGGAACTCGGCCAGGATGCGCTCGTACAGCTCGACGTCGGAGATCCGGTCGATGTCGTCGACCTGGAAGAAGCCCGCGTTGTCCACCAGTCGCCCGGGCATCGTGTCGATGCGCTCCAGGATCCCGTAGTTCGACCGACCCAGGCCGACGAACTGCCAGAAGATCGGCAGTCCGGCCGCGTCGGTCAGCAGCCGCTGGATCTGCTTGCTGCGGTTGACCCCGCCGTCCGAGTAGAACAACACCAACACCGGCGCGCCCGGCTCGCGCCGGTAGCGCGCGATGATGTCCTCGATCACCGCGGGCTCGTTGTTTCCGCCGAACACGCCGGAGAGGTGGTCCGGTACACGCTGCCCGCCGTCCGGCAACGGCGGCGACTGCGGCCGGTTGTTGCGGCCGTCGATGTAGACGTTGTCCGCGATCCAGCGCGGCAGTTCGGGGATCCGGACCGGTGCCAGCGGCGCGAACTCGTCGGCGAAGATCCACGCGTCCAGCTCGCCGTCGTCGTCGAGCCGGGCCGCGATCGGCGCCATCCGCTCGACCAGCCGCCCGACCGCGCCGTTCCCGTACAGCTCCCGCATCGAACCCGAGCGGTCCAGCACGATCGCCACCCGGGCGCGCACCTCGCGCAGGCCCTTCTTCTCCAGCGTGATCCGTACCGCCTCCTTGCGCAGCGAGATCCGCGCGCCCACCTCCGGCGGCAGCCCGGCCAGTTGCGGGTCCTCCGAGGGCGCGGGCAACCGCATCGTCGGCTCGTCGCTGTACGGCGGCGGCGCCCACCCGGGCGTCCCGCCCACCGGCGCGACCGGCAGCGTCCCGGCGGGCCGTGCGGCGTCGGCCGCGGCGGGCGTCTCGTCCTCCTCGCCGACGTCCACGCCGTAGTCGCTCGCGAGCCCGGCCAGCCCGGTGTCGTAGCCCTGGCCGATCGCGCGCAACTTCCAAGCGCCCTGGCGCCGATACAACTCGCCGAGCACCATCACCGTCTCGCTGCCCGCCGCCTCGACCGCGAACGTCGCGACGGTGGCGCCCGATCCGTCCAGGACCACCAGCGCCAAACCGCCCACCGCGGCGAAGGTGCCCTCGTGCACCGACGCGGCCAGCACCACCCGATCCACGTCGGCGGGCAGCGCGGCCGGATCCGCCACCACCGCCTCGCCGCCGGCCGTCGGACCGACGTGGCGCACCGCGCCGTCGGCCGCGCTCGGTTGGTTGTAGAACACGAAGTCCTCGTCCGAGCGCACCTTGCCGTGCGATCCGAGCAGCAGCGCCGAGACGTCCGCGATCGGCGCGTCCGCCGCGCGGCGGATCACCAGGGTCAGCGGGCCCGCGGGAACCGGGACATTGGCCCCGGCGATCAGAGTCGTCATGGTCGTCAGTGTGGCCCGAATCGGCCTCCTGCCGCTGGGGTGTGGCCGACCTCCGGGGAACGGACGTGATCGGCATCACGAGTGATGAGCCGGCACATCGTGAATGATCGGCCCCATCCGGTGGGAACCAAGCGGTTATGGGCAACAACGGTCATCATCCGGGCGGACATCGCGCGGACCCCGGCGAGTGGAGCGAGGCCGAGCACGAACGTGCCCGGGTGCTGGTCGAACGCGCGGCGTCGATCGCCCGCCGCCTGGAGTCGCTGTGCGCCGCCGAGGCGGCCCGGACGCAGCGCGGCCCCGGTCGCACCTGACGGTGCCACCGGGGCCGGTCGAGAGGCCCGTGGGACCCCTCGCGACGCCCCGTCCCCTCCACGGCGCGTCGGGGTACTGCCGCCACCGCGGTGACCGAAAGCGCACCACACCGACCGAATCGTAGGAAAAGGTCGGGGGCGACCGCATCTCCCGGTGTTCCCACAGGAGATACGGCCGCCCCCGACCGAACACGCGGGACTCGCCCCGCGCACTGCCTTGTTCCACGCACCACTCACTCGACGCCGTGCACCGCGTCGCGGGCACCACACGGCGTACGCCGAACGCTCAAGGACCGACCCGGCCCCGGGGAGTTCTAGCGCAGGACCAGCTTCTGGCCCGGGAGGATCAGGTCGGGGTTGCTGCCGACCACGCCCTGGTTCTTCGCGTACAGCGCCTGCCAGCCGCCGCCCACGTTGTTCGCCGCGGCGATACCGCTGAGCGTGTCACCGGCCTTGACCACGTATTCGCCCGCGGTCGAGGTGGTCGAGGTGGTCTCCACGACCGGAGCCGCGGCGGGCTTGCTCGCCGGGGCGGCCTTCTTCGGCGTCTCGCTCTTGGGCGCGACGGCGACCTTCTTGGGGGTGCTCGTCTTGCTGGTCGACTCCTTCTTCGGGGTCGACGCCTTCTTCGTGGTGGTGCTGCCGGCGTCCGAGGACGGGCTGCCGCCGCCGCGGGTCAGACCGGCCTTGACCGAACACACCGGCCAGGCACCCGGGCCCTGGGTCCGGAGCACGTTCTCGGCGACCCGGATCTGCTCGGCCTTCGAGGCGTTCTGCGGGCTGCCGGTACCGCCGTTGGCGCGCCACGTGCTCTGCGTGAACTGCAGACCGCCGTAGTAGCCGTTGCCGGTGTTGATGGACCAGTTGCCGCCGCTCTCGCACTGGGCGACCTTGTCCCACGTGGAAGTGGTGGCAGCGCCGGCCGAGGTCGCGGTCGCGAGCCCGACGAGCGGGGTGGCGGCGACGACGCCGACGATGGTCGCGGTGCGCAGGCGGCGCTGGGTACGACCCATGCCGCGGTGCGTGTTGGTGCGACCGAAAGCGTTGCGGAGAGACATACATTCCTCTCGGAATTCCCCTGGGGCGGATGGACCGGCGCGACCCTCGCGGATCACCCCCGCCCGGAACCGAACGGTCACGTCCAAGACGTGATGTCCGATGCCGCAACCCCGCGGCCCTCCCAGACCGCGAGTTCCGCCATGCCGTGCCGGCGGGAACCCAGGAGGTGCGATTTGCACATCGCCAGGACCATAAACAGGTTATCCGGCCCTTATCAACCCGCTCGGGCATTTACGCAGGTCAGGATAGGTATTAGAAATGCCCACCGGGGCCCGTGGGACGGCCTTCCGGGCCGGATTCGCGTTTACCGGGCCGCAAACCAGGGAACGTTTTGCCCCTTTTGACCCACAGCCATACACAATACGCAGTCGACACGTGACGCATTGTCGAATCATCACCGAAGGCGACCGGGCGATCACCCGGCCCGAGGGGTCGAAAGCCGCATTTCGACCGAGCCTTAAATGCCTTTATGTCCGGCTTACGTGCCGGGCGTGAGCGGCATCACAATTCCCTCGATGGTAGTCCGCGGGGGCGCCGGGTATAACCGGCCGGCCATGGCCCGGCGAACCGTCCCCGGCCTGCGTGTATTCACGCTGCGACAGCACTCCGCCACCGGCCGGAAAAGTATGCCGAATGCGATCCGAGCCACCCGGGGAACTGTGACCCGCGCCACTTTCCCCCACGCGTGGGGCTATTCACCCCCCTTTCGAGGGACACCGGCGCGGAACGCGACCGTCCGGAAGCCGGCATGCCGGGAAAGCGCGCCGATATCACGATGCGTGGCTCCGGGAAAGCGGATTCCTTGCGCCGAAAGTCGCGCCCGGCGTACCCCCTATATATAGGAGCGCTCTTCCGGGGTCCGGCGCGCCCCGGTACGGACGAATGCAGACCCGGCGCGGATCGGGGCCCGCGGGGTTCGCCGGGGGTCGCGAGGTCGCCGAATCCGCCGCGGGCCCGCCCGGGGGTGGGCCCGGCCCCGAAGCCGGTGGGACGTGCTCAGTCGCGAATTCCGTCGGCGGCCCGCGGCAGCAGGCCGCTCTCGATCGCGATGACCACCGCGTGCGTGCGGTCGCTGACGTCGAGCTTGGCGAAGACGCGCAGCAGATGTGTCTTCACCGTCGCCTCGGCGATCACCAGCCGCTTGCCGATGTCCGCGTTGGAGAGCCCGTCCGCCACCGCGTCGAGCACCTGCACCTCGCGGGTGGTCAACACCACCGGGGCGGGCCGGCGCATCCGGGCGACCAGCCGCTCGGCCACCCTGGGGGCGAGCACGGTCTGGCCCCGAGCCGCCGAGCGAATGGCGTCGACGAGTTGTTCGCGAGTGGTGTCCTTGAGCAGGTAGCCGATGGCACCGGCCTCCACCGCGCGCTCGATCTCGACGTCGGTGTCGTACGTGGTCAGGATCAACACCCGGGTCCGGCCGTCGAGTCCGACGATCCGAGTGGTGGCGGCCACCCCGTCCAGGACCGGCATCCGCAGGTCGATCAGCGCCACGTCGGGCTCCAGTCGCTCGACCAGTTCGACGGCGGCGAGCCCGTCGCCCGCCTCGCCGACGATCTCGATGGTGGGCTCCGAGGCCAGCAGCGCGACCACCCCGGCGCGCATCACCGAGTGGTCGTCCACCACCACGACGCGCAGCCTGTCCTGTGTCATGTCCTTCACTCCTGACCATCGGTGGGAATCATCGCCAGGATCCGGGTGCCGTCCCCGACCGAGCTGGTGACGGTGAACTCACCGCCGAGTTCGGCCAGTCGCCGCCGCATGCCGTCGAGGCCGAAACCTCGCGCCGCGTCGACCACGAATCCTCGGCCGTCGTCGGTGATCTCCAGTTCGATGCCGTGCGGGTGGGCGGCGAGCAGCACGCCGACCGTCGTGGCACCCGCGTGTTTGCGCACGTTGGCCAACGACTCCTGGGTGCAGCGCAACAGCGCGATCCGGGTCGGTTGGTCGCATTCGACGTCGGGCAGTTCCGCGTCCACGGTGAGCCCGGTGTCCTCCACGAAACGGTCCAGTGTGCGGCGCAGGGCGCCGGCGACCGAGCCCGGGACGACCCCGCTCTGCGGGGCGGAGCCGACCAACACCCGGGCCTCGGCGAGGTTTTCCCGAGCGGTGTGCTCGATCGAGAGCAACTGCCGGCCGGTGGTCGCGGGATCGCTCGTGATGCCCGACCGCGCCGCCTCGGCGAGCACGATGATGGACGCGAAGCCCTGGGCGAGCGTGTCGTGGATCTCCCGGGCCAGCCGCTCCCGCTCCTCCGCGGCCCCCCGGCGCTGATTGGCCTCGGCCAACCGCCGCTGCGCGCTCTCCAGTTCGCCGTCCAGGGCGCGCACCCGCTCGTCGCCCTGCTCGACGAAGCGAAGCACCGACAGCCCCAGCGGGACGCTGATCGCGTAGGCGATCAGCGTCGCCACGGTGTTGCCGGTGAGCAGGTCCGGGCTCCAGCCCTGCGGCGCGACACCACCGGCCACCGTGGCCGCGGCACCCAGGCCGCCGTAGACGATCGCCGACCGGGAGTCCCTGGTCAGGAACCAGAAGTGCGGGATGGTCGCGACGTACACCGACGCGCCGCCGTGGCGCGAATAGGCCATCGCGCCCAGTCCGACGATGAGTACCCACCCGAAGGTGCGCGGTCGCAGCACCGGGTTGTCCGGGAACAGTCGCATGATCAGGTAGGCCAGTGCGACCAGGACCGGCAGTGCCATCGACCAGTACCGGGACGCCCCCGGGTCGTCCCGGCCGGCGACGATCATCGGCATCAGACCCAGCAGCACCCAGAAGAGCAGGTACCACCGGTGCAGGTTCCAGATCCGGAATCGGTCGATGGACTGCGGCCGTTCGGACATGCCGATCAGCCTACTTTTTCGGTCGCACGCACCCCGGCGGCGGGGCCCTGCGCGCTGCTCCGGCGCATCCCGATCGACGGCCACCAGCTCCGGTCGCCCAGCAGCAACATCGCGGCGGGCAGGATCATGATCCGGATCACGAACGCGTCCAGCAGGACGGCCGCCGCCAGGCTGAAGCCGAACTGCTTCATCTCGATCAGATGCAGACCCATGAAGCTGGCGAACACGGTCACCATCACGAACGCGGCGCTGGTCACCACGCCGGCCGAGCTGCCGATTCCCTCCAGTACGGCCTGCCGGGTCGGCACCCCGCGCAGCGCGGCCTCCCGGATCCGGCTGATCACGAACACCTGGTAGTCCATCGACAAGCCGAACAGGATCACGAACAGGAACAGCGGCACCCGGGAGCCGATCGACCCGGTCGAGGTGAAGCCGAACAACCCCTCGGCCCAACTGTTCTGGAAGACCACGACCAGCAGCCCCAACGCGGCACCGGCGGACAGCAGGTTCAACAGCACACCGACCAGGCCCAGCACCACCGACCGGAACGCGAACACGGTGATCACGAAGGTCACCAGGAGCAGCGTCGCGATGATCAGCGGCAACTTCCCCTTCTGATGCTCGGGATAGTCCGCGTAGCGAGCCACATCGCCGGTCACCGCGATGTCGACGCCGGCCAACCTGCCCACCGTGGCCGGCACGTAGTCCCGGCGTACCCGCTCCAGCGAGTCCTGCGCCGCATCGGCACCGACGAAGTGCGGTACGCGCAGTTCCAGCATGGTGATCCGGCGGTCCGGCGAGGTGCGCAGCTCGTCGATGTGCGCCAGTGCCGGGTCGGCCTGTGCCCGTCGCTGCAACTCGCGCAGCGCGCCCGCCACCTCGTCGGCGCGGCCGGCGTCGGCCCGGACCACGACCTGGTGCATCGACTTGAGTTCCGGGAACGCCTGGTTCTGCCGGTGCCAGGTCTCCATCGCGGGCAGGCTGCGGGAGTAGGTCTCCCGGCCGATGTCGGTCAGCTTCAGGTCGGCCAGCGGGGCGGCCAGGGCCAGCATGCCGAGCACGGCGACGGCGAGCGTGGCACCGGGGCGGCGGCTGGTGAAGCCCAGCACGGCCGAGGTGATCCGGCCGGCTCCGGCGCGCGGTTCCCGGCGCACCGGTACGGCCCGGCCGCGCCGGCTCGCACGCTCGGCCCGGCGGGCCGCCCGACGCTCGGCCCGGGTGCCCAGCTCGACCAGCAGCGCGGGCAGCACGGTCAGCGACCCGAGCACCGCGACCAGGCAGACCACGATGGCCCCCGTGGCGATCGAGGAGAAGATCACGTCGTCGGCGAGGAACAGCGTCGCGCTGGAGGCGGCGACCGCGAGCCCGGACACCACGACGGCATGTCCGGAGGTGGCGGCGGCCAGTTCGACCAGCGCCCGCGAGTCGAGTCGGCCGCCGGAGCGGGCCCGTTCCTCACGTTCGCGCTTGAGGTAGAAGAGCGCGTAGTCGACGCCGACCGCCAGGCCGATCAACAGGATGACGTTGGTGCCGACCCCGGCGTCCGGGAACACGTGCGACGCGAGCATCGACAGCCCGATCGACGCCGCGATCGAGGACAGCGCGAGCAGCAGCGGCACGGTGGCCATCGCCGCCGAGCGGAACACGATCAACAGGGTGAGCAGGGTGACCGGCAGCGCGATCAGTTCGGTCCGCGAGAGGTCCTCGCCCCGCTGGCCCTGGACGTCCTTGCTGATCGAGGGGCCGCCGGTCTCCGCGATCCGTAGGCCGGGGTATCCCGCCCGCACCTTCGCGGTTTGCGCCAGCAGCGGGTCGACGTGGTTCTTCCCGTCCAGCTCGGCGCCCTTCATGGTGACGTCCACCCGGATCGCTGTGCCGTCCGCCGAGCGCACCGGCGCGACCACCGACGACACCTCGGGCAACCTGCCCATCCGGTCCACGATCTCGCCGGCCGCGGCGGTCGCGGCGCGTACGTCCAAAGGTCCGGTTTTCGCGGTGATCAACACCCGCTCCATCGGCCGCTGTTGCAGCCCGCCCTCGGTGGCCAGCGCCTCGCCGCGACCGGCCTCGCCGACCCGGAAGTCGTCCGCCGTGGCCGCGTTGCCCCCGACGGCGATGCCACCGCCGAGGCACAACGCGACAAAGAGAACCCAGCCGGCGATGGCTCGCCAGGGGTGTCCGGCGCTCCACCGCGCCACCCGAACAGGAAGATTCGTCATGCCCGAAATCCTGGTCGCCGGGCCGGTATCGCGGACAGGCTCGACCGATGGAACCCCTCGTCCACCGATCGGTGGACAAGGACCGAGGAACCGGCGGTCAGGACCCCGTCTTCTCGGACCCCGTCTTCCACTGGGTGACGTTCACGGAGAACGTCCGCAATCCCCCGGCACTCGAAGGCTCCCGGATGTCGGTCACCCACACCAGCACCACGGTCTTGCGGCTCGTCTCGACGCAGAACCCCATGTCGCGCGCCACCAGGTTCGAGTTGAGCGCGGAGAGCGGCAACGTGTCCGGCAGCGACGCCACGCGGGCCGCGCCGCGGCACTCCTCGACGGTCGCGTCGGGCTTGGCGACCAGGCCCGCGACGGCTCCGGTGTCCAGGAACCGCAGCTCGGCCGTGAGAGAGTCGTTCGAGTCACCGCCCGAATCCGAGTGACACGCCATGTACTTGAGCGTGACCGGCGGCGACACCGCGCTGTCCGCGACGTCCCGCTGATCGGCCTTGACCGACAGATTCTCCAGGTCGACGTACGTCGCGAAGCCGTCACTGCAGATGTCGTCGACGAGGTGCGCGGCCGACGGCACGCGGGGCGCGCTGATCACCAGGGCGACCTTCGAACGATTCGGCGTGGAGCCGTCGCCGTGACCGGCCCCGGTGTTCCCGGTTCCGTCACCGTCACCGTCGATCAGGGGCGGGACGACGAATACTCCCGCGACCATCACCGCGACGGCGGCAGCCGCGCCCATCGCGATCCGGACCCACGGTCGGCGGCGCGGCCCGCCGCCCGGAACGGGCTGCGCGGGCGCGAAGGGCGGGGCGGGCGGCCGGGCCGGGGGTGCCGCCTTGCGGAGGTCCGGCCCCCGGCCCATCCCCACGGTCGGCGGCAGCAGCGGAACAGGCGGGGCGGCCGGCCTCGGCGGCGGCGGAATCGGCGAACCGGGCGCGGCCTCGTCCGATTCCCGCTCGTCGGTCGCCGTCGGCGATGCCGCCTCGCGGCTCGCGGCGTCCTTGGCGATCGCCGCCGGCAGCCAGCCCGTTCCGCGCACGAGCGTGGTCACCTCGGCACCGCGCCGGCAGCCCTCGATCACCTCCGCGAGCGAAGGCCGGTCGGCGGGATCCTTGGCCAGGCACGCGTCGAGCACGCCCCGCAGCGGCTCGGGGCACGCGCTCAGATCCGGCGCTTCGCCGACGATCCGATACATCAGGGCCTGGGCGTGGCCCTGCCCGAAGGGATGGTCGCCGGTCGCGGCGTAATGACCCACCAGCGCGAGCGAGAACACATCGGACGGGAACCCGACCGGCCTGCCCTGCACCTGCTCCGGCGACATGAACGCCGGTGTGCCGACCACGACATCGGTGCCGGTGAGCGCGGTGGTGTCGGCCGCGCGGGCGATGCCGAAGTCGATCACCCGCGGTCCGTCCGAGGCCAGCAGCACGTTGGACGGTTTCAGATCACGATGGATGACACCCGCCGCATGCACCGCCTCCAGCGCCTCGGCCACCCCGGCGACCAGCAACAACACCGTCTCGACGGGCAGCGGCCCGTGCACCCTGACCGCCTCCGACAACGGCGGCCCCGCGACGTACGCCCCGGCCAGCCACGGCAGCGGGCCGTCGGTGTTGCTGTCCAGCACCGGCGCCGTGTACGGCCCGTACACCCGCCGAGCGGCCTGCACCTCGCGCTCGAACCGCCGACGAAACTCGGGATCCTGCGCCAGATCGGGCCGCACCACCTTGAGCGCGACCGGCTGCCCACCCCGCGTGTACGACAGGTAGACGCTGCCCATCCCGCCCTGGCCGAGCCGACCCCGCAGCCGATACCCGGCAACCTCCCGAGGATCACCCGGCAACAACGGATCCAACATGCGCAGTCCCCCGTTCGACCGATCCCGATCCCGGCCCCACGAGGTCGCCGGCCGAATCGAGCCCGGCCCCGATTATGGCCACCTATGGCCACCCACCCGACCCCACCCACCCACGCCCCGGGACGACCCCGTACGGGCGGAACGACCGCGAGGTCCGACCAGCTCACCCCCGCGCGCCGCAGGCCGGCGCACCCACACACAAGGGCGGCGGCACCCGAGTTGCCCCGGGTACCGCCGCCCACCTGCGTTTTCGCGCATCCGCGCCGCTTCCTGCGGAGGACGTGGGATTCGAACCCACGAACAGAGTCACCCCTGTTAGCAGTTTTCAAGACTGCCGCCATCGGCCACTAGGCGAGTCCTCCAGCGCCGCGACCTGGTTGGGGCGCGGGCGGCATCAGTCTCTCATGAGCGGTGGCTCGGATCACTGGGGATTCCGGGCGGGCCCACGGGTGGCCGGGGGCGGGGGTCAGTTGTCGCCCACCCGCTGACCCAGGGTGACCTCGGTGGTGGCCTCCTTGCCGTCGCGCTGGTAGGTGACCTTCACCTTGTCGCCCGGACGGTGGCTCCAGATCTCGCTGAACAGGTCCTCGTAGGAACCGATCGCCCGGGTGTTCAGCTTGGTGATCACGTCACCGGCCTTCAGGCCCGCGTTCGCCGCCGGGCCGTTCGCGGTGACCGGGTCCTGGCCGTTGGTGCCCTGCGCCATGATCTTGGCGCCGGTGCCGGTGTAGCGCGAGTCGGGCAGGACGCCCATCTGTGCGTAGACCGGCTTGTTGCCCTGGATCAGCGTGTCCGCGACCCAGCGGGCCTGGTTGACCGGGATCGCGAAGCCCAGGCCGATGCTGCCGGACTCCTGCTGCTGGCCGAACGGCGACTGACCGCCGCCGCCGGTCGAGCGGATCGCCGAGTTGATCCCGATCACCTCGCCGGCCGCGTTCAGGAGCGGACCGCCGGAGTTGCCCGGGTTGATCGCCGCGTCGGTCTGGATCGCGTTCATGTACGAGACCTTTTGCTGGTCGCCGGAGGCCACCGGGCGGTCCTTGGCGCTCACGATGCCCGTGGTCACCGTGTTGGACAGGGTGAACGGCGCACCGATCGCGATCACCGGGTCGCCGACCGCGACCTTGTCGTTGTCGCCCAGCGGCAGCGGCTGGATGCCGGCGGGCATGTCGTCGACCTTGATCACCGCGAGGTCGTAACCCTCGGCGCGGCCGACGATCTTGGCCGGCTTGGTGGTGCCGTCGGAGAAGGTCACGCTCAACTCGCCACCGGCGGCGGCCAGCGACACCACGTGGTTGTTGGTCAGGATGTGGCCCTGCTTGTCGTAGACGAAGCCGGCACCGGTGCCGCTCTCGGTGCCCTGGCCGGACACCTTGCCCTTGGTCTTGATCGTCACCGTGCTCGGGACCGCCTGCTTGGCGATGCCCGCCACGCTCGTGGGCGAGCGGTTCAGCGAGGCCGGGTCCACCGGAGAGGAGGACGGGCCGACGCCCGCCGAGGCCGGCTTGTCGTCCCGATCCACGATCCACGCGCCCACCCCGCCGCCGACGCCGCCGGCGAGCAACGCGGCCACCACGGCCGCGACCAGGATTCCGGACGGCCGACGCTTGGGCTTGGGCGGTGCGCCGAAACCGGGGTAGCCCGGGTAGCCCGGATAGGCGCCGGTCCCCCCGAACGGCGGAGCCCCCGCCCCACCCGCGGCGGGTCCGGCCGCGAACGCGGCGGGCACCTCGGCCGTCGGCTCACCCACCGGCGGCAGCGCCGCGGTCGGCGCCCCGACCTCCCCGTACGCCCCGGCCTCCCCGTGCGGCTGTCCCACGGTGGGCGCCCCGACCGGCTTGGCCGGCACCTCGGTGCGGAACTCCGGCTCCGCCGCCGGGCCGACCCCCGGCTGCGCCGCCTCGGACCCGATCCCCGGCTGCGCCGGCAGTGGTGTGGCGGAGGACGATCCGTGGCCCTCCCCCGGCACCGGTGAACCGACTTCGCCGCCGGTCACGTCGCGGTCGTCGCTCACGGTCTTCCTCCCACACACATCGGAATGTTTGATGAGCACAGACTCCCCGACGCCCTGTCTGAACACCGTAAGCGCCGGACGTGCCGGCCGCCCCTCCCCCTTATCCCGGGGTTATCCGTGCAGGTCCGGCCACGCGCGTCGGCACGGAAATCCCGGCGGAATCACCGAGGATCGGCCCCGAAAGCACCCCGACGACCCGATTCGGGAGCCCGTCCGGGCGCGGGACACCGTCGCCGGACACCCGGCCGTCACCGTGCGCTCACCTCGGGATGGCACGATTGTTCCGTGTCCACCACCGGGGCGCGCCCACTGCGCGCCAACGTGCAGGTCGTCGCCCACCGAGGCGCGTCCGACACCGTCCCAGAGCACACGCTCGCGGCCTACCTCCAGGCCATCGAGGACGGCGCCGACGCCCTGGAATGCGATGTCCGCCTGACCGCCGACGGCCATCTGGTGTGCGTCCACGACCGCAAGGTCGACCGCACCTCCAACGGCAGCGGGATCGTCTCGACGCTGGAGCTCGCGGACCTGTCCGCGCTCGACTTCGGCTCCTGGAAGGAATCCGGCGTCGAACGCGAACGCCCCGACGAACCGGAGGCCCCCGACTGGGACCGCCGCTCGGTGCTCACCCTGGAGCGCCTGCTCGAACTGGTGGTGGACTCGCCCCGCACGGTGCGCCTGGCGATCGAGACCAAGCACCCCACCCGGTACGCGGGCCTGGTCGAGCGCCGCCTGGTCGATCTGCTGGAGCGGTTCGGGCTGACCCGGCCCGCCACCGAGGACCCGTCGCTGATTCGGGTGATGAGCTTCTCCCAGTTGTCCCTGCGCCGGATGCGACTGATGGCGCCCGAGCTGCCCACCGTGTTCCTGATGGAGCACGTGCCGCTGCTGTTCCGCGACGGCACATTGCCCCGCGAGGTGCGCATCGCCGGCCCCAGCATCGACATCGTGCGCGCCCACCCGCGCTACGTCGCCCGCCTGCATCGGGCCGGGCACCGGGTGCACGTGTGGACCGTGGACGCGCCCGAGGACGTCGAGCTGTGCCTGCGGCTCGGCGTGGATGCCATCATCACGAATCGGCCACGACAGGTACTGGCCCAGGTGTCCGGTTAGACCCCATTGGGGGGCGTACGCTGGTGGCCTTTCGAGACGTTATATCCGTCTTGGCGGGATCACATACCCCTATACGCCCCCGAGCGAGTCTCAGCGCACAGCGCCCCGCCGTTTCCCGTCCGTCGGCATCGGGCATCTCAAGCCCGACGCGCGCGAGAGACCTGTGCGCAAGGCAGACGTGTGCACTAAGGAGGCCGGGGGTGGCAATGGTCGTGGCCCGTGGGGTGCCCGATTCCGCGGCGGTGTTGGTACCGCACGCTCCGGTCGGTGTGTCCGCGGCTCGGCACCGCCTGGCCATCGATCTCGACGAACGCGGCATCGCCGGGGCCGTCGTGGACGACGCGGTGTTGATCCTTTCCGAATTGTTGAGCAACGCGCTGCGCCACGCCCGCGCCCTGCCCTCCGGCAACGTGCGCGCGGCCTGGTGGGTGCGTCCCGACGGGTTGTTGGCGATCGAGGTCACCGACGGCGGCAGTTCCACCCGTCCCCGGCAGGCCAGCCCGTCACTGAGCGCACACGGCGGTCGCGGCCTGTCCATCATCGGCACGCTGGCCGCCGACTGGGGCGTGCGCGGCACGCCGGACGAGGTCACCGTGTGGGCGCTGGTCCCGATCGAGTCCCGCGCCGCCGACCATCTGTGGGACGAATTCGACCTGGACGCGGTCGACCCGCTCGACTGAACCCGGCGCGCGCCGGTGCCGCCCGCCCCCGGTCGACCGTCGCGTCGTGCACGCGTTCGAGCGTCCACTCGTGCTCGCGGAACTCAGTACCCTCGGACCTGGTGAGTCGTCGACCACCATCCCCCCGACACCGAGGCGGAGAGACCGCAGCATGGGCAAGAAGGCCGCGCTGAAGGGCCACACCGGCAACAAGACCCAGACCGCAGCCGCCACGGGATCCGTCCCGGTCGTCGGCGGTCGCGAACCGTGCCCGTGCAACTCGGGCCGCCGGTACAAGGCATGTCACGGGCGCGAGGCATCCGTCGCCGCCGAGACGCTCGTCCTGCGTCCCTTCCAGGGGCTGCCGAACGAGTGCGACTGGATCGCGCTGCGCGAATTGGTCCCGGCCGCGACCGCGCGGCTGACCCTGTCCGGCGAGCACGCCGACCAGGTGGTCACCCTCGCGACCGTGCTGCCGATGGCCTGGCCCGCGCTGCGGCGCGCCGACGGCGCCATCCTGGTCGGGCTGCAGACCCACACCAGCTCGGGCGACGTCAGCCGGGACATCGCGCACGCCCTCGAACGCGCGCTCGCCCAGGAGGACGGCACCTCGGTCGCTCCCGGCCCGCTGCCCGAGTCCGGCGACCGGCTGCAGGACCTGCTCGACCTGTCCAAGCCGCTCGAGATCACCGTGCACCCGGGCTTCGACTTCTGGGTGGACGACCCGGCCGCGATGAACGCCGAGGTGAGCGCGTCGCTGGAGCGGGCCAACGCGGCGGCCATGCCGACCGTCCGGCTGACCTCGGTGGACGCCGCGTACTGGTGTGGCACCACCGAGAAGAACCACCTGCGCTGGGTCATGCCGCACGCGGAGGAGGAACTGCTCGACGCCATCGCGCGGCTGCACGCGGCCGGCGAGTCGAGCCTGGGCGAGGGCACCCGCTTCGTCGGCTCGTTCCGCGCGCACGGGCTGCTCGTCCCGGTGTGGGACCTGCCGACCGCGATGACCGCCGAGGACGTGGAGAAGCCGGCCCGCGAGTTCGGTGAGCGTCTCGCCGCCGCGATGGCGGACACCAGCCCGCTGACGCCGCGTCAGCGCAGCGCCCGCAACGGTCTGCTGAACCGCCAGATCACGCTGAACTAGGCGACCCCCGGCCGACCCGCCTCGACGTGGGTCGGCCGGGACGAGGGCCGAACGCCCCGGGCACCGACCACCCGGGGGAACGCGCCTATCGGGATTCCGGGGACACGAGCGCCGGCGGCCGGGTGCCGGCCGCGTCGCCGTCCCGCTCGTCCACCCCGCCACCGGGCCGGCACACGTCGACGTTCGCGGCCGGCAGTTCGATCACGACGGTCAGGCCCGCGCCCGGTTCGGTCTCGACCCGCACACTGCCCCGGTTCGCGGCCACCCCCGCCCAGACGATGGCCATGCCGAGCCCGCTGCCCGTACCCGAACCACTGCCCGAGTCGGCACCGCCCGCCGTACCGGTACGGCCGTGCTCGCGCGCGGCCCGGAAGAACCGGTCGAAGATGCGCTCGGCATCCTGCGGTCGCATGCCCGGTCCCTCGTCGCGCACCCGCAACACCGCACGCCGCTCGCCGTCGTCGCCCGCGGTCTCGGACACCGACACGTGCACGTCCGCCGACACCGGCGTGTGTGCCCGGACATTGGCCAGCAGATTGCCGACCACCTGACTCAGCGTCGCCTCGTCGGCCAGCACCACACAGGTGTCCGGCGCGTCCGTATGCACCCGCCGAGTCGCCTGCTGCGCGGACAGATCGGCGACCGCCCCGCGCACCATGCCCACCAGGTCGATCGGGCGCGGTCGCAACTGCGGGCGCTGGTCCAGCCGGGCCAGCGCGAGCAACTCGTCGACCAGCCGGGCCATGCGCTCGGCCTCGCCCCCCATCCGGTTCAGGGCCCGGGTGCGCTCGTCCTCCGAGACGAGCATGCCCTTCTCGTACAACTGCAGATAGCCGCGAATCGCCGCCAACGGTGTACGCAGCTCGTGCGACGCGTCGGCCACGAACCGCTTGAGGTGCGTCGCCGCGTGCTCGCGGATCTCGAACGCCGACTCGACCTGCTGCAACATCGCGTTCAACGCGGTCCGCAACTGCTCGACCTCGCTGAACGACCTCTTGCGCGCCGCCACACGCGCGGACAGGTCGGGCCGGTCCGGACCGCCCTCGGCGATGCCCGACGCCGTCTCGACCATGTCCTCCAACGGCCGCAGCCGCCACCACGCGAGGCAGTAGATGGAACTGCCCAGCAGCACCAGCAGCACGCCGCCGACCATCAGTTCGAAGTGCACGACCCGGTCGACCACGGCGTCGAGCTCCTCGGTCGAGCGGGCCAGCAGGATGTAGCGGCCGTCGCCGAGGCGCGCCGCGGCGGCCCGGTAGGAATCCCCACCGAGCGAGATGCCGCGCGGCCCGGCATGCGGCATCAGGCCGCGCCCGTCCCGAAACGTCGACGCCAACGCGCGTTGCAGGGCATCCGGCGCCCGGTCGGCGATCGGCAGGGCCACGCCCCGCTCGTCGACCAGCACGAAGACCTTGCCGTGCAGCCCGGCCGACATCAGCACATCGCGCATGCCCGCGGTCGGGCCCGGTTCGGACAACTGCGCACTGGTGATGCCGGTCCGCTCGATGCCGGTCCGGCCGGTGGACAGGTCCTCGTCGACGCCCGACTCCAGATAGTGCCGAACACCCATCATGCTGAACCAGATCAGCAGCGCCAGGCCGGAGGCGAGCAGCGCGATGCTGCTGAGCGCCAGCGTCGCCCGCATCGCCACGATGTGCGGACGCTTGCGCACCGGCCGCGGCAGGAACCGTCGACGGACCGGGCCGGCCCGCCCACTCTCGCCGTCGCCACCGCCATTGCTGCCGCCGCCACCGGCGGACCTGCCCGCGTCCCCCGGCCGTTGTCCCGGTGCGCCCGGCCCCTCGGCCGACTCGCCCACGTCGCTCCGCTTCATCGGTCCGCCCGTCATGCGCCGTGGCCCGCCGGTCGCAGCCCGTACCCCACGCCCCGCCGCGTCGTGATCAGCGGCGGCCCGTCCGGCACCAGCGGATCGAGCTTGCGGCGCAGATAGCTGATGTACGTCTCAACCACCGTCGACTCCACGACGTGCTCGTACTTCCAGACCTCGCGCAGCAGTTGCTCCTTCGGCACGATGCGATCGCCGTGCCGGATCAGATGGCGCAGGAGGGCGAACTCGGTCGGGGTCAACTCCACGCCGTGCCCGCCCCGGCTCGCGGTGTACGTCGCCTCGTCCAACTCCAGGTCCCCGTGCCGTAGTACCGGCGGACGCGGGACCGGCGGCGCGGCCTCGTCCGGCGCCGGCCGGGTGCGCCGCAGCACCGCGCGGGTGCGAGCGACCAACTCGTCGACGTTGAACGGCTTGGTGATGTAGTCGTCGCCGCCCAGGGTCAGCCCCTTGACGACATCGGCGGGCGCGTCGCGGGCGGTGAGGAACACGATGGCGACGTCCGGTCGTTCGGCGCGCAACACGCGGCACACCTGGCGTCCGTCGCCGTCCGGAAGGGAGATGTCCAACAACACCACGTCGGGCCGCTCCCGGCGGGCGGCGGCCAGGGCCGTGTGTACGCCGTCCGCGGTGACCACCTCGAAGCCGTGGAACCGCAGGGTGATGGCGAGGACGTCGCTGATGCTCGGCTCGTCCTCGACCACCAGGACCGTGGCACCCACGCGTGGCTGACTGCTGCTCATGTCCCCAGTATCCGGCGGAAGTTTGCGGAAGTTCGGGGGACAGATTGTGAGCTTCCTGTGAGTCCGCCGCCGGCTCGCCGGACCGCCCGCGCGTCGACCGAATCTGGCCTGGAGACGCACGACCGGGCCTGGCGGCCCGCATGAGGAAGGAAACGGCTATGGCGGCCTGGGCGCGATGGTGCCTCAATCACCGGTCGACGGTGATCCTGCTCTGGGTGGCCGCACTGTTCGGATCCGTCGCGGCGAGCGTGACGGCGGGCAGTGCGTACTCCAATGTGTTCAAGATCCCCGGAACCGAGTCGTCCAGCGCGTACGAGCGCCTGCAGAAGGCGTTTCCGGACACGGCGGGCGACGTGGACAACGTGGTGTGGCGGACCGAGCAGGGCACCGTGCACGATCCCGCCGTCCGCGAGCGGATGAGCGCGCTGCTCGCCGACATCGCGCGCATGCCCGACGTCGGTCGGGTGGTCGGCCCGTACGACCCGGCCGGCGCCGCGCAGGTCAGCGCCGACGGCCGGATCGCGTTCGCGCAGGTGACCTTCGTCAAGCAGCAGTTCGAGCTGGACACCAAAGACCTCAAGCACCTGATCGAGCGCGCCGAACAGGCGCGGGCACCGGGGTTGCGGGTCGAGCTGGGCGGACCCGCGATCGAGGCCGCCCAGGAGCCGCCGGCCGGGCTCGCCGAGGGCGTGGGCATCATCGCGGCGGGCGTCATCCTCTTCCTCGCCTTCGGATCGTTGTTCGCGATGCTGCTTCCGCTGGTCAGCGGAGTGTTCGCGGTCGGCACCGGGATATCCACGGTCGTCCTGCTCAGCCACGTCACCGACATCCCCGAGACCGCGACGCTGCTGGGCAGCCTGATCGGGCTCGGTGTGGGCATCGACTACGCCCTGTTCATCGTGACGCGGCACCGCAACGGCCTCAAGGCCGGCCTCGCCCCCCGGGAAGCCGCGGTGCGGGCGTTGGACACCTCCGGCCGGGCCGTCGTGTTCGCCGGCGGCACGGTGTGCGTCGCGCTGCTCGCGCTGTTCACCGTCGACATCGCCCTGTTCGACGGAATCGCGGTCGCCACCACCCTCGTCGTGGTGCTCAGCGTGCTCGCGTCCGCCACCCTGCTGCCCGCCCTGCTCGACCTGCTCGGCACGCGCGCGCTCAGCCGCCGCGAACGCCGGGCCCTGGCCGCGCAATCCGCCGCCGGCACCGTGCACAGCGAGGAAGCCGGGCGTACCGCCGTGCGCTGGGCGAGCCTGGTGCAGCGCCGGCCGCGCACCCTGGGCCTGGTCGCACTGGTCGTCATGGCAGCCCTGTCGATCCCGGCCCTCTCGCTCCGCCTGGGCACCAACGACCAGGGCAACCAGCCGACTTCGCAGACGGTTCGACAGGCGTACGACCTGCTCGCCAAGGGCTTCGGCCCCGGCTTCAACGGCCCGCTGCTGATGGTCGCCGAGCTGCACGGCCCGCAGGACCGGCAGGCACTGGACGCCCTGATCGCCGACGTCCGCGGCACCCGCGGCGTGGTGCGGGCCGACGAGGTCCCGGTGCCCGCCGACGCCGGCGGCCTCGCCGCCGGCACCCGGGTCGTGCAGGTCGTGGCCGCGACGTCCCCGCAGGCCGAGGCCACCGACAAGCTGATCGACACGCTGCGCGACCGGACCGTCCCCGCCGCCGCGAAGGGCAGCACGCTCAAGGTGCACATCGGCGGCGACACCGCGCTGCAGAAGGACTTCGCCGCCGTGGTCGGCGATCGTATGCCGGGCTTCATCGCCCTGATCGTGGGGCTGGGCGCGCTGCTCATGCTGGTCGCCTTCCGCAGCCTGCTGGTGCCGCTGACCGCCGCGCTGATGAACCTGATCGCCGCGTGCGCGTCGTTCGGCCTGCTGGTCGCGATCTTCCAGTGGGGCTGGGGCATGGACCTGCTGGGGCTCGGCAAGGAGGGCCCGATCATCTCCTTCCTGCCGGTCATCATGTTGCCGCTGCTGTTCGGGCTCTCGATGGACTACCAGGTGTTCCTGGTCAGTCGCATGCACGAGGAATGGCTGCGCACCGGCGACAACGCCCGGGCGGTACGGGTGGGTCAGGCCGGCACCGGGCGGGTGATCAATTCGGCCGCGCTCATCATGATCTTCGTGTTCGGCTCGTTCGTTCTCAGCGGCGACCGCGGCGGCATGATGGCGGGCCTCGGCCTGGCGGGCGCGGTCGCGCTGGACGCCTTCATCCTGCGCATGTTGCTCGTCCCGGCCATGATGCATCTGCTCGGACGCGCCAACTGGTGGTTGCCCGGATGGCTCGACAAGCGGCTGCCGCACCTGGCGGTGGACCCGCCCGACCGGCCCGTGGACGGCCCGTCGGGGAACGCCGAGGGCAGTGCGGACAAGGTGCTCGCACCCAGCCGGTAGCGAATCGGGGGCCGGCGTCGGTGTCCCCGGCGCTCGGCACCCGCCGGGTACGACGATCGCCCGCACGCCCGACCACGGGCGTGCGGGATCGGTCGGGGAGGGTCGACGACCGGCCCCGGATTGGAGATCCGCCGGCTTGTTGTTACCTTTGATCCAGCTCGGTCGCTGATGCATCCCCCGTCTTCAGCGGCCGGGCCTCTCACTTTTCCGGGGTCTTTTCCCGGTCCCACCGACCCGGTTTCACAGGCGCGTCGGGGTGGTGCGGGTCAGCGCTGAGCGGTCGCCGAGCCCGAACGCAGCAGCTTGGTCGCGCCGTCCTTGGAGGCCAGCT
This sequence comes from Embleya sp. NPDC020886, assembly GCF_044333915.1. Lineage (NCBI taxonomy): Bacteria > Bacillati > Actinomycetota > Actinomycetes > Kitasatosporales > Streptomycetaceae > Embleya > Embleya sp. NPDC020886. The sequence continues at coordinate 241,220 of NZ_JBIRRX010000012.1, read as the reverse complement.
CGGCCACCGCGGACCAGCCGTCGAGGCCCTTGGGCGCCCGCACCCGCGGGGTGTCGCAGCGACCCGCGTCGTCCTTGGCGGCGACCGTGCAGTTCACCCGCAGGGTGTTGCCGTCCGGCTGCAGGACACTCATCACCAGCAACAGCGGTTCGGGCGTGGGGTTTCGGTAGTAGACCCGGCCCCAGACCTCCGAGCCGTCGCGCTCGACACACGTCTGCGCGCGCACCGCCTTGGCGCCCTCGACCGCCTTGCCACACACGCTCTCGGTGCCCGCGGCCGGCAAAGTGGCGCTTCCCGCCGAGGACTTCGCGGTGGGCTTGCCACCGATCAGTTCGAGCAGGCCGGCCGAGCCGGAGCGATCGCCGTCGCCGACGCCGTTGCCGAACTCGGCCGCCTTGACGGCGCTCGGGCGGGTGGTCGGCCCCGAGTCGGCGGTGTGGCGGCCCTTGTCCGGTCCCGCCGAGTCCGCGGAGGCGGCGGCGAGCGGAACGATCAGGGACAGACCCACGACCGCGCCCAGAGCCACCGTGCGGATGTGACCCGTGCGTGGGCGCTGCATGGTGTCTCCTAGCGCGCGAAGCCCCCTTCACGCGCGGCCCGACGAGCGGGAAGTGTTGCGCGGAACGGGGCCGGAATGATCGGCGCGCCGAGCCTATCGCGCCGCCACGACGTGCAGCGATCACCACATGTTGCGGTTACGCCACAACGATCACTCCATCGCGTGACGGCGCGCCTCGATCAGGCTCTGGGCTCGGCGTGTTGGCAGGTGTCCACGAGCGTGCGGACCAGGTCGGCGACGGCCGGCAACCACGGTCCGCCGGCCGTCGGATCCCCGGAGGGAGCCGGTGGCCGGGCCCAGCGCAACACACCGCCCTGCACCCGGGACGGCGGCAGCGCGAGATAGCCGCCACCGCCGTGGAAGCGCAGGGTCGAGGGCACCGTGCCGTACCGATCGAGGCCGTATCGGTCCAGCAACTCGCCCAGTTCGCCCAGCTCGTACGGCTCGACCAGGAACGCGTAGCGGCCCGGCGCGGCGACGACCGGACCGGTACGCACACCGAGCCGGGCGAGTTGGTCGAGCGAACGGGCACCGGCTTCCGACGGCACACTCAACGCCGCCACCCGCCCACCCGTCGCCAGGATCACCGACGCGTCCGGTGTCTGTTCCCACCACCAACGCGCCATGCGTTCGTCACACGTGGCCGCGAGCAGGGGAGGTTCACCCGGATGGGCGCCCGGCACGCGACAATCGGTCGCACCACAACGACACACGCCCGACCAGCGGTCGTATCCGACGCCGGGCACCACGGGCCAGCGCCATCTCGCACACGTCAGCACGGCCGACATCAATGCGGTGCGTTCCCTCCGTCGTCTTCCGAGGATCTCGCGCAGCATGCGCTCGTTCCTTTCCGTGAACGTGGAAGCACTATGCGTGATACTCAGGTACTCCGCAGCCGACCATGACGAGGCCGCTTGGCGGCACATGGCGCGAGGTGGCGCAGGGGTGGCGAATTACGGCGCCCGGTACGGGTGTTGCCCTCGCGAATCGGGCCTCGGGCGGGAGATGGGGGCTCCCGAGCGGACCCTCGTGCCATCCGTTGCTGCGGTTGCGCTGCGGTTGGGTCTGTTGGTCTCTGCCTGGGGCGGCACCGCGTCCGATGCGACGCCGCGCCTGTTCCAGCTCTCCTCACCGAGGACGACGAACGGCCGGCCCTCGGAGGTTCCGCAGATGTCACGAGACCGCGATCACAGGATCCTGGGGGCATCCCCGCGATGTGGCTCTCTTCCGTTGTACCCCCAACGGCGTTGACCTTCACGCCGCCGCGCCGCGTCGTTGGGCAGGACGGGTGGAACCGGCCGGTATTCGGGTCGGCTCGTAGGATCACGCCATGGCGGAGCACACGACCGGCACACCGACCGGCGACACGGCCGTGGTGATCCCGGCTTACGACGAGGCACAACGAATCTCGGCCACGGTCGAGGCGGCGCGATCGATCGCCGGCGTGGATCTCGTGGTGGTGGTGGACGACGGTTCGCGGGACGACACCGCCGCCGCCGCACGGGCGGCGGGCGCGGTGCCGGTGCGCCACGGGCGCAATCGCGGCAAGGCCGGCGCGATGGAGACCGGTGCCGCCGTGGTCGCCGCGATCGACCTGCGCGAGGGCCGGGAACGGCCGCGTCACCTGCTGTTCCTGGACGCCGACCTGGAGCACACGGCCGCCGCCGCGGCACCGCTGATCGACCCGGTGCGGTCCGGGACGGCGGCGATGAGCATCGCGGTGTTGCCGCCCCAGCTTCGCGCCGGCGGCGGCCGCGGCTTCGTGGTCCGGGCCGCCCGGGACGGGATCGCCCGGGCCTGCGGGTTCACCGCGACGCAGCCGCTTTCCGGCCAGCGCTGTCTGACCCGGGCGGCGTTCGAGGCGGCGCTGCCGCTCGCGGGGGGCTTCGGCGTCGAGACCGGGCTGACCATCGACCTGGTCCGCAAGGGTTTCCCGGTCGAGGAGATCGAGGTCGAGTTGCACCACCGGGTGACCGGGACCGACTTCGCCGCGCAGCGCCATCGGGCCCGGCAGTACGCGCACGTGGCCCGGGCCCTGGCCGAGCGAGGCGCGGCGGGCGCGTTGCCCGGGGCGATCCGCGGTCGTGGCTGAACCGGTGGCGGCTCGGCCCGCCGCGGCGCGTCGCCCGTCGATGTTTCACGTGGAACACCCGTTTGGGGCGCTCGCCGTCGGCTTGTGCGCGCTGGCGATCGCCCTGATCGTGCTGACCGGCCTGCTCGGGCCCTCGGCCGCGCAGCCGCCGTTGCCGGGTGGGCCGTCCTGGCTGCCGCCGTACCGGTTCACGGCCCGGCCCGCCGCCGGGGTGGTGACCGGTCTGTTGCTCGCGGCGGCCCTGTCCGGGGCGATCGGCCTCGCGCTGGCGCTGCGCGCGCTGGGCCGGGGCTGGGCGCCGGACCCGGGTCGGCTGACCCTGGGCGGCGCGGTGGCCGCGCTCGCGGTGGTGTGCGTGCCGCCGATGGGCTCGGCCGACCACCTCGTCTACGCCGCGTACGGTCGCCTCGCGGCCACCGGTGGTGATCCCTATCGGGACACCGCGGCGACGCTGGTGCGCGACGGCGACCCGGTCGGTGTCGCGGTCGAGGCGCCGTGGACCGACGTGCCGTCCGTGTACGGGCCGGTGGCCACCGCGGAGCAGTGGTTCGCGGCCCGGATCGGCGGCACCTCGGTGCATACGATCGTGCTGGTGTTGACCCTGCTCGGAGCGGTCGCGTTCGTGCTGACCGGGCTGCTGTTGCAGCGCGCGGCCGGCCCGGATCGGGTCGCCCGGGCCCGGGTGGCGATCCTGTGGTCGCTCAATCCGCTGCTGCTGTTCGTGGCGGTGGGCGCCGGCCATCTGGACGCGTTCGCGCTGGTGTTCGCGGTGGGCGCGCTGCTCGCGGTGCGCCGCTCCCCCGTGCTCGCGGGTGTCCTGGTCGGCCTGGCCTGCGCGGCGAAGGTCTCGCTCGGGCTGTATGTACTGGCCCTGGCCTGGGGCCTGCGCGGGCGGCCGAGGGCGCTCGCCGCGATGATCGGGTCGGCGCTCGTGGTCGGCGTCGCGACCTATCTGCCGGTCGGCCTCGGCGCGTTCGATCAGATGCGCGAGAACACCAAGCTGGTCTCGCTCGCGGTGCCGCTGCGGCTGGTGCTGAAACCGCTGGAGTCGGCCGTCGGCCACGACACCGCGCGTTCGCTGATCGGCCTGCTCGGCTGGCTGCTCGGCGCGCTGGTGGTGTGGCTGCTGGCCCGAACCGCCGCCCGGGCGCGGCCGGCGGCGATGGCGCACGTGTTGCGGGACAGCGCCGCGGCCGCCGCGCTGTTGTCCCTGGCCTGGTTGCTGACCACGCCGTACAGCCTGCCCTGGTACGACGTCGCGGCCTGGGCGCCGCTCGTGTTGCTCGCGCCCTCCGCGCTCGACGGGCTGCTGTTGGCCCGCAGCACGCTGCTGGTGTGTGCGTACGTCCCCGGCCGGGTGGTCCCGCTGCCGGACGCGGTGGACACCCTGCAGCGCACCCTGCGCGGCACCGTCGGCCCGTGGGCGGGCGCGGCGATCCTGGTCGCGGTGGTGCTGGTCAGTCGGCGCGCGGGCGTCCCTCCGATGCCGCGATCACCGCGATGGCCAGCGGCGCGGCGATCGTGAGCGCGACCGCCGGGATCTGGATGCCGGAGTCGTTCACCGCGTAGCCGACCACCGAGGTCAGCCAGCACGCGATCAGTGTCGAGCGCAGCCACGGCACCGCCTCGAAGGACCGGGCCAGGGCCGGCGCGCGCCACTTGGCCGGATCGCGCACGGCGAGGATGAGCAGCACGAACACGACCGGGATGATCAGCGTGAACGGCGTGGTGAACGAGTGCAGGTTGCCCATGATCTTGCGGTGCAGGGTGTCGCCGGCATCGCCGTCCGCGATCTCCTGGACGAACCGCCCCAGGTGCGAGCGGCTCGCCGCCGGGCGAAGCCAGTCCAGCACGGCGATGGTGCCGATCACCACGACCGCGCCCAGGCCGACCAGGGCGACCTTGGCCCACGAGATCCGGGTGCCGGTCAGCAGCAGGCCGAGCACCGCCAGGCCCGGGATCAAGGCGAGCACCCCACCGAAGTCGCTGCCGAACGCGGGCCAGCCGTCGGCCACCACCGCGACCGCGCCCACCACCGAGAGCACCACGATCGCCGCCCGTCGGCGGCCTGCGGCGAGCAGCCGGCCCATCGGCCAACCGACCGCGAGCAGCACGGCCATCGCGAAGATCGTCCAGGCGACGTTGCCGAAGCCGTAGAACCGGCCCGCGACCAGCGGGGACAGGCCGAACAGGGTGTTCAGTTGCAGTGGTGAGCCGAGCATCACGTCGCCGGCCAGGATCACCGCGGTGGCCGCGGCGACCACGCCGGCCGGGCCGTACGGCTGGTTGCGCCAGGGGCCGAGCAGGGCGAACGCGGCAAGCACGGCGGCGAAGGCGACGGTGAGCCCGAGCAGCGTCCAGGCCGGGTCGCCGGCCTGCTCCCAGGGCACCAGTCCGACCAGGAAGGATCCGCCGGGGACCGCGCCGAAGAACACCCCGATCCCGGTCGCGGCACGTATCACCGTGTGCCGGGCCCGGGTTCGTCCGCTGCGGCCGAACCGCACGGCGAGCCACAACGCGACCGCCGCGCAGGCGATCGGCAGCAGGGTGAGCCAGGTGAAGAAGTACCAGACCTCGCGCACCGTACGAGATGCCTGGGCTCCCGCGTCGAACAGGCGCAGCTCCTCGATCGCGGCGCCGCCGGAGGGACCGGCCACCCGCGTGTACACCGCGCCCACCAGCTCGCTCGGCGCGTCGATGCCCAGCGGCGCGAGCAGGCTCGGAGCCAGGTCGGTGAGCTGGACCAGGCCGTCGTTGCGGGTCGAGGTCGCGGTCAGGTAGCCGGAGTCGAAGGTGGTGCCCGACCCCGTGCCGGGGCCGCCGACCAGGAGCGCGCGCAGGTGCGGGGTGCCGGTGTCGTCGGCGAGGCCGGCCACCACGAGTTGGCTGCGCGGCGGCAGCGCGGCGGCGATCCGGGCCACCTGGGCGTCCACCACCCGCAGCCGGTCGGCCCGGTCGACGCCGGGTCCGGTCAGGCCGCCGAGGTCGACCAGGGTCAGTGCGGAGCGCTCGATCAGCGCGGCGTCCACGGCGGCCGGGTCCGGCAGGTAGGCGCCGCGCACCCGGCCGGTCGGGTCGGCGCTCGCGTAGGCCGCGCCGGGGCCGACCGAGGTGACCGCGCCGCCGTGCTCGGCGACCGAGGCGGCCAGTCGGCCGTACTTGGGGTTGTAGCCGAACTTCTCGTTGCGCTTGACGATCGCGCGCATGTTCGGCACCGTCGCCGTGCCGTCCGGGGCCAGGGTCGGCGGCGGCGGCTCGGCGCACGGTTCGGCGCTCTTGGCGCTGGTGCGGGTATCCGTCGAGCGGGCCCCCGCGCCCGTGGTCAGCCACCCGTCGACGGGACACGCCCGCGGATGCACGGTGCGTACCGACATCGCGGCCGAGGTCGCGTGCCCGGCCAGGTCGGCCAGCGCCGGTGTACCGCGATCGTCGATGTCGGCCCAGGTCAGGCCCGGGATGCCGAGCAGGACGACGTGGTCGGCGGCGGCGGTGCGGGCGGGCGCGGCGCCGGCCGACCCGGGCAGCGCCGACAGCGCGACCACCGCCGTGAGCAGCGCGAGCAGCAACCGGAGGGGACGAGCGATCACGGGTGCCTGCTCCTCGACGTACGCGGCCTACACGGGGACGGATGATCGCCCCAGGCTATGCGCCGCGCCCCGCTGCCATGTTCACGGCAGCAGTCCGGCCGCGTACGCCGCCGCGGTCGCCGCGCCCATCACCACCTTCACCGGTCGGCCCAGCGACGCGGCCGCGGCGGCCACGTCCTCGTACTCCGGCTGGGCGTTGACCACCCTGCCGTCGAACATCGCGGTCTTGATCCGCACCGGCAGGCCCTCCACCTGCACCGTGCCGAACTCGCGGGCCAGCGCCCGCTTGGCCACCGGCAGGACCCGCGCCCCTATCGTCGAGGTCTCCACGAACACCGTGTGCAGCGCGGCGTCCACCCGATCCGCCGGGACCAGCACGCACAACGTGTGGGCGGGGCGGCCCTTCTTCATCAGGATCGGCACCAACCACGCGTCGCCCGCGCCGATCGCGAGCAGCTTGCCCAGCACCGCCGGCCACAGGCGCGGGTCGAGGTCGTCCACGTTGGTCTCGATCAGCACGTCCTCGCCGGTCGGTCGCAACCGGTCCGCCTCGTGCCGCTCGCCGAGCACGACCCGCAGGATGTTGGGCACCTCCTCGATCCGCCGGCTGCCCGCGCCGCTGCCGTCCGCGGTGATCCGCAGGGCCGGCATCGGCCCCCAGGTCCGGCACACCGAGGTGAGCAGGGCGGCGCCGGTGGGCGTGCACATCTCGTACGGGGCCGGGCCCGCGTAGACCGGGGCGGCGGCCACCCGCATCAATTCGAGCACGGCCGGCACCGGCACCGGCAACACGCCGTGGGCGGCCCGCACGCTGCCGCTGCCCAGCGCGACCGGCGACCCGACCGCCTCGTCGATGCCCAGCGCGTGCAACGCGGTGCAGGTGCCGACCACGTCGGCGATCGCGTCCAGCGCGCCGACCTCGTGGAAGTGCACCTCCTCGGGCAGACATCCGTGCGCGCGGGCCTCGGCGTGCGCGAGGCGGCCGAACACGTCGTGCGCCCGGGCGTGCACGGGCTCGACCAGATCGGCCCGGTCCAGCAGGTCGCGGACGTCGTTCCAGGTGCGATGCACGTGGCTGGGCACGGTCTTGACCCGGACGTGCGTCGCGACCAACCCGTGTCTGTCGGTGCGTTCGGCGGTGATCAGAATCGGTTCGACGCCCACCGCGTCGACGGCTTGCTGGACGGCCTCCAGCGGGGCACCGGCGTCGATCAGGGCACCGAGCAGCATGTCGCCGCTCGCACCGGCCTGGCACTGGAACCATGCGATGGCCACGCGGCTACCTCCCGTCGCGGCCACTGTCGCAGCCGACGGGGGGTCCTGCCGGGAAACCGATGAAGCGACCGAAACCGACCGCTTTCTTGCGTTTCACGGTTGCCCGGCTTCGGCGCCCGCCTGCCTACGACGTGCCGCGGGTCCGGTCCCCCCGGGCGGAGCGCGCCACCCGGGCCGCGAACACGCCGGCCCCGAAGCCGTTGTCGATGTTGCACACCGCGACCCCGGGCGCACACGAGTTGAGCATCGCCAGCAGCGCCGCGAGGCCGCCGAAGGACGCGCCGTAGCCCACGCTCGTGGGCACCGCGAGCACCGGCACCGACACCAGGCCCGCCACCACGCTGGGCAGTGCGCCCTCCATGCCGGCGACCACGATCAGACAGTCCGCCGCGTCGAGTTCGGCGAGCACCGCGAGCAGCCGATGGATGCCGGCCACGCCCACGTCCTCGATCCGCTCCACCTCGGCACCGAACAGCCGCGCGGTGAACGCGGCCTCGCCCGCCACCATCGCGTCCGAGGTACCCGCGGAGACCACCCGGACCAGGCCGCGGGTCGGCGGGGGCGGGCCCACCGCGACGCAGGTGCCGCCGTCGTCGGTGTAGGTCTCGCCGGGAAACGCCGCCCGCACCGCGTCGACCACGTCCGCCGAGGCGCGGGTGGCGAACGCGGGTCGCCGACTCGTCTCGCGCAGTCGGCGAAAGAGCGCGACGGTCTGTTCGGGGGTCTTGCCGGCCGCGAAGACCACCTCGGGGTCACCGGTGCGCAGTTCCCGATGGGTGTCCACCCGGGCGAATCCCAGGTCCGCGAAACCCTGTGCGGGCCCGCGCACGAGATCGTCGAGGGCCTCGTCCACGCCCGCCTCGCCGGCGGCCACGCGGTCGAGCAATTCCCGTAACTCGGCCCGGTCCACTTCCCCGATCGTAACCTTCCACCGGAACTTCCCCGTCCGGCACGGCCGTTGGTGGTCCGTGCCGGTTCGTCCGCAGCTCGCCGGGAGCCGCCGCACAGGTGCTACGACACCGGCACCAGCGCGTCCTTGCGCCAGCGCAGCGTCTTCTCGAAGCGCAACACCGCACCCCGCCTGGGATGGTTGCTGAGCTGCACGTGGTCGGTCATCGCCCGGATCAGCATCAGCCCGCGACCGTTCTCCGCTCCCGGGCCGACCGTCAGCGCCGAGCCGCGCAGCCGCTCGGGCGGAAAGCCCGGGCCGCCGTCGATGATCTCCACCCGACAACAGTCGCCGGTGATACCGGCACGAATCTGATATTCCGAATACGGTCCGCCTCGGGCATGTTCCACCACATTCGCGCACGCTTCGGACAACGCGAGGCCGATCTCCATCGCGATCTCTCGGTCCACCCCCGCGGTCTCCATCGCGCCGACCAAAAGCCTGCGCGCCATCGGCACGCTCGCCGCATCCCGTGGCAGGTGGACAGTCCACCTCATGTCCATGAGCGGCCTTTCGACTTCTCTGGGAGTCCGGCTGAATCCGGCGGATCACACACCTGGTTTTATTGCCGCCGCTCGGTCCCGGTATGCGCACATCACTTGATCGGTCGTCAATAGTCCGTGAAGACGATTCGTTCGGGCGTATCCGGGTCACGCCGGCGCCCGTCCGGGGTGGCATCGGGGCCGCAGCGGGCGCCGGACGGACATTGTCGGCCCGGCGCACGCGATGCCGTCGTGCGATGAGACGATGGGGCGTCATGCAGGCCGTGTCCGTACCTTTCCGCGCTGTGCGCGCCGCCGTGTTCGCGGCGGTCTGCGCCGCGCTCGCGGCATGCGGTCACGCATGGATGTCGACCGCGCCGCTGCCGCTGTGGGCGCCCGTCGCCGGCTTCGGTGTGGTGTTCGTCTCGGCCTTCGCCGGCGCCGGTCGGCAACGCTCGCTCGGCTCGATCACCGCACTGCTCGCGGTGGGCCAACTCGCACTGCACTCCCTGTTCGCCGCGGCCGCGAGCGCCGCCGTGCCCACCGGCGCGGCCGGGACCGGCGGCTCGGGAACGAGCTTCCTGCTGGACCGACTGTTGTGCGGCCCGCGCGACTCGGCCGGGCACATCCTGATGCCCTCGGGCTGGACGTCCGAACAGATCATCACCGCGGCGCGGGTGGATCCCGCCATGTTCCCGACCCCGGCGTCGGGCGGGCACCACCACATGTCCGGGTCGGGCCCGATGTTGCTCGACGGCGGCGCCGCGATGCTGGGCGCCCACCTGGTGGCGGCCCTGCTCACCGGTTGGTGGCTGCGCCGCGGCGAAGCCGCGCTGTTCGCGCTGCTCGAACTGGCCGCGGCACCGCTGCGGGTGGTGCTCGCGGTCCTGTACGGCCCGGTGGTCCCGGTCGCACAGACGCCGGGCCGGGTCCGGCGGACCGGCGCGGAGCCGCATCCGATCATCCATCGAACGCTGCTTCGGCATGCGGTGACCCGGCGCGGCCCGCCGGCGGAGTACGCGCTCGCCTGCTGATCCCGGGTGACCCCGCTCGAACGGGTGCCGGATCGGCGGTGGCGCGCGTCCGCCTTCCTGCCGTCCCCTCCCGGACCGAGGTCGACCACGTGTGTCCTCGGCCGGATCACCCATGGAGCAGACACCCCATGACCATGACCACCACGCGCCGCAGGTTGTCCGTGATCGCCGCCTCGGTCGGCGCCGGCATCCTCGTCTTCGCGGGCTCGGCCTCCGCGCACGTGAGCGTGCAGCCGGGCACCGCCGACCAGGGCTCCTACGCCAAGGTCGCCTTCCGGGTCCCCAACGAGCGCGACGACGCGGGGACCACCAAGCTCGAGATCACCCTGCCCGCCGACAAGCCGCTCACGTCGGTGCAGACCCGGGCGATGCCGGGCTGGAAGGCCGAGGTCGAGAAGACCAAGCTCGCCACGCCGATCGACAACCACGGCAAGCCGCTCACCGAGGTGGTCAGCAAGATCACCTGGACCGCGGAGGCCGGCACCCGGGTGAACCCGGGCACCTTCGAGGACTTCGAGGTGTCCATGGGCAAGCTGCCCACCGACACCGACAAGCTCGTCTTCAAGGCCGTGCAGACCTACGACAGCGGCGAGGTCGTGCGCTGGATCGACCTGGCCGGCGCGGACGGCAAGGAGCCGCAGTACCCGGCCCCGACCCTCAAGCTCACCGCCAAGGCGGGCGCCGCCGGCACGCCGTCCGCCGCCGTCTCGGCCAAGCCCTCGACCGACGCCAAGGCGTCCGTCGCCGCGGTCGCCGAGGACAAGAGCGACGACTCGACCGCCCGCACGCTCGGCGTGGTCGGCATCGTGGTCGGCGTGCTCGGCCTGGGCGCCGGTGTGTTCGCCGTCCTGCGCGCGTCGCGTCGGAGCACCTCCGCCTGATCCTCGTGGTCCCGCTTCGGGCCGAGGTCCTGCCACGGTTCCGGGCGCGAACTTCCCGGCCCGGGTACGGGCACCGATGCCATCGGTGCCCGTACCCGGGCCACCGGGTCCACGCCGACGCCGAACGCGTCGGATGCGGGCCCTCGGCAGCAACGACCTGGAGAACGATGAGCAACGCAACGCAATCCCGCGGCCGGACCCGCCGCACCGGCCTTCGCCTCGCCGCGCTGGTCGCGGCCGGGCTGCTCCTGGCCACGGGGTGTGGCGACTCCGACAAGTCCGCCGACGGCTCGCCGGTGAAGGTGCGCGAGGCGAACTCCAAGTACAAGGGCATCGCGGTCGACCCGCCGTGGAGCAAGCCGGAGCTGACCCTGACCGACACCTCCGGGCAGCCGTACGACTTCCGGGCCAAGACGGCCGGGCGCACCACGCTGTTGTACTTCGGCTACACCCACTGCCCGGACGCGTGCCCCACGGTGATGGGCGACATCGTCCGAGCGCTCGGCAAGCTGCCCGCGCCGGACCGGGCCACCGTGGACGTGGTCTTCGTGACCACCGACCCGGAACGCGACACCCAGGCGGCGCTGCGCGAGTGGCTCGACTCGCTGGACAAGTCCTTCGTCGGCCTGACCGGCCCGTTCGACAAGATCCAGGCCGCCGCCCGCCAGGTCGGCGTCTCCATCGACCCGCCGACCGTCGGCCCCGACGGCAAGGTCGTGAGCACCCACGGCACCCAGGTGATCGCCTTCGCGCCCAACAACGAGGGGCCGGTCATGTACAGCGCGAGCAGCGGACTGCTGCCGGACGGCACCGCGAACGGGAACTCGTCCGACGACTTCGCCCATGACCTGCCGCTGCTGATCCACCCCGAGGACGCCAAGAAGTGAAGCTCTTCCCGCTCCCCCGCAAGGCCGTACCACTCGCCGTCGGCGGCGTACTCGCGCTCGGGATCGGCGGTGTGCTGGTGGCCTGCGCCGATTCCGGATCCGGCGACTCCACCGACCGCAAAGCCGCCGCCCCCGCGAACGCGGGCGCCGCCAAGGGCATCCCGCAACTGCGCATCGTCGACCCGTACATCCCGCAGCCCTCGTCGGCGGACGTCGCGGCGGGCTACCTGATCGTGCAGAACGACGGCGACACCGCCGACCGGCTGCTCTCGGTGACCAGCCCGCTGTCCGGCGAGGTGATGCTGCACCAGACCAGCGGCAACTCGATGCAGCACATCCCGGGTCTGGACGTCCCCGCACACGGCAAGGGCGTGCTGGCGCGCGGCGGCAACCACATCATGTTCATGAATCCGAACAAGGCCGTGAAGAAGGGCGACACCGTGCCGCTCACGCTGACCTTCCAAACCACCGGGCCGGTCACCGTACAGGTGCCCGTACTCGGGGTGACCGAACGCCCCGGGGACGCGCCGGCCCCGGGCGCCTCGTCGGCCGCCCCCGCCGCGGATCCCGCGGGCCATGCGGGTCACTGACCCGGCCGGCCGCCCGGCCGCCGTCCCCGCAGCGCCCCCGTCCCGGGCCCGAACCGGCGGCGGGGCCGGCCGCCGTGCGCTCGCGTGGCTGCTCGCGCTGCCCCTGTTGCTGGCCGCGCTCGTGCTCGGCGGAGCCGGGGCGGCATCGGCGCACGCCGTGCTGGAGTCGTCCAATCCGGCGTCCGGTTCGACGTTGTCGACCGCGCCCGCGACGGTCACGCTGAGATTCAGCGAGGGCGTGGAGATCGGCCTCGGCGGGGTCAAGGTGTTCGACCCGACCGGCACCCGGGTCGACAACAACCAGACCAAGCACGGGCCGGACGGCGACACCAGCGTGGTCACCCCGCTGCGCGGCGGCCTGCCCACCGGTACCTACACGGTCGCCTGGCGTGCGGTCTCGGCCGACTCGCACCCGATCTCGGGCGCGTTCACCTTCAACATCGGCCAGGCGTCCGGCGGTGTGCAGGTCTCCGACCTGACCGACCAGGGCTCCACCGCGACCGACGTGCTGGAGCGGGCCTCGACCGGGGTCGCCTACCTGTCCTTCGCGGTGCTCGGCGGCGCGGTGCTGTTCCTGCTGCTCGCCCGGCCCGGCGCGATCGGCCGATTCCGGGTCTGGCTGCTGCTCTTCGGTGCGTGGGGCGGGCTGCTGCTGGCCTCGCTCGCGGTGCTGATGTTGCACGGCCCGAACGCCTCCGGCCTGGGGCTGTCCTCGGCCTTCGACGCGGAGGTGCTGCGCGCGACGCTGGACACCAAGCTGGGCAAGGCGATCGCGGTCCGGGTGTTGCTGCTCGGCGCGGCCGGCGCACTGCTCGGCTGGCTGATCGCCTCGCTCGCGCACGCGGCCGACCGTACCCGGCACATCCTGGTCGGCGTCTGGGCCGTGTTGTGCACCGCGATCGCGATCACCTGGCCGATCGCCGACCACGCGTCGGTGGGCCGTCAGGTGGAACTGGCGATGGCGGCGGACACGCTGCACCTGTTGGCGATGTCCACCTGGCTGGGCGGGCTCGCGGTCGTGGTCACGCTGATCGTGCGCCCGGGCGAGCCGGCGCCGGAGGCGGGGCTGGACGTGCCGACGGTGCGGATCTTCTCCCGGACCGCGTTCGCCTCGGTGTGCGCGCTGGTGGCGACGGGGTTGTACGCGAGTTGGCGGCAGGTGGGCTCCTTCGCGGCGCTGTTCGACACCACGTTCGGTCTGCTGCTGGTCTTCAAGGTCGACCTGGTGCTGCTGATGCTGGCCGGTGCGTGGGTCTCCCGGCGCTGGCTGATGCGCCGGTTGGCGGCGGGCGGCAAGGGTGTGGCGGGCGGGACCACGGCCAAGTCCTCGGGGGGCGGCCCGAAGTGGGCCGTGTTGCGCAAGGCGGTCGCGATCGAGGCGGCGCTGGCGATCGCGGTGCTGGGGGTCACCACGGTGCTCACCGACACCGAACCCGGCCGCACCGCGCACGAGCGCAAACAGTCCGAGGCGGCTGGCCCGGTCAGTCGCACCGTCCCCTTCGACGCCGGCGGCGCGGCGGGCAAGGGCAAGCTCGACATCACCGTCGACCCGGCCCGGGTGGGTCCCAACGAGCTGCACATCTACCTCTCCGATCCGCTCGGGCGGATCCGTGAGGTGGAGGAACTGACCGTGTCGATGGCGCTGCCGGGCAAGGGCATCGACGGCGCGGACGTGCAGGTGCGCCGGGGCGGGCCCGGACATTGGCTCGGCGATCTGTCGATGCCGATGGCGGGACGCTGGGAGTTGTCCTTCGCGATCCGTACCTCCGATGTCGATCGCATCACCGTGACGGTGCCCGTGGAGGTCGAGTGAGGCAGCTACGCCGCCTCGTGCTGCTGTTGGTCGGGGTCTTGGCCGGCACCTGGCTTGCCCCGGCGGGCAGCGCGTTCGCGCAGGAGTTGTCCGGCCAGGGGCCGAGCAATTTCCACACCGTGATGACCTCGCCGAGCAGGCTCGATCCGGGCCTGACGGTGCGGGTGATCGAGAACGGCGCGCGGATGGAGGTACGCAACACCGGTCCGCAGGACGTGATCGTGCTCGGGTACATGAGCGAGCCGTTCCTGCGGATCGGCCCGAGCGGGGTGTTCGAGAACCGCCAATCGCCCGCCGTGCAACTCAGCAGCGAACGCTGGGGCTCGGTCGACGAGAAGTCGAACCTGCAACCGACCGGCGCCCCGCAGTGGCACCGGATCTCCGCCGAGCCGGTGGCCCGCTGGTACGACCAGCGGGTGCACTGGATCGTGCAACAGCGGCTGCCGCCACGGGTGATGGCCGATCCGGATCGCGCCCAGCGGATCTCCACCTGGACCGTGCCGATGCGGATCGGCGACCGGGAGGTGGCCGCCACCGGCGAACTGCGCTGGGTGCCCGGGCCCAGCCCCTGGCCGGGCATCGTCGGGTCGATCGGGCTCGCGCTGGTGGTGCTCGCGGCGGTGTGGCTGCGGCCGGTCCGTCGGCGGGCCCTGCGCGGCTACGGCGTACTCGCGGGGGTGGTCGCGGCGGCGAGCGTGCTGCACCTGGCGCTGGTCGCGGCGGCCCGGGCGGGCGGCTTCGGCGCCTGGGTGGGCACGTTCCTGGCCGGCAACCTGCTGCAACTGTTGTCCTGCGCGGTGGCGTTCGCGGGTGCGGCGCTGCTGGTCCGGGGGCGGGTCGGCGGTGCGTGGTTGGCCGCGCCGGCGCTCGGCGTGTTGGCGCTGCGGGTGGCCGGCTACGACCTGCCGGTGTTGTGGCGCTCGTCGTCGCCGTTCGTGGGCGGGCTCGTGCTGGACCGGGCACTGACCGTGCTGGTGCTCGGCGCCGGCCTGGGCGCGGCACTCGCGCTGGTCGTGGTGGTGCGTCGGGGGCCCTCCCCGGCCCTGCCGGGCGGCGTGGCCGTGGTGGACGTGGTGGATGTGATGGACGGTGAGCGGGATGCCGAGTGCGTCCGCGAGCCGCAGGAACCTGCGAAGGACGACGTGATGAGCAGCCCGGAATCCTCCGATCGAGCGAGCAGCGGTTCCGCCGTCTCGCGCCGCCGCTTCGTCGGTGTCGCGGGCGCGGCCGGCGCGGGCGGCCTGGTGGTCGGTGCGGCCGGCGGTGCGGTCGCCCTCGCCGGCGAGTCCGACGGCGAGGCCGGCCCCGCGCTGGCCCGCGTCGGCACGGCCGTCGTGCCGTTTCACGGGAAACATCAGGCCGGCATCACCACCCCGGCCCAGGCCAAGGGTGTCTTCCTGGGCTGGGACCTGGAACCGGGTGCGGACCGGGCGGCGGTCGCCGCGCTGATGCGGCGCTGGTCGGACGCGGCCGCGGAGCTGACCTCGGGCCGGCCGGCGGCGGGCGACGGCCAGGTCGCGGCGGACGCCGGGGCCTGCTCGTTGACGGTGACCTTCGGCTTCGGCACGACCCTGTTCGACAAGGTGGGGCTGGCCGCCCGACGGCCCGCCGCGCTCAAGCCGCTGCCGCCGTTCCCGGACGACGCGTTGGACCCGGCTCGCGGCGACGGCGACCTGTTCGTCCAGGTGTGCGCGGACGACGGTCTGGTCGCCTTCGGCGCGGTCCGCGTGTTGCAGAAACTGGCCAAGGGGGTGGCTCGGGTCCGCTGGCAGATGAACGGCTTCTCCCGCTCGCCCGGAGCCACGGACAAGCCGAGGACGCACCGGAACCTGATGGGCCAGATCGACGGCACCAACAATCCGAAGCCGGCCGATCCCAAGTTCGACGAGAAGATCTTCGTCGCCGCCGGGGCCGGTCCCGAACAGGGCTGGGCCACGGACGGCACGTATGTGGTCTTCCGCCGGATCCGGATGTTGCTCGACACCTGGGACGACCTGGACAAGGGCCATCAGGAGCGGGTGATCGGCCGGGCCAAGGACACCGGCGCGCCGCTGACCGGTGGCGGCGAACACAGCGCCGCCGACTTCGGCAAGCGCGGCCCGAACGGCGAACTGGTGATCACCGCGAACGCGCACATGCGGGTGGCGGCACCGGAGTTCAACCGAGGGGCGACGATGTTGCGCCGCGGCTACTCCTATCACGACGGGTTCGGCACGGACGGCGCTCCGGACGCCGGGCTGCTGTTCGTCGCGTGGCAGCACGATCCGGACGACGGCTTCGTGCCGATCCAGCGCAAGTTGGCTCGCGGCGACGCGCTGTCCCCGTTCCTGCGGCACGAGGCGAGCGCGCTGTTCGTGGTCCCGCCGGGGTGCGCCCCGGGCGGGTATGTCGGTCAATCCCTGCTGGAGGGCTGAGGGCGATGCGACGTCGATGGTCGGCGGGGGCGCTCGCCCTGCCGCTGCTGCTCACCGGCTGCGGGAGTTGGGGCGCGGAGGGCGGTCCCGGTTCGTACATGAGCGAGGCCGAGGCGACCGCGGCGGCGTCCGAGGGGGTCGCGGCGCTGGGCGCCGACGGGGTGCAGCGGATCGAGTTGCGGGTGGACGACAAGCTGCGCTTCTCGCCGTCGGTGATCCGCGCCCGGACCGGGCCGTTGGTGATCACGCTGGCGGACACCGGGATCACCCCGCACCAGATGATCCTGCCCGGCGGTGCGCCGGTCGCACCGTCCGAGGGCGGCAAGTCCCAGGACATCAAGCTGAGTTTCGGCCGGCCGGGCTCGTACACGTTCAACTGCATGTACCACGTGGGCACCGGCATGGCGGGCACGATCGAGATCACCGAGTAGCGGCTGCTCGGCTTCGATCGGCCCGCCTCGCGGCGGTGCGGCGGCAGCGACGGATGCCGCTCAGGGGATCAGCACGATCTTGCCGGTGGTGCGGTTCGCCTCGGCCAGTTCGTGTGCCTTGACCACCTCGGCCAACGGGAACGTCTCGGAGACGATCGGGCGCAGGTCGCCGGCGTCCACCGCCGCCGCGATCAGGGCCAGGCGTTCGGGGTTGGGGTCCAGGTCGAAGGTGAGCCCTCGGCGGCCCGCCGCCTCGGCCTTGGCCGCCGTGACGTCGGCGGCGGGCGGGTTGGTGATGTTGAGCAGCAGGCCGCCGGGGCGGAGCGTGGGCAGCGAGCGGTCCTCGTAGTCGCCGCCGATCAGGTCGAGCACCACGTCGACGTCGCGGACCGTCGTGCCGAAGTCGGTGGTCGTGTAGTCCACCACCTCGTCCACCCCCAGCTCGCGCAGCAGTTCGTGCTTGGCCGCGCTCGCCGTGCCGATCACGTACGCGCCCCGGGACTTGGCGATCTGTACCGCCAGGTGTCCGACCCCGCCCGCCGCCGCGTGGATCAGCACCCGTTGGCCGGGCCCCACCTCGGCGCCCTCGACCAGGGCCTGCCACGCGATGGACGCGGACAGCGGCAACGCGGCGGCGTGCACGTGGTCGAGCGAGGTCGGCTTGGGCGCGAAGGACGCCTCCGAGGCCACCACGAATTCCGCGTAGCCACCGGCCGGGTGCGGGAAGTCCGGGAGGCCGTACACCTCGTCGCCCACCGCGAGGCGTCGCACCCCGTCGCCCACACCGGCGACGACGCCGGAGACGTCCCAGCCGAGCGTGAACGGCGGCACCAGCCACATCCCGCCGGCCCGGATCTTCACGTCGATCGGGTTGACCCCCGCGGCTCGCACTTCGACCAGTACCTCACCCGGTCCGGGCGTGGGTATCGCGGTCTCGATCAGCCGGAGAACCTCCGGGCCGCCGAGCTTGTCCTGATGCACGGTGATCATCTTCGTCGTCATGTGGGCAAGCATCGGCGTGCGGGTACGCAGTTGTGAAGAAGGCACTTTCCTGGTACCTGGGTACCTCATGCATACCCCTCCTGACCTGCGCCCTTTCGGCGGTGCCGATGTCTATCTCAGCGACTGCGCGTCGCGCGCAGTGCTGCACCTGATCGCGAACAAGTGGGTGGCGCTCGTCGTCGGGGCGCTGCATCCGGGGACCCTGCGCTACGCCGAACTGCGCCGCCGATTGGGCGGGATCACCAAGAAGATGCTCACCCAGACGCTGCGCGACCTGGAGCGCAACGGCCTGGTCCGGCGCACGGTCCATCCGACCGTCCCGCCGCAGGTCGAATACTCGCTGACCGCACTCGGCGAGAGCGTCAGCGGCCTGATGCAGGAGATCCGGACCTGGTCGGAAAGCCACATCGAGGAGATCGCCGCGGCGCAACTGGCCTACGAGGAAGCGGCGTCGAGCCGCCCCGCAGCGGTCTGACCGTCGCTGCCGCCGCCGATCAGCGCCGATCCCGCGCTTCGCGCAGCGCCGCTCGAAGCTTGGCGACGCCGGCGTGGGCGTTGATCCGGGCCGAGAAGCCGAGCGTGACGATGCCGATGACGACCGCCGACGGCAACATCGCAACGCCCGTGCGGGCCGCGCCGTAGCCGAGCACGTGCTGGAGGTACAGCGCGATCATCAACTGGAAGGCGAACAACGCGCCGACCATCAACATCTGGATCGCGTTGGCTCCCGACACCCGAGCCGACCGGAACACCCGCAGCGGCAACAACGGCGTGCGCGCCTTGGCCTGACGCAGCACGAACCCGAGGACCAGCAGCAGCGAGACCGCCCCCATGCCGAGCGTGCGCACCGAGGCCCAGCCGTGCGCGTCGGCCGCCACGATCGTGTAGACGAGCAACATCGAACCGGACGTGATCAGCAGCGCGCCCCACAGGTCCGCGCCCGCGGCCCGCCCGAGCCCACGATCGGCGACCGGCAGACGGAAGGCGAGCACGGTGGCCGCGACGCCGATCGGCACGTTGACGAAGAAGATCCAGTGCCAGGTGAGGGCCTGGGTGAGCAGGCCGCCGAAGGCGATCCCGTACGCGTTGACCACTCAGGCCAGGCCCGACTGGGAGAAGCCCAGATCGCGCTGGATGGCGGGCAGCGCCACGGTGACGATCGTGCCGTCGAGGACCACCGTCGACACGCCGGCGCACAACACCGCGAGCGCCGACCAGCGGGCCCTGTCCGTCGCTTCGGCCATGCGTGACATATCCGCTCATCTCCTCTGGACGACCTCGACCTACAGGAGAGACGTCAGCAGATAGTTTTATTATAGACGATCTCTTACAGACTCTTCTCTTATCGACTCTTCTCTTACGGATGGATCTATCGCTTCGGCGTCCTGGCCCGTCGTACCGTCGCCTCGGACTCGACCGGCTTCGCGAGCACTCCACCGACCAGGCGGGTCAGCGCCGACACGAACACCGCACGCTCGTCCTCGGGCAGCGCCTCCAGCACCTCGCGATGCACGCCGTCGACGATCCCGCGCCCGGCCCGGACCAGGTCGCGCCCGGCGTCGGTCACCACGATGATCCGCGCCCGCCGGTCGGTCGGCGCGGGCCGCCGTTCGGCCAGGCCGGCCCGCTCCAGCTCGTCCATGGCGACCACCATCGTGGTCTTGTCCAGATCGGCCAGCTCGGCCACCTGGGCCTGGGTCAGATGGCGATCGATCGCGTGCGCGAGCACGCAGTAGCTGCGCGGCGTGACGTCGATCGCCGCGAGGGCGGCTGCCATCCGGGTGTTCATCACGTGCCCGGCGTGCACGAACATGCCGGTCATGTCCAGGACGGTCGGGGCCGGGCTCTCGGTAGTCATACCGGCAGCGTAACAAGATAGGTAAGCCGATAGATTGTCCCGTAGCAGATCTGTGTGTGCCCGAGAGCGGACCTACGTACGCCCGAGCGCCTGGAAGCGCCGCACCGCGAGCGGCAGGAAGATCGCGGTGATCAGCAGCGGCCAGAGCATCGCCATCGACAACGCGTGCTGCTCGATCCAGCCGCCGCCGTGTGGTGCCGGGTTCCCGAACAGGTCGCGGATCGCGTTCGCGGTGGAGGAGACCGGGTTCCACATCGCCACCGTGCCCAGCCACTGCGGCATCATCGACGGCGGCGTGAAGACGCTGGAGACGATGCCGAACGGGAAGGCCACCGCGAACAGGCTGCCCGCCGCCTCCGCGTTGGGCACCAGCAGACCCAGGTAGACCCCGACCCAGGTCAACGCGAAGCGCAACAGCAGCAACAGCCCGAAGGCGGCCAGGGTTTCGGGCAGGGTGCCGTCCGGGCGCCAGCCGACGACGAGCGCGATCGCCGCGAGCACGGCGAGGTCCAGGCTCGCGCCGAGCACATCGGCCACCCCACGACCGGTGACCACCGCCGAGGGTGCCATCGGCATCGAGCGATAGCGGTCCATCACCCCGAGTTGGCGGGTGAACGCGACGATGCTCGCGGTGTTCATGAACCCCTGCGCCATGGTCATCGCGAACATCCCGGGCAGTGCGTAGTCCTGGTAGTCGACCGCCCCGCCCACATCCATCGCACTGCCGAAGACGTACACGAACAGCAGCACGGACACGATCGGGAAGCCCAACTGCCAGGCCAGCGCGCTGGGTTGTCGGGCGATGTGCACCAGCTCGTTGCGCACGACGGTCAGACAGTCCGTGATCGCCCAGTACAACCGGCGCTCGGGCGCCTGAATCGGTCCTGCGATGGTCGCGCTCACGGACGGATCGCCTCCTCGACGGGTGCGGCCTGCGGCCGGTCCGGTGTGGACCCGGTGGACGGCGGGTCCGGCTCGTGGGCGCGCCGGCCGGTCAGCCGGAGGAAGACCTCGTCCAGGGTCGGCCGGCGCACACCGATGTCCTCGATCGCGATCCCCGCGTCCTGGCAGGTCCGCGCCACGTGGGTGAGCGCCGCGACCCGATCGCCGACCGGCGCGGTCACCCGTCGTTCCTCGCGGTCGGTCACCGGCTCGCCGCCGCCGTCGGCCACCCGGGCCACCACCTCGACCAGGCGCGGCAGATCGGCCGTGTCGCGTACGACGATCTCGATGCGATCGCCGCCCAGGTCGCGCTTGAGCCGGTCCGGCGTGTCGTCGGCGATCTTGCGGCCGCGATCGAGCACCGCGATCCGGTCCGCCAACTTGTCGGCCTCGTCCAGGTATTGCGTGGTCAACAACACGGCGGTGCCGCCCGCGAGCAACGAACGCACGGCCCCCCAGACCTCGTTGCGCCCACGCGGGTCGAGGCCGGTGGTCGGCTCGTCCAGAAAGAGCACGTCCGGCGCGAGAATCATGCTCACCGCCAGGTCGAGCCGCCGACGCATGCCGCCGCTGTACTGCTTGACCCCCCGGTCGGCGGCCTCGACCAGGCCGAAGCTCTCCAGCAGTTCGTCCGCCCGGCGGGCCGCCCGGCGACGATCCAGATGGAACAGCCGTCCGAACAGGGTCAGATTGCGCCGACCCGTCACCGCCTCGTCGACCGCCGGGTGCTGGCCGACCAGCCCGATGTGCCGACGCACCCGGCGGGGATCCCCGGTCACGTCGTGGCCGGCGACCATGGCCCGGCCGCCGTCCGGGCGCAGCAGCGTGGACAGGATCCGGACCGCCGTGGTCTTGCCGGCCCCGTTCGGGCCGAGCAGTCCCTGCACGGTGCCGCGCGGCACGGTCAGGTCGAAATCGTCGAGTGCGTGCGTGTCGCCGTAGCGCTTGGTCAGGCCCTGCGCGAGGACCGCGGGGCCCGTTGTCCTGATCGGCCGTTCCGGCTGTGTGCCGAGCGACGTTCCCATCGGTCTCCTTCCCGACCTCCAGCAAACCGAGTACACCGTACCCGATGGCGCGTACGGCGTACTCAGTTTTCGCGGACGGGTTCTGCCGGGACGTCGAGGGGGCGGCGCACCGACCTCGGCGGCCGGTCCGGCTCCTACGATGGGGACACCATGACGAGCACCGACCACACCGGCAGCGGCGACCTCGCCCGCAGCCTCGAACTGCTGTGGGGCGTGGACCGCAAACCCGCCCGCGGCCCCAAGCCGGCGCTGACCCTGGACCGGATCGTCACGGCCGCGATCGCGGTGGCCGACGCCGAGGGGCTGGACGCGGTCTCGATGCGGCGGGTGGCCGCCGAGATCGGGTCCGGCACGATGTCGCTCTACCGGTACGTCCCGGGCAAGGCCGAGTTGATCGACCTGATGGTCGACAAGGTCAACGCACCCGGCGACTGCGCCGAATTCCCCCCGGGATCGGGCTGGCGCAACGCACTGGAACAGGTCGCGCGCGGCATCTGGCAGATGTACAACCGGCACCCGTGGTTGCTCGGCGTCGATCAGGCCAGGCCGGTCCTGGGCCCCAACTCGCTGCTGGCCCTGGAACTCACGCTGGCCGCGATCGGGGACGCGGCGTTGTCGGACCGGGAGAAGATGACGATCCTGTCGATCATCGACGGCGGCTACGTCAGCGGTATGGCACGCACCCACTTCAACACCGTGCACGCGGAACAGCGCACCGGCGTCAGCGACGAACAGTTCTGGGCCGCGCAGGCCCCGCTGCTGAACGCGGCGATGACGAGCGGGCGCTATCCGAGACTGGCCGCGCTCGCCGAGGACAGCTTCACCCAGGACGGCGAGGCGGTCTTCGAGTTCGGCCTGCGACTCCTGCTCGACGGCTTGGAGACGTTCATCGACCGCCGATCCTGACGTCCGGTATCCGTCCGATGTCGGATTCGACGGACCGGTCCCCCGAAGCGGAACCGGCCGGCATCATCGTCGGTGCTCGGCTACGGGGAACGGGGATCATGAACTCCAGAATGCTGCGGAAACGGGTCGCGCTCGGGACGGGGATCGGGGCGGTGGTACTGGCGCTGGCGCCGATCGCCCTGGCCGCCCCGGCGACCGGGGCCGCCGGGGCGTCGGTGACCGTGACACCCGGCACGGCGAAGCCCGGGGACGTGGTGGCGATCCGCGGCTCCGGACTGACCGGCTGCGCGCTGAACAAGGTGGACGTATATCTGCTGTCGGCCAACGGTGGCAGTTCCGGGCAGTACCAGGACCTGCTCGCGGCCGACCTGCCCGTGGACACCGCCCACGGCGGCTCGATCGCGTTCCGACACGAGGTTCCGGCACCGGTCTACAGCTCGAACGCTGCGGGCAGCATCCCCGGGCCGGTGAACCGGATCGCCGTGCGCTGCATCGGCGAGGAGGAGAAGGTCCTCGCGCAGGCGCCGATCGAAATCGACACGTTTCGGCCCGAGGAGACCCGCAAGGCACCGGCCGACCTGTCCGCGAAGCGGCTGATCCTGGAGCCGGCCACCGGGGCGCCGGGCACCGAGGTCACCCTGTGGACGGACCTGCACTGCGGCGTCGACAACGCGAGCGACGACGCGCGGGTGACCTGGGGTGGGCGGGACCTGACCAAGCTCAGCGTGCAGTCCACCGGGAATCGGGGCGAGGCGTACCGCTTCAACGTGCCGGACGGGCCGAATCGCGGCCCGCAGCCGGTCACCGTGAGCTGCTTCGCGCAGGGGCCGAGCATGCCCGACAACGGGGTCACCCTGCGTACCGACTTCCGGGTCGCCCAGCCGGAGTTGGCCCTGACGCCCACGCAGCCCACCGCCGGGCAACCACTGCGGATCGCGGGCAGCGGATTCGTCGCGTGCGGCCGACCGGTCGACGGGACCGGCACGCTGACGGTGCGTCATGGCACCACCGAGCTGGGTACGGTGCCGGTCGCCGCCGACGGGCGGTTCGCGGGCGAACTCCGGGTGCCGCGAGAACTGCCGGGCGGAGAGGGGACGTTGACGGTCGCCTGCACGGCGGGTGCGGGGTACGACGGCGACTTCTCGGTACGGGTCGCGGTCCTCGGCGCGGCCGCGAGCGCGACTGCGGCAGACCGGTCCGAGGCGGCGATGAACCTGCCGAGCCCGAGCATGTTGTTCGACGAGCCCCGGCCGGTGCTGCTGGCCGGCGCGACGGCGGTGGTGGCCCTGCCCGTGCTGGGCTTCTCGGCCGAACTGTTCAACAAGACCTGGGAACGCAACCACCTGCGGATCCGACGCCGGCTGCGCCCGGGCGCGGCGCGGCCTCGATCGCAGCCGCGAGTACCCGAGTTGCAGGTGCTCGCCTTCATCCTGCTCTCGGCCGCGTTCTGCGTCGCGGTCGAACCTGGCACGGGCTGGAACGCGGGCACCGCCGCACTCGCGCTGGCCCTGGTGGCGGCGGTACCCCTGGGCGTACTGGCGTACGAGGGCTCGGCGGAGGCGTACCGACGCCGCGTCTCGCGCATCCGGGCGCTGCCTCGGCTGTTGCCGGGGGCGCTGGGCGTCGCCCTGGTCCTGGCCGCGGCCTCGCGCCTGCTGCATCTGACGCCCGGCTACGTATACGGCCTGTTCCTGGCCTTCACCTCGGCGGGCCTGCGGCGGATGTCACCGGCCGACGAGGGCCGGGCGGTCGCGCTGGGCTCGTGGTCCCTGGCGGGCCTCGCGGTGGTCGCGTGGGTGTGGCGCATCCCGGTCACCCACGTCCTGAACGAATCGGACGGCGCACCCTTCGGCTGGGTCTTCGCCGAGGACCTGCTCACCCAGTGCTTCGTGGCCGCGGTGGTCGGCCTGGTCTTCGGCCTGCTCCCGATGCGATTCATGGACGGCCACGCCCTGTGGCAATGGAACCGCTGGGCCTGGGCCGCCATCTACGCCCTGGCCATGTTCCTGTTCGTCCTCGCCCTCCTCGACCCCACGGGCGCCGCCGACGGCATCACCAAGGACATGTGGCTCCGCTCAACCATCCTCTTCACCACCGCCGCACTCACCTCCGTGACCTTCTGGGCAATATTCCGCCTCCGGCCACCTAGGGACGATCCGATGCGACCGTGACGCACGGAGAAGCGACCTGCACTGCAACACGCTTCTGATCCTCAATACCTTTTACCCAGATCACATAACCGTCTCGGGGGTTCGTTGCGCTGAGCACCGGACTGGGGACGGTCGGCGGGGTTTCATATCGGCCGATATCCCAGCCGCCTGCTTTCAGATAGTCATGCAGGCGTGTCACTGCAGGGCCGATTTCAGTCGATTGCAAGTCGTCAACCTGCCAAAAGTGATCCACCCCGTAGATTTTGCCCTCACTCGCCGAACAATCGCGCGGAATCCGGCCTTCATTCATCCCAGTCATCGCCTTGACTTCGAGAGCATCGAACACACGACTTGAATACTGGGTCACCTGATTGTCTACATCAGCACGAGTCGGCGCTCTATATTCGCGGATCGTCACTTCATTACCACATCCCGACAGAATTGCAAGAGCGACCAGAGCTCCACTCATGAACTTCAAGGTCGACTTCCCCAAAGCAGCTTTGTCTCGCCATATCGTCCAGCAACCACAGCAGCCTGGTTATCGAGACTTTCAGGATGCTCACCCTCCCAATACTCGCTGTGTCCATGGGCGCCTTCGGTGGTCATGCGATTGGCGCCGAAGGAGAGGTCATCCGGGGTAACGCGACGCCAGCTTCTCTCTGTCTTGACTGCGGGAGAATGAGCCCCTGATCCGAGAGCCGGCACAGAATCACCGTCTGCCGCACCCACCCAGACATGATTGGCTGGAAGGTTCAGATCTTCCGCCTTCGACACATGCATTCCGGGGCTCCCTGCAACGATAATGTCCCGGGCATAGATACCCCCCTCAGATTTGGCAGACTCTCCAATCACAACCGAACCATAGCTATGACCGATGACTGTGATGTGTCGCTGCGAATCAATGCCTTGCGCAATTCCGACTCCCTGCAAGAACGACTTCAGCTTCGGAGCGGCCGACTCGGCATCCGAAGAAGACAGGGCGTGGGCGAGCGTGTCGGGTGCGTCATATCCCAGCCAGGAAATAGCGCTGATTTCCCCTGGAGACGTATATCGCTGGCCCGCAATTACCAAGCGCCGCATTCTCCGGACGTGATCGCCGAGGTTGGCCAACCCTGACCCCGTCCCCGGGACGTATACCGCCGTGTGGGCCGCCGTGTCCGGGTTGCCGATGGCGACGATCGCGCGGCCGTCGCCTTTGGCGCTGAAGCCCATCAAGTACAGGTCGCCGCCGGAGCGAAGTGTCGCCTCCAGGCCCTCGATCGCCGCCAAGCGCTCCTTGAGCGCCGTGACGCGGAATCGCCACTTCGCATCGTCCGTGCGCCCCGCCGCATCCCGCTTCGCCCGCGCGGCGGCCAATTCCGCAACCAGCGCGACCTTCGTCTCGGCCAACGCGACCCGATTGGCCCGGTCGCGAACCTCCGTCGGCAACCCGTCCATCGCCCCCAACACCGCCGGATAGCCGGCCAGATACATCGCCCGCTCGGACGGATTCAGCCCCGCCCACCACTTGGCCGCCGCGACGGGATCACCCTTCGGAATGGTGGCGAGGTCCAGGCCCGCCAACGCCGTCACGCACGCGCCGTCCGCAGCCGTATCCGCCCAGTCGGCCGTCCCGGTCGGATGCAACCGGCCCAGCGCCTGCGCACACTGCGCGTCCACCTCGGTCGCGGCCCGAATCGACGTGGCCAACCGCCGCTCCAACTCGTGTCGTCGCGAGTTCATCGCCCCGTCCGCACGCCGTGTCGGATCGGCCGGCTCCACCCGCCCGTCCTCGAACACGGTGAACCCCGAAGCAGCGGCCTCCGCCAGCCCCGCCCACAACTCCTGCTGCGCGACGCGGAGTCGGTCGGCCGCCGTGTCCAGGACGGTCAGCACACAGCGGGCCTCCTGCGCCGCCACCATGACCTGCTCACCCCGCGCGGCCACCCCCCGCTCCGCCGCATCCGCATCCGCGCCCTCCCAGCGCGAGGCCCGCAACGGCCCACCGACACCCGTCGTCGCCCGCCCGACCAACCCGTCCAACGCGGACGCCAGTTCGGTCCACTCGGCCACCGCCCGATCGAGCCCGCCCAAAGCGGCGTCGCGCAGTTGCGTCAGCGTCACCATCGGCGCCGCGCCTCCGCGAACGCACCCGCCGCCGCCTGATCGGTGCGATCGTGCGCGTCGGCGTTCGCCGTCAGCACCTCACCCAGCCCGCCGTACCCATCCGCGAGCGCCCGCAGGTGATCCGCCCACGCCGCCGTCAACGCGCCGGCCGCCGCCGCAACCGCGAACCCGAAACACCCGACGACCGCCACCCCCGGCTTGCCGGCGGCCTGCCGCAACGCCCCGGCCACCTCACGAGCCGCCGCCGCCCCCTGCCGCAGCGCCCCCGTCTCGACCCGAACCCGCGCCGAGCCGCCCCCACCGACACTGCCCCCACCAGCCAAGACCCCTCCCAGCGACCGTTCGATTACCTACTGCAACCAAACGATACCCATCGAAATCAACCGCCCGACCACCGATTTCCGCGAATCCCCCAAGAGCGAACAGATTCACCAACCAACGCGTAACCGGATCGCAAGCCGACTCGTTCATACGTATGGGCGAACGAAGTGAGCCGTTCGGGGGACGCGGGGGGTGCGGCAACAAAAGCCGACGGCGCACCAAGCACGATCCCGCTCGCCCGAAAACCGCAGGTCAGACGGGTTCCGCGCCAAAAGGACATGGAACTAATCAGAATAATTCACAATAAATGAGCCAGGAGCCGAAGTGAGCCACCCGAACATCGTCGAGATCTTCACCTACGGAACCCACGGAGGGGAAAGCCAAGTGCGCGTCGTCATGATCGACGACGACCCGTGGTTCTGTGCCCGCGACGTGTGCGCAGTGCTGGAGCACACCAACTCACGGATGGCGGTGGCCAAACCGCAGGTCAGAGGTCTTCCGTAAGCAATCCTTACGGAACCTCCGACCCGGGCGGCAACCCGAACATGACCTTCATCAGCGAGGCCGGTCTCTACTCACTGATCCTGCGAAGCAACAAGGCAACGGCCAAGCCCTTCCGACGCTGGGTCACCCACGACGTCCTCCCCACCATCCGTCGCACCGGCCGCTACATCCCCGCCACCAGCGAAAACATGGATGACCTGCTCTCCCGCGCGATCGGCTCGATCACCGATCTCGCCGCCCGTACCGGGGACCTGACCAAAGCTGTGGAGATCAACACGATGGCCGTGTCCCGCCTCACCGCCGGGTTCGAGTCGGCGACCCAGTTGTCCACAGCTACTGCTCACACGACCCCTCCCACCTCGGAAACCCACAACCCGGCCCAAGTTCTCCACAGCGATTTCCACAGGGTTATCCACAGGCGCGTCCCCCTCTCCACACCCGGTGATCGACGTCGCCTCACCCCCGAGGTCGTCGCCGAGTGTCGGCGCCTGGCGCGGGACGGGGTGTCGGTCTATCGGCTCGCCCGCCGGCACGGCGTGAGCGACTCGACCATGCGCTCGGCGGTGCGCGGCCAGACCTACCGCTATGTGCCCGAGCCGCCCGTGGGCCCCTGACCCGACCCCGTCCGCGCCGGCCCCCGCCCCGCGCGACCGCCTCGATGGTCCAGACCACCGCCACCACCCGCGCCGAAGCAGCCCCCGCGCCCCGATCACCTCCACCGCCCATGCCGGCGGTGCCATCGCCCAGCCGAGCGGCCGGCCCACGCAAGCCCCCGGCAGGGTCACCGACCCACCGTCCCGCCCCGGCCCGAAGCCCGGACCGGCACCCCCGACCCAGCCTCCCGGCGACTCCCCTCTCGCCGCGTCGCAACCGGTGAAACCCCAGGTCAGAGCCGATTCACGCACACCGTGACGGCATGTCGATTCCCCTGGCGCCCGCCACCCTCACCGGCCCCGTCACGGTCCCCGTGCCCCCGCTCGCGCCGCCCGCGATCGGAATCGGTCCAACGCCCCGACCGGCGACGGACCGAACACCCAGCGCAAGCCGGGTGCAACCCCCTCGCCGTCATGATCGGCACCACTCCTCGCAACAACCGTCGGTTCGCCGCCACCCACCCGGCCACCGACAGGGACCCCGACGGTGCGCGTCCCCACCCCGCACCGACCCACGAAGCCGACCCGCCCCAGCACGCGTTTGACGACGAACAGCCCCGCCGACAACCGCCCCGTCGCCTGAACCCCGAACCCCACCACCACCCGGTCGAAGCCCCCGTCGCGCCACCCCCACCATCACCGGCCCGGCGACCGGGAGCAGCCCGGCGACGCGCCCGGGCCCGCAGTCCCCGACAACCAGCCTCGCCGCGTTTTCCACAGGCTCACCCGCACCCTCGCGGCGGCACCACACACCGCGACCGTCCACACCACGGAACACGACCGGAGCACGCCGGCCGGCTCAGTACAGTGACGACATGTCCGACGCCCGCACGCCCGCCGCCGCGCCCCGCTGGACCTACCTCGGCCCCGCGGGCACCTTTACCGAGGCCGCCCTGCGCATGCTGCCGGGCGCGGAGCACGCCGAGGTCACCCCGATGGAGTCGGTGCCCGCCGCCCTGGACGCGGTCCGCCGCGGCGACGCCGACGGTGCGGTGGTCGCGCTGGAGAACTCGGTCGAGGGTGCCGTGTCCATCACGCTGGACGAACTGGCCACCGGCGCCCCGCTGGTGATCACCGCCGAGATCCTGCTGCCGATCGCCTTCGCACTGCTGGTCCGTCCCGGGGTGACCCTGGCCGACATCAAGACCCTTTCCAGCCACTCGCACGCCCAGCCGCAGGTGCGCAACTGGCTCTCGGCCAACCTGCCCGACGCGCACTGGTACTCGTCCGCGTCCAACGCCGACGCCGCCCGCCTGGTCCAGGAGGGTCGCTACGACGCGGCCCTGGCCGGCGAGTTCGCCGCCGGGCCGTACGGCCTGGTGCCGCTGATCACCGACATCCACGACGTCGAGGGCGCGGTCACCCGGTTCGTCCTGGTCGAGCGCCCGGACCGGCCCACCGTGCCCACCGGCGCCGACCGCACCACCGTGGTCGCGTACATCGTGGACGACCACCCGGGCGCGCTCCTGGAGATCCTCCAGGAGTTCGCCGTCCGCGGGGTCAACCTGACCCGGATCGAGTCACGGCCGACCGGGGACGGGCTCGGGCACTACTTCTTCTCGATGGACGCCGAGGGCCACGTCGCCGACGCCCGGGTCGGCGAGGCGCTGATGGGGCTGCGGCGGGTGTGCGCGGCGGTGCGCTTCCTCGGGTCCTACCCGCGCGCCGACCAAGTCCGTCCGCAACTGCGCCGGGGCACCTCGGACGCCGAGTTCGCCAACGCGAGCGAATGGCTGGCCCGCGCCCGCGGCGGTGGCGGGATCTGAATCGGTACGGCGCCGCCCCTCAGGGCACCCGCACCGTGAGCGAGCCGGGCCGGATCCGCACCGCGAGCCGGGTGCCGGGCCCGATCGCATCGCCGTCCAGCTCGCGCGGCTCCGGCCGATCGGTCTCGATCAGCACCCGTCGGCCGGTGAAGTGCTCGATCGGGCGCAGCCGTTGCTGCTTGACCGGCACCACGGCCGGCTCCTGGGAGCGGCGCCGGCCTATCACGCGGACCGTGGCGTGTGCCCAACCGGTCATCCCGTAAGGCGCGAACACCACCACGTCCAACAGCCCGTCGTCCGGCGCCGCTCCCGGCAACAACTGCATGCCGGCCTGGAGCGCGCCCACGTTGCCGACCAGCACCATCCGGGCCCGTCGCCGGATCGGCTCACCGTCGTCCACGGTCAGCGTCACCCGCATCCGCCGATCGCGCAGGTGCCGGGCGCCGGAGACCACGTAGGCGGGCCAGCCGACCTTCTTCTTGAGCGCGTCCGGCGCGTCCGCGACCATCGCCGCGTCCAGCCCGATGCCGGCCATCGCGGTGAAGCAGCGCGGCTCGGTGCCCGCCGTGACCGCGAGTTCGTCGTCCGGGTCCACCGTGCCCAGGTCGATCCGCCGATCCCGCCCGTGCATCGCCACGTGCAACGCGTCGGCGATGTCGATCGGCAGGCCCAGGTTGCGCGCGAGCAGGTTGCCGGTGCCCGCCGGAATCACCGCGAGCGGGGTGTCCGTACCGGCCAGCGCACCGGCGCACTCGCGGATCGTGCCGTCGCCGCCCGCCGCGATGACCAGGTCGACCCCCTCGGCCAACGCCTTCGCGGTCACCCCGGCGCCCGGATCGAGCACCGTCGTCTCCAGCCACAGCGGTTCGGCCCACCCGGCGTCGTGCATGATCCGGTCGATCCGGGTGCGCGACTCGGCCACGTCGAGCTTGATCGGATTGACCACCAGCGCCGCCCGCGGCAGCCCGCCGTCGGCCCCCTGCGGGGCCTCGCGTCGCCGGGAGCGATAGCCCCAGACCGACTTCGGGGACAGCAGGGCGCGGTTCATCACCACCAGCACGACGCTCGCGTACACCATCGACAGCAGCACGTCGCTGGGGTGGTGCATGCCGCGGTACATCCGGCTACCGGCCACCGCGAGCGGTATCGCGCCGAGCAACACCCAGACCAGGACCGCCGGCCAGCGCCCGCGCAGCCGACCGGTGAGCAGCACCGCCAGCCCGCCGTACAGCGCGAACGCCGCGCCGGTGTGCCCGGACGGGAAGCTCGACGTCGCGGCCGCCGCGTCCAGGCGGGGGACGTCCGGGCGATCGCGCGCGACGAAGAGCTGGACGAGGAAGAACACCAGCGCCTGCCCGGCCACCGAACAGGCCAGGAACATCGGACCGCGCCAGGAGTGGCCGACGATGCGGGCCACCACGACCGCGAGCAGCGTGGTGGCGATGATCACACGGGTGTCGGCCAGTGTGGAGAACAACCGCGTGACGTCGTTCCAGCCGCCCGAACGATGCTCGGCGAAGGTGCGATCGAGGTCGTCCTCGACGGTGAACGGCCAGACGCCGTCGAGGGTCTTGGTGATCAGCAGACCGAGGCCGACCATGACGAACGTCAATATCGCGAGGGGCAGGACGATACGGCGCAGGAACCGTCCTGCTTCGGTGAGCATGACCGACATTCTTACCCGGCCGTGCTTCCTTCAGTTCCGCCGATCCGAGGAGTGCCCGTCGGTTCCGGGTCGAATGTGTGAAATCTCCGGATCGAGGTCGTGCCCCTCGATCTCCGGTTCCAGGCCCTCCTCGGTCGCGTCCACGTCCCGTAGACCGGCGTCGCGGCGCCACCATTCGAAGACCGCGGAGGTCGCGGCGAGCACGATCAGGCCGAGCACCCAGCCACCGACCACGTCCGTGACGTAGTGCACGCCGAGCGCGACCCGGGTGAAGCCGACGCCGATCGCCGAG
Organism: Embleya sp. NPDC020886; assembly: GCF_044333915.1. NCBI lineage: Bacteria > Bacillati > Actinomycetota > Actinomycetes > Kitasatosporales > Streptomycetaceae > Embleya > Embleya sp. NPDC020886. The sequence goes on along the minus strand of NZ_JBIRRX010000012.1, from coordinate 209,035 downwards.
CCGATCGCGACCACCCAGGCGATCGGCCGATACACCCGAGGTATCAGCGGCAACAGCGCCAGCAGCAGCACCCCCGGGCCGACCACACCCATCAGCGCGTGCCCGGACGGGAAGGACCAGCCGCCTGCGTGGTCGACCGGGTTGGGCAGATTCGGCCGGGCCCGGGTGAAGACGAGCTTGAGCCCCGCACCGAGCAGGCCGCCGATCACCATGGTGGCCACCGCCCACACCACCAGTCGGCGGGCGCCGCGCCACCAGAGCCAGACGCACATGACGGCGACCAGCAGCCGGTACATGTTCGGATCCCAGACCCAGTCGCTGAGGATCCGCAGCGCGTGTTGCCAGTCGGGATGTTCGCGGACCCAGTCGTTGAGGCCGGTCGCGACGTCCTTGTCCAAGTCGAGCAACGGCGACCACTTGGTCTCCACCAGCAGCGCGAGCAGCCCGAACGGCACGGCGCCCACCAGCAGCGCGAGGGCGACCAGGGTCAGCCTGAGGCCGAATCGCCGGTCCGGGTCGAGGCGCTTCCTGGTCCAGGTGGGAGTGCTCATCTCTCATTCTTAGCCCGGATTCGGGCCGGCACGTGTGTTTGCGGGTGGTCGGCTTCGTCGCACTCGCGAAATCCGTTGGCGGGGCCCCGGTAGGCTTTGGCCGTGATCGACCTGCGACTGCTCCGTGAGGATCCCGACCGTGTCCGCGCTTCGCAGCGCGCCCGCGGCGAGGACGAGACCATCGTCGACGCGCTGCTCGCCGCGGACGAGCTCCGCCGCTCGTCCGGTTCCCGGTTCGACGCGCTGCGCAACGAGCAGAAGTCGATGGGCAAGCAGGTCTCCAAGGCCAAGGGCGACGAGCGGCAGGAGCTGCTGACCCGGGCCCAGGCGCTGGCCGCCGAGGTCAAGACCGCGGACGCGGAGCAGGCCGAGGCCAAGGCCGAGACCGACCGACTGCTCAAGGCGCTGGCCAACCTGATCGACCCGGACGCGCCGGTCGGTGGCGAAGAGGACTTCGTCACGCTCGAGGAGATCGGCACGCCGCGCGATTTCGCGGCCGAGGGCTTCGAGCCGCGCGACCACGTCGAGCTGGGTCGGATGCTCAAGGCGATCGACGTCGAGCGGGCCGCGAAGGTGTCCGGCTCGCGCTTCTACTACCTCACCGGCGTCGGCGCGCTGCTCGAACTCGCGCTGGTCAACATGGCCATCGCGCAGGCGACCGAGGCCGGCTTCACGCCGATGTTGACGCCCGCCCTGGTGCGTCCGCACGCGATGGAGGGCACCGGCTTCCTCGGCCAGGCCGCGGAGAACGTGTTCCACCTGGAGGCCGACGACTACTACCTCGTGGGCACCGCCGAGGTGCCGCTCGCGGCGTACCACATGGACGAGATCATCCCGGCCGCCGAACTGCCGCTGCGCTACGCGGGCTTCTCGCCGTGCTTCCGCCGCGAGGCGGGCACCTACGGCAAGGACACGCGCGGCATCATCCGGGTGCACCAGTTCGACAAGGTGGAGATGTTCTGCTTCGTCGCGCCGGAGGAGGCCGAGGCGGAGCACCGGCGCCTGGTGGCGTGGGAGAAGGAGTTCCTGAACCGGCTCGAACTGCCGTACCGGGTGATCGACGTCGCGTCCGGCGACCTCGGCGCCTCGGCCGCGCGCAAGTTCGACATCGAGGCGTGGATCCCGACCCAGGGCAAGTACCGCGAGGTCACCTCGACCTCGAACTGCACCGAGTTCCAGGCCCGCCGGCTTCAGGTGCGGATGCGCGACGAGCAGGGCACCCGCCCGCTGGCCACGCTCAACGGCACGCTGTGCGCGGTGCCGCGCACGATCGTGGCGATCCTGGAGAACCACCAGCAGCCGGACGGCTCGGTGGTCGTGCCGGCGGCGCTGCGTCCGTTCCTCGGCGGCCGTGAGGTGCTGGAACCGGTGCAGGCGTGACCTTCTCCCTGGTCGCCACCGACCTGGACGGCACGCTCCTGCGCGAGGACCACACCGTCTCGGCGCGCAACCGTGCGGCGCTGGCCCGGGTCACCGCGGCCGGTGCGAAGCACGTGATAGTGACCGGGCGCGCGGTGTCCTGGACGCGTCCGGTGTTCGAGGCGTTGGGCTACCGGGGGCTCGCGGTGTGCGGGCAGGGCGCGCAGGTCTACCACGCGGGCGAGCAGCGGCTGCTCACGTCGGTCACGCTGGACCGGGCACTGGCCAGGCTGGCCACCGAGCGGTTGACCGAGGAACTGGGCGACGTACGGTTCGCGGTCAGCCGGGACGGGTTGACCGGCGAGGTCGCGGTGGAGCGCGGTTATCCGTACAACCCGGTGTTGCCGGTGCACGTGCTCCGTGACCGCGACGAGCTGTGGTCGGAGCCGATCCTCAAGCTCTACCTGCACCACGACGACTACGACGACGACCGGCTGACCGCGTGCGCCCGCAAGATCTGCGCCGGTCTGGTGGACGTCACGCATGCCGGCACGAACATCGTCGAGTTGTTGCCGCTGGGCCTGAGCAAGGCGGTCGGCCTGTCCCTGGCCGCGCGCAGGCTGGGCGTCAAGGCCGCCGACACCATCGCGTTCGGCGACATGCCCAACGACGTCACCATGTTCAAGTGGGCCGCCCACGGCGTGGCCATGGCCAACGCCCACGCCGAACTGCTCACCGTCGCGGACGAGGTGACCCTGTCCAACATGGACGACGGCGTCGCGGTGGTCCTGGAGCGGCTGTTCCCGGCCTGAGTCAGCCGACGGGTGGCCCGGCGGGCACCGAAACCTCCCGCGCCACGCGCACGTGGATCGGCCGCGAGGCGCCCACCCCGCAGACCAGCGCGCACCCGGACAACACCAGCATCAGCACGATCGGCACCGTCCACCCGCCCGTGGCCTGGTGCAGCGCCCCGGCGGCCAACGGCCCGAACGCGGCGAGCACGTAGCCGACCGCCTGCGCCATCCCGGACAATTGCGCGGCCGTGTTCGGATCCGGCGAGCGCAGCACGATCAGGGTCAGCGCGAGCGACACCGCGGCGCCCTGGCCCAAGCCCAGGATGGCCGCCCACGCCCACGCCCCGCCGGTGGGCGCGACCATCAGCCCCACATAGCCGACCACGATCAGGCCGACCGAGCCGAACACCAGCGGGCTCTGGTTGCGCATCCGACCGGCCAGGATCGACCCGGCGAACGAGGCCGGGATCTGCACGAACGTGCTGAACGCGAAGATCGTCGCCGCGGTGCCCTTGCTCATCCCGTTGTCGGTGAGGATGGTCGGCATCCAGGCGAGCAGTACGTAGAACAGCAACGACTGCAGGCCCATGAAGCCGGTCACCAGCCAGGCCAACGACGACTTCCACAGGCCCGGCACGTGCGGCATCGCGGCCGGGACACTCCCGCGCCGGCGGCGCACGTGCGGCAGCCAGACGGCCACCGCCACGAAGGCCAGGAGCGCCCAGACGCCGAGCGCCGGCTGCCAGCCGTGTCCGATGGTGTTCTCCAGCGGCACGGTCGCACCCGCCGACACGGCGGCGCCGAACACCATGGCGGCGCTGTACACGCCGATCATCGCCGCCGCCCGGTGCGGGAACTCGCGCTTGACCACGCCCGGCATCAGCACGTTGAGCACCGCGATCCCGGAACCGACCAGCGCGCCGCCCGCGAACAGCGCGGTCAGGTCCGGAACCACCCGCAGCAGGATGCCGAGGCCGACCACGACCAGCGCACCGAGCAGCACGAGTTCGGTGCCGTACCGGCGGGCCGCGATCGGCGCGAGCGGCGAGATCAGGCCCAGGAACAGCACCGGTATCGCGGTGATCAGGCTGCCCGTGGTCGCGGACAGATGGAACACCTCGCGCAGTTCGCCCACCAGCGGGGACACGCTGGAGAGCCCGGCCCGCATGTTGAGCGCGATCAGCACGATGCCGGCGAGCAACAACGCGCCACCGGTCGCCCTGGCGGTGCCGCCGGCGGCCTTGCCGGTCGGGGGTATGCGCAGCTCGGTCGTGCTCATGCGTCGTGCTCCCTGCGGTGGTGCTTCGTCGGGTCGTGCAGCAGTGCGTCGAGGGCGAGCACGGCGGGTTCGAGGATGCGGCGCACGGCCGACTCGGCCGCGTCCGGATCGGCCGCCTCGATCGCCTCGGCCAGCGCCACGTGCAGGCCGTGCGACGCGTCCGGGAGGGTGCCGTCGCCGACCACCGTGCGGATGGCGCGCCACAACGAGTCGCTGAACCAGCGGTAGGTGGCGACCATCGCCGAGTTGTGCGACGCGATCGCGATCGCGGTGTGGAAGGCCACGTCCTGTTCGACCAGGTCGTCCAGCTCGCCCTCGGCCGGCTCGCCCCGGTCGAAGTCGTGCGGCTCCGGGCTGTCCGCGCTGCCGTCCGCCGCGCCGCGACGGATCAGTGCGCGGCGGATCCGGTCCAGGTCCTCGGCGGTGCGGCGCTGGGCGGCGAGCCGGGCGGCCTCCACGTCCAGCGCACGGCGCATCTCGAAGATGTCCCGCAGGTCGGCGTGCTCGATCCGGCGGACCAGGTCGCCAGGGTCGGTGGTGGAGCGTACGTAGGTCCCGTCGCCCTGGCGCGACTCCAGCATCCCGGCGTGCACGAGCACGCGGATGGCCTCGCGCACGGTGTTCCGACCGACCCGCAGCCGTTCGGCGATCACGCTCTCGCTGGGAATGCGCGCGCCGACCGGCCAGGTGCCGGCGGTCAGTTGGGCGCGGAGCTGATCGATCGCATCGTCGACGAGGGAACGTCTACCGGCTGCCTGGAGCGACATGGACTCTCCCGAATTCGTGGGGTTGCCCAGTCATCCTACAAGTAGCTGCACAATGCATGCACCGGGGATCGCTCAGCGGCCCGTCGTCGCCGGGACGATCCGGAAGTCCCGCCGGAAGACCAGGTTGTGCAGGTCCGCGGCGGCGATCGCGCGCAGCGTGGGCAGTTCCTCGGCGGCGTCCTCGGGAGTGAACACGTTCAGCGGCCAGTCGCCGACCGTGCCGCCGCGCAGGTGCGGGTGGTGGAAACCGGCGCCGTAGTACGCCCGCAGGAGGATCGGCCCGAGGCCGGCCGCGCGTTGTCGCGGCCAGGACAGCTCCCAGACCGCCTCCAGGCCGCCGTCCCGCGCGGGTCGCACGCCGGTGGCGGTGCACTCGCCGGTGCCCAGCAGCAGATCGTGGTCCAGGTCCGCCAGGGCCCGGCGGGCGTGCGGGTCGAGCAGCGCGACGGCCGCGCGGAACAGCGCCTCCTTGTCCGCACGCGAGACCGCGTCGCCGTGGGTGCCGTCGCGCAGGTCCGCGAAGTGCCGAAGCAGAGCGCCGTTGTTCATCGATTCCTCCGGGTGGGTCGGGCCGCGTGGTGGGTCGCCGCGTACGCGGTGCCCAGGCGGTGTCGAAAGCTCGGGTCGGTCAGGAAGGCGCCGTGGCCGGTGCCGGCGGGTTCGTGCAGTTCGACCGGGACACCGGCGGCGCGCAGTCGTCGGGCGTGGTCGCGCACGTCGTCCACGACCGGGTCCAACGCGCCGGCCGCGAGGATCGCGGGGGCGACCCCGGCGAGGTCGGCGGCCTCGCGCGGGGTGCTGTACAGCGCTCGCGCGCCGACGGCGGCCGGGTGGACCGACGCCTGTCCCCGGTACGCCCGCCAGGCCGAGCCGAGCGCGGCCCGGGACGGGAAGGCGGTGGGTCGGCTGCGGTAGGACTCGGCGCGGCGGTCCGGGTCGATCGGCGGGTAGGCGAGCAGTTGCCCGGTGAGCGGCCGACCCCGGTCGCGCCGGACCAGTGCGGCGCAGGCGGCGATCGTGGCGCCCGCGCTGTCCCCGCCGACCGAGAGCGGCTCGGCGCCGACCCGGTCACCGGCCCAGTCCAGCACGGTGAGCAGGTCGAGCAGGGCGGCGGGGTGCGGGTGTTCGGGGGCCAGCCGGTAGTCGACGCCGACCACCGTGGTCGAGGCGACCCGGGCCAGGTGGGCCAGCGCGGGCGCCCAGTCCTCGGTGCCCCCCGAGTGCCAACTCCCGCCGTGCGCCCAGACCAGGAGGCCGGCCGTGCCGGGGCCGCCGGCGAAGATCCGGACCGGGACGTCGTGGTCGGCACCGGGCACGGGGATCGCCGGCGGCAGGGTGTCGAAGGCGGCGTGGGTCGCGGTCATGACGGATCTCCTCGGTCTGCTCGGCGGCACTGGGTCGAGACTCGCCCGGCCATCGCTCAGGTGGCCGAGCGCCCGGTCCGACGCGGGGCCAGGAACAGGCCCGCCAGCAGCGCGCCGAGCAGGACCAGGGCCGAGTCGGCCAGGATCGCCACGCCGACCCCGGACAGGACCGCGTCGGGTCCGGTGCTGCCGAGCGAGTTCATCCGCGCGGTGGCGATCGCGCTCATGATCGGGATGCCCATCGTGATGCCCACCTGCTGGGTCATCGTGGCCAGACCGGTGGCCAGGCCCTGTTCGTCGTCCGGCAGGCCGGAGGTCGCGGTGATCATGAAGCCGACGATCATCAGCATGTTGCCCACACCGCCGACGAAGGTCGCCGCGAGCAGCAGCCAGATCCAGCCGCCCGAGCTGCCCAGGGCGACCAGCGACACGGTGGCCAGGGCCTGGACCACGCCGCCGGCGACGATCGTGGTGCGGGTGCCGAACCGGCCCACCACCCGGCCGCCGAGGGTGCCGCCGAGGACCGTGCCGATGCCCAGCACGCCGAAGGCGAGCCCGGTGGCCAGCGGCGAGTAGTCCAGGACCTCCTGGAGGTAGAGCGTGAGCAGGAAGACCAGCGAGGTCTCGGTCACGAACGCGATCAGACCGGTGAGGTTGCCCCACAACACCGAGCGGCGCTTCATGATGCCGACGGGGACCAGCGGCGAGGCGGCGCGGCGCTCGATGAACCAGAAGGCGACCAGGAGCACGACGCCGGCGACCAGCGAGCCGAGCGTGCCGGCCTCGCCCCAGCCCTCGGCGCCCGCCTGGGTCAACCCGAAGACCAGGGCCAGCAGGCCGCCGGTGACCGCGATCGCACCGGGCACGTCGAGCCTGGGCCGGTGGGTCGGCCGGGCGTCGGTGATCACCGACGGCGCGAGGATCAACACCAACGCGGCCACCGGCACGTTGACGAAGAAGGCCCAGCGCCAGGACAACATGTCGGTGAGCAGGCCGCCCAGCACCGCGCCCGCGGTGAATCCGGCCGACATCAGCGCGCCGTTCAGGCCCAGCGCCCGGTCCCGCAGCGGCCCTTCCCGGAAGGCGGTGGTCAACAACGACAGACCCGCCGGAGTCACCGCCGCGGTGGCCAGTCCCTGGAGCACCCGGGCGGTCAGCAACATCTCGGGCGACGTGGCGAAGCCGCCGAGCGCGGAGGAGGCGCCGAGCAGCGCCATCCCGCCCAGGAACAGTCGCTTGCGGCCGAACAGGTCCGCGACCCGGCCGAACAGCAGGGTGAAGCCGGCGGCGGTCAGCGCGAACGCGGTGGCCACCCATTGCAGGTTGTTCAGCGAGAAGCCGAGGCCCTCGCCGACCACGGGCAGGGCGACGTTCAGGATCGAGAAGTCCACCGCGATCATGAACTGGGCGCCGAGAAGGAGGGTGAGGATCAGCTTCTGCCGGCCGGTCATCGAGCTGCGCTCGGTGTCGGGTACGGCGGTGGGTGGGGCCGCGACCGGCCTGTCGGTGTGCTCGAGCGTGGACATGTGAATCTCCCGAGATGCTCTAACGGGTCTACTTTCCCGTTAAGATGCTCCGAAGGTAGCACGCTGGAACGACTTAATGGAACAGGAGTCCCGTTATGACCTCGGACGGTCTCGCCGGCGATCCCCCTCCCGGCTCCGCAGGCCATCCCCCGGCGCCGGGAGAGGGGCCGGCCGACCCCGGCACGGTCCGCCCCGGCGGGCGCACCGCCCGGGTCCGCGAGGCGGTGCTGCGCGCGGCCGGGGACGCCCTCGCCGAGCGCGGCTTCGCCGGCCTGGACCTGGCCGACGTCGCGCAGCGGGCCGAGGTCGGCAAGACCACCGTCTACCGACGCTGGGGCAGCACCACCGCGCTCGTCGCCGACCTGCTCGTGGACATGGCCGAGAGCTCGGTCGCGCGCACCGAGACCGGCTCACTGCTCGGCGATCTGCGGGCCAACGCGCACCTGGTGCGCCGCACCCTCACCGACGAGCGGCAGGGCGCGCTGTTCAAGGCGGTGATCGCCGCGGCGACCTGCGACGCCCGCACCTCGGACGCGCTGCACGCGTTCTACGCCACCCGGATCAAGGAGTGGGCGCCGTGTGTGGAGGCCGCGATCACCCGCGGCGAGGCGCCGGCCGGAACGGACCCGCACGAGGTGATCCGGGCCGTGTCGGCGCCGCTGTACTACCGACTGCTGGCGAGCGGCGACCCATTGGACGAGGCGAGTGCGGAACTCGCCGCGACGGCCGCCGCCGCCGCGGCCCGGGCGGGGGCGTACGTGCGCTGACCGAACCGCGGCGCCGGCCCGTCGCGGGGTCGGCGCCGCGGGCACGTATGGTCGAGCGATGCGTTTGAGCACTGTGATCCTCCCGATCCACCGCTGGACCGAGGGCCGAAAGGTGTGGCGTCGCGCCGAAGACCTCGGGTTTCACGCCGCCTACACCTATGACCACCTGTCCTGGCGCAGCTTCCGCGAGCTTCCGTGGTTCGGGGCGATACCCACCCTCACCGCGGCCGCGACGGCCACCGAGCGGCTGCGGCTGGGCACCATGGTCACCTCGCCCAACTTCCGCCACCCGGTCACCCTGGCGAAGGACCTCGCCGCCATCGACGACATCAGCGACGGCCGGTTGATCGCGGGCATCGGCGCCGGCGGCACCGGCTTCGACGCCACCGCGCTGGGCCAACGGTCGTGGTCCCCCCGCGAGCGGGCCGACCGGCTCGCCGAGTTCGTCCCGCTGATGGATCGCCTGCTCAGCGAACCGGCGGTGACCCAGGAGGGCACCTACTACACCGCGCACGACGTGCGGATGATCCCGGCCGGCCGGCAACAGCCCCGGGTGCCGATGTACATCGCGGCGACCGGTCCCCGAGGCATGCGCCTGACCGCACGGCACGGCGAGGGCTGGATCACCTACGGCGACCCCCGCGGCCCCAAGGACGTCCCGGCCCAGGACTGCCCGGCCGTGATCGCCGAACAGCTCGCCCGCCTCTCCGACGTCTGCGCGGCCGAGGGCCGCAAGCCCGACGAGTTGGCGAAGGTGCTGCTGCAGGGCTCGACCCTGGAGCGACCGCTGGACTCGCTGGACGCGTTCGTCGACTACGCGGGCCGCTACCGCGAGCTGGGTATCACCGAACTGGTGCTGCACTGGCCGGTGCCGGACTCCGTCTTCGCGGCCGACCCGGTCGTCTTCGAACGCATCGCCACCGAGGGACTGCGCCAACTCGACTGAGCGATCCGGTCCCGCGCGCCGGGCGCCCGGACACCGCGCCCGGCCCCGTGGACCCGACGAATCGTTTCTGAGCGAGGATGTACCCGTGACGATCACGAATCGCCCACGCCTAGTGGCCACCGACCTCGACGGCACCATCGTGCGCGACGACGGGTCCATCTCCGAACGCACCCTCGCCGCGCTGGAACTGGTCGAGTCCGCCGGCGCCGAGGTGGTCTTCGTGACCGGCCGTCCACCGCGCTGGATGAACCGCGTCGCCGAGGTCACCGGCCATCACGGCCTGGCCATCTGCGGCAACGGCGCGGTCGTGTACGACCTGCGCGCCGAGCGGATCGTGGGCACCCACACGATGGACGTGACCGCCGCCCGCAAGGTCACCGAGCTGCTTCGCGAGGCGGTGCCGGACGTGTGCTTCGCGGTGGAGACCGAGACCGGGTTCATGCACGAGCCGGACTACCCCGCGGTGGAGCGCGACGTGTCGATCGTGCACGCGGTCGGCCCGGTCGAGGAACTGTTGACCGGGCCGGTGCTCAAGCTGCTCGCCCGGCACCACAGCCTGGACCCGGACGTGTTCCTCGCGCTGGCCCGCGAACGGGCGGGCGCGTACGCGGAATTCACCCACTCCTCGGCGATCGCCCTGGTGGAGATCAGCGCCTTGGGCATCAGCAAGGCCAGTACCCTGGCCTGGTTCTGCGCGCAGCGCGGGATCCGTACCGAGGACGTGGTGGCGTTCGGCGACATGCCCAACGATCTGCCGCTGTTGGCCTGGGCCGGACAGGCGTACGCGGTGGCCAACGCGCACCCCGACGTGCTGGCCGCGGTGGCTCGGCACACCGGCAGCAATCAGGAGGACGGCGTCGCCCAGGTCCTGGAAAAGTTGTTCGGCTGAGTCGGGCCGGCGCCGGTCGGTATCGGTGTACGCACCGGCCGACTCCTCGAACGCGTGACAACAAAAACACGCTTACGCGTGAAGGTTGCACAGTGTAGCTACTCGATTGCTTTCCGTGACATAGATTGGCGCCGTGTACACCCCCTCCCGGCCAGGGTCCCCACTGGCTGTGACGATCGACCGCTACCGAGTCGGCGAGGCTCTCTCGTTCCGGCCCATCGCCGAGGGCCTCCTCAACCGAGGTTACGAGGTCGTCACCACCAGGGGACGCTGGTTTCTCAAGCACTATCTGGACCAACGACCCGACACCATCCGCTTCCAGCACCACATCACCCAGCGGCTCGCCGTCTGCGGGATACCCGCGCTCCCGCCGGTGGCCGACCGGCGCGGGCGCACCGTGCTCACCTCGCGCGGCCGCTGGTTCGCGCTCTACCCCTGGGTGGAGGGCACCCACCGACGCGGCACCGAGCTCGACGCCCGGGGCTGTGCCCGGGTGGGTGCGCTGCTCGGCGGCGTGCACGTGACGTTGCCGAAGCTGCTCCCGCCCGTACAACAACCGCTGCTGGTGCCCACCGCCGACCCGCACGAATCGTTGGCCACCGTCGAGCGCCTGCTCACCCGGATCCGCACCCGATCCGAGCCGAGCGCGTTCGACCGGCTCGCCGAGCTGCGGCTGATCGAACGGCGCGCGATGTTGCTGCGGCACGCGCACCGACGGCCACGCGACCACGAGGCACCGCGCACCGGCTACGTGCACGGCGACTTCCACCCGCTGAACCTGCTGTATCAGGGCACCGAGCCGGTGGCGATCATCGACTGGGATCGGCTGGCGGCCCTGCCCGACACCGAGGAGCTGGTGCGAGCCGCGCTGATCTTCTTCACCGACCCGATCTCGGGCACCCTCGACCTCGATCGGGTCCGCGGCTACGTGGCCGGCTACCGCGGCGTGGTCGACCCGGGACCCACCCAACTCGCCGCCGCCGTGCACCGACTGTGGTGGGAACGACTGAACGACTTCTGGATGCTCACCCGGCACTACCTCGAACACGACCCGCGGTGTGCCCCGCTGTTTCCCGCGTCCGCCGCACTGATCGTGTGGTGGACGATGGCCTACGACGAGGTCCTGAAGGCGTTCCTGGGCTGACGACCGACCCGGTACGCGAGAACCCGCGGGCGCCACGAATCGTGGCGCCCGCGGGTTCGCAGGCTCGGATCAGGGGGTCGTGCCGGTGCCCGGATTGCCCGGACCGCTGCCACCGCCACCGACCGGGTCCGGCGGCTTCGTCCCGCCACCCTTGGTCGGCGTGGTGGACGTGGTCGGGCGCGTCGTCTCGGACGGCTTGGTCGGCGGGGGCGAGGTCGGCGGGTGCGTCTGGCCCGTGGTCGTCCCGCCCGGATCCCGCGTGTTGCCGAACGTCGGGTTCGAACGCGTCTGCGGCGGGAAGGACGGGGTCGTGCTCGACGTCGCCTTGCCCGGGTCGGGCTTGTTGCTCGTAGCCGGCTGGGCGACACCGTTGTCGCTCGTCGTGGCGGCGGGCGACTCCCGCTTCGTCGACGGACTGTCGCCGCCCCCGAACCCCTTGGCCAGGAACACCGCCCCGACCGCCACCAGGATCACCGCGAGCGCGGCCACCAGGAAGACCGGCAGCCTGCGCTTGGGCGGCGGGTCGTGCGGCAGGATCGGCAGCGGTCCGGTGCCGCCGTCGTTGGCGGACTGCCCGGGCAGCGTGCCGGTACCGGGGTGCCCCGCGAGCGGCGGCATCGCGGCGGTGGCCTCGGCCGAGCCGGAGTGCGCCGAGCCCACCGCCGTACCCGCGGCGGCCTGGCTCCACGAACCGAACTCGGGCCGCGGCGCCTGCTGGGTCGGCACCCGCGGCGGAACCGCGACCGAGACCTGCTGACCGGCCAGCGCCCGGCGGATGTCCATCCGCATCTCGTCGGCGGTCTGGTACCGGTCGTCGGGGTTCTTCGCCAGCGCCTTCAACGCGATCGCGTCCAGGTGCGGAGGCACCCGCGGATCCATCATCGACGGCGGCCGGGGATCGTCCTGGACGTGCTGATACACCACCGACAGCGGCGTATCGCCGTTGAACGGCGGGCGCAGCGCCAGCAGTTCGTAGAGCAGGCAACCGCTGGAGTACAGGTCGCTGCGCGCGTCGACGGTCCGACCCAGGGCCTGCTCCGGCGACAGGTACTGCGGCGTGCCCATGACCATGCCGGTCTGGGTCATCGTGGTCGCCGCGCTGTGCATCGCGCGGGCGATGCCGAAGTCCATCACCTTGACCGCGCCCGAGTTGGTGATGATCACGTTCGCGGGCTTGATGTCGCGGTGGATGATGCCGTGCCGGTGGCTGTACTCGAGCGCCTCCAGGATGCCCTCGGTGACCCGCAGGGCCTGCTCCAGCGGTATCGGGTTGCCCTCGCCGAGCAGTTCGCGCACCGTGCGGCCCTCGACGCACTCCATCACGATGAACGGCACCAGCTCTTCGCCGACCCGGTCCTCGCCCGTGTCGTAGACCGACACGATCGCGGGATGGTTGAGCGACGCCGCATTCTGGGCCTCACGGCCGAAGCGCGAGCGGGCCACCGGGTCCTGCGCGAGGTCCGGGCGCAGCGTCTTGACCGCGACCGTGCGGCCCAGCCGTACGTCGTGGGCCATCAACACCTCGGCCATGCCACCGCGACCGAGCTGGCGGCCGAGTTCGTAGCGGCCGGATCCGACCGTCTTCACCTGTGTGCCGGACGCCTCGTGGTCGTCCGGTCCCTGCGGCGGGGTCATCGCTCCTCGCCCTGTGCGTCGGGGCGGCCCGCCCGGGGCCGCCGAACTGGGCCGATGGAGTCCGCCGCGAGCAGATCGGAGCGGAAAACACCACGGGAGCGGGGGAGCACGACGGTTCCAACGACCGGCCGGCCACAAAGGCACGCCGACTCGGACGTCAGGGTGGTGGCCGGGGACTCGGCGATCATCCTCGGCAGTCCCCTCACGTGGCGCCCGGGGGTGAACCCGCGCCGAAGTGCAGATGAAATGTGGTGCTTCCTCGGTTCAAGTCCCGAAACGATACCGGGATCGGTGGTACTCCCGGGTGAGAGCCCATGGTAACGGGATTCCGGCACCCCGGCCGATGCCTTGGGCCGCTGCCGGCACCGGACCGCGCGATCGTGCCGGCGCGGGTCAGCGCAACATCAGGATCGACGCGAGCACGGCCAGCACGCCCAGCACGGTCGCCGCGAACGCGGCGCCCGCGCCGCTCCTGCGGCCGTAGGCGCCCGGCGCACTGTGCGCGCCCGCCGAACGGGCCCTGGGCCCGAACCCGGACAACATCCGCACCCACGGCGGACCGCCGCCCGGCAGCCGCGTCGGTCGCTGCCCCATCGGCCCCGCCGACGTCGCCGGTATCGGCGGTCCCGGCGGCGGCGCCGGGACGCCGGCACCGTAAAGCACCGAATCCCACACGTCCGCGGGCAGGATCCGGCGCACCGACTCGCGCATCCGCCCGGCGGTGTCGAAGCGCAGACGCGGGTCCTTGCGCAGCGCGTGCAACACCAGATCGTCGACCGCGCCGGGCACGTCGGGCCGGTACGCGGAGGGCGGGGTCGGCTCCTCGCGCATGTGCCGATACGCGATGTGCACGGCCGTACCGCCGTCGAACGGCGGCATCCCGACCAGCAGTTCGTGCAGCAGGCAGCCCACCGAGTACAGGTCGCTACGGGTGGACGCGGGATGACCGAACGCCTGCTCGGGGGAGAAGTACTGCGGGGTGCCCATGATCCGACCGGGGTCGGTGAGCGCGCCGTCGGTGACGAACAGCGCGCGGGCGATGCCGAAGTCCATCACCTTGACCTCGCCGCTCGGCGTGATCATCACGTTGACCGGCTTGATGTCGCGGTGCACCAGACCGCGGTCGTGGCTGTACTCCAGCGCGTCGAGCACCTTCGCGGTGATCGCCAGGGCGCGCGGCCACGGCACCGGGCCGTGCGCCTCCAGCAGATCGCGCAGGGTCAGGCCCTGGATCAGCTCCATCACGATCCACGGCACCAGCACGCCGTCCTCACCGGGATCGGCGCCGGTGTCGAACACGGAGACGATCGTGGGGTGGTTCAGCGCGGCGGCGTGCTCGGCCTCGCGGGCGAAGCGCGAGCGCGCGACGGTGTCCTCGGCCAGGTCGCTGCGCAGGCGTTTGACCGCGACGATGCGATCGAGCAACAGATCGTGCGCCTCGTGCACGACGGCCATGCCGCCGCCGCCGATCCGGCGCCCGGTGCGATACCGCCCACCGCCGAAGACACGCCCGTTCGCCCGAGCCGGGTCCCCCGAAACGGTCACCGTCAGGCCGCCCTCCACGCCGCACGACTCGCGCACGCCCTCGGCCCGAGTCGACCTACCGAAAAGCGCTCCCGTCGCATCGCCGACAGCCTGTCAGAGACACGACGAGAGCGCAGCGGGTCGGTGCCATCGCGCACCGACCCGGGGTACGCCCCTACCGGAACGCTAGAGGTAGGGACCCGACTGGGTGTGCGGCGGTTCGCCCTGGCCGCCCGGAGCCATGCCGGGCGGCAGTGCCCGGCGCATCGTCTCCAGTTGTGCGCGCGCCGCCATCTGCTGCGCGAACAGCGCGGTCTGGATGCCGTGGAACAGGCCCTCCAGCCAGCCCACCAACTGTGCCTGGGCGATCCGCAGCTCGGACTCGCTGGGCACCGAGTCGTGGGTGAACGGCAAGGAGAGCCGATCCAGCTCCTCCACCAGTTCAGGGGCGAGCCCCTTCTCCAGCTCCTTGATCGAGCTGGCGTGGATCTCCTTGAGGCGCACCCGGCTCGCCTCGTCGAGAGGAGCCGCGCGCACCTCCTCCAAAAGCTGCTTGATCATGCTGCCGATGCGCATGACCTTCGCGGGTTGTTCGACCATGTCGGTCACCGCGAGTTCACCGCCCTCTTCACCGAGGCCGCCGCCGAGCGCCATGCCATCCGGCCCGACGATCACCACCTGCGGGTTTTCACCATTCGCTTCGTTGTTCGGCGTATCCATACATCTCATCCTAGGAGCGCCGGAGGGTTATCCCGTCCTGCTGCGCACCACCGCACGCGATCGTGTCAAAAGCGCCGCGAGCAGGGCCGCGAGGATCGGCAGCACGATCAGCGCGAGAGCCATCTGCGTCCACGGAATCACCAGTTCGGGAGCATGCAGCCGGCTCCTGGCGTCGGCCGGCATCGCGTCCCACAGCGCCGACTTCTGTCCTCGGCGCACGACCACCCCCGCCAGTGCACCGGCCGCCAGTCCCAGCGCGGTGCCCAGGAGCGCGATCACCCCGCTCTGGAACGCGGACAACCGGCGTCGCACACTCGGCGGCGCGCCCACCGCGCCCAGGGTGGCCAGATCCTTCTGCGCGTCGGCCAGGGCCAATCCGGTGGCCACCCCGGACGCGCCGATCGAGATCACCAGCGCGAACACCGCGAGCAGCAACATGCGCGCGTCGCTCCTCGGCTGGAAGCCCCGCTCGACGAAGACGAAGCCCCGGTCGGAGACCTTGGCCACCTGGTCCTCCAGCCGTTGCTTCTCCGCGTCCGAGGGCGAACGCCCGGCGTCGTAGACCAGACCGGCCGGCTCGACCGCGGCCCCGAGCACCCGGGCCGCCTCGGGCGAGGCGAACATGCCGGACAGACCGAAGGGGCCTCGCACCGACACGGCGGGCAGCCGGACACCGGGCGGATCCGCCCGGACCTCGTTCGGGGCGGGCGGGCGAACCGGTCCGGCGAGGAACATCTCCTGCGCCTTGACCTCGACCGTGCCGTCCGGCCCGACGTAGCCGTCCTCGAACAGCACGACCCCGCCTCGGGACAACACCTCGACGGCGCGTGGATCGTCCGCGCCGGTCAGCTTGCGCAGCAGATCCGGCTCCCCGACGACCGACTGGAAGAAGCCGTTCCGGGACCGCACCTCGACCGGGCAGCGCGGATCGTCGCGCCACCGCTGCGCCTCCTCGGCGTTGCGGGCCGGGCAGCGGGCCTCGGGCAACTTCTGCGGCTGGTACGTGACACACCGGCCCTCCCCCGTACAGGGAGTGCCCAGGGTGCCCAACACACCGCCCTTCGCGTCGGGCAGGATCCGCTCCACGGCCTGCCGGACGTCCTCGGCCTGCCCGGCGCTCACCACCTCCTCACCCGGTATCCCGCTCATCGGCATGCGCCCGGGGAAGCCGACCAACACGTGGTTCTCCTGGGCATTGGGGCGGTACTCGTTGCGCTCGTCCGCGTTCTGACTCGACCAGACCACCGCGATCACCACCGAACCCGCCACCGCGGCCATCACCGCGGCCATCGCGGGCGCGCTGCGCGGACGACTGCGGGCCGCGTCACGCAGCGCCAACCGGGGAGTCAGCGGCAGGAATCGGCCGAGCCTGGCCGTCGCACCGATCAGCGCCGGGCAACACGCGACCAGGCCGAACTCGGCCGCCACCACCCCGGCGACGATGATCTTGTCGTCCGCCCGATCCGCGCCGAACAGGGCGACGCCCACGCCGAGCGCGGTGACCGCGGCCCCGACGATCGGCAACACGCGCGAGCCGCGCCGAACCCCCCGGCGCCCGGTCAGCGAGGCGGCGATGTCCTCGCGGGAGGCCAGCCAGGCCGGGACGAGCGCGGCGAGCACACCGACGGCGACGCCCACCGCCCCGATGCCGAGCAACTCCAGCGCTCGCACGTCGTAGCGGCCCGACAGCGCGCCGGAACGCTCGGCGACCCAGTTCCGGATCGACGCCGCGACGACCAGGCCCACCGCCGTACCGACCACGGCCCCGATCACGCCCAGGACCAGCCCGCCGCCGAGCACCACCGCGCCGATGTGCCGACGGCTGCCACCCGCCACCCCGATCAGCCCGAGTTCGCGTCGCTTGCGGCGGGCACCCACCGCGAAGGCCGGACCGGCGAGCAGGATCATCTCCAGCAGACCCAGGCCCAGGCCGATGCCGCCGAGCCGAAGGGCCCGCGAGTCGGCCCACTGGCGCGGGCTGTCGAAGATCCAATCGGCCCTGGCGGGCGGATCCCGCAACACCGCGGCGGACCTGATCAACAGACCCTGGCGGTTCGCCGCCGACACCTCGGACCACGGCATGCCGCCCCGGACCCGGATCAGCGTGGCGTTGTCCATGCCGTAGACCCTGATCCCGCCCGGTCGCGCGTGCATCTCGTCGATCAGGGCGCCCGGCGCGGCCATCACCACCTGGTCGCGCAGGCGGTTCGGCAGCACGATCGTGCCGACGATGCGAAAGGTCTTGTTCGTGGACTTCTCGGTCAGCGTTCCGCCGACCCGGTAGCCGGCCGATCGGCGCAACTCCTCGGTGACCACGACCTCGTCCGCGGCCCGGGGAGCCCGCCCCGCGCGTTGTACGACCATGCCCTCGGCGAGCGGGTTGCCGTAGTCGAACTCACGGATGCGCACGTCGGTCCGACCGTGCGCGGTGGACACCGCGCCGAAGGTGGCACGGTCGGGCAACTGCTCGGTGACACCGGGGATCAGCGAGGCCGGATCGCGACGCGGTGCCGCCTCGGTCGGCGCCGCGTCGGCCTGTCCGGACTCGGCCGGGGTCGGCGCCGCTCCCCCGGTCGTGTCCACGGGCCGCCAGTCGTCACCGGTCGGATCCTGTCGAATCGCGACCGGACGATTCCCGGGCTTGGAGTTGCCCCGGTCGGTGGTGTCCGACACCAGCGCGTCCGCCCGCCCCATCGAGCGGGAGATCACCTCGTCGGTGTCCAACTGCACGCTCCGCCAGGTCACATCGGCCGCGCTCATGCCCAGCACCGGGACCGCGATCATCGCGACGATCAGCGCGCTGCGGCCCTTGGCCCGCAGCGCGTCCCGACGGGCGATCCGCAGCGTCGCCCGCCACGAGCTCACGCTCATCGCGAACCGCCCCGGGACAGCAGCGACTCGGCGTCGGCCGAGGGGCCGGTGTCGTCCACGAGCCGACCGTCGCGCAGGAACACGATCCGGTCCGCCCAGGCCGCGTGCCGGGCCTCGTGGGTCACCAGGACCACCGCCGCGCCGGACTCGCAGCGCGCGCGTAACACCCGCAGCACCGCCTCGCCGGTGGTCGAGTCGAGCGCGCCGGTGGGCTCGTCGGCCAGCACCAACCGGCGCTCGCCCACCAACGCCCGGGCTATCGCCACCCGTTGTTGTTGGCCGCCGGACATGTCGTCGGGAAATCGCTCGCCGAAGTGTTGCAGGCCGACCTCGGTCAGCGCCTCGTGCGCGGCCTGCCGGGCCCGGCGGATCGACATGCCGTCGAGTTCGAGCGGCAGCGCGACGTTCTCCGCGGCGGTCAGCGCCGGCACCAGGTTGAGGTCCTGGAAGACGTAGCCGATGCTGCGTCTGCGCAGCGCGGCCATCCGGCGCCGATTGAGCCCGCCCAGCGGCCGGCCCTCGACCAGCACCTCGCCGTCGGTGGGCCGGTCCAGACCGCCCGCGAGCATCAACAGGGTCGACTTGCCCGAGCCGCTCGGTCCCATCACGGCGAGCATCTCGCCCGGTACGACGGCCAGATCCACCCCGGCCAGGGCTTCGACGCGGACGTCGCCCCGACCGTGGACGCGGCCCACCGACCGGAGTTCCAGTATCGGTTCCACAGTGCCCCCTGTAGCCGTGGTCATCGGCGCGCGCCGCGCCTGCGGACGGGTGTGGGCCGCTCGTCCGGCGCGGGCGCGGCCGGCTCCCGCTCGGCCGCCCGACGGGCCAGCCGCGCCTCGCAGTGGTCGAGCCAGCGCACCTCGGCCTCCGCGTGGAAGATCAGTGATTCCAGGACGAGTTGCCACGCCATGTCGTCCTGGGCCGCGCGGGTCTTGAGCCGGGTGTAGTCCTGCAGCGCCCGCAGCGTGTGGGTGCGCTGTCCCTGGACCACCACCCCGACGTCGATGCCGGGCACGGTGACGGCCATCGCGAGCTTGATCGCGAGTTCGTCCCGCGGCGGGTTGGTCCGCGACACCGGCGCCTCGAACCACGCGCGCAGTTCGAGCCGACCTTCGTCGGTGATCCGGTAGAAGACGTGCCCTTCGTCGTCCTCGCCGTCCGGCGCGACCAGTCCGTCGCGGTCCAACCGGCCGAGTGTGGTGTAGACCTGACCGACGTTGAGCGGCCAGGTGGATCCGGTCCGGGCCTCGAACTCGCTCCGGAGCTGATAGCCGTAACGAGGGCCCTGATCGAGCAGTGCGAGCAGACCGTGCTTGATGGACATACCGAGTATGTATACCCGGTATGCTCGACGGCGCAAGACGGCACGCGGTCGGAAAGGTGGGTGCGAGGTGCCGGATCGGCCGGCGAACGGGCCAGTCGTCAGTTGTCGTTGGGGATTCCGACGCGGCAATTGAAGTCGAACGTGTACCGCTCGGTCTGCGCGTTGGCGACCGGTTGCAGGATCAGCAGTTGCACGACCCCGTTCACGTCGCCGAACAGTTGCGGCGGGATGCGCCAGGTGACCGCGATGCTCTGCTGGCGCGGGCCGCTGCCGGTGAAGTGCAGGATGTCCTGCGGATACACGAACACCTTCTCGTACACCCACTGGAAGACCACGTCCCCCGGGCCCGCCCCGTCCACGAGCACGGTCCCGAGGAACTCCACCTGATCGATGCCGTTGCAGCGCACCCAGGAGCCGTTCGCCCGGTCGGCGCCCAGCCGCACGTCGCTCACCCGGAACCGCTGGCCCAACGGCGGTGGCGGGGTCGGCGAGGCACCACCGGGGCCGGCCGTCGTGGGACCCCCGCTCGATCCGCCGGACGGTCCGCCCGGGGCCGAGGTGGCGGGCGGGTTACCCGGTCGGTCGCCCGAGCCCGGGGAGTTCCCGGGCGGGGCGGTCACCGTCTCGGTCACCGTGACCGTGGGCACCGGGACCGGCTGCCCGTTCGTGGTCGGCGAACCGGCCGACGTGGGTGCGCCGCCGGTCGGCGCGGGGGTGCCCTCGATGCTCTGGTCCTGGGCGGGCAGTTGCGGCGGGATGTCCGCGGGTGTGGGTGCGGATCCGTTGTGGCGGGCCGGCATGCCGGGGCCGGAGCCGCAGATGTTGGTGAGCACCAGCAAGGTGATCAGGGTCAGCGCGATGATCGTCGGGCCCAGCGGTATGCGCCGGTGAAATCCGCCGATCGACCCCATCACGCCTCCTTCCCCACCACCGGTCGGACGTTCCCGGAAGGTACCGCCGCCTCGGGACGCGTCCTCGACGAGCCTGCACCCTTCATTCCCGATGCGCCAGACACACAGTCTGCCCGGCGGAACCGACGCCCGTCCCGCCGCTCAGTGTCCGCTCAGTGTCGTCGCGGCGCCGGGAAACACCGGATGAGCAGTCCACCGGCGCAGACGATACCGGCTCCTCCGAGGGCAATCAGAGTCAAATTCACAACGGATGGACCGGTTCTGGGCAGCGTGGGCGGCGCATCGAAGGCCCAAGGGGTGACAGGAGCGGAGGTGTCGGTCGAGCCGATCGGGTCGGACTCGATCAGATACCGCGCCACGACGCGCCCGCCGGAGCGCACGGCGTACACCCCGGGCCGATCGTCGCGGGTGATCTCCGCCCCCCAGGAACGGAGTTCGTCCAGGCCGTCGGTGCCGCCGGTGAGCAGGAGTTCCCGCTCGACGTCGAGCACCGCCCGGCCCGATTCGTCGGTCACCGGACGGGCGCCGTGGGCGGCCAGCCGGTCCAGGAGACGATCCCACTCCTGTTGGGTGGGCGGATCGGTGACCGGGGCGGGCTTCGGCGGGCCGGTGGGCTCGGCCGGCGCGTGTCCGTGCACCGCCGGGTCGGGATGCAGTTCGGCCGTGCCCGGCGCCCGCCCGCGTGGGGAGGCGCCCGATTCCGCGTCGCCGGGCGGGGGCGTCACGGGCGGCGACCCGTCGGTCGGGGCGGGCGTCCCGGCACCGGTCGGCAGCGACGCGCCGGCGATGACCGGGGCACCGGGAAGGGCAAGGGCCGCCGCGAGCACACACCCGGCAGCCAATCGACGCGCGAAGCCGCCGGGGGTAGGCATGTCGTCAGACTAAGGAATATCGACAAAAGACCCATCCAGCGACATTCGCCTCGGCGGACCGATCATCCGATTTTCATTCATCCGGCGGCAGGTCGCACCGACCCACCGCACCGACACCACCCGCGGCGACCCGCCGACCCCTCGGGACTCACGCCCGCCTGCGGCGACCCGCAGCCGCGACCCGCGTCCCGGCGGGTCAACGCACCTTCAGCAGCACCTTGCCGATGTGCCCGCTCTCCTCGACCACACGGTGCGCGTCGGCCGCCTCCGCCATCGGCATGATGCGGTCGACGATCGGCCGCACCCGCCCCGCGTCCAGGAGCGGCCACACGTGCTCGCGAACGGCCGCCACGATCGCGGACTTCTCCGTCGTCGGGCGGCCGCGCAGCGAGGTCGCCGCGATCGCGGCCCGCTTCGTCAGCAGCTTGCTCAGGTCCAGTTCGCCCCGAGCACCGCCCTGGAGGCCGATCACCACGAGTCGGCCGTTGACCGCGAGCGCGTCCACGTTGCGATCGAGGTACTTGGCGCCCATGTTGTCCAGGATCACGTCCACCCCGGCCCCGTCGGTGGCCTCGCGGACCCGGGCCACGAAGTCCTCGTCCCGATAGTTGATCGTGACGTCGGCACCCAGTTCGCGGCAGCGCGCCAGCTTGGCCGCCGATCCCGCGGTGGTGAACACCCGGGCGCCCGCGGCCGCGGCCAACTGGATCGCCATCGTGCCGATGCCGCTGGACCCGCCGTGCACCAGGAAGGTCTCGCCCTTGCGCAGATGGGCGACCATGAACACGTTCGACCAGACCGTGCAGACCACCTCGGGCAGCGCGGCGGCCGAGACCAGGTCCACCCCCTCGGGCACGGGCAGCAGTTGACCGGTGGGCACCCGGACCCGCTCGGCGTACCCGCCGCCCGCGAGCAGCGCGCACACCTCGTCGCCGACCGCCCAGCCGGACACCCCGGCACCGACCTCGACGATCCGGCCGGAGGCCTCCAGGCCGGGATGGGGCGATGCGCCCGCGGGTGGATGGTAGAACCCCTGGCGCTGCAACAGGTCGGCCCGATTGACCGCCGACGCGGCCACCTCCACCAGCACCTCGCCGGGTTCGGGTTTCAGGTCCGGGACCTCGGTCCAGGTCAGTACCTCGGGTCCGCCCGGCTCGGCAATCGTGATCGCGTACATGGCATCCAGCCTATGAGTCGCCCGTTTTCGGCTGCGGTTTGTGCGATTTGATCACCACGAGTCGGTCACCCGCACCGAGCACCGCCGCCTCAGGGTCATCGTGCCGCAACGTACGGTGTCCGCGCACCACGGCCACCACCAGATCGCCGCATTCGCTCGGCGACTTGCCCGCCTCGCGCTTGTCGATCGGCCGCTCGACCAGATCCATGCCCTCGCCGTAGTGCATGAGGTCCTCCATCACCTCGCCGACGTTCGGGCTGAGCATCGAGAGCCCGAGCAGCCGACCCGCCGCGCTCGCGGTGGTGACCACCGAGTCGGCCCCGCTCTGCCGGATCAGCGGCGCGTTCTCGTCCTCGCGGACCGCGACCACGATCCAGGCCCGCCGATTCAACTGCCGTGCGGTCAGCGTGACCAGGGCGGCGGTGTCGTCCCGGTTGACCGAGACGATGATGTTCCGCGCCCGCTCCACCTCGGCCCGGCGCAGCACCTCGGCCCGGGTCGCGTCGCCGGAGACCACCACCAGCTTGTCGTCGTCGCTCGCCTCGGTGACCGCCTCGGGGTCCGAGTCGACGACGACGATGTTCTCGCGCGAGACGCCCTGTGCCATCAGCGTGTGCACCGCGCTGTACCCGGTCGTGCCGTATCCGACCAGGATCGTGTGGTCGCGCAACGTGGACCTCCAACGGTTGAGCCGCAGCAGCTCCCGTGTGCGCTCGGTGAGCACCTCCAGGGTCGTGCCGACCAGGATGATCAGGAAGATCACCCGCAGCGGGGTGATCAGGACGACGTTCACCAGCCGGGCGCTGTCACTCGCGGGGGTGATGTCGCCGTAGCCGGTCGTGGAGAGGGTGACCGTCGCGTAGTACACCGCGTCGAGCAGCGAGACGTGCTCGTCCACCGTGTCGCGGTAGCCGTCCCGATCCAGGTAGACCACCGCGATGGTGACCGCCAACACCAGCAGCGCCATCCCGAATCGGCGCAACACCTGGACCAGCGGGCCGGGCCGGTCCTTGGGGATGTGTACGCTCGCGCCCGCCTGACCGGCCAAGCCCGCCGGTTCGTCGGCGTTCCGCTTGAGCGTCGGCAGCGGTCGGGCGAGCGAACCGCGCGGCCCGCGGCGATCGGCCGGCCGGTCGTCCGGAAAGCGCACGGTCTTCATCGCGGCGCCCCGAGCACCTCGACCCGATCACCCGCGCGCACGCCGCCCGGCGGCACCACCGCGATGCCGTCGGCGACCGCGAGCCCGCGCAACATCGCCGGGCCGGAGAAGGCCAGCGGGCGATCCGCGCGCATCGGCACCAGGCGGGTGTCGTGCGGGTGGCCGGCGATGTCGGCACCGACCCGGATCCGGCGCGGGCGCGGTTCCGGGCGGCCGGAGAGTCGGCGCAGCAGCGGCACCGCGAGGGTGAGCATGCCGGCCACCGCGGCCAGCGGGTTGCCGGGCAGGCCGACCAGATAGCGGCCCGCGCCGGGGCGCTCGCCGGGCAGGTGGGCGAGCAACATCGGATGCCCGGGGCGGACCGCGACGCCGTCCACCAGGACGTCCGCCGCCAGCTCGGCGAGCAGCCGGTGCACGTGATCGCGCGGACCGTCGGCGGTGCCGCCGGTGGTGATCACCACGTCGGCGCGGGACGCGCTCACGTGTCCGCGCAGCGTGTCCGGGTTGTCCCCCACTCGGCGAACCCGCAACAGGTCGGCGCCGAGCGTACGCAACCACGGCGTGATCAGCGGGCCGAGCGCGTCCCGGATCCGCCCCTCCCGGGGCAACCCGGCGTCGAGCAACTCGTCGCCCAGCACCAGGAGTTCCACCCGGGGCCGGTCGACCACCACGAGTTCGTCGTAGCCGGAGGCGGCGGCCAGCCCGGTGACCCCGGGGGTGACCGTGGTGCCGGCCGGCAACAACTCGTCGCCGCGCCGGCATTCCTGGCCGCACGCGCGGATGTCGGTGCCCTGCTGGATGTGCACGTCGCCGAACAACGTGCGGCCCTCGACCCGGCTCTGTTCGCTGCGCAGCACGGCGGTGGCCCCGTGCGGGACCCGGGCGCCGGTGGCGATCTCGACCGCGTCCCCGTCCCGCATCACGCCGATCTCCGTACCGGCGTCACCCGCGAGCAGCCGCCCGCGCACCCGCCACGGCCCGGGGCCGGCGACCGCCCACCCGTCCATCGCCGAGGTGTCGAAGGAGGGCAGGTCGGTGAGCGCGACGATGGGCCGGGCCAGCACGTGGTCGCGGGCGTGGTGCAGCGTGCGCGAGACCGCGGGCAGCGCTCGCCCGGCCGCACGGGCGGTGGCGCGGGCCTCGGGCCAACCCAGCGCGTGCTGCGGGTGTGGCTCGGCACGCGGCATGGTCCGACTCTCCCCAGGGATCATCAGGCGCCCGGCTCGGCGCCCGGGCCGCGACGCTCGGCGAGGTCCTGTGCCTGGCGCAGTGCCTCGGCCACCGCCGCAGCACCGCCGCCCCGACTCGCCGCCGCGTAACCGACCAGGAAGGAGGTGAGCGGCGCGGCCGGTCGCTGTACGTTGTGCGCCGCCACCCGGGTCATGTCCAGCAGCGCCGTGATGTCCACGTCCAGTTCGATGCCCAGTTCCTGCTTGACCGCTTCGGTCCACTCTTCCAGGCCAGTCATGTCTCTCCTCTTCGGGGCTGTGTCCATCCTCCCCGACCGTGTACGCGCCTCGCGCACATCCGCCCAGGTGTCGCAGTCGAACACGGCGCCGGGCTCGGCCCGGATCCGGCGCACCGCGAGCGGCCCGACCACCCGGCGCAGCGGCGCCCCGGCCGGTTCGGCCAGGGTCGCGACGCCGTCCCGCAGGGCCGCACTGCGATAGGCGGCGAGCAGGATCTGGTCACGCCCGTCGGCGTCGACCGCGACCGCGCCCGCCGATCCGGGGTCCGCGTCCAGCGCGGCCACCAGGCGCTCGATCAACTCGCCGGGCACGAACGGCAGATCGGCCGCGAGCAGGACGACCACCTCGGCCCGCACCAGCGGCAGTGCGGCGGCCAGCGCGGCCACCGGGCCGCCGCCGGGCGGTTCCTCGCGCACCCACACCACCGGGCGCCCGGTGGCTCGGCGCGGCCCGGCGACCACGATCCGCTCGGCCCCGGCGACCGCGGCGAGCACCCGGTCGAGCAACGAGACGCCCGCCACCAGCAGTCCGGGCTTGTCCGCGCCGGCCAGCCGACGGGCCGCGCCGCCGGCCAGGACGACCGCGTCGTAGCGGCTCACGTCGGTGCGTTCGCGGAGGTCGTGGACCAGCGGAAGAGCGTCATCCCGACGCTGGTCGCGAGGTTGTAGCTGGACACCCTGGGCCGCATCGGGATGGCCACGAGCAGGTCCGCGCGCTCGCGCAGCGCCGCCGAGACGCCGTGGCGCTCGGTGCCGAACGCCAGGATCGCGTCGTCCGGGATCTCGGTCGTGCGCAGGTCGACGCCCTCGGGGTCGAGCACCAGGATCGGTCCGGCCGGCAATGTCTCCGGGCCCACCCGCGCGACCGCGGTCGCGAAGTGCAGCCCCGCACTACCCCGGACCACGTGCGGGTGCCACGGGTCCAGGTCGCCGGTGGTGAGCACGGCGGCGACGCCGAAACCGGCGGCCAGCCGCACCACCGCGCCGACGTTGCCCAGGTTGCGCGGGTTCTCCAGGAGCACGATCGGCGCGGTTCGGGCCCGCCCCGACGCGAGGTCGGACTCGGGTCGACCGGCGAGTGCCACCACCCCGGTCCGGCCGGCGCGCGGGACCAGGTCGCGCAGGAACGGCTCGGACACCTCCTGCGCCGTCTCCTCCAGAAAACCGCCCACGTCGGCCGCGAGTTCGTCGGCCAGGGCCCGCACGGCCGCCCGGTCGGTGGTCACCACGAGTCTGATCTCGGCGCCGAACCGCACCGCGTGCTTGACCGCGTGGAAGCCGTCGAGCAGCACCGCCCCGGGCGAGGCGGCCCGCCACAGCGCGAGGGTCTGCATCTCGTGGGGGTTCATGACAGCAGCGTAGGACCTGTCCGAGCGGGTCCCGGACGCTCGGCGGCGGCATCGCGCCGCCGAGCGCCGGGGCCTTGTTCGAGCGGCCGGATCAGGCCCGGCCCGAGGCCGTGGCCACTCCCTCGAGTCCGTCGGAGGGGTCCGGGGCCGATGCTTTCGGGTCGACCGCGGCGGCCGGTTTCGCGGCGGCCGGCCTGCGGCGCAGCCGCGCCGTCAGCCGGGCGATCACCCGCGATCGGGTCCAGATCAGGAACGCGGTGGGCAGGAACAGCGCGTCGCCCACCGACATGGACGCGGAGAACGCGGGCAGGCCCAGCAGGATCGCGATGCCGATGTGCATGCCGATCAGAACCACGATCGCGGCGTACTTGACCCGCTTGGCGAACAGCATGAACACGAAGCCGACCTGGATGAACACCGTGAGGTAGCCGATCAGCACGCCCATCTCGGCGTTCTCGGCGAGCCGGTGGCTGAGCCCGGGCCACGGCGCGAAGTACTCCAGGTTCAGCACGTAGTGCATCGCCGTGCCGTCCTGCCAGTACGAGCCCTGCACCTTGTACAGCCCGGCCGCGCCGTAGATGAAGCACACCTCGGCGGCGATCACGAACAGCGCGCAGTTGTGCACGACGGTCACCAGGCCGGCCCGCACCTGCTCGACCTGCCGCGGCAATCGCCACAGCGCGCCGAAGGCGACCGCTATCCCGGGGACCCAGATCCATTGGCAGACGAACGCGAAGGAGAACTCGGGATCCGGAGTCCACGAATCGGCGCGACAGGTGGTGCCGAGCGCGACCATCGCGAGCAGCGCGACCAGCACGCCGACCTCGTGTCCGGGGCCGGTGCCGGGTCGGATTCCGGTGCGCCTGGCCCGGCGGGCGTCCAGCGACCAGACCCGTCCGCACGCGGTGAAGGCGAGGTAGATCGCCATCAGCAGCAGCACCGTGTCGCCGCCGTCGGTCATCAGGATGGACCGGCTGTTGAACGACACGACCATGATCGCGAACAGGATGCTCATCGCCCGGGTGTGCCACCCGAGCACGAACAGCGCGGAGATCACGATCGCCGCGAGGTAGACGCCCTCGAACCACAGGCGCGAGTCGCTCTCCAGGAGCAGGCTGACCCCGCCGATGCCGCCCAGCAACTCCCGGGCCATGTCCGGCGACCAGGCCGACTGGTCGCCCCAGATCTCCCGGCGGTTGAAGTACTCGCGGATCAGGCCGACCAGGAAGACCAGGCCGTAGCCGATCCGCAGCAGGGCCGACTGGTGCACGGCGAAGGTACGGGTGCTGACGGTGTCGAGGGTGCGCACCAGCCACGCGCCGACGGCGTCCTCCGCCCGGCGGTACACGCTCGCCGCGACGCGCGGCTGCGGCTCAGCGGAAGTCATCGGGCTTCGTCTCCCACCAGCCGAGCGTGCGGTACGCGGTTTCCGGCTCGGGCTTGCCGCCGGGCTTGCCGACCGGCGTGGTCGCGACCCGGATCCGGATGGATTCGAGCCTGCGGTCGGCTCCCGCGTCCTGGAAGCGGTGCACCACGATCCGGCGCAGGTAGCGCTGGGTCAGCGGGCCGCGGGTGCCGATCGCCGTCTCGTCCTTGGCCTCGTGCGCGTCGGTGTAGCTCGACCACGCGCGCCGGATCATGTTCTGGTCGGCCTTGCTGGGATAGGGATTGCCCCGGATGTGCTTCAGGTCGTCCCCGGTCAGGTCGGACCAGCCGGACTCGACGACGGTGCCGTCCGCGTTGCGCACCCGCGACTGGGCCTGCAGGCGGAAGTTCTCCGACATCGGATTGGGCGCGAACAGCGCCCAGTTCTGCTCGAAGTACGGATAGACCCAGGTGCCGGTCTCCTTGCGGTAGTCCTGGGACAGCGTGTTGCTGGGCGCGACGTGCAGGAACACGAAGAACACGTGGACCAGCGTCACCAGGATCGCGAGTATGGCGAACAGCGCGGAGATCGAACGCACCGCGGTCGAGCGGCGCTCGTCCGAGGGCACCGCCGTCTCGGTCGGTGTGTCGACGGGGGCGCGCTCCCCCGCCTGGGCCGGGATCCGGGCCGAGGCCCGGTCCGGTTCCGGCACCGGAGCTCGGTCCGCCGCGTCGGCGGTCGAGGTGCCCACCGCCGTCGTACCGGCCTGGGGGCCGGGCTGCGACCGATCCGCCGGTTGCCCGGGCGCCGCGTCGTCAGGCGACTGCATGCCTCTCCCGTGGTCGATGGGTCCGCCGGTCCGGACCCGTGCTGCCGGCACGCTACCGGGTCGAGTCCGCCGGACGTGTCGAAACCGCTGCCAACCACCCGGTGGGGACGGTTTCCGTGACCATAGAACGTGTTCTACTCTGAGCGCCGGTGCGATCCCGACCCCGCGGCGATGTCCGGCACGGGGGTGCGGACATGCCGGGCCGGGATCGCACCGTCACGGCCGACTCACAGGTCCAGCACGCCCTCGCGGTCGTACGCCCGGTAACGGCCGAGGAGTTCCTCGCGCCCCGCGTCGTCGAGCAGCCGGTAGTCCGCGCCCCGCTCGGGCCGCCACCACACCTGTCCCGCCGCCCGAAAGCCCGCCCGACGCAGGCCGACCTTGTGCACCTTGTTGGTCGCGGTGGTGGGCACCTCGTCCACCACCCGGACGAACACCGGCGCCATCTTGGTGCCCAGATCCGGCTGCTCGGCCATGAACGCGGCGAACTCGCCCGGGTCGAACTCGGCCCCCTCGCGCACCTGTACGCACGCCATCACCTGATCCCCGGTGACCGGATCCGGGACCCCGTACACCACCACGACCTCGAACGGGGCGAAGCGCGCGAGGATGCCCTCGATGCCCGCCACCGCCAGGTTCTCGCCGTCCACCCGCAACTTGTCGTCGGCGCGGGCGGCAAAGTAGAGGTATCCGGCCGCGTCCCGGTAGAAGTGGTCGCCCGTCCAGTACTGCCCGTCGCGCGCCCGGGCCGCCGACGCCTCCTCGTTGCGCCAGTACCCCTCGAATCCGTTGCGCCCGGTGTTGACCAACTCCCCGATCGCCGCGTCCCCGTTGACCAACCGACCCGCCGCGTCGAACTCGGCCCGCGCGCACTCCGCCCCGGTCGCCGGATCCAGCACCGCGGCGTGCTCGGGACACGGTCCGACGGCGCCCGCGGGCGTGCCCGGCCGCCAGTTGACGCTCATCCCGCCCTCCGAGGAGCCGTATCCCTCGGTGAGCGCACAGCCGAACCGGGCCTCGAAGCGCGCCATGTCCACCGCACCCGCCTCGGTGCCGAACCCGGCGCGCAGCGGGTTGTCCCGGTCGTCCGGCCGCTCCGGGGTGGCCAGCAGATAGGAGATCGCCCGGCCCACATAGGTGAAGTAGGACGCGCCGTAACGACGGATGTCGGGCAGGAACGCGGACGCGGAGAAGCGCCGACGCAACGCGACCGCGCCGCCCGCCCGCAGCGCCGGCGACCAGTTCGCCATCAACGCGTTGCCGTGGAACATCGGCATGCAGATGTAGTTGACGTCGTCCGGCCCGAAGCCGAACTGCTCGGACAACACCGTCCCGGCACCCGCCAGCCGGCCCTGCGAGCAGACCACGCCCTTGGGCGCACCGGTGGACCCGGAGGTGAACACGATCAACAGGCGGTCGGCGGGGTCCGCGACCAGGGCGGGCAGCGCCGCGTCCGCGTACGGGCGCAGCAGTTCGTCGTACGCGGGGTCGTCGACCACCAGGATCCGCTCCGCCGGGATACCCAGGTCGAGCCCTTCGAGCAGCGGCAGATGCGCGCGCTCGGTGACGATCACCCCGCACTCGGCGTGCGTGATGTCGCGTGCCAGCTCGGCGCCGCGCCGAGTCGAGTTCACCCCCACCAGGGTGGCGCCCGCCACCGCCGCACCGGAGAGCCAGTGCGGGAACTCGGGCACGTTGTCGAGCAGGACGCCCACGTGCGGCTCGACCCCGCGCGGCAGCAGGTCGGTGAGCAGCGCCGCCCGCGCGGCGGCGGCCCGGGCCAGCTCGTGATGCGTCCAGGTTCGATCCTCGAAGTGGAGCCCGGTCCGTTGGTCGCCCCATTGGTGATGGACGAGTTCCGCGATCGTCACCATGCCGCACTCCCTCACCGAGATCCGCTCAGGCCGGATCTGATAGACCGTTAGATCTGATGCACCGTCATATTCTTTGCCCGCATTCTTGGCAAGATCAAGAAAAGTGTCACGGAGGTACGGGTATGAACTCGAACACCAGGCCGCTGCCGCCGGCCTCGGCCACCGCGCTCGCCGAGCTGATGGCCGGCACGCTGCCCGACCCCTCGACCGTGACCGCGGAGGCGCTGGACCTCGCGGATCGGGTCCGGGACCTGGTCGAAGCGGTGGTGTGGACGGACGTGGACGCGGCGGTGCGCGCGGACGCGGCGCGACGGGTCGCCGAACTGACCGAGTTGCTGAGCGCCGCCCGGCGCCCGCAGGCGGTGTCGCTGATCCGGTATCCGAACGGCCGACTGGAGCATCTGACCCAGATGGGTTCGGGACGGCTCAACCCGCAGGCGCCCAGGCTGATCTTCGAGGACGTGGAGCCCCGGCCGGACGTCGCCGCCGACCCGGAGTCGGTACAGATCCGCGCGCACTGCACGCTGACCGCGGCGCACGGCGGGCCGCCCGCCCGGGCGCACGGCGGGATCGTGGCGGTCGTCCTCGACCAGTTGCTCGGCGTCGCCGCGTCCGCGGCCGGCGCCCCCGGGCTGACCGCCGGGCTGGACATCCGCTACCGCCGGGCCACGCCCTACGACGTGCCGTTGGAGCTGACCGGGCGCTGGACCGGTCGCGAAGGCCGCAAGAGCTTCGCGACCGGTGAGATCCGCGCCGACGGCGAGGTGACCGCCGAGGCGACCGCCGTGTTCATCGCGGAACGCCGATCCTGACCGGTCCCGCGACCGGTCCGCGGGTCAGACCACCGCCGGGGCGGCCGTCGTCTCGCTGACCATCGGCCGTCCGGCGGCCTCCCAGGCCAGCATCCCGCCGTCGACGTTGACCGCGTCCCACCCCTGCTGCCCCAGATAGTGGGTGACCTGGGCGGACCGGCCGCCGACCCGGCACATCACGTATACGCGGGTGTCGTGCGGGACCTCGGCGATCCGCTCCAGGAGCGTGCTCATCGGGATGTGCCGGGCGCCGGCCACATGACCGGCGTCCCATTCGTGCACCTCCCGTACGTCCAAAACGAAGGCGTCGTCAGGGACCGCGGCGGCGGGCACGGCCGGCGGGGGCGACAGGTGCATCACATCTCCGGGAGTTCGGGCGTCCGGAACCCGTCCGGCCGCGCTCATCGCACATTGTCGACCATCGGCGCCGGGCACCCGCGCCTCGCACGAGCGAACGATCGAGTCCGCCGCGCCGGGCCGGGGGTCGCGGGTCAGGGGTCGACCAGCGTGCCGAGCACCTTCTCCTTCTCCGCGATGTCGTGCAGGAGCTGATCGGCCAGGTGCTCGAGCAGCCCGTCCGGGTCGTTCGGGGCGAGCTGGAGCAGTTGCCCCATCGCGCCCTCCATGAGCTGATCGCGCAGACCCGACAGCTCGGCCCGCCGGTGGGTGAGCCAGGCCAGTCGGCTGCGCAGCCACTGCCCGCGACTCTCCGCGTCCGGCCCGGTCGCGCCCTGCGGGGAGGTGGCCCATTCGGTACCCAGGGCCAGCAGCTCGGTCACGTCACCGCGCGCGTAGGCGGCGTTCACCCGGGCGATGAAGGTGCCTCGGCGCTGCTTCTCCTCGGGATCCTGGACCAGGTCGGGGTGCGCCCGGCGGGCCAGCTCGCGAAAGAGTTTACGTGCCTCGGCACCGGGACTGACCCGGTGCACCTCGGGCACCGGCATCGGCTCGTCGGCCGCCTCGCCGGCGCCGCCCGTCGCCCCGCCCGCACCGTCGAGGGCGCCCAGCAGCGAGTCCAGGTCCGGCATATCCGTGACCACACCACGCAACTCGACCGCGCGCCGGATGTCCGCCGGGTCGCCGGTGTGCGCCGCGATCGCCTCCGCGATCAGGGCGTCCAGCTCGTCGAGTCGCTCGTAGAGCGGTCCCAGCCGGCGGTGGTGCACGATCGCCAGGTTGTCCAGCTCGACCTGAAGGGTCGTCACATCCACTTCGTCGTCGAGCAGCGCCGTCTCCGCGGCGGCGACCTGTTGCTCCAACTCGGCGATTTCGGGGTCCGACCAGGGGGTCGGCGCGCTGACCTCGTCCATCACGTCCCTTGTGTGCTGTTCTGTTCCCGCGCGACACCGGCCGGCGGGCGCGTCTGCCGGACTTTGAAGATCAAATCACTCGCAACACCCCCCAGCAGCCTATGTGGTAGGGCAGCATGGTCAGGCCGTCCCTGGCCAGTCGATCCAACAAAGCAGTTGGCTAGAGGGGATAAGATCCAGCCATGCCGCCCGACACCGCACGCACCCGAGCCAAACTTCTCGACGCCGCCCGCGCGGAGTTCGCCGAGCACGGCATCGCCGGCGCCCGCGTCGACCGCATCGCCCTGCGCGCCGGGGTGAACAAGGAGCGCATCTACGCGTACTTCGGCAACAAGGAGCAGCTCTTCCAGCACGTGCTGACGGAGTCGCTCCAGGAGCTCAACACGGTCGTCACGATGCCCAACGACGACCCGGCCGAATACATCGCCCAGGTCTACGACTTCTACTGCGCCCGCCCGGAGCTGCTCCGGCTGCTGGTGTGGGAGGCGTTGTACTACGGCCACGACCCGGTTCCGGACGAGGAGCGGCGAGTCACGAGCTACGCCGCGAAACTTCAGGAGTTCGCCGATCATCTCGGCGTGAAGCCCTCGCCCGACGTCGCCCAACTGCTCTTCTCGCTCATCGGCGTCGCCGCCTGGCAACAGACGATGCCGCAGATGTCGCGGGTACTGCTGGGGGCCGACTCGGAATCCGAGGAGGCCCGGGCGAACCGGCGCAAGCACCTCATCGAGTTCACGCGAGCGTCCATCGCATCGATGAAGCAGTCCTAGGGCGCACGGCCGGATGAAGGGTCCACCCTTCATCCGGCATGCCCACGCGATACCGCTCTTCCCGCGGCTCCACCGGACGGCCCGCGAATTCCCGCACCGTCACCCGTATCCTTCGCAGCCCGACGCCACATCCGGTGGAGATCCCGCGCTGCTCGTCGGCGGGCAGGTCCGGGACCTGCCCGCCGACGTCCCGGCCGGCCGCCGCGCACGGCCGACCCGGGATCAGACCCCGGTCTCGGCGGGCAGCCGCCCCGACCGCACGGCCGCGAGCAGTTGTTCGTGATCGGCCTCGGTGCGATCCGCGTAGCGCACCGCGAACCGGGCGAACGCGTCGTCCAGCCGGTCGCTCTTGCCGCAATAACCCGCGAGCACCTTGGGGTCCACCGAGTGGCTGTGCGCGCGGGCCAGCAGCGCGCCGGTCATCCGGGCGTAGTCGTCTATCTCGTGCGCGGCCAGCACGCTCGGGTCGATGCTCCCCTTCATATTGCGGAACCGGCGCACCATGTACGCCCGCCCGTCGATCGAGGTCCACCCGAGCAACGAATCGGTGCCGGCCTGCATCCACTTCTGGCCCACCACGACCCGACGCCCCTCGTGCTCGACGTGCGCGGGCGGCAGATACGGCGCCAGCGCCGAGGGCCGCGCCTCCTTCACCTGGAGCACCAGCGGCTCGTCGCCGTTGCCCAACAACAGCACCACGTAGGCCCGGGTGCCGACACTGCCGGTGCCCACCACCCGAAACGCCACGTCCTCGACCGCGAACCGGGCCAACAGCGGCCGACGTTCGGTGGAGAGCGTGTCCACATAACTCTCCAGGCCCGCCGCCACCGCGTGCGCGAGCGCGTCGTCCACCGCGGTGAGCACCGGCGGCTCCGGCACGAAGTGCCAGGTGCCGTCGGAGCGCCGCCGGGTCGCCTTGGCCGCGAACCGGGCGCTGGTGTTGCGCCGCGCCTTCGCGGTGACCTGGGCCAGCAGACCGGACAACTCGGCCGCGTCCGCGTGCGCCACCAGCGACTCGTCGGCGATCGCGTGCCACGCCTGCAACACCGGCATCCGGGCCAGCACCGACATCGTCCTGCGATACGAGGCCGCCGCGTCGAAGGCGGCCTTGTGGCACGCGTCCGCGTCCAGGCCGCCGACCCGGCCGGCCACCACGAGCGAGGCGGTCAGCCGCTTGAGGTCCCACTCCCACGGGCCCTGGACCGTCTCGTCGAAGTCGTTGAGGTCCATCACCAGCCGACCCTCGGCGGTGCCGAACACCCCGAAGTTCCCGGCGTGCGCGTCGCCGCAGATCTGCCCGGTCAATCCGGTGACCGGCTGCGCCGCGAGATCCGCCGCCATCAACCCGGCGGAGCCGCGCAGGAACGCGAACGGCGAGGCCGCCATGCGTGCGATCCGCAGCGGCACCAGATGATCGAGCCGCCCGATATTGGCCCGCTCGACGCTCTCCACCACGTCGGGCCGATCCACCGCGGGTTCGAAGTTCGCGTGCGCGGCCCGCGACACCCGCTCGCGCAGCCCCTTGCCCAGCGCCTTCGACGCCACATCAGACCTGTCCCGAAAACCCGGAACGATGAATTCCCGCCCCACCGAAGTCCCCGACATGTACCGATCCTCCTCCGGAGCCTGTGCCCGGCCCACACCCAGAGACGACCGGACCGGCAAGCAGTCCGGACGCACGGACATACAGAAAGGCCCCAGGTCGATGACCTGGGGCCTTTGCTCGGTGCGCGAGGGGGGAGTTGAACCCCCACGCCCTTTCGGGCACTGGAACCTGAATCCAGCGCGTCTGCCTATTCCGCCACCCGCGCGAGCAATCAAAGATTAGCACGGGCCCAAGGTCCGATACGAATCCATACCCGCGGGCCCCACCGCTCACACCATGAGCATCCGTATGGACACCCTGAGCAACCAACGGTTCATCTTTGTGGACCGGGATCCCCACGACCCCCGCCTCTCCGGCATGCTTGCCCTGCACCGTACGGTGAACGGGCTTCGACCCCGGCCACGCACACGGTCGCGGCACAACTACTGCAAGCGAGCCACGGAGGAGCCAACAGGGTGTAGGAATCCCTGTGAAAGCCAACACTCCTTACAGTGGCCACGGTAGGGAACCGCGCCCGTTTCCCACGCGTGGATACGATCAGTGAGCAGACTGTAGGACCGGACCGGCCGATCGCGTACGGAAGGAGGTGCCCGTGGGTCCCCTGAAGAAGTTCGAGCAACGGCTTGAGGGCCTGGTCAACGGCGCCTTCGCCAAGGCGTTCAAGTCGGATGTCCAGCCCGTCGAGATCGCCAGCGCGCTCAAGCGCGAGTGCGACAACAACGCGACGATCTGGAACCGCGACCGAACCATGGTCCCGAACGACTTCGTCGTCGAGCTCGGCCAACACGACTATGAGCGCCTGAGCCCGTACGTGCAGCAACTCGGCGGCGAGCTGGCGACCGTGGTGCGGGACTATGCGCAACAACAGCGCTATTCCTTCATCGGTCCGGTCGAGGTCCACTTCGAGCATGCCGACGACCTCGACACGGGTCTGTACCGTGTGCGTAGTCAGGCGCTCGCGGGCAGTCAGTCGCACCATGAACAACAACAGCCCCCACAACAACCGCCCTTCCCGGGCGGGGGGCCGCAACCGGAGCAGCCACCACAGGGTTATGGATACGGTCGACCCGGCGGGCCACCCCCGCCCGGGGTGCCCGCGCCACCGCCCTTCGGCCCGCCCGGAACCCCGGGAACGCCGACGCCTCCCCGGCCGCAGCCGGGGGAGCAGGCCGCCTACGGTCAGAATCCGCCGCCGGCACCACGGCTGCGAACCTGGCTGGAGGTCAACGGGGTGCGTCACGAGCTCACTGCCCCGGTCGTGAAGTTGGGCCGCAGCACCGATGTGGAAGTTCGCGTGGACGATCCGAGCGTCTCGCGACACCACGCCGAGATCCGCATCGGCGCTCCGGCGTCGATCACGGACCTCGGTTCGACCAACGGGATCGTCGTCGACGGCCAGCACTGTCAGCGTGCAGGCCTGCGAGACGGATCGCGCATCGTGCTCGGCAGCACCACTGTCGTGTTCCGCCAAGCCGAGGGGTGACAACGGGCGCATGTCTGAGCTGACCCTCACCGTTATGCGGTTGGGTTTCCTCGCTGTGCTGTGGTTGTTCGTGATCGTCGCCGTACAGGTGATCCGTAGCGACCTCTTCGGCACACGCGTGACCCAACGACCCGCGCGGCGCAGAACCGCCGCGCCCGCCGCCGGTGGAGGAGGTGCCGCTCCGCCTCAGCAGGCGCAGCCGGCCCCGCCCCCGCAGCGGCAACAGGCCCGGCCTCGCCGCGGCCAGCGCAACAATCCCAGCAAGCTGGTGATCACCGAGGGCTCGCTGACCGGCACGACGATAAATCTGACGGACCAGCAGATCACCATCGGCCGGGCCCACGATTCGACCATCGTGCTCGACGACGACTACGCGTCGAGTCGGCACGCCCGCATCTACCCTGCGCCCGACGGCAGCTGGGTGGTCGAAGACCTCGGGTCGACGAACGGTACCTACTTGGACCGTACGCGCCTGACCGGTCCGACCCCCGTGCCACTCGGAGCGCCGATCCGTATCGGCAAGACCGTTATCGAGCTGCGCAGGTAGCCTGAATGAGCCTCTCTCTCCGCTTCGCCGCCGGATCCCACAAGGGCATGATCCGAGAAGGCAACGAGGACTCCGGCTACGCCGGACCTCGCCTGCTCGCGGTCGCCGACGGCATGGGCGGGCAGGCAGCGGGCGAAGTCGCCAGCTCCGAAGTCCTGTCCACCATCGTCGAACTCGACGAGGACGTGCCCGGAGCCGACCTGCTGGACGCGCTGCGTTCGGCGGTCGATCGCGCCAACGACCGACTGCGTGTGATGGTCGACGACGATCCCCAGCTCGAAGGCATGGGGACCACGTTGACCGCGCTGTTGTGGACGGGGAGCCGACTCGGCCTCGCCCACATCGGCGACTCCCGTGCCTACCTCCTGCGTGACGGCGCCCTGGAACAGATCACCCAGGACCACACCTGGGTGCAGCGCCTGGTCGACGAGGGCCGCATCACCGAGGAGGAAGCCGACCACCATCCGCAGCGCTCGCTGCTGATGCGGGCCCTGGACGGGCGCGGCCACGTCGAGCCGGACCTGTCCGTGCGCGAGGCCCGGCCCGGCGATCGTTACCTGATCTGCAGCGACGGCCTGTCCGGGGTGGTCAGTCGGGAGACGATGGAGGGCACCCTCCTGACCTACGGCAACCCCGGCGACGCGGTGCAGGAGCTGATCCAGCTCGCGCTGCGCGGCGGCGGCCCGGACAACATCACCTGCATCGTCGCGGACGTGGTGGACCCGGCCGATCAGCCCTCGGACAGCCCGATCGTGGTCGGCGCGGTGGCCAGCGTGGTGGACGACACCACGACGCTGCCGACCACCCCGGCGTCCCGGGCCCGGGAGTTGACCGCCGGCGAATACGAGACCGAGGCCCTGGTCTCCGAGCCGGGCAGTCGGCGCAAGCCCAAGCCGAAGTCCACGCTGCGCCGGACGCTCCCGATCTGGGGCGGCATCGCGGTGCTCGTGGCGGCGGTCGGCGGCGCGTACTACTGGACGCAGACCCAATACTTCGTGGCCGACAAAGGAGACCACGTCGCGATCTATCGGGGCATCGACTCGAAGATCCTGGGTCTCAACCTCGCGAGCACCTACCAGAGCTACGACGACCTGAAGCTCACCATGATCGGCCAGCCCAACCGGGACGCGGTCAACAGCACGCTCGACGCGGCCAGCCTGACCGAGGCCCGGCACACCATCGACCGGCTCAGGCGGCAGGCCGACGTGTGTCGCAAGGCGTATGCGAGCGAGGACGCGAAGAAGGCGGCGGAGGGCACCCCCGGCGCCCAACCGGCGGGCAGCGTGAACCTGTTCCCGCAGCAGAACCCGGGCCTGCCGGCCACGCTGAACAGCAACGCGCCGGGCGCCAAACACACGCCGACCACCGCGTCCCGAAGCACCCGGAGCTCGTCGACCTCGTCGGCCGACCCGGGCTCCAAGGGCAGAGGCAGCTCGACGACGAGTCCGACCGCACCGGCGAGTTCGGCCCCGCCGAGTACCTCGCCGCCCGCCGCGGTGCCGGAGGCGCCCGGAACGGGGCTCTCCGCCGAAGAGGCCGACCTGGCCAAGCAGTGCTATCCGCGACCGCCCGGAACCACCGGAACAAACTGAGGGGAGCGCCGTGAGCAACACGACGATCACCCCCCAAGCCGCACCGAATCGCCGCAACACCGAGTTGATGATGCTCGGCTTCGCGGTGCTGGTGCCGATGCTGGCTTATGCCAACGTGGGACTGGCGGGGGACGGGTCACTGCCGGTGGGGAGCCTGGTCAAGTACGGGTTCGGCCTCGGCGTCTTCGCGGGCCTCGCCCACCTGCTGGTGCGCAAGTTCGCGCCGTATGCCGACCCGCTGCTGCTGCCGTTGGCGACCTTCCTCAACGGCATGGGCCTGATGTTCATCAATCGGCTCGACCTGGACATCGTCAAGGGGATCGGCCTCCCCAACAACGTCAAGGGCACCGCGGCGGCCACGTCCCAGCTCATGTACTCGGCGATCGGCATCGCGCTGTTCGCGGTGGTCGTGGTGATCCTGAAGGACCACCGGCTGTTGCAGCGCTACACCTACTCGTTCATGGCGCTCGCGCTGGTCCTGTTGGTGTCGCCGATCCCGTTCCCGGGCGACATGTACGGCGCCAAGATCTGGATCCGGCTCGGCCCGTTCAACTTCCAGCCCGGCGAGTTCACCAAGATCGTGCTGACGATCTTCTTCGCGGGCTACCTGATGGCCAAGCGGGACGCGCTCGCGCTGGCCAGCCGCAAGGTGATGGGCCTGTACTTCCCCCGCGGTCGGGACATGGGCCCGATCGTGGTGGTCTGGCTGCTGAGCATCCTGATCCTGGTCTTCGAGCGCGACCTGGGCACCTCGCTGCTGTTCTTCGGCCTGTTCGTGGTGATGCTCTACGTCGCCACCGAGCGCACCAGTTGGCTGCTGTTCGGCGTGATCATGGCGGTCGGCGGCGCGACCATCGTCGGCACCTTCGAGCCGCACGTGCACGACCGCGTGGCGGCCTGGCTGGACCCGCTGGCGGTCTACAACGGCGACGGCTCGGTGCAGTCCGAGCAGCTCGCCCAGGCGCTGTTCGGCTACGGCACCGGCGGCCTGCTGGGTACCGGCCTCAACCAGGGCCACCCGACCGAGATCGGCTTCGCCGCACGCAGCGACTTCATCCTCACCACGGTCGGCGAAGAGCTGGGCCTGGCCGGGATGATGGCCATCTTCATGGTGTACGCGCTGCTGATCGAACGTGGTCTGCGTACCTCGCTGGCCGCCCGCGACCCGTTCGGCAAGCTGCTCGCGGCCGGCCTCTCGGTCTCCATCGCGCTCCAGGTCTTCGTGGTCGCGGGCGGCGTGACCGGCCTGATCCCGCTGACCGGCATGACGATGCCCTTCCTCGCGCAGGGTGGTTCGTCCGTGATCACCAACTGGGCCCTGGTCGCGATCCTGATCCGGATCAGCGACACGGCCCGGCGACCCGCGCCGCCGGCGGGCGCGTTCGACCCGAGCGAAGGCGTCGCGCCGCGGCGCGGCTCGCACGCCTCGGGCCGGAGCAACACCCCCGCCGCCGGCTCCACCCCACCGCCGCCGAGCTCGACGCCGGCCGAGGGCTCCGCCTCTCCCGAGGCGCTGACCGTGGCGGGCGGAGTGCCCGCCGCACCGGGTGGGCCGGCGCCCTCGGGCGGGTCCCCGACACCACCCAGACCATTCGTTCCCCCGCCGAACCCCGGCGGCGGAACGCCATACGGCCCACCGGGCCAGAGCGGCCCCGGCGGGCAGCAATCATGACGGCCGCCGCAACGCACGCCCAGGGGAGGGACATACCGTGAACAAGCCTTTGAGGCGGGTCTCCGTCTTCTGCCTGATCCTGGTCGCGGCGCTGATGCTGCGGGCCAACTGGGTCCAGGTCGTCAAGGCCGACGACTACTCGAACAACAAGCACAACAAGCGCGCCGCGTACGAGAAGTACTCCCATCCGCGCGGTGACTTCCTGGTCGAGGGCAAGCCGATCACCAGCTCGGTCAAGACCGACGACCGACAGTTCGAATACCTGCGCAAGTACGAATTCGGCCCGATGTACGCGCCGATCACCGGCTTCATCTCGCCCTTCGTCGGCAGCAACCTGCTGGAGAACCTCGAGGACGACATCCTCAGCGGCAAGGACAGCCGGCTGTTCGTGCGCAAGGTGCTCGACACCGTGACGAACAAGGGCACCCGGGGCGGCAACGTCGCACTGACCATCAACGCCAAGGCGCAGGAGGCCGCGTTCAACGGCCTCGACGGCAAGACCGGCGCCGCGGTCGCGATCGACCCCGACACCGGCAAGGTGCTCGCGATGGCCAGCACGCCGTCCTACGACCCCAACGCGCTGGCCTCGAACGACCGCAACGCGGCGTCGAAGGCGTACGACGAGTTGACTTACGACAAGAACAAGAAGGACGACAAGTTCGACCCGAAGAAGCCGATGGACAACCGGGCGATCCGGTACACCTACGCACCGGGCTCGACCTTCAAGTTGGTCACCGCCGCGGCGGCGCTGTCCTCGGGTCAGTTCAAGCCGGACACCGTGCCCAACGTCCCGCTCCAGGGCGGCAAGCTGTTCTACCCGAACTCGACCCAGTTCCTCCCGGACTCGCACCCGGAGGAATGCGCCGGCGCGACGATGCAGAAGGCTCTCGAGCTGTCCTGCAACACCGTGTTCGCCAGCGTCGGCCAGCAGTTGTCCCAGGAGAAGGTCAAGGCGCAGGCCGACGCGTTCGGCTTCAACAACTTCGGCAAGGGCACCACCCAGAACCCGCTCGACATCCCGAGCCGGGTCTCGCCCAGCGTATTCCCGGCCGGCCTGGACACAGGCCAGCTCATGCGCTCGTCGATCGGCCAGGACAGCGTTGCCTCGACCCCGATGCAGATGGCCATGGTCGTCGCCGGGATCGTGAACAACGGCAAGGTGATGAAGCCCTACCTCGTGGACGAGTTGCGCGCGCAGAACCTCTCGGTGCTGGAGAAGACCCAGCCGCAGGTGGCCAGTCAGGCGGTCACCCCCGAGGTCGCGCAGATGCTCCAGGACATGATGAAGGGCGTCGTCGAGAACGGCACCGGCAAGGCCGCCAAGATTCCCGGGGTCACCGTCGGTGGCAAGACCGGCACCGCGCAGCGCGGCGTCAAGAACAGCGAACCGCCCTACGCGTGGTTCGTCTCCTACGCCAAGGGCGCCGACGGCAAGAAGGTCGCCGTCGCGGTCGTGGTCGAGGACAGTGACGCCGAGCGCAACGAGGTCAGCGGCAGCAGCCTCGCCGCTCCGATCGCCAAGGCAATGATGGAAGCCGTGGTCAAGAAGTGAGCCATGGCCCGCGATCACACCGTTAGAGACTCCGACCACTACTGCAATCAGATACCGACGTGTCCTCGTGACTCGGGTGTGGCGACCCCCCGGGCCGTCACACCGGTACCGTGTCGGAGAACGTGCCGGACCGGTCGGGCAACCGCCCCGGTCTCGGCCGGCCGAAGACCGAAGGCCGTGGACCGGTAAGGGAAGGGCTGGAAGTTATGGAAGAGCCGCGTCGCCTCGGCGACCGGTACGAGATCGGCGCGGTCCTCGGCCGTGGTGGCATGGCCGAGGTATACATGGGCCGTGACATTCGTCTGGGACGCAGTGTGGCGGTCAAGACACTGCGCGCCGATCTCGCCCGTGACCCTACGTTCCAGGCCCGGTTCCGACGCGAGGCGCAATCCGCGGCCTCGCTGAACCATCCGGCGATCGTCGCGGTCTACGACACCGGTGAGGACTACATCGACGGGATCTCGATCCCGTACATCGTGATGGAGTACGTGGACGGCTCGACGCTGCGCGAGCTGTTGCACTCCGGCCGCCGTTTGTTGCCGGAACGGGCGCTGGAGATGACGGCCGGCGTGCTCCAGGCCCTGGAGTACAGCCACCGCAACGGCATCATCCACCGCGACATCAAGCCCGCCAACGTCATGCTGACGCGGCAGGGCACGGTCAAGGTGATGGACTTCGGCATCGCCCGGTCCATGGCCGACAACGGCATGACGATGACCCAGACCGCGGCCGTGATCGGCACCGCCCAGTACCTCTCCCCGGAGCAGGCCCGCGGCGAGACCGTGGACGCCCGCACCGACCTGTACTCCACCGGCTGCCTGCTCTACGAACTGCTCACCGAGCGCCCGCCGTTCATCGGCGACTCGCCGGTCGCGGTGGCCTATCAGCACGTCCGCGAGGACCCGCTGCCGCCGAGCACGTTCGATCCGGAGGTCTCGCCGACGATCGACTCGATCGTGCTCAAGTCGCTGGCGAAGAACCCGGACAACCGGTACCAGAGCGCCGACGAGATGCGGGCCGACATCGAGCGGGCCCTGCACGGGCTCCCGGTGGGCGCGCCGAGCGTGATGGCCGCGCCGATGGGGGCCGACCCGGCGACGCAGTACCTGCCGCCGACCGCGGGCGGGGCGACCCAGGTCATCCCGGCGCACGGTCGCGGACCGAACACCGGTCAGTACGAACTCGACGACAACGATCGCCGCCGGGACGAGCCCAGGAAGTCCCGGGGCGGCGCCTGGATCCTGCTCGCCCTGGCCTGTGTCGCCGTCCTGATCGCCGCGTTCTTCGTGGGCAAGACCCTGATGGGCGACGGCGAGGACAAGTCGGCGAGCGCGCCGAGCCTGATCGGCAAGAACCTCGAGGAAGCTCGCACGGCGGCCCAGAACGCCGACTTCAAGGTCAACATGAACGACGACCCGAGCAAGTGCCCGACCGGCGCCACCGGGACGAAGGGGAACATCTGCAAGCAGACCCCCGAGGCCGGGGCGAGTGCCAAGAAGGGCGACACGATCCAGGTCTGGGCCTTCGGCGGCCCGAAGAAGGCCACCGTGCCCACCGGTCTCAAGGGCTTGTCCGAGGAAGAGGCCACGGCCAAGCTCAAGGCCG
Organism: Embleya sp. NPDC020886; assembly: GCF_044333915.1. NCBI lineage: Bacteria > Bacillati > Actinomycetota > Actinomycetes > Kitasatosporales > Streptomycetaceae > Embleya > Embleya sp. NPDC020886. The sequence goes on along the minus strand of NZ_JBIRRX010000012.1, from coordinate 165,618 downwards.
CGAACCTGGTGGGTGTACCGCAGCGCAGCCAGACGCTGACCAACTGCCAGCGCGACACGGTGTGTTCGACCAGCCCCGATGCCGGCCAGGAGCTGAACGAGGGCGACCAGGTCACCCTGAACATCTTCAGCGGCAAGCCCCAGCACGACATGCCGAACGTGGTCGGCGCCTCGTACGAGGACGCGAAGGTCCAGCTCGAGAACCTGCAGCTCAAGGTCACCAAGTCCGACCAGTACAGCGCGGACAAGCCGGTGGGCACCGTGATCAAGCAGAGCCAGACCGCAGGCTCGAAGATCACCGAGGGCAACGGGGTCAACCTGACCGTCTCCAAGGGCCCGCAGCCGGTCAACACCTCGCCACCGCCGACCAACTCGACGGGCTCCCCCGGCGGCAACCCCGGCACCACCCCGCCCCCGTCCGGCGACAACCGCGGTGGCGGCAACCCGATCATGGGCGGCGACCTCCGCGGCGGCCACGGCGGCCTGCCCGACTGACCCGCAGCGCCGAGTCACCCACGCCGACGCCCGAGGCCCCGGAAGCAACCGCTCCCGGGGCCTTCGGCGTTGCCGACCCCATCCGTCGCACCGATCGCCGCGCGTGCCGTCGATCGGGGCCTGACCGGGGGTTTCGGTATTGGTCGGTGCCTCGGTGCACCTGTTATTGTCGAGCCCAACCCGACCGCGGCGCCCCAGGCGTGCGGACAGGTGCACGAACGTCACTCGCAGGACGGAGAGGCCACGCTGATGAAGAAGCTGATCCTGGTGGCTTTGGCTGCTGTAGGTGGCCTGTTGGTCTACCGCCAGATCCAGGCGGATCGGGCCGAGCAGGATCTGTGGACCGAGGCGACGGACGCGGTTCCGGCGGGCACTGCCACTCGCTGAGCAGATCCTGTGGGAGATCCCGCAGAGGCTTGAACCCGCCCGGGGAAACGCGCGTTTCACGTGAAACGTCCGTTTCCTCGGGTGAGGTGTCGTCCACGCCGAACCGGATTACCGGTAATCTGGTGCGGACACCGAGGGGCCTTAGCTCAGCTGGTAGAGCGCTGCCTTTGCAAGGCAGATGTCAGGGGTTCGACTCCCCTAGGCTCCACAACCGTTGGACCGCGACACGACGAAGGGCCCGGCGCACCATCCGGTGCGCCGGGCCCTTCGTCGTGCGGTGCGCCGGTCAGTCGGTCTTCGGCGCCGTCGAACGGAACTCGTCCTCGGCCGGCTTGACCTCGTTGTGCGTCGAACCGGCCGGCCGCCGGATGGTCGCCGTCTCCGGCGGCATGGTCTCCGGCTCGTCGGTCAGCCACTCCGGCTGCGCGTTGTGCCGACGCCACCACGTCAGGGCCACGAAGCCGCCGCCCACGACCACGGTGATCAGCAGCAGGCGCCGGCCGCGGCCGCGGCGTCGCTTCTTTCGGGCGACCTTCTCGATCTCCGCCGCGGTCACCTCGCCCTTGATCACCGAAAGCGCCGCGCCGGCCCGGGACCAGGCCTCGTCGCGGACCGGCTCGGCGGCGACCCGGGCCTGATCGACCGCCTGATACACGCGCGGCACCACGTCGTGGCGGACCCGGTGCCGGGCCACCTCCACGGCGTGCTCGACGCGTGGAGCGGCGTTGTCCTTGGCGTGGACCAGGGCGGGAACCACACGTTCGCGCGTGGTCTCGACCGCCCGATCACGTGCCGCGCCCGCGTAGTGGGCCGCCGCGTCCTTCGCGTTGGCGGCGTGTGGGGCGAGCCGCTCCCTGGTCCTACCGGTCGCCTCACGTACCGGATCCATGCGGGTCACGACATCCTCCTACTCGCCGGGTTCATCCGCTATCTGTTCCCGACGATCCCTGGATCATGCACCGCGCGACGGGCGGGGATCCGTACGGTGGAACGGTGCCCGGGGCCCTGTCGTGGCAGGAGCCGGCCGCGGCATGCGAGGATTTCGAGGATTCAAGAACACCGTCCGTGTAACCGTAGGGAAGGCGCAACAGTGGCCGAGGATCTTTTCGCCACCATCAAGACCAACCACGGGGACATCCGTATCCGCTTGTTCCCGAATCACGCGCCGAAGACGGTCGCGAACTTCGTGGAGCTCTCCCAGGGCCGGCGCGAGTGGGTGCACCCCGGCAAGGGTCAGAAGACCACCGATCGCTTGTACGACGGCACCGTCTTCCACCGCGTCATCTCCGGCTTCATGATCCAGGGCGGTGACCCGCTGGGCACCGGCACCGGCGGCCCGGGCTACCGCTTCGCCGACGAGTTCCACCCGGATCTGCAGTTCTCCAAGCCGTACCTCCTGGCGATGGCGAACGCGGGACCGGGCACCAACGGCTCCCAGTTCTTCGTCACCGTGGGTGCCACGCCGCACCTGAACCGCAAGCACACCATCTTCGGCGAGGTCGCCGACGCGGAGAGCCGCAAGGTCGTCGACGCGATCGCCGGTACCGAGACCGACATGCGCGACCGCCCGACCTCCGATGTCCTGATCAACACCGTCGAGGTCGAGACCGTCACGTCCTGAACCCCGAGCACGCGGGCCGGGGCCTTCGGGTCCCGGCCCGCGTCACGTGTTTGAAGGTGAGCATGAGCCCCGACGAACAACCACCGGCCGCGACCGGACCGGCCGGTCCGCCCGTGTGTTACCGGCATCCCGACCGTGAGTCGAACATTCGCTGCACCCGCTGCGAGCGGCCGGTGTGCGGCGATTGCATGGTGAGCGCGTCGGTCGGTTTCCAGTGCCCGGATTGTGTCCGCCAGGGCACCGGTCGAGTCCGTGAGGCGCGCACCGTGGCCGGCGGCCGGATCTCGTCCACGACCGCGAACGCGGTGGTGACCAAGACCCTGATCGGGCTCAACCTCGCGGTCTTCCTGCTGGTCCTGGTGATCGGCGACAAGTTCGTCGACAAGATGATCCTGGTCGGCCGGTTCTTCGACGGGGGCGAGTGGCAGGGGGTCGCCGAGGGCCAGTGGTACCGCCTGCTCACCGCGGCGTTCCTGCATCAGCAGGTGTGGCACATCGGGTTGAACATGGTCGGCCTGTGGATGCTGGGCCCTCCGCTGGAGGCCGCGCTCGGCCGGACCCGGTTCATCGCCCTCTACCTGGTCTCCGCGCTCGGCGGCACCGCGCTGTCGTATCTGATCGCCGACCCGCGGCAGGGCTCGCTGGGGGCCTCCGGGGCCCTGTTCGGGCTGTTCGGCGCGATGATCGTGCTCGGTCGCCGACTTCGGTACGACCTGCGGCCGCTGACCATCCTGCTCGTGCTCAACCTGATGATCACGTTTCTCAACATGGGCACGATCGACTGGCGTGCGCACATCGGCGGCCTGGTCGCCGGCACCCTGGCCGCGATCGGCCTGGTCTACGCACCGCAGCGAAATCGCACGGCGATCCAGGTGGGCAGCCTGCTCGCGGTGTCCGCAGTGATCGTGGCGATCGTGGCGATCCGGACCGCGCAGATCCTCTGATCGAGCGCCCGGCACGGTCGCGGGGTGGTCACGCGGCGATCACGCAGTGAATCATCCTAATGACCCATGGTGATGAATCCGGGATGCGAGCCGTTACCCGCATCCCGGTCACTCGTTGGACCGTGAAGGGTTATCCACAGGATCTGCCTGGTTATCCCCACTGTGGATAACTCTGTGGAGTCTTCCCCGGAAAGCTCGCTGAGCTGCGTCGATGCGCTATTTCCACTGGGTGGACACGCCGAAGCCGGCGGCGATGAAGCCGAAGCCGACCACGATGTTCCAGTTCTTCAGGGACTCGACCGGGAAGCGCATGTCGGTCACGTAGAAGACCACGATCCACAGCAGGCCGATCGCGAAGAGAGCCAGCATGAACGGCGCCACCCAGCGGCGCGAGTCCAGCTTTATGGTCGTCTTCTTGGGCGGCGGCGGGGTGAAGTCGTCCTTCTTACGGATCCGGGACTTCGGCACGAGAGTCTCTCCTGTCGATGTAGCCGGACGAGTGGGTGCGCAGCACACGCGACACGATCCGGTGATGTGTCGGTTAGCGTAGTCGCTGTCAGGTCCGGAAGGAGGGTACGGCGACGTGCGTATCTTCGCCATGCGGCCAACCGGAACGTCTTGGCGAGCGATCGTACCCCGGTTGTCCGCTCTTGTGGTGTTCGCCCTGGCCGGACTGCTGTTCTGGATCAGCGCGGACACCTCGCACGGCACCAATCTGCGCAGCGACGCGCAAATGCTTCGGCTGTCCGATGTGATCCGGGACCAGGGTCGGCGCAACGAGAGTGCCCAGCAGGATCTGTCCGAGTTGCAAAAGGACGTGGACTCGCTCGTCCAGGAACAGGCCAACGACCCGCAGGCCCGCGGTCGCATCGACGCGGTCGCGGATCCGGCCGGGGTCACCCCGGTGTCCGGGGAGGGGCTCACGGTGACCCTGACCGACGCCCCGCCGGACGCGAAGTCGCGGGTGCCCGGGGTGCGCGAGCCCACCGCGGACGACCTGGTGGTGCACCAGCAGGACATCCAGGGCGTGGTGAACGCGCTGTGGAGCGGCGGCGCCCGGGCGATCCAGATCATGGACCAGCGAATCGTGGCCACCTCCGCCGTGCGGTGTGTCGGCAACACGCTGATCCTGCACGGCCGGGTCTACTCGCCGCCGTACGTGATTTCGGCGGTGGGCGACACCAATGTCCTGCGACGCGCGTTGGACCAGAGCAAGAGCGTGTCCAACTACACCGACTACGTCGAGGCGTTCGGACTCGGCTGGAAGGTCGAGGACAAGAAGCGCCTGGATGCGCCGGGGTATACGGGGCCCCTTGGCCTGGAGTATGCGAAAGTCTCCGGGACGTGATCGGCAGCGGTGAACCGAGGGGAGTCTGACGACAGTGTTGCGGACCACGATGCGGGGCCTCGGGGAGGTCTTCATCACGCTGGGCGTCGTCATCCTGTTGTTCGTCGTCTATCAGCTCTACTGGACCGGCGTGCTGGCCGATCGGGCGCGGGCCGACGAGATGCACAAGCTGGACGAGGCGCGCAAGCGGATCGTGGCGACCAAGCCCAAGGACGTACCGGTCGCGCAGATGCCGGCGCAGGCTCCGTACCACGACGACGAGCCGTTCGGCACGATGTACGTGCCGCGCTTCGGGAGCAACTGGTACAAGACGATCCGTCCCGGGGTCACGCCCAAGGAGCTGCAGAAGGGCCTGGGCTGGTACAAGGGCAGCGCGCAGGCGGGCGAGGACGGCAACTTCGCGATCGCCGGGCACCGCAAGACCTACGGCGACCCGTTCCTGAACGTGCCCAAGTTGCAGGTGGGCGACAAGATCGTGATCGAGGGCATCTCCGAGTGGTTCGTCTACACGATCGACAAGCCGGTCAGCCTCAGCGGTGACAAGGCGGTCCTGAAGACCATCCCCGAGGACGTGCACGTGCTCGACGCGGTCCCGGAGAAGGCCTACAAGACTCCCGGGAAATACATCACCCTGACCACCTGCGAACCTGAGTTCGGCAGCACGCACCGGTTGATCGTCTGGGGTCACCTGGAGTCGCGTACACCGTTGGCGGCGGGCAAGCCGGCGGCGTTGCAGGGATGAGCGAGTCGAGCCGCGCGGGCGGCGAGCGAGAGAGGGCCTGGGCCTGATGTACGGCTGGATCTGGCGCACTCTGCCGGGTAACGCGTGGGTGAAGCTGTTGATCTCCCTGCTCCTGGTGTTGGCGACCGTGTACGCGCTGTTCACGTGGGTCTTCCCGTGGGCGGAACCCCTGCTCCCGTTCAGCGATGTGACGGTCGATCAGGAGAACGTCACGAGCACCACCGGCCCCGGCGGCGCACCGCGCCCCACCGGTGCGGGCGGGGCGACTTCCCCCGCGGCGTTGCCGGGAGGGCTGCCCGGATGAGCGCGCGCATTCTCGTCGTGGACAACTACGACAGCTTCGTCTTCAACCTCGTGCAGTACCTGTACCAGCTCGGCGCGACCTGCGAGGTGCGCCGCAACGACGCGGTGACCGTCGAAGAGGCCGAGGAGTTCGACGGCGTACTGCTCTCGCCCGGCCCGGGGACACCCGAGGATGCCGGGATCTGCATGGAGATGGTGCGCCGCGAGGGCGGCCGGGTGCCGGTCTTCGGCGTGTGCCTGGGGATGCAGTCCATCGCGGCGGCGCACGGCGCTACCGTTGGCCGGGCACCCGAGCTCCTGCACGGCAAGACCAGCCCTGTGGTGCATGAGGGGGCGGGCGTCTTCGCCGGCCTGCCGTCGCCGTTCACCGCGACGCGCTATCACTCACTCGCGGTGGATCCGGACACGATTCCGGCCGAACTGGAGGTGACCGCATGGACCGGGACCGGCGTGATCATGGGCCTGCGGCACCGCGCCCGACCGGTCGAAGGCGTGCAGTTCCACCCGGAGTCGGTGCTGACGGAGTACGGCCACCTGATGCTGGCGAACTGGCTGGTGAGGTGCGGGGACCCGACGGCGCCGGCCCGGTCGGCGGGTCTGGCTCCCGTCGTCGGGCGCACGCCGCTCCCGGCCTGACCGAGACGCCGATACCCGAGGTCGAGTACGGATCGGCCGAGATCGCCCCGTACGCGCCCGGAGCGTACTCGGGCGAGTTGGTCCAGCCCGGCTTCGCGGAACCGCCCGCAGCGGCCCTTCCCGCCGTTTCCGAGCCGAGTCCCGGTGGTCGCGCGGCGCGCCGGCGGGCCGCGCAGCTCCGGGCGGCCGAGGCCGAGGCGCAGACTCCGGCCCGGGAGCCGTTCACGGGGACACCACCGCTCGGGACGACGCAGCGGTTCTCGCTGCCGCCGGGAACGGTGGCGGGGCCGCCCGCCGTTCGACCGCCGGCGTCCGAGTCCGCGACCGGGCCGGACGCGTGGTTTCGCACCGACACGGAGACGCCGGTCGACGCACCGGGCGAGCGGGCGTTCGATCCGTCGCTCGCCCCGGCCGTGCGGTCGGGTACGACGACCGGGAGCGCCGGCCCGACCGCGCCCGCGGCCGGTGGGCGGGCGGCCCGGCGCAAGGCGCAGCGCGGGAAGCCCGGGCGCGGCGGCCGACCACCCGCGAGCCCGGCGGTGGCCGAGGGCGCCGGTCGGGCCGCCCGACGTCGGGCGGCCAAGCCGTCCACGGGTGCGCGGATCCTGACCGCGAGCGCCCGCCTGGTCGGCGAACTCGCCATGACGGTGGGCGTGCTGCTGGTCCTGTACGTGGTCTACCTGACCTGGTGGACGAACGTGGTGGCGGCGGAGAAGGCCCGCGACGAGGCGCACGACATACAACAGAGCTGGAACGACCCGACCGGGGTGGACCCGCGCAATCCCGGTCAGTTCGTGGCTCCGAACAAGGGGTTCGCGCTGTTGTACATCCCCAGGATCGGGATGGAGAAGCAGGCGATAGCGGAGGGCACCGATCGGGCCAAGGTGCTCAACAACGGCCTGGTGGGCCACTACACGGACCCGCAGACGGCGATGCCGTGGGATGCCCAGGGCAACTTCGCGGTGGCCGCACACCGCAACGGGCACGGTGAGCCGTTCCGTTACATCAACAAGCTCAAGCCCGGCGACAAGGTGGTCGTGGAGACCGCCACGACGTACTTCACGTACACCATCGACGCCGACCTGCCGCAGACCTCGCCGCAGCACATCGAGGTGATCGACCCGATCCCGGACCGCGGCCCGTACAAGAAGGCCGGCCGCTACATCACCCTCACCACGTGCACCCCCGACGGCGCGTCCACATACCGGCTGATCGTCTGGGGACATCTGGAGGAGGAACGACCCCGGACGCAGGGGAAGCCGGACGCGCTGCTCGCCGCCGCCAAGTGACGGCTCATCACATTCCGGTCTCCGGGGCCTGACCAAACTGCTTGTCTGTGCCAAGCTGTCGACCCATGGGCGTTGTACGCAAGACGATTCGCGTCGGAGCGGAACTCCTCCTGACGCTCGGCCTGATCGGTCTGCTGTTGTGTGTCCACCAGCTCTACTGGACCAACTTCGAGGCCCAGGCCGAGGCCCGGAGCGAAGTGGAGCAACTGCGCAAGGACTGGGCCAAGGCACCGGTGGCGGACGCCGAGCCGCCTGCGGCGCTACCGCCCAGCGACGTCCAGGACGGCCCCACCGACGTGAGCGTCGACGGCGGCCGGGACGGCCAGCGGGTGCCGGGTTCGTACAGCATCCGCGGCGAGACGCTGGCCATCCTGTGGATCCCCAGACTCGGCTCGGACTGGGCGCAACCGATCATCGAGGGATCCAGCCTGGCGTCCCTGTCCAAGGGCGTCGGCCACTACACCTACCCGCCCTACATCGGCCCCGGCGGCCCCGGCAACTTCGGGCTCGCGGGGCACCGCAACGGCCACGGCGAGCCGTTTCGCCACCTGAACCGGCTCAAGGCGGGCGACAAGGTGGTCGTCGAGACCAAGACCCAGTGGTTCACCTACACGATCGTCAAGGGCCCGTTCATCACCAAGCCCTCCAACGGCTCGGTGCTCACCGCGCAACCGCCGGACCTGGGCGGCCCGGCCGGCCGCCGCCTGATCACCCTGACCACCTGCGATCCGGAGTTCACCTCCCGGAACCGAATGATCTACTGGGGCGAACTCACCACCACCGACCCCAAACAGGGCAACACCAAGCCGGCCGCCCTCCGCAACTGACGGGCGGCTCGGCCCGCATCCCCCACGCCACTCCCGTCCGACCCCGGAAACGCTCAAGGGCCCTTCCCCGAACCACGGGGAAGGGCCCTTGAGCCATGTGCGCGAAGTGGGCCTAACAGGACTTGAACCTGTGGCCTCTTCCTTATCAGGGAAGCGCTCTAACCGTCTGAGCTATAGGCCCGCGTGCGTGCTCAGAGAGCGTACCGCACCGCTTGCCCGCCTCCAAAATCCTTAGTCCTCCTCGGCCAGCGTGACCTCGATGCCGCCCGTGAACGACGCGGTGAGGTTGTAGAGGAACGCTCCGAGTGTGGCCAACGCGGTCACCAGGATCACGTCGACGATGGCCACGACGCCGCTGAAGAAGAGGGTGTTCTTCAGCGACAGGAGGTGTTGGAGGTCGAAGCCGTTGTTGTTTTCCGACTGGGTCGCTTCCTTGACCGTGTCCCCGACCGAGGCGAACACGCCCAGGCCGTCCAGGACCAGCCACAGCACGGTCACCGCGACCAGCAGCACCACGCCCAGTGCCAGGGACAGCAGGAAACCGACCTTCATCACCGACCACGGGTCCACCCGCGCCGCCCGCAACCGGGCCCGGCGGGTGCGCGCGATCGGTCGGGGCTGTGGCTCCGGACCGGTCCGCCCCTGCTGCGCCATGGACTGCCCCACTCGGTGAGCGGTCGACGGGACGCCGCCGGCCGGGGTGCCCCGGGTCGGGCGCGGTGAGGTCATCGTGCCGCCGCCCGCCGGGCGGGCGGCCTTGCTGCCGTTGACCGCGGCCGGCGGCCGCTCCGTACCCTCGCCCGCCGCTGCCGCGGGCGGGAAGGGGGACGTGAACGGAGTGGGCGCGGGACGCGGCGGGCGAGCCGCCGCGTCCCCGGTGGGCCCGGCTCCGTGCACGGGGGGTGGGGCTGCCGGCTTCGGCGGCACCGGCCCCGTGGGGGGCGGTGTCGCAGCGCTGCGGCTCGTGCTGTCAGCGCGCCCGCCGGCCCGACCCCGGTCGGCGCGCTCGCCTCTCCCGCCGGCCGACTTCCGGTCTGTGCTCACGCGTCACCCTTCCTGCCCGCCGGGCGCGACCTCCCCTTCGACGGTGGAGGTCGGCTCGTGCGTGCCATCGGCCGCACCGGCTTCGGCCCCGTCGACCTCTGGGTCGATCTCGGCCTCGGGCTCAGGTTCGGCGTTACGTGCGATGCCGACAACGGCGTCGCCCTTACCCAGGTTGATCAGCTGCACACCCATCGTGTCACGTCCGGTGTGCCGGACACCCGCGGCGCGGGTGCGGATCACTCCACCGCCGAGCGTGATGGCGAGGATTTCATCCGTGTCGTCCACGACGAGTGCCCCGACGAGTGAACCTCGGTCCTCGACGATCTTGGCGGCCTTGATACCGAGGCCCCCACGTCCCTGGACGCGATACTCGTCCACACTGGTTCGCTTTGCGAAGCCCCCATCGGTGGCGGTGAACACGAACGTGCCCGCACGCACCACGTTCATCGACAACAGTTCGTCGCCTTCGCGGAAGCTCATCCCCTTCACCCCGGATGTCGCCCGACCCATCGGCCGCAACGTCTCGTCCGTGGCGGTGAACCGGATCGACTGCGCCTTGCGGCTCACGAGCAGCAGGTCGTCGTCCGCGGAGACCAGTTCGGCGCCGATCACCTCGTCGTCGTCACCGGCCTCGTCCGAGCGCAGGTTGATCGCGATCACGCCGGCCGCGCGGTTGGTGTCGTACTCCTTGAGCGCGGTCTTCTTCACCAGACCGGCCTTGGTCGCCAACACCAGGTACGGCGCGACCTCGTAGTCGCGCAGGTCGAGCACCTGGGCGATCTTCTCGTCCGGCTGGAACGCGAGCAGGTTCGCCACGTGTTGACCACGCGCGTCGCGACCGGTGTCCGGCAGCTCGTACGCCTTGGCCCGATAGACCCGGCCCTTGTTCGTGAAGAACAGGATCCAGTGGTGCGTGGTGGTCACGAAGAAGTGGTCGACGATGTCGTCCTGCTTCAGTTGCGCGCCGCGCACCCCCTTGCCGCCGCGCTTCTGCGAGCGGTACAGGTCGGTCCGGGTGCGCTTGACGTAGCCGCCGCGCGTGATGGTGATGACGATGTCCTCTTCGGCGATCAGGTCCTCGATGGACATGTCACCGTCGAAGGGCACCAGCGCGCTGCGCCGGTCGTCGCCGAACTTGTCGACGATCGCCGCCAGTTCCTCACTGATGATCTGCCGCTGCCGGTCCGGCGAGGCCAGGATCGCCTGGTAGTCGGTGATCTTCGCCATCAGCTCGTCGTGCTCGGCGGTGATCTTCCGGTGCTCCAGGGCGGCCAGCCGGCGAAGCTGCATCTCCAGGATCGCGTTGGCCTGGATCTCGTCGATCTCCAGGAGCCCGATCAGGCCGGTGCGCGCCTCGTCGACCGTGTTCGAGGCCCGGATCAGCGCGATGACCTCCTCGATCGCGTCCAGGGCCTTGAGCAGACCACGCAGGATGTGGGCGCGCTCCTCGGCCTTGCGCAGCCGGAAGCGGGTCCGCCGGACGATCACCTCGATCTGGTGCTCCACCCAGTTGCGGATGAAGAGGTCGATCGAGAGCGTGCGCGGGACGCCGTCCACCAGCGCGAGCATGTTCGCGCCGAAGGTGTCCTGCAGCTGGGTGTGCTTGTACAGGTTGTTCAGCACGACCTTGGCCACCGCGTCGCGCTTGAGCACGATCACCAGGCGCTGGCCGGTACGCGAGGAGGTCTCGTCGCGGACGTCGGCGATGCCGCCGATCTTGCCGTCCTTGACCAGGTCGGCGATCTTCTGCGCGAGGTTGTCCGGGTTGACCTGGTAGGGCAGTTCGGTGACCACCAGGCACTGCCGGTTCTGGATCTCCTCGACCTCGACCACCGCACGCATGGTGATCGAGCCGCGGCCGGTGCGGTACGCGTCCTCGATCCCGCGTCGGCCGACGACGAGCGCACCGCTGGGGAAGTCCGGGCCCTTGATCCGCTCGATCAGGGCGTCCTGGAGTTCCTCCGCCGACACGTCGGGGTTCTGCAGGAACCACTGCGCGCCGGAGGCGACCTCGCGCAGGTTGTGCGGCGGGATGTTGGTCGCCATGCCGACCGCGATGCCCGCGGACCCGTTGACGAGCAGGTTCGGGAAACGGGCCGGCAGGACCGTCGGCTCCTGGTTGCGGCCGTCGTAGTTGTCCTGGAGATCGACGGTGTCCTCGTCGATGTCCCGGAGCATCTCCATGGACAGCCACTTGAGCTTGCACTCGGTGTACCGCATGGCCGCGGCCGGGTCGTTGCCCGGCGAGCCGAAGTTGCCGTTGCTGTCCACCAGCGGCATCCGCATCGACCACGGCTGGGCCAACCGGACCAGCGCGTCGTAGATCGAGGTGTCGCCGTGCGGGTGATAGGTGCCCATCACGTCGCCGACGACGCGGGCGCACTTGTAGAAGCCCTTCTCGGGCCGGTAGCCGCCGTCGTACATCGCGTAGAGCACGCGGCGGTGCACCGGCTTGAGACCGTCGCGCACGTCGGGCAGGGCGCGCGAGACGATCACGCTCATCGCGTAGTCGAGGTAACTGCGCTGCATCTCGGTTTCGAGCCCGACGGGCTCGATCCGCAGACCGCCGGTGCTGTTCACCGCGTCCGCCGGGTCGCCTTCGGGCGCCGGGGTGTTCTCTTCGGCCATTGCTGGTCAAAGTCCTTTCGAGGTGTGGCGTGGGGCCGACTCGGATGTGGACATCCGCGCTGCGGCGGATCCCCCCGGCGGGTCAGATGTCCAGGAACCTGACGTCCTTGGCGTTTCGCTGGATGAAGGAACGGCGAGCCTCGACGTCCTCACCCATGAGCACCGAGAACAACTCGTCGGCCTGGGCCGCGTCGTCGAGCGTGACCTGGCCCAGGACCCGGTGGTCGATGTCCATGGTGGTCACCCGAAGCTCCTCGGCGTTCATCTCGCCGAGGCCCTTGAAGCGCTGGATCGAGTCGTCCTTCGCGCGCTTGCCGGCCTGCCGGCCGAGTTCGAGCAGCGCGTCGCGCTCGCGGTCGGAGTAGGCGTACTCGAAGTCGTCCCGGCTCCACTTGATCTTGTAGAGCGGCGGACGGGAGAGATACACGTGCCCGGCCTCGACCAGCGGCCGCATGAAGCGGAACAGGAAGGTCAGCAACAGCGTGTTGATGTGCTGGCCGTCGACGTCGGCGTCCGCCATCAGGATGATCTTGTGATAGCGGAGCTTCTCGATGTCGAAGTCCTCGTGCACACCGGTGCCGAACGCCGAGATGAGCGCCTGGACCTCGGTGTTCTGCAGGATCTTGTCGATCCTGGCCTTCTCGACGTTCAGGATCTTGCCGCGAATCGGCAGGATCGCCTGGTACATCGGGTCCCGGCCGGACTTGGCCGAGCCACCGGCCGAGTCGCCCTCGACGATGAAGATCTCGCACTTGGACGGGTCGTTGCTCTGGCAGTCGCTCAGCTTGCCCGGCAGCGACGCGGTCTCCAGCAGGCCCTTGCGTCGGGTCAGGTCGCGCGCCTTGCGGGCGGCCATCCGCGCGGTGGCGGCCTGGATCGACTTGCGGATGATGTCCGCGGCCTCGCTCGGGTTGCGGTCGAGCCAGTCGGTGAGGTGCTCGTGCACGACCCGCTGCACGAAGGTCTTGGCCTCGGTGTTGCCCAGCTTGTCCTTGGTCTGGCCCTCGAACTGCGGGTCGCCGAGCTTGACCGAGATGATCGCGGTCAGACCCTCGCGGATGTCCTCGCCGGCGAGGTTCTCGTCCTTCTCCTTCAGCAGCTTCTTCTCCCGCGCGTAGCGGTTGATCAGCGCGGTCAGCGCGGATCGGAAGCCCTCTTCGTGGGTGCCGCCGCCGTGCGTGTGGATGGTGTTCGCGAAGCTGTGCACACCCTCGGTGTACTGCGAGTTCCACTGCATCGCGACTTCCACCGAGATGGTCCGGGACTTGTCCTCGGCCTCGATGTCGATCACCGACGGGTGCACCAGCTCGCCCTTGCGCGAGTTGAGGTAGCGCACGAAGTCGGCAATGCCGCCCTCGTAGTGGTACGTGACCGAGAGCTGCTCGCCCTTGTCGTTCACGTGGTCCGGACGCTCGTCGGTGAGCGAGATGGTCAGGCCCTTGTTGAGGAAGGCCATCTCCTGGAAGCGCCGGGAGAGCGTCTCGAACGAGTAGACCGTGGTCTCGAAGATGTCCGCGTCGGCCCAGAAGGTGACCTGGGTGCCCGTCTCGGCGGTCGCCTCGTGCCGCTCCAGCGGCGCGGTCGGCGTGCCCAGCTTGTAGTCCTGCGTCCAGCGGTAGCCGTCGCGGCGGATGTCCACCGCCAGGCGCGAGGACAGCGCGTTGACCACCGAGACGCCGACGCCGTGCAGACCGCCGGAGACCGAGTAGCCGCCGCCGCCGAACTTGCCGCCCGCGTGCAGGATGGTCAGCACGACCTCGACCGCGGGCTTCTTCTCCACCGGGTGCATGTCGACCGGGATGCCACGCCCGTTGTCGACCACCCGCACGCCGCCGTCGGCGAGAATGGTCGCCTCGATGTGCGTCGCGTGCCCTGCGAGCGCCTCGTCGACCGAGTTGTCCACGACCTCGTAGACAAGGTGGTGCAGGCCGCGCTCACCGGTGGAACCGATGTACATGCCCGGGCGCTTCCGGACCGCGTCGAGGCCCTCCAGGACCTGGATGTCACTCGCGCCGTACGACGGCGAGTCGAGCGCGGCAGAGGTTTCCGGCGAGCCGGCCACGTCATTCTCCTTGGGGTTGCCGGAATCGGCCACGAAGCGCCCTTTCTGGCACAGCACGGCTCCCTGCCCGGGAGCAGGATCGGCAGGGTGTGTCGAACGGCAGGCAGCCGGCCCGACACGCCCCCGGGCACGGAGCCGCGGAAGTCGAAACAGGATCCGCATGAGCGGTATTGCTGCTTCAGTCTACCGGTCGGGGCGACACAAAGATGGGTTCCCAAGGGGCCTGGGTTCGCGTGTGGCGCCCTGATGTGCCCTGTCGCATGTCCCCCTACTTGCCCCGGGGTCCCGAATCGCTCTCATGCCTGTCCACGCGGTGCGACCGACCCGGACGGTAACAGCGTGTCAGACCGGTATGACACCGGACACATCGCCCCCGCCGGCGCGACCGAGCGGGCGCGTGGGCGTGCGCGGGCGCATTCGGGGGCGCATTCGAGCGGTACCGGTCGTGGCCGAAAATCGCCTACGGCTGTGCGCGCCACTGGCCCCGGCGACGCTCCTGCGCGGGGCCGAGCACCCGGATGAAGGTGACCGTGCCGTCGCCCAGCTCCTGATTGAGACGGGCGAGCAGTTTCGGCGCGAGCCAGCGCACGTGGGTCGCGTAGTTGTCGGACTCGGCGCGAACCACCAGTTCGCCGTCCTCGAAGCGCTCCGGGCGACAGTTGGCCGCCATCGCCGGGCCGACGATTTCCGGCCAGCGCTGGAGCACGCCGTGCACCGCCGCGGGAGTCTGCCATCCGCGCTCGGTGACCAGGCGTCCCATGATCTGCCGCAACGGCTGCGGGTCGCGGTCGTCGGGCCCCGAACCACTACGTTTCAAGCCACGGCGGGCCTGACCCTGGTCCTGCCGAAGATCGTGCCGGGTCCGGGCCTGGGCACGGGCCTGGGTCAGCGCCGCGCGGGCCAGATCGATCCCGCGCGTCGGCTCGGCGGGAGGCTGCTCGGCCCGCCCGGGCCCGCCGGCGGGCCCGATGTGGGACTCGTCACTCATCCTCGACCCTTCGCACCTCGCCCGCGGCGACGTCGTAGCGCGCACCCGCGAGCGCGGGCGGCACATCCTCGGCCACCGCGGCGGTGACCAGCACCTGCTCGCCGTGCGCGACCATCTCGGCCAGCCGCGCGCGACGCGTGACGTCGAGTTCGGCGAACACGTCGTCGAGCACCAGGACCGGCTCGCCGCCGTCCGCGCGCAGCAGTTCGTAGGAGCCCAGCCGCAGCGCCAGTGAGTACGACCAGGACTCGCCGTGGCTGGCGTAGCCCTTGGCGGGCAACGGGCCCAGCCGCAACACGAGATCGTCGCGATGCGGGCCGACCAGCGTCTGACCGCGCTCGACCTCGGCCGCCCGGCCGGCGGCGATCGCCGCCGTGAGCACCGCGTGGATGCCGGCCCGGTCGGTGGGCAGCGGATCCTCCGACATCGAACTGCGGTAGTCCAGCACGATCGGTCCACCGCCTGTGGACAACGCGTCGTAGGACTTGTCCACCAGCGGTTGCAGCGCGGCCACCAGATCGAGCCGGGCGAAGGTGAGTTCGGCCCCCGCCGCGGCCAGGTGCTCGTCCCATACGTCCAACGTGCTCAACGCACCGCTGCGCCCACCGCCCGCCCGCCGGGCCAGGGCCGCGGTGCGCAGCAGCGTGTTGCGCTGCTTGAGCACCCGGTCGTAGTCCTGGCGCACGCCGAGCAGGCGCGGGGTGCGCGCGGTCAACAACTCGTCCAGAAACCTGCGGCGTTCGCCCGGATCGCCCTTGACCAGGGCCAGGTCCTCCGGCGCGAACAGCACGGTGCGCAGCAGGCCGAGCAGGTCGCGCGGCCGGGTCGCGGGCGAGCGGTTGATCCGGGCCCGGTTGGCCTTGCCGGGGTTGATCTCCAACTCGGCCAGCGCGCTGCGGCCGTCCTCACGCACGATGCTGGCCCGTACGTACGCCCGTTCGGCGCCGAGTCGGACCAGGGGCGCGTCCGAGGCGACCCGGTGGCTGCCGAGCGTGGCCAGATAGCCGATCGCCTCGACGAGGTTGGTCTTGCCCTGGCCGTTGGGTCCCACGAATGCGGTCACGCCCGGTTCGAGGGGTACCTCGACCCGGGCGTACGACCGATAGTCGACGAGAGACAGATGCGCTACATGCATGGGCGGGCGGGCCGATTGCTCAGCCCGCGTCGGCCTCCTTCGGCGGCGAGACGTCGGCGCCCGGGGCGTCGGCGCCCTTGTGCGTCGACGCGGCGGTGACCGCGTGCCCACCGAACTGATTGCGCAGCGCGGCGACCATCTTCATCTGCGGCGAGTCGTCCTGACGGGAGGCGAATCGGGCGAACAGCGACGCGGTGATCGCGGGCAGCGGAACGGCGTGGTCGATCGCCGCCTCCACGGTCCAGCGGCCCTCGCCGGAGTCCTCCGCGTAGCCGCGCAGGCCCTCCAGGTGCTCGTCCTCGTCCATCGCGCGCACGGCCAGGTCCAGCAGCCACGAGCGGATGACGGTGCCCTCCTGCCAACTGCGGAACACCTCGCGGACGTCGGTGACCACGTCGGCGGCCTCCAGCAGTTCCCAGCCCTCGGCGTACGCCTGCATGAGCGCGTACTCGATGCCGTTGTGCACCATCTTCGCGAAGTGCCCGGCGCCGACCTTGCCCGCGTGCACGAAACCGGCCGGGCCCTCGGGCTTGAGCGCGTCGAAGATCGGCTGGACCTTCTCGATGTTCGCGGCGTCGCCGCCGCACATCAGCGCATAGCCGTTGTCCCGACCCCAAACGCCGCCGGAGACACCGCAGTCGACGAAGCCGATGTTCTTCGCGGCCAGGGCCTCGGCGTGCTTGATGTCGTCCGTCCAGCGCGAGTTGCCGCCGTCGACGACCACGTCACCGGGGGACAACAGTTCGCCGAGCTCGTCGACCGTGGCCTGGGTCGGTGCACCCGCGGGCACCATCACCCACACCACGCGCGGTGTCGGGAGGGCGTCCACAAGTTCCTTGAGGCTGTGCACATCCGCGATCTCCGCGTTGCGGTCGTAGCCCACCACCGTGTGGCCCGCGCGGCGCAGACGCTCGCGCATGTTGCCACCCATCTTGCCGAGGCCGACGAGTCCGAGCTGCATCCTGAAATCCTTCGTTCGCTGCTGCGATGCCGGGTGGGGCACCGCCGAGGCCGCTGTCCACACCCCTTGTGGGGGCTTTTCACCGCGTCGACGGTACGCGGGTAGCGGTTGCCCGTGCTGCTGCGGGGTCATGCACGGTGGATGAGCCCGAACCCGGGTGCCCATTCGGCCGGATCGACCGCGGCCCGATCGGCTGCGGGTGCGAGCCGATTCGGCCGCGGCCCGGATCAACCGGAGAGGCGCACCGGCATGATCAGGTAGCGGTACTCGTCGGTGGCCTCGGCCTCGACGTCCGGCTTGCCGGTCATCACGGCCGGCTTCGTGGACGTGGTGAAGGAGATCTGGGCGACCGGGGAGCCGATCGCGCTGAGCCCTTCGAGCAGGAACGTCGGGTTGAAGGCGATCGAGATCTCCTCGCCCTCCAGCGTCGCGTCGATCGCCTCGGAGGCCTGCGCCTCGTCGCCGGAACCGGCTTCGAGCACCAGTCGGCCGTCGGAGAAGGACAGCCGCACCGGGGTGTTGCGCTCGGCGACCAGGGATACGCGCTTGACCGCGTCCACGAACGGCGCGGTCTCCACCGTCGCGACGGTCTCCGACTGCTCCGGGAACAGCGCGCGGTACTTGGGGAATTCGCCTTCGAGCAGGCGGGTGGTGGTACGCCGACCGGCACCCTCGAAGCCGATCATGCCCTCGCCGATCTTGTCCCCGGACAGCGCGATCTGCACGCTGTCGCCCTGGGTCAGCGACTTGGCGGTGTCGTTGAGAGTCTTGGCGGGCACCAGTGCCACCGCCGAGGAGAGGCCGTCGGCCTCGGGCTTCCAGTGGAACTGGCGGACCGCGAGCCGGTATCGGTCGGTGGCGGCGAGGGTGACGAGGTCGCCCTCGATCTCGACCCGGACGCCGGTCAGCATCGGCAGCGTGTCGTCGCGGCCGGCCGCGATGGCCACCTGGGCCACGGCGGCGGCGAACACGTCGCCCTCGACGGACCCTGCGGCGGTGGGCATGTCCGGCAGCGCCGGGTAGTCCTCCACCGGGAGGGTGGGCAGGGTGAACCGAGCGCTGCCACAGACCACGGTCACCTTGGCGCCGTCGGTGGACACCTCGACGGGGCGGTTCGGCAGGCTCTTGGAGATGTCGGCGAGCAGTCGCCCGGACACCAGCACCCGGCCCGGCTCGTCGATCTCGGCCTCGACGCCGCCGCGGGCGGAGACCTCGTAGTCGAAGCTGGACAGCGTCAGTCGCTGGTTCGCCGCTTCCAGGAGCAGTCCGGCGAGGACGGGAACCGCCGGCCGCGCCGGGAGACTGCGTGCGGTCCACGCCACCGCATCAGCGAGAACGTCACGCTCGACCCGGAACTTCACCGGTTCACCGCCTCCTGCCGTTACCGGCCGTCTGTCTGTCGTGTGTCTGCCGTTCGTTCGTTCGGCATCGGTGACGGGCCGTCGGGGCCTACCACCGGGACACAGTCTGACGCACCGCGCCGACAGCCCGCGCAGCCCCCGGCAAACCGGCAGTCCACAGATTCGGCCCGACCCGACCGTTTTCCGTGGATCTCTCTTGAACTACGTGTGGTCGTAATAGTAGGGGGTGTGGATACCGTGGATAACCGGTATACGCGCAGGTCAGGGCCGGTTTTTTGTCCACTTCGAGGTGTGGGTGAACCCGTGGATAAACCCCCTGTGTCTGTGGATGCCCGAATTGGCTCCACAGACCGTCCCCAGGCGTACCCGTACTTGTCCCCAGACAATCCCCAGGTCGGGGACCACTTGTCCCCACCCCTGGCGGACGCCACTCGGCTCGGGATTCACCGTAAGGGGTGAAACCGGCCCGACTGTGGACAGATCCGTGGACAACCTGGGGACAAGCCCCGAATTTCGGTGGACGGGACGTGGACAACCAGACAACACGGCGGTGGACGGTGTGCGGCCGAAAAGTTATCCACAGTCTGTGGAGGAATCCATTCCACATCACCACAGGAACCTGACCTGCCGGCTCGCCGGCTTTTTCCCCAGGTTCCCGAAGCCATTGTGGGGAACTTGGGGGCCGATGCGTCATCCCCACGGTGTGGATGTCCCGGACGGCGCCGATCGGTGGATAACTCGGCCCCGATTCGGGCGTTGTGACCAAGCTCACACTGCACATGTGAAGGCCGGCGGCCCCAAAGGGGAACGCCGGCCGGTTCTCAGCGGTGTGCGGGTGCCGATTCAGCTCTTGATGCGGTTCGTCAACTCCGTCACCTGGTTGTAGATCGAGCGCCGTTCGGCCATCAACGAACGAATCTTGCGGTCCGCGTGCATCACCGTCGTGTGGTCGCGCCCGCCGAACTGGGCGCCGATCTTGGGCAGCGACAGGTCGGTCAGCTCGCGGCACAGATACATCGCGATCTGGCGGGCGGTGACCAGCACCCGGCTGCGCGAGGTGCCGCACAGGTCCTCGACGGACAGACCGAAGTAGGCGGCGGTGTGCGCCATGATCGTGGTCGCGGTGATCTCGGGTCCCGCGCTGTCCGGGATCAGGTCCTTGAGCACGATCTCGGTGAGCTGCAGATCCACCGGCTGCCGGTTCAGGCTGGCGAACGCGGTCACCCGGATCAGCGCGCCCTCCAGCTCGCGGATGTTCCGGGAGATCTTGCTGGCGATGTACTCCAGGACGTCCGGCGGCGCGTTGAGCCCCTCCTGGATCGCCTTCTTGCGCAAGATCGCGATCCGGGTCTCCAACTCGGGCGGCTGGACGTCGGTCAACAGCCCCCACTCGAACCGGTTCCGCAGCCGGTCCTCCAGCGTGACGAGCTGCTTGGGCGGCCGGTCGGAGGAGATGACGATCTGCTTGTTCGCGTTGTGCAGCGTATTGAAGGTGTGGAAGAACTCCTCCTGGGTCTGCTCCTTGGTCTCCAGGAACTGGATGTCGTCCACGAGCAGCACATCGACATCTCGATAACGTCGGCGAAAGCCGTCGGCCTTGCCGTCACGGATCGAGTTGATGAATTCGTTGGTGAACTCCTCCGAGCTCACGTAACGCACCCGGGTGCCCGGATACAGGCTCTTCGCGTAATGCCCGATCGCGTGCAACAGGTGGGTCTTGCCCAGCCCCGACTCGCCGTAGATGAACAGCGGGTTGTACGCCTTCGCCGGCGCCTCGGCGACCGCCACCGCGGCCGCGTGCGCGAAGCGGTTGCTGGAGCCGATGACGAACGTCTCGAACAGGTACTTGGGGTTCAGCCGGGCGGCCGGCTCGTGTTCCACCACACCGTGCTCGCGCCCGGTGCCCGGCCGGGCCAGCCGCAGCGGTCGCCCGCCGGGCACGTCGACCGGCGGCACGGGCGGGGACTGGTGCGGCGGCGGGACCTGCTGTGGAGCCTGCGGGGCACCCGAAGACTGGTCCCTGTCGCCGGATTGATGTGTCGAATTATCCACAAAGCTGTGGACGGACGGTGTGGAAAAGCCGGGCGGCCCGAACAGATCCTCGCGATCGGCGAAGAGGGTCCCGTCGGAAGGCGGGATTCCAGGGTGATCGGATACGCCGTTCGCATTTCCCCCGTAGCCATATTGGTCACGAGCGTCCCGCGGATCGCGCGGATCACGAGCGTCCCGGGACTCGCGCGGTTCCCGGGGATCACGCAGATCGCGCTGCTCACGGGCATCACGCGCGTCCCGCGGATCACGGGGGTCCCTGGCGTCGCGCGGGTCGCGCGGGTCGCGCTGATCCCGATACGGTCCGGGCGCGTAGCGGTCGTGCGGGTAATCCTGCTGATACTGCGGCTCGGCGTACGGATCGCGGTCCTGGCGGTACGGCTGCTGGCCGTACGGCTCCTGCGGATAGCCGTCGCGGCCGTACCGGTCGCCGCCATAGGAGGAGCGACCGTAGGGGCCGGGGTTGTACTCGTCGTGCCGGGGTGCACGCTCGTGCCGTTCGGGTTCCGGCTCGCCCGCACCGGGCTCGACACTGACCGCGAACCGGATCGGCCGCCCGAAACCGTGGCTCAGGGCGTCCGTCACCACCTGGCGAAGCCGAGTCTCCAGGACTTCCTTGGCAAACTCGTTCGGCACCGCGAGCAGTGCGGTGTCGGAGAAGAGGGTCAGCGGCTGGGTGCGCTGGAGCCATCCCTTGTCCTTGGCCGTGACCGAGTCGTCGGTGGCCAGTCGTTCCAGGAACCGTGCCCAGACTGCGGCGAGGTCGCTGGTGATGTCAGCCACAGTGCACGCTCTTTCATTGCATCGACGCAGGTCTCGGGAGGGCTCCCAGTGTCCCGGACCCCGGGCGCGAGCGCTCCGGTCCGACCCACCTGTTCACGGTAGTGGCGCCCACCGGCCTGCTCAACCCGTTGTCCACAGGCTGTGTACAGCCTGCCCGAGACTGCGTTTTCGCAGGTGGGCGACGTGCCCCGGATCCCCCATTTGACCCCGTCGCCTGTTGGTACGTACCGTGGGCCGGTCTAGTTGTCTGACGACCGCTGCCGCATGTCCGAGATCATGTCGATGCGGACGTACGGTGGTGGCCGGCGGTCTTTTCTGCCGGCCCACGATTCAAATCCTGGAGCCCCCGAGTGAGCAAGCGCACCTTCCAGCCGAACAACCGTCGCCGGGCGAAGACCCACGGGTTCCGGCTGCGCATGCGCACCCGTGCCGGTCGCGCCATCCTTGCTGCCCGCCGCCGCAAGGGCCGCGCGGAGCTTTCCGCCTGAGTTCGCGGATCTCTCCGTGCTGCCTGCCGATAACCGGCTGAGGCGGCGCGAGGACTTCGCGATCGCGGTTCGCCGCGGGCGTCGAGCCGGCCGTCCGAATCTGGTCGTCCACCTGCATCGACAGGAGACGAGTGGGTCCGTGACGTCCGAACGCGCCCCGGCGACCGCGCAGCCGTCCGAGCCGGACACCCTGCGCCAATCCGTGGCAGAGGACCCGCACGCGGTGGTGGAGCACGCTCCACCACCGCGTGCGGGTTTCGTCGTGAGCAAGGCTGTCGGCCCCGCAGTTGTCCGTAACGTCGTCAAGCGTCGGCTTCGCCACCTCATACACGATCGGATGGCCCTGCTTCCGGCAGGTAGCCTGGTCGTGGTACGGGCATTGCCACCCGCGGCCAAGGCGGAGCACTCCGACCTGGCCCGGGATCTGGACGCAGCGTTCGACCGGCTTCTGGGCCGGGCCGGGCGCCCTGTCGCGGTCCGTCCGGAACGGCCCGCGGCCAAGCCGGGAGCGACGGCGTGAAGTACCTGTTCATGGGGTTCATTCGGGTCTATCAGTGGACGATCAGCCCGATGCTGGGGCCGGTGTGTCGCTTCTACCCGTCGTGCTCGCATTATGGGTATGAGGCGATGTCCGTTCATGGCGCGTTCAAGGGCACCTACCTCACCGTGTGGCGCATCCTGCGCTGCAACCCCTGGAACTCTGGCGGTGTCGATCCTGTGCCGCCGCGCACACGCCGACCGTGGCGACTCCCCGAGCGGAAGTCGCGCTCGGAGTCGGAGCCGCACGAGCGGCAGCAGACGTCCAGCACCGGCCGTACCGAGCCCGCGCCCGGTGCGAACACCACCGCCCGAGGAGCTTGACCGTGGGGATTCTTGACCCCCTATACACCGCTGTCTCCTGGATCATCGTTCAGTTCCACTCGTTGTTCAGCCCGATCTTCGGCAAGGACAGCGGTTGGTCCTGGGGCTTGTCCATCGTCTGCCTCGTGGTCGTCATCCGGATCTGCCTGATCCCGCTCTTCGTGAAGCAGATCAAGGCGACCCGTGGACTGCAAGCACTGCAGCCGCGGATCAAGGAGGTCCAGAAGCGGTACAAGGACGACCGTGAGCGTCAGTCCCAGGAAATGATGAAGCTCTACAAGGAGACGGGTACCAACCCGCTCTCGAGCTGTCTTCCGATCCTGGTCCAGTCGCCGTTCTTCTTCGCCCTGTTCCACGTGCTGCAGCGGGTCTCGCAGAACCGCACGGTCGGTGTGATCGACCGCGACCTGGTGAACAGCGCCCAGCAGGCGCACATCTTCGGCGC
This sequence comes from Embleya sp. NPDC020886, assembly GCF_044333915.1. Classification (NCBI taxonomy): domain Bacteria; kingdom Bacillati; phylum Actinomycetota; class Actinomycetes; order Kitasatosporales; family Streptomycetaceae; genus Embleya; species Embleya sp. NPDC020886. Next base: position 142,222 of record NZ_JBIRRX010000012.1, on the reverse strand, counting down.
CCCCATCGCCGCCAAGTTCACCGACTCGGCGGCGAAGATCGCCAGCCTCGGCGCCGACCTGACCACCGTGCGGATCGTCACCATCGTGATGATCGTGCTGATGTCCGGGTCGCAGTTCTTCACGCAGCGCCAGTTGATGACGAAGAACACCGACCCTGCTTCGCTCGTGGGCAACCCGTTCGCGAAGCAGCAGAAGCTGATGATGTACGCGTTCCCGATCATGTTCGCGGTCTTCGGCATCAACTTCCCGGTCGGCGTCCTGGTCTACTGGCTCACCACCAACGTGTGGACGATGGGTCAGCAGCTCTTCGTGATCAACCGCAACCCCACCCCCGGCAGCCCGGCGTACAAGGTGCGGCAGGAGAAGTTGTCGGAGAAGGCACGTAAGCAGGGCAAGGTGCTGCTTCCCGACGGGAAGCTGATGGACCAGGCCGAGTACGACGCCCAGCAGGCCGAGATCAAGGCCCAGGCCGCCCGGCGCCAGCAGCCGACCAGGCTCACCAAGTCGCAGCGCAAGGCCCGGGCCCGAGAGGACGCGGACACCGCCGTCGGCGAGGACGCGGAGACCGCGGAGAGCGGTACGGCGGCGAGCAACGGCACCTCCGGCACCGCGCGCTCGAACGGCTCGGTGAAGGGCTCGACCGCGCGGACGCCGCACTCCGGTGCGCGTAACGCCGGCCCGCGCAAGCAGACCCAGAGCCGGAAGCACCCGAGGAAGAAGTGACCGCCCTCGACGGGCCGGCCGCCCCCTCCATCGACTCGCTCACTCGTCCACAAAGGAGTTCCCCTGTGACGGAAGGCACGACCCCCGCCGTCGACTCACCCGCCGCCTCGCGTCGGATCACGCTCACCGCGGAGGAGATCAGCCGGCTGGAGCAGGAGGGTGAGATCGCCGCGGACTACCTGGAGGCCCTGCTCGACATCGCCGACCTCGACGGCGACATCGACATGGACGTCGAAGGCGGGCGCGCGTCGGTCTCGGTGATCGCCGGCGACGAGAGCGCGTCCTCCGGCGCCGACCTCAAGCGGCTCGTCGGTCGCGACGGCGAGGTCCTGGAAGCCCTCCAGGAGCTGACCCGGCTGGCCGTGCACCGCGAGACCGGTGAGCGCAGCCGGCTGATGCTCGACGTGGACGGCTTCCGTGCCGCCAAGCGGGCGAACCTGGCGGAGATCGCGACCGAGGCGGTGGAAGAGGTCAAGGCGGCGGGTACGTCCCTCAAGCTGAAGCCGATGACCCCGTTCGAGCGCAAGGTCGTGCACGACACCGTCGCGGAGGCCGGACTGCGCAGCGAGTCGGAGGGCGAGGAGCCCAATCGCTGCGTCGTCGTCCTGCCCGCCTGATCGGATCCCCGGATCCGTTTCCGCAAACCGTCGCGCCGGCCCCACCCGTCACGGGTGGGGCCGGCGCCGTTCCTGGGATGATGTTCCACGTGAAACGTCAGGACGACACGACCCCCGACCCGCCGGTGGACGAGCGCGCGCCCGAGGCGCCGGAGGCGGCAGGTCGCCTCTTCGGTGCCAACCTGGACCGCGCGATCCGCTATGCCGATCTGCTGGCCGGGCCCGGTGTACGCCGGGGCATGGTCGGCCCACGCGAAGTCGGCCGGCTCTGGGAGCGGCACCTGCTCAACTGCGGGGTGGTCGCCGAATTGATCGCGGAGAACGCGATCGTGCACGACGTCGGTTCGGGCGGTGGCCTGCCGGGCATTCCGCTCGCGCTGGTGCGGCCGGATCTGCGGATCACCCTCGTCGAGCCGCTGCTGCGGCGCACCACGTTCCTCGACGAGGTGGTCGAGGAACTCGGCCTCGACAACGTCGAGGTGTTGCGCGGGCGCGCCGAGGAACTGCGCGGCCGTACCTCCGCCGACGTGGTCACCGCACGAGCGGTGGCGCCGCTGGCCAAGCTGGCCGGGTGGGGTCTGCCGCTGCTCGGCTCCGGCGGCGAGATGCTCGCGCTCAAGGGCGACTCGGCCGCCGAGGAACTCCTGGAGTCCGAGGCGGACTTGCGCAAGCTCGGCGCGGTGTCCTGGACGGTCGCGCACGCGGGTGCCGGGATCGTGGACCCGTTGACCACCGTCGTCCGGGTCCGGATCGGCACCGTGGTGGCCAAGGAGTCCAAGGCGGCCAAGGCGCGACGGGCCGCGAAGGCGACCAGGCGGCGTCCCGGAAAGTAGTGCGTCGCCGGGTTGGGCCGGACGGCTGAAACGCCGTTCCTGCCCGCTCGGGGTGTGTCGTGCGCGTCGCGCCATCGCCGCACCCGGGATCGTGTTTCACGTGAAACGCCTTCCGTGGAAACGCTTCTACTCACCTGAGGCGCGCCGGAACGTGACACCCTCTGAGGGTGCCGCCGCAGTGCGTGGTCATTCCGTCGGCCCGAGTTCCCATGTCGCCGCGGCAGGAGAGGAGAGTGGACCGTTGCCGTCCGAGTATCCGACAGCCTCGATGCCGGCGCCCCGAGTGGGTGCCGTCGTCGACGTTTCACGTGAAACAGAGGCACCCGGTATCGAAGACACGCCCATCGCCCGAGCGGCCCGACAGGCCGTCGAGACGATGGGTCGTGCTTCGGAGGGGCTGCCGCGCCCGGAGCGCACCCGGGTCATGGTGGTCGCGAACCAGAAGGGTGGCGTCGGCAAGACCACGTCGACCGTGAACCTCGCGGCGGCGTTGGCGATGCACGGCGCCCGGGTGTTGGTGATAGACCTCGACCCGCAGGGCAACGCCTCCACGGCACTCGGGGTGGACCATCACGCGGGCACACCGTCGATCTACGAGGTGCTGGTCGAGGGCCGCGACCTGGCCGAGGTCGTCCAGCCGGTACGCGACGTCGAGGGCCTGTTCTGTGCTCCGGCGACGATCGACCTGGCCGGTGCCGAGATCGAACTCGTCTCGCTGGTCGCCCGGGAGAGCCGGCTCCAGCGCGCCATCGCGTCCTACGAACAGCCGTTGGACTACATCCTGATCGATTGCCCGCCCTCGCTCGGCCTGTTGACGGTCAACGCGCTCGTGGCGGGCGCCGAGGTGGTCATCCCGATCCAGTGCGAGTATTACGCGCTGGAGGGGCTCGGGCAGCTGTTGCGCAACGTGGAACTGGTCCGCGCGCACCTGAATCCGAACCTGGCCGTGTCGACCATCCTGCTCACCATGTACGACGCGCGCACCCGGCTGGCCTCCCAGGTGGCCCAGGAGGTGCGTGACCACTTCCCGGACGAGGTGCTGCCCACCGCGATCCCGCGCTCGGTACGCATCTCCGAGGCGCCCAGCTACGGGCAGACGGTGATGACCTACGATCCGGGCTCCACCGGGGCGTTGTCGTATCTTGAAGCGGCTCGGGAGATGGCGCTGCGCGGTGTGGCGAAGGCGAAGGAGGAAGTATGAGCGGACAACGCAGAGGACTGGGCAAGGGCCTCGAATCGCTCATCCCGGCCCGACCGTTGAAGCCGTCCTCCTCCGCGGCGGCGACCCTGCGCAAGATGGCGGAGATAGCGACGGACGAGTCGGCCCTGTCGCCGACCTCGGTCCCGGTGCAGGATGCGCCGAAGGCCGAACCGACCGCACCGGCCGCGCTCTACGCCGAACTCCTGGTCGACCTGATCGTGCCGAACCCGCGCCAGCCGCGCGAGGTGTTCGACGAGGAGGCGCTGGCCGAGCTGGTCCAGTCGATTCGGGAAGTCGGGGTGCTCCAGCCGGTCGTGGTCCGCTCGACCAACGAGGGCACCTACGAACTGGTGATGGGCGAGCGGCGGTTGCGGGCTTCCCGGCTGGCCGGGCTGACCCACATCCCGGCGATCGTCCGGGTGACCAATGACGACAAGCTGCTGCTCGACGCGCTCCTGGAGAACCTGCACCGCTCCGAACTCAATCCGTTGGAAGAGGCTCTGGCCTACCAGCAGTTGCTGGAGGAGTTCGACTGCAAGCAGGAGGAGCTCGCCGATCGCATCGGTCGCTCGCGGCCGCATCTGACCAACACGATGCGGCTGTTGAAGTTGCCGATGGAGGTGCGCTCGAGGGTCGCGGCGGGCACGTTGCTGGCCGGACACGCACGGGCCTTGCTGGCGCTGGAAGAACGGCCCGACGAGTTGATCAAGCTGGCCAAGCGGATCATCGCCGAGGGCATGACGGTGCGGACCGTCGAGGAGATCGCCCGCTCGATCAACAACGAGGGACCGGCCAAGTCCAAGGCGCACAAGCCGCGCGCGGGCCGGATCGTCGCGCCCGCGCTGAACCAGCTCGCGGACCGACTCAAGAACCGCTTCGAGACCGAGGTGAAGGTCGTCCTCGGACAGAAGAAGGGCAAGATCGTCGTCGAGTTCGCGTCGATCGAGGACCTGGAACGCATCCTGGCGTCGATGGCGCCCGGTGAGGGCGACCACTTCGCCAAGCGGTTGTCCGAGCCCGAGGTGCCCGGCCAGGCCGGGCCGGTGCGCGAGGGCGCGGAGGCGGCGGACGAGGCGTCCGTGGATGGCGCGGAATCCTCGGTGTTGGTGCCGTAGTCGGCACGGGAAACACCCGGGAAGGGGCTCGCGGTCGTTGACCGCGAGCCCCTTCCTTGCTTGTGTTTCACGTGAAACGTGCCGCCGGCTCGGCTGCGGCCGGTTTCCGCGCGCACGTTTCACGTGAAACGTGGCACCCCTGGAGGGCCGATGAGGTCGATGCGTTGGATCGTCGCGGGTCTGGGCGTGGGTGCCGTCGGCGGATTCGTCGGCGGGTTGCTCGGCGAATCCCCGCGTTCCCGGGTGCCCGGCCGGGTGCCGTGGGCGCCGGGTGGGCCCGCGATTCCGGTCCATGCGCTGCCGCTGGGCTCACGCCGGCCGGTGGATCGGGTTGTGCTCGACGAGTCGGTGCTCGCTCGGGCGAGGGCCAGGGCCGGTCGGCTCAGGTGAAGACGGGCAGCCGCAACATGCCGGTGGGCACGTCCTCGTCCGGCGGCAGATAGAGCCGCTGGAGGGCCACCACGATCGACTCGGCGGCGTGGTCGCGGAATTCCGAGTCGGCCAGTCGGGCCGCGTCGTCCGTGTTGGTGAGGTAGCCCAGTTCGATGCGCACGGCGGGCATCCGGGTGCGCCGGAGCAGTGTCCACGCCTTGCCGTGCGTCCGGCCGTCGACCAGGCCGGTGCGGGCCACGAGTTCGCGTTGTACCAGGCTCGCGAAGTGCTCTCCGGTCGGCGAGCGTCGCCCGTACCGGTCGCTGCCGCTGCCGTAGTAGTAACTGGAGACGCCACTGGCCCGCGGGCTCGCATTGCGGTCCGCGTGCAGGGATATCACCAGGTCCGCGTCGGTGGCGTTGGCGAAGGCCGCGCGGTCCTCCTCGCCGACGCCGTCGGAGTCCAGGCCGCGGGTGAGGTACGCCTGGACGCCCAGGGCGGACAGTCGGCCCTCCAGTCGCCGGGCGAGGTCCCACACCACCTCGGCCTCGCTCAACCCGTGCGCCACCACGCCCTGATCCGCGCCGCCGTGCCCCGGGTCGATCACCACGGTCTTGCCGGCCAGCGAGGGGCCGGAGCGGTGCAGCAGTTCGGACTCGCGCATCGCGTGCGGTTGCCCGCCGACGACCGTGCGCGCGAGCCGGTCGAGGGCTCGGAACGTGGCCGGTCCACACGTGCCGTCCGCGCCGAGTCCGTAGTTGCGCTGGAATTCGCGCAGCGCGCGTTCGGTGGCCTGGCCCAGGATGCCGTCCACCCGGCCGCAGTCGAAGCCCATGTCGAGCAGCCGCTGCTGGAGGGTGGCCACGTCGTCCCCGACCGTCGGGTGACCGATCGAGTAGGACAGCATGCGGTCGCCGAGGCGCCATCGTGCCTCGTCGAGGTGACGGTAGGTCTCCGGGCCGACGATGCCGTCCACGGTCATCGCGCGCTGCTGCTGGAAATGCCGGACGGCGAGGTCCACGGAGTCGTCGAACACCGCGTCCGCGTAGCCGCCTTGGCCGCTCGCGTCGCCGCTGCCGACGACGGCATGGGCACCGGCGGGCAGGAGGCCGAGCAGCACCAGTTTGGACCTGATCTCGGCCACTGCGGGGCCGGTGTCACCGCGTCGGTACCGCCGCTGCATGGTCATGGAAAGAAGTCCTCCCGAGTTTTGACGCAACACTCGATCGTACGCGCGCATACGGTGCTTCCCGTACCGGAGTGGGGCTCTCGGGGCCCGGATTCCGGCCCGAGCGGACGATCTGCCGCCGTGGGTCGCCCGCCGGCCGTCGATACGCCCTGACACGCGCGAAGGGCGCTCCCCGGTTCCGGGAAGCGCCCTTCGTATGCCCGTGGGCCGCCGCGTCGAACGGGTCGACTCAGACGTACTCGGCGAGCTCGCGCAGCAGTGCCGCCTTCGGCTTCGCACCGACGATCGTCTTGACGATCTCGCCGCCCTTGAAGACGTGCAGGGTCGGGATCGACAGCACGCCGTAGCGGGTGGTGATCTCCGGGTTCTGGTCGATGTTCAGCTTCGCGACGGTGAGCTTTTCACCGTTCTCGTCCGCGATCTGCTCGAGCGCCGGGGCGATCTGGCGGCACGGGCCGCACCACTCCGCCCAGAAGTCGACGAGCACTGCCTTGTCGCTCATCAGGACGTCGGTGTCGAAGGTCTTGTCGGTGACGGTGACGGTGGCCCCGGCCATGGTTGCTCCTCGGTGTGCTCGGGTGGAAGGACGTTACGGACGAGTGGGTGGGTCAGGCGCCGGTGCCGTCGGCGAGCGAGGCGAGGTAGCGCTCGGCGTCGAGGGCGGCGGCGCACCCGGTGCCGGCGGCGGTGATCGCCTGCCGGTAGGTGTGGTCGACGACGTCGCCCGCCGCGAAGACGCCGGTGAGGTTGGTGTGCGTGGTCGGCGCGTCGACCTTGATGTAGCCCTCGTCGTCCAGCTCGATCTGACCCTGCAGCAACTCGGTGCGCGGGTCGTGGCCGACCGCGATGAACAGGCCGGTCACCGCCAGGTCGCGCAGTTCGCCGGTGGCGGTGTCGCGCAGCTTGACGCCGGCGAGCTTGCCGTCGCCCACGATCTCGGCGACCTCGCTGTTCCACGCGAACGAGATCTTCTCGTCGGCGAACGCCCGATGTTGCATCGCCTTGCTCGCGCGCAGCTCGTCCCGACGGTGGATGACGGTCACCGAGCGGGCGAAGCGGGACAGGAACGTGGCTTCCTCGATCGCCGAGTCGCCACCGCCGACCACCGCGATGTCCTGGTCCCGGAAGAAGAAGCCGTCGCAGGTGGCGCACCAGGAGACGCCCCGGCCGGACAGCGCGTCCTCGTTGGGGAGGTTGAGCTTGCGGTACGCCGAACCGGTCGCCAGGATCACCGCGTGCGCCTGGTGCACGGTGCCCGCGCCGTCCGTGACGGTCTTGACGTCGCCGGTGAGGTCGACCGCCACGACGTCGTCCGGAATCAGCTCGGCGCCGAAGCGCTCGGCCTGCTTGCGCATGTTGTCCATCAGATCCGGACCCATGATGCCGTCCGGCCAGCCGGGGAAGTTCTCGACCTCGGTGGTGTTCATCAGTGCGCCGCCCGCAGTGACGGCGCCTTCGAAGACCAGCGGCTTCAGGTCCGCGCGTGCTGCGTAGACGGCGGCCGTGTACCCGGTCGGACCCGATCCGATGATGATCACGTTGCGGACGTCGCTCACGCTGAGCCTTTCCTGGTTCCTTGTCGAGCCTCGTGCCGTGGCCGGCGTCGGCTGTGCGGGTCTGCGAGCCCCGCGCCCCGATGAGATGCGGTGTCTCGTTCGACAACGGATCCTAGGTGCGCACCATTCCCGGGTCCCAATGCCGCGAGCAAGGCGTGCCGGGGATCACCCCCGGGGGACCACCGTGGCGAGCAATACGGAGCCGGTGAGCGGGCCGGACGGGCCGGTCGAGAGTTGCGTCGAGCAGGACGCGTCCACGATGTACACCCGGACCCGGTCGGCACTCGGGTCGTTCAGGACCACCACCCAGGCCGGCTTGCCGGCGTAGCTGCCGTTGTCGACGGCCAGCGCCCGGGCGGCGTCCGGTCCGACCGCGGCGGCGACGCACCCGGGCAGGTCGCCCAGGGATGTCGCGGTGGTGCGGCGCAACAACTGCGAGACCTGGTCGGGCAGTCCGGCGGCCGTGTACTCCCGGGGGGCCGCGATGGACGGCTTCAGCGGCGGTTGTGCTTCCGAGTTCGCGGCGCCCGGTCGCTCGTCCGCCTTGCCGGACGACGCGGACTTGCCGGGCTCCGGTGCGGACGCGGCGGACCGGTCCCGGGCGGCGGCCGGCTTTCCGGCGGACTTGTCGTCGCCGCCGGTGCCCACCAGGACGGTGACGCCCAGGGCCACCGCCGCCACCGCGGCCGCCGCGAGCAGCAGCGGGCCGCGACGCCGCCGTCGGCGGGCGGCGTCGAGGGGGACGACGTTGTGATCGAGCGGGTGCGGCGCGGCGGGCGGCGCCTGCGCGGGGGGACCGCCGAAGGGCATCCCCACGGACGGCGCCTCGGCGGGTCGCGGGGGCGGGAGCGCGGCCAGCGCGAGCGCGTCGTCGATGCGCGCGATCACGTCGGCCGGCATCGGCTCGACCGGCTGCCCGCCGAGCAACTCGCGGACCTCGGCCAGCGCGTCCCGAGTGTCGCGACACTCGGCGCACTCGGCCAGGTGCGCGTCCAGGGCGCTCGCCTGCTCCGGGGTGAGCAGTCCTTCGACGAGGTCGGACAGCACCTCGACGTCGATGTGCCCGCTCATCGTGTGCCACCTCCCTCCATGCTCGTGCCGCCCGCGTCGGGGGCCGGATCGCCGGTTCCCGGTCGGTCGTCCGTCGATGGGACGGATTGTCCGGCTCCGGGGTTCCCGGCCGGTCGGGGCGGTCCCGCCTCGCGCAGGTGCCGCACCAAGGGCAGCAGCTTGGCGCGACCGCGGGCACAGCGGCTCTTGATGGTGCCCGAGGCGACCCGGAGGATCCGGGCCGCCTCGTCGACGGGGTAGCCCTCCATGTCCACCAGCACCAGCGCGGCCCGCTGCTCGGCCGGCAGCGTGGCCAGTGCGGCGAGTACCGCCGCCCGGGTCTCGCCGCGGATCGCCGGGTCCTCCTGGACGGGCGCGGGCAGCCGCTGGTCGAGGTCCTCGGGCAGCGGTACGGCCGGCCGGGCGGCGCGACGCCGGGCCCGGTCCAGGCAGGCGTTCACCACGATCCGGTGCAGCCACGTCGTGACGGCCGCGCGGCCCTCGAACCGACCTGCGGCACGGTAGGCGGACACCAGGGCGTCCTGGAGGGCGTCAGCGGCTTCCTCGCGGTCCCCCAGCGTGCGCAGCGCCACCGCCCACAGCCGATCGCGGTGCCGACGCACGACTTCGCCGAACGCGTCGGGGTCGCCGGCGGAGTGTCGGGTGAGCAGATCGGCGTCGGTGACATCCGCATACGCCGATCCGGTCTGCTCGGTGCTCACCGCCTGCCTACCTCCCCCTGGGCCCGGGGTCATCCTGGCACGGGCCGCCGGCCGGTCGCAGAGGGGTTCGCCTCGATCGCCCGGAGGGGGTCAATCGTTGACGGTGAAGGTGACTTCGCGCCAGGCGTTCTGATGGCCGGGGGTGTAGATGTGGTAGCCGTCGACGTCTTGCAGGACCTTGGGCATCGCGGTCATCAGCACCAGCACGTAGCGGGTCTTGGTGGGGTTGTCGCCGGTCATGTTCAACTGGGTGCCGTCGGTCGACTTGCTGCCGATGGTGACCTTGTAGGCGTCCTGGTTCGTCGGCATCGTCGATCCGGCGCCGGGTGCGGCTTTGAGGGTGATGGTGGTGGTCGGCCCACCGGCACCGAGCGCGATGTTCACGCCTCGTACGTCCATCGGCTCACCGAGGTCGTAGACGATCCCGTATCCCGTGCGCCCGTTGTAGTCGACTTTCGGGCCGTCCTTCATCATGTTCGTCTGCCAGTAGGTCTCGCGCTTGCCGTCGTGGGTCTTCACCACGTTTTCGGCGTCGGTCGGTGCGCCGCCGATCGAGATCTCCGTGCCGGTCTTCGGCGGGACTTCCTTCGTGGTCGGCGGCGTCGGCGGTTTCTCGGTCGGCGAGTTCGACGCGCCACTCTGCCGCTTCAACGGCCCTTCCTTCTCTTCCCCGTCGCCCGCATGGCTGGCCACCTGCCACGTCACCAGCACGATGGCGAGCACCACCAGGACCGCGACCGCGCCCTTGACCGCCGCGCCGAACCGGCCGCCCAGCGGGGGCGGCGGTGCGACCGGGGGACGGATCGTGCCGTTCGAACCACCGTTGTAGCCGCCCGACGTGTAGACCGTCCGGGTCGGCGTCGGCGTGTAGACGGGGTACTCGTCCTGTTCGGGGCCGCCGACGATCTCGCCCTGCTCGGGCGGATGGATCTCCGGGATCGCGCCGATCGCCGCGGACAGTTCGCCCGGTGTCCCGAACGCCGGTTCGTGCTTGACCTCGTGGCCCAGCGCGCGCATCGTCAGCGCGGCCAGCGTGTCGTCCACACCGGCCCGGATCTGGCCGGGCGCGCACAGCCTGCCGCCGGTGAACGGGGCGGCCTGGAGGCCGTATTCGGTGCCCTCGACCCAACGCCGGGTCAGCGCCGCGTACATCAGCCTGCCGACCGCGTGCGTGTCGTCGCGGGCCGCGTCGGTGGTGTCGTGCCCGTACAGGGCCGCCTCGACCGCCAGGCCGACGATCTTGTACTGGCCGGTGTGCATGCGCAGCACGTTCTCCGGCGTGAGCCGCAGGTGCGACAGGCCGGCCCGGTGCGCCACCGACATCGCCTGGGCGATCGCGCGGGAGAGTTCGTAGACCTCGTGCGGCGGCAGCGGCGCGCTCTCGAAGACCTTGGTGAGGTTGTCCGCGTCGGGCAGCCACTCCTTCACCACATAGATCAGGCCGTCCTGTTCGGCGCAGTCGAGCACCTGGACGAAGCGCGGGTCGCCCATCAGCGCGGCGGCGCGGGCCGCGGCGATCACCGCCCGGCCGTGCTCCCCGCCGGCGGGCACGATGTGCACGCCCACCGCGCGCCGGAGCTTCTCGTCGACGGCGCGCCAGGTCTCGCTGCGGCCGTTCTGCGACAGGCGGTGTTCGAGCCGGTAGCGGTCGGCCAGTCGGGTGCCGCGACTGACCCGCGGCGGGGCGGGTGCCGCGGCGGGCGCCGGCTCGGCCGACTCGGACCCGGTGGTCTTTTGCGCGGCCGGCTCGGGTTCGCTCGGCGTGCCGGCCCGGGGGGTGGTCGCGGCGGGCTTGGTGCGCTTCGCCCGTTGGTGCGTTGCCGGTTCGTCCTCGGCCGCGTCGTTCGCGGCTGCGGCCGGCACGTCCCCGGACGGGGCTTCGGCGGCATCGTCCGCGACGGGCGTGGCGTCCGCGGCTCCGACCTCGGTCTCGGCCGAATCGCCGTTCGCAGAACCGCCGTTCACGGATCCACCGGTCGCCGCGCCGGCCTCGGCGGAGGCGGCGATCCCGGATCCGACTTCTTCGGTCGCATCGGGTTCGGGCTCGACGCCGACGGGCACAACCGTGGTGGTGTGTGCGGAGATCTTGCCGTCCGAACCGACCAGTTCACCCGACTCGGTGTCAGAAACCTTTGTCGGTACGGGATTTGCCTCGTCCGTCGCTAGGTCGACGGATCCTGCGGTTCGGTCCGTCACCTCGGCCTCATCCTCCTTGTCGGCGTACTCATCGTAGAGGTGAGGCATCTCGGGCCGTTGGTCAGGGACAACCTCTACACACCATGAGACTCTCGAACCCCGGTTCGGGTTGCCTCATGGCAAGATCCGTAAGGAAACCGAGACCGGCGTAAGGGGAGCTTTACCCCCGTTTCGGTGTCCGGCACACCCTCACTCGCCCATGGTGGTACATCCCACAGCGATCCGCCCGCCGAATTCCCGGGGCGGGAACGCGGCGGGCGGGGGTCCGTCCGGGGCCGAGCCGGCGGTCAGCGGCCGAGCCGGCCCTTGATCATCCCGGTCATCGCGGTCATCTCCTCGACCCGCATCCGGTTGGCCGCGACGAAGAACACGGCGAACATCGTCACGATGCCCGCGCCCACCGCGATCGCCGAGCCGCCCATGCCCGAGCCGAAGTGGCCCGTGCACACCCGGGCCACGAAGAACGCCGCGACGCCACCGAACGCGGCGGCGATCAGCAGCCGGGTGTAGGTCCGGGTCACCCGTCGGCCGTCCAGGTCGCCGAGCCGCTTCTTGAGCCGCTGTGCGGCCAGCACCACGCCCACCAGGTAGGCGAGGCTGTAGCCGCCCGCGATGCCGACACCGGCCCACTTGGTGGGCAGCGCGACGAACGCCAGGCCCGCGAACGCCGCCTGGGCGCCCGCGATCCACACCGTGTTCAGGAAGGGCGTACGGGTGTCCTCGTACACATAGAACCCGCGCAACAGCACGTACTGCGCCGAGTACGGGATCAGGCCCAGCCCCAGCGCCATCAGCATGTAGCCGATCCAGTGCGCGCTCTGTTCGCCGGTCGGGGCGAAGATGAACCCGCCGATGTCCCGGCCCAGCGCCACGAAGATCGCCGCACACGGGATCATCGCCACCGCCGACAGGCGCAACCCGGAGGAGATGTCGCCGCGCACGCTGGCCAGGTCGCCGTCGGCGGCGGCCCGACTCATCCGCGGCAACATCGCCGTCATCACCGACACGGTGATCACCGCCTGGGGCAACTGCCAGATCAGCAGCGCGCTGCTGTACGCGGTGAAGCCGACACCGAAGTGGATGTTCTCGTTGCGCGCGTTGGTGTCGATCGCGGTCGCGAGCTGGGTCACCACGAGGTAGCCGGCCTGGTTCGCGAGCACGAACAGGAACGTCCACTTCGCCAGCCCCAGCGCCTTGCCCATCCCGGAGCCGCGGAAGTCGAAGCGCGGTCGGAACCGGAACCGGGCCGCCTTGAGATACGGGATCATCGCCATCGACTGCACGACCATGCCCAGCAGCGTGCCCAGGCCGAGCAGGCGGATCTCGTCCGGGGTGATGGTGTCCGAGTTCTGCCCGGTGTTCTTCTGGGTGCCGGCCACCCAGATGTAGAGGCCGAACGTGGCGATGATGACGATGTTGTTCAGGACCGGGGTCCACATCATCGGGCCGTAGCGTTCGCGCGCGTTGAGGATCTGGCCGAACAACACGTGCAGGCCCATGAAGAAGATGATCGGCAGGCAATAGCGCGCGAAGGTGATCGCGAGCTCGTAGTCCTGGTGGTACTTGGCCAGCGAGTTCGCGAACGCCCTGATCAACAACGGCGCGCCGAACCAGGCCAGCACGACCAGGGCGAGCAGGGCGCTCATCACCAGGGTCAGCAGGCGGTTCGCGTACGCCTCGCCACCGTCGTCGTCCTGGCGCATCGCGCGCACGAGTTGCGGGACGAAGACCGCGTTCAGCGCGCCGCCGCCGACCAGGATGTACAGCAGCGTCGGCATCGTGTTCGCGACGTTGTACGTGTTGGCCAGCACCGCGGTGCCCAGCGCCGCCGCGGCGACCAGGTTGCGGGCGAAGCCCGTCATCCGGGACACGATCGTGCCCGCCGCCATCACGGCGGAGGACCGCATTATCCCGCCGAGCTTGCTGCCCTTCTTGCCCTCGCCGCCGACCGGGATGCCGGCCATGCGCTCCTCGGCGCCCGAACCGGGCATCCGGTAGACGGGCGACGTGGACGGGTTCAGCGGGACCGGCGGGGCGTCCAGGACCGCGCTCGCGGACATCGACGCGGCCGCCGCCTCGGCCCGGTGCTGGGTCTCGTAGCGCTGATACGCCTCGGTGTACGAGGGCATGCCCGCGATGTCGCCGGCGAGGCCGAGGTTGATGCCGGTCAGCGTCTGGTCCATCAGCCAGCCGCCGGGCCGGTCGTAGTCGCCCCAGCCGCCCTGCCCCTGCTGCGGGCTCGGCTGCTGCGGCACGTACGCCTGCTGGTGCACCTGCTGCTGGTGTTGCTGTTGTGGCTGCTGGTAGTTCTGCGCCGGCGGGGCCTGGTGCTGCTGCTGGTACGGGTCGCCCGAGCCGTATCCGCCGCCGCCGTACTGCTGTGACTGGGCGGACGGGTCGTACGGCGAGGACGGGTCGTGCTGCCCGCCCGAGTATTGGCCGCCCGAGTACTGGTCACCCGCGTACTGCTCGCCCGAGTACTGGCCGCCCGAGTCGTACCGGGCCGGGGCCTCGGGGGTGAAGAGCTCGTCCACGCCCACGTACGGGTCGTTCGCCGGCGGATCGCTCAGCTCGTCCCGGAACCACGCGCCGCCGCCCTGGTCGGGCTGCTGCTGCGGAGGCGGCTGCTGCTGCGCGTACGGGTCGTAGCCGCCCGCGTTGGATCCGGAGCCGTACGGATCCCCGTAGCCCGCCTCGGGCCCGGAGCCGTAGCCGCCCTGCCCGGAGTAACCCTGCTGCGGGTATGCCGCGGGCTCACCGTAGCCCGGCTGCGGGGCGTTCGGGTCGACGTATCCCGGCTCACCCGGCCGTGCGTACGGATCCGGCGGCTGCGCGGCATAGGGATCGGCCGGCTGTCCGTACGGATCGACGTACTGCTGCAGGTACGGGTCGGCGGGCGGCCGACCCCGGTAGGGATCGTCGTGCGCGCCGTCGTCCGGCTCGGCGGAGCCGCCGGTGTACGGCTGACGTTCGTCGCTCCGGTCGCTCATGCGGGCGGGCCCTCGTCTTCTCGGTCAGGTTGAGTGTCCGGTGCCCACTTTCTCATTCGGGGCGGTCGGTCGTGGATCCCGATGGTGTGTGTCCGTGCGGGTCGGCCGGATCCGGGGGTCCGTTCCCGCCGGCGTAGGGGGCCGCGAAGTGGGCCGGCGGCCACCCGGATGCCGGTCGGATCGGGTCCGGATCGGTGTCCGGCGAGGAGCCGGCGTCGAACGGTGTGTCGTGGCCGTCCTCACCATCCTCGTCGTTCGTATCACCGGCAAGGGCCGCCTCCCGACGCTTGCGCAGGAAGGCCCGCAGCGAGAACACCGCGAGCAGGAAGGCGAGGCCGCCGATGATCCACCGGGTCAGCGCGTCGATCGTGGTGGTGTTGACGAAGAACGACTCGGGCGTTTTGACCGAGCGTCCGTCCGTGGTGAGCAGTTGCACGTCGACCATGACCTTGCCGTTCGCGGCCGACTTCGCCGTGATCGGCACCTCCCGGCGGCGCCCGTCGGGCACGGTCACGGTGATCGGATCGCCGAGCTTGAGCCGGTTGGGCTGATGCGAGGCCGCCGCGATCGTCACCGTGATCGGCTGCTGGAGGTTGTTCACCACGGTGACCGGGATGTTGCCCTCCTCGCCGGACAGCGTCACCCCGGTTCTGCGGATGATGTAGACCAGCGATTGCAGTTCGCGCAGGCCGCGGGTGACGCCGAGCCGATAGCGGTCCATCCCCTGCGGGTCGCCGCGCCACTCGGTGGACAGCAGGCGCAGCAGCGCGGGGTTGAACGGGCCGGTCACCCGCTCGGGACGGGTCAGGATCGAGGCGAAGGTCTGCATCGACCGGACCAGGTTGTCGGTCTCGGTGAGGTACTGCATGGACGGCTCGCTCTCGCGGACCGCCTTGGGATAGCCGGCGAGCTTGCGCGCGGGGAGCGGGGCGGGCTCGGTGGCGAGCTCGGCCAGGGTCGCGCTGCGGGTCCAGTCGGCCGAGGCGTTGAGCACGTCCTTGAGCACGCCGGCCAGCGAGGCGTCCATGGTGCGCGGCGGGGCGATCAACAGGCTGCGGGCGGGCTTGACCGAGGGCTCCTGGAGCACGATCGTCAGCAGCTCGGCCAACAACTGCTGGGTGGCCAGCACGCCCTGCCCCGGCGCCTTGGTGTCCTGGGCCAGGATCTTGTCGATGTCCGGATCGGTGACCAGCGCGGTGCCCTTGTCGGTCCCCGGCAGGGCGGCCGTGGCCAGCGGGGTGACCTTGAGCTCCCTGGTCGGCGGCAGGGACGCGCCGGAGGCGATCACGGTGCTTGCCCCGGTGCCGTTCGCGAGCTGGACGATCGAGGAGTCCAGCGCGCCGCCGGCGGGCCAGGCGACGTCGGTGCGCACCGAGCGGCCCAGGGTGCGCTGCATGACGGTGGCGGATTCGGCCAGGGCCTCGCTGAGCTGCGGGCGCAGGTCGGCCTTGTTCGCCTCCAGGGCGTGCGCCACCGCGGCCAGATCGGTGTCGGCGTACGGCAGGCCGATCACCGGCTGGGTGCCGAAGCCGGCCTTGAGCCGCTCCAGCCAGCCGGCGGCGACCTGGCCACCGCCGCCGGCGAGCGTGTTCGTGAGCTCGTTCGGCGTCGCCTTGGTGGTGTCCTCGTCGCTGGGGGTCTTGCCGTTGCGGGACTTCTTCGGCTTGTCGGGATCCAGGCTGCCGGGCGGCGCGACCCGATAGCCGCCGGCCATCTCGGCGGCGGAGTCCACCAGTTCGGGGTCGACGGCCCAGTCCACCTTCATCCCGGTACCGATGCTCACCAGGTCGTACAGGCGCCCGCCCGGGGCGAACTGCGCGGCGAGGTCGTCGTCGCGGAACACCGGTGTCTGGTTCTCGTCGCCGAGCGTGGTGCCGTCCCGGTGCGGTCGGTCGACCAGCGGCCAGACCGTGGCGATGCGCAGGTCCTGGACGTCCTTGAGGCCGTTCTTGGGAATCCACGGCAGGAAGGTGCGGGCCGCGCCGGCCGTCCGGCCGCCGATCCTGGCCTCGACCCCGAGCGGATACGCGCCGGCCGGGCCCAGCCGCAGCGTGTCGGCGCCGACGGTGAAGGTCCACGGCTGGGTCGCGCCCGGGGCCAGGTTGTGCAGCACGACCGGCTTGGGATCGCGCAGCAGGGTGCCGGTCGACTGGGCGTCCTCGGGCGAGCTGATGCCGCTGCGGAAGAGCGGCTCGGAGGCGCGCACGCGCACCGCGACCTCCATCGAGTCGATCGGCTTGGTGCCGGTGTTCAGCACCCGACCCTCGATGGTGACGGTTCCGCCGGCCTTGGCCACCGGGGTCATCTTGGTGAGCAGGACCTGGATCCCGTCGCCTTCGGCGGCGCGCGCGGCGGTCGGCGGGAGCATCCCGAGCAGCCCGGCGGCGAGCACCAGGGCCAGTATCAGCACGGCGAGCATCCGGCCGCGCAGCAGGAGAACCCCGGTTCCGGGCCGGGATCGGCGATCGCTCACGCGCTGTCCGCCAACAACTCCGGGGCGAGCGTCACCAGGCGCCGCTCGTCGGGGTAGGCGAGGCGCGCCGTGAGCGCGCCGAGCGGAACCCAAGCCACCGCTTCGACCTCGATGTCGTCGTCCGACAGATCCCCGCCCGCCGCCTCCATGAGGTAGTGGTGGACGGTCTTGTGCACCCGCCGATCCGGCGCGGTGAACCAATAGTCGATCACCCCGAGCGGGGCCAGCACCCGACCTACGATGCCGGTCTCCTCCTCGACCTCGCGCAGCGCGGCGTCGACCACGCTCTCGCCGTTTTCGATGTGTCCCTTGGGCAGCGACCACAACAGCCGGCCGCGACGATCCCGACGCGCGATCAACGCCGCGCGCAGGGTGAGTCGATCGACCACCAGACCACCTGCCGAGGTCTCCTCGACCACCTGCAGCCGACGGCGCGGCGGCGTGGTCTCGGAAGGCATCCGCCAAGCTTAGTGCGACATGCGCCACGCCATCACGCCATGATCACCCCATCGCCCGGCCCGTTCGCGGATGCGGCCTCGGCATAATGCGCGCGAGACCCGCGGCCTCGACCCGTAACCTTGTCTCCCGTGCCGAACGCCAAGAACACACCCCACCCGGACGACCCGCCGGCCGGCGGCGAACTGAGCGCCGTACAGCGCCGCGCCGTCACCGAACTGTTGCGCGTCGCCCCCGTCGCCGACGACCTCGCCCGCCGCTTCGAGGCGGCCGGGCACACGCTCGCGCTGGTCGGCGGCTCGGTGCGGGACGCGCTGCTCGGTCGGCTGGGCAACGACCTCGACTTCACCACCGACGCCCGCCCCGAACAGGTGCTGGCGATCGTGCGCCCGTGGGCGGACGCGGTGTGGGACGTGGGGATCGCGTTCGGAACGGTGGGATGTCGCAAGAAGCTCGCGGACTCGCCGGACTACCAGATCGAGATCACCACCTACCGCTCCGAGGCGTACGACCGCACCTCGCGCAAGCCCGAGGTCTCCTACGGCGACTCGATCGACGACGACCTGGTCCGTCGCGACTTCACGGTCAACGCGATGGCGGTCGCGCTGCCCGGGATCACCTTCGTCGACCCGCACGGCGGGCTGACGGACCTGGCCGCGCGGGTGCTGCGCACACCGGGCAGGCCCGAGGACTCCTTCGGGGACGACCCGCTGCGGATGATGCGCGCCGCGCGCTTCGCCGCGCAGCTCGACTTCGAGGTCGCGCCCGAGGTGGTCGCGGCGATGACGGACATGGCCGAACGCATCGACATCGTCTCCGCCGAGCGGGTCCGGGACGAGCTGAACAAGCTGATCTGCTCCGACCACCCGCGCAAGGGTCTGGAGTTGCTGGTCTCCACCGGGCTGGCCGCACGGGTGCTGCCCGAGTTGCCGACGCTGCGCCTGGAGGTGGACGAGCACCACCGGCACAAGGACGTCTACGAGCACACGCTCACCGTGCTGGAACAGGCGATGGCGCTGGAGACGCCGGGCGAGCCGGACCTGATCCTGCGCCTGGCCGCGCTGCTGCACGACATCGGGAAGCCGCGCACGCGCCGCTTCGAGCCGGACGGGCGGGTCTCGTTCCACCATCACGAGATGGTCGGCGCGCACATGACGCGCAAGCGGCTGAAGGCGCTGAAGTACCCGAAGGACGTCACCGACGACATCACGCGCCTGGTCGAGTTGCACCTGCGCTTCCACGGCTACGGCACGGGCGAGTGGACCGACTCGGCGGTGCGCCGGTACGTACGGGACGCGGGGCCGTTGTTGGATCGGCTGCACAAGCTGACCCGGTCGGACTGCACGACGCGCAACAAGCGCAAGGCCGTCACGCTCGCGCGCGCCTACGACTCGCT
Organism: Embleya sp. NPDC020886; assembly: GCF_044333915.1. Lineage (NCBI taxonomy): Bacteria > Bacillati > Actinomycetota > Actinomycetes > Kitasatosporales > Streptomycetaceae > Embleya > Embleya sp. NPDC020886. Next base: position 123,332 of record NZ_JBIRRX010000012.1, on the reverse strand, counting down.
GGAGGAGCGGATCGCGCAGCTCGCCGAGCAGGAGGAGCTGGATTCGATCCGGCCGGACCTGGACGGCAACGAGATCATGAAACTGCTGGAGGTGCCGCCGGGCCCGCTGGTGGGCAAGGCGTACCGGCACATGCTGGAGATGCGGCTCGAACACGGCCCGATGGACCACGACCGGGCGGTCGCGGCGCTGCGCGAGTGGTGGGCGGCGAACGGAGCCTGACGGCAACGGGAAGGGCCGGTCGATGGGGGTTGATGACCATCGGCCGGCCCTTCGTCGTCACGGCCTACGGCGTCGGGGGGACGTCGATGCCCTTTTCCTTGGTCAGGGCCTCGAAGTCGGACTGCTTGAGCATGATGGTCCCGGTCGGGTCGAACGCCTTGGCGTCCGCCAGGGTGGTGTTCGCGGTGAAGCCGAGGCAGAGCGTGCCCTTGCCCTTGCCGGTCCACTCGTAGCTCGCCACGTAGCCCTTGATCGCCTCGCACTTGTCGCTTGCCGAGGAATCGCCGAACTTGTGCAGCGTCTTCCACTTGGCGCTGGGCGAAGTGCAGTCGACGATCTTGGGCGACTCCTTGGAGCTGATCGGGCCGCCCTTCATCGTGCCGAAGCAACTGCCCGGCTTGGCGCCGGTGACGTCGTCCTTGCTGAGCGCGTTCCTGGCCACGGTGCCGGCAATGACCAGGCCCGCCAGGACCACGATCGGGATGACGATCCGCTTGATCTTGCTCTTGCGCGGCGGGGGCGGCGGCGGGCCGCCGTAGAAGCCCGGCTGACCGCCCTGCGGGAAGCCGCCCGGCGGGAAACCGCCCTGCGGCTGGCCCGGCTGCTGACCCCAACCCTGCTGGGGCTGCTGGGGCTGGCCCGGCTGCTGGTTCCAGCCCTGGTTCGGCTGCTGAGGACCGTTGGGCCCGGGCGGGAAGGGATTGGACATGGGGACGATCTCCGTTGCAGGGGACTGGTGAGACAGTCCGGAACACTAGGGGTCCGGCCGGACACCCGCTGCGGGGATTCCCCTTGCACCGATCGAATGTGAGCGGAATAACGGACATAAAGCCGCTGTCCGGGCGCGCGAAGGGCTATTTTCGCGCGGCGAGACACAATACGAAGCTCTCCACGGTGGGATCCGAGGCCAACGCGATGGGATCGCCCGGCACCGAATCGCACACCCCGATGAACGTGGTCCCCTGAACCCGTTCGACCACGATGAACCGCGCCGCCGGGTCCTCGCACTTCACCGGGTCCTGGTCGATGGTCGCCTTGTCCCGCAGACAGTCGCCCTCGTGGATCCGCGGTCCGCCGTCCTCCTTGTTCACGTACCACCAGCCCCCCGCCGCCGTGCCGCCGACCAGCAGCACGGCCACCACCGCGATCAGCACCCCGCGCCCACGCCGGGCCCGCCCGCTCGGCGGGGCCGCGGCCCGGCGCGCCGCACGCCCGTCGGCCTGCGCCCGGCGCACCGCGGGCACGTGCGGCATCGACGCCTCCCGCGACGGAAGCGAGTGCCCGTGCGGCGGGGTGTTCTCGGTCCATGCCGGTATGTACGGCAGAGGATCGTTTTCACCCGAACCGGCGTTATTGGACATGGAGTATCTCCAGAGGTGCCGAAAATCGCTGGATGTGCAGGTTAGAACTTCGTCCTCGCCATTGCACTACCCGCAGGTAATTTCCTGGACATGTAGCCGAGGAAAATAAGCCGTGATCGGCAACAAAAGGGATATCAGGGCCGGCGGTCGTCCACCGGAAGGGCCGTATCGATCACCGGAGGGTGGCGGCGCGCTGCCAGTGTGTACAGGACGCCGGTCGCCACATAGACCCCGGCCACCCCGAGCAACACCGCCGGCGAGCGGCCGTCGTCGGGCAGACCGAGCGCCGCGACGGCGGCGGCACCCACGAACGCGACGTTGAACAGCACGTCGTAGACGGAGAACACCCGACCCCGGTACGCGTCGTCGACGGTGGTCTGCACGATCGTGTCCACGCCGATCTTGGCGCCCTGCGAGGTCAACCCGAGCAGGAACGCGCCCACCACCAGCGGCGCGAACGCGAACGGCAGACCCAGCGCGGCCTGACACACCGCCCCCACGAACGCGCACGTGCCGATCCAGGCCGCGACACCGATCCGGGTGGTGATCGAAGGCGTGGCCACGGCCGCGACGAAGAAGCCGAGCGCGGACACGCTGACCGTGATCCCGAAGGTGGCCAGTCCCCCGTCGGTGTCGCTCGGATCGTTGAACGTATTGCGGCAGAGCAACACGGTCATCACGGTGAGCACGCCGTAGCAGAACCGCATCGCGGTGATCGCCGCCAACGCGTGCGCGGGGGCCCGACGTCGCCACACGTGCGTCGCCCCCTCGCGCAGCCCGCGAGCCACCGAACGCAGCGCGTCGCCCACCCCGGGCAACACCCGGTCCGGATCCGGCCCGAGCAGATCGGCCGGCATCGTCGCCGCGACCGCCGCCGAGCCCAGGTACAACAGCCCGGACACCAGGATCACCAGCGCGGTCGCGCCCGAACCCTCGGCCAGGAACGCGTGCACGAGCACCGCCGTGCCGCCGCCGATCGCCGCCGCGACGGTCCCGGCCGTGGGCGACACCGAGTTCGCGGTCACCAGCCGCTCGGCCGGCACCACGCGCGGCAGCGACGCGGACAACCCGGCGAGCACGAACCGGTTCACCGAGAGCACCACGAGCGCCGCCGTGTAGAAGACCGCGTCCGGCACCCCGAGCAGCACCAGACCCGCGGTCGCCGCGACCAGCACCGCCCGCAGCAGGTTGCACGAGACCAACACCTGCCGTCGCCGCCACCGGTCGAGCAACACCCCGGTGAACGGTCCGACCAGCGAATAGGGCAGCAACAACACCGCGAACGCGGTGGCGATGTCCGCCGCCGAGGTCTGCTTCTCCGGCGAGAAGAACGCCTGACCCGCGATCGCGACCTGGAAGGCCCCGTCGGAGAGCTGCGAGGTCAGCCGGGTGGCGAAGAGCCGACGGAAGTCGCGCAACTTCAGCAATGAGCGCAGATCACGGATGAGGGCCACAGCGCCCACCGTAGCCGGCCCGCCGCCGAGGCCCGGATACCGCACACTCGCCCCCGGGGCGGGTACGCCGAAGGCCCGGCTCCTGGAGGGGAGCCGGGCCTTCGATCACTCGGGTGCGCCGGCGCGGCGCGCGTCGAGCGGAGCGGGTCAGCGCTCGATGTCGCCCTTGATGAAGGCCTCGACGGCGTTGCGGGCCTCGTCGTCGAAGTACTGCACCGGCGGCGACTTCATGAAGTACGAGGACGCCGACAGGATCGGGCCACCGACGCCGCGGTCCTTGGCGATCTTCGCGGCGCGCACGGCGTCGATGATGACACCGGCCGAGTTCGGCGAGTCCCAGACCTCGAGCTTGTACTCCAGGTTCAGCGGGACGTCACCGAAGGCACGACCCTCCAGGCGCACGTACGCCCACTTGCGGTCGTCGAGCCACGCGACGTAGTCCGACGGGCCGATGTGCACGTTGTCGGCGCCGAGGTCACGGTCGACCTGCGAGGTGACGGACTGCGTCTTGGAGATCTTCTTCGACTCCAGACGGTCCCGCTCCAACATGTTCTTGAAGTCCATGTTGCCGCCGACGTTGAGCTGCATGGTGCGCTCCAGCAGGACACCGCGGTCCTCGAAGAGCTTCGCCATCACGCGGTGCGTGATCGTGGCGCCCACCTGCGACTTGATGTCGTCGCCGACGATCGGCACGCCCGCCTCGGTGAACTTGTCCGCCCACTCCTTGGTCCCGGCGATGAAGACCGGGAGAGCGTTGACGAACGCGACCTTGGCGTCGATGGCGCACTGGGCGTAGAACTTCGCCGCGTCCTCGGAGCCGACCGGGAGGTAGCAGACGAGCACGTCGACGGCCTGGTCCTTGAGGACCTTGACCACGTCGACGGGAGCCTCGGGCGACTCCTCGATGGTCTCGCGGTAGTACTTGCCGAGACCGTCCAGGGTGTGACCACGCTGCACGGTGACGCCCGAAGGCGGCACGTCGCAGATCTTGATCGTGTTGTTCTCGCTGGCACCGATGGCGTCCGTGAGGTCGAAGCCGACCTTCTTGGCGTCCACATCGAAAGCAGCCACGAACTCGACGTCACGCACGTGATACTCGCCGAACTGCACGTGCATCAGGCCGGGGACGCGGCTGTTCGGGTCGGCGTCCTTGTAGTACTCGACGCCCTGCACCAGCGAAGCGGCGCAGTTGCCCACGCCGACGATGGCTACGCGAACCGAACCCATTCCGGTTGCTCCCTGTGATCTCGACGAAGTCGCCATGAACCGGCGACCTCAGTTGTTGGATGCGGACGGGTCCGAGGCCACGTCCTGGGTGGGGGTCCGAGGTCGGTCGGCGTCCTGCGACGCGTCGACCGGTGCCTCGGGGCCGGTGGCGTCCGGAGTGGCTCCGGCATGCCGCTCGGCGGTGATGAGCTCGTTCAGCCAGCGCACTTCGCGCTCGACCGACTCCAAGCCGTGTCGCTGCAACTCGAGGGTGTAGCCGTCGAGCTTCTCCCGTGTCCGGGTCAGCGACCCGCGCACCCGGTCGAGGCGTTCCTCGAGCCGGCTGCGCCGACCCTCGAGGATACGCATGCGCACCTCGTGGTCGGTTCGACCGAAGAAGGCGAAGTGCACGCCGAAGTTCTCGTCCTCCCAGGCCGAGGGCCCGGACTCGGACAGCAGTTCTTGGAAGTGCTCCTTGCCCTGTGCCGTGAGCTGGTAGACGATCCGGGATCGTTTGCTGCCGGCGAGTGCCGTCACCTCCGGAACCTCTTCCGCGAGCCAGCCCCGTTCGAGCAGGGACTTCAGACACGGGTAGAGGGTGCCGTAGGCGATGGCACGGAACGAGCCGAGCACGGTGTTGAGCCGCTTGCGCAGTTCGTAACCGTGCATGGGGGAGTCGTGCAGCAGGCCGAGGATCGCGAATTCGAGGACGCCACCGCGCCTGCTCATCGCTTTCCTCCATCCACTGCGACCGGACCGGACGTGGATCCGTTGCAACCGTGGGATACGGTCGCAGCCGACCTTCGTCCGGCCGGGGCTCCTGTGCCCCCGGCTCGATGTACCGGCCCGATGTATCGAACCGATACATCGAGACGATAGGTCTCCTTGCCGTGTGGTGGCAAGGCGGCCGCCGGTGACTCGGGTCACAGGCAGGTCACAGTGAGGTCGCGAAAGCGGTTCCGCGTAGTCTGTTCCGCCGTGTGGTACCTCAAGCCCCGCTTTCTGCGGAACCGCCCCTCGCGCGTGTGCGTCCTGGGGAGCGGAGAGCCACGACCCGTGCGTCCGACCTCCGCGTCGTACGGCCGAGGAGTAGCGAACGCATGAGTGAACATCGCCGTAGATCACAGCAACCGCGTCCCGAGGGGCGCGGTGACTCGTATTCGGGGGGCACGGGTGGTGCCGGGGGCGGGACGCCACCCGGTGGCTCGTCGACGCCCGCCGCGCCCGGAGGAGGCGACGAAGAGCGTCCGCTGTCGCGGATGGAGGCCCGAGCCGCCGCCCGTTCGGGTGGTCGGCGGGCCGCCAACGGCGCCGCGTCCGGCAGCCGTTCGCGCGCGGAGGCCGGCCCGCCCCGGAAGAAGCGGTTCATCGACTATCCGAGGTTCGGCAAGACCGGCGTGCGTCGCTGGTTGCCGTCCTTCAAGCAGATCCTGGCGATGATCCTGTTCTTCCTCGCGTCGATCATGGGCGTGGCGGCCCTGGCGTACGCGATGGTCAAGGTGCCGGACCCGAACGCGAACACGACCTACCAGTCGAACATCTATTACTACGCCGACGGGAAGACCGAGATCGGTCGGACCGGGCAGGTCAACCGCCAGAACGTGACGGTCGACCAGATCCCCAAGCACGTACAACGCGCCGTGATCGCGGCGGAGAACCGGTCGTTCTACAGCGACTCGGGCGTCTCGCCGAAGGGCTTGCTGCGGGCCGGGGTCACCATGGTCAAGGGTGGCGACACGCAGGGTGGTTCGACCATCACCCAGCAGTACGTCAAGAACACCTACCTGACCCAGGAACGCACCTTCAAGCGCAAGTTCAGCGAGATCTTCATCGCGCTCAAGGTCGACCGGCAGATGCGCAAGGACGACATCCTGGTCGGCTACCTGAACACCGCCTTCTACGGTCGTAACGCCTACGGCATCCAGGCCGCCGCGCAGGCGTACTACGGCAAGAACGTCGGCGACCTGAACGTGGCCGAGGGCGCCTATCTGGCGACCCTGCTCAACGCGCCGGGCATCTACGACGTGATCGAGTTCCCCGGCCAGCTCGAGAACGTCAAGGGGCGCTGGAACTACGCGCTCAACGGCATGGTCAAGGAGGGCTGGCTGCCCAAGGCGGAACGGGACGCGCTGCAGTTCCCGATGCCGATCAAGCCGAAGCCCGCCGCGAACAAGGCCGGTCAGGCCGGATACCTGATGAAGGTGACCGACCAGTACCTCAAGGCCAACAACGTGATCCCGGAGGCCGAGCTCGCCCGCGGCGGCTTCAAGATCGTCACCACGTTCGACAAGTCCCGCCAGGACGCCGCGGTGGCGGCGGTCAAGGACCAGTTGACGTCCGAACTCAAGCCGGACAAGAACGAGGCGGACCGCTATATCCGCACCGGCCTGGCCTCGGTGGTTCCCGGCGACGGGGCGGTGGTCGCGCTGTACGGCGGCCCGGACTTCATCCAGCAGGAGTACAACGACGCGGTCAGACAAGACATCCAGGCCGGTTCGACGTTCAAGCTGTTCGTGCTCGCGGCGGCCCTGCGCAACGGCGGCGCGGACGGCAAGCCGATCGGGCCGGAGAGTTTGTACAACGGCGACAGCAAGATTCCGATCAAGCTGCGCAACGGTCAGGTCTTCAAGGACAACAAGACCAACAAGGAGTACCTGGCGCCGAACGAGGGGGATGTGGACTACGGTCCGATCCCGATCACCAGAGCCATGGAGAAGTCGGTGAACACCGTCTTCCTGCAACTCGCCGCCGACGTGGGCCCGGAGAACGTCAAGAAGGCCGCGATCGACGCCGGTCTGCCGCCGAACCTCAGCTCGTTCGAGGCGACGCCGACGATGGCGTTGGGTGTGGCACCGCCGAGTGCGCTGGACATGGCGGAGGCGTACGCCACCTTCGCGGCGCGCGGCATGCACGCGGATCCGTACTTCGTCAAGGAAGTCACCTACAGCGGCTCGAAGCGGGACGTGCCCAAGCACGAGCCCAAGCAGCTGTTCGACAAGAACGTCGCCGACACCGTCAACAAGGTGATGATGCGGGTCGTGGACAACCCGCCGCTCGGCGACGGCACCGGTCGGGCCGCGAAGGCGTTGAACCGGCCGGTGGCCGGCAAGACCGGTACCACCGACGGCAACAACTCCGCGTGGTTCGTGGGCTATACGCCCAACCTGGCCACGTCGGTGGCGCTGTTCCGGGAGGACCCGAACACGCACGCCCGGCTGTCGCTCAAGGGCCTCGGTGGTCGCGACTCCGTCCACGGTGGTGACATCCCCACGTTGGTGTGGACCGCGTACATGAAGAACGCGGTCCAGGGTCTGCCCTCGGTGGACTTCTCCGAGCCCGGCGAGAAATTCGAGGGCAAGGACAAGGTGACGCTCCCGCCGTCGAACACGCCGCCGCCGACGCGTACGACGCCACCGCCGCCGCCCACCTCCAGCGCGCCGCAGACCACTCCGGCCGCGCCGACGACCAGCGCGGCCGGTGGTGGCCCGCAGGGCGGTACGGGTGACCCCGGTGGTGGACACACCACCAAGCCGTCCACGACGAAGCCGTCGAACACGGATCCGCCCGGCGGACCGCAGGGCACCACCCGCGGTGGTGGCAACAGCGGCTTCATCATCGGCGGACGAGGCGGCTGACCGGTGGCCACACCGGACAGGGCCTAGCCTTACGCGTGCCCCATCGCCTCGGCGGTGGGGCACGCGTTGTCGTATCCGGCCGGCGAGGGCAGCCTCCTCGGGGAACGCGAGAGGATGAGCGCCATGACGCCGACATCGACCGAACCCGTCCTGCCCACCCGGGACGACCCCGTGGTCCGGGCGGGCAGCGAGCTCGTCGGCGGACCCGCCGGACGCCGGATCCGGTTCGTGCCGAATCGGTGGTGGACCCCGGTCCGGGTGCTCGTGCTGCTCGCGGTGGTCTGCTTCGCGCTCGGGATCATGCAGAAGAAGCCCTGCTACGACGGCGGTTGGTTCTCCGGCACCACGCAGTACTCGCACGCCTGCTACAGCGACATGCCGCACCTGTACGTCAATCGTGGTCTCGCGGACGGGAAGATCCCGTACTTCCAGGAGACCGGCGACAAGGACATGAGGTTCCTGGAGTATCCGGTCATCACCGGTGGGGTGATGGCCTTCGCCGGGACCCTGGCGCGGGCGGCGGGCGACCTCACCGGAGGCGACCTCAAGGACGAGCAGCTCTGGTTCGTGATGATCAACGCGTTGATCATGATGGCCTGTGCGGTGGTGACCGTGATCGCGGTCAAGGGCACCTCCGGGCGTCGGCCCTGGGACGCCGCGATGGTGGCCTGTGCGCCCGCGTTGGCGCTGAACGGGCTGATCAACTGGGACCTGGTCGCGGTCGCGCTGACGGCGGTGGCGATGTGGTCGTGGGCGCGGCGCAACGTGGTGGTCGCCGGTGTGCTGATCGGTCTGGCGACCGCGGCGAAGCTGTATCCGGTGTTGTTGCTGGCGCCGCTGTTCCTGTTGTGTCTGCGCTCGGGCCGGATGCTCGCGTTCGCCCGGACCGCCGCGGCGGCGGCGGTGTCCTGGCTGGTGGTGAACCTGCCGGTGATGCTGGACTTCGAGGGCGGATTGCACATCCGCGAGGGCTGGAAACTCTTCTATACGTTCAGCCAGGACCGCCCCGCCGACTACGGCTCGGTGTGGTTGATCATCCAGCAGCGCGACGGGCGACCACTGGAGCATCTGAACACCTACGTCACGCTGAGCCTGGTGTTGTGCTGCCTGGCGATCGCCGCGTTGACCATGTGCGCGCCGCGTCGGCCCAGGTTCGCCCAATTGGTGTTCCTGATCGTGGCGGCCTTCATCCTGACCAACAAGGTCTATTCACCGCAGTACGTGTTGTGGCTGATCCCGCTGGCGGTGTTGGCCCGGCCGCGCTGGCGGGACTTCCTGATCTGGCAGGCGTGCGAGGTCACGTACTTCATCGGCGTGTGGATGTACATCGCCTCGTTCTCCGGCAAGGGCCTGTCGCAGAACGCCTACCACGTGGTGATCCTGCTGCACCTGCTCGGCACCGCCTACCTGTGCCTGGTCGTGGTGCGCGACATCCTGCGTCCGGATCGGGACCCGGTGCGCGCGGACGGCAGCGACGACCCCTCGGGCGGGGTGCTCGACCGGGCCCCGGACGTCTTCGTGCCGACCTCGGTCCTGGCCCGCGCGGGCGGCTGAGCAGGACACGGGCCCGACGCCGGGCGGCAGGAACGAAGGGCCTCGGCCGGGACGCGCGAACCGTCCCGGCCGAGGCCCTTCGCGTGGTCGGGTCAGCGCAGGGCGATCCGGTCGAAGTGCGTCGTGGTGTGCCGCAGCGCGGCCTCCAACTCGTCGCCCGGCTTGGGCGGGGCCACGTCGTTGGCCAGGAACAGCAGGCTGACCTGCATGTGCGGCGGCTCGGCGAACCAGCGCTGCTTGCCCGCCCAGGTGAACGGGGACAACGCGCGGTTGACGGTCGCCAGGCCGGCCCGGGCGACGCCCTTGGCCCTGGGCATCACTCCGCGCACGGTCTTGGGCGCCTCCAGGCCCACCCCCTGGGCGGTGCCGCCGCTGACCACGACCAGGTGCCCGTCGCTGGGCGCCTTGCGCTGGCGGTAGCCGAAGCGTTCGCCGCGCGCGATCCGCACCACGTCCAACACGGTGCCCCGGCTGGCCAGCGCGTCGTGGTCGCCCAGCCACAGGTCGGTGCCGATCCGCGGCCGGAACTCGGTGTCCGGGTGCCGCTCGCGCAGCACCGCGAGCTCGGCCGCGGTCAGGTGGCTGACGTACATCGTGCGTACCGGCAGCCGGGCCGCGCGCAGCCGCTCGACCCAGCCCACCACCTCGGCCACCGGGTCGTAGCCGTCCGGGTGGTCCAGCGGCAGGTGCAGCGAGAAGCCCTCCAGGCGCACGTCGTCCATCCCGGTGCGGAGCTTGACCAGCTCCTCCTCGGTGACCCCGTCCCGCTTCATCGTGGTCATGCACGCGACCACCACCCGGCAGCCCACCAGATCCCGGGCGGCCTGCACCGAGGAGACCGTGCGGATGGTGCGATCCGGCAGCGGGACCGCCTCCTCGCCGCGCAGGTACGGCGTGAGCACCAGGACCTTGCCGTCGAAGTGGTCCTTGACCACCGCGGCCTCGTAGGTGGTCCCCACGGCCACGGTGTCCACGCACATCCGGGCGGCCTCCTCGGCCAGCCTGGGATTGGTGAACCCGTACCCGTTGCCCTTCATCACCGGTACGAGACCGGGGAACGTGTCGCGTACCTCGTCCTGGTGCTTGCGCCAGCGGGCGGCATCGACGTAGAGCGTGAGCGACATGGGCGCTTCGGGGCCTTCCGTGTACGGGGCTTGCCCTTGGAGAACGCAGGGCGGAGGCGGGGAACACACGACGCCGGCCGCGTCGCGACGATCACGTATCGAGCCGACGACACAGGTGCCGCCGGTAGTGCGTCAGCGGCGTGACATGTACATGTCCAGCGCCTTGTGCAGCATCTTGTTGAGCGGGAAGTCCCACTCGCCGAGATACTCGACGGCCTGGCCGCCGGTGCCGAGCTTGAACTGGATGAGTCCGAAGAGGTGGTCGTTCTCGTCCAGGGTGTCGCTGATGCCGCGCAGGTCGTAGGCGGAGGCGCCGAGGGCGTACGCGTCCCGCAACATCCGCCACTGGATCGCGTTCGAGGGGCGCACCTCACGCTTGTGGTTGGCCGACGCGCCGTACGAGTACCAGACGTGGTCGCCCACGGTGACCATCGTGGTGGAGGCGAGCACCTCGCCCTCGTGCTTGGCCAGATACAGCCGCATGCGCTCGGGGTCCTCGGCGTTGAGCGCCTTCCACATGCCCTGGAAATAGGCCAACGGCCGCGGGGTGAAGTGGTCGCGGACCGCGGTGACCTTGTAGACCTCGTGGAAGACCGGCAGGTCGTCGTAGCCGCCCTGGACCACGTCCACGCCGGCCTTCGTGGCCTTCTTGATGTTGCGTCGCCACAGTTGGTTGAAGCCCGCGTGCACGTCCTCCAGGCTGCGCCGGACCAGCGGTACCTGGAACACGTAGCGCGGCTGCACGTCGCCGAAACCGGCCCCGCCCGACGCGTCCTGCTGCCAACCCAGGCCGCGCAGTTGGCGCTCCAACTCGGCGCCGCGGTCGTCGGTCCAGTCCGGGGCCAGATCCCGCAGCCGGTTCGCCGACTTGGCCGCGATCGCCTTCTTGATCGTGTCCGCCTCCCAGCGGGCGATCACCACCGGCGGGCCCATCTTGACCGAGAACGAGCCGCGGCTCTTGAGGTGCGCGAGCATCGGGTCGAGCCACTTGCGCAGGTCGCCGTCGAACCAGTCGATGACCGGGCCCTCCGGCATGTACGCGAGATAGCGCTTTATCTTCGGCAGTTGCCGGTACAGCACGAGTGCCGCGCCCACGACGGCGCCCGACTCGTCGATCCAACCGATGCTCTCGGATCGCCACTCACTCTTCACCGCACCCCAGGAGGGGCACTGAAGAAAGCTCACGGAGGGCCTGCCCTTGATAAAGGCGAGATGCTCCTCGGCGGTGAGCGTCCTCAGGCGCAAAGACATGTAAGAGCTCCTCGAAATCGGTTCGGCCGTGACAGAGGTTACTGCGCCTTTGGGCGCTATGGATCGTGCCGGGCGTCGCAGTCGGGACGGTACGAGGACGAGCCGGACCTTCATCGGCAAAACGGACGCCCGGCCGCCGTCGAGAGCAGCGAGCGGCCCGCCGGAGAATCGTCCGGCGGGCCGTCGCGCGGTGCGCGGGTCGGGGTCAGTAGAGGCCACCGTGGAACATGTTCATGAACAGGGCCACGGCGGACACGCCGAGCGCGAGCACCGTGACCACCCGCTCCTCGGTGGTCGCCGAGAACATCTGGCTGATCAGACCGGTCACCACACCCGCGAGCGCGGTCCACGCGCCCAGGATGTGCATGTCCTTGAAGAACGCACAGATGCCGCCCACCAGCGCGAACAGCACCACCGCGGCCACCAGCGCGTTCTCGCGCGGATGTGCCCGGCCGTCGGAGTTGAGGGTCAGGTGGGGCCGATGCGCTCCCGCGGTTGCCGCGGATCCCGTGCGGCGGATCGTTTGTGCCATCGCGCGCCTCCGGTGAGTGACTGCGGAGTGGACGTTTTGTCGGTATATCCATCCCCCGAGGCGACCGCGTCAAGCTCGATTTCAAGAGTGTGTGCGGGTCCGGGTACGCTGTACCGTCCGCTGCACTCTCGGCACCCCCGCGCGTTTTCGGGGGCCGCCTTGGCGCGGCGGCATTACGCAAGCCCTCCTGCCACGGAGATTCCGTGGCCGATCAGTCCACAGGAGGTGGGTGTTCACATGCGTAGCTACGAACTCATGGTCATCCTCGACGCGGACCTCGAAGAGCGCGCGGTCACGCCGCTGCTCGAGCAGTTCCTCAATGTCATCCGCAACGACGGTGGCAAGGTCGAGAAGATCGACACGTGGGGCCGTCGCCGGCTCTCGTACGAGATCAAGAAGAAGTCCGAGGGCATCTACGCCGTCGTGGACCTGGCCGCGGAGCCCGCGACCGTCAAGGAACTCGACCGTCAGATGAACCTCAACGAGTCGGTGCTGCGGACCAAGGTCCTGCGCCCCGACCAGCGCTAGTCCGAGCTCGCGCGCACCACCAACCGCACCGCACGTCGAAACGCAGCACTGCGCTGAAATCAGCGAAGGGGTCAGCATGGCAGGCGAGACCATCATCACTGTTGTCGGAAACCTGACTGCCGACCCGGAACTGCGCTTCACGCCCAGCGGTGCCGCTGTCGCGAACTTCACCGTGGCGTCCACGCCGCGCACGTTCGACCGTCAGACGAACGAGTGGAAGGACGGCGAAGCGCTGTTCCTCCGCTGTTCGGCCTGGAAGCAACTCGCGGAGAACGTCGCGGAATCCCTCCAGCGCGGCACGGGCGTCATCGTCCAGGGCCGGCTGAAGCAGCGGTCCTACGAGACCAAAGAGGGCGAGAAGCGCACCGTCGTGGAGCTCGAGGTCGACGAGATCGGCCCGACCCTGAAGTGGGCCACCGCCAAGATCACCAAGACCAGCCGCGGAGGCGGCGGTCAGGGTGGCTACGGCGGCGGTCAGCAGCAGGGCGGTGGCGGTTACGGCGGCCAGCAGGGCGGCGGTGGCTACGGCGGCCGTCCCCAGCAGGGCGGTGGCGCACCCGCCGACGACCCGTGGGCCACTCCCGCAGGGGGCGGCCAGCAGCAGGGCGGCGGCGGCGCGGGGGGCTGGGGTCCCCCGCCGGGCGGCTACTCGGACGAACCCCCCTTCTAGGCCGCAAGGCCCAGGGATCGGTTCGCATCCCGAGCTGAAGACTTCTGAAACGATCTGGAGAGCACAATGGCGAAGGCGCCTGCGCGCAAGCCTAAGAAGAAGGTCTGCGTGTTCTGCAAGGAGAAGATCTCCTATGTGGACTACAAGGACACCAACCTGCTGCGGAAGTTCATCTCCGACCGCGGGAAGATCCGCGCTCGTCGCGTGACCGGTAACTGCACGCAGCACCAGCGTGACGTCGCCGTGGCTGTCAAGAACAGCCGCGAGATGGCGCTGCTGCCGTACACCAGCACTGCTCGCTGAGAAAGGGTGATCTTGTCATGAAGCTCATCCTCACCCACGAGGTGACCGGTCTCGGTGAGCCCGGCGACATCATCGAGGTCAAGGACGGCTACGGCCGCAACTACCTCATCCCGCGCGGCTACGCGATTCGCTGGAGCCGCGGCGGCGAAAAGGACGTGGCGGCCATCCGTCGCGCCCGCAAGGTCCGCGAGATCCGCACGCTCGACCAGGCCGCCGAGGTCAAGGGTCAGCTCGCGGGTCTCAAGGTGACGCTCCAGACGCGCGCCGGCGAGACGGGCCGACTCTTCGGCTCGGTCACCGTCGCGGACGTCGTGTCGGCCATCAAGGCCGCTGGCGGTCCGGACATCGACAAGCGTCGCGTCGAGATCGGTACGCCGATCAAGACCGTCGGGTCACACCGCATCACGGTCCGCCTCCACCAGGAGGTTTCGGCCGCGCTCGACCTCGACGTCGTGCCTGCCTGACCTGAAGCACCCGAACGGCCCGACCCCTGTGGGGTCGGGCCGTTCGGCGTTTTCGAGTAGTGGACTGAGTAGTGGTACTCATGTCCCGAACACCCCTGTCGCCGCAGGCTGGAGACATACGCCGGGTGGGCCGGCGCGGCAAAGGGGCGGGCGGTCATGGCCAGGTTCATCCGACAGTGGTTGCTGCGTGTGGTCAGCTTCGCGCTGACCGGTCTGTATCAGCTCTACCGGATCCATCCCGTCGTCTGGCGTTGGACCGCGCGCAACTATCGGCCGTGGATGCAGCGATTCGCCCGCCGACACGCGTGGATGACCTGCCAGTTCGCCGCGCTCGACGTACCCGCCTACCGCGACTTCCTGCGCCAGCACCGGTGGCGCTTCCGCTGGTTCGACCTCACCTCGTACCCGGAGACGTCCAAGGAGAACTACGTCAAGGCGTATCCCGAGGACACCCGCTGCTGGCTGGGCACGCTGGAGGTGGCCGGGACGGTGGTGGACGAGTCGTCCGGGTCCTCCGGGACACCGCACAACTGGCTGCGTTCGCGGCGCGAACTCAAGTCGGTGCACCGCAACGTGGCCGGCTACACCTCGCTGGTCTTCCCCCGGCGGAAGTTGTTCGTGATCAACGCGTACTCGATGGGCGCGTGGGCCACCGGGACCAACACCGGGATCGCGATGGCCCGGGTGGCGATGGTCAAGAACACCGGCCCCGACATCGACAAGATCGTGGACACGCTGCGCCACTTCGGGCCGCGCTTCACCTACCTGGTCACCGCGTACCCGCCGTTCCTCAAGCATCTGCGCGACCGCCTGGACGCCGAGGGCTTCGACTGGCGTCGGCACGCGATGTACGGCTTCGTCGGCGGCGAGGGCATGACCGAGGCGCTGCGCGACTACCTGGAGGAGCGCTTCGTCAAGGTGCGCTCCGGCTACGGTGCCTCGGACCTGACCATCGGGATGGCCGGCGAGAGCGACGCGACGGTGTGGCTGCGCAAGCGGCTGCTGACCGACGAGCGGCTGCGGGCGCAACTGCTGGGGCCGGACGAGGGCCGGGTGCCGATGGTGTTCCAGTACAACCCGCTGGAGACGTACCTGGAGACCAACGCCGAGGACGAGGTGATCTGCACGATCAACTCGACCGCGGTGATGAGCCCGAAGGTGCGCTACAACATCGGCGACGAGGGCCGGTTGCTCACCTTCGCGCAGGTCGAGGAGATGATCCGGCCGGACGCCCGGGCGTGGGTCGACTGGGAGCGCGCGGCCCGGGTCGAGGGCATGCGGTTGCCGCTGCTGCTGCTCTTCGGGCGCAAGGACAGCACGATTTCGTACATGGGCGCCAACATCTACCCGCAGGACGTCGAGTACGGGCTGTACCGGGACAACCCGATGGCGGCGCACCTGGAGGGGTTCTGCCTGACCGTCGACGAGTACGCCGACCTGGAGAGCAGGCCCGTGGTCAACCTCCAACTGCGCGACGGTACTTCGGCGCAGGAGGTGGATCGGGACAAGCTCGCCCGGGTGTGCCGCGAGGGGGTGGTGCGGCACCTGGCCCGGGTCAGCCGGGACTTCGCCCAGTCGCTCGCGGAGGACCCGACGGCGGCCGATGTGCGGGTGCTCGTACACGACTTCGGGACCGGGCCGTTCCTGCGCGGTACCAGCAAGATCAAGAACGTCTACCTCGTGGAGGGGGAGCAGCGATGAGGACCACCGACTTCTCGGCGGCGCCGCCGCAGGCACAGGGCGAGGCGTTGTTCATCGGGGCCACGCACTATCGCGGACTGCGCTCGCTGCTCTCGCTGCTCCGGCCGTATCTGCGGATGGTGCGCACCATGAAGCGGATGGACGGCTACCGCTGGCACAAGGTCTACCGGCAGGGGCCGTTCACGCTGGGCACGATCGCGGTGTTCGCGGACCGGGACGCGCTGTTGCGGTTCGCCCGCTCCAAGGCGCACCGCGACCTGATGTGCTGGATGACCGATCACGGCGACCGCAATGGCACGGCCGGCTTCATCCGGCTCTTCGACGCGCAGCCGGGCGGCTACAGCAACGGCGCGTGGCGGGCCGAGGGCAACGAGATGGCGCACATCCAGGAGTTCACCCCGATCGGGGCCGAGCACAGCGGCGCGCCCGTGCATCGGAAGGCGAAGTCGTGACACCGACGGTGGAGCGGGTCGCCTCGCGGCGCGCGTTGCGCGACTTCTGCGAACTTCCGTTGCGGCTGCACCCGAAGGACCGGTACGTGCCGGTGCTGCACGGGCAGGTGCGGCAGTGGCAGCGGGCCGGCGTCGAGTTGTACGTGGTGCGGGATGGAGCGGGGCGGGCGGTGGGCCGGACCTGTCTGCACACCGACGGGCGCTTGGACGCCAAGCTGCGCGGGCGGCATCAGTTGTTCGGACTCACCGAGTTCGCCGACGACCCGGCGGTGTTCGCGGCCCTGGTGGAGCTGATGGAGCGGCGGGCCGCGCGGGGCGGTCGCCGGACCCTGTTCGGGCCGGTCGCGTTGTTGCCGAACCAGACCGGTGGGGTGATCACCTCCGGGTTCACCGAGCGCGGCTTCGTGGATTCGGCGTGGAATCCGGCGCGGTATCCGGAGACCTACGAACGGGCCGGTTTCGGCCGGAGGTTCTCCGCGTCGACGTGGATCTGTCCGGGTCTGCGCGAGCGCACCGACGAGCCGGATGCCACATATGCGTTCGACGACGCCCGGATCGCGGCCGAGAAGTTGGTGATCCGGCGTGGCTCGCGACGCCGGTTGGCCGAGCAACTGCCGGTCCTGCACACGATGTTGAACGCGAGTTTCGGGCAACTGGGTTACTACACGCCGATCGAGCTCGACGAACTGCGGGCGCAGACCGACGGGTTGGCGCATCTGCTGGACGAGTCGTTGCTGCTGTGGTTGGAGCGGGCGGGTGAGCCGATCGCGTTCACGCTCGCGGTGCCGGACATCTCGGAGTTCCTGATCCGGATCGGCGGCGATCTGCACTTGGGCAACCAGTTGCGGCTGTTGGCCACGCGCGGGCGCTATCGCCGCGAGGCGGTGTTGATCATCAAGGGCACGGTGCCGGCGGCCCAGGGCCGCGGCTATCTGACGCTGCTGGCGCGTGAGCAGTATCGGGCGCTGCGGGCGGGCGGCTACGACACGTTGCGCAGCACGTGGGTCGAGGACGACAACAAGGCGTCGGCCGCGCAGTATCGCCGGATCGGCGGCCGGGAGCTGCACGGGCACACGTTCTACCAGCGAACGGTGGGGGGCACCGGGTGAGCACGCAACTCGCGGAACTGCTGCGGTCGGCCGGCCGGGCGCCCAGCGCGCACAACACGCAGCCCTGGACGGTGACGCCGAGCGGCGCGTTGGGCTACGCGTTGTCCTGGGACGCCGAGCGGGAGTTGCCGGTCGGCGATCCGACCCGGCGGGACCTGTTCCTGGCGCTCGGCGCGTTCGCCGAGGCGTTCCTGATCGCGTCCGCGGCGCTGGAGGTGCCGCTGCGGGTGGAGTGGGGTGCCGCGCCGGAGCAGGGCGAAGTGGCCCGGTTCGTGCGGGCGGACGAGTGTTATCCGACCCTGTTCGGCGCGGCGGACCTGGCGGGGCGGCGCAGTGCGCGTGGGGCGTACGCGCCGGGGACGCTGCCGGATTCGTTGTTGGCCGAGGCGACGGCGGCGTTCGCCGGGTCGGCGGGTCTGTGGCGGGGTGGTACCAGGGCGTTGGCGCCGTTGTCGGACAAGGCGGATCGCCGGTTGTTCGCGGATCCGGCGCTGGTCGCCGAGTTGCGCGACTGGTTGCGGCTGCGGCCGGTGCCGGCCGGTCGGCCGCAGCCGCGGGACGGGTTGACCGGGCGGGCGTTGGCGCTGTCCCGGTTCGAGGAGCGGGCGCTGCACGCGGTGCTGCGCCCGGCCGTGTATCGGGTGTTGCGGCGGGTCGGGTTGGCGCGGGGGTTGGCGGCGGCGTCGCGGGGGTTGTTGCGGTACGACGGGAGTGTGCTGGTGGTGACCGCGCCGGGCGGGACGGTGGGGCCGGTGGAGCTGTTGGAGGCGGGGCGGGGGCTGTTGCGCTGTTGGTTGACGCTGGCCCGGCACGGTTACGCGACGCATCCGCTCAGCCAGGTGATCGACTGTGCGCGGACCGCCGGGGAGTTGGCGGGCATGGTGGAGGCCGTGCCGCTCGCGGTGTTCCGGGTCGGGCGGCCGGTGGTCGAACCGGTGCGTTCGGCGCGGTTGACGGACTGAGGGTCGGGCGGGGCCGGATTGCCGGGTGCGGGTCCGGGGCGGGTTCGGTGGTGGGGGGGAATCGCTCGAACGAGTGGGTTCGATGACTTGCGTATATACCCCTGGGGGGTATAAATTCGTCGTTGTGGGGCCGATCATGGTCCTCGTGTCGACGAAGGGATCACCGTCATGAGCACCGCCACCTTCACCGTCAGCGGGATGACCTGCGGCCACTGCGTCTCGTCCGTCACGGAGGAGGTCTCCGAGGTGTCGGGCGTGACCGACGTCAAGGTCGAGCTGGCCTCGGGTCTGGTGACCGTGACCTCCGAGCAGCCCGTGGACCCGGACGCGGTGCGCGCGGCCGTCGTGGAGGCGGGCTACCAGGTCGTCGGGGCGTGAGGCGTCGCCGTCCCGTCCGCGCGGCCGACGGGACGGCTCTCGGCCGCGCGGGCGTCAGCGCCTGCCGGTCACCAGCCAGGCGTCGCCGTACGCTCGCCGGCCGAGCAGGAGCGCGCGACTGACCATGAACGTGCCGATCGCCCACCACCACACGGCGATCAGGCCGCCGCCGAGGGCCAGTACGGTGCCCAGCGCCGCGCAGAAGGCGGCCAGCACGATGGGCATGGTCAGGGCCAGGTAGCGGCCGTCGCCCGCGCCGATCAGCACCCCGTCCAGTACGAACACCGCGCCGGCCGGCGGCTGGAGGGCGGCGACCGCGAGCAGCGTGCCGGCCAGCAGGTCGCGCACCGCCGGGTCGGTGCTGAACAGCGGGATGTACAGCGGGCGCGCGGCGACCACCACGATCGCGAACAGCACGCCCGTCCACACTCCCCACACCAGCATCCGGCGGGTCGCCGCGCGGGCGCCGCGCGCGTCCCCGGCGCCCAGGGCCCGGCCCACGATCGCCTGTGCGGCGATGGCCAGGGCGTCCATCGCGAAGGCCAGGAACGTCCATATCTGCCAGGCGACCTGGTGGGTGGCGATCGAGGTGTCGCCCATCCGGGTGGCCGCCACGGTGGCCACGATCAGGATGGCGCGCAGGCTGACGGTGCGTACGAACAGCGGTGCGCCGGCCGAGGCGGAGGCGCGGATGCCGGCCGGGTCCGGGCGCAGCGCCGCGCCGTGCCGGCGGGCGCCGCGGACGACGGTGACCAGGTAGACCAGGGCCATCGCGGTCTGTGCGAGCACGGTGCCCCACGCGGATCCGGCGATGCCCCAGTGCAGGCCGTAGACGAACCCCAGGTTGAGCAGCAGGTTGGCGCCGAAGCCCAGCACCGCGACCACGAGCGGGGTCCGGGTGTCCTGGAGGCCGCGCAGCACGCCGGTGGCGGCGAGCACGATCAGCATGGCCGGGATGCCCAGCGAGCCGATCCGCAGATAGGTCACCGCGTGCGGGGTCGCGCTGTCCGAGGCGCCGAACGCCGAGACGATCCACGGGGCGCCGACCAGGCCGACCACGAGCAGCACCACGCCCAGCAGCGCGGCCAGCCAGACGCCGTCCAGGCCCTGGCGGATCGCGGCGCGCGGGTCGCCCGCGCCCATCAGCCGCGCGACCGCGGCGGTGGTCGCGTAGGCGAGGAACACGCACAGGTTGACCAGGGTGGTCAGCATCGTGCCCGCGACGCCGAGGCCGGCCAACTGGGGCGTGCCGAGTCGGCCGATGATCGCCGAGTCGACGAGCACGAACAGCGGCTCGGCGACCAGCGCGAAGAAGGCCGGGACGGCCAGGCGCAGGATGTCGCGGTCGTGGGCGCGACGCTGCGTGTGGTCGGCGGGGTGCGCCGCGGCGGGCGGTGGCGAGGTGGGCGGTTCGGGGGGTGGGGACGGGACCGTGGGCGGCACGCGTCCACCGTAGTCATCCACAGGTAAGGGTCACAATGCGCTCCTGGGTATTACCGGCGAGCGCGGGGCGTACGCGGGTGCACACGTGGGGCGATAGCCGCATGATTCGCCCAACAGTTTTTCACATACACAGCCGGTGGATAGAGAAATCGCAGGTCAGAGCCGGTTTGTGGACATGATTGCGAAGCGTTGGCGGCCGACTGCGCACAGCTTGTGCACAGCTCGACCCGCCTCTCTCCACAGGTTGTCCACAGTTATCCACAGGCCCTGTGTATGACCGTCTTGGCGGTCCCAGGGTCCACCCGTACGGTGAAGGGCCGCACGCCGCGTCGCGCGGCGGATCTGTCGGCCGTGTGGCGTATGAAGGACACGGTGTACTGCGGTGCCACCTCGCGCGAGCCTTTGTGAAAGGAGACCCCGGGCATGAGCGTCTCCGAGTTCGAAGAGGCCAGGCCCGAACCGGCCCGCGAGGGATTCGAGCGAACCCCGCCCCAGGACATCGCCGCCGAACAATCGGTGCTCGGCGGCATGATGTTGTCCAAGGACGCGATCGCCGACGTCGTGGAGAACCTCAAGCCGATCGACTTCTATCGGCCCGCCCACGAACTCGTCTACAACGCGATCCTGGACCTGTACGCGCGGGGCGAACCGGCCGACGCGGTCACCGTCGCCGCCGAGTTGACCAAGCGCACCGAGATCGGCCGCGTGGGCGGCGCGCCGTACCTGCACACGCTGATCTCCTCGGTGCCCACGGCCGCCAACGCCGAGTACTACGCCCGGATCGTGCGTGAACAGGCGGTGCTGCGGCGCCTGGTCGAGGCGGGCACCCGGATCGTGCAGATGGGCTACGCGGCCGACGGCGAGGTCGACGACATCGTCAACAACGCCCAGGCCGAGGTCTACAAGGTCACCGAACAGCGCACCACCGAGGACTACGCGCCGCTGGCCGACATCATGGAGGGCGCCCTCGACGAGATCGAGGCGATCAGCTCGCGCGGCGGCCAGATGTCCGGCATCCCCACCGGCTTCACCGACCTCGACTCCCTCACCAACGGCCTCCACTCCGGCCAGATGATCGTGATCGCCGCGCGCCCGGCCATGGGTAAGTCAACGCTCGGATTGGATATTGCTCGCGCTTGTTCGATCAAAAATGGTCTTGCCAGTGTGATTTTCTCGCTGGAGATGGGCCGTAACGAGATCATGATGCGCCTGCTCTCGGCGGAGGCGCGGGTTGCGTTGCATCACATGCGGTCGGGGAGCATGACCGATGACGACTGGACTCGGCTCTCCCGCAAGATGGGTGAGGTCACCGCCGCGCCGATGTACATCGACGACTCGCCGAACCTGTCGATGATGGAGATCCGGGCCAAGTGTCGGCGACTCAAGCAGAAGCACGATCTGCGGCTGGTGATCATCGACTATCTCCAGCTCATGCAGTCGGGCGGCTCGCGCCGGGCGGAGAACCGCCAGCAGGAGGTCTCCGAGATGTCGCGAAACCTCAAGCTCCTGGCCAAGGAGCTGGAGGTCCCGGTGGTCGCGATGTCCCAGCTCAACCGTGGCCCGGAACAGCGCACGGACAAGAAGCCGATGGTCTCCGACCTGCGTGAGTCCGGTTGTGTCACGGCGGCGACCCGGGTGTTGCGAGCCGACACCGGTGCCGAGGTCTCCATGGGCGAGCTGTTGGCGACGGGTGAGCGGGACATTCCCGTCTGGTCCCTGGACGAGCACCTGAGGCTCGTCTCGCGCACCATGACGCATGTCTTCCCCAGCGGGGTCAAGGAGGTCTTCCGGCTGCGGTTGGCATCCGGGCGGGAGATCGAGGCCACCGCGAACCACCCCTTCCAGACCTACGACGGGTGGAAGGCGCTGGGGGAACTGACGGTCGGTGCCCGGGTCGCGGTGCCCCGACGTCTGGACGCTCCCACGCGTCGGGGTGCCCGGCCGCGGGCTGAGGTGGTCATGGCCGCGCACCTCCTGGGTGACGGCGGTGTGTCGGACGACGGGCGGTCGCACGAGAAGTTCCTGCCCGAGGAGGTCTTCGGGCTGCCCGACGAGCAGGTGCGGCTGTTCCTGCGGCACCTGTGGGCCACCGACGGCTCGGTGACGGTCGCGGCGTCGGGTGCGGTTCGCGTCGACTACGCGAGCACGAGCGAGCGTCTCGCCCGCGATCTCCAACTTCTGCTCCTGCGCGTCGACGTTCGCTCCCGGCTGCGCCGCGTGGGCGACACGAAGGGGCGACCGGGATGGACGGTGGACATCCCCGGGGTCGAGGACCGGCGTCGTTTCCTGACCGAGGTCGGCGTACACGGTGCCCGAGGGGAGTCCGTGTCGAAGGCCCTGACCCGGCTCGACGCAGTCCTGGCGAACAGCAACCTCGACGCCGTGCCGCGTGAGGTCCGGGCTGCCGTCGAGACGGCCATGCGGGACCGCGACACGTCCACCGGTGCCTCCCGGGCCGTGCCGGGCTCCACGTCCTGCGGCACGGCCCGGTACCAGGCGGCGCCGAGCAGGACTGGGCTCGCCGAGGTCGCGGCCGTGTTGGCGGAGGCGGAGCTGGAACTCCTCGCGACCAGCGACGTGTTCTGGGACCGGGTCACCGAGATCGAGAGTCTCGGCGAGCAGGAGGTCTACGACGCCACGGTGCTCGGCACACACAACTTCATCGCGAACGGGATCAGCGTCCACAACTCCATCGAGCAGGACGCCGACATGGTGATCCTGTTGCATCGCGAGGATGCCTACGAGAAGGAGTCGCCGCGCGCGGGGGAGGCGGACCTGATCGTGGCGAAGCACCGTAACGGGCCGACGGCGACGATCACCGTGGCGTTCCAGGGGCATTACTCGCGCTTCGTGGACATGGCGCAGAGCTGAGCCGAAGCCGCGGCGGGGCCGGGTGGGGTCAGTTGCCGGTCAGGACGTTCGGGTCGCCGGTGTGCCAGATGTTCTCGACGTACAGGTGGTGCATGGCCCAGGCGGTGTCGGCGCGGAGCAGGTCCACCGCGTAGCGGTTCTTCAGGAGCAGGTGGCGGGTGTGGTCGCCGGTGGGGAGGTGTTGGGCCTCGACCAGGGCGGTCAGCCGGGCCCGGTCGCCGGTGACCTCGATGCGCGCGTTGGTGATCGTGTGCGAGGTGTCCAGCCGCACCCGCGGGTTGAAGTGCACCGCCTCGATCGCCTCGATGCCGACCATCACCGGTATGTCCAGGCCGAGTTCGGCGGCGACCGGGCGGAAGTCGAAGGCCGCGTCCGGGGTGAAGGCGGTCCGGAACAGCGCGCGGTCTTGGAGGTCGAAGCCGAGGCCGAAGCGCAACAACGCGTCCAGGATCTCGGTGCGGTCGCGCAGTTCGCGGACGGTCGTGGTGGTGTCGGTCGCGGCGAGTGCGCTGGGGCCGGTGACGAACATGTGCACTCCTGGGGAGGTCGTCGTGGTCGGGTACGGCTCCAGCCTGGCCGCGGATCAGGGGTGAGTGGGGGTGGGCGAGGGGGTGATCCGCCCGAGCCCCGGGGTGAGCAGGTCGTGTCGGCCGGTGATGCCGAGTTTGCGATAGATGTGCCGGGTGTGCGTCTTCATCGTGTTGATCGAGATGTACAGGTCGGCCGCGACCTCGCGCAGGGTGAGGTCGCTGCGCAGGTATTGGGCGATGGTCGACTCGCGTTCGCTGAGTGGCTCGCGGCCCGGTTCGGCGGTGTGGAGGCCGATCGGGTCCGGGCCGTCGGGGTGGACGTGGTTCTCGGCTGCCACCGCGTCGCGCAGGTCGATCAGGCCCAGTGGGGTCGGGCATCGGGCGAGCAGTGTGTCGGCGGCGGCGAGCCGGTGGCGGGCCGCCGTGTGGTCGCCGCGCTCGCCGAGCGTGCGGGCCAGGAGCAGTGAGGCGAACACGGCCATCGAACGATCGTTGCCCAGACCGGGGTCGGCGTCGATCAGTGCGGCGAGCAGGTCCGGGCCGTCGGGGGTGTCGCCCGGCCGGGCCGGTGTCGGGTCCGGGGCGAGCAGCGCGCGCAGGATGACGGTCTCCGGCACGGCCCGCGGGCGCGGTCGGCTGCGGCATTCGGCGAGCGCCCGCTCCACCTCGGCGGCGCGCCGGCGGGCGCCGGCCGAGTCGCCGGCCAGGTGCGCCGCGAGGCCGGACAGGCCGTGCAGGGTGACCCGCAGCGGTGCGGGGGGTGGTGGATCGGTGCGGGCGGTCTCGATCTCGGTGAGCAGGCGTACGCACTCGCCGAGTCGGCCGGCGAGCAACAGGGTCCGGGCGACCGAGATCCGGACCTGGGTCCAGACGATGCCCAGGGTCCGTTCGTCGGCGGCCAACAGGGCTCGACTGCGGCGCAGTGCCGACCCGAAGTCGCCCTGTTCGCGCGGCAGGCACAACCGCCACGCGTTCGCGGCGTGGAGTTCGCGCTCGGTGCCGGGTCGGCGGGCCCGGTCCCAGCGGTCGCGCTCGTCGAAGCGGCCGAGCGAGCACCACAGGTTCAGCGCGCGTTCGTGCAGGCGGGGGGCGAGCACGATGGCCTCGTCGGGCAGTGCGCCGAGCCACTGTTCCAGGGTGACCAGGTGCCCGGCGGCGAACCAGTGGTCGAAGTGGCGGTCGAGCAGGTCGGCCGCGAGGTGGTGGTCGCGGGCCGCGAGTGCGTGCTCGACGGCCTCCTCGGGCCGGCCGTGTCGGGCGTGCTGGTGCGCGGCTCTGCGGTGCAGTCGACCGGCGCGTTCCGGGTCGCCGGTGTCCAGGCGTTGCGCCAGTGAGCGGCGGAACAGCCGCTGATAGTGCAGTACGCCGTCGGTGTCGGCCAGGAAGAGTCCGTCCCGGCGCAGCCGGTCGACGAAGTCGGCGGAGTCGGTGCGTCCTCGGACGGCGTCGGCCAGCGGCACGGTGAACCGGGGCAGGACAGCGGTTTCCAGGACGAACTCCCGCATTTCCGAGTCGAGTTCGCGCCAGACGTGGTCGAGGAGGTAGTCGGTGGTGGTGGGGTCGCCGCGGTGGAGGGCGGCCACCACCGCGTCGGGTGCCGCGCCGTCGCGCAGCCGGATCGCGGCCAGGGTGAGTCCGCTCGCCCATCCGTCGGTCGCGGCGAGCAACTCCCGGGTGTCGTCGTGGGTGAGGTCCAGTCGGTATCCGTCGGTGAACAGCTCGTGCGCCTCGTCGTGGTCGAAGCGTAGTTGGGTCCAGGACAGCACGGCCAGGCGTCCGGCCGGGCCGAGGCGTTCGACCGGGATCGGCGGGCGGCTGCGCGCGGCGATCACCAGGGTGAGTCGGTCGGCGCAGATGCGGGTGAGCAGGTCGAGGCGGTCGTGGATGTCGCGTTCGACGATGTGTTCGTACTCGTCCAGGATCAGGACGGGTCGGGTGTCGAGCGGGCCGTGCGGCTCGTGCGGCTCGTGCGGTTTGTGCGCGACGATGCGGTCGGCGAGGGCAGCGACGTATGCGTCGCTGCCGGGGTCCGGGCCCTCGATGGCGCTCTCCAGGCCGGGATCGCCGGTCGCCCGGCCGAGGGCCGCGGCCACGTGCGGCCACAGTCGTCGCGGGTCGTTGTCCCGGTTGTCGAGCGTCACCCAGGCCACCGGCCCGGTCGCGCCGGCCGCCCAGCGGGTCAGTGCGACGGTTTTGCCGATGCCGCTGGGGCCGGCGAGGAAGACCACGAAGGAGCGGTCCACCGCGGCTCGCAGCAGTGCGTCCACGCGTGGGCGCGGCACCACCGGGGTCAGCGGTCGGGGTGCGCGCAGCTTGGCCGCGATCGGGCGGTGGGCCGGTTCGGGGCTGGGGTGCACCGCGGGCTGCGCCATGGGCACACGATATGGCCGCCGTCGATCGGGTGGGGCTGGGCCCACCCCGGTTCGGGGGTTCGGCGCAGTGTTCGCGGTACGGCGCGCACGCAGACTTGTCGAAGCGAGGCCGGGGAGGTCACGCGGCCGGCCACGGGAGAGGACTGGGACACGCCCTGGTTCTCCGCCCCCCGCGCCCGTCGCCGCGCACCGGACGCCCCCGTCCCGGTGGGCGGCGACGGGCGTGGTGGGGGTTCGGCGGCGGCGACGGCGGGGAGCTCGGCCCGGAGCCCCTCCCCCCTCGGAAGGCTCCGAACCGTTCCCGGTGCGGCGGACCCGATCACGGGGTTGTCCGGGCCCGCCGCACGTGTTCGATCATGGTGCGGGCCGCTTGGGTTTCGTTGGGCGTGCGCTTGGCGCGCAATGTCGCGCCTTCGTACGATCCCCGGCTCGCGTCGTTGCGACCCCGCCTTGTGCCGTTCATCCCTGCGCACGAACTTCCGATACTCCCGCTGGAGTACACCGCGGGGTCGGCGTCTGCGAGGGCGGTGCGGCCCTGTAGTCCCCGGGGCGGAACTTGTGCCGCGAGCCCTGTTTTCCATTGAAGTGCCTGTTCGGCCTTGCCTACCTTCGAAGCTGACACCACCAGCGTTCTCTCGGCTCGTGCGGCGATCGGTGCCTTGTGAATTCGATCACAAGCAGTGCTCGGGGGCTGATCACACCGCGGGATCGCGTACGCAACCGAGGAGACTTCGATGTTCGGACGACTCGGCAGGCTCGTCGTCCACAACCCCTGGAAGGTCATCGCGGCCTGGTTGATAGCCGCGGTCGCCCTGGTCATGTTCGCGCCGAAACTGAGCGATCTGACCAACCAGGACCAGGCGAGCTTCCTGCCCAACAAGTACGAGTCCGTGCAGGCCCAGAAACTCGCGGAGAAGGCCTTCCCCCAGTCCACCGAGCAGACCGCGCTGCTGGTCTTCAAGCGCGGTGACGGCAAGAACCTCACCCCGGCCGACAAGGACCGGGTCAAGGAGATCAGCGGCCGGCTCGGCGCGGCCGGCGTCGAGCATGTCAGCAAGGTCGAGGCGGGGGACGCCAAGGACCGGATCGCGCTGGCCACCGCGTACATCAAGGGCGATCAGCAGGACAAGTTCGTCAACGAGGCGCTCAAGGAGCTGCGCGACAAGGCCAAGCCACTGGTCGAGGGCAGCGACCTCAAGCTCGGCTTCACCGGCGGCGTGGCGATCAACGTCGACAACGAGGACGCCTTCAAGAAGGCCGAGGCGATCGTCGGCATCGTCACGATCGTGCTGATCATCGTGCTGCTCCTGGCGATCTACCGAAGCCCGATCGCCGCCCTGCTGCCGGTGGTCATGGTCGCGCTGGTGTCGATGGTCGCGTCGCCGGTGATCGCGATCGTCGGCAAGGCCACCGGCCTACAGGTGGACCAGTCGCTCAACACGATCCTGATCGTGGTGTTGTTCGGCATCGGCACCGACTACATCCTCTTCCTGCTCTTCCGCTACCGGGAACGGTTGCGCGCGGGCGACGACAAGAAGCAGGCGATGATCGTCTCGGTCGAGCGGGTGGGCGAGGCCATCGCCTCGGCCGCCGGCGCGGTCGTGATCGCCTTCGGCGCGATGTTGCTCGCCACCTTCGGCGCGTTCAAGTCGATGGGCCCGGGCCTGGCCATCGCGGTGATCGTGATGGCGGTCGCCGCGCTGACCCTGGTGCCCGCCGTGGTCTCGCTGATCGGCCCCAAGGTGTTCTGGCCGTCCAAGACCTGGCAGCACCAGCCCAAGGGCACCGCGTTCCACCGGATCGGCGGCCTGGTCGGCGGCAAGCCGCTCGCGGTGGCCGTGGTCTCCGGCGTGATCATGCTCGCCTTCGCGGCCGGCGCGCTGAACTTCAAGGCCGACTACGACCAGTTCGGCCAGCTGCCCGGGGACACCGAGTCGGCCAAGGCGATGAAGGACATGCAGCTCGACTTCGCCGCGGGCACGCTCAACCCCACGCAGATCTACCTCAAGAGCAAGAACGGTCAGCCGATCGACAAGGGCGCGGCCGAGCGGTTCGCGCTCTCGCTCAAGGGCGTCGAGGGCATCGGTGACCTGAACGGCGCCGGCGGCCCCGACGAGAACTCGCACGTCAAGGTCAGCGACGACCGGATGTCCGCCGAGATCGCGATCGTGCTCAAGGAGAGCCCGTTCGCGAACAAGGCGCTGGACACCATCGCCCCGCTGCGCGACTTCGTCCACGACCACCAGCCCGACGGCACCAAGGCGATGGTCGGCGGCCAGACCGCCTCCTTCACCGACATCCGCTCGGCGACCAACCGCGACCTGTCGGTGATCTTCCCGGTCGCCGGTCTGCTGATCGCACTGGTACTGGGCCTGCTGCTGCGCAGCGTGGTGGCCCCGTGGTACCTGATGTTGGCGGTGGTCCTGGGCTTCATCTCGACCATCGGGGCGACCGTCTTCGTCTTCCAGACGCTGATGGGCAACTCCGGCGTGATGTTCATGCTGCCGGTGATGATCTACATGTTCGTGGTGGCCATCGGCACCGACTACAACATCCTGATGGTCGCCCGATTGCGCGAGGAGGCGAAGGAGGGCAACGAGCCGAAACGGGCCGCGGCCCTGGCCGTCGAGCACGCGGGTCCCTCGATCGCCGCCGCGGGTGTCATCCTGGCAGGGACGTTCGCGTCGCTCATGATGGCGGGCATCGACATGATGACCCAGATGGGCTTCGCGGTCTCGGTCGGGATCTGCATCTCGGCGTTCGTGATGTCGATGTTCCTGGTGCCCTCGGTGACCGCCCTGATCGGGCATGCCGCGTGGTGGCCCGGACACGCCGATCGGGCGTCCGGGCCGGTGGCCCGGGGCGATCGGGATCGGGAGCCGGTGCTGGCCGGGGACCGGTGATCAGGTAGTACCCGAGGGAGTAGGGATGGCCAAGGAAGGCCCCGCGCGAGTCGCCGTGCGGGGCCTTCCCGCGTCCGCGAGCGGTTCGCGCCAGAGCGAGTCGGGCGAGCCGCCCTCGTTCCTGCCGGTGCCCAAGGTCGTCGCGCGTTGGCTGCCCTGCCGCACGTGGGTCGGCGAGGTGCTGCTGGTCGCGCTGATGTTGCTGTGCGTGATCGGCGGTTCGCTCGGCGGGTCCACCAGGGAGCACAACACCGGGCACCCGAACGCGCTCAACCTGACCATCGCCGGCATCACCTGCCTGGTGTTGCTGGGTCGGCTGCGCTGGCCGCTCACGGTGCTGGCGCTGACCGAGGCGGGCCAGGTGTTCTACCTGGCCGCCGACGGCCTGGACGGGCCGATCCTGATCCCGACCATGGTCGCGCTGTACACGGTGGCCGCCAACGGGCAACTGCGCCGCTCGGTGCTGATCGCCTCGGCGGTCGCGGTGGTGCACACCGGGATGCGGATAGGTCTGACCCCGGACGGCTTCCTGTCCCCGGAGAAGTACCTCTCCGGGATCTGGATGTACCTGCCGGTCGCGATCGGCGAGGCGGTTCGCGCCAAGCGGGCCTACTGGGCGGAGGTACAGGCCCGGCTGGCCCGCGCCGAGCACGAGCGCGAGGACGAGGCCCGCCGCCGGGTCACCGCCGAACGCATGCGGATCGCCCGCGAGCTGCACGACGTGGTCGCGCACAGCATCGCGATGATCAACATCCAGGCGGGCGTGGCCGCGCACGTGATCGACCGGGACGTGCCGCAGGCCAGGGAGGCGCTCGTGCACATCAAGGTGGCCAGCCGGGACGCGCTGGCCGAGCTGCGCACCACGCTGGGTGTACTGCGCCAGGACGGCGACAACGACCTGCCCACCGAGCCGACCCCGGGCGTCGAGGACGTGGACGCCCTGGTGGCGTCCTATCGCAACGCGGGCCTGCCGGTGCTCCTGGAGGAGTCCGGCGACGCGCGGACCCCGTCCGCGCCGGTCGGCCTCGCGCTCTACCGGATCGTCCAGGAGTCGCTCACCAACGCGATGAAGCACGGCGGCGACGGCGCGTCGGCGATCGTGCGGGTGGTCTACGGCGAACACGCGGTGGAGGTGGACGTGCTCGACGACGGTCGGGGCAATCCCAAGACGAAACCGGGCAAGCAGGCCGACGGCACCGGACACGGGTTGCTCGGCATGCGGGAACGGGCGGTCGCCGTGGGCGGTTCGCTCGCGGTGGGTCCCGGCCCGCACGGCGGCTTTTCGGTACACGCGGTGTTGCCGCACCACAAGGACGCGCTGCTCGCGCGTCGAAACGGAGATTCCTCATGACGGTGCGCGTACTGATCGCGGACGACCAGTTGCTGGTCCGGTCGGGCTTCAAGGTGCTGGTCGGCAGCGACCCCGGGTTGGAGGTGGTCGGCGAGGCGGCGAACGGCGCCGAGGCCCTGGCCCTGGCCCTGGAGACCCGCCCCGACGTGGTCCTGATGGACATCCGGATGCCCGGCATGGACGGCCTGGAGGCCACCCGCCGGATCGTCCGCGACGACGACCTCGCGGGGGTGCGGGTGCTCGTGCTGACCACGTTCGAGGTCGACGAGTACGTCTTCGAGGCACTGCGCGCCGGGGCCAGCGGCTTCCTGGTCAAGGACACCGACCCCGAGGACCTGCTCAAGGCGATCAAGACCGTCGCCACCGGCGACGCGCTGCTCTCGCCGGGCGCCACCCGTGCGCTGGTGGCCCGCTTCCTGTCCCAGCCCGAGCCCAAGGTGGCCGCGCCGGATCGGCTGGAGGCGCTCACCGACCGCGAGCGCGAGGTGCTCTCGCTGGTCGCGGCCGGGATGAGCAACGACGAGATCGCCGAGCACCTGTTCGTCTCGCCGCTCACCGCCAAGACCCATGTCAGCCGGGCGATGGTCAAGCTCGGTGCCCGCGATCGGGCACAACTGGTGGTGATCGCGTACGAGTCGGGGATGGTCCGGCCGGGACGCGGCTGAGCACCGCGTCCCGGGATCCGCTAGCCCAGGTCGTTGGCGAGCAGGGTGTGGATGCCCTCGATGTTGGCCCGCAGGTAGGCGGCCAGGCTCGCCGGCACCAGGCCCACCGAGGCCAGCCCCGAGGGGGTGAAGGGCACCCGCACGATGTCGTACTCGCCGTTCGGCTCGTCCACCTCGGGGCCGTGCCGCAGCGCCGGGTCCATCGATTCGAGCCGGCACGCGAAGAAGTGCTGGACCTTGACCCCGCCGGGCTCGGGCACGGTGTCCACGAACGCGGGCACCGGCCGGCCGATCTTGCCGCCGAGTTCCTCGAACACCTCGCGGCGCAACCCCTCGGCCACCGTGGTGTCCTCGGGTTCGACGCCGCCGCCGGGGGTGATCCAGTACGGGGGGCTGCCCGGCTTGGTGCGTTTGATCAGCACCATCCGGTCCTCGTCGTCGAGCAGGATCGCGCGTGCCGTCCGCTTCACCACTGAACGCATCGTCGGTGCCCTCTGCTTTCTTGCCTGACGTTACCCCCGTCTGAAGTCTCCCTTTCCGGTCGGACGGGTGGTTTATGCCTGTGCGGCGCCACGTTCGGGATCACGACCAGCGCGCGGCGCGCGCGATCAGCTCGCCGTGCAGATGCGCGATGTGCGGTTGGCTCAAAGTGCCCTCCCGTACCGCGAGGAACATCGTGTGCAGCGGCGGCAGTTCGGGATCCAGCAGGGCGACCACCGCGCGCCGGTCCAGCGCCTCGGCGCACAGGTAGCGCGGCAGCACCGCGATCCCGTGCCCGGCGCTTACGCACTCCAGCACGGCCCGCAGGTCGGGCACGGTGACCGCCGCCGGCGCGGTGGGCTTCGCGTCGAACACGGTCGACCAGTAGCGCCGGATCAGCGGTTGTTCCTCGGCCTCGCCGACCAGCGGCACCCCCTCCAGCGCGGCCGGCCCCTGGGCCAGGATCCGGCTCTGCGGCAGCCGCGCGGCCCAGTGCGGCGCGCCGATCAGCACGTACTCCTCGTCGGTGAGCGGCGTGCCCACGATGCCGCGGGCCCGCGGTCGCACATCGGAGATCACCAGGTCGTGCCGGGCCGCCGCCAGGCCCGTGAGCAATACCTCGCCGGGGCCCAGGGTCACCCGTAACCGCAGGCCGCGCCGGACCAGGTCGGCCAACGAGGGCAACACGCGCAGCGCGGTCAGTTCGGTCGGGCCGCCCAGGTGCACGGTGCGCCGCAGCGGGTCCACCCCACGCACCTCGCGGGCCGCGATCTCCTCGATCGCGTCCAGGTGCGGTGCGAGCCGGCGGGCGAGTTCGTCGGCGGGGCCGGTGGGCGCCACGCCGCGCGGCAGCCGCTCGAACAACTGTTTGCCGACCTGCTTTTCCAGGGTGCGGATCTGCGCGGTTATCGCCGGCTGCGAGAGCCCGAGCGACGCGGAGGCCCGGGTGAAGGAACCCGCGCGATGTACGGCCAGGAAAGTGCGCAACAGCGTCAGGTCCACGGGTCCCCCGTCTCGTGTCCCCCGACCACTCCCGAGAGTCGGGGACCTCACGTGATCTTGCCCGAAGTCGCAGGTCAGCCCGGGGAGGTGGAGTCCAGGGCGTGCAGGATGTCCGCGACGAGATCCGCGGTGTCCTCGCAACCGGCCGAGAACCTGACGAATCCCTCCGGTACATCGTTGCCGGCCCAGCGTGCGCGTCGTTCGGCCATGCTGTGCACCCCACCGAAGCTGGTGGCGTCGGCGACCAGTTCGAGCGCACCCAGGAACCGGCGAGCGGTGTCCGCGTCGGCGAGCGTGAAGCCCACGACACAGCCGAACCGCCGCATCCCGCGGGTGGCCACATCGTAGGCCGGATCGCCTTCGAGCGCGGGATGGCGCACGTTCGCGACGTCGGTGCGTTCGCGCAGTGCCCGGGCGATCGCCAGCGCGTTGATCGCCTGCCGGTCCACCCGCAACTGGAGGGTGGACAACGACCGATGGGCCAACCAGGCCTCCATCGGCCCGGGGACCGCGCCGGTGAGCGAGCGCCAGGAACGCACCCGGGCGGCGAGTTCGGCGCTCGCGCAGGCGACGTAGCCGAGCAGTACGTCGCTGTGCCCGGTCAGCGCCTTGGTGCCGCTCGCCGCCGAGATGTCGGCGCCGAGCGCGAGCGGGAGTTGGCCCAGCGGGGTGGCCAGGGTGTTGTCGACGGCGACCAGGGCGCCCCGCGCGTGGGCGAGCGTCGCGATCCGCTCGATGTCGCACACGTCCAGCCCCGGGTTGCTCGGCGTCTCCAACCACACCAGGTCGGCGCCGGTCAGGGCCTGCTCCAGGTCGGCGTCGGCGGTCGGCACCAGCCGTACGGTGATCCCGCGGGCGGCGAGGTGCTCGCCGACCGCGCGGGTGGCCGGGTAGCCGTCCGACGGCAGCACCACCACATCGCCCGGAGCGGTCAGGCCGAGCAGCACGGCCGAGACGGCGGCCATCCCGGACGCGAAGGTGACGGTGTCGGCGGCCCCCTCCAGCGCGCCGATCGCCTCCTCCAGGCCGACCCAGGTCGGGTTCGCGTAACGCCCGTACTGGTAGGGACCTTTCACCTCGCCGGGCAGGTGGTACGTGCCGGCGAAGACCGGTCCGGGCAGGAAGGGGTCGCCCGGCGCGTGGCCCGGGTTGCCGGCCCGGACCGCCCGGGTTCCGTCGCTCCATTCGGCCGACATCACGACTCCTTCGCTGCCTGTTTCACGTGAAACGTGGTCCGAGCCCATCACCGCGTGGCCGTCAGTCGCGGTCCAGGATCATGCTCAGGAACCAGCTCACCAGACCGATGACCAGCGCGCCGAGCAGGGCGGGCCAGAAGCCGTCGATGTGGAAGTCGAGATCCAGCTTGTTGGCGATCGCCTCGGTCAGCCACAACATCAGCGCGTTGATCACGAACGTGATCAGGCCCAGGGTCAGCACGAACAGGGGCAGTGAGAACAGCTTCACCACCGGTTTGATGATGGCGTTGACGACGCCGAAGATGAGGGCGACGAAAAGTATCGTCTTGGCCTTGGTGCCGGCCGAGGCGCCGTCGGCGAGATCGATTCCGGACACGACCCAGCTGGCGAACCAGATGGCCAGTGCGTTGGCAACCAGTTTGATGAGCAGGCTTTTCATATCTTGATGCTGGCATCCGGGTGGTCCCTCCCGCTTGAGCCTCGGCAGAAAGTGTGTCCGTGTCGGTAAGGAGTTGGTCACATGAAGGTCTTTCGGCTCGATGATCTGGACGCGGAGCGCGCGTTCGAGAACGGTGCGTACCTGAAGTTCCTCAGCGAGCGGAACTTCTCGATGGGCCTGTACGCGCTCGAACCCGGCGAGACCGACACCCAGAAGCCGCACGGCCAGGACGAGGCGTACGTGGTGATCAGCGGTCGGGCCACGCTGACCGTCGGCGAGGAGTCCACCGCCGTGGCGCGCGGCAGCGTCGTCTACGTACCGGCGCAGGTGCCGCACCGCTTCCATCGAATCACCGAACCGCTGCGGGTCCTGGTGTTCTTCTCGCCGCCGGAGGGGTGAGCGGGCGGGTACGGCGTCGGGCGCGCCTGTGGGCGGCCCGGACCCGTGTACGACAATCGGACCTTGGGATCCAGTGATCGGATCTCGGGATCCGACGACCGGGAGTACACCTGATGGCGCTGCGCGACGAACTCTGGGCTGCGATCGAGGACGTCTACGCGGCGATCCTGGACCACCCGTTCATCCACGGACTGACCGACGGCACGTTGCCGCGCGAGGCGTTTCGGCACTACGTCGTGCAGGACTCGCACTACCTGCGCGATTACGCCAAGGCGCTCGCGGTGTGCGCGGCCAAGGCGCCGGACGAGGCGACGACCGTGCAGTTCGCGAGCGACGCGGCCGGCGCGATCGCCGCCGAGCGTTCGCTGCACGAGGGCTTCATGGTCGACTTCGGCAGCTCGGTGGCCGACGCCACCGCGACCGAACCGGTGTTGCCGAGTACCCGGGCGTACGTCAGCTACCTGCTCGCCACCGTGCACAACGGCTCCTTCGCCGAGGGCGTCGCGGCGGTGCTGCCCTGCTACTGGATCTACGCCCGAGTGGGTGACGCCCTGCTGGCCAAGGGCTCGCCCGACGAGTTGTACGAGCGCTGGATCGCCACCTACGGCGCCGAGGACTTCCAGGCGACGGTGCGCGCGGTGCTCGATCTGGTCGACCGCGTCGGCGAGGACCTCTCGGCGACCGAGCGGGCCCGGATGGTCGAGCACTTCACCACCACGGCGCGCTACGAGTGGATGTTCTGGGACGCCGCGTGGCGCGGCGAGCGCTGGCCGGTCTGAGCCCGTCCGGGCCGGTCCGGGCGCATCCGGCCGGCCCGGAACCGCCTGCCCGGATACGACGTGTCCTCCCGGGGAATGTGCTCCCCGGATGTGCACGTCTCGCGTGGGTTCGCGTGACTGGGGGTTGGACGATGGAGACATGGCCGCGCTGGGTGCGCATCGGCGTACCCGCGCTCGTACTGGTGCTGCTGTGCTGGTTGCTGATCTGGCTGTTCTCGGCCTTCCTGTGGGTCATCGTCAAGGGCGTGGTCGGGCTGTGCGTCACGGTCGGGATGGTCGTGCTCGCCCGCACCGCGGTGGTCGGCCGAAACCCGCGCGACCCGCTCGGCTGAACCCGGCGCTGGTCGTGCGGCCGGGGGTGTGCCAGGGTGGGGGCGCACCACACGGAGATACACGGGAGCTCGGGGCACCGGGCTGAGAGGGCGCTGAGGCCGCGCCGACCGCAGAACCTGACCGGGTAATGCCGGCGTAGGGAGCCTTTCCATGACCTCGCACGACACTTCGCTGCCCGCTGCCCCGTCGGC
The DNA here is from genome assembly GCF_044333915.1 of Embleya sp. NPDC020886. Classification (NCBI taxonomy): domain Bacteria; kingdom Bacillati; phylum Actinomycetota; class Actinomycetes; order Kitasatosporales; family Streptomycetaceae; genus Embleya; species Embleya sp. NPDC020886. The sequence continues at coordinate 87,474 of NZ_JBIRRX010000012.1, read as the reverse complement.
CGACCCGGTCGGCGCGCACACGGTCACCAGCGGACCGATCACCCCCGCCCACCACCGCGGTTACGTCGCCGGATCACGCGAGGATCTGCGTGTTCCGGTACGCACGGTGCATCTGACCAACGGCGAGACGGTTCGCCTCTACGACACCTCGGGCCCGTACACCGACCCGGCCTTCGAGGTGGATGTGCGCCGCGGCCTGCCCGCGCTGCGTGCGGCCTGGATCGAGGAGCGCGGCGACACCGTGCGCTACGACGGCCGGATCGGGGCGCTGACGCCGGCCGGGTTCGCGGTGCCCGGTGCCGGGGCCCGACCCAGGCGCGCGTCCGGCTCCGAGGCGGTGACCCAACTCGCCTACGCGCGACGCGGGCTGGTCACCCCGGAGATGGAGTTCGTGGCGATCCGCGAGGGTCTGGCGCCCGAGCTGGTCCGGGACGAGATCGCCGCCGGACGGGCGGTGTTGCCCGCGAACGTCAACCACCCCGAGATCGAGCCGATGGTGATCGGCAAGAACTTCCTGGTCAAGGTCAACGCGAACATCGGCAACTCCGCGGTGACCTCCTCGATCGAGGAGGAGACCGACAAGCTGGTGTGGGCGATCCGGTGGGGCGCGGACACCGTGATGGACCTGTCCACCGGCAAGGACATCCACACCACCCGCGAGTGGATCGTGCGCAATTCGCCGGTCCCGATCGGCACGGTGCCGCTCTACCAGGCGCTGGAGAAGGTGAACGGCAAGCCCGAGGAACTCACCTGGGAGCTCTACCGGGACACCGTGATCGAGCAGTGCGAGCAGGGCGTGGACTACATGACGGTGCATGCCGGCGTGTTGCTGCGCTACGTGCCGCTGACCGCCCGGCGCAAGACCGGGATCGTCTCGCGGGGCGGTTCGATCATGGCCGCGTGGTGCCTGGCCCATCACCGGGAGAACTTCCTCTACACGCACTTCGCCGAGCTGACCGAAATCCTGCGCGCGTACGACGTGACCTACTCGCTCGGCGACGGACTGCGTCCGGGCTCGATCGCGGACGCCAACGACGCGGCGCAGTTCGCCGAGTTGGAGACGCTGGGCGAACTGGGCCGGATCTCCCGGTCGATGGACGTGCAGGTGATGATCGAGGGGCCGGGCCATGTGCCGATGCACAAGATCAAGGAGAACGTCGACCTCCAGCAACGCATCTGCGACGAGGCGCCGTTCTACACGCTCGGCCCGCTGACCACGGACGTCGCGCCCGGCTACGACCACATCACCTCGGCGATCGGCGCGGCGATGATCGGCATGTGGGGCACCGCGATGCTCTGCTACGTGACGCCGAAGGAGCACCTGGGCCTGCCCGACCGGGACGACGTCAAGGCGGGCGTGATCGCCTACCGGATCGCGGCCCACGCGGCGGACCTGGCCAAGGGCCATCCGGGCGCACAGGCGTGGGACGACGCGCTCTCCGACGCCCGCTTCGAGTTCCGTTGGCAGGATCAGTTCGACCTGGCGATGGACCCGGACACCGCACGGGCCTACCACGACGCGACGCTCCCGGCGGAGCCGGCCAAGACGGCCCACTTCTGCTCGATGTGTGGGCCGAAGTTTTGCAGCATGCGGATCTCTCACGACATCCGGGCGGAGCACGGCGACGGGGCCGCTGCGGCTGCGGCCGGGGCGGCCGAGGTGGATGCCGAGGCCGGGATGCGGGCCAAGTCGGCGGAGTTCGCCGCCGCGGGCAACCGGGTCTATCTGCCGCTGGCCGACTGACGTTTGCGTGCGCGACGACGTCCCGGGAGCAGGGTGGTCCCGGGACGTCGTCGGGCCGGTGCGGACGGGTCTGGTGGTCAGGCCGGTCCGGGCGGGCCGCCCTCGCCGGCGACGATGACGCCGTGCTCGTAGGCGAACACCACCGCCTGGGCCCGATCGCGCAGGCCCAGTTTGGCGAACATGCTGCCCACGTGGCTCTTCACGGTCGCCTCGGTGACCACCAGGTGGGCGGCGATCTCGCTGTTGGAGAGGCCGCGGGCGACCAGGAACAGGGCCTCTCGTTCGCGCGGGGTCAGGGCCGCCAGGAGCGCCGGCGGGGACCGGAGCGGTTCGGTACGGGCGGCGAAGTTCTCGATCAGGCGCCGGGTGATCGAGGGCGAGAGCAGTGCCTCCCCGGCGTGGACCACCTGGATCGCCTCCACCAGGCGGGCGCGGGAGGCGTCCTTGAGCAGGAATCCCGCGGCGCCCGCCCGCAACGCGCCGAAGACGTACTCGTCCAGGTCGAACGTGGTGAGGATGAGCACGCGCGGGGGCGGTGAGATGCCCTCGGCGTGCAATCGGGCGGTGGCCTCGACGCCGTCCATGCGTGGCATCCGGATGTCCATGAGGATCACGTCCGGGCGCAGGGCGGCGGCCAGTTCGACCGCCTCGTCGCCGTCCTCGGCCTCGCCGACGACGACCATGTCGTCCTGGGTCTGGAGGAACAGGCGCAGGCCGGTTCGGATCAGCTCCTGGTCGTCGACGATCAGCAGGCGGATGCTCCGGGCGCTCATGTGGGGTCCCCCAGGGGAAGCCGGGCCGCGACCCGGAACCCGCCGTCCGTGCCGGGCCGGGCCTCCAGCTCGCCGCCGAGGACGCCGATCCGCTCGCGCATGCCGACGATGCCGTGTCCACCCGAGGAGGGTTCGGATACCGGCTCGCCGTCGTTGACGACCGCGACGTGCAGGTGGGTACGGCCGAAGTCGAGGGTCACCGCGACGTGGGTGGGCCGGGCGTGCTTGAGCACGTTGGTCAGTGCCTCCTCGACGATGCGGTACACCGACAACTCGACGCCGCCTGCGAGCGGTCGGGACGTGCCGGTGATCTCCAGGCGCGCCGGCAGCCCGGCCTCACCGTACGAGGCGACCAGCGTGGGCAGTTGGGCCAGCGAGGGCTGCGGGCGCATCCGAACTCCCTGGTCCGGCTCGCGCAGCAGCAGCAACATCCGGCGCAACTCCGCCAGGCTCTGCTCGGCGTTGGTCTCGACCCGCTCCAGCGTGTCGTCGGCCACGTCGGGCGCGGTGCGCAGCACGTCGCGCGCGCCCCGTACGCCCACCAGCGTCACGGTGACCGAGTGGGCGATGATGTCGTGCAGTTCGCGGGCGATCGCGGCGCGCTCGCGCTGGGCCGCGATGATCGAGAGTTGCTCGTGCTCGCGCTCCAGGTGGGCCGCGCGTTCCTCCAGTGCGGCGGTGTAGCGGCGCCGGGTCTGCGCGTAGGCGCCCAGGGCCCAAGCGCCGACGGTGACGGGAAACGAGCTGATGTCCGCCACCATCAGGAACAGCGCCGTCGGCACGAGGGCGGCCACCGACAGTCGTCGCTCGCGCAGTTCGGCGACGGTGTAGAGGGCCACCAATGCCGGTGCCCCGCCGGGATTGCCGCCGGTTGCCGCGAGCAGCGCCTCTACTGCGCAGACGGCCGGCAGCACGGTGAGCGTCGCGCGCCGTCGGGCGAGCAGAAGCACACCGGTGCAGGCGACGAGTACGACGAGGTGCGGCCGGACGGGTGTCGAGTCGTCGAAGGTCAGACTGAGTTCGACGATGGTGGTCACCACCGCGACGATGGCGTCCAGTACCGCGGAGCGGCGCGCGTGGATCCACTGGCGCGCCGCTCGTGCCGGTCGGGATATCGCGTACATGTCGGGTTACGCCAGGTCGCGCCGACGTTCGCCGGCGACGGCGGCGACAACCAGCACGATTGCCCAGGCGCTCAGCACCAGCGCGGCGGCACCCGGCGACAACGTCGTGTGGTGCGTCGAGCGGACCAGCACGGCGGCGGCTCCGAACGGCGTGTAGTTGGCGGTGGATTCGGCGACGCCGGCGATCAGCGGGAGTACCGCGAAGTTCACCAGCAACACCACGACCACCCCCACGACCGGACTGCGCACCATCGCGCCGACGGCGGCACCCATGATCGCAGACAGCACGAAGGCGGCCAGATTGCCTGCGGCGACCGAGGTGACCTCGCCGGGGGTGAGGTCGGCTCCCGGGTGGTCGGCGAGCAGCGGCAGGGCGAGCGCGACCGAGACGGCGACCAGCAGTGCGCCGATCAGCAGACCGGTCAGCGCGTAGGTGCCGATCCTGGCGAGCAGGAGTGCGCCGCGGTCGCGCCGGGCCACCAGCGCGGCCGGTGCGGCGGTGCGGTGGCGGTACTCGCCGGCCGCACCGACGAGTCCCCACAACATCAACAGGACCGGCAGCCCGGACAGGGCCTCCTCCTTCTCGGCCACCTCGTCCAGCCGGCCCGACGCCAAGGCGATGATCACCACGTTGAGCACGGTGTATGCGACTCCGCCGGCGACGAAGGCGTGGATCGAGCGGGTGGTGCGGGTCTTGAGCAACTCGCCTCGCAGTAGCCGGTTCATGCGCGTCGGCCCTCCGTCCGAGTTTCGCTCGGAACTTCGGTCAGGTCGAAGAACACGTCCTCCAGGGATGCGGTCCGCGAGGTGATCTCCTCCAGCGGGATGCGTTCGCGCAGGGCCAGGCGGGCGACCTCCGCGGCCGGGAGTGCCTCGATCCACAGGCCGCCGGCGGCTGCGGGCCGGACGCGTCCGCCGGCGCTTTCGACCAGTGCCGAGAGCCGCTCGGGTTCGGGGGTCCGTACCGAGAGGGCGCCCTGTGCGAGATCGCCGATCGGGCCGGTGTGGACCAGGCGCCCCTTGTCGATGACGACGACGTCGTCGACCGTCTGCGCGGCCTCGCCGAGCATGTGGCTGGAGAGCAGGGTGGTGCGACCGCGCGCGGCGCGTTCGCGCAGGAGCGTGCGCAGGTGGCGGATGGCCTGGGGGTCCAGGCCGTTCACCGGTTCGTCCAGGACGAGGACCTCCGGATCGCCGAGCAACGCCGTTGCCAGTCCCAGACGTTGTCGCATGCCCAACGAGTACTTGCCGACCCGCCGTCCGGCGGCCTGCTCCAGTCCGACGGTCTCCAGTACCTCGTCGACCCGGGCGGCCGGCAGTCCGGCCAGAAGGGCCAGGGCCCGAAGGTGGGCGCGGGCGGTCCGGCCGGGATGGGCCCCACACGGCTCGATGTGCACACCCAGTGCCCGGGCGTCGGAGGGCACCGGGCCACCCTGGAAGGACACGTGACCGGCGGTGGGTCGGGCCAGCCCGACGATCGTCTTCAACACGGTCGTCTTGCCCGCGCCGTTGGGACCGAAGAACCCGGTCACCACGCCCGCCCGCACGGTGAAGGAGAGGTCGTCGACCACTGTCGTCCGGCCGTAACGCTTGGTCAGCTCGTGGACCGCGATCGCTGCGGTGTGTGATGGCGCCGATGTCATGCGGAAAGCATCGATGCCCCCGATCTCCCGGTCTTCAGCCAAAGGATCAAACCCGACTTGCCACTTGAGGAGGAGTGGGAAGCCGGGGATCCCTGGTGCGCCGTACCGAGTCGATCGGGTTCCGGGACGGGAGAGCCGTTCCGCAGGCGATAGAGACGCCGGATGTGAGCGTTGACCAACAGTTCGTCGTCGGCGCGGTGGATGCTGTTGTAGAGCGTGCTTGCGTTGGATGTGGGCCCGATCAAGTGGTTGTGGTTTGGGAGAGCTTCAATTCCTCGTATGCCGACCTGAGGTCCGCAGCTTCCGGGAGGCGGTGGCTTTCGATCGCTTTCACGACTTCGAGGGCTCGCCAATGGCTGGAGGGCACGACGTGCTTGGAGTGGATTGCCCGCCCGGCCACGTCGCATGCCTCGTCGAGGTGGTCGTGGGTGAGCAGGATCAGGGCCAGATCGAGATGTGCCACTGCGGCCCGGCGGGTCAATCTCGCGCCCGGGGCAGGGGCGAGCCGGGCGATCACCTCTCGGGCGTAGTCCTCGGCAGCCGGATCACCCAGCCAGGAGAGCGTGGTCGCGGTATACGACGTCGATTTGTCGGGATCGTAGTGGTAGTGATGCTCCGGATGGTTCGTCGCCGGCAGGTGCGATACGAAGCCGTGGACTTGCGCTATCGAGTCGTAGGTGTCCCGTGACCGACCCAGTCGGGCATATGCCCGGCCTTCTTGGGCGGTTGCCTGGATGGCCACCGAACTCCCTTTGGGGGCAAGGCTTCGAGCCGCACCGGACAGTGTCAGGGACCGCGCGTAGTCCCCCTGCACAAGAGCCCTCCAGGCATCGGTCTCGTAGCACCAAGCCTCAAGCTCGGGCCGATCGGCCTGCTTGGCCAGATCCACGGCAGTCCTCAAACCGGCCGTCGCCGCACGCTGCCGACCGAGATCGATCTGTAGCGTTGCTCCCATCAGAGCAAGCCGTCCTCCGACGGTCACCAGTCGCCGATGCTCGGCCAGTGTCTTTCGCGCTTCGAAAAGATGCGTCGCGTAGGAAAGGTAGCGACGTGTCCGGACAAGGAGGTCGTGCGGGGGGACCTTGGAGTAGTCGACGGCCAAGGCGTCGAAGGCGTTTTCCAGGCGGATCAGTGTCTCGTCGCCCACGTCGCTCGCCGTAGCGCGACGGCCCAATTCCAGCGAATCCATTTCGTCGTCGATCGACGGGATTTCCATCGAGCGGACAGTCGGAACGGGCGTCGGCGTTTCACCGCGCAGAGCATCGCGGCGCGATTCCCACTCCCGGGGCGCGATGCCGACCATGAGTCCCGGCACGCGGAGGGCGTCGGAAATCTGGCGGATCTTCTCGACGGTGGTGATGCGCCCTTCCCCTCGGGCGAGTGTGCCGACCCGGTCGGGCTTGATGTCGCAGGCGTCGGCGATTTTTTGATAGCTGATCCCGCCGTACTTGCGCGCCAGCCGGAAGACCGTGCCGAAGTCGTGATCACGCAGGGCCTGGCGCACGTCATCGCGGTCGAGCACTCGGCGCGGTAGCGCGGTCGGCAGTACGTCACGGGTCACGACCGGTGACCCCCTGGTCCATGCTTCGTCACACTATGTGGCGAGTCTACCCATGGCAGGTACGCCTTCATGGGCTGATGACGGACATCTCGGCCGGCCATGCTCGTTGCATGGCCGGAACACAAACAGGACGAACGGGTCTGCGGCATGTGATCAGGCGGGAGCCGCCGCCGCTCCGCCAACACGGGCCCCGGCGGTTGTGGGACGAGGTTGCGGCGGCCTGGTCCTGGTGGAACTCGGTCGGACGCCCGGCCTTCGACACGTTCGGCCTCGACATCGATCCGGACGGCACTCAGACGGTGCGGTGCGGAGCGCCGGACGGCCCGTCGTGGCCCGTCTCCCTTGCGGGCTGACCCGGCCGGGCCCTGATGGCCGGTCGGCTGTCCGGGCCGGCCCGCCGGTTCGCGGGCCGCCCGGGGGCGCAGGGCCGGCCCCGGGGGCTCAGGCAACGAATGAGGTGATCGAGGGCGGTCGCCGGATGGCGCCGTTCGTTGTCCAGCAGCAGGGTTCGCGCGACGTGCTGGATGCGGGTCAACCGTTGGAACTCCTTGGGGCCGACTCCGACGGCCGGCGGGAAGCGCCGCTCCTGTGGAAGCCGCGCCGCGAGACCGCACCCCGACCCGGCCCCGACGGAGCCGGCCGCGCCCCGACCCCCCGCAGCCGCCCCGACCGCCCCCCGAAGCCGCGCCCGCGGCCGCAGGACCGCGCCCCGAAGCCGCGCCCGCCCAGCCCCGACAAAGCCGCCCGCAGCGGTGGCCGGACCCCACATCCACGGGTCCGGCCACCGCTGCGGAAGATGCGTCGCGGTCAGCTCTCCGAGTCCTTCGTGAGCCGAAGCTCCGGTTCCGGGGTCGGGTCGATCGGGTCGACCTCCACCTCGATGCGGACGGATTCCTTGGGCACAGCGTCCGTTGCGGGCTTGGCGCCATTGCCGTTGCCGTTGCCGCCCGCGAGGAGTTGGCGGGCGATGCCCAGGCCCGTGCCGCCCATCGTCAGGGCCTTGGCGAACAGGTCGCCCATGCCGTCGCCGCCGTTGAGCAGGACCATGTGGTCCACGTTGCCGAAGGCCTCGGCGCCGGCCCGGACGATCTCCGGCCAGTTCTCGGCTAGTTGCTGGGCGACGACCGCCTCCTGGTTCTCCGCCAGGGCCGCCGCGCGGGCCGCGATCGCGGCCGCCTCGGCGAGGCCCTTGGCCTTGGCCGCCTCGGCCTGTGCCTTGCCGGTCGCCAGGGTGGCCTCGGCGGCGGCCAGCCCGCGCACCTTGGTCGCCTCCGCGTCGGCGATCGCGGCCAGTTCGGTCTCCCGGGCACTCGCCTCGGCCGCCGAGATCCGCGCGTCGCGTTCGGCCTGGGCCCGGGTGCGGGTCTCGTACGCCTTCGCGTCGGCCGGCTTGCGCACGTCCGCCTGGAGCTGCTGCTCGCGCCGCATGGCCTCCAACTCGGCGACCCGGGTCTCCTGGACCACCACCTCCTGCTTGGCCGCGGCGTCCGCCAGCGGTCCCGCCTGGCGCGAGCGCGCGGTGGCCTCGTCCCGCTCGGCCTGGTAGCCGGCCTGCTGGATCTCGCTGTCCCGGGTGGCCTGGGCCATCCGCGCCTTGGCGTCCTGCTCGGCCTCGGTGGCCTTGCGGGTGGCCAGCGCCTCGGCGATCCGCGCGTCCCGGATCACCGCCGCGGTGTGCGGCGCGGCCATGTTCTTGATGTAGCCGGTCGGATCCTCGATCTCCTGGATCTGCAGGCTGTCCACGATCAGCCCGAGCTTCTCCATGTCCGACCCGGACGCCGCGCGCACGTGCGCGGTGAGCTTCTCCCGGTCACGGATCATGTCCTCGACGGTCAACCCGCCGACGATCGAACGCAGATGACCGGCCAGCACCTTGCGGACCCGGGACTCCATCTGCTTCTGCTGGTCCAGGAAACGGCGGGCCGCGTTGGCGATCGAGACGTAGTCGTCGCCGATCTTGAAGATCACCACGCTCTGCACCCGCAGCGGGATGCCCTGGGTGGTGACACATTCGACCGAGAGTTCCGCTTCGTTCAGGTCGAGCGAGAGCTTGCGCACCGCCTGCACGAACGGCAGCACCAGGGTGCCGCGCCCGGTGACGATACGAAATCCCATGCCCTCGCCCAGGCCCTCGGTGTGGTGCCGGGAGCCGGAGATGACGAGCGCCTCGTTGGGCTCGGCGACGCGCCACATGAGTTTGAAGACCACGATCAGGACCACGAGCAGACCGAGCACGGCGAGCACGGTATAGAGCACGGAACATTCCCCCTTTGGCCTGTTCCCGGAGTGTCCTCGCCATCGGTGGACCCGCCAAGAGGGAGCTCCCCAGCGGCGTGCCGGGCACCGAAGCGGGAGCCCCCACCGGCGTGAAACACACCGAACCGGGAGCTCCCACAAGGCTGTTCGTCCGTACGGGCCCGCCCCGCGCAACGTCAGCCGAAGGCCGACGCCACGTACACCGTGCGCGGCGGCAGGTATTCCACGATCACCACCAACGACCCCACCGCGTGTTCCTCGCCGGGCAATGCCGAGTACGCGAGGAAAGCCTCCACCCCACCGCGCACCTCGATCATGACCTCGCCCACCAGCCCGGGACCGATTCCCCCGGTGACCTTCCCGCGTTTGCCGACCATGTCGCCCATTGTGTGGCCCAACCGGATCCCGACGGCGTGATCCGGTCCTCCCGCCCCCGGTGGGCGGGAGGACCGGCGCCGATCGTCGGTCAGCCGAGGAGGGTGGTGCCCTCGTCGGATGCCTCGCGCAGACGCGAGCGCATGAACGGCAGGATGCCCCGGTGCAGGATCGCCCGACGCCATTCCTCGCGCGCCAGATGCATCTCGATCTCGCCGATCGGCCGGGCCCGATTGCGCGCGGCCACCGCCAACATCGCGAGTCCCCCGATCGCCGCCGCCCCGAGCGAGATGCCCACGGCCGCCAGCGAGGCGAGTTGCATCGTGTGCTGCATGGACGAGTCGTCCACCGTGAGCGGCAACAACACGTAGCCCACGATCAGGAAGACGACCGCCGAGATGCCGGCCACGATCACCGCCATCGCGGTGGCGAGCGCGAACCAGCCGAAGCTCTCGCCGACCTCGATCATCGATGCGCCGAAGTCCTGCCGGACTCCCGCCTCGAAACGTTGCTCTGTACGTTCGTAGCGGTCGTACTCGTCGCGTGCCGCGTCCGCGATCGACGGGGTCGCGTCCAACGTGGCCGTCCGCAACTGCTCGACGTTCAGGTTGGGTACCGCCGCAAGACCGGAGAGGGTCTCCTCCAGGTGCAGCGCGTCATCGACGAACTGCTCGTACTGACGGCGGTGCTCGTCACTTCCAAACCAGTGTTGCATCGGATCCCCCGAATGAGGCCGCGCGGGCGTTTCCCGCGTCCGCCGGGCCCGTCAGGGGACCCGTGCAAGCTGTCGGTGGATCAACGACCCGCAAAAGCACCTGACGGTGTCGAGGCGGATACCAGTGATGATAAGGTGCGCCCCCGGCTTTTGGGCAGGGAGTTCCCTACGACTGGGGCTCTTCGCCGAGGTCGCCCAGGTCGTATTCACGACCCTGCGTCTCCTCCAACGCGCTGGGCAGCAGGCCCGACGAGGCGCCGGTCAGCGGCAGGCGCGCGACCAGACACGGGCCGCCCAGATAGATGCCGCCGTCCAGGTTGATCACCTGTCCGTCCGCGTACACGCGCGGCTCGACGATCGTCGAGGGGTCCTCGCCCGTCTGGTACGGGATGGGGGTGTGACCGTGCACGATCCGCCGGCCGCCCAGCTCGCTGAGCAGGTCGGCCGCCGCGTACGGGCCGACCTCGCCCATGAAGGCGCCGCGCCGGGTCAGGTTGCGGAACAGGTCCCACCACGCGAGCGGGTCCGGCTCGCGCAGTATGTCCGCGACCGCGCCGTCCACCTCCTCGATGGTGTCGCCGTATTCGAGGTAGGCGTTGCTGTCGGAGTGGATCAACAGGTGTCCGTCGACCACGGCCGCGACCGGCTGCGCGGCCAGCCAGTCGGCCTGTTCCTCGGTGAAGCGGTCCAGGTCGGACTGCATGCCGCCGTTGCGCAGCCAGATCTCGCGGAAGGTGGTCGACCCGCCGGCCACCGGCACCGGGTGGTCGCCGAAACGGAAGACGCCGAGCAGCAGGATCTCGTGGTTGCCGAGCAACATCCGGGTGCTGCCGCCGACCTCGGCCGACTCGCGGGCCAGCGCCATCGCCAGTTCGACCACGCCGATGCCGTCCGGACCACGATCGGTGAAGTCGCCCAGGAACCACAGCCGGGACCGGCCGCCGCACCAGTGCGCGTCCGCGTCGATCAGATCCCGGGCCCGCAGGGCGGCCTTGAGTTCCTCCAGATGACCGTGGACGTCGCCGACCACGTACAGCGGGGCGTCCTGCTCCGCTGCGGCGCCCATCGGGGCCGGTGTAGCCGAGACGTTGCTCACCAGAAGGTTCCTTTCTTCACGATCCGCACCACCGTACGGCGGCGATGCCGACACCCGTCGTGAACCAAGACGCACAACAGCCGGGTTCGGCTGCGGCTCACCCGGTCCGATTCGGATGATTCCTGGACCGTATCTCTCGTGCGGGCACGGCGGAACGGACCACGCTCAATTGTGCGTGCAGCCGCGACGGTCCCACCCGGCGCCCCCGAGCCCGGCCCGGGCGCGCGCCGGTCAGCGTCGAGTGGAGGAATCGCGCACGGACAACCGGGTGGGCACGGTGCGCTGGGCGGGCAGCAGCGGCCCCGCCCCGGCGTCCTCGATCACGCCCACCAGCAGTTCCACCGCCCACGCGCCGGCCAGCGCCGGTTGCAGGCTCAGCGAGGTCACCGACGGGTCGGCCCCTTCGCCGCAACAGGCCAACAGCAGGTCGTCGGGCACCCGCAACTCGCGGGCCCGGGCGGCGGCGAGCAGTTCGGCCGCACACCCCTCGTGCAGGCCGAACACCGCGTCCGGCGTGCGGTCGAGCAGGCGCGCCGCGGCGGCCCGACCGGCGCCGGGGGTGCGTGCCTCGTACTCCTCGGTGATCGGCGGCACGCCCCGGTCCGCACACCACGCGCGATAGCCGGCGATGCCCTTGCTCGCGCCCGGTCCGTCCGAGGCGGCCAGCAGCCCGATCCGGCCCGCGCCGGCCTGGGCGAGGTGGTCGAGCACACAGCGCACGGCCGCCACGTGGTCGTTGTCCACCCAGCCGTAGACCGGGGTGGAGCCCGGATGTCCGCCGCTGACCACCGGCACGCCGCGGCGCAACAATTCGTGCACGAGCGGATCGTCGTCCGTCGGGTCGACCACGATCGTGCCGTCGAGCGCCACGTTGCCCCACACGTCGTGCGGCGAGGAGGCGGGCAACACCACCAGCGCGTAGCCCAGATCCAGCGCGGTCGCGGTGGCCGAGCGGACCAACTCGGCGAACCAGGCGAATTCGGTCAGGGCGAACGGCTCGGTGGAACGCATCGTCGTGGTCAACCCGAGCAGCCCCGACCGACCGGTGCGCAACGTGCGGGCCGCGGCCGAGGGCCGATAGCCCAGCCGGTCCGCCACCTCGCGCACGTGCAGCCGAGTCGTGTCGGGCAGTCGGCCCTTGCCGTTGAGCGCGTCGGAGACCGTCGTGATCGACACCCCGGCAGCCGCTGCGACGTCCCGGATGCCCACCCGGATCCGCCGCCCCACACGCGGTACATCTGGCGCTGTCATCGTCCCGACAGTAGGCCGAATGCGCCGCCCTGGCCCGGTTCATGTCATTGCTTTACGAAGAAACGTATCGCCCCATACCTACCCCTGAACCTTCGGCGACTTCCTCGTCCGTACCGACGATCCCCTACCGGGCCGGCGGACCATAGAGTGAGACGACCGGGACGTGCGCCCAGGCACCCCGACCAGTATGCGAGGAGGACGGGCGTGACCCAGCACAACGCCCCAGGTACGGACGACAACGGCACGGTGCGGTTCCGCGCGGCCCTGGCCGGAGTCCCGGTCTACAAGGCGGGCCGCCCGCCGGTGGCCGCCGCGGGTCTGCCCGCGTACAAGCTCGCGTCCAACGAGAACCCGTACCCGCCGCTGCCCAGCGTGCACAAGGTGGTGGCCGAGGCGGTCGGCGAGATAAATCGCTACCCGGACCCGGCGAACGCGGAGTTGGCAAGGACGATCGCCGAGCGGTTCGGGGTGCCCGCGTCGCACATCGTGGCGGGCACCGGCTCGGTGACCGTGGCCCAGCAGTTGGTGAACGCGACGGCCGGCGAGGGTGACGAGGTCATCTACGCGTGGCGCTCGTTCGAGGCGTACCCGCTGCTGGTGCTGCTGGCGGGCGCGACGCCGGTGCAGATCCCGCTGCTCGCCGACGAGAGCCACGACCTGGACGCGATGGCCGCCGCGGTCACCGAGCGGACCCGGCTGATCTTCGTGTGCAACCCGAACAACCCCACCGGCACGGTGATCCACCGCGCCGAGCTGGAGCGCTTCCTGGACCGGGTGCCGCGCAACGTGCTGGTCGTACTGGACGAGGCGTACCGCGAGTTCATCCGGGACGAGCAGGTCCCGGACGGCGTGGACATCTACCGGGAGCGGCCCAACGTGGTGGTGCTGCGCACCTTCTCGAAGGCGTACGGCCTGGCCGGCCTGCGGGTGGGCTTCGCCATCGCGCACGAGGCGGTGGCCGACGAGCTGCGCAAGACCGGGATGCCGTTCTCGGTGAACCGGCTGGCCCAGGTGGCCGCGATCGCCTCGATCGGCGCCGAGGCCGAACTCCTGGAGCGGGTCGACGCGTTGGTCACCGAGCGGGAGCGGGTGCTGGAGACGCTGATCGGCCAGGGCTGGACGGTCTTCGACTCGCAGGCCAACTTCGTCTGGTTGCGGCTGGGCGAGCGCACCGAGGAGTTCGCCGCGCTGTGCGAGGCGGCCGGGGTCAGCGTCCGGCCGTTCGCGGGTGAGGGATGCCGGATCACCATCGGCGAGACCGAGGCGAACACGATCTTCCTGGAGCAGGCCGCGCGGTTCATGTCGGCCTAGGCCCCGGCTCCGGCAGCCCGTCCGACCGTCCGACCGCCCGGCGCCGGGCAGGTCCGGCGATCGTCGTCGTTTGGGTCCGTTCGGACCACTTCGAGCCCTCTCGGGTACCCCCCTCAAGGGGTGCCCGGGAGGGCTCGCTAGTGTTTGTGAACGGATGCACAAGCTCGACTTTGTGAACCCATTCACAAAGTATTGCCCGGTTCGATCGCAGATCCATCCCGGTTCATCCGGGTCTGTTCGACGGAGTGTCGGACGGTATGCGCGCCCGCACCGTGTGCACCGTGAACCAAACGTGCGCTCGCGTGCGAGACACGACCGGCGATCAGGAGGAATGAGGGGCCCATGGACCTCGCCGTCGAAACACTCGACGTAGCCCGGTGGCAGTTCGGCATCACGACCGTCTACCACTTCCTCTTCGTCCCGCTCACGATGGGTTTGTCCATCCTGGTCGCGTGCCTGCAGACCGCGTGGGTGCGCACCGGCAAGGAGCACTACCTCCGGGCCACCAAGTTCTGGGGCAAGCTCTTCCTGATCAACTTCGCGCTCGGCCTGGTCACCGGCATCGTGCAGGAGTTCCAGTTCGGGATGAACTGGTCCGACTACTCGCGCTTCGTCGGCGACATCTTCGGTGCCCCGCTCGCCATCGAGGCCCTGGTCGCGTTCTTCCTGGAGTCGACCTTCCTGGGGTTGTGGATCTTCGGTTGGGAGCGACTGCCGAAGAAGATCCACCTGGCCACCATCTGGGCCGCCGCGATCGGCACGATCCTGTCGGCCTACTTCATCCTGGCCGCGAACTCGTGGATGCAGCACCCGGTCGGCTACCGGATAAACCCGGAGACCGGCCGCGCGGAGCTGACCGACTTCGTCGCGGTGCTCACCAACAACACCGCGATCGCCGCCTTCCTGCACATCCTCCCGGCCGCGTTCCTGGTCGCCGGCGGCTTCCTGATCGGGATCAGTTGCTGGCACCTGCGCAAGCGCAACGAGGTCGCGGTGTTCCGCCCGTCGCTGCGGCTGGGCCTGTGGGTCTCGGTGCTGGCGGGCATCGGCCTGGCGCTCACCGGTGACATGCAGGGCAAGCTGATGTACGAACAGCAGCCGATGAAGATGGCCTCGGCCGAGGCACTGTGGGAGACCTCGAAGCCGGCGCCGTTCTCGATCTTCTCCTACGGCGATGTCAACAAGGGCCACAACAAGGTCGCCATCGAGGTCCCCGGCGCGCTGTCCTTCCTGGCCAAGAACGACTTCAACGCCGAGCTGCCCGGGATCAACGACCTCCAGGAACAGTCGGTGGTCAAGTTCGGCCCCGGCGACTACCGGCCCAACATCTTCGTCACCTACTGGTCGTTCCGACTGATGATCGGCGTCGGCATGGTCACCGCGGGCATCGGCCTGGTCGGCCTGTGGTTGACCCGGCGCAAGCGCGATCTCCCGAGCAATCCGTGGGTGTACCGGATCGGCCTGTGGACCATCGCGTTCCCGTTCGCGGCCAACTCGTTCGGCTGGATCTTCACCGAGATGGGCCGCCAGCCGTGGCTGGTGTTCGGCGTGCTCAAGACCGAGGCCGGCGTGTCGCCGAGTGTGTCCACCGGCGAGGTGTTCACCTCGCTGATCGTGTTCACGCTGCTCTACGGCGCGCTCGCGGTGGTCGAACTGGGCCTGATCCGGCGCTACGTCAAGGCCGGCCCCGAGCCGATCAAGGTGCCGGTGGACAAGGACCCCGACGATCCGTCGGGCGGCGAGGACGCCGATCGTCCGCTCGCCTTCGCGTACTAAGGGGAGAGTGACATGGGACTCAACGAATTCTGGTTCCTGCTGATCGCCGTGCTGTGGATCGGCTACTTCTTCCTCGAAGGCTTCGACTTCGGCGTCGGCATCCTGACCAAGGTGCTGGCCCGCAACGAGACCGAGCGCCGGGTGCTGATCAACACCATCGGCCCGGTCTGGGACGGCAACGAGGTGTGGCTGATCACCGCGGGCGGGGCCACCTTCGCGGCCTTCCCCGAGTGGTACGCCACCTTGTTCAGCGGCTTCTACCTGCCGCTGCTGCTGATCCTGGTCGCGCTGATCCTGCGCGGGGTCGCGTTCGAGTACCGGGCCAAGCGCGACGAGGACCGCTGGAAGCGCGGCTGGGAACAGGCGATCTTCTGGGGCTCGCTGGTGCCCGCGTTCCTGTGGGGCGTGGCGTTCGCGAACATCGTCCGCGGGGTGCCGATCGACGCGAACAAGGAGTACGTCGGCGACCTGTTCGACCTGCTCAACCCGTACGCGCTGCTCGGCGGCGTGGTCACCACGGTGCTGTTCACCTTCCACGGCGCGGTGTTCGTCGCGCTCAAGACCGACGGCGACGTCCGGGTCCGGGCCAACGCGCTGGCCGGCCGGCTCGGCCTGGTCACCGCCGCGCTCGCCGCCGCGTTCCTGATCTGGACCCAGGTCCAGCACGGCAACGGCCGCACCCTGGCCGCGCTGATCGTCGCGGTGCTCGCGCTGGTGGCCGCGCTGGCGATGAACCGGATCGGCCGCGAGGGCTGGGCGTTCGCGCTGTCCGGCGTGACAGTGATCGCCGCGGTGGCGATGCTGTTCCTGTCGCTGTTCCCGAACGTGATGCCCTCCAGCCTGGACTCGGCGTGGAACCTGACCATCCACAACGCGTCCTCGACGCCGTACACGCTCAAGATCATGACCTGGGTCGCCGGCTTCATGACCCCGGTGGTGCTGTGCTACCAGGCCTGGACGTACTGGGTGTTCCGCAAGCGGATCAGTACCAAGAGCATCCCGACCAAGCCGGCCTTCGGTGCCGCCGCGGCCGACCTGGTCGGCAAGTAAGCGCACCGACAGCGCGTGGCACCACGTAGGACCGCACCGAAGACGCACCGAGGAAAGAGCGGCTCGTGAAGCCTGTAGACCCGCGCCTGCTGACGCACGCCCGTGCCACCCGGGGCTTTCTGGCCCTGACGGTGTTGCTGGGTACGGCGGGCGCGGGTCTCGTGCTCGTCCAGGCGGGCCTGCTCGCGCGGGTGATCGTGGCGGCCTTCGAGGAGGGCGCCGCCGTCGGCGACCTGTGGCCGGAGCTGGGCCTGCTCGCGGGGGTGATCGCGGCCCGCTCGGCGATCTCCTGGCTCACCGAGGTGATCGCGCACCGCACCTCGGCGGCGGTGAAATCGCAATTGCGGTCGCGACTGCTCGCCCACGTGGTCGAACTCGGCCCGGCCTGGCTGAACAACGAGCGCTCCGGCGAGCTGACCACCCTGGCCACCCGGGGGGTGGACGCGCTCGACGGCTACTTCGCCCGCTACCTGCCGCAACTGGTGCTGTCGGTGACCGTGCCGGTCGCGGTGCTCGCGCGCGTGGTGTTCGGCGACTGGATCTCGGCCGTGACGATCGTGGTCACGCTGCCGCTGATCCCGCTGTTCATGGCGCTGATCGGGATGGCCACCCAGAAGTACATGGACCGGCAGTGGACGGTCCTGAACCGGTTGGCCGGGCACTTCCTGGACGTGGTCGCCGGGCTGCCCACGCTCAAGGTGTTCGGCCGGGCCAAGGCCCAGGCGGCGTCGATTCGCACGATCACCGACGACTACCGCCGGGCCACCCTCAAGACGTTGCGGATCGCGTTCCTGTCCTCGTTCGCGCTGGAGTTGCTCGCCACCATCTCGGTCGCGCTGGTCGCGGTCGGCGTCGGGCTGCGTCTGGTCGACGGCGAGCTGAGCCTGGAGACCGCGCTGGTGGTGCTGATCCTGGCGCCCGAGGCGTATCTGCCGCTGCGTCAGGTCGGCGCCGAGTACCACGCCAGCGTCGAGGGAGTCAGCGCCGCGGACCGGGTGTTCGCGGTCCTGGAGACCACCCCCGACGCACCGGCCGGATCCGCGCCGGTGCCCGACCCGCGTTCGGCCGAGCTGGTGCTGACCGGTCTGGGCGTGCGGCACGAGGGGCGGGCCGACGCGGCGCCCGCCGGGCTGGAGCTGACCGTACGACCGGGCGAGACGATCGCGCTGACCGGGCCGAGCGGGTGTGGCAAGTCCACCGTGCTCGCGGTGCTGCTCGGCTTCATCCGGCCGACGGCGGGTCGGGTCACCGTGGGCGGCGTGGACCTGGCCGAGTTGGACCAGGACGCGTGGCGGGCCCGGATCGCGTGGGTTCCGCAGCGGCCCTACCTGTTCGCCGGCACGATCGGCGCCAACGTGCGGCTGGCCCGCCCGGAGGCCGACGACGCCGAGGTACACGCCGCGCTGGTCGCGGCCGGCGCGGCGGACTTCGTGGCGGCCGCAGGGGGCCTCGACGCGCCGCTCGGCGAGGACGGCGCGGGCCTGTCCGCCGGCCAGCGGCAACGCCTCGCGCTGGCCCGCGCGTTCCTGGCCGACCGGCCGATCCTGCTGCTGGACGAGCCGACCTCGAACCTGGACGGCGACGGCGAGGCGGGCATCGTCGAGGCGGTCCGCCGACTGGCGGTCGGCCGGACGGTCGTGCTGGTCGCCCATCGGCCGGCGCTGCTGCCGTTGGCCGACCGGGTGGTGGCCGTGGGCGCGGGGGGCCCGGCGCAGGCGGCGCCCGAGGGCGCGCACCCGGCGGGCGCGCCCTCGGGGGTGCCCGCGGCCGAGGTCGAGGCCGCGCGGACGGCGGACGACGTCCCGGCCGTCGAGCAGCCCTTCGATGCCCTGCTCGCGGACCCGCCGGTCGCCGCCGGCGCCGGGCCCGGCCGCCGTCTGCTCGCGCTGGCCCGGCCGTTGCGCGGGCGCCTCGCGCTCGCGGTGTTGTGCGGAGCACTCGCGCTGGGCAGCTCGGTCGGTCTGATGGCCACGTCGGCCTGGCTGATCTCGCGCGCGTCGGAGCATCCGCCGGTCCTGACCCTGATGGTCGCGGTCACCGGCGTGCGGGCCTTCGGCGTCTCCCGCGCGGTGTTCCGCTACGCCGAGCGGTTGATCGGGCACGACGCGGCGTTTCGCATCCTGGCCCGGCTGCGGGTGCGGGTGTACGAACGCCTGGAACAACTGGCGCCGGCGGGACTGCCCGCCTTCCGCCGCGGCGACCTGCTCTCCCGACTGGTCGCCGACGTGGACGCGGTACAGGACTTCTTCCTGCGCGCGCTGCTGCCCGCCTGTGTGGCGGCGGTGGTCGGCGTGGGCGCGGTGCTGACCGTCGCCCTGGTACTGCCCGAGGCCGGCGCGGTGTTGCTGCTCGGCCTGCTGGCCGCCGGTGTGCTGGTGCCGTGGTTGGCCGGCCGGGTCGCCCGGCGGGCGGAACGCCGGGTCGCCGCGGTCCGCGGCGAACTCGCCGGCGCCGTGGTCGACCTGCTGCGCGGCACACCCGAACTGATCGCGGCGGGCCGTGCGCCCGCCCGGCTGGCCGAGGTGGACACGGTGGACGCGCGACTGCGCGCGACCGAGGCGGGGCAGGCCCGGGGCGCGGGCGTCGGGGCGGGGCTGGCCGCGCTGGTGTCCGGTGCGACCGTGTGGGCGTCCGCCGTGGTGGGCGTCGCGGCGGTGCACGCCGACCGGTTGAACGGGGTGCTGCTCGCGCTGGTGGTGCTCACCCCGCTCGCCGCGTTCGAGGCCACCGTGGTGTTGCCCGCCGCCGGCCGGCATCTGGAGGGCTCGCGGCGGGCGGCGGCACGGGTGTTCGAGGTGATCGACGCACCCGTGCCGGTGCACGAGCCGACCGCGCTGCGGGCGCTGCCCGCCGGGCCGCACCCGTTGTCGGTGCGCGACCTGCACGCGCGCTGGACCCCGGACGGCCCGCCCGCGCTGGCCGGCGTCGACCTCGAACTCACCCCGGGCAAGCGGCTCGCGGTGGTCGGCGCGAGCGGGTCGGGAAAGACCACGCTGGCCAACGTGCTGTTGCGCTTCCTGGACCCGGCGGCGGGCCGGGTGACCCTGGCCGGCGTACCGATCACCGACCTCGCCGGGGACGACGTACGGCGGGTGATCGGGCTGTGCGCGCAGGACGCGCACGTCTTCGACAGCTCGCTGCGGGAGAACCTGCGGCTGGCCCGCCCGGATTGCGACGAGGACGCGATGCGCGCGGCGCTGGCCCGGGCCCGGCTGCTGGACTGGGTGGACACGTTGCCGCAGGGGCTGGACACGATGGTCGGCGAGCACGGCGCCCGATTGTCCGGCGGCCAGCGGCAGCGGCTCGCGCTGGCCCGCGCGCTGCTCGCCGACTTCGAGATCCTGCTGCTGGACGAGCCCGCCGAACACCTCGATCTGCCCACGGCCGACGCGCTGACGGCCGACCTGCTGGATGCGACCCGGGGCCGGACCACGCTGCTGGTCACCCATCGACTCACCGGGCTGCACGCGGTGGACGAGATCCTCGTGCTGGCCGAGGGACGGGTGTCGCAGCGCGGGACGTGGGAACGGTTGAGCAGCACGCCCGGCCCGTTCCGGGCGCTGCTGGACCGCGAGGACGCGGTGGCGGAGGTCGCGGCGCGGGTGTGAGGCGGGGGGCGGGTGCCGGCGCGCGTGCGAGTGCGCGTCCGGGTGCGCGTGCATCTGCGTGTGCGGACCGGCACCCGTGATCCGTGGGCGGGGATCCGTACGCGTGTCCGGGGTGATTTGCCGCTTTCATCAGTATTTGCCGACGTAGGCTGCACCCATGGTGAACGCGACGGGCAACGGCGCCGACGGCGCCGACGAGCCCGACGGGACGGATCGTTTCGGCCGCACGCCCGAAGCGTCCGCCCGCGCCTCGCTCGGCCTGGCGGACCTGGTGGCCGAGGTGGTCGAGCGGCTCGGCTCGGCGGCGGCGGCCGGGGATCGCCTCCAGGGTCTGCTCGAAGCGGTGATCGCGGTCGGCGCCGACCTGGATCTGCACACCACGCTGCGCCGCATCGTCGAGGCCGCGGCCGACCTGGTGGACGCTCGCTACGCCGCGCTCGGGGTGATCGGCAGCGAACACAACCTGTCCGACTTCATCACCGTCGGCATCGCCGCCGAGGACCGCGAGCGGATCGGCGAACTCCCGCACGGACGGGGGATCCTGGGCCTGTTGATCGACCACCCCGCACCGTTGCGGCTGGACGACCTGACCCGGCATCCGGCGTCCTACGGCTTCCCGCCGAACCACCCCGCGATGCACTCGTTCCTGGGTGTGCCGATCCGGGTTCGCGACGAGGTGTTCGGCAATCTGTACCTGACCGAGAAGCGCGGCCGGCCGGACTTCAGCGTCGAGGACCAGCAGGTGGTCCGGGCGCTCGCGGCGGCGGCCGGGGTGGCCATCGAGAACGCGCGCCTGTTCGAGAGCGCGGCCCGCCGGGAGAAATGGATCGTGGGCTCGGCGGACGTCACCACGGCCCTGCTGACCACCCAGGACCCGGACGAGGCGCTGGCCGTGGTGGCGGAACGGGCGCGCAGCCTGGCCGAGGCGGATTTCGCCGCGATGTACCTGCCCCAGCCGGACGGTTCCTACCTGGTCGAGGTCACCTCCGGCGAGGACCTCGCGGGCCTGGGCGGCACGGTGGTCGCCGAAGGCAGCCCGATCGCGGAGGCGATCAACACCGGTCGCAGCATCTTCATCGCGGACATGAGCACCGATCCGAACGTGCTGCTGGACCAGTCCCGTTGCTTCGGACCGGGCCTGTTCGTACCGCTGATCGCCAGCGATCGCATCCTGGGCGCGCTCGAGTTGGACAAGCGGATCGGGGCGGTCCCGTTCAACCGGACCGAGCGCTCGATGGCCCAGGCGTTCGGCGGCCAGGCGGCGATCGCGCTGATGCTGGCGAGCGCCCAGCGCGACCGGGAACGACTGGCGGTGTTCGAGGATCGCGACCGGATCGCCCGGGACCTGCACGATCTGGTCATCCAGCGGCTGTTCGCGACCGGGATGATGCTCCAGGGCGCGGCCCGATTGGCGAGGGTGCCGGCCGTGACCGTCAAGATCAACCAGGCCGTGGACGAACTCGACGCGACGATCCGCGAGGTGCGCAGCACCATCTTCGCGTTGCAGAACCCGCCGCGTGAGGGCCCGACCGGGGTCCGGGGCCGGGTGTTGCGCGAGGCGAGCGCGGCGGCCGGCCCGCTCGGCTTCGAGCCGACGGTCACCTTCGCGGGACCGGTGGATTCGAGCGTCTCGGACGAGGTCGCCGAGCAACTCCTGGCCGCACTGCGCGAGGTGCTCTCCAACGCCTCCCGCCACGCGCACGCCTCCAGGGTCGAGGTGAGCCTGGTGGTGGCCGACGGCACGGTCGACCTGACGGTCACCGACGACGGCGTGGGCATCCCGCCGGGCGGTCGGCGCAGCGGCCTGGCCAACCTGGCCGGTCGCGCGGCCGAGTTGGGCGGCCGGGCGTGGTTCGGGCCGGGGCCGCAGGGACACGGGACGACGGTGACCTGGTCGGTGCCGCTCTGAGGCTCCGGTCGCCGGCCGGAGCGCGCTCGCAAGTGCGTGGGCAATCCCTTGACACGCTACTGGTACGCACTTAAGTTAGAGGCCATAACAAACACTAATAGTAATCACATGGAGCCGTGATGAATGCCAGCGCACCCGAGACCGCCACCGCCTCGGCCACCGAAATCGTGTTGCCGGGCATCGTCGAGCCCGCCGGCCTGGAGGTCCGGGTGCGTCCGGCGCCGGAGCCGGCGGCCGGAGAGGTGCTGGTGGCGGTCGAGGCGTCGGGGATCTCCTTCGCCGAACAGCAGATGCGCCGCGGCAAGTACTACGACCAGCCGGCTTTCCCCTTCGTCCCCGGCTACGACCTCGTCGGCACGGTGGTGCGGGTCGGGCCCGGCGGCGATGCCGCGTTGGTCGGCCGCCGGTTCGCGGCGCTGACCAAGGTCGGCGGGTGGGCCAGCCTGGTGGCGCTCCCGGTCGCCGCCCTGGTCGAGGTGCCCGAGGGCATCGACCCGGCCGAGGCGGAGACGGTCGTCGTCAACGGGATCACCGCGTGGCAGATGTTGCATCGCATCGCCCGGGTTCGTCGGGGGCAGACCGTGCTGGTGCACGGCGCCAACGGCGGAGTGGGCTCGACGCTGGTGCAGTTGGCCACCCACGCCGGTGTCCGGGTCATCGGCACCGCCGCGCCGCGCCACCACGACGCGGTGCGCGCCCTGGGCGCGATCCCGCTGGACTACCGGGACGCCGACCTGCCGGCGTCGGTGCGCGCCCTCGCGCCGAACGGCGTCGACGCCGTCTTCGACCACATCGGCGGCGCCGGGATCGCCGACTCGTTCGGGCTGCTCGCCCGCGGCGGCACGCTGGTCTCCTACGGGACGGCGGCCACCAAGAACGAGCCCGGTTCGTCCCGACTGCCCGTGTTCAAGCTGTTGGGCCGCCTCCTGTGGTGGCACCTGCTGCCCAACGGCCGGCGCACGCACTTCTACAACATCTGGGCGGGCAAGCGCCGCCCGGCGAACTTCCGAAACCGCCTGCGCGCCGACCTGACCGAGGTCTTCGCCCTGCTCGACACCGGCGCCATCACCGCCCAGGTGGCGGCCCGCATCCCGCTCGGCCGAGCGGCCGAAGCCCTGGCCCTGGCCGAGTCGGGCACCGTCACCGGCAAGGTCGTCCTGACCTCGGACACCCCCTGATCGGGCTCACCCGACCGAGCGATCGTCCATTCCTCGTTCAGCGTCTCTTCTCGGCCTTCTGGCGGGCCACGTAGGCCGCGGCCTGGGTGCGGCGTTCCATGCCGAGTTTGGCGAGGAGGCTGGAGACGTAGTTCTTGACGGTCTTCTCGGCCAGGTGCATTTCGGCGCCGATCTGACGGTTGGTCATGCCCTCGCCGATCAGGTCGAGGATGCGGTGTTCCTGGTCGCTCAGGGCCTCCAGGCGGGCGTCGCCGCGCGGGCCGCCGCGCAGGCGTTCCAGGACGCGGGCGGTGGCCGCCGGGTCGAGCAGGGACTTGCCGGCCGCCACGTCGCGGACCGCGCCGACCAGGTCGGAGCCGCGGATGTCCTTGAGCACGTAGCCCGAGGCGCCCGCCATGATCGCGTCGAACAGCGCCTCGTCGTCGGAGAACGAGGTGAGCATCAGGCAGCGCACTTCGGGCAGTCGGGCCCGGATCTCGCGACACACCTCGACCCCGCTGCCGTCCGGCAACCGCACGTCGAGCACCGCGACCTGCGGCCGGGTCGCCGGGATGCGGACCAGCGCCTCCGCCGCGGTGCCGGCCTCGCCGACCACGTCGATGTCGTCTTCCAGGGACAACAACTCGTGGACGCCGCGGCGGACCACTTCGTGGTCGTCGAGGAGAAATACCCGGATACTTCCCTGATCGCTCACTTGTACAGGTTCGCACGCACACCTTCCGGCTGCCGGTTGATGCCCACGCGAGAGTCCGGGCGAGTCGGGACGGGTCCGACCCGCGCCCGTTTGTCCGGGAGCAACAAACAGTGCCGCCACGTTCGGGCCGGTCGCCACTACGTGCCGACGGGACTGGTGGGTAACGTTGCGGTGTGCGGTTTCCGAACCGCATGCCTGTGCGCAGGTGCCTCCCGGATTCACCCGGGAATTCCTAGGAAATCCTAGGAAGTACAGCCACCAATCGCCGTGTCTGCACATCAAGGTAGCCGCGCACACCCCGCGCGGAACCGGGCCCGGCGATCCGGACCCGGTCCACGGCGACCCCGCGGACCGGACAGACGGAGGAGAGAACGTGGCAGTGGACAGTACGGACGGAACATTGTTTCCGCCCGATTCCGGAGCCGGTCCGGAACTCATCCAGTTGCTCACCCCCGAGGGCGAGCGGGTCGAGCATCCCGATTACTCGATCGACCTGTCCGATGACGAATACCTGAGTCTGTACCGCGACCTGGTTCTGGTCCGGCGCTTCGACGCCGAGGCCACCGCGTTGCAACGGCAGGGCGAGTTGGGCCTGTGGGCCTCGTTGCTCGGCCAGGAGGCCGCGCAGATCGGGTCCGGACGGGCACTGAGTCCGAACGACTATGTGTTTCCCACGTACCGTGAACACGGCGTCGCCTGGTGTCGCGGCGTGGATCCGTTGAATCTCCTCGGGATGTTCCGCGGCGTCAACCACGGTGGTTGGGATCCGCGCGAGAACAATTTCCAGCTCTACACGATCGTCATCGGCGCGCAGACCCTGCACGGCGTCGGATACGCGATGGGCGTGCAACGCGACGGCAGTGATGCCGCGGTCGTCACGTACTTCGGTGACGGAGCCTCCAGCCAGGGCGATGTCAACGAGGCATTCACCTTCGCCGCGGTGTTCAACGCCCCCGTGGTGTTCTTCTGCCAGAACAATCAGTGGGCCATCTCCGAACCCACCGAACGCCAGATGAAGGTGCCGCTGTATCGGCGGGCCGCCGGATTCGGCTTTCCCGGAGTTCGGGTGGACGGAAACGACGTGCTCGCGTGTCTCGCGGTGACCAGGGCGGCTTTGGCCCGGGCCCGGCGCGGCGAGGGCCCGATGCTGATCGAGGCGTTCACCTACCGAATGGGCGCGCACACCACTTCGGACGACCCGACCCGCTATCGGCTGAATGCCGAACTGGAGGAATGGCGGCTCAAGGACCCGATCGAGCGGCTCAAGTCCTACCTGCACAAGCAGAGCATCGGGACGCCCGAGTTCTTCGCGGCCCTGGAGGCCGAGAGCGAGGAACTGGGCAAGCGCGTACGCAACGGTGTGCGCACGATGCCGGATCCGGATCCGGTGTCGATGTTCGCGCACGTGTACGCCGATGCGCACACGCTGGTGGATCGGGAACGGGCCGAGTTCGAGGCTTATCACGCGTCCTTCGTCGACGCCGGGGAGGACGGGCACTGATGGCTCCCGCACAGTCGACGGGCACGACCCGTCAGATGTCGATGGTGCAGGCGCTCAACACGGGGCTGCGCAAGTCCCTGGAGAGCGACCCCAAGGTGTTGATCATGGGTGAGGACATCGGCAAGCTCGGCGGTGTCTTCCGGGTCACCGACGGTTTGCAGAAGGACTTCGGCGAGGACCGGGTGGTGGACACCCCGCTGGCCGAGTCCGGCATCGTCGGCACCGCGATCGGTCTGGCCCTCGCGGGCTACCGGCCGGTCGTGGAGATCCAGTTCGACGGTTTCGTCTTCCCCGCGTACGACCAGATCGTCACCCAGCTCGCCAAGATGCACGCCCGTTCGCTCGGCTACGTGCGGCTGCCGATCGTGATCCGAATTCCGTTCGGTGGCGGGATCGGCGCGGTCGAGCACCACAGCGAGTCGCCCGAGGCGTACTTCGCGCACACCGCGGGCCTGCGGGTGGTGTCGTGCTCGAACCCGGTGGACGCCTACTGGATGATCCAGCAGGCGATCGCCGCCGACGACCCGGTGATCTTCCTGGAGCCCAAGCGGCGCTACTGGACCAAGGCCGAGGTGGACACCGCCGCGACGCCGGCCCCGCTGTACGGCTCCCGGGTGGTGCGGCCGGGCGACGCCTGCACGGTGGTCGCCTACGGGCCGATGGTGGCGACCTGCCTGGAGGCCGCCGCGGCGGCGGCCGAGGACGGGCGCGAGTTGGAGGTGATCGACCTGCGCTCGTTGTCCCCGCTGGACTTCGACGCGGTCGAGGCGTCGGTCAAGCGCACCGGCCGGCTCGTCGTCGTGCACGAGGCCCCGTCGTTCCTGGGCATCGGCGCGGAGGTCGCGGCGACGATCACCGAGCGCTGCTTCTATCACCTGCAGGCGCCGGTGTTGCGGGTCGGCGGCTATCACACGCCGTATCCGCCGTCCCGGGTCGAGGAGGACTACCTCCCCGACCTGGACCGTGTGCTCGATGCCGTCGACCGCTCCCTGGCCTGGTGAGGAATCCCGTGTCCGAGGTGAAGAAGTTCCTGATGCCCGACGTCGGCGAGGGCCTCGAAGAGGCCGACATCGTCGTCTGGCACGTCAAGGTCGGCGACGAGGTCAGCGACGGCCAGGTCATGGTCGAGGTGGAGACCGCGAAGGCCCTGGTCGAGTTGCCGTGTCCGTTCGACGGGGTGGTGACCGAGCTCCTGGCCGCCGAGGGCGACACGGTCGCGGTCGGCGCGCCGATCATCGCGGTGGCGCCGGCCGGTACGCAGGTGCCCGCCGCGGCCGAATCGACCGGCACCCGGGACCAGGCCCTCGCGGCGGATTTGGTGCCCGAACCGGCACCCCGACCCGCGGCGCCCGAGCCGGCGCCGGCCGAAACGGCCGCTGCGGCGGAGAAGAAGGACACCCGCACGGCGGTCCTGGTCGGCTACGGCGTGCGCACCACGACCGGCCGGCGGCGGGCCCGCAGGACGGACGCCCCCGCGCCGGCGGTGCACGCGGCCAACGGCTCGGGTCACGCGGGGCCGCCCACGTCGGGCTCGCCCGCCGGCGGCTCGATTGCGTTGGCCAAGCCGCCGGTCCGCAAGCTGGCCCGGGACCTGGGGGTGGACCTCGCGTCCGTGCGCCCCTCGGGCCCCGGCGGAACGGTCACGCGCGAGGACGTACACGCCGCCGCGCGCCCCGCGCCGGCCGCCACCCCGGCCGCCTTCACGGCGACCGGACCCGGCGAGACGATCGCGGGCGAGCGGCGCATCCCGGTCAAGGGGGTGCGCAAGGCGACCGCGCAAGCCATGGTGGCGAGCGCGTTCTCCGCGCCGCACGTCACCGAGTGGGTGACGGTGGACGTGACCCGTACGGTCAAACTCGTGCGCAAATTGCGCGAGTTGCCCGATTTCGCGGACGTCAAGGTGAGTCCGCTGCTCCTGGTCGCCCGGGCGCTGCTCGTGGCGATCGCCCGACACCCGGAGATCAACGCGTCCTGGGACGAGCCGAACCAGGAGATCGTCGTCCGTGATCGCGTCAACCTGGGCATCGCCGCGGCGACGCCGCGTGGGTTGCTCGTGCCCAACATCAAGGACGCGGGCCGCAAGAGCCTGATCGCGCTGGCCGGTGCGCTCACCGAGTTGGTGGCCACCGCCCGGGACGGGCGCACCTCGCCCGCCGACATGGCCGGCGGCACGGTGACCATCACCAACGTGGGCGTGTTCGGGGTGGACGGCGGCACGCCGATCCTCAACCCGGGCGAGGCCGCGATCCTGGCGGTGGGCGCGATCCGGGAGCAGCCCTGGGTGCATCGGGGCAAGATCAGGCCCCGGCAGGTGACCACCCTCTCGTTGTCCTTCGACCACCGCATGGTGGACGGCGAGTTGGGCTCGCGCGTGCTGGCCGACGTGGCCCAGATGTTGGAGCGGCCGAAGTTGCTGTTCGTCCGCGGCTGACCTCGGGTCCGCCGCGGCGGGCGGACCGCCCACATACATACGGCCGAGCCCTTTTTCGGGGCCCGGCCGTATGTATGTCCGAGGGCGTCCCCTAATGTGTATGTACTGTGAAACCATCTGCGGACACAGCCCCCTCCCGGCTCGGTGGCAACATCGCCTGGACCATGTGGGCGGTCGCGGCCTCGGTATACGTCGTCGCGGTGTTCCACCGCAGCAGTCTCGGCGTGGCGGGAATCGACGCGCAGGAGCGGTTCGGTGTCTCCGCGTCGCAACTTTCGCTGTTCCCGATGTTGCAACTGCTCGTCTACGCCGGCCTGCAGATACCCGTCGGCGCGTTGACCGACCGGTTCGGCGCCAAGCGGGTGCTCGGCTGCGGCCTGGTGTTGATGACGGCGGGTCAGTTCACCTTCGCGTTCGCCCACGGATTCGCCGGTGCCGTGTTCGCCCGGGTGCTGGTCGGCATGGGCGACGCGATGACGTTCGTCAGTGTGCTGCGGGTGGTGTCGGTGTGGTTCCCGGCGAACCGGGTCGCCGTGATGACCCAGTTGACCGCGCTGCTCGGGATGGCCGGCAACCTGGCCGGCGCCACGCCGCTGGCCGGCGCGCTGCACGCGTTCGGCTGGAGCCGGACCTTCGCGGTCTCCGCCGGCGTGGGGGTGGTGGTGCTGCTCGTGGTGCTGCTCGTGCTGCGCGACAACCCCGGCGGGACGACCCGGGCGCGGCCGGTCGGCCGCCCGGGCATGTGGTCCCAGGTGCGCGCGGCGTGGGCCGAACCCGGCACCCGGCTCGGCCTGTGGGCGCACTGGGCGTGTGGGTGCCTGCCGCAGGTCTTCCTGATGTTGTGGGGCTTCCCGTTCCTGGTCGAGGGCCAGGGGCTGAGCAAGGGCACCGCGAGCGCGTTGTTGACCGTCGCGATCGTGATCAACATGCTGGCGTGCCTGGTGGTCGGCCCGCTGGTGACCCGCCGGCCGGGCAGCAGGTTGTGGTTGTGCGTGGGGCAGCCGGTGCTGGCCGTGGTGTTGTGGGCGGCCGTACTGATTCCGGCCGAGCCCTCGCCGCTGTGGTTGCTGGTCGTGCTCGCGCTGGTGATCGGTCCGGGCGGCGCGCTGTCCCTGGTCGGCATGGAGTTCGCCCGGGACGGCAATCCGCCGCAGCGGCTGGGCACGGTGTCGGGCATCGTCAACGTCGGCGGGTTCGCCGCCGCGACCCTGTGCCTGTTCGCGATCGGCCTGGTCCTGGACCTGGTCGAGCCGGGCGGCGGCACCCACGGCCTGAACGCGTACCGCGTGGCGATGGCCGTCCAGGGTGTACCGCTGCTGCTCGGCGTGGTCCAGGTGCTGCGCTACGCCCGCAAGGTCGCCGGGCGAAGCCGCCGGGCCGAGCCGGTGTGCGTGGTGGCGGCGGGGCGCGTGCCGGAGCGGGAGAGCGTTCCCGACGCCGGCTGACGCCCCGCCCCGGCGACTCGCACGGTCAGGGGGTGACGGCCATGTTGTCCAGGATTCGTCGGGCCAGATCGGGGTCGCCCTCGACCTTGACGTCGGCCCTGGTCGCACCGACCCGGCCGCACATCAACCGGACGAACGTCTCCCAGTCGGTGGAGACCAGCACCAGCGGTCCCAGCGGCACCCGCCCGTCCAGCCGCCCCCGGCCGTCCTCGCCGACGGTGACCGTGCGCATGAACTCCACCGGTCCGTTCACGTCGAACACCACCGAGGCGCCGACCGGCGCCTTGGCGTCCTTGGCCACCACGCGGGCCAACCCGGCCAGCAGGAAATCGCGGGTGATCAGCGCGGCGGGCGAGTCGAGATTGCCCGGCACCCCGATTGCGCGCCGCACGTCCTGCTCGTGCACCCACACGTCGAACACCCGCTGGGTGAGCAGGAACCGGTACGGGACGCTGCGGCCCATGATGCCGCGCACCTCGTCCTCCGGCCCCCGGTCGGACTCGTCGAGCATGCGGCGCCGGCGCAGGATCACGTACTCCAGCTCGCCGGTCATCTCCGGCGAGGTGTGACAGCGCCGCACGTCCACGGGTATCTCCGTGTAGCGGCTGAATTCGTCGTGCACGTGCCGCAGATCGCGCGGCAGCGTGTGGATGGGCCGGGGATCGCCGAGCAGTTCCAGCTCGATCCCGATCACGTGCGACACGATGTCGCGGACCGACCAGCCCGGACATTCGGTCGCGCTGCTCCACCGACCCTCGGTCAGGGTGGAGACCAGATCTTTGAGGGAGCGGATGGAGTGCTCCCAGGCGTCGGCGTGCGTTTTCAGGTCGTTGGTCACGAACTACCTCTTGTCGCTGCGTCGCCGGTCGACTGGACGGGTGCGACCGTTGCTTTGACGTGGTCCCGGATCCTGGCAGGCACGTTACGCTGCAAAAGATCCTGCGGTCAGCCCGTTCGCGGGAAGCAAGCGGTGTAGGTGAGGGGAAAGTGCGCGTTTCGCTCGTACAACTCGACGTCGATCCGGCGGTGCCGGCCCAGGAGCGCCTGGCCGAGGTCTCGGCCCTGGTGCGCGGCCGGCGCGGCGACCACCTGGTGGTCCTGCCCGAGCTGTGGTTCCACACCGGCTGGGTCTACGACGGCTGGGAGTCGCAGGCCGAAGGCGTACGCGGACCGTTCGCCCAGGCCATGTCCCGCGCGGCTCGCGACGCCGGGGTCTGGCTGCACGCCGGCAGCATCATCGAGCGCGGCGCCGATCAGAACCTCTACAACACGTCGCTGGTCTTCGATCCGGACGGCACGCTGCGCGGCACCTACCGCAAGATCCACCGCTTCGGCTTCACCGGCGGCGAGGCCGCGCTGATCTCGCGCGGCACCGAGCTCACCCAGGTGCGCATGCCGTGGGCCGAGGTGGGCCTGGCGACCTGCTACGACCTGCGGTTCCCGGAGATGTTCCGGCGGATCCTCGACGCGGGCGCGGAGGTGCTGGTGCTGCCCGCCGCGTGGCCCGCGCGACGGGTCGAGCACTGGCGCGTGTTGTCCCGCGCCCGCGCGATCGAGAATCAGCTGTTCGTGCTCGCCTGCAATACGACCGGCACCCAGGGCGGCGAGGCGATGGGTGGGCACAGCATGGTGATCGACCCGTGGGGCGAGATCGTCGCCGAGGCCGGCACCGAACAGACCGTGCTCACCGCCGAGATCGACCCGGCGCTGGTGGCCAAGACGCGCGAGGACTTCCCGGTCCTGCGGAACCGGGTGTTCTGAGTCCGCACGCGGGACCGCGGGCCTACAGGTGGGTGTTCTCGAGTTCCTTGCCCGCCGCGTCGAACGCCTTGAGGTCGTACGCGGGATCGGATTTGCGCGAGGTCACCACGAGTACGTAGACGCGCGTGGTGGGGGCGATCCGCACGGGCCGGATCACCACCGGCTCCTTGTGCCCCTGCCAGGTGACCTCCAGGTGGTCCACTTCGGGAGACACCTCGCCTTGGAGCACCGCCGCGTACAGGTCCGCCCGGCCCGGGATCCGTCCGGTCGTGCCGCCACCGGCGAAACGGTTCCGGTCGGCCGCCTTGGCCTCCTCGGTCCGACCCGGTGTGGTCTGGCACAGCGGTCCGATTCCGTCGACCAGCCGGCGCTCGACGTCCTCGAAGCAGGTCCGTTCCGGACCCTCGGTCCAGGCCCGGAACTTCCACGGCTTGCCGGCCGCCACGCCCGCGCCCACGATGTCCGGCCCGGCGTCCGGCGGCCGGGTGCCGCCGTCGACCGAGACGATGTCGGTGGACCTGCCCTCCTCGTCCAGCACACCCCCGGCGATCACCGCACCGCCGCCGCCGACCACCAGCGCGGTCGCCAGGGTCACCCCGAACGTGTACCCGCGCCACCTACGGCGCCGGCCCGCCCGCTCGATCGCCGCCTGCGCCGTCGGCGCGGTCAGCGCGGTCGCCCGGATCTCTGCCATGAACGCCTCCCTCAGTGCGGTGCCGTCGTCGGCCATTGCCGCACCTCCGTGTTCGAAGTAGAGGGGGTTTCCGTCTGATGCGGGATCAGATCGGTCAGTTGAGGATCCCTGCGGAGTCGGGCGAGCCCTTTGAACGTCTGGCTGCGCACCGTACCCACCGCGCAGCCGAGGATCTGCGCGACCTCGGACTCCGGCCGGTCCTCCCAGTAGCGCAGCACCACCGCCGCCCGCTGCCCCGCCGGCAATCGGGCCAACGCGGCCATCAGCACGCTGCGTTGGGCCACCGCGCCGGTCGAATCGGGCCCGGCGCGCTCCGGCAGCCGGTCGGTGAGAAAGTGCGTCACCCGCCGTCGGCGCACCCGGGAGAGATTGGTGTTCACGAGAATGCGGCGCACGTACGCGTCCGGATTCTCCACCGAGGCCACCCGTGCCCAGGACGTGTACGTCTTGGTCAGCGTGACCTGGGCCAGGTCCTCGGCCTCGTCGCGATCGCCGCACAACAGGTACGCGGTACGCACCAGAGCTGTTCGGCGGTCCTCGACGAAGGCCCGGAACTCGTCTTCCGCGTGGGATTTCAACCGTGCCCCCTTCCACCCGAACAGACGTGTGGAAGAGGGTCGTTCTATGCCGCGCCGCCGCGATCACCGACGGATCGGCCGCGGTTCAGTCGTCGTCGCCGCTCAACCGGTCCACGCACACCGCGATCGCGATGATCAGCGCATGGTCCCACCCGGGCGCGATGTCGACGCCGTAGGTGTCGCGCACCCGCAGCCACTTGCGGGTGATCTGCGCGATCGGCCCGTTCGGCCCGGCGATGCCGTACTCGTGGTTGAACATGTCGCCGCGCACCGAGAGTTCGATGCCCACCGCGAGATCGACCTCGAACGCCTCGTGCAGCGGGGTGAACATCTTCTTGCGCACCGTGGCGACCGTCTCGCCGGTCGCGTCCTCGATCTTCATCGAGTGGTGGATGGTGATGATCTTCTTCTTCACGGTGGCCAACACGGTGCCGGCCGCGTCCTTGAGCTCCAGCCGGTCGTGCAGCGTCAATGCCTTGCCGTCGACCAGATAGACCTTCTCGCCGGATTCGGTCGTGACCCAGAAGTCGTCGCCGATCGCGAACATCTTCTCGCGCACGAGATAGCGGCCGGGAGCGACTCCCGGATAGAGCTGGGCTGCGTCGTACTCGTCCCCGAACACTGGTGCCTCCACGATGACTACGCCTTGTCGGCAGACTGCCCGAAATGCCGGCGTTCAGTCGTGCCCACGCGCCGGTGTGCGGCGTACGGATACACCCGGTTGGGTGGGGTGCGGTCGTTACACGCGCCGGCCGGGGGTCGCCGGCCGACCCGGATGGTTCACTTCGGATCATGAGCAGCACCGCGCGCCGAGCCCGGATCCGGGCCCCCGAGTTGTCCGGTTCCGGCGGCTGGATCAACACCGACGGACCCGGGCCGACGCTCGCCGGGCTGCGCGGGCGGATCGTGCTGCTGGACTTCTGGACCTCGGCGTGCGTGAACTGCCACCACGTGCTCGCCGAATTGCGCCCGATCGAGGAGCGCCACCGCGACGTGCTGACCGTGCTCGGCGTGCACTCGCCCAAGTTCGAACACGAGACGGAACACGGCACGGTGGTCTGCGCGGTCCAGCGCCACGAGTTGCGGCACCCGGTCCTGGACGACCCCGAGCTGAGCACGTGGAAGCAGTACGCGGTGCACGCGTGGCCGACCCTGGTGGTCGTCGACCCCGAGGGCTACGTGGTGGCGCAAGTGTCCGGCGAGGGGCACGCGAGCGAGATCGAGGCGACGATCGCCGAGCTGGTGGTCGAGCACGAGGGCAAGGGCACGCTGCGCCGGGCCGCCGGGGACTTCGAGCGGACGGAGCCGCCGCGCACCGACCTGCGCTTCCCGGGCCAACTGCTGCGGTTGCCCTCCGGGGCCCTGCTGGTCGCCGACACCGGGCACCACTCGCTGGCCGAACTCTCCGACGACGGGCGCACGGTGCTGCGCCGGATCGGTACCGGCCGCCGCGGGCTGCTCGACGGCGGGCCCCGGCACGCGATGCTGGCCGAGCCGCACGGGATGGCCCTGCTGCCGCCCGAGGTGGCCGCCCACGTGCGGTACGACGTGGTGGTCGCGGACACCGCCAACCACGCGCTGCGCGGGGTCTCGCTGGCCACCGGGTCGATCCGCACGGTCGCGGGCACCGGCCGCCGACGCCGGCACGGCGCGGAGGACCACGGCGCGGCCCGGACGATCGACCTCTCCAGCCCCTGGGACGTCGCGTGGTTCGGCGGCCGGATCATCGTCGCGATGGCGGGCGTGCACCAGCTATGGGAGTTCGACCCGGTCGGCGAGGGCGTCGGCGTGCTGGCCGGCACCACCGACGAGGGCATGGAGGACGGCCCGGTCGACACCGCGAGCTTCGCCCAGCCGTCCGGCTTGGCGGTGTCCCCCGATCGGCACACGTTGTGGGTGGTGGACGCGGAGACCTCGGCGCTGCGTCGTTTGGTGGACGGCGGCGTCGAGACGGTGGTCGGCAAGGGGCTGTTCGACTTCGGCCTGCGGGACGGCCCCGCCGAACACGCGCTGTTCCAACACCCGCTGGGCGTGGACACGTTGCCGGACGGGTCGGTGGTGATCGCGGACACCTACAACGGCGTGCTGCGCCGCTACGACCCCACCGACGGATTCGTCTCCACCCTCCTGGCCGACCTGGCCGAACCGGCCGCCGTGGCGGTGGTCGCCGACCTGGACGAGGACCTCTACCTGACCGTCGTCGAGTCCGCGGCCCACCGAGTCCGCAAACTCCGGATGCCGCACACCTAGGCCCCGTCCGCCGGACAGGGCCCGGCACCGGGGCGGGCTCCGACGGCGACGACCGCCGCTCCGGAGTGGGAGGGGGGAGGCTCCGGAGCGGCGGTCGTCAGGGGGGTGGTGCCGAGATGGTTTTCAGCGTCGGCGGTAGCGGCGGGTCGGCCGCTCTTCGACGATCCGCTCGACGGGCTGCTCGAGGTAGCCGTCCACGGGCGGCGGTTGCACGTAGCCGGCCGGCGGTGGGTTCAACGACATTTCGCGGCGTCGCGGCCCCCACACCATGAGAAACAGTGCGATGCCCACGACTCCGGCGATCATGAGCACGACACCGACCACGTCGATGTTGACGCCGGACACGCTCCAATCGGTGGCGAAGGTCAGGATCGCGCCTACCGCGATCAACAGGATGCCCGCTCCGATGCCCATGAGTTCGTTCACTCCGATCCGCTGAACGTGCGGCGGGTTTGCGCTGCGCTCGATTGACTGTCGGCTCGCGCCTACCCGGAGTTCCCGGTCCCATGCCCGCGGATTCGCGCCGGCGCTCAGCCCTCCAGGAACGCGGCGGCGGCCGATGCCAGCAGGAACGGGTCGTCGGCGCCGCACAGCTCGCGGGACGAGTGCATGGACAGGCAGGCGGTGCCGACGTCCACCGTCTCGATGCCCAGGCGCGTCGCGGTGATCGGACCGATGGTGGAGCCGCACGGGATCGAGTTGATCCCGACGAAGATCTGCGCCGGCACCCCCGCGCGTTCGCAGGCCGCGGTCCACACGGCCCGGCCGAGCGCGTCCGTCGCGTAGCGCTGGTTGGTGTTGACCTTCAGGATCGGGCCGCCGTTGGGCACCGGGTGGTGGCCCGGCTCGTGCCGACCGACGTAGTTCGGGTGCACCGCGTGACCCACGTCGCTGGAGAGGTGGAACGAGTCGGCGAACGCGCGGGCACGGTCGTCCAACGATCCGCCGCGCGCGCTGACGATCCGGGTCAGCACGGTCTCCAGGAGCGGACCGGCCGCGCCCGTGGTGGACGCGCTGCCGGTCTCCTCGTGATCGAACGCGCCGAACACCGGGATGTGTGCCACGTCGTCGTGCGCGGCCGCGAGGAGCGCGGCCAGGCCCGCGTGCACCGACAGCAGGTTGTCCAGGCGCGGCGCGGCGAGCAGTTCGCGATCACGGCCGAGGTAGCTCGGCTTCTGCACGTCGTGGACCATCAGGTCCCACCCGGTGACGTCGCCGGCGGCCACGCCGCTCTCCTCGGCCACGAACCGGATCAGCGCGCCCTCGTCCACCGGGCCCAGTCCCCAGATCGGGGTCATGTGCTGCTGCTTGTCCAACTGCAACCCGGCCTCGTTGACCGAGCGGTCCAGGTGGATCGCCAACTGCGGCACGCGCAACACCGGCCGGTCCACGAACACCAGGTGCTCGCCGCCGTCGCGCAACGCGATCCGGCCGGACAGGCCGAGGTCGCGGTCGAGCCAGGAATTCAACAGCGGCCCGCCGTACACCTCGACGGCGACCTGTCGCCACCCCGCCGCCCCGGTGTCCGGACGCGGCTTGACCCGCAGCGTCGGCGAGTCGGTGTGCGCCCCCACGATCCGGAAGCCGCGCGTGTTCTCGGCGCCCTCCGGCACGTACCAGGCCACGATCGCGCCCCCGCGCAGCACGTACCGCCCGCCCGACCCGCCGTCCCACGCGGCCGTCTCCGCCAGTCGCCGAAAGCCCGCCGCCTCCAGCCGCTCGGCCACGTTCGCCGCCGCGTGGTAGGGGGAGGGACTGGCACCGATGAATTCGATCAGGTCGTCGGTGTGACTCCGGTCGAAGCGAGGCGAACTCATACATACTCCAAGGTCCGCGGCCGATCGGCCGCGCAGATCGTTGCGGGTTCTCCGCGTCGAGCCTACGACCCGGCATTCCCGGAGACGCGAACGCCGGTCGGGCCGAGGTGTCGGCCCGACCGGCGTTCGGGGTCGGTTTCGGCCCATGGCCGAGTCGAGCGCGGCCGGGTCGGCGAACGCGCGACCCGGCCGGCATTCGAGCTAGAAAGCCGCCTCCGGCAGTTCCATGATCGAGTTGTCGATCTGCTCGACCATCAGGCGCTGCGGGGTGAGCAGCGGCAGGATCTCCCGCGCGAAGTGCTTGGCCGCGGCCACCTTGCCCCGGTAGAACGCCTCGTCCCGACCGGGTGTGCCGGCCAGCTTGGTCAGCGCCACCGCGGCCTGGCGCAGCAGCAGCCAGGAGACCACCAGGTCACCGGCGGCGAGCAGCAGCCGGGTGGTGTTCTGGCCGACCTTGTAGATCGAGTCGATCTCCTGCTCGGACGCCATGAGCTGGTTGATCATCGCGGCGACCATGCCCTGCACGTCCTCGGCGGCGGTCGCGAGCAGCTCGACCTCGGCGGCCAGTTCGCCCTCGGTGTGCGCGCCGATGAACTCCTGGATCTCGCCCGCCACCACGGTCAGCGCCTTGCCCTGGTCGCGGACGATCTTCCGGAAGAAGAAGTCCTGACCCTGGATCGCGGTGGTGCCCTCGTAGAGGGTGTCGATCTTGGCGTCCCGGATGTACTGCTCGATCGGGTATTCCTGGAGGAAGCCCGAGCCGCCGAAGGTCTGCAGCGACTGCGCGAGCTGCTCGTAGGACTTCTCCGAGCCGTAGCCCTTGACGATCGGCAGCAGCAGGTCGTTGACCCGGTCCGCCGTCTCGTCGCTGCCGCCGGTCAGCCCGGCGCTCTCGATCCGGTCCTGCCACGAGGACGTGTACAGCACGAGCGCGCGCATGCCCTCGACGTACGCCTTCTGGGTGAGCAGCGAGCGGCGCACGTCGGGGTGGTGGGTGATGGTCACCCGCGGCGCGGCCTTGTTCGTCATCTGCGCGAGGTCGGCGCCCTGGGCGCGCTCCTTCGCGTATTCGAGCGCGTTGAGGTAGCCGGTGGACAGCGTCGCGATGGCCTTCGTGCCGACCATCATCCGGGCGTACTCGATGATCTTGAACATCTGCGCGATGCCGCTGTGCACCTCGCCGACCAGGGTGCCCACGGCCGGCACGCCGTGCTCGCCGAAGGTCAGCTCGCAGGTCGTGGAGACCTTGAGGCCCATCTTGTGCTCGACGTTGGTGACGAAGGCGCCGTTGCGCTCGCCGAGGTCGCCGGTCTGCGGGTCGAAGTGGAACTTCGGGACCACGAACAACGACAGGCCCTTGGTGCCGGGGCCCGCACCCTCCGGGCGCGCGAGCACCAGGTGGATGATGTTCTCGGTCATGTCCTGGTCACCCGAGGTGATGAAGCGCTTGACGCCCTGGATGTGCCAGGTGCCGTCCTCCTGGCGGACCGCCTTGGTCCGACCCGCGCCCACGTCCGAGCCCGCGTCCGGCTCGGTCAGCACCATGGTGGAGCCCCACTGGCGGTCGACCATGAAGCCGGCGACCCGGCGCTGCTCCTCGGTGCCCAGCGTGTGCAGCACCTGGGCGAAGTCGGGACCCGCCGCGTACATCCACAGCGCCGGGTTGGCGCCGAGCACCAGCTCGGCCACCGACCAGCGCAGCGAACGCGGGCAGTTGGTGCCGCCCATGCTCTCGGGGAGCGCGAGGCGCCACCACTCCGAGTCCATGTACGCCTTGTACGACTTCTTGAACGCCTCGGGCAGCGTGGCCGAGTGCGTCGCGGGGTCGAACACGGGTGGGTTGCGGTCGCCCTCCGCGAACGAATCGGCGAGGTCGTTCACGGCGAGGCGCTCGACCTCGGCCAGGATCGACTTCGCGGTGTCGACGTCCATTTCCGCGAACGGACCCGTGCCATAGACCTGCTCGCGTCCGAAGACCTCGAACAGGTTGAACTCCAGGTCGCGGAGATTCGACTTGTAGTGACCCATGACAGGCTCCGCCCGTGGTTGCGTCCCTGTGGACTGCGTTGACTGAACTGATCGCTGAACCGATCGACCGAACCGGACCGAAACCCAGTGTACTGGTCAGTAACATAATGATCGTACCCATGGGTAACTTTTTCAATGCCCCAGAGGTTCCCATCGGGTTACCACCAGGTACATGTGACCGTCTCGACGGAGGGCTCAAACCCGGGCCCGGACCCGCTAGCCTCGTGGTGTGTACGGCTACGCAACGGAAGAATCCCAGCCCCGCGCGGAGGCGCCGGCGCTCACCGACGCCGTGCGCGCGTTCGCGACGGGGGTCATGAACGGCGAGGACTTCCAGTCCATCTTCATAGCGTCGAAGGTTTTCTGCCCGAGGGGTGATCGCCCGGGGTTCCTGGCCCTGCACAACACTCCCGAGCCGGTGATCCCGATGTTCAGCTCGCTCGCCGAGCTGAAGAAGTACGCCGGCGAGGAGTCGCGCCACTTCACCGTCACCGGCGCCGAGGTGCTCGACCTGCTGCCCAACGGCTACGGCTTCGTGCTCGACCTCGACGGCGAGCACCGGGTGATGTTCGACGCGAAGGCCATAGAGCAGATGATCGCCTTCGCGATGCGCCGCATGTACGGCTGAGACCACCCGGCGTCGCCCGGTCGGCGCGCATGCGAGAGCGCACCCGCGCCCGCGTGCGGCGGGCGGGGTGCGCTCGGGTGCTCTCGTCGGCCCGACGGAGTGCGTTACGGCGTCGTTCAGGCCGGCCGATGGCCGTGGTTGGCTTTGTTCTTGCGACGGGACTTGCGCTTGCGGGTCTTCCTCGACATGGCGCCCCCTTGGTCGTCGTGCCGCATGCCTACCCACGGTCGGACCGTGCTCAAGCCCGAACGCGCGTGCCGGCGCCGGGGGTTCAGTGCGCGCGGCGGCCGTGGCGCAGGAGTTCGCCGCTGTGTACGCCGGTGGGTTCGTCGTTCTCGACGGTGACCCGGCCGTTGACCAGGATGTAGCGGTAGCCCTTGGCGTCGATCACCGTGCGGAGTTGGCCGGCGGGCAGGTCGTGGACGAATTTGGGGTCGCCGTATGCCAGTTCGTCGTAGTCGTAGACGATGATGTCGGCCGCGGCGCCCTCGGTGAGCACGCCTCGGTCGGTGAAGCCCGCACAGCGGGCGGGCAGGCCGGACAGGCGTTGGTGAGCCTGTTCGAGCGAGGTCCAGGCGTGCTTGCGGACGTACTCGACGATGTACTCGGTGCCGTACATGCCCGCGCTGAGCGTCTTCAGGTGCGCGCCGCCGTCGGACAGGCCGGGCAACAGGTATTCGTAGTCGACGAGTTCCTTCAGACCCTCCAGGGTCGCGTTGAACTGGCCGGTGTGCACCTCCGTGGTCAGCCCGTCCGCGACGGTCACATCGCACAGCACGTCCACCGGGTGCCGGTCCAGTCGGGCGCCGATCTCCTTGAACGTCAGGCCCTCGTACGGCTTGTACTCCTCGGTGAAGGTGCGATGCAGCTTCATGTCCGGGTACAGGTGGTAGAACAGCGGGTCGAACTCCCGCAGTTCGGCCCGCACCGCCG
The DNA here is from genome assembly GCF_044333915.1 of Embleya sp. NPDC020886. Classification (NCBI taxonomy): domain Bacteria; kingdom Bacillati; phylum Actinomycetota; class Actinomycetes; order Kitasatosporales; family Streptomycetaceae; genus Embleya; species Embleya sp. NPDC020886. Next base: position 47,344 of record NZ_JBIRRX010000012.1, on the reverse strand, counting down.
GGTCGTTCAACATCTCGATCTTCTTCTCGACCGTCTCGGCCGCGAAGATGTCGGCCACCGGCGGCCGGGTGGACACACCGCCGTACAGGAAGCTGAACGGCACCGGGACGTCGGTCGTCATCGCCTGGCCGTAGATCGGGATACCGCGCTCCTGGCAGCGGCGCAGCCACTCGATCTTGCGCTTGTACAACCCGCCGCTGCGCGAGTTGGCGATCACCGCGTTCCAGATCAGCGGGCGACCGCTGACCTCGACCAGGTGCTCGTACTCCTCCTCGGTGATCTGCGTCCCGGAGACCTGCATGAAGCCTCGACCCTGCCGGCCCAGCGCCTGGGCCAGCGCGAGCCGGGTCTGCGGCCACATGATGTCGGTGGGCATCGGCGTGCCGTCGAAGTCGCCCTGCATCAGCCGGCCGTTCGGGTTGCCCGGTTCGCCCAGACACTGCGCCGACCAGCCGCACGCTCCGGCCTCCATCGCCTCCTCCAACAGGCGGGCCAACTCGGCGTGTTCCGCGTCGGTGGGCTCGGCGCCCGCCTTCGCCCGGTCCAGCCCGAGCACCCAGATCAGCAGCGGGTTGACCGGCACGTACGGCAGCACGTTGACCGCCTTGGGCGTGCGGTCGACGCTGTCCAGGTAGTCGGGGAAGGTGACCCAGTCCCACGGCATGCCCTCGCGCAGGGTCTCGGTGGGGATGTCCTCGACGGCGGTCATCGACAACATCGCCCGCTCGCGCATGTCCTCGCGCACCGGCGCGAAGCCGAACCCGCAGTTCCCGGTGACCACCGAGGTGACCCCGTGCGGGCCGGACGTGGTCAGGTAGGGGTCCCAGAACACCTGGCCGTCGTAGTGGGTGTGCAGGTCGATGAAGCCGGGCGCGACGATCAGTCCGCTCGCGTCGATCACCCGGTCCGCGTCCGCCGCCGGGATCCGCCCGATCCGGCTGATCACGCCGTCGGTGATCGCGATGTCGCCCCGGAAACGCGGATTCCCCGAACCGTCGACGACGATGCCGCCCTTGATGACCACGTCGTAATTCGCCATGGCGTGCCTTCCTCGCAGAGCCCCTGATCCACCGGTTGAATTAATGAGTGTGTTTAATACGAGGGATCGAAGGAGTCAAGGGGTTCGGAGCGGGGTGATCGGCGGGGGGTGTTCGGGCGGGGCCGGTCGGCTCAGTCGCCGGCGAGTGCGCCCGAGACGATCGTGGTCAGGTGGTCGTCGAAGGCGTCCGGGTCGAGCAGGCCGGTGGGCACGATCGCGTCCGGGCGGGCCGGCAGGCTGTGTCGCGCGGCGCGGGCCGCGCACAACATGCCGACCATCTGGGTGACCAGGAAGGCGCGGGTCTGCAGCGCCGTCGAGCGCAGGTCGGGCCGTGCCGCGGCGACCGCGTCCACCACGTCCTGGATGTCCTCGCCGCCGAGCAGCGGCGTCACCGGGGATGTCGCGTCCCGCAGCAACTCCACCGAGATCTGCAGATAGGCCCGGTCGGCGGGCGAGCCGTTGAGCAATTCGGTGATCGGCAACACGATGGCGCGGGCGTATCCGGACAGGTGCGGCTGCTCGCGGGCCGCGGCCAGCAGCGCCTGGCGGCGGGCGTAGACGACCGGGACGTGCTGTTCGACGATCGCGCGCAGCAGCCCCTCGCGACCGCCGAAGTGATAGTGGATCGCGCCTGCGTTGCGCTGTCCCGCCGCGCGGGTGATGTCCTGCAACGGCACGTCGAGACCCTGCCGCGCGAACAGAAGCTCGGCGGCCTCGACGATGCGGCGCCTGGTGGGGCCGGAGTCACGCGGCATGCGCGCAGCATATGGCCTGGGTGGGGGCGGGTTCGGACCCGAATGGCGGTGCTGTCAAGTGCCTGTTTGGCCAGGTTTGGATACGTTTTGGACCTAATGGGACCTTCGCCCCTGTCCGAGTGCCTCGGCGCACGGGACGATGGAGCGAGTTGCTCGTCGGTCCGTCCCCCCTGCGCGTCAACGAAAGGTTTCGATACATGCCTGCCCTGGCCCTCCCCGCCGGCCGAGCCGTTCCGGTGGCAGCGGGTTTGTACGTGGCAGTGCTGCTGAGTCGGGTGTTCGCCCCGCCCTATCTGGACATGCACGCGGTGTTGATCGCCGTACCGGCCGTGGTGGCGATGGCCTACCGGCCGTGGCTGACGGCGGTGGCCGGAGCCGTGGCGCTGATCACCCGACTGTTGTTGCGGCCGGAGATGTACAGCGGCGACTACGACCAGTACAAGAACTCCACCGGCGTCTCGGCGGCGATCCTGATCGTCACCGCGTTCGGGTGCTGGGTCGGCTGGGAGCGCCGCCGCCAGGACGCCCGGCTGCACCGCGTGCAGTCGGTGGCCGAGGTCGCGCAGCGCGCGTTGTTGCGGCCGGTGCCCAGGAAGATCGGCCGATTCGGCTTCGCGGTGCGCTATCGCGCGGCGGCCGAGGAGGCGTCCATCGGCGGCGACCTGTACGAGGTGTTGGAGACGCCGTACGGGGTGCGGGTGCTGCTCGGCGACGTGCGGGGCAAGGGTCTGGAGGCGGTCGACATGGCGGCCCGCACACTGGGCGCGTTCCGTGAGGCGGCCTACGACGCGCCGACCCTGGGCGAGGTCGGCATGCGGGTGGACCGCAGCTTGAACCGGCAATTGGGCAGCGAGGACTTCGTCACCGCGGTGATGGTGGAGCTGTGTCCGGGCGAGGGCACGATGCAGGTCCTGGCGTGCGGTCATCCCTCGCCGCTGCTGGTGCGCGGCGGCACGGTCGGCGAGGTGATCGCCGAGGCGGGACTGCCGCTGGGCATGGGCCTGCTGCCGGCGGCCACGGCGCGGGCGGTGGAGCAGGTCCGCTTTCGCCCGGGAGACGTGTTGTTGCTGCACACGGACGGGGTGACCGAGGCCCGGGACACCTCCGGCACCTTCTACGCACTGGCCCAACACCTGGCCGTGCACGCGCACAACGACGCCGCGGCGATGCTGGACGCGGTCGAGCAGGGCCTGCTGGCGCACGTGGGCGGGAAGCTGGAGGACGACGCGGCGATGCTCGCGGTCACCCTGACCGGCCCACTGATGAAGGTGGTCAAGCCGGCCCGCGCTTTGGAGCCGCTCGCCCACGGGGCCTGACCCGGCGGCGCGCTCGAAGGCCCCGGAGGCCCGCTACCTTCGAGCGCGCAGGTACGTCAGGTGGTGCGGCCACGACGCCGGGCGAGCACCATCGTGGTGGCCCCGACCAGGATCAGGCCGCTCGCGCCGATGGCGAGGGCGGGGGTCTGCGCCGAGCCGCCGGTCTTGGGCAGGGTGGCCGGCAACGCCTCGGCGGCGGGCGGGGTGGTCGCGGTGGTCGGCTTGGCGTCGTCCTTGTCCGCCGCGGGCTTCGCGGGGGCGGGCTTGGCCGGCGTCGACGTGCGGGGTGCCGCCGGACACGGCCCGGCCGGGCTTCGCGGCATTCTGCGGCGGGGTGTCGGTCGTCGGCCCCGGTGGTGATGCGCAGAGCGGCGACCAGTTCCTTGTACAGCTCGTCGGTGGCCAGGAGTTGGTCGTGTGTGCCACTGGCCCGGAGTCGGCCGCCGTCCATCAGCACTATGCGGTCCGCGTCCACGACGGTGGACAGGCGGTGCGCGATGGTGACCACGGCGCCGTGCCGCGCCACCTGCCGCATGACGTCGTGGATGGCGGCCTCCGTGCGGCCGTCGAGTTGCGCGGTGGCCTCGTCCGGCAGCAGCACGTCGGGCCGGCGCACGATGGCTCGTGCCACCGCGATGCGCCGGCGTTCGCCGCCGGACAGGCTGGTCCCGGCCACCGGCTCGTCCGGGCCGCCCGGAAGCCGCCGAACGGTCTCGTCCAGGCGTACCGCGCGCAGGGCCGCCCACGCCTGCTCGTCGCTCGCGTCCGGGTGCCGGAAGAGCACGTTGTCCCGCATCGTCCCGGCGAGCAGCGGCGTCTCCTGTTCGACATAGGCGATTCGGGCGCGCACCGCACCGATGCTCAGCCGCTCGTACGGCGCGCCGGCCATTTCGATCCGCCCGCTGTCCGGCTCGTGGAACCGCGACAGGAGCGAGAAGATCGTGGTCTTGCCCGCCCCGGACGGCCCGACGATCGCGATGTGCCCCCGGTGCGGAATGCTCAGGCTCAGCTCGGCCAGGGCCGGCCGATCGGCCCCCGGGTAGGTCACCGACACCCGGTCGAGCGTGAGCGCGGCCTCGCCGGCCTCGCCGACCGGGACGGCCTCGCCGTCGGTGAGGTTTTCGGTCCGGATCGATTCGGCCTCGCGCAGTCGTGCCGCCGCGGCCACACCCGTCTGCAGTTGCGCCACATTCGTGGTCAACTCGCCGACCGGCTCGGCGATTTGGAAGGTGTACAGCAGGAACGCCACGAGTGTGGACACGGCCATATGGCCCTCACCCACCCGCCACGCGCCGTAGGCGAGGATCACGATGATGGCCGCCTGGATGCCGCTGCCGGCGACGGTCCAGGCGATCGCCTCGGTGCGCACCGCGCGCACTCCGTGCCGGGCCGAGTCGCGCGCCTCGGCGATCACCCGGTCGCCCTCGCGCTGTTCCGCCCCGCTGGACTTGACCGTACGCACCGCGCGCAGGCCGCCTTCCAGGATGCCGCCGAGGTTGCCCAGTGACGCCTGGGCCTGCTCCTGGGCCCGGGCGATCGGCGGCATCAGCAGCCCGACCAGGACCGCGATCACCACGAGCGCGGCCAGCCGTGCACAGCAGCAGTGGTACACGTCCCGCACCAGGACCGCGATCCTGGACGCCGCCGCGACGGTGCTCGCCGTCGCCCCGGCCGCCTCGCTCGGCGAGATCGCCACGGCGGCCGAGGTCGGCCGGACCACGCTGCACCGCTACTTCCCGGACCGGCACGACCTGCTGCGTGCCCTCGCTCGGCACGTGGTCGCCCTCGGCGACGCGGCCATCGCCCGGGCCCATCCGGACAGCGGCCCACCGCTCGCCGCGCTGCGCCGGGTGGTCGAGGGGCAGTTCCCGCTGGGTCCGATCCTGCTGTTCGTCTACAACGAGCCGACCATCGTCGGCGATCCCGAGCTGTGGGCCGAACTCGTCGGTGGTGAGGACCCGGTCGACGCGATCCTCACCCGTGCCGGTCGGCCGACCACCCCCGCGCTTCCCGCGGGCTGGGCCCGCCGCACGTTCCGGGCGCTGCTGTACGCGGGTTGGGAGGCGGCCAAGGAGGTCGACCTGCCCCGGCACGATGGTCGACGCGATCATGACCACGCTGACCCGAGGTGTCCTGGCGGCGGATCCGCACTGACCGGGTCCACCGGCACCCGCGCCCTTGTCAGGGCCCTTCCAGACCGAACACGAAGCCGAACGGGTCCACCAGTTGGCAGATCCGGCGGCCGGGTTCGATCACCAACGGGCCGCGATGATGCACGCAGCCCGCCGCGAGGAGCCGATCCCGGATCGCGTCGAGGTCGGCCACGCCCCAGTATGGGACGGTGCTCCCGCCCGGCGGGTTGCGCGCCGGATCGGCGGGGTGGAAGCCCAGTTCGACCCCGGCGATGTCCACCCACGCGTACACCGACTCCTCGTCGATGTCGAAGCGGGCCGGGACGTCGAGCACTTCGGCCCACCACCGCGCACTCGCGCGCGGGTCGCCGGCGAAGACCATGACGGTGCGGACGGTACGAAACACGGGTTCTCCAGGAGTCCGGGGGGGATCGATCCCCTCGCCCCGCGGCGAGGCCGGATCGCCCGGCCGGCGCGAACCGGGTACCCACCGACCGGGGCGTGGCCACCCTTTCGTATCCGCCGCCTCGCCCGTTCACTCCGCCTTCGGCGAGGCCACCTGTTCCGTCGCCCACTGCGCCCACTCGCGCTGCACCTGCGACAGGCGAAGCCCGTACTCCAGTGCGATCCGCCCGTACACCGACAGCGGGCTGTCGTCCCACTCGACGCTCGCCTCCATCGCCCGCAGCCCGGTATGGGTGCCGGCCGCCGCCTCGGCCTGCGCGGCGAGATAGTCCCGGGCCTCGTCCGGATCCAGCGTGTCCAGGAAGAAGACCCGCAGGAGCATCCCGCTGCGCCGGACCCGCTCGGGCTCGACCTCGACCAGCCAGTGCCGCAGCTCGGTCCGGCCGCTCGCGGTGATCGAGTATTCCTTGCGGCCACGCGGGCCCTCGGCGGTCACGTCGAGCATGCCCTCGGCGGAGAGCTTGCCCAACTCGCCGTAGACCTGGCTCTGCGTGGCCGGCCACACGTTGGCCAGCGACGTTTCGAACGACTTCAACAGGTCGTAGCCACTGGCCGACCGGTTGGCGAGGAGTCCCAGGAGTGCGTGACGGAGGCTCATGACCCGGACTTTACCACTCAGGATTGACATGTCGAAAGTGGAACGTCCATCATTGACATGTCAGGAGCGCAGGGTCGAGTCAGGGGAATCCCGTGAACTACGCACGCAACTTCGCACCGTGGATCGTCTTCGCCGCCATCCCCTCCACCGCCTGGCAGTGGGGCGCCCTCGCCGCCCTGATCGTCACCCTCGTGACGGCCGCCCAGGACCACCGGGCCGGCCGCGGCGTCGACCTGCTCTCCTACAGCAGCGCGGCGTTCTTCGCGGTGCTGACCCCGATCGCGTTCGCCATGCCTGACGCGGCCTTCCACCGCTACGTCGGCGCCGCCTCGTTCGGCTGGCTCGCGATCACCGCGTGGGGCTCGCTGGCCGCCCGCAACCCGTTCACCCTGGTGATCGCCCGCCGCTCCACCCCGCGCGAGATCTGGGGCCTGCCCGGCTTCCTCCGGGTCAACGTGGTGATCACCGCGGTCTGGGCGGCGAGCTTCACGGTCACCGCGATCGTGCTCTACCTGATCAAGGCGCAGGACCTGGCCACGGCCGCGGCGATCGCCGTCCAGGCCGCCGGCTTCGTGGCCCCGGCGATGTTCACCGCCCGCTACCCGGCGATCGTCCAGGCCCGGCACGCCGGCTGACCCGCCCCCGAACCGGGCCCGGCCGCCGTCGGGCGCGGGCGGGCCGGTCGACTCCGGCTCAGGACACCGGCGTTCGCCGGGTCAGCCACGCCTGGACCGGCCAGTGGTCGGACGGGCAGCGGCCGTCCCTGGTCCAGGTCAGCGTGCGGGCGTCGACGACGTCGAAATCGGTGCCGGCCAGGATCCAGTCGATGCGTTCGCCCTCGACCGGCGGTTCCCAGTCGTTGTAGGTCCGGGTCGTGCCGGCCGGATCGGCGTCCCGCAGCAGCCCGTCCCCGGTCAGGATCATGTACGGGTCGCTGTCGGTGCCGACGTTGAAGTCGCCCACCACGATCACCGGTTCACCGGCGAACCGACGCGCCAACAGCGCCCGCAGCGCGTACGCGCTCTTGCGCCGGGCGTTCGCCGAGACGTGATCCCAATGCGTGTTCACGAAACCGAACTCGCCACCGGTGTCCAGATCCCGGAAGCGGATCCAGGTCATCATCCGGGGATGCCGCCAATTGCCCCACGTGCGCGAGCCGATCAGGCGCGGGAACGCGGACAACCACAGATGATCGAAGGCCAGCGGCTCCAGGCGTTCGACGTCGTAGAACACCGCGCCGAACTCGGATCCGCTGCCACCCTCGCGCCCGAGGCCGATCCAGTCGTAATCGGCCCGCAAATCGCGAGCCAACGGCCGCAGTTGGTGCCAGCGACCCTCCTGGGTGCCCAGCACATGCGGATGCTCGCGACGGATCGACTCCAGCACGAGCGGGTAGCGCTCGCGCCACGAGTTCGGCGCCGGGTTCTCCGGGCCGCGCAGATTGAACGTCATCACGTGCAGCGGATCACTCATGTCCTGGGGACTACCACCGAGACCACCACCGCACGCCGGATGTCACCCGCCACCGACGCGTGTTCGAACCACGACCGTCGGGCCCGGACCGTCCTGCGGCCCGGCCCGTACGGCCCCGGCTCAGCTGAACGTGTCGCTCACCGCGTTGACGCCGGCCGTGACGAAGTGGTCGACCAGCTCGGAGAGCGAGGAGGCCACCTGGGTCCCGGACAACATCACGCCGGCCACGAAGGCCAGCACCAGGCCACCGATTTTGTAGTTCTTGTGGGTGACCAGGTAGAAGAGAATGAAGATGATCAGGATCGGGACACCGACGGTCACCCCGCGACCGACGCTGCTCGTCTCGGTGGTCACCGCCGAGTGGAGCTCGACGATGGAGTCGGGCGCGGCAGCGGCCACGGCGCTCAGCGACATGTGCATGATTCCCCTCCGGTCCTGCGGTCGTCCGCCGGTCCCTGTTTGCCTTGGCGTACCCGTGATATGACGGTTCGTAAGCTACTCACGTCGCTCGCACCGTCACCCGCCACCGATGGGGATGGATGCGCCGGCCATCAGACCGGCGAGCACCCAGGCCCAGCGCATGAGCCGCAACAGCGGCCATTTCGCGCTGACGATCACGATCCAGAAGCCCATCATGAGCCACAGGCAGAAGGCCGCCATGAAGTTCGCCTCGGACGAGCAGCTCACCAGGAGCCCCGCACCGTAGTAGGCGGCGAATCCGGCGGGAACCAGCATGATCAGGTCGGTCCCACCGAACGGCCCCCGACTGGGTCCGGCACTCCCCTCGGCAGCCCCCGCGAACGGCGGCTGCACCTTGGGTATGCCCGAACTCCCACCCTGGGTACCGGAGTCGGCGGCATCGTCCGCGGCGGCAGCCGCAGGACCTCGACGGACGAATCGGGCCAGGCCGGAGGCGGCGGTCGAGCCGCCCGCGGTCTCTGCGGCGGGGCCCGCCCCGGCGGCGCCCGCGATCGGGCCGGCCGCCTTGGCGGACTTGCGCCACGGCAACTTGCGCGCGCTCTCCGCGGGGGTCGCGGGCGCGTTGTGGCGGCCCGGGTCGCGGGGTTTCATCACATGCCGCACCGGGGGCCGAGCCGAGCGATCCGCCACGCCGGCGGCGCCACCCTCGGCCCGCTGCGCCTGGGTTCGCCGACCCTGGGCCTGCGCTTCCTCGGCGCGTCGGGCGGCGGCGGCTCGTCCGGGGCGCGCGGACGCATCGCTCGCGCGCTCGGTCGTGCGCCGGGTCTCGGCCCTGGCCGCGGTCTCCCGCTCGTGCTTCCGACGCTCCCGCAAGTCGCGCCGCCAGGAGGGCTCGTCCTCGTCCCGGGACGCGCGGGACTCGCGCTCGGGCCCGCTCGCGGCCCGGCCCGAGGGTTTGTCCGCGCGATCGTGGCGAGGCGCCGGGAAGGCCGGCTCCTCGTCGTCGGGATCGGCGAGTCGGCGTCGACGGACCAGGTCGCCGAGCCGAAGTCCGCGTGCCTCGGGGGGCGGTGGCGGTTCGTACGCGCTCATCGCCTATCCCCCTCCCGACTGACGTGGACACGGCTTGCAGGTCCGGCTGTGTCGATATGCCGCCAGTATCCACGGCACGGCGATCACGAGCGCGAACAACTCGCCATCGCGCGCACGTCCCTTGAGATGCAGGACCACCGCGAACACCGCGGCGGTGCCGAGGATGAGCATCGTGAGCGCGTTCGAGTGGATGATCTTCAGCGCGATCCAGTTCGTGGACGAGGCACGGGTCTTGACCGTGCTCTCCACGAACTTCTTGCGCCAGTCGGTGGCCATCACCGCCCCCAGGACCCGGACGCGCCGGGCCACGCACGGGTCGATCGGGCGACTGCGGACGACGCACCGGTCGAAGTCGGTGCGATCACCCGCGAAACGATCGGCGATTCGGCGAAATATGAGGTGTGGGGCGGCCGTCGGTCACCGTCGCCGATGCCGTGTGCCACCCGGGAGGGCCGGGACATACGCGGACTCCTCTCGTCCGGTGTCACATCGCACCCGTCGACCGGGGCCACTTCGGCCCGGCGGCGGAGCTCACGGTGGTGAGGTGACGGCTCCACTCCTGTTTCCGCAGGCCACGCTCATAGCGCGGCAAACCGGTACGTTCCATTTGACCTTGTTCAGTGTGGCCAGTGGGCGGGACAGCGTCAAGGGGCGACCGGTCGGCTCCGTTGCGTAGCCCACGCGCTCGCCCCTATGAGGCATTCCCTTGCACCCTAAGGGCTCTGACGGTGCGTCAGATTCCTCGGCGATGATCTTCGGCCACTGTTGACCGGCCGTCAGATCCGGTCGGCGGGGATCCTTCCCATCCGGCCCGCCTTGAAGTCGTCGAACGCCTGAGCCAGTTCGGCGTGCGTGTTCATCACGAAGGGGCCGTACCAGGCGACTTCCTCGCCGATCGGCTGCCCACCGAGAACGATCACCTCGAGGTTCGGCTTGTTCGAATCCTGTCGCGCGTCGGCCTGGAGGTCGATCGTGTCCCCGGCGCCGAAGACCGCGAGCCGGCCGGTTTCGATCGGTCGACGTTCGGTCCCGACGGTGCCGGAGCCCGCGAGAACGTACACCAGTGCGTTGTAGTCCTTGCGCCAGGGCAGCGAAAGTCGTGCGCCCGGGTTGACCGAGGCGTGCACCAAGGTGATGGGGGTGTGCGTGATGCCCGGGCCGTCGAAGTCGCCGACGGAGCCCGCGATCAGGCGCACCAGCGCGCCGCCGTCGTCCGACGCGAGCAGCTTGACGTCACCCGCGCGGATGTCCTGATAGCGCGGATCGGCCATCTTCTGCGCGGACGGCAGGTTGACCCACAACTGGATGCCGTGGAACAGACCGCCACTGGTCACCAGCGCCTCCGGCGGCGCCTCGATGTGCAGCAGTCCGGAGCCGGCGGTCATCCATTGGGTGTCCCCATCGGTGATCACCCCGCCGCCGCCGGCCGAGTCCTGGTGTACGAACTCGCCGTCGATCAGATAGGTCACCGTCTCGAAGCCGCGGTGCGGGTGCCACGGGGTGCCCTTGGGCTCGCCCGGCGCGTAGTCCACCTCACCCATCTGATCCATCATGATGAACGGGTCGAGACGGCTCTGGTCGATCCCCGCGAGGGCCCGACGAACCGGGAAACCCTCACCCTCGACGCCGGTGGGCGCGGTGGTGACGGCGAGTACGGGACGCGGCCGCGCGTCGAGACCGGGTTCCGGCAGACGCGGCAGGGCCAGCGGGTTGGAAACGGTGACGGCGGGCATGGCCTGCTCCTCGGATACGAGTACCGACCCGGCTTTCCGGGCCTTGCTCGCTCCAACGATAGTTGCCCGCTCAACATTCCCCACGCGGAGGATCCGTTTCCGAGCAGCGGAAGGCGCCCGATCACCGCATGCCCGGCCACTCGACCCGGGGCGTTCGAGGCGGCGTACCGGCAATTCGGCCGGGCCCGCTTGGGGTCGACCCGACGAGCCGACGCCCGGCAATTCGGCCCGGCCGGCGTTCGAGGCCGACCCGGGGCAACCGACGGCCAACGTCGGACGAAAACAGGTTCGGCCCGGCCGGCGCCTGAGGCCGAACAGCCCGGCCTCAGGCCGGAAGCGCCCGATTCACACTCGGCAACGACCGCCCACCGGCAAGCCGCGCCAGCGTCGTGTCCACCGAATCGGGCGACAGGATCTGGTCCAACGCCATGAACGCGCAGCCGGTCAGGCCCGCGGCCTCGCCCAACACGCTCGGTACGATCCGCAGTTCGCGCGTGGCCACCGCCGTGGACCGCTTGTAGACGACCTCCCGCACCCCCGCGAGCAACGGATCGCCCGCGTCGGCGAGGTCGCCGCCCAGCACCACGACCGCCGGATTGAGCACGTTGACCACGCTCGCCAGCACCTCGCCGAGCATCCGCCCGGACTCGCGCACGAGTCGGACCGCCTCGGGCTGACCGGCCGCCGCGAGCGCCACCACGTCGCGCACGCTGGAGATCTCGCGACCGTCCGGAAAGCGGGCCCCGTGCGCGGCCAGCGTCTCGATCAAGTGCCGTCCGCTGGCCAGCACTTCGAGGCAGTCCACATTGCCGCACCAACACCGCACGCCGGTGCCGCCGGCGACCGGGATGTGGCCGATCTCGCCCGCCGCGCCGAGCGCGCCCCGGTAGACCTTGCCGTCGGCGACTATCCCCGCGCCGATGCCGGTGGACGCCTTGACGAAGACCAGGTCGCCCGCGTCGGCCCGGGCCCGGTACTCGCCCAGGGCCATCACGTTCACGTCGTTGTCCACGTACACCGGTACCGGCAACCGGCGTTGCAGGGCGGGCGCTATCGCCACCCCGTCCCAGCCGGGCAGCGTCGGCGCGCCGGCCGCGCGCCCGGTGTCCAGTTCGACGGGGCCGGGCACCGCCACTCCGACGCCGCGCACCCGCGCCGGGTCGAAGCCCTCGTCCGCGAGCATCGTGTCGATCCAGTCCGGCAGTCCGGTGAGCACCGCGTCCGGTCCACCCTGGGCGGCCATTCGGGTCTCCCGGCTGGCCAGCACCCGGCCGGTCAGGTCGCAGACCGCGAGCTGACCTCGGCTGCTGCCGAGCGAGGCGGCCAGCACCAGGCCGCCGTCGGGATTGAGTTCGAGGCGGATCGGCGGTCGGCCGCCGGTGGACACGCCGTCGGCGCGCTCGGCCAGCAGACCGGCGTCGACCAGTTCGTCGATCCGGGCCGCCACGGCGGATCGGGACAGCCCGGTAAGCCGGGCGACGTCGGCCCGGGTCTCGGCATCCCCTTCGCGCACAAGGCGAAGGACCTCGCCTGCACTGCTGTGCGGGATGGGATTCGCGCGTCGGGCCATGCCATCCAGTGAACCAGGGCGGCTTTCCCTCGGTCAAAGCCCTAAGTTCACTACTTCGACACCCGAGCGTCACTCTTTTGCTTGCCAGGAAGCAAAAGTACCCCTAGTTTGGTACCCGAACCGGCAGAGCAGGCCGCCGACAGCAGGGGCACCAAGATCGTGAGCGAGCAGAGGACCCACCCGACGGTGGCCGCAGTGACGGAGCGCATCGCGCGCCGCAGTGCCGCCACGCGTACGGCGTACCTGGAGCGGATCCGGGCCGCGGCCACCGAGGCCCCCGCCCGCGGACAGCTCGGTTGCGCCAACTTCGCCCACGGCTTCGCCGCCTGCTCGCCCAGCGAGAAGCTCGGCCTGCGCGGCACCGGCCCGCAGGGCCCGGTCAAGCCGAACGTCGCGATCGTCTCCTCTTACAACGACATGCTCTCCGCGCACCAGCCGCTGCGGACCTACCCCGAGCAGCTCAAGGCCGCGGTGGCCGAGGCCGGCGGCGTGGCCCAGTTCGCCGGCGGCGTGCCCGCCATGTGCGACGGGATCACCCAGGGCCGTGCGGGCATGGAACTGTCCCTGTTCAGCCGCGACGTGGTCGCGATGGCGGCGGCCGTGGCGCTGGCCCACGACATGTTCGACGGCGCGCTGATGCTCGGCGTGTGCGACAAGATCGTGCCCGGTCTGGTGATCGGCGCCCTGTCCTTCGGCCACCTGCCGACGATCTTCGTGCCGGCCGGCCCGATGTCCTCGGGCCTGCCGAACAAGGAGAAGGCCCGGGTCCGGCAGCGCTTCGCCGAGGGCAAGGTCTCCCGCGAGGAACTGCTCGACGCCGAGGCCGGCGCGTACCACGGCATCGGGACCTGCACCTTCTACGGCACCGCGAACACGAACCAGCTCGTGATGGAGGTGCTCGGACTGCACCTGCCGGGCGCCAGCTTCGTGCACCCCGACCAGCCGCTGCGCAAGGCGCTGACCGACGAGGCGGGCCGCCGGGTCGCGGCCACCACGTCGCTCGGCGACCCGACGTCGCTGGTCCGCGAGTACACGCCGATCGGCGAGGTGCTCGACGAGAAGGCCTGGGTCAACGCGGTCGTCGCGCTCCTGGCCACCGGCGGTTCGACCAACCACACGCTGCACCTGGTCGCGATGGCCGCCGCCGCCGGGATCACACTCACCTGGGACGACTTCGCCGAGCTGTCCACCGCGGTCCCGCTGTTGACCCGGATGTATCCGAACGGCCCGGCGGACATCAACCACTTCCACGCCGCGGGCGGCACCGCGTTCCTGATCGGCACGCTGCTCGACGGCGGGCTGCTCAACGAGGACGTGCGCACCGTCGCCGGCGACGGCCTGAACCGCTACCGGCGCGAGCCGCAACTCACCGAGGACGGCTCGATCGTCTGGGTGGACGGCCCGACCGAAAGCCTGGATCTCGACGTACTGCGGCCGTACGACAAGCCGTTCGCGCCCGACGGCGGCCTGCGGATGTTGCACGGCGATCTCGGTCGCGCGGTGATCAAGGTGTCCGCGGTCGACCCGTCGCACCACGTGGTGACCGCACCGGCGCGGGTGTTCGACGGACAGGCCGAGTTCCTGGCCGCGTTCGAGAACAACGAGCTGGACCACGACCTGGTCGCGGTGCTGCGCTACCAGGGCCCGCGGGCGAACGGCATGCCCGAGCTGCACAAGCTGATCCCCGCGCTCGGCGTGCTCCAGGACCGGGGCCACCACGTGGCACTGGTCACCGACGGTCGACTCTCCGGTGCCTCCGGCAAGATCCCGGCGGCGATCCACTGCACCCCGGAGGCGGCGGCCGGCGGCCCGATCGCCAAGATTCGCGACGGCGACATCGTGACCGTGGACGCGGTCGCGGGCACGCTGACCACGCAGGCCGATCTGACCGGGCGCCAGGTCACCGGCGCGGCCCCGACCGACGCCGAGTGGGTCGGCACGGGACGCGAACTGTTCACCGCGCTGCGCGCCGGAGTCGGCCCGGCCGACCTCGGCGCCGGTGTGTTCGGCGCGGTCGCGGCCGTGGCTTTCGACGGAGCGAGCGCATGACCCCGACCGTGGCACCGCCGACCCCCGACCGCCCGTGGCTGGTCGCCGACATCGGCGGCACCAACGCGCGCTTCGCCGTGGTCACCGAGCCGGGCGGGCAGCCCGAACGGGTGCTCGGGCTGCGCAGCGAGGACCACGTGGACCTGGCCGCCGCGATCGAGGACTACCTGGAGCGTTCCGGCGCGTCCCGGCCCGGCGCGATCTGCGCGGCGGTCGCGGGCCCCGTACACGGCGACCGGTTCCGGCTGACCAACGGCGCGTGGGTGTTGTCCATCGCGGAGACCCGGGTCGCGCTGGGCGTCCCGGATCTGTATCTGATCAACGACTTCGAGGCGCTGGCGCTGTCGCTGCCGCACCTCGCGGGCGACGACCTGATCGTGGTCGGCGACCGACTGCCCGACCCGACGCTGCCGATGGCCGTACTCGGCCCCGGCACCGGGCTCGGCGTGGCCGGCCTGGTGCCGATCCCGGGCGGCGGCTGGGTGCCGCTGCCGGGTGAGGGCGGGCACGTCCTGCTCCGTCCGGCGCACGGCCCGGACGCCGCGGCCCTGGAGGTGCTGCGCGACGAGCGCGGCGGCCTGGGCACGGTGACCGCGGAGCATGTGCTCTCCGGCCCCGGACTGTGTCGCCTGCACCGCTGCACGGCGGCGGTGCACGGAGTCCCGGCCGAGGCGCTCAGCCCCGCGGACATCTCCTCCCGCGCCCTGGACGGGAGCGACGAGGTCTGCGTCGCGACGGTGGAGACGTTCTGCCGACTGCTCGGCACCTTCGCCGGCGGGGTGGCCCTGACGATGGGCGCTCGCGGTGGGGTCTTCCTGGCCGGCGGCATTCTGCCGCGGATCACGGAGACGCTGCTCAAGAGCGAATTCCGGATGGGCTTCGAGACCAACCCGACGATGGCGCCGTACCTGCACCGAATCTCCACCGCACTCGTGGTGGCCCCGCATCCGGCTCTGCGCGGCGCGTCCGCGTGGCTGGACGCGCGCAGCACTCGACTTGTGGAGGTGGCGGCGTGAGCACGTCCGCTCTGGACCTGGCCCCGGTGATCCCGGTGGTGATCGTGGACGACGTGGAGTCGGCCGTACCGCTGGCGCGTGCGCTGGTGGCGGGCGGGCTGCCCGCCGTCGAGGTCACCCTGCGCACGCCGGCGGCGATCGGCGCGATCGAGCGCATCGCGGCCGAGGTCGAGGGTGCGTTCGTGGGCGCCGGTACGGTCCTGACGCCGAAGCAGACGAAGGCGGCGGTCGCCGCCGGCGCGCGCTTCCTGGTCACGCCGGGCTGCACCGAGCGGCTGTACGGGTCGCTGATGGACAGCGGACTGCCCTTCCTGCCCGGCACGTCGACGGTGTCCGAGGTGCTGGAACTGCGCGAACGCGGGGTGCGGGAGATGAAGTTCTTCCCGGCCGAGGCCGCGGGCGGCGCGCCGTACCTGAAGTCGCTGGCCTCGCCGGTGCCGGACGTGCGGTTCTGCCCGACGGGCGGAATCACCCCGGCGTCGGCCCCGACCTACCTGGCGCTGCCGAACGTGGCGTGCGTCGGCGGGTCCTGGATGCTTCCCGCGGACGCGGTCGCCTCGCGCGACTGGGCGCGGGTGGAAAAGCTCGCTCGCGAAGCCTCGGGGCTGCGCGGGTAACAAATCGTCCCCTGGCGCGCTCTGCCCTGAGGTGCGCCAGGGGCACGGACCGCGGATGGTGGGCCGTATGAGGGTTCGGCCCACGAACGAGCAGGTCGTATGAGGGTTCGACCTGCGGAGACCGCGAATAGGGACCCGCTCTTCGGCGAGGAGAGCGGGTCTCTTCTTTTGTCCGGATTTCCCGTGGACGGGAGACACCCTCCTGACCACGGGAAATCCGACGTGACCTGCGATTTCACTCGGGTCGACAGTCTCGGATCCGAGATGCCGCAAAAGACTGGCTTGTCTCGCTCTGTCTCACCCTGATTCACGTGCTGACCAGCGCTTGCGGGCCATGCGCGGGCCACGTCAGGATTTCGGCGTCTTCCACGCCTTCAAGGTCGCCGAGATGCGGTCGTTGTCCTGCTTCACCGTGCCGTCGATGCACTTGGCGTAGACCTTCAGCAGCACGTCGACGCTCTGTCCGGCCCGCCGGGCGACTTCGGTCGGTGCGACACCGGATTTGAGCCACAGGGACACGCACGCGTGCCGCAGGTCGTACGGGCGCTTCGCGAGCGGCGAGGCCACCTGTGCGGACGTCAACACCTGCTCCCGGGCCTTGGCCCACTCCAGGCGGTACGCCTTGTCCTGCACGAGGCCACCAACGGCGCTGCGGAACAGCCGGCCATCGGGTGCTGTCCCGTAGCGGTAGACGTGCCACCGAAGCATGGAAACGAGTTCCGGCGGGATCGGGATCGAGCGCGACGCCGACCGGGCGCGGGACTTCAGCCCGCGGTCGTCGTGCGCGTCTCCGCTGTCGGTCCATGCGGTACCGACGCGCGGACCGGACTTGCAGGGGCGTAGCTCTCCCCATCCGCGCTTGGGCAGGGTGCATTGGTCGGTGCGGAGTTTGACGACCTCGGCGCATCGCATGCCCGCGAAGTAGATGCAGCCGAAGAACGCGGCCAAGTGCCGTCCACGCCGGCCCTGTGCATAGACCCGCGCCAAGAGGGCGTGTGCCTGGGTGGGATTGACCACACAGGCCGGTTCGACCTGGTTGTCATCGTCGTCACGTTCCCACGAGACCTTGTCGAGCGGGTTGCGGTCCAGGCGCTCTTTCTCGATCGCGTAGCCGACCGCCGTACGGAAGACCGCCCGCTTGTTGATGAACGTGGACGCGGCGGCACGCTTGCCGTCCAGCCGCACCGACATGGCGCCGAGCACCGCACGCACCGAGTCGGCCCTTTCGAGACTGCGGACCGGCAGTGAGTTGGCTTCGACCCACGCGAGCATTTCGCGGGCCTCTGCGGGCGGCTCCTGCTTCCATCGATGCACGTTGAACCCCCACAGGTAGAGCACCTGATAGAGCTGCTTCGGGTCGGGCGAAGGGGCATCCTTGGCGGTCAGGGCAACCGTCGCCGTCGACAGGCCGACGACAAGGCCCATGCGTCTCTTGGCGGAGCTGCGCGGCCACTTCATCTCGATGAAGTCGCGGGCGTGGGCGTACCACGTGACTTCGGTGCGCGCGGCTTCGATGGCGCGGACCTCGGACATGGGCAGCCCGGATTCGGCGTCGAACGGCTCACCGCGGTTGATGGCCGCGATGAGGTCTGCGCGGCGCCCGTCGGCCATGGTCTTGTTGGCGTGCGTCGATCCGAACTCTTCGGCGCCGACCCGCCACCGGACCTCGGCAGTCTTGCGCCCGTTGCGGTTGCGAACGGCCCAGATCCGGACGTCGAACGAAGGGGTGGGCATGCGGTGTTCTCCCCGAGAATGGCGCCGGGGCGCGGCGGGTGGCCACGCCCCGGCGGTGGCAGATCAGGCGGACTGCTTGAGGCCGGCCCACCAGGCATCGAGATCGGCCCGGTGAATCCGGAGGTGACCGTTGGGCAGAGGGGTGATCTCGGGCGCCTCGCCGCGAGCACGCATGCGGTAGAACGCGGCGCGAGAGATGCCGATCTCCTCAAGCACTTCGGACAGCTTCAACGCTGCGGGACGCTTCACTTGCCCTCGCTTTCGTCGGTGCCGGACAGCCCGGACAGGTCGTATCCGAGCTGTCCGGGGTGATTGCGCAGGTCAGGTGGGGTAACCGGACACCCGGACAGCTCGGACACGTCTGCCCCGGTGGCTGTCCGGGTGGCGGTGTCCGGGTAGTACCGGCCGCCGGGGTCCTTCGTGAGTTGTCCGGCGTCGGCCATGCGTGCGCAGGTGCGGCGCACGGTGTCGGGGTCGACATCGGGCAGCGCGGCGGCGATGTCCTTCGGGCGGGCGCCGGGGTTGGCGCGGACGTGGCGCAGGATGACCGCGCGGGTGTCGCCCATCGTGTGATCGGACGCCGGTCCGTCGAGCAATTGCCACGCGCCGGTTTCGGGCTTGAAGGACAGGGCGTATTCGGCTTCGTCCACGTCGCGGCCGGTGACGTGAAGGATGCTGTCGGCCTGCCCGCGGGCGCGCTTGAGGACGAGTGTGGCGTCCGCCGCGCCGGCGAGTCCGTTGGTGCCGGACACTTCGGCGAGGAAGTCGTCGCTGCCCGCCTTGCGGACGTGGTGGACGAGGACGACGGCGACGCCGTAGTGGTCGGCGAGGGCTTTGGCGCGGCCGACGGCGGCGTAGTCGGCGTCGTAGGCGGACGCGCCGGGCGCGCTGTTGCCGCGCATCTTGGCGAACACGTCGATGACGACCATGCGCGCGTCCGGGTGGCGCTCCAGCCAGTGCGCGATGGCCTCGCTTCCACCCTGGGGAAGCGGCGGACACGATGTCGCGAGCGTGAGCCCGTGGGGAGCCCTGCGCCCGGCGAGGAGCTTGCCCATGCGGGATTGGAGACGTCGGGCGGTGTCCTCAAGGGCGAGGTAGAGGACGGGTCCGCCGTCGACCGGGATGGTGTCGAACGCGAGGCCGCCGGCGGCGACGCACAACCCGAGTCCGAGGGACATCCACGACTTACCGACCTTCGGCGGACCACAGAGCAGGCTCACGCCCTCGCACAGGATCCCCGGAACGGCCCAGCGCGGTTCGGGGAAGTCCATGCCCATGAGTTCGTCGGCGGTCCACGCCGTCTTGATCCGGGCCGGTGCCGCGGGCACCTGCGCGCCGTCGTCCGAGGTGGGGACGGCGCGCAGGTGCTCGGCCAGAGCCGGATGCGGGACGGCGGTCATGCGGCGACGGTGCGCGGCCGGGCGCGGCCCTTGGCGAGGCCGGACCGGATGGTGCGCCGGGCCTCGCGTTCGGGTTGACCAACTTGGAGCGCGGCGGACATGAGCCGGTTGGTCACGTCCGACTCGGAGAGTTCGCCACCGGCGACGAGCTGACCCAGCGCGACAGCCGAGTGGTAGAGCGCGATGTTGTGCCCGTGCTCCGGCGATTTAAGGATCTTGTCCAATTGTCCGTTCACGGCCGCGTTCAGGTAGGCGGTACGCCGGTCAACGGCGACCGGGATCATCACCGGTTCCTGCGGGGGCAGCGGTGCGGGTCGCAGGAGCGCGGCGAGCCATCCCGGGAGCGGCGCGGGCGCGGTGTCGTTGAGAATCGCGTACGGGGCGCCGTCGATGAGGCTGCCGGGGGCGACGACGTAGCCGCCGACCGCGCGGGTGTCGACCTTCCACCCGAGCTTGCCCGCGGTGTTGCGGAAGTCGGTGCCGTCGGGCGCGAAGTAATACAGGTGCTGCCCGCCGGTCGGCGTGCCGACCGTGAACGTGTCGCCGGGGTAGGGCTGTTGGGCCGTCAGGGCGAGAAGGGCGAACACGTCGGCGCCGTCGGTGGCGCCCTGCTCGGCCCACTCGGCGGGCGGGGTGTCGGTGTCGGTCTTGGGCTTGTCCAGGTCGACCACCACCAGGCGCGTGGGCCCGGTGGCGAGGCCGATGTTGTACGCGCCGTGGTCCCAGCACCGCGCGATGCGCTCGGCGTCGGTGGTGGCGCGGTCCTGCCAACCGCTCACGGCGGGCTTCTTGCCGTTCGGGACGAGCGGGAAGACGTGCCACCCACGCTCGGCGAGCGCGAGCGCGGCGGCCTTCAGGGTCGGGTTCGGTCGGGTCATGGTGTCCCTCCGGTGTCCTTCGGGGTGTGACCGGCCGCCGGCGGGGCGGCCGGTCACGGTGATGCGGTGGGGTGTTCAGGCGGCCAAGTGGTGCGCGTCCTGGTCGGCGAGGAGCAGACGGAGCGCGGCGGCGGCCTGGAGGGGAACTACTCCGTTGCCCAGCGCCTTGAGCTGGGCGGTCCAGGACAGCCCGGGCACTTCGGTGACGTGGCCTGCGGGCAGGCCCATGAGCCATTCGACGGCGGCGGGGCTCAGGCGTCCGCGATCGTCAGTTGGTGCGGGCGCGGGTCGTCCGGTGACGTGTTCCCAGCGGGCGACGGCGGGTGTGAACGGCCGCCACGCGCGGGCAGTCGCGCTATCAACGTCCGCAGATCCGGGCCACCCGTGCCGTGCGCTCCGGCGCCGTTCGCGTCCGAGGTGCGCGGCGTCGGCAACAGAGCCACCACGGTGGGGAGTTGCCCTCGTTGCCCCCCGCCACGCCAGTCGCGGGCCGCCGGCGTCGGCAGGCCAGGCGAGGACGAAGAGCCGTTCCCGTCGGTGGGGAGCGCCGACCTGCGATGCGCGTACACAGCACCACCGCGCATCGAACCCGAGGCGGGCAAGGTCGGCGAGGACGGTGTCGAATCCGAGTCGAAGGTGCCCTGCGACGTTTTCAAGGATCGCGATTCGGGGTCGTAGTACGCCGATGGCACGGGCCACGTGCGGCCAGAGGTGTCGGGCATCCGTGGTTCCCTTTCGCTTCCCGGCGACGCTGAAGGGCTGGCAGGGGTAGCCGCCGGTCACCACGTCGACCGGTGCGACCGTGGTCCAGTTGACGGCGGTGATGTCGCCCAGGTTCGGCACCGTGGGCCAGTGGTGCGCCAGGATCGCGCTCGCGCCGGGGTCGTTGTCCGCGTGCCACACGGTCTCGCCGCCGAACAAGGCGTGTACGGCGTCGTCCAAGCCGCCGTAGCCCGTGCACAGCGACCCGATACGCGGGCCGGTCGCGGCGTTCACTCGGTGCGCCCGAAGTACTCGGCGAGGGTGGCGACGTACTCTGCGAGGCGGACGTGTTCGGGGGCGTCGCCGTCCCAGTCGTCCGGGTAGGCCATGGTCGAGGTGATGGCGTCCGCGAGCGTGCGGTACATCTCGGACGGACCCTTGAGGTCTGCGGCGCGGGCGATGAGCGAGGCGATGGTCAGGACGGTGGGGCTGTCCCAGTTGCCGAGCCAGTCGACGATGAACCGGTCGTACGTGCCGAGTTCCACGCCGGCGTCGGCGAGCGTGCGGTGCAGCAGTGCGCGATTCTCGGCGCCGGTCTGGCGCTCGATGCCGCGCGGCTCCGTGTCCAACGGACCGTGCGGTACGGGCACGTCTCGGATGGGTCCTGTCATGCTGGGGTTCTCCTGTCTGCTGATGTGGTGCAGGAGGCCCGGGGCGACCGACTGTTCTTGGTGGTTCGGGCGGTCGCTCCGGGGCGGTTCTAGAACGGCGGTTCGGCGCTGTACGTCCGGCTCGGCCGTCGGCCGTAGGGGATGCGGATGCGCGGCCCGTCGTTGCACTGGCACGTCACGACGTCCGGTTCTTCCGGGTGGGTGGCGCTGCCTTCCCACCAACCCCCTTCGCCGAAGCAGTCGGGGCAGTTCGGGTCGGCGCCGCGTTCGATGTGGATCGCGCGGTGCTCGCGGTAGACGAACCAGCGGCGGATGCGCACGGGCGGGTGCTCCGTTCGGTCAGGCGATGGCGGACGCGAGCGCGTCGACCAGGCCGGCGACGAGCGTGCCGGTGGAGTTGTTGAGCGAGGCGGCGAACGCCGTGGCGGAGAGGTTGACGCCGGCGACGAACAGGCAGAACCCGGCGAGCTTGGGCGCCTTGTTCCCGGCGAGCAGGAGGAACGCGGCGGCGAGCAGGATCACGGGCAGGCCGATGACGACGGTGGAGCCACCGGCGGCGAGAGTGGTCATGGCTGGTCTCCTGACTGGTGGTCGGAGCGCGGGTCAGCGGGTGCCGTCGGCGTGGAGCCGGCGGGCATGGTTGTGAATGCGGCGGCCGATCCGCAGCCGGGCGCCGGTGCCCTTGCAGCGGCGGCACGGCTTGCGGATGCTGCGGCGCTTGGGCTTGCGCGGGGTGCCGTTCGCGGCGCGGCGCTTGTCCCGCCATGAGATGTGGTTGCCGGTGCCCTCGCACCGGCGGCACGGGCCGAACGGCGAGACGAGGCATAGCAGGGTGTAACCCACGGTCACAAGCAGGGCGGCGAGGGTGGCAAGTGCGGCGAGTGCCATGGGGAGCCTCCTGAAGCCTGTTTCGGGGTGTGCGAGAGGAAGGCCGCTAGTCGATAGCGTCCTGATCAGGTGCTGTTTCGGTTGCTAGCGGGGTCGCTAGCGCTAGCGACGGTCGTTGCTGGCGCTAGCGACCCGTGCGCGTCAGTCGGAGACGCGGTTTCGGTTGCGTTCCGTGATGGCCGTGATGATGTGGTCGCGGAGAACGCCGCGCCGGTTGACGTTCTTGCCGTCGATGCGGCGGCCGATCTGCTCCGTGGCGATGCCGTACGGCTTGAGCGCGTTGGTGAGCTGTTCGGCCTTGGGCTTGGGCTCCAACGCGGCCCACGGCCCGTACGTCTCGGGGCTCAGTTCGGCGAGGCGGTCCACGATGGTCTCGGACCACACCTTGTCCTCGCCGCGGCCGAGGACGGCGGCGACGTCGTCCAGGATCGAGCCCGACTCGGCGCCGGCCGCGGCCTCGCCGATCGCGTCGCCGGACAAGGTCCCCTCGTCGGTGCGCAGGGCGAGCGCGCGGGTGAGGATGACCTCGGCGTCGGAGCCGTCGGCGAGGTAGGTGCGCACGATCCCGGCTTCGTCGGTCATCCCGCGCAGCACGCCGACGCCCTTGTGGGAGCGCAACAGGCGCGATGCGTCGAGTCCTTCGCTGTACGCGCCCGCGCCGAGCACGACGTCCGAGACCTGCCAGGAACCGACCTTGAGACTGAACCGGGCCTGGTGCTGGTCGCGCAGGACCGACGGGCACGCCTTGTCGTCCGGCTTCTGCGTCGCCACCAACACCGACACACCCACCGCCGGAGCGACCCGCGCGAGGTAGACGAGCAGTTCGAGGATCAGCTTCCCGTGGGTGGGGTGCTGAAGATATTCCTGGACTTCGTCCACGATCACGACCGTGAGCGGCATGTTCAGGCGCTTGTTCCGGGAGATCTCCGGCGTCAGCTTGCCCTCCGGGCATACGTTCAGCGGCATCTCGGACAACCGGTGGTAGCGGTCCTCCACATCCGCCTTCAACTCCGTGAGCGAATCCACGAAGTGCTCCACCGGGTCCACCCCGTCACGCGGGACGATGCCGAACCCGATCCGGTGCGCGATCTTCCTGAAACCGCGCCAGTCCGGCGACGCCTTCCCGTCGAAGAGCACGATCCGCACGAACGGGTCCAGCGCCGCGGCGAGCGCGATCGTGCGCGCCGAGAACGTCTTGCCCTGCCGAGGCACCGCGCCGACCAGCAGCGACAGCCACAGCATGGTCACCATCACTTCGTTGCCGCGTTCGTCGCGGCCCCACGGGATCGGCTTCCAGAAGTCCACCCGGTCCGTGAGCAGCAGCGGCGTACGCCCCGGGGAGACGGCGAGCGGGTCGGTCCCGGCGACCCACATCGACACCCGCCGGGCGCTGGTGACGTCCTTGTCGAGGAACACCTGAGTGGGTGCCACGTCGATGCCGGACGCGAGGCGGTCCTGGGCGTTGAGGGCGTCGGCGAACGTCTTGCCGTAGGGCAGGTCGACCACCACCCGCCACCCGTCGCCCTCCTGCACGATCGGCTTCGGGAACGCGATCCCCTGATCCTTCGTCGTCAGCCCGGCGGACACGAACGCCCGGACCACGATGTCCGAGGTGAGCTTGCGCGCCCGGAACTTCACCCGCGCACCCTCGATCACCGGACGATCCGCCGGCGTGCCCGCCCACCCCAGAACCGCAACCGTCGCCGCCACGCCGAGAATCTCCACCCACGCGGGAGCCAGCACCCACACCGCAAGCGCCAACACCAGGCCCAGCACACTCACGAGCAGGGCGATGGTGGCGCGCAACTTCACCCGTCCATTGCGCTGCTTCGACAACCGCAGATATTCGGCCGCGTCTGCGGCCTGAACGGCGGCGGCGCGGATCGGCGCGCCCTCGGCGTCGAAGACCCACCGGCACGTCGCCGTCGACCACCGCCACGCGCCCCGCGGCGCGTATGCGGTGAGCTTGGCCGAGTACACCGGCACCCGCACCAGGTGATACGCGCCCGTCTCGCGGTAGTGGTGGACCAACCAGCGTGCGAACGCCCGGCGTTCGGCATCGATCGTGAGCCACTTCGGCAGGATCGGCCGTCGCGCCTCGTCCTTGGCCTTCATCATCTCGGCGAGCGACAGCGGGTAGACCTGCTCCGGCAGGTCGACCACCTGACCCTCGGCCACGTCGTCCGACTCGGCCGCCTCGCGGTCCGGGTCGGGCAGTTCGGCGACCCATTCGCCGAACGCGTCCCGGTCGCGCTTGCGCAGCGGGATCACCTCACCGTCGACCGGATCGGCGGTGGTTTCTTCGGGGCTGTTAACGGTTTCCTGCGTCATGCTGGTCGTCTCCTCTTCGGGGAGAGCGGGCACCGGCGGTTGCTGCCAGGCGTGGCCGGTGCCCGCACGAATCAGGCGGTGGCGCTGTACTCCAAGCCGTCCACACACGGCACACAAGCGCCGAGCCGGACGGAAATCACGTAGCCGCGGTCGATGCGGCAGGTGGGGCAGGTCCGGCGGGCGCTCATCGCTGCGGCAAGCGCGCGGTGCCGGCCCTCGGTCATCGGTCGAACCGTGCGGGCCCGGTCGCGGCGGTACAGGTACGCGACGCGCAGGCCCCGTGCTCGTGACTGCCACATGAGTTGTGCGGCGGGGTCCTGCCCGCCGGGCCGCAACCCGTCGGCCCGAAGCTGTCGGCGTGTCATCAGGCCGGTCGGGGCGCACCGCCACGGGTAAGTAGGGATGCCGTACCGGGCGCCGTCGGGGTCCCAGAAGCGTTTCCGGAACTGGGCCATCACGCGCTGCCGGTCGCGCCGTCGACGTCGGGGTCGACCACCAGGTGAAGGCCGGCGGTCGTGCGCTCGGCGAGGAGCGCGTCCCGCAACGTCCGACCCTTCGCGGCCGACGTGCGAACCGCCTTGCGGACCGCCTCGCCCGTCAACCGGTCGACCGGCCAACCCGCCGTCAACTCACGGGCCACAGCCAGCAGTTCATCCGTCGACCGGGCCCGACCGGTCGACTTCGCAGCGGGCGGCACTTTGCCTGTGGGCTTACGACTACGCGCGTCGGTCGTCCGGATCGTGCCCGACTTCTCGTTGCCCTTTTGTGAAGAAATGTGCTGATCAGGGGTCGACTGCTCGCGGTCGGTCGGGCCGGTCTGGTTGAGGTTGCCGAGCAGGTCGGCGACCGGTCGCGCGGAGTCGAACGCGAGGATGAGCGCTTCCCGGACGGCTTCGTTGGAGTCGAGGACCGAACCACCCGGGGCGACGTCGGCGAGCGTGGCGGTCGGCGTCTGCATGACCGACAACGCCACCGGTTCGGTCGGCAGGTCCGGTGCTTCGGCCAGGAGTTCACGAACCCGTCGGGCGGCCTTGTGGTGACGCTTGAGGGTGCGGCGAGTCACCCCGGGGTCGGCGCCGTGGACGCCGCGCCACGCCACGATCCACGCCGCATCCTCCGTCAACCCGGGCACCGCGGCGAGCAGGTCGCGCATGCGCCGACTCACCCGACGAAACCGCGCCTTGCGGTAGAGGTCGGCGCGCAGTTGCGCGCCGGTCTTCCCGCCGGTGTGCTCGGCCTGACTGTGCGCGTAGGACTCCCACAGCAGTACGCCGAGCATCGACGCGATCCCGAGCACGATTGCAAGCGGGATGCTCCGGTGGATGGTGTGCGCGACATTCAACGCCGCGGCGGCAAGCGCGGAGCCCCACGTGATCGCCCGGTACAGGCCGGCAGGCCGGCCCGACTCGATCGCCTTGGATGCCATCGCAGCACCGGCCCACGCCGCGCCCTCGGACATCGACGTGACGAGCACCGCGAGCGCGGGATTCATGCCGAGCGCGAGATAGAACGACATCTGTGCGGGCCACGCGGTGCCCACCGAAGCGGCCATCATCGACGTGACCATCACGAAGTCACGGCGAACGAGAACCGCGTCCAGGCGCTTGCGCCACCGAAGATTCCGGGCAGCGCGGGCAGCCGCCTTGTCCTGCTCGGCACCCTCCCGTGCGGTGCGCTCGGCCTCGCGCTGAACCGCGCCGATCCTTGCGGCGGCTTCGGCCTGGGCGAGCGCGGATTCGGCCTGCTTGGCCTGCGCGGCGGCCTGCGCTTCGGCGACCTTGGCCTTGTCGAGCTGTCGGCCTGCGCGCATCGAGTAGACGGTGTCGGTCATGACGTCACCCCCGTGACGATCAGGGCGGCGACGAACAGCCACCCGATGTGCCAGGACTGGTCGAGCAGGTACGGCGCCTGAGGGTCGCGCTCCCACCAGGTGCCCTTGCCGATCCGGCTGGCCAACTTGGCGAGGGTGTGCCTGCGGTCCGCCCACCAGTGCGACAGCGCGTCGATCACCAGGCCGACGACGACCGCGAACGGGTTCAGCGGCAACGCGAACACCAGCCACACGGCGGCGAGGAACAGCACCTTGACCGCCGTCAACGACGCGACGTGCCGCGCGGCCCAGAAGCGGCCCGACCAACCGGCCGCACCCTTGCCCAGCGCTTCCCGATCCGTCTGCACCCAGTGGTCACCCACCATGTGCGCGGCGTAGAGCGAGAAGCCGACGGCGGCGAACGTGCCCGGATCGGCGCTCACGCGGCCCACCGCCGAGCAACGAAGGGGCGCGGCATGACCAGAACCCGGGGCGCCTTGCCGAGCAACTGCGCGGCGTAGGCGGCCAACTCGGGGTCCTCGCGCCACAGCGCGGTCAGGATGTCGTGCGCGGCATCGACTCGGGCCGCCCGCTCTTCGGCGGACTCCCCGTCGACACCCGTGAACAGCTCCGCGTCGACGCCCAGCGCCAACTCGGTGAACTCGAAACTCGACACGGCCAGTCGGCCGTTCACAATGGTTCTCACGGTCGTGCTCCTTTCAGGAAGGTCACGGCCCACGGGGTGGCTGCCTCCCGGCAAGGACCGGCAGCCGCCCCGGAACACGTATGAAGTAGCCCCGTCGCGGACGACGGATGGCAGAAGCCCCTGTGCAGACCAGCGCGAGCAACCCGGGGCTGCGGTCACTCGCATGGATTCAGTTCTCAAGAAACGAGCTGTCCCCGCACTTACGGGCGCGCGGCCGAAGCCGCCTTCCCTGGCAGGTCGCACAGTGCTCTGCGCCGCTTCAGTGAGTGAAGCAACACTGCGAACGTACTCACAGAAAAACTGCGAGTCAAGAGAAACTGCTAGTCGCAGGAAAACAGCGATCGTGTGAGACTGGCTGTTGCCCTGTGAGAGGAGCGAGACGTGGCCTTCGGCCTGAACGTGCGCTTCACTGCCCGCGACGAAGCGGCAGTGGAAGCCTTTGACGCCCTGGTGGCAGAGACCTTGGTCGGCATCCGGGAACTCGAACCCGGGACGCTCATTTATGTGAGTCACACCGTGGAGGGGCAGCCGCTTCAGCGGATGTTCTACGAGCTGTATGCGGACCGGGCCGCCTTCGATCGGCACGAGCAACAGCCGCACGTCCGGCGGTTCCTTGCTGCTCGTGAGCAGTACATCGACGCCGTCGAAGTGGACTTCCTGGAGTCCGTGGACGGCAAGGGTGTTGTACAAGGGGAGGTGGCCGGTGGCGTCTGATGATGAGCGCAAGGCTTTCGGGGCGCGGGTCGCAGCGCTCCGGAAGCAACGCGGCATCAAGCAGACGGAATTGGCGACCGCGGTCGGTCGTACAGCAAGTTGGGTGTCCCAGGTCGAGCGCGGCGTACAGCCCGTTTCGCGGCTCGATGTCCTACAACTGCTGGCCGACGCGCTCGGCGTCTCGGTCCAAGCGCTCAACCCTGATGCTCCGGTGGCGTCGGTACCGCCACCCACGGTGCCGGAGGGACCGAACGATCTCGATGCTGCGCGCTTGACGATCTCCGGTCATCCGGCACTGGGCGCCTTGCTGGCAGGCAGGGCGGCAGCGACCGAGCGAACCTCGCTCGCCGATTTGAGTCACCAGGTAGACGTGTTGTGGGAACTCACCCACACCGCGAGGTTCGCAGAACTCAGCGCTCAGGTGGGGCCGTTGGTCGATCGCCTGGAAGCGGCGGTGCGAACTGCGGCCACCGCCGACCGGCCCGCGCTTCACGCCCTGCTTGCCCGTGTCTACCAGGCGCTGGCAGCGGCGTTCGTTCGCCAGGACGAAGCCGATGCCGCGTGGATCGCTGCCGACCGCGCCATTCGTGCTGCCGAGCAGTCCGGTGATGTGCTGCCGGTGTTCGCCGGCATCTACCGTCTTGCTCAGGCGTTCGTGAGGCTGAAGCGGTTGGACCAAGCCGAGCACGCCGCAACAACCGCTGTCCGGGCACTGGAGACGCACGGTGAAGACGCGTTGTCCGTGCCGGAAGGGCTGTCCGTGCTGGGATCGCTCCGCTTGATCCTGGCGTTGGTCCATGCTCGTTCCGGCAACCGTGACCAGGCCCGTGCAGAGATCAGCGAAGCGCGATCCGTGGCTCGGCGCATCGGGGCGGACCGCAACGACTTCAATCTTGAGTTCGGCCCGACGAACGTGGAAATCCAAGCCGTGTCGACAGCCGTAGAACTCGGCGACGCTGGCGAAGCGCTGGACATCGGCGCTCGCATCAATGCCGAAGCGCTGTCCCCCGAACGACGGTCACGGCTCCTGATGGACCTCGGCCGCGCCCATGCCCAACGACGACACGTCGGCGAAGCTGTCGAGTACCTGCTTCGCGCCGAAGAACTTGCCCCAGAAACCGTCCGCAGCCACACCGCGTCACGTGCCGCCATTCGCGAACTGACCCTGATTGCCGGGCGCACGGCACCGCCGGAACTGGTCGGCCTCGCCGAGCGCTCGGCAGCTCTGGACTAGGTCAGCTGCCGTCCCATCTGTCCGACTGTCCGGTCACGTCCTCTGAGCTGGGGAAACGGACCGGACAGCCCTGAGCAATCCTGTCCGGACTGTCCGGGCTCCTTTGCAGCACTCACTTCACCTGCGCGGCTAGCGCGGACAGGGGGATGCTGTGCGCTGTCCGCACGCGGTCAGTGACGGCGCCCGGTATGCCGTCGCAGCGTCCACCGGCGCCCCGCCTGAGAGCCGTATCGCTCGGACCACACAGTGTGGTTGGTGTGGAGGAGGAAGGACAGCCCGGTGCCGCGATACAGGGTCAGGAATCCGACGCCGAACTGCCCTAGCAACCCCTCGGCAAAGTGGGCAGCTGGATCCGTCAGAATGCCGTCTTCCTTCCGTAAGTCGGCGAACGGGTCCGGGCACAAGAACGTGCAGATCCGACCATGCTTGGGCCACTCAACCTGTGAGTAATCGATTGCCTGCGCCACCCAGGCGGTGAGTTCCTTCCTGCCTGACTGGTAGTGCGGGTTCGTATCAAGTGCCTTGAACTCGATTCCGAGTGCGATGTCGGGGTTCTTCCAGAGTTCCGGGGTTCGCGGCGTGACGATGGCGTCTATCCGACAGCGGGAGCCTGTCGGATGCCGCCCCCACACTTCACGGTCAACGTGGAACCACGGTGTGAGTCGATCAAGCACCCGCTGCGTAAGATCCGCCTCGCTTCGGAACCCCTTCAGCGATACCGACTCGCCTCCGCCGGCATGCCACCCCGGAGACGGAAGGAACGGGCTCGGTTCTCCAGCCAGTGGCACGAACTCAGGATTCGGATCCTGCTGCGGCTGGTAGTCGTTCGGCGGTGGAGACAACGCCATGCTTCCCCCACAAACGCTCGTTGATCCGGTTCGAGCACGTCAGCATGCACACGCCAAGGATTCTTCCGCACGTACATCCGTGGCAGGAAGAGCGGCTGAACCATGTCGATGCGCGCCAATGGTTCAGCCAGTCTGTGCGCGCAACAGACCAGGATCGGGCCGTCCACGCGGCCCGCTAACGGCTGGGCTGAGGCCGTCAGGCCGCCCCTTCTTGTTCCTTCCCTGACGCGCGCCCGGCGTCCTCGGCACGCCAGAGCGCACAAGCGCGGCGGGCCGCCAGAACACCCGAAAGGCTTGATCACGGGCCATGCGCGGGCCGCAAAACCGATTCGCGTTGTGCCAGATTCGTTCGTGCAGGTCAAGTCACCAGACACGCCGCTCTTCCCTCTGTCCGGCGAGGAGAGCGGGTCTCTTCTTTTTTGGGCGCCTTTGGCGCCGGCTCGCGAGGCACCACTTTTTTGTTCCGTCGCGGGCTCCTCCACAAAAAGTGGCCCCTCGCTTGTGACTTCGTGTCCCTTCGCTTCGCTACGGGCCACGAAGTCAAAAGTTTGCGGCTCCGCCGCTCTCCGCGCTTCGCGCGTCGATCACCGGGGGCGGGCTGGGTCGGGGGCGCTGACGCGCCTGGGGGTGGGGCGGCGGGTGTGGGTGGTCTGTCGGGGGGCGGGGGCTGCCTGGGGTGGGTGGGGCCGCTGGGGGCGGGTCGGGGTGGGGTGGGTCAGTGGAACTCGTGGACGAGTTCTATCGGGCCGATGATGTGGCGGTTGAATTCGGGCAGGTCTTCGGCGGGGACCCAGAGCTCGAGGATGGTTCGGCCGCCGGCCTGGCGTACCGGGTAGCGGATCACGTACTCGGTTTCGATGTGGAAGCGGGTTACGTAGCCGGCGCCGGAGGCCGGTACGTTCCAGTCGCGGGCGATCTTGATCGCGTAGTCCTCGTTCAGCACCGGATAGAAGATCGGCTGGTCGGGCAGCCTGGGCGGCCACGCGGTCCAGCCGGACTCGCGCACCAGCTCCAATTCGGCCGGTCCGGTCGGCCGCCAGAGCGTCGTGGTGGGGATCGCGTTCATGGCCACATGGTGCGTCCGCGGGTGGTCCGGGTGAAAGCGGATTTCGCAGGTGGGGGCGGTCGCCCGGGGCCTTCCGGTGCCGCCGACGGAGTGACTTCCGCCTCGCTTCGGTCGGATCTGACGGACCGTCATGGAAGTTGCCGGCATCCGCTGCTAGTTTCCGCGGCATGGAACACCGCATAGACCCCGAATTGCTCGCGGTCCTCCCGTACCTGCCGACCGTGGACATTGCCGACCCGACGGCCTTCCGCGCGTCGCAGCAGGCCCGCACCCAGCCGGTGCAGCGCCCGGACGGCCTGCTGGTCGAGGACCGGATCGTGGCCGGGAACGTACCGGTGCGGATCTACCTGCCCAAGGACGCCGCCGCGACCGGGCCGGCCGGCGCGCTCGGGGTGCTGGTGTGGTTCCACGGCGGCGGCTTCGTGTTCGGCGACGTCGACAGCTCGGACGGCAGTTGCGTGGCCACCGCGCTGGAGGTCGGTTGCGTCGTGGTGAGTGTGGAGTATCGGCTCGCGCCCGAGCACCCGTTCCCGGCCGGTTTCGAGGACGCGTGGGCCGCGCTGTGCTGGGTGGCCGAGCACGCGTCCTCGTTCGGCGCCGACCCGGCCCGGATCGCGGTGGGCGGGGTCAGCGCGGGTGGCGCCCTGGCGGCGGCGCTGGCGCTGCGGGCGCGGGACGAGGGCGGTCCGGCGCTGGCGTACCAGGTGCTGGACACGGCCGTGCTGGACGATCGTCTGGACACCCCGTCGATGCGCGAGTTCGAGACGGCGCCGCTGTGGGACCGGCACCAGGCGGCGCTGAGTTGGCAGTACTACCTGGCCGGCGCCGAGCCGACCGCGTACGCCGCGCCGGCCCGCGCCGAGGACCTGACGAACCTGCCTCCGGCGTACATCACCGCCAACGAGCTGGACCCGCTGCGCGACGAGGCCATCGAGTACGCGTGCCGGCTGATCCGCGCCGGTGTGCGCGTCGAACTCCACCATCGCCCGGGCACCTTCCACGGCTCCAACGCGATCCCGACCGCCGACGTCTCGCGCCGCGCGACGGCCGACATCCGCCGAGCCCTGCGGGTGGCGTTCGAGGTCGCGTAGCGGGCGGGATCTAGGCTGGGGACGACGATGGTCGGGCTGCGGAAGGTGTTGTCGTGATCGTGGCGTTCTCGGTGTCCCCGCTCGGTGTCGGTGAAGACGTCGGGGAGGCGGTCGCGGAAGCCGTCCGGGTGGTGCGGGCCAGTGGGCTGCCGAACCGTACCGATGCCATGTTCACCTCGATCGAGGGCGAGTGGGACGAGGTGATGGCCGTGGTGAAGGCGGCCGTCGAGGCGGTCAAGGCGCGCTCGAACCGGGTCAGCCTGGTGCTCAAGGCGGACATCCGCGACGGGGTCGTGGACGGGCTGACCGCCAAGGTGGAGACGATCGAGCGGTATCTGGCATAGCTCGCGCGGCGGCCTCGCCGCGCCGTCGTGGCCACGAGTCGGTGAACCGGGTTCGTGGCCACGATCGTTGTGGTGCGGTGGTGCGGTGGTGCGGTGGTGCGGTGCTTCGGTGCCGAGGCGCTGGCTGCCCTCGGCAGGGCGGATCAGGTCAGACGGCGAGCACGTTGGCGGCGCTCGGGCCCTTCTGGCCGTCCTGGATCTCGAATTCGACCGACTGGCCCTCGGCGAGCGTCTTGAAGCCATTGCTCTGGATCGCACTGAAGTGCACGAAGACGTCCTTGCTGCCGTCCTCCGGGCTGATGAAGCCGAATCCCTTGGCCTCGTTGAACCACTTCACGCTCCCCTTGATCCTGGCCATCTGGTCGCCTCTCCCGAACTCCGAAGTACCGCGTGGTTACGCGCTCATCGAGCCTGCCCAACGCGACGGGTACCGGAAACCAGGAACCCGATCGGCGGGGCTGTAACGAATCGTCGGCTCCACCTCATTGCTTTGGTGACGTCGACGAACGGGGGCCAACGCATGCCCGGCGCGAGTGACGCGGAGTTCCGGGAGTTCGCCGCGACATACAGCCGCAGGCTGTTCCGTACCGCATGCCTGCTCACCTCGGGGGACTGGCACGGCGCCGAGGATCTCCTCCAGGAGACCCTCGGCAGGCTGTATCCGAGGTGGCGCAAGGTCAGTCGGATGGAGTGGCCGTTCGCCTACGCGCACACCACCCTGGTCCGTATCTATATCGCCCAGCAGCGCCGGAAGAGTTCCACCGAGCGCACGACCGACTCCGTGCCCGAGCGGGCGCATCGAGCGACGGGGGATCCCGAACTGCGGCTCGCCCTCCTCGACGGTCTGGCCGCACTCGCGCCGCAGGATCGGGCGGTGCTGGTCCTGCGCTATTGGGAGGACCGCTCGGTGGAGCAGACCGCCGAGATGTTGGACCTGTCCGAGGGAGCGGTGCGGGTGCGCTCGCACCGTGCGCTGGATCGCCTGCGCGGCCTGCTGGGCGATCAGTTGGCCGGGCTGGCCCTCGACCGGCCGTGAGGTCGGCGCGTTCGGGCGCTCATATCCGTTGTTTTCATCCCACCTCGTGCATCCCATCGAGCTTCGCCGAATTTCGCGTGCTCGCTCCTATCGAAAGGACTGGTGATCGCATCGTGGCCGCTGACCGCCCTGGATCGGCCTCCCAGGACTCGGAACGGCAAGTCCCCTACCACGACCGGGAGTTCGAGCAGGCCCTGCCGGGAGCCCTGAGCGCCGTGGTCGACGGTTTCCCCGCGTACGACCCGGAGGTGATTGCCCGAGGCGTGGCGCGGGGGAGGCAACTGCGTCGGGGCCGGCGCATCCGGCTCGGTGCCGCCGCGTGCGCGCTGACGGTCGCCGCGGTGGGGGGCGGGGTCGCCCTCGACCGGAGCCTGGAGGCGGACGGCTCGCCCGCGTCCCGCCGCACGGTGCCGGATACCGAACTGCCCACGGGGTGGCCCGTGACGGGCAATCAGATGGTCTCCGTGCTCAAGAGCCTGGTGCCGGCGGCCGGGAAGGTGAGCGAGGTGTCCGGCGAGGGTTCGCAGGCCACCCCCAAGGATCCGCCGCTGATTGCCCGGGATCCGTTCGCGAAGCTGGTGTACTCCGACGCACGCGGAAAATCCGGCGTCGAGGTCAAGCTCTCCCGGCCGGCCCCGGGTACCGCAGACTCCCGGCTGACCGACTGCGGAGCGGTGGATGGTCGTCGACCCTATGACGAGTGCAAGACCACCGAGCGGGCGGACGGCTCCAAGCTGACCGTCACCAAGATCCATACCAACGCGTGGGGAGACGCTCGACAAAGGTTCTGGCGCGTCGTCCTGGACCGGCCGGACGGTGGCCGGATTGCGGTCGGCGCCCACAGCGGGGGAGTTCGTGACCAGCACATCGGGTCGGCCAACGGGGTGATCGGGGTGCACGAGGATCCGCGGTTGACGATAGCCGACCTCACCCGAATCGCCACGGACTCCCACTGGGACCGGGCCGTGACCGCGCTCCCCACCCCGGACAAGCGCATGCTCGCGGTCCTGGAGGATCTGCTGCCACCGGGCACGAACGTCATCTCGAAGGGGGAGCCGGAATACGGTGCGACGCTCGTGATCGGCGACGCGCGCGGGCGGTCGACGGTCACGGCGAGCATGGGCTACCCGAACACGCCGTTGGAGACCTGCGCCGGGCGGGCGGACTGCCGCACCGAGACTCTGCCCGACGGCACCACGACCCTCGCCGTCCGGCAGTCGGTGGGCAACGGTCCGCCGGAGTTCCTCGACTGGCGCGCGAGCGTGCGCTACCCGGACGGGCGCATGGTCTGGGTCAGCGCGGGGAACGGCGTCAGCCCCGGCCTCGTCCTGAACCAGGACCCGGACTCCGAGGGAGCCCTGTTCGAGTACACCGGAGGGAAGCCCGAGCCGTCCCGGAGCGAACCGGCGCTGACCCTCGACCAACTTCGCACGATGGCCGCGGACCCGCGCTGGCGGCAGTAGGCATGGTGGTTCCCGGGGTTTGCTGACGTCCGCGCACGTCCGCGCAGGTTCTCCTGCGTCCTCTCACATCCTCTTATGTCCTCTTACGTCCTCGGTGGTTCTTCCGAACCGCGGAGGACGTAAGAGGCATGTCTGCGTTCGGGCGCCCGGCGACAACCACCCGAGGAAGCGACGACGGTGCAGACGACGAACTCTCGGCCTTCGGGCGTCGAACCGCCCGCTCGGCGGGTTTACCGATGTGCGTGAATTCCGCTGTACGGGGCGGCGATCCGAGGATTCGGCCGAATGTCGAGCTCAGCCCGTGGATGCGGTTTTCCGTTGTGCGGACGAGGCGCTCCTCTAGGACCCACTAGCCCGGCCGCCTCTCGGCGGCGGCCGGCCCTGGGTGGGGGCGCTTGGCCACGCAGTGTCACTCGTGAGGGTGATTGACGGCGGGCATCGTCGCACTGTGTGCTGTTCCTTGCCCGAAACGTAACTCGGCCCCCGCAGGTGCTACCAACACCGAGACGAGGGCCTGACCACAGAACGAGAAAGAGCTCGCCGTGGCTGAATCACAGGGTAGCGATACCCCCACTCCTGTCCAGGACCCCGTCGTCGCCGTGTTGGCCCGATACGGCTCCCTTTCCGGACGTGCGTTGGAAGCGGCCCTCCGCTACCACGTCCTGCCCGAGGGCACCC
Source organism: Embleya sp. NPDC020886 (assembly GCF_044333915.1). Taxonomy (NCBI): domain Bacteria; kingdom Bacillati; phylum Actinomycetota; class Actinomycetes; order Kitasatosporales; family Streptomycetaceae; genus Embleya; species Embleya sp. NPDC020886. The sequence continues at coordinate 11,475 of NZ_JBIRRX010000012.1, read as the reverse complement.
CGCTGACCGTCGACACCATCCGCGAACTCATCAACGTGGGCGCGCACGTCGCCCGCCGCGTGCTTGGTGAACTCACCGAAGCCGGCATCGTGGTGGCCAAGCGCTTACGGGACTCGACGACCGGGCGGCTGCTCGGTCGTTTCACCGAATGGGCCGGGCCGCGCGCGGCCGGTGACGGGCGGCCCCCCGCGTCCGCTGCCGCGTCCGTCGAGGATCCCGCCGTGCGTGCCCTGGCGCTGCTGCGCTCGCTCGCCGACGTTGACGAGCGACTGGCCTTCAAGGAGCGGGAGTTGCGTACTCTCGTGCCCTTCCTGCTGGCCCGGCTCGCCGATGGCGACACGGAGGCCGAGGTGTTCCGCGAACTCACCGAGGACCTGCCACCGCCGGGGCGGAGGATCAAGCCCGGCCTGCTGCACTACCGCCTCACCAAGGCCCCGAAACTCCCCGTGATCCCGGCCCAGTCGCGCCGCCCGCGCCTGGTGGAATGCTCCGACTGCGGCCGTCCCGGCCCCGACCTCGTCCCCGGCGCCCGGTGCCGAAGCTGCCGCACCGGCATCGAGTCCCCACCCCTCGACGCCATCGCCCGAGCCAGACGTCTCGAACAACTCGCCGACCTGCCCCTGTAGGCGCCTTCGGGCCCACCCGGGTCCGGGGCCGTTCGGGGGAATCGGGGTTGTTCCGAGTATTCTGGATGGGTAGCGTCCAGCATATGCAGATGAGCGAAGGCGTGGAGTGGGCGCTGCACAGTTGCCTCAACCTGGCATGGGCCGAATCGGGCACCGCCATCACGGCCACCAAACTGGCCGCGTTCTACGGCCTGCCCGCCGCGTACCTGAACAAGCAGCTCCAGGCGCTCGCCCGCGCCGGCATCGTCACCTCGACCTCCGGCCCACGCGGCGGCTTCCGGCTCGCCCGCGCCCTCAAGGACATCACCCTGATGGACGTGGTCGTCGCGATCGAGGGCCCCGACCCGGCCTTCCGCTGCCAACAGATCCTGCACAACGGCCCCGACGCCGACCCCACGGCCGACTACCGCACCTCGTGCGCCGTCGCCCAGGCCATGTCCCGAGCCGACCTCGCCTGGCGCCGGGAACTGGCCGGCCAAACCCTCGCCGACCTCAGGGCCACCGTCGAATCCCGCTCTCCCGATACGCCGGAACTCACCCGCACCCGCCTCGCCAAGACCTGACCCGACCTCCGCCGGGCACGAGCGCGGTCCGCGCTCCCGGAGCAGCGGCCGCACGAATATCGGCGAGTTCTCACCGACCCGACCGGACACCCCTTGTGCCTGGTCGAAGCCCGGGCCGCCCGCCGTTCCCGTGCGCGTTCTACCGGACGCCGGAAGAGCCGTCGGGTCCGCCGGCCCGGCCGGGCGGGCGGGCCGAGCCGCCGTCGGAGGCGTCCGCGTCGCGGCGGTCGGTGAGTTCTCGAACGACGGTGAGGAAGTTGTCCCGGGCCCGCGTGGCCCGAGCCCGGTCCCAGACCGCGCCGATCCGCCAGGACACCGCGTCGGATCCGCGAGCGCGCCCACCGTCGCACTCGATCGGCGTCACCCGGACCGTGGCCGCCGCGATGTCGGCGGCGCCCGCCGGTACCAGCGCCGCGCCCACCCCCGCCGCCACCAGAGCCAGCACCGTCTGGAGGTCGGACGCCTCCTGGACCAACTCGGGCCGCGCGTCGAACTCGCCCTCGAACAGCTCGATCTGCCGCACCAACCCCGGCCCCTTGGCCCGCGTCAGCCGCACCACCGGCCGCCCGCGCAACCACGCGGCGACCCCGACCGCATCCGTCGGCGGCGGCTCCTGGTCCCCGGGCGAGGCCACCGCCAGGGTGTCGGTCAGGACCACCAGCCGCGCCAGGTCGTCCGGCGCCGGCAGCCGTACGAACCCCACATCGAGGTCGCCGGCCCGTACCCCCTCGATCTGCGCGGCGGACGACATGTCCTCCAGCGTGATCCCGACGCCCGGGAAGCGCCGCCGAAAGGCCGCCACGGCCTGCGGGGCCAGATCGATACCGGACAGCCCGAACCCGACCGCCAGACTGCCCGCCTCCCCACGCTTGAACTGTGCGGCCCGCCGGGTCAACAGATCGATGCGGCGGACCAGTTCACGTGCCTCGGGCAACAGCGCCAGGCCCAGTCGGGTCGGCTCCGCCCCCTGCCGCCCTCGGACGAACAACGCGCCGCCGACCTCGGCCTCCAGCGCCTGGATCTGCTTGGTCAACGCGGGCTGGCTGACCGACAACCGTCCTGCGGCGACCCCGAACCCACCACAGTCCGCCACCGCCACCAGCGCCCGCAACAAACGCACGTCCATGGCGCGAGCCTAGGCCGCGATCCATTCCACCGGGTTATCGAAACGGCCCAAACATTCATTGGACGGCGAGCGGTGCCGGCCGCTGTGATGAGAACGGCCCGGCCGGGAGTCGGCCCGGCCCGCCCGCGTTCGCAGGCATCGAACCACCTCGGGCCGGACCGAACCGGCCGCGTCGGACCCATCCGCGTAAGACCCATCCGCGTCACCACGAACGGGAGCCGCCATGGATCAGTTGCTGCGTTGCGCCGCCGTACAGTTCGAGCCTCGCCCGGACGACAAGGCGCACAACCTCGCCCGCGTCGAACACTTCGTCCGCGCCGCAGCCGCCGACGGGGTCCGGCTGGTCGTACTGCCCGAGATGTGTCTGCTGGGCTACTGGCACCTACGCCGACACACCCCCGAACGTCTGCGCGAACTCGCCGAACCGCTCTCCGGCCCGTCCGTTGAGCACGTGCGCCGGCTTGCCATGGAGCTGGGCATCGCCGCCGGCCTCGGCTTCCTCGAAATCGACCCGACCGAGGGCCGCCTCTACAACTCGTACGCCGTTTGCCTCCCGGACGGCCGAGTGCACTGTCACCGCAAGCTGCACGCCTTCGAACACGAGGCCATCTCCAGCGGCGACCGCTACACCGTCTTCGACACCCCGTGGGGCGCCCGCGTCGGCATCCTCATCTGCTGGGACAACAACCTGGTGGAGAACGTCCGCGCCACCGCCCTGCTCGGCGCCTCGATCCTGGTGGCCCCGCACCAGACCGGCGGCACCGCCTCACGCAGCCCACACGCCATGCGTCCGATCCCGATGGCCCTGTGGGAGGGCCGCCACCGCGACCCCGCCGCCATCGAAGCGGCCTTCCGCGGCGAAAGCGGCCGAGCCTGGCTGATGCGCTGGCTCCCGGCCCGGGCCCACGACAACGGCCTGGCGTTGATCTTCAGCAACGGCGTGGGCCGGGACGACGACGAGGTCCGTACCGGCAACGCGATGATCCTCGACCCCTACGGGCGCATCCTCACCGAGACCTCCGCCGCCGCGGACGCCATGGTCAGCGCCGACATCGACCTGTCCCTGATCCCGATGTCCACCGGACGCCGCTGGCTCAAGGGCCGCCGGCCCGCCCTCTACGACATCCTCACCCGGCACTTCGGCGACGAACGCGACGCCAGGGCGGCCCGCTTCTCCGCCGACCCGCCGACCCTGGACCCCGGTGGCAGCGGTCCCGGGGCGGCGTAGGGAGGCGGGTCGGGTCCCGGCTCAGCGACCGGTCGACACCACCAACTTGCCCACGGCACGGCCCATTTCCATATCCGTGTGGGCCTGACGAATCTCGTCCAGCCGATACACGTGCGTCGGCCCCAACGAAATCCGCCCCGCGGCGATCTCGTCGAGGTAGCGCTGCAACACCTCGCCCGGCAGGTCACCACTGTCGCCCCCGTAGGCGGTCAGCCGAACGCCCTTCGGCAGATACCCGATCGGGTAGAAGTCGTGTACGAGCCACTGATTGGACAACATGCCGGTGAAGCACACCGTGCCGTGCACCCGAGTTGCGGCCAGCGTGTCCGGCAGCGTCGGCGTCCCGACCAACTCCAGTGCGGCATCGACCCCATCGGGATACAGCGCCCGAACCGCCCCGGCGATGCTCCCGTCGTCGACCAGCACGTGGTCGACCCCCTGAGCCTTCAGCACGTCCACATTCGCGGCCTTGCGAGTGGTCGCCAACACGGTCGCCCCGAGCCCCTTGGCCAACGCCGCCGCCGCCAACCCGACCGACGAGGTCCCCCCGCGAACCAGCAGGGTCTGCCCGGCGGCCAGATCCAACCCGGTGGTCAACGACCCATGGGCGGTCTGCAACGTCTCCGGCACCGCCCCGACCACGTCCCAGGCCAACTCCGACGAAAACGCGATGACCTGCTCGGCCGGCACCAACGTGTACTCCGCGTACCCACCGTCGTAGGTACGCCCCATGTCCCCCATCATCGTCACCACTTGCCGCCCGACCGCCGGAGCACGCCCCACATCGACCGGATCGACCGCATCCACCACCCCGACGGCCTCGATCCCCGGCACCCGCGGAAACGTGACGCCCTCGGCCAGCCCGAGCCGCGTATGCAACTCCGACCGATTGAGCCCGAACGCCTTCACCGCAACCCGAACCCACCCCGGCCGCACCTCGGGAACCGCCAGCTCCCGCACCACCAGGTTCTCCACCGGCCCGGGCCCGCTCAACACCACAGCCCGCATCGTCCCGCCCACCGAACCCTCCAACCGATCACCCGGCCCGCCGATACCGGAACACTATGAGCGGTCGCCGCCTCCCGGGCCTTCACCGACCCGCCGCGCCCACGACGTCGCCCGGAAGCGGGCCACGGGCCAGGACGCCTCCGCCCCATCGCGAATCACGTCCTCGATCGTGGGCACGCCGGTGAAACCGCGCACCGTCTCGGGATGCGGGTCCCCCCGAGCACATTCGGCTCTCGCCGACCCTGGTGCGCGGGCCGCGTGAGGTGAAGGCCGGCCAGGGGGCGGGGCGGGTGTCCCGGGTCGGCGGGCGGCCGGGGCGACCGATCCAACGCCCGCGGGTCGACCGTTCCGACGCTTGCTCACCGCATGCGCAACGAAAGGTTGCGTCAGTGGGATGCGCGGGTTACGTTGGAAGTGCAACCGATGGTTGCGTCAAGGCGTTCAGGAGGATCACATGGAGATGGAGTACGGAAGCATCGAGCGGGAGCTCCACATCGATGCCGCCCCCGACGTGGTCTACGAGGTGATCAGCTCACCCGAACACCTGCGCGAGTGGTGGCCCGACGACGCCGACCTCGTCCCGGTCCCGGGTGCCACCGGCGCGATCACCTTCGGCGACCCGACGTCGCCCGACGCGACGATCGTGCCGCTCACCGTGCTGGAGGCCGACCCGCCGCGCCGGTTCGTGTTCCGCTGGGTCTACGACGAGAGCCCGGCCACCGAGACGAACTCGCTCCTGGTGACCTTCGACCTCGTACCGTCCGGCGACGGCACGCTGCTGCGCTTCCGGGAGACCGGCTTCCGCGAGCGCGGGTGGGAGGCCGCCGTACTGGAGGAGGCGTACCACGAGCACGTCCACGGCTGGGACCTCTTCCTCCCGCGCCTGGTCACGTACGCCGCCAAGCTGGGGGCGCGGCCGTGAACACCACGATCGACGACGACCTGTGGTCCGCGGTGGGCGACCCGACCCGCCGACGCATGCTCGACCTGCTCCTCGCCCACGGCGGCGGTACGGCCACCACGCTCAGCGAGCGACTCCCCGTCACCCGGCAGGCGGTCGCCAAGCACCTCGGCGTCCTGGACCGCGTCGGCCTGGTACACGCGACCCCGGCCGGCCGCGAGCGCCGCTACAACGTCGACGAGGCCCAACTCGCCCGCGCGGTGGCCCAGTTGTCCGCAGTCGGCGCCACCTGGGACGCCCGCCTGCAACGCATCAAGCAGATCGCCGAACGCATCCAAAAGGCCAAGCGCAACTGACCACACCCGCCCCCGGCACACCGGAATACCGAACCAGGACGCGATCACCCATGACAACCCGATCAGCAAGCACCCCCGAAACCACCGCACCATCCACCGCACCAACCACCGCACCGGACACGGCGCCCCTCGCCGGCGGCTACTCGACCTCCTACACGGTCGACCGGTCACCAGCCGAGGTCTTCGCCGCCATCCTCGACGTCCGCGCCTGGTGGACCGGGCAGATCGAGGGCCCAACCGACACCCAGGACGCCGAGTTCAGCTACCGCCACCCCCCGCAGCACTACAGCCGCCAGCGCGTGGTCGAACTCGACCCGAACCGCCGCGTCGTCTGGCGGGTCACCGACAGCGCCCTGTCCTTCGTCCCGGAGCCGGACGAGTGGACCGGCACCGAAATCGTGTTCGACATCGCCCCCACGCCCACCGGCACGGAGCTGCGCTTCACCCACATCGGCCTGCTCCCGGACGTCGAGTGCTTCGGCGCCTGCTCCACCGCCTGGCTCCACTACATCAACGGCAGCCTCCGCAGCCTGATCACCACCGGAGCCGCCCTCCCCGAGCCCTGGTAACCATCGCCCGACCCCACCCACCAAAAAAGGAACCGAAATGCCCACCATGCCCGCCGGAAGCATCCTCCTCGGCAGCACCCGAGCCAACGAACTACGCGCCTGGTACCTCAAGGTCCTCGCCCCCGACCACACCGGCGACGGCCCCATCCCCCTCGGCAACCTGCTACTCGTCATCGACCAACGAGACGACGTAAGCCCCACCAACCCCGAACCGGGCCGCGCGATCCTCAACTTCCACGTGGACGACTTCCCCCCATACGAGGCCCAACTCAACGCCGCCGGCGTGCCCTGGATCGCAGAACCCACCACCCGCCCCGCCGGCCGATTCGCCACCTTCCAAGACCCCGACGGCAACTACCTCCAACTGATCCAATTCACCAACCCCCCGCACTGACCCCCACCCCTCCCACACCAACAACAACCAAAGACGCGCCCCCACACCCCACCAGCCCACAAGCCGCACCAACCCCGGAAACGACAAAGGCCCAGGCCACGGATCCTGTCCGTGACCTGGGCCTTCATGAACGGAGCGGGCGACGAGAATCGAACTCGCGTTCTAAGCTTGGGAAGCTCATGTTCTACCATTAAACTACGCCCGCATCAGGCGCCCCAAGGGGAACCCTGCACCGTCACTGTACCGGATGGTCGAGTGTGGTTGCAGCAACGATTCGTTGCGCGGGCCGGGCGGGGCGGAGCGTTTGGGTGGATCCGGGGGGCTGCGATTACCCTTTCCACGTGCTTCTATCGGACAAGGACATTCGCGCGGAGATCGACTGCGGTCGGGTTCGGATCGATCCCTACGAGCCGGCCATGGTTCAGCCGTCGAGTGTGGACGTTCGACTGGACCGGTTCTTTCGGGTCTTCGAGAACCACAAGTACCCGCACATCGATCCCGCCGTCGAGCAGCCGGATCTCACCCGCATGATCGAGCCGCCGGACGGTGAGCCGTTCATCCTGCATCCCGGTGAGTTCGCGCTCGGTTCGACCTACGAGGTCGTGTCGTTGCCGGATGACGTGGCCTCCCGGTTGGAGGGGAAGAGTTCGCTCGGGCGGCTCGGGCTGCTGACGCACTCCACCGCCGGGTTCATCGACCCGGGCTTCTCGGGGCACGTGACGTTGGAGCTGTCCAATGTCGCGACGTTGCCGATCAAGTTGTGGCCGGGGATGAAGATCGGCCAGTTGTGCATGTTCCGGTTGTCGTCGCCGGCCGAGTTCCCGTACGGGTCCTCGGTGTACGGGTCGCGGTATCAGGGACAGCGCGGGCCCACCCCCTCCCGCTCGTTCAAGGACTTCCACCGGACGAACGTCCGCGACTAGATCGCGGCGAGGCGGCGATCCCGCCCGTACCGCGATCGACCCTCCCGCAGCGAAGACGAAGATGGGCATACCCGGACATGAGTGACGTGCGCGAAAACCTCACTTGGCCGCTGTTCGGCCAGGCCACGCGTGAGCTGGCGACGCAGGTCGCGGAGGACGGGTACGAGCCCGACATCATCCTGTCCATCGCCCGCGGCGGCGTGTTCGCGGCGGGTGCGCTCGCGTACGCGCTGGACGTGAAGAACCTGCACCTGGTCAACGTCGAGTTCTATACCGGGATCGGGACCACCCTGGACATGCCGGTGATGCTCGCGCCCGTGCCGGACGTGGTGGACTTCTCGAACAAGAAGGTGCTGATCGCGGACGACGTCGCGGACACCGGCAAGACGCTGCTGCTGGTCCGGGACTTCTGCGAGGGCAATGTTGCCGAGGTGCGGTGCGCGGTCGTCTACGAGAAGCCGCAGTCGCTGGTCAAGTGTGAGTACGTGTGGAAGCACACCGACGACTGGATCAACTTCCCGTGGTCCGTGCAGCCGCCGGTGGTCACCCGTCAGGGCCAGATCCTCGACGCCTGAGCGGGGCGCATTCGGCACCGGGCACGGGCACAGGCACAGGCACGGGCACAGAGACGAGGCGGCGGCGCACCGCGCCCTCAGCGCCCCTGCGTGCTGAACCGCATCAACGCGCCCAGCACGTCCACCGCACCCGGCAGCCCGCGCTCGATCGGGTCCGGCGGGACCGCCCAGCGGGTGCGTTCGCCGCATGCGGTGGACGAGGGCGGGGCCGGTACGAAGTGGCCCACCGCGTGGTGGCGGACGTCGAACCGGGCCGTGTCGTTGTGGTCGACCGTGTACCAGTAGAGGTTGCGCGCCCCCGGGTCGACCAGGAACAAGAGCCGCTCGCCCGGTAGATGCAGGACCGGCCCCAGCGGCAGCCCGATCACCTCGAGCTGGCGGATCGCCGCGTAGCCGACCTGTGCCGGGGCGTCCAGGACGTCGAACTCCAGGCCGCTCGCGAGCAGGACCGTATACGGCTTGCCGCTCCACCATTCCCAGACGTCGTCGGTGGATCGGGTGGCCCGGGTCAGCCCGGGCTCCGCGGCGGGGTGGGCGCCCGGGTCCGGGCAATCGCCGTCCCCGCACGAACATCGGCCGTCTTCGACGTAGGCACCGGGTAGGACGGGCCAACCCCGATCCACGACGTAGAAGAGGGCGGCGGCCTGGAGCGCAGCCCGGGTGCGTTGCCGCACAAGCATGTCCGTTCCGTTCCTCGCAGCCGCGATGACGACGAGATGTCGCGCGCGGACGGGTGTACTTCTACGAGTACACCGCTCGAAGCCGTTGCCGAACAGATCCGCAACGCGGGCCGACCGTGCCACTTGTGGTCCACCCGGTCCACTGCCGGCACGCTTCCCGCCCGGCCTGACCCGACGTCAGACCGCCACCGCCCCCACCGCCGCCATCCACCCCGCCGAAACGCCGGGACCCGAAGACGTCGGGCCACCAAGCCGCCGAGCCGCCCAACCACCAAGCCGCCCAGCCGCCCAACCACCAAGCCGCCCAGCCGTCAGGCCGCGAAGCCGCCCAGCCCAAGCCGTCAGGACGTCAGGACGTCAACGGCAGCTTCAACACCAACAGCAACGCGATCAACTCCACCGCGACACACCCCAGCGCCCGAGGCCAGGGCAACTCGTGCACCCGCGTCATCAACATCGTCAGCAGCCACGCGGTCAGCGCGAACGACGCGATGCCGATGCCGGCCACGATCGGATTGTCGTCGGGCGCGAACAGCGCGACCACCAACCGCGGCGCGTCCGCGATCCAGACCAGGATCATCGACAGCGTGATGAACGGCGTCGGCGACCCGTTCCCGCCGAACTGGGTCGCGAGCGCATGCGACACCAGCCCGAGCAGTGCGCAGAACGCCGGCACCATGACGACCACCATGCCGAGCGCGGGCACGCTCGTACTCATCGTCGAGTCGACGAGTTCCTTGCGGGACGCGTCGTTCGCGAACACGGCGAGTGCGCCGCCGAGCGCGGACATGATCAGCGCCGGCCACCACACCGCCTGGTCGCGGACCGCGTCCATGGTGCGCAACGGGCGCAGCACGAACCCGCTCAGGACCTCTTTCCAGTGCAGGTGCCGCGGCGGCGGACCGCTGAACTGCTGCGGCGGCTGCGGGTACTGCTGCTGTTGTCGAGGCGACACCGCGGGCGTCACCGTCGTGTACTCCTCGGGCGGCGCCCCGTAGATGTACAGACTCGTCTCGTCGGGCAGGGACAGCGGTCCGTAGTTCGGGTCGCCCGAGCCGCCGCCCTGTCCGCCCTGCGGCGACGAAGGCGGAGGCGGCGGGGGAATCTGCTGCCCATACCCCTGCTGCCCATACCCCGGTTGCCCGTCGTGCCCCTGTTGCCCGCCGTAGCCCTGCTGCCCATACCCCTGTTGGCCCCCGTAGTGGCCCTGTTGGCCACCGTACGGATCGCCGTTCGCCCCGCCGTGCTGAGGTGGGTAACCCTGGCCGGCAGGCGGGGGCTGTTGCCGGTACGGGTCGTAGGGTCCATTGCCAGTCACATCAATGACGGTACCGGCAGTTCGACTCACCGCGTCGTCTCGGGACGGTCGTAATTCGGGCACAAAAAAGCGACCGCCGTCGACTCTTCGAAGGAGAGTCGACGGCGGTCGCACCACGCGTCACACGAGCCCTACTCGGCCCCCGCGCCCGCCGGTGCCGCTTCGGTCGCCGGTGGTTCGGGGAGTTGCACGGATTGCAGGAGGAGTTGGGCGACGTCGACGACGCGGAGTTCCTCCTTGGCCTCGCCCGCCTGCTTCTTGGCGTTGATCGAGTCGGTGAACATCACCAGGCAGAACGGGCACGCCGTGGAGACGATGTCGGGCTTGAGGGAGAGGGCCTCGTCCATGCGCTCGTTGTTGATGCGCTTGCCGATGCGTTCCTCCATCCACATCCGCGCGCCGCCCGCACCACAGCAGAACCCGCGCTCGCGGTGCCGGTGCATCTCCTCGTTCCGCAACCCCGGCACCCGCGCGATGATCTCCCGCGGCGGCGTGTACACCTTGTTGTGCCGCCCCAGATAGCACGGGTCGTGATACGTGACCAGGCCCTCCACCGGCTCCACCGGCGTCAACCGGCCCTCGTCCAGCAGATGCTGCAGCAACTGCGTGTGGTGGATCACCTCGAAGTGCCCCTCCAACTGCGGGTACTCGTTGGCCAACGTGTTGAAACAATGCGGACACGTCGTCACGATCCGCTTGCGCGGCGCGTCCTCCAACGCCGCGTTCAACGTCGCCACGTTCTGCGCCGCCAACATCTGGAAGACCACCTCGGAACCCAACCGGCGCGCCGAGTCGCCCGTGCAGGACTCCTCCTTGCCCAGGATCCCGTACCGCACCCCGGCGATGTGCAACAACTCCGCGAACGCCTTCGTCGTCCTCTTCGGCCCGTCCGCCAACGCCCCCGCGCAACCCACCCAGTACAGGTACTCCAACTCCGCGGGCTCCACGTCCCGCCCGACGATCGGCACCTCGATCCCCGTGGACTTCTGCAACTCCTTGACCCAGTCCAGACGGGCCTTGGTCGCCACGCCCCACGGGTTGCCCTTGTTCTCCAACCCCTTGAGCATCGTCGCCGCCTCGGAGGGGAACGCGCTCTCGATCAACACCTGGTACCGGCGCATGTCCACGATGTGGTCCACGTGCTCGATGTCCACCGGGCACTGCTCCACACACGCCCCGCACGTGGTGCACGACCACAACACGTCCGG
>NZ_JBIRRX010000011.1:303457-323077 GCF_044333915.1 Embleya sp. NPDC020886 | reverse complement strand
GCACACCACTCGAAGCCCTGCAAAACCACCACGAGCTCGGACTCGCCGCATAAAAGGACAGCGAACAAGGCGTCCGGAAAACGCGGGGCACCTCACTTGCCACCCCCCGGCCCCCCTCGAAAACGCCCGCCGAAACGCGGCGCCCCACTCGGAAAGGCTCCCCGGCGAAGCTAGCCGGGCCGCCCTCCCCGCTCCGCCGTTGCCAGCGCCTTTCCCGGTATGTGAAGCGCGCCTCTCGCCGGGAGCCCGAAGGCTCCCCACTCCACGGCGACCCCGGGACCGGGCCGCCCCCTCCGGCCCACGCCACCCGGTCAGCGAACCCACCCGCTGCCGACCGAGACGCAACCCCCACCGCGAACACCCGACCCACTCCGCCGCCGCCCTGCCGCCGCTGCCGCACAACTCCAACTCCGGCGCGGTCAAACCGGCATGTGTCCGTACGCCAATGAGCCCCCACGGCTCCCGCCGCTCCTGCCCCCGCACACCCCGGACGCCCGGCCCCGCACCCGCGTTCAGTTCGCTTCCGCGCCCGGGTGCAGCAAGCGTGCCGTGTGGAGCATGGCCTCCTCGGTGCGTCCGAAGACCTCGATGTCGTAGAGTTCGCCGCCCTCGGAGTGCGGTAGGTGTAGGACGATCGTGTCCTCGCCTCCGAAGAAGTGGACCTCGTTGCCGAGTTCCTTCCAGGGCAGCAGGCCGATCTCCGGCAGCACCGTGCCCAGGGCGGGCGGGCGCGGGTGGGCGGGGACGTCGTCCGGCCACGTCCAGCGTTCCGCCGTATCGATCAGGACGCGGATGATCGCGACCTGGATCACCCACTCGGTGAACGAACGGCTCTGCACTTCCCAACTGTCCGCGTCCTCGGATGTCCCCACGTAGACGGGCGGATCGGCGAGGCCACGGTCGATGTCGTCGAGGGAGAACGCCCACTCGCAGCAGTACTGGTTCTCCGCCATGAACACGTACATGCCCCGGTGGCCGGTGGCTGCCGCGGCCACGAACGGTTCGTCCTCGTCGTCCGGAAGCCAGGTCAGATACGTCTCGTACAGTCCCGGCTCGGCCAGGAACGAGTTGTGCGGGTGGGCCAGCCAGGCGATCAGCGCCGCCGGCGGGGCGAAACCGAGTACGGTCCGGCCCAGTTCGCCGAGCGCGGTGGGATCGGCCGGCTCGGCGACCGTGCCGGCGAACCCCCATTCCCGGTGGAAATCCGCCAGGAGCGTGTCCCTTCCCTCGGCCGTTTCGCAAGCACGCGCCAGTCGTGCCGCGAAGCCTCGGTAGTCCACCACGCCATCGATCATGCGTCGGAGACTACCGAGGCGACCCGAAAACGCCGTCACCCGTCGACGGTTTCCGATCCGACGGCGGAACACGCGGTGTTCGCCCGGTCAGGCGGTCAGGCGGTCTGGTGGTCAGGTGGTCAGGTGGTCAGGTGGTCACCTGGCGTCGCCCCGAAGGGATGCGGGCAGGTCCTCGGCGATCGCCTCCGGCTTCTTCGCCAACGCGAAGTGGTCGACCCCGGGGTATTCGATCAGCTTCGCGTCGGCCGGCCGGCACGTCCGAAGCCGTTCGGCCCGGCGTCGTCGTGACGCCGGGCCGAACGGTGCTCTTGCGCCTGCCGGTTCGCACGGGGTGCGGCGACCGGCGGCGATCGGCGGTTACAGGTTCGCCATCGAGATCTCGCGATCAAGATCTCGGGGTCCACCCGATCCGGGCTACAGCAGGTCCACCTCCGGGAACGCCTCGCCGCCCGACAGCAGCGCGTATCCCGGGCCGCGGTCGAAGAACGGCTCGACCTCGGGGCGCTCCGCGCGAACGGAGGCGCGCAGCGCGGTGGTTGCCGCCTCGTCCACGGCCAGGTCGTCGCCCTCGCCGGTGAGCACGACGCCGTAGTCGTCGGCCGCGGCGGCGCGGGAGACCTTGCCCCAGCGCACGTCGCGCAGCACCGACTCGGTCTTGCGGTCCAGCGGGTCGCCCCAGCCGCCACCGCCGGTGGTGCGGATCCGGATCACCTCGCCGGCCTTGACCGGTTCGTCGTCGACCAGGCCGTCCATCTCGCGCTCGTTGGGGCCGCCCGGGTCGATCACCACCTGGAAGGAGCGGCCGGCCTTGCCGCCCTTGACTCCCCAGCAGGACAGGATCGAGCGGTCCGCGATGGACATGAAGGACGCGTCGAGCAACATCCGGATGTGCTTCTCGTAGCCCAGGCCGCCGCGGAACTGCCCGGGGCCGCCCGAGTCGGCGGCCAGACCGAGCCGCTCGACCAGGAACGGGAAGCGGGATTCGGTGAATTCGGTGGGCAGGTTGCGCGAGTCGGGCACCACGTGGATGGTGTCCTCGCCGTCCGCGTAGTAGCGCCCGCCGGAACCGCCGCCGAGCACCTCGCGCATCAGGTACGAGCGGCCGTCCGCGTCGTGTCCGTACACACCGGTGTAGCGGATCGTCTCCTGGTCGGCGGGCATCTTGCCGTCGACGGCCTTGGCCAGCACGCCGGCCAGCACGCCGAGCAGGCGCAGGATGACGAAGGTACGGGCGTTGGTCGGCGCCGGGAAGATCGGCGTGAGCAGCGTGCCCTTCTCCGGGAACTTCATCTCGATCAGCGGCACCACGCCCTCGTTGACGTCGAGTTCGGCCATCCGCTCGGGGGTGTCCGCGAGGTTGCGCAGGATCGGTGCGAGCCACTTCTTGAGGAAGTTGCCGTCGGCGTAGTCGCCGCAGTGGTTGATCGGGCCCTTGGCCTGGCGGGACGTGCCGGTGAAGTCGATGACGATCTTCTCGGGCGTCTTGGTCAGGGTGATCCGCTGCGTGTGCAGCATCGGCTCGTCCACGCCGTCGTGTTCGGCGTAGTCCTCCCACACGTACTCGCCGTCCGGGATCTTGGAGAGGATCTCGCGCCGGTAGGTCTCGGTGGTCTTGTCCAGGATCGCGTCGAAGCACGCCTCGACGGTCTCCCGGCCGTAGCGCTCGAAGAGTTCGCCCAGTCGGCGCGAACCCATCAGGCACGCCGAGCACTCGGCGTCCAGGTCGGCCGCGAGCGAGTCGGGCATCCGCGAGTTGCGGGTCATGATGCGCAGCGCGGCCTGGTTCGGCACGCCCTGGTCCCACAACTTGATCGGCGGGACCATCAGGCCCTCTTCGTACACGCTGGTCGCGCCCGAGGGCATCGACCCGGGGCAACAACCGCCGATGTCGTCGTGGTGGCCGAACGCCTGGACGAAGGCGACCACTTGCCCGTCGGCGAAGACCGGGACGGTGACGCACAGGTCGGGCAGGTGGCCGATGCCGCCCTCGGACTCGTAGACGTCGTTGTGGAAGAACACGTCGCCCGGACGCATCGTCTCCAGCGGGAAGTCCCGAGCCACCGGGTGCACCAGCGCCGAGTACGAACGGCCGGTCAGCTTGCGCAACTTGCGGTCGTGGATGCCGGCCCGGAAGTCGTGTGCGTCGCGGATCATCGGCGAGCGCGAGGTGCGGCCGATCGCGGTCTCGACCTCCATCTCGACGGAGGCGAGGGTGCCCTCGACGATCTCCAGGAGCACGGGGTCCACACCGTGCAGCGCGTCCTGCGGGGTGGTGGCGGTGGCGCTCATGCTCAGGCTCCCTTCGAGGCGGTGTTGGTGGTGTCGCGGGTGACGACGACGTTGCCGTAGGCGTCCACGCGGGCGTCGAAGCCGGGGTGGATCGGGATCGTGGAGCCGAACTCCTCGATGATGGCCGGGCCGCTCACCAGGTCGCCCGGGGCCAGTTCGGCCCGCGCGTACACGGCGGTGTCCACGTACCCGTCACGGTCGACGAAGCACACCGGGCGGGTGCCGGTCCGGGCCCGCTCGACGCCGCCGTCGCGCCCGGGCAGTTCGCGCAGTTCGGGGCGACGGATCGGGCCGACGCCGGTGACCCGCAGGTTCACCCACTCCACGGGCTGGCTCGCGTCACCGCGGAAGTTGTAGCCGTACAACTGCTCGTGCGCGGCGTGGAAGCCCTCGGCGACCGCGTCGGCGAGTGCCGCGTCGAACGGCCCGTCCGGCACCGGCACCCGCACCTCGAACGCCTGGCCGAAGTAGCGCAGGTCGGCGGTGCGCACGTAGCGGTGGTCCTCGGCCGCGAAGCCCTCCTTGTCCAGGGCCTCGCCCGCCTTGCCCGCCAGTTCGGCGTAGATGCCCGCCACCTTGGGGTGGTCGAGATCCGGGTGGCCGCCGACGGCGGTCTGCACGTAGTCGCACCGCACGTCGACGGTGAGCAGGCCGAACGCCGAGACGTTGCCGGGGTCGCGCGGCACGATGACGCCGGCCAGGCCGAGGATGTCGATCAGCCGGCACAGCAGCAGCGAGCCGGAGCCGCCGAAGGTGGCCATGGTGAAGTCGCGCACGTCCAGGCCACGCTTGACGGTGATCTGGCGCAGCGCGTTGGCCTGGTTCCAGGCGGAGATCTCCAGGATGCCGGTGGCGCACTGTTCGACGCCGATGCCCAGTTCGGCGGCGAACTTGGTCAGGCCCTCGCGGGCGGCGTCCACGTCGAGCGGGATCTCGCCGCCGAGCAGGTGCGGGGGGATCCGGCCGAGCAGCACGTGTGCGTCGGTGATGGTCGGCTCGGTGCCGCCCTTGCCGTAGCACAACGGGCCCGGGTCGGCGCCGGCCGAGCGGGGGCCGACCTTGAGCGTGCCCTCGGGCGAGATCCAGGCGATCGAGCCGCCGCCGGCGCCGACCGTGACCACGTCGATCATCGGGATCTTGGAGGGGTAGCGGCCGATCGAGCCCTCGGTGGTCAGCGTCGGTTCGCCGCCCAGCACCACCGACACGTCGGTCGAGGTGCCGCCGCCGTCGCAGGTCAGCACCTTGTCGAAGCCGGCCTTCTCGGCGATCAGCGCGGCGCCCAGGGCGCCGGCGGCCGGGCCGGACAGCACGGTGGTGATCGGCTGGTGCACGACCTCCTCGGCGGAGAGCACACCGCCGTTGGACTTCATGATCGCGAACGGCACGCGGCGCGCGGAGTCGGTGCCGCCGGCCTCGGTGGTGAACTCGTCCAGACGCCGGCGAATGCCGCTGACGTAGCGGGCCACCCTCGGCTTGACCGCCGCGTCCACCAGCGTGGTCATCGAACGCTCGTACTCGCGGTACTCGCGCAGCACCTCGGAGCTGATCGAGACCACCGCGTCGGGGTGCTCCTCGCGCAGGATCTCGCGCATCCGCAGCTCGTGCGCGGGGTTGGCGTAGGAGTGCAGGAAGCACACCCCGATGGTCGCGATGCCCTGCTCGCGCAGTCGACGGGCGGCGGTACGGGCGCCTTCCTCGTCGAACGGGCGGACCTCGTTGCCCTTGTAGTCGAACCGGCCGCCCACGGTGTGCACCAGGTCCACGGGCACGATCCGGTCGGGCTTGACCCAGAAGTAGGAGTTGCCGTAGCCGTCGGGGACGGCCTGGCGGGCGATCTCCAGGATGTACTCGTAGCCCTCGGTGGTGATGAACCCGAGGCGGTCGATCTTGTCTTCCAGGAGCTGGTTGGTGGCCACCGTGGTGCCGTGCGCGACGGCGGTGACGTCGGCTCCGGTGCAGCCGAGCAGGCCCAGCACCTTGTCGATACCGTTCATGAAGCCGTCCGCCGGGTCGGCGGGCGTGGACGGCGTCTTGGTGGTGACGAGCTCGCCGGACTCCTCGTCCAGGGCGACCACGTCGGTGAAGGTTCCGCCGGTGTCGATACCGATCCGGATCCGTCGGCGGGGTCCCGCCGTTGCGGCAGGCGTCATCAGCGCGCTCCAATCGGAGGGGGCAGGGGAATCGCATTCGCGGAGGGCTGGTCGCCCGGCTGCTGTCAGCGATTCAACTTCGCCGCCCCCCACCTCGGAATCGGCAACTTCTGCCAAGGGACTCGGCAACACTTGGTTATTCCCGTGAGCAGCGGCCGGGCATGAGGTCTGGACCAATCCGCCGAAAGCCCCGCTCAGGCCGCCCGTCGGTCGACCGAACTCGCGGGTAAGGAACGGAAGTTGGCGAAAAATCGACAGGGCTCGGATAGGGTCGGCAAACGCGGTGGTCGCAGCGGGTGACCCCACGACACACCGACCCGACACCGACGAGGAGCACCATGGCCGAGCGCGAGCAGGACGAATGGGGCTTCTCCACACCGCCGGCCGGCGAGTCGCCCGAGGACTGGGCGCC
Organism: Embleya sp. NPDC020886; assembly: GCF_044333915.1. Taxonomy (NCBI): domain Bacteria; kingdom Bacillati; phylum Actinomycetota; class Actinomycetes; order Kitasatosporales; family Streptomycetaceae; genus Embleya; species Embleya sp. NPDC020886. The sequence goes on along the minus strand of NZ_JBIRRX010000011.1, from coordinate 316,931 downwards.
GACCGGCATCGACATCACGGTGCCCAGCATCGCCCGGGTCTACGACGCGATCCTGGGCGGCAAGAACAACTTCGCTGTGGACCGGGCGATCGCCGACGAGGCGCTCAAGGATCTGACCAACGAGGGCGCCTGGGCCAACCGGCACATCCTGGCCCGCGGTGTGCGCTACATGGCGGCCGAGGGCATCGACCAGTTCGTCGACCTGGGATCCGGGCTGCCGACCGTGCAGAACACCCACGAGGTCGCCCAGGAGGTGAATCCGAACGCCGCGGTCGTCTACGTGGACAACGACCCGATCGTGCTCGCGCACGGTCGCGCGCTGCTCGCCGAGAACCACCGCACCCGGGTGGTCACCGCCGACCTGCGCGATCCGGCGGCCGTGCTCGCCCTGCCGGAGCTGCGCGAACTGGTGGACCTGAGCCGACCCGTGGGCCTGCTCCTGGTGGCTGTCCTGCACCACCTCGCCGACCACGAGGACCCGGCCGGCGTGGTCCGCGCCTACCGCGACGCACTGCCCCCGGGCAGCTACATATTCATCACGCACTTCTGCGACTCCACGCCGGAGGGCCGCGCGCTGGAGAAGATCTTCCTGACCCAACTGGGCAGCGGACGTTTTCGCGCCCTGGAGGAGATCGAGGGCTACTTCGCGGGTCTGGAACTGGTCGAACCCGGCGTGGTTCTGCTCCCCCTGTGGCGTCCGGACGAGCCGGTCGTCGAACCGCTCACTCCCGAGGGCCACCTGTCGGTGGGCGGCATCGGCCGACTGCCCCGATGACCCGGCCGATCAGCCTCCCCGCCCCGGACGCGGTCCGGGGTCGGGCCCGCGGTCGTCCGGGTCGGCGCCTCGGTCGTCGGCCGTGTGCGTTCGACCGGGAGCGTGGCTGGGGTGTGCCCCGTGCGGCACACGCGCCGCACCCGGAGCGTCCAGGCGCAACCACCGCAGGTAACCGAACAGACCCACCACGCACAGCGTGAGCACGGTCATGCCGATCGCCACCAGGTCGACCACCGCGGACGCGGTCAGGACCGCGGCGACCAGCATGGCCATCGCGGCACCGGACAACGTCAAAGCCGACCACTTCGCCGCCCGCGTACGGTCCAGTGCCCGCACCGGCACATGCACGGGCACCCGCAGTCGCCGTGGCGGGTGCACACGGACACGCACACGCACGCGGCGTCGGCGCGGAGCCGAGCCGGATTTCGGGTCTATCGGGTCCTCGAACACGTGCCACAGCGCGACGAACTGCTCGTCCTGGAGCAGCGACTTCTCCAGCCGAGCGAGCACCCGGCGTTCCCGGCCCGAAAGCGAAGGTCCGTCCACCACGTCCACCTCCCATCCGGGACCGCGGCACGGCCGAGAGGCGGGGTGCGCCGGGCGGTATCCGCCGAGGCGAACCGTTCGCCGGCGGAGCCGACCGGCGGCCCGGTCTTGGGTTCGGATCACTGTCTGGGTTCGGATCACTGTCTGGGTTCGGATCACCGACCAGGTGCTACAAGCGGCGCAGTCCGACGACGCCGCGCAGCGCGAGAATCAGCGCCATCAGGCACGCCACGCCGCCCACGATCACGTTGCTCGTGATGGTGCGGGTGGTGTCGACGGCACCGTTGACGGCCCACGGGGCCACGATCGTCCAAACACCGATGCAGAACGCGGCCCAACTCATCGCATGCGTGCGCCCGAAGGCGGAGCCCAAGCCGCCCATCAGGAACGCGAGCGCCACGCCGGTGATCAGGTTGACCGTCGTCAGAGTCGTGAACCCGTTGAACCCGACGATCCACGGGGACGCCGCCAGGTAGACGCCGCACAGCATGCCCAGAGCCTCGGCCGCCTGTGCCACCGGGCCGGTCGTGGCCCGTTCGGAGTGGGCTCGAAGGGTGACTATGTCCGGATGCTGCTCAATCGGTGACGCTGTCGACGAGGACACGTCCACCACCCTCTTTCCGAGGAATCGCGGTCCCCCGGTTGATAGCCCACGCACCTGCGGCTAATCCGCCTAAACCTGAATATTTACCGCATATTTTCCTCATCGAGTTGACTCGACGCCTACATATCTAGAAACTTGGATGCAACCCCGCTTCGGAAGGTACTCCGTGGACCCACTGGCCATTCACAAGGCGCTCGCCAACCCGGCACGGCTCCGGTTCATGCAGTGGCTGAAGGAGCCTGCGAAGTACTTCGACGAGAACTCCTACCGACAGCAGGGCCTGGGCTTCCACATCGGCGTGTGCGTCGGCGACATCCAGGCCCGGGCCGGGCTGGCCCAGTCGGTGGTGTCCGGCTACCTCCAGACACTCAAGGACGCCGGCCTGCTCGACTCGGAGCGCATCGGCAAGTGGACCTACTACCGCCGCAACGAACGAACGATCGCCGACTTCGCGGAGTACGTCCGCACCGACCTCTGACCGGATCGAACCGGGAGCGCGGCACCCCCCGTCCCGCACCACCACGATCCCCGCCGACGCCGCACGCGGCCGGCGGGGGCGGGCATCGCCATGCCCCGAGTCATGGCCTAACCCATCTACATATCTCGATATGTATCGAGAGAACGAAAGGCCGGATGCCCCGATGAGAAACACCTCCCTGATGATCCTGACCCTCGCCCTGGGCGTGTTCGGGATCATCACCACCGAGATGGGCATCGTCGGCGTACTGCCGCAGGTGGCGGACGAACTCGACGTCAGCGCGTCCACCGCCGGGCTGCTCGTCGGCGTCTTCGCCCTGGTGATCGCGGTGTCCGGGCCGTTCATGACGCTGCTCGCCTCGGGCATCGACCGCAAGAGCGTGCTCGCGACCGCGATCGCCGTGTTCGCCGTGTCCAACGCGGTGTACGCGCTGACCACCCGGTTCGACGTGATGCTCGCCTTCCGGATCATCCCCGCCGTCTTCCACCCGGTGTTCTTCTCGGTCGCGCTGGCGACCGCGGCCGGGCTGGTGCCCGCGCGGGACGCGACCCGGGCCACCACGCGCGTGTTCGGCGGCGTCACCGCGGGCTTCGCCTTCGGCGTGCCGCTGACCTCCTATCTGGCCGAACACCTCTCCCTCCAGACCGCGTTCTGGTTCGCCGCCGTGGTCAACCTGATCGCGTTCGTGGGCATCCTGCGCTTCCTCCCGGCGATGCCGGTGGAGCGGCGACACTCCTACGGCGCCCAGGTGGGCGTGCTGCGCGGCGGCCGGATCTGGCTGACCATCCTGTCCGTGGTGCTGGTCTTCGCGGCCATGTTCTCGGTCTACGGCTACTTCGCCGAATACCTGGGCGAGGTCACCGACCTGGACGGGTCCTGGGTCGGCGCGCTGCTGATGGCGTTCGGCGTCGTGATGATCCTGGGCAACTTCGCGTTCGGCGCCCTGTTGCGGCGCGACCCGATTCGCACGGTGCTGCTGTTTCCCGCCCTGTGCCTGGCCGTCTACCTGCTGCTCTACGCGGTCGGCCCGTACGCCGCGGCCATGATCGTCGCGGTCCCCCTCTGGGGCGCGGTGCACTCCGGCGGGCTGATCGTCAGCCAGAGTTGGCTGGGACGCGACGCCCGGGACTTCCCCGAGTTCGGCAACAGCCTGTTCATCTCCTTCTCCAACCTGGGCATCACCGCGGGCACCACGGTCGGCGGTTGGGTGCTGAGCGCCGCCGGCGCACACCGACTGGCCTGGGTCGGCGCCGCCTTCGCCGTGGCCGCACTCGCCACGATGCTGCTACGCCTCCACCTGGACCGCGTCGACCGGCACCGGCAAGGAGCGTCGACGCCCGCCCCCACCCGGCTGCCGACACCGGACACCCTCACCCCGGCCGAACCGGCGTAGGTCCGATCCGGCGGACCCCGGCGGGCCGAGGCGCACGGGTGGGGCCGGGAGCTCAGGACGACGAATCGGCGAGCGTGCCGATCAGCGCGCGATACGCGTCCTTCATCGGCAGTTCCCGCTCCACCCGCACCCGCCGCCGGACGGCCGAGACCTCGACCTCGCGGACCGGGTCGTAGCCGACACGTTCGAAGGTCTCCCACCACACGCCGACTCCGCGCCGCTGCCATGTGGGCAGTTCGTCGAAGTTCACGCCGTGCGCGAAGAGCAGCTCGTGTTTGTCCGCCTTCGAACTCCGCGCCAACGCCTGCGTGGCCGCCCGGGCGGACTTCCCCTCCTTGCGCAGTGTCCAGTAGCACCAGCCGTTGAGCGCACACCGCGCGGCATCGGCCTGCCGCCAGGAGAAGTAGTCGACCACGTCACCGACGCCCGCCCCCATCCAGATCCGGCCGTCGAAGTGAGCGGGGATCCCCGCGCGGTGGGTGAACGTCGCGGACGCGATCCCGGCGGTCACCGAGACCAGCTTCTCCACCTCCCGACCGAACATGTCGAACGAGGGGTCCAACAGGATCGATATCTCGTCGCTCTCGGTGTAGGCGTAGCGGGCGTCGAGTTCGGTGAACAACGTCTGTGCGGTCTCGGCCATGAGCGCGCCGAATCGCTCGTCGAAGGGCTTGTCGAAGTGCTCCTCGGTGAAGCGGGAGAACGACCGGCCGTCCACCCGGATCACCGTCCACGCGCCGGGCAGCAGGACCAACGAGTGGAACCACTCCCGCGAACGTTGCGCCGCCTCGAATCGATCGGCATCCATCGCCCCGTCACCCCTCGCTCGCCGTCTCGACCACGAACCCGCCCGCACCGTCGAACCGCACGACGTACAGGGCGTCGAACCCCTCGTCCGTCCCCGGCGCCCGCAGCCGCCTCAGCGTGTCACGAACACCCACGTCGGGCACTCGGATTTTCCCCTCCCGCTCGGCATTGCGCGCGAAGGATCCGGCCGGATCCGGCGGAAACCAATAGCCGACCACATCCGCGCCCCACACCCGGGCGAGTTCGATGATCGGCCGTCGATCCTCCGGCGCGGGATTGGTGTTGTCGACGGCCACGTCACGACCGGCCGCCAACGCCTGCTCGATCAGTCGCTGCTGCCGACGCTGTCGGTTCCGGGCCCGCGGGAAGTCGTCCTTGCTCACGTGCACGTGTGTCGCGGCCAGGACGGTTCGGTGGAAGGTGGATTTGCCCGATGCCTGGAGCCCCATCAAAATCGCGACCTGCATGTCGGTTCCGCCCCTCGCTCTCGCCCACGCGCCGGTGGCTCTCTCGATCGATCGATCACCGGAATCCTGTCGGGTGGGCGCGCGGATCGGTGCCGCGGAGGGTGTGCGGCCCTGATCGGGTTGGGTCGTTCGGGGGTTTGGTGATCGGGGCTGTGCACACTGTGAGCATGGAAAAGCTCTCCTTGGATGCCCAGGTCCGCGAACTGCTCAAGCTCGCCGCCGCCTCGTCGACCGGGCGCAGCGCCCATACGGTGTACGGCGGCCACGAACACACGTTGCGGCAGACGCTGATCGTGCTGACCGCGGGCACCGTGTTGGCCGAACACGAGAATCCCGGCGAGGCGACGTTGATGGTGTTGCGCGGGCGGGTCGTGTTGATCGGTGACGATGCGTCGTGGGAGGGGCGGTCCGGCGATTTTCTGGTCGCCCCGAAGACGCGGCACAGCCTGGAGGCGCTGGAGGATTCGGCGGTGCTGCTCACCGTGGCCAAGCGCGGCTGACCGCATCGGTCGTCGGTCGCTGCTCGACATTCGGCCCGGGCGGGAGAGCGTGCCGCCCGGGCCGGGCCGGCTCATATGTACTGGTGAACCTACTGCATCACGGCGTGGGAGCGGCGTCCCGAGCACAGCGGAATCCGGTGTTGCCACTGGAGCTGTCCGGGGTGTTGGCCGTGCGTGCCGCCACCCGGTAGCGGTTGCAGTTCGAGTCGTGGCACAGGTAGGACCCGCCGCGCAGCACCTTGTCCCGGCCCGTGGCGGGCCCGGTCGGGTTCACCGCAGGGTGCGCGCCGCCGTGGTCGACCGACCACCAGTTCGCGCACCACTCCCACACGTTGCCGGACACGTTGTACAGCCCGAACCCGTTGGGCTCGAAGGCGCGCACGGGTGCGGTGCCGCGGTACCCGTCCGCGGCGGTGTTCTTGGTGGGGAAGCTGCCGCGCCGGATGTTGCAGCGGTACTCGCCGCCCGGCTCCAATTCGTCGCCCCACGGGTAGCGCCGCTGCGCCAAGCCGCCGCGCGCCGCGTATTCCCACTCGGCCTCGGTGGGCAGCCGCTTGCCCGCCCAGCGGGCGTAGGCGTCCGCGTCGTGCCGGCTCACGTGCACCACCGGGTGGTCGCCGCGCTCCTCGATCGAGCTGCCCGGCCCCTCCGGCAGGCGCCAACTCGCTCCGCGCACCCCGCACCACCACGGCGCCCGCTCGGGTCGAGGGGCGCCGCGCCGCAACGTGCCGGGCAGGAAGGCCGCGAACACGTACGACCAGCCCAGCCGTTCGGCCTCGGTGCGGTAGTCGGTCGCGGCGACGAACTCGGCGAACTCGGCGTTGCGCACCGCACACGTCGATCCGGAACGGGTCCACCCGCACCGGGCGCACCGGGCCCTCGCCGTCGGAGGGGAAGCCCTCGGCGTCCTCGGTGCCCATCAGGAACCCGCCGCCCGGCAGCAGCACCATCGCGTCGTCGGCGGCTGCGGCTGCCGGCGCCTCGCGGCGGGCTGCGGGCTGCGGGCTGCGGGCTGCGTGATCGAGAGCGCCGGGGAGAGCGCGGGCGAGGCGCCGCGTGCGGGCATGCAGCAGCTCTTGGGGGTGTCGGCGGGGTCCATCGGCTGCTCCTCGTCGTCGGTCGCACTGCCCGAGCATCACGTTCCATGGCATATAAGCAGGCGTGGGCACGGTCGACTGCGACGGTAGCCGCGCACAGCGGGCGCGGGCGGCCGCCGGCCGGCACGCCGGCATCATGGGCGGGCCCGAGCGGCTCCGACCCGAGGTAGGCATGCGCGTGATGAACCCGTTCGACGTCGAGACGCTACCGGTCGGCCCGTGGCGCAACGGCGGTGGCGACACCCGCGAGATCGGGTCGCAGTCGCCCCCGCACACGGCCGAGGCGGACTTCGACTGGCGCGCGAGCATCGCGACGATCGCCGCCGACGGGCCGTTCTCCGCGTTCCCCGGCGTCGATCGCACGATCACCCTGCTGGCGGGCGACGGCGTACATCTGGTCGGCGACGACGGGCTCGACCACCGGCTGGACCGGCTCGGCGAACCCTTCGCCTTCTCCGGCGACACGGCGCTGCGGGCCACGCTGCTGGGCGGCGCCACCCGGGTGCTCAACATCATGACCCGGCGTGGGCGATGGGCCGCCCGGGTGCACCGGGTGCACGCGCCGGTGCGCCCGCCCGCCGGGCACGCGGGCGTGTGGTACGTGCTGTCCGCGCCGGCCGACGACGCGCCCGGGTCGGGGCCGCGGGCCGGGCAGGGCGTGTGGTGGGCGAGCGGCGCCGCCGAGGCGACGGCGCCGCTCGCGACCGGTGCGGTCGCGCTGTGGGCGGACCTTCGTCCGCCGGGGTAGGGGTGCGGGTGGGGCGTCGGCCGTCAGGGCATCGTGCGCAGGTGCGCCGAGATGCTGTTGGCCAGGGCGTAGCCGGCGGTCGCGTCCCAGTTGACCGACCACGTCATCGCGCCGCGGATGCCGGGCGCGGTGGTGGTGGGCCGGAAGCTCCCGCAGTTGGTGCCCGCGGCCAGGCAGTCCAGGGCGTTGTTCACCACGCCGGGTGAGACGTAGCCGCTGCCGGCCGCTCGCCCGGTGGCCGGCACGCCGAGTGCGACCTGATCGGGACGCAGGCCGCCCTGGAGCTGGATGCACGCCTGGGCGGTCAGGAAGTCCACGCCGCCCTGGGCGTAGAGCTTCTGGTCGCAGCCGAACATGGTTCCGGAGTTGTAGTACTGCATGTGCACGATGGTCAGGATGTCCTTGATGCCCAGGGCGAGTTGGAAGTACGCGGCCTGGTTGGACTGCATGTCCAGGGTCTGCGGGGCCATCGTGATGATCAGGCTCGTGCCGATCTGCGCCCGGATGGCGCGCAGCGCGGTGGCCATGTAGGTGGGGCTGACCCCGTTCTCCAGGTCGATATCGACGCCGTCGAAGCCGTATTCGCGCAGCAGCGCGGTGGTGGTGCTCGCGAAGGTGGCGGCCGACGCGCTGTCGCCGACCCAGACCGCGCCGAGTTCGCCGCCGACGGACAGGATCACCTTCTGGCCGCGGGCGTGCATCAGCGCGACGTCGGCCTTGAGGTCGGCGTTGGTGTAGCCGCCGAGCGCGGTGGACAGGCCCGGGTCGACGCCGAAGGTGACCGCGCCCCAGCGGGTGCGGTCGGCCTCGGCGAACGCCACCGCGACCAGGTTGTAGGACGTGGGGACGTCGCGCAGGCGCAGGTTCGAGGAGCCGTTGACGAAGTTGTGCCAGTAGCCGGTCATCACCCGCTTGGGCAGGCCGGTCGGGTCCTCGCCGCCGGGCCCGTCCGGACCGGTGGTGGCGGTGACCGGGGCCGAACGCGCGGACGTGCCCGCGGTGTTGCTCGCGGCGACGGAGAAGGTGTAGCTCGTCTCGGGGGTCAGGCCCGGGATCTCGGCGGCGGGGGCGGCGACGGTGGCCACCTTGGTGTCGGCGCGGTAGACGTCGTATCCGGTCGCGCCGGGGACCGCGGACCAGGTGAGCGAGACGCTGCGGGCGGTGCTGCCGGCCACGGCCAGGCCGGTGGGTACGGCCGGGATCGTGGTGCTGCCGCCGGGGCCGACGAGCGACACGTCGTCCGCGAGGTAGGCGGGTTGTCCGTACCAGCCGTTGAGGAAGAGCGTGACGCTGGTGGTGCGTGGGCCGGTGCGGAACGTGGTGGTGAGTTTTTGCCATGTGGAGGCGGCGGAGGTCCAGGTGGAGACGTCCGTGGTGCCGGTGCCGGTGGCGCCGAGGTAGATGTACGAGCCCTGGACCCAGGCGGATTCGGTGTAGTCGGAGTCGGGTTGCACGGCCACGGTCTGGCTGCATCGGGCGTTGTCGCCGCCCGCCGGGGTGGCCTTGAGGGCGCCGGTGCCGGTGTGCACCGGCGTGCTCGTGGCGCTGCCGGAGCCGCCGGAGCAGGTCCAGCCGGACAGGCCGGACTCGAAGCCGCCGTTGACCACCAGTTCGGCGGCGGCGGGTGCGGGCGCGGCGAGCGCGATCAAGCCGGTGGTGGCCATCGCGCATGCGGTGAGCAGGCCGGTCAGGAAGCGGCGCGGGGTGCGGGTGCGCCGGCGGCAGGCGGGGGGCCGGTCCGCGCGGGTGGTTGGGGGACGTGTCGGTGCCATCGTGGGGTGTTCCTCCCGTACCGGCCCGGGCGGTTGCCTGCGGGCGTGGGCGTTGCGTGCAAGGGAGGGTGGACCCGGGTCGGCACCGCACTGCCTGATGGGACGTCAGGCTGCCTCGGCGCAGGGCGTGCGCAGGCCGTCCGGGCGCACCCGGGGTGCCGGGATGCCTGTGTGCCAGACGAGTTGACCGCCGGGGCGAGTGAACTGTCAATAGGTCTGGACCAATTGCCTCCCGGCACGGCTCCCGGGCGAACGCCCGCACGGCGAACCGGCGGTCCCCGCAGGAAGAGCGGCGCGGCCCCGGTCGGTCAGGCGCCGGGGACCGGCTGGGGCGGTTGCGGGCCGGTGTAGCGGGCGCTCGGGCGGATGATCTTGGTGTCCTCGGCCTGTTCCAGGATGTTCGCGCACCACCCGATCACCCGGCTCACCGCGAATGTCGGGGTGAACATGCTGCGCGGAATCCCGCACAGTTGCATCACCACGCCCGCGTAGAACTCCACGTTGACGTGCAACTCGCGCCCCGGCTTCAACTCGGCCAGGATCCCGGTCACCCGACGGTGCACCGCGGCGGCGAACTCGACCAGCTCGACCCCCTGCGCGTCGGCCTGTTCGGCGAGTTCGGCCGCGATCGCGGCCAGCATCATCGCGCGCGGGTCCTCGGTGCGGTAGACCGCGTGGCCGAAGCCCATGATCCGCTCGCCCGCGCCGATCCGGGCCCGCACCCACGCGTCGATCCGCTCCGGCGAGCCGATCTCGTCCAGCGCCTCCAGGGCCCGATCCGGCGCACCGCCGTGCAGCGGGCCGGAGAACGCGCCGATCGCGCCGGCCACCGCCGAGACCAGGTCCGCTCCCGAGGAAGCGATCACTCGCGCGGTGAACGTGGAGGCGTTGAAGCCGTGGTCGACGGTCGCGATCAGGTAGCGCTCGATCGCGGCCACCTGGACGGGCTCCGGCTCCCTTCCGGTCACCAGGTGGAGCCAGTTGGCCGCCGTGCACAGGTCGGCGCGCGGCTCCAGCGGCTCGGCGCCGGCGCGGATGCGGTGCAGCGCCGCCAGGATGGTCGGCGTCACCGCGCCGATCAGCATCGCGTCCGCCGCGCGCCGCGGCGGCGCGGACTCCCACAGCGGCGGCAGGTTGCGCGCGGCGCCGACCAGCGACAGCGCGGTCCGCAGCCCCGCGAGCGGGTCGAACCGGTCGCCGGCCAGCGCGATCGAGCGCAACACCGGCCGCAACTCCTCGGGCAACACCCGCAGTCGGGCGATCTCCGCGGCGAACGGAGCCTGCTCCTCGGCCGTGGGCAACCGGCCGTGCACGAACAGGAACCACACGTCCTCGAAGCTGCGGGTGCCCGCCAGCTCGATCGCCGAGTACTGCCGGTAGTGGTAGAAACCCTCGGCGCCTCGGACGTCGCCCAGTTCGGTGTCGGTGACCACCACCCCCTTCAGGCCCCGGGGTACGTCGATTCGCTCATTGCCGACGACTGCCATGACATGCCTCCATCCTCGGCGGAGCCGCACGACCCGCCACCACGAATGTCGATCACGGCATCAACTATCGTCAATGTTGACTACATCAATATGAGCCGGAGGTTCGAACGAAATGGCTGGTCGGCGCAAGGTTTCGGGCGGTGGCAGTGAGCAGGATTACCCGCAGGACTACCTGACCACCGCCCAGGCCGCGCAGCGGTTGGGGGTCAAACCCGAGACGATCTACGCCTACGTCAGTCGCGGTCTGTTGACCAGCGTGCGCGAGTCCCGGCAACGCGGCAGCCGGTTCGCCACCGCCGAGGTGGAGGCACTGGCGGAGCGCAGCGGCGGGCGGCGCGACCCCAACGGGTCGATCGAACGCATCCACACCCGACTGACCCTGCTCGCCGACGACCACCTGTACTACCGCGGCCGGGATGTGCGCGAACTGGCCGACCATCCCGTCGAATCGGTGGCGCACTGGTTGTGGCGGGCCGAACTCGCGGACGTGCCCCCGTTCGAGGTCGCCGCCGCACGGGCCGAGGCGGTCCGTCGTACGGTCGCCCTGCTGCCGGACAGCGCCCGGCTGATCGACCGGATCCGGATGATCGTGGCCGCCACCGGCACGACCGATCCGCTGCGCTACGACCTGTCCGAACCGGCGGTCGTGCGCGGCGGCGAGACGCTCTTGGCGGTGATCGCCGACGCGCTGCCGGCGTGTGCGGGCGCCCGACCGCCGACCGGAACCGCGCTCGCCGAGCGGCTGTGGCCGAAACTCACCGCTCGGCCGGCCACACCGGAGCACCTGTATCTGCTGAACGCCGCGCTGGTGTTGCTGGCCGACCACGACCTGGCGGTGTCGACGTTGGCCGCGCGGGTGGCGGCGAGCGCGCGGGCGGACGTGTACGCCGTGGTGTCCGCCGGGCTGGGTGTGGTCGACGGCCGCCACCACGGCGCGGCGATCGGGCTGACCCACCGCTTCCTGCGCGACGCGCTGGATCCGGCGGGCGGGCCCACGATGGCGGTCGCCGACCGGCTCCGGGCGGGCGAGCATCTGCCCGGCCTGGGCCACGTGCTCTACGTGGACCGCGATCCGCGGGCCGAAGTGCTGTTGGGCCTGCTGCGCGAACCGGCCGCGCGAGACGACCGGGTCGCCCGGGTGCTGTCGGCCGTCGATGCGCTGACCGGGGAAACGGCGGCCCGCGAGGACCTGTTCGCCAACGTCGACCTGGCGCTCGCGGCGGTGACGCACGCGATGGACATGCGGCCGGACGCCGGCGAGGCGATCTTCGCGATGGCCCGCACGATCGGCTGGCTGGCCCACGCCCTGGAGGAATACGCCCAACCCGGCCTCCGCTACCGAGCCGTCGGCGTCTACACCGGCCCCCGACCCAACGCGAACTGACCCCGCAACCATGCCGAATCCCACGCGACCCGATCCGGGCGCACCGACCTGCGGGCGAGCGACATCCGGCCCCCGGCAGGGCCGAACGGATGGCCCGGACACACACGACGACACGTCCACAGGCAGGCGTTGGTCGGGGTGGGCCTGGAACCGCGCCCACCGCGAGGCGACTTGCCCGTCGGCACGCGCCGCCTCGACCCGCACGGGTACACGCCAATCACCGAAACCGCGCCGAGCGCGGGGCCTTTCAGCCGACCGGCCCCGGGCGCGGCCCGGCCCGGGTGGGCCTGACGCGGCACCGGGCGATACTCGGCCGACGCGCCACCTCGACCCGCACAGGTGCACGGCGATCACCGAAACCGCGCCGAGCGCGGGGCCCTTCAGCCGGTCGGCCCCGGGCGCAGCCCGGCCCGGGGGCCCGGCGCGGCACCAGGCGATACTCGGCCGACGCTTCACCTCGACCCGCACGGGTGCACGGCGATCACCCCGCCGCGCCGAGGGCCGCCTCAGCCGAACTGCCCCGGGGCGCGACCCGGTCCGGGTGGGCCGGCGTAGGACTGGGTGATATTCAGCCACCTCGTCGCCTCGGCGCCGTGCGCCCGGACGGCGAGGTCGTCCGGGTGTCGGCGGCGGGTGACCAGGAGGCAGAAGTCGAGCAACGGCCCGGTCACCCGCTCGGCGGCGTCCTCGGGGCCGTACGTCCAGGCGCCGCCGAGTTCGGGCCCGCCGGTCAGTTCGATCCGGAACTCCCGCTCGGGTGGGCGAAGTCCGTGTACGGAATAGGCGTAGTCCCGGGCCCGGACACCGATCCGGGCCACGTGGCGCAGCCGGGCGGTGGGCCGGGGGTGTACACCGAGCGCGTCGGCGACGTCCTGTCCGTGCGCCCACGTCTCCATGATTCGGGCGCCGGCCATCGACGCGGCGCTCATCGGCGGGCCGTACCAGGGCAACCGCCCGCCCGACGGTACCGCCGCCAGCACCTTCGCCACCGTGTCCCGACCGGCGCGCCAGCCGGCCAGAATCCGGTCCGGCGGCGCCGCCGCGCCCTGTTCGGCGCCTCGGTCCACGAAGCCGTCCGGATCGGCCGAGGCATCCGCGACGCCGGCGGCGAAGCCGACCGGATCGGTCGCCGCGAGCCGGACGCGGTCGTCGGTCCAGGCCAGGTGGGCAATCTGATGGGCAATGGTCCACCCCGGCGCGGGCGTCGCCATGGCCCACTCCTCCGCCGCCAACCCGCCGACGAGCCGATCCAGCGCGGCCCCCTCCGCCTCCAGGTCACCCACAACAGCCACAAGATCCACCATCACCCGGCTCCTCCCACACCACCGCCCCCACCCAACCCTGCCGGCCCCCCACCGGGCAACGGCACGCCGAGCCGAAACCACCAAACCCCACACACGCACCCGGCCCCGAGGG
>NZ_JBIRRX010000011.1:74012-303359 GCF_044333915.1 Embleya sp. NPDC020886 | reverse complement strand
GCGCGGAGGCGCGGAGGCGCGGAGGCGCGGAGGCGCGGAGGCGCGGAGGCGCGGAGGCGCGGAGGCGCGGAGGCGCGGAGGCGCGGAGGCGCGGAGGCGCGGAGCGGGACGAGTGGGTTGTGGGTGCCTCGGGTCTGGTGTGTCGTCCCTCGCCTTCGGCGGCCCCCGCACCGCAGTCTCGCGCCGGTGGTGGTGCCGCGCGCCGCGCGTTGCGGCGGGGTGTGGCGGGGCGTGGGGGTGGATCGGGGCGTGTGCGCAAAGTGACGGGGTGCGCACGCGTAGTATGTACCGCGTGGTTGGGGAGAGTGGGTTCGAGGTTGTGCGGGTCGTGATCGTCGACGACCATCCGTTGTTTCGGGCGGGGTTGCGGGCCGCTTTGGAGAGTGCCGCGGACATCGTGGTGGTCGCCGAGGTGGAGACGGCCGCCGCGGTGCCGGGAGTGGTTGCCGAGCAGGCGCCCGATCTGGTGGTGATGGATCTGTCGTTGCCGGACGGGTCCGGGATCGAGGCCACCCGGAAGATCGCGGCCGACACGCCGACCGTGCCGGTCCTGGTGTTGACCATGTCCGACGACGACGGCAGCCTGCTCGCGGCGATACGCGCCGGCGCCGGTGGCTATCTGGTCAAGGGCGCGGGCCGGGACGAGGTGCTGCACGCGGTGCGTACCGTCGCGGCCGGTGGCGCGGTCTTCGGTGCGCAGACCGTGCCCCGGCTCGCCGCGTTGCTGGCCGGCGGCAGCCCCCGCGCGTCCGAGCGGGTGTTCCCCGAGCTGACCGAACGCGAGTGCGAGGTGCTGGACCTGCTCGCCCGGGGCCTGGACAACCGCAACATCGCCCGCCGGCTGTTCCTCGCCGAGAAGACCGTGCGCAACCACATCACGCACATCTTCGAGAAGTTGCACGTCACCACCCGCGCGGAGGCGGTGGCGCACGCCCGCGACTTCGGCCTGGGCGCCGACTGATCCGGACCGCCGCCCCGCGCGCCACCGCGCCGACGGGCCCGACCCGAGCCCGTCCCGGGGCATCGACCGGGCCCCGGTCGGGACCTCGATGGGACCGCTGCCTCGTGTGCACGGGACACCGCGACGACCATCCTGAGTTGTCCGTACCCCTCCGGGTCCTGCACATCGGAAGCACCCGGCGTCGTTCGGCCCCACCCGGCTCGACTCGTCCGCGCCGTCGTTCGACGACGTCCGTGAGGAGGCGCCAGATGCCCATGGGCAACCGAAGGCAACGCTCCGGCCTCGACCGCGCCTACGCGGTATGCGGCGCCTCCCTGGTCGGCGGCCTGGTCACGCTGATCCTGCTGCTCACCCACCTCGACGACCCGAGGATGCCCCCGCGCCCCGCCCTGATCGGCGTGGCCACCCTCCAGGGCATCGCCTTCTCGCTGTCCGGGCTCTTCGTGCTCTCGCGTCGATCCGCCGCCGGCCTGGGCTGGCTGTTGTTGTGGACCGGCCTGTGCTATCCGCTGGCGAGCGCGGTCCTGTTCACCGCGGTGTTCGCCGACGCCGGATTCGCCGGGGCCACCGTGGCGATCACCGTGTGGCTGATCGCCGACACGATGCTCCTGTTCGGGATGTACGCGCTGCCGCTGTGGCTCCCGAACGGCACCCTGCCGAAGTCCCGATTCGTCCGGATCTATGCCGTGCTGCTCGCGCTGTGGAGCGCCGTGCACGCGTACGACGACTACTCCGGGTCCGGCTGGTACGGACTGCCCAGCTTCCTGCAACACGGCGCCTGGGCCGGCACGCAGCGGTGGCTGGACGAGTGGCTGACCCCGCGGATGGACCTGATTCCGCCGCTGGTCATCCTGACCAGCCTCGCCGTGATGACCGTGTGCTGGGTGCGCTCGCCCAAGCCGCACCCGATGCGGCTCGTGCCGCTGCTGCCCTATCTGCTGTGGCTGGCCGTGAGCTTCCTCGGCTACCACCTCGAACTCTCGGACCTGCTCTATGAATTCCTTCTCTACGCGGGCGTGCTGGTCTGGCAACTGTGCTTCGCGTACGCCTTCGCCCGGGACCGGCAGTGGCACCTCGACCGATCCACGCGCAAGGTTCTGGCCACCTTCACGCTGGCCGCGGTGCTGATGGGCGGCTACTTCGGGATCGCCGTCGCGCTGTCCGGCGTGCTCCCCGGCGCGCGCACCGCCGGCGCGCTGGTGATAGCGGCCGGGGCGCTGCTGATCGGCGCCCTGCTGCGGCCGACCGTGCAATGGGCGATGCGCGTCGTCGACCGCTTCTACTACGGCGAACGGGCCCGGCCCTACCAGGTGGTTCGCGACCTCTCCGAACAATTGAGCCGAGCACCGGCCCCCGGCTCGGCACCCGCCCTGCTCTGTCGAACGGTCGTGTACACGCTCGGCCTGCCCGGCGCCGGTGTCGTGGTCGACACCCGGCACGGCGAACGCGAACTCGCCCGGATCGGCACCGCCGGCACCGCCGAGGTCGACTT
Organism: Embleya sp. NPDC020886; assembly: GCF_044333915.1. Classification (NCBI taxonomy): domain Bacteria; kingdom Bacillati; phylum Actinomycetota; class Actinomycetes; order Kitasatosporales; family Streptomycetaceae; genus Embleya; species Embleya sp. NPDC020886. Next base: position 300,906 of record NZ_JBIRRX010000011.1, on the reverse strand, counting down.
CCCGCTCACCTACGAGGGTGTCGTGATCGGCCGGCTCTCCGCACCGCCCCGCCCCGGACAGGACGCGTTGGATCGCCAGGACCTGGAGGTGCTGCGCTTCCTCGCCGACCAGGCGGCGCCCGCCATCGCCTCGTTGCGCCTGTACGAAGAACTCCAGGAGACCCGCGAACGCATCGTGCTGGCCCGCGAGGAGGCCCGCCGCCGACTCCGGCACGACCTGCACGACGGCCTCGGCCCCGCGCTGTCCGGTACCCGGCTCCAGGTCGACACCGCGCGGGCCTGCGTACCGCCGGGCACCCCGGCCGAGGGCACCCTGGCCATCGCTTCGCGCAGCATCGGCGAGGCGATCACCGAGCTGCGCCGGATCACCGACGGCCTCGCCCCCGCGGCACTCGCCCGACTCGGGCTGGCCGAGGCGCTGCGCGAATGTGCGACGCGGCTGGGCGGCGGCGATGGGAACCACCCGCACATCCGGGTCACCTTCGATCCCGATCCGCCCCCGCCGCTGCCCGCGGCCGTGGAGGTGGCGATCTACCGGATCTGCGGCGAGGCGCTGACCAACGTCGTCCGGCACGCCCAGGCCCACCACGCCACGCTCGACGTCGTGGTCACCGAGACCCGCGTCGTCCTGGAGGTGGTCGACGACGGCGTCGGGAGCCCGGAGCGCGAACGCGGCGCGGCGACCGAGGGTGTCGGCCTGGCCTCGATGGCCGAACGCGCCGAGGAACTGGGCGGCAGTTTCACCGCGGGCGGCAACGAACACGGCACCGTCGTGCGCGCGGTCATCCCACGAGCCGGGACCGATACCCGGGACCAACCCGGGACCGACCCGGGACCGTGACCACATGCGGAGGGACCCGCAGCGAGCGAAGGTGGAGGAGCGGTGATCGACTTGATCACCTTGTCCCCCACACAACACGGAGATCCAAAATGTCGAAGAGCCCACTTCCGAAGGGCGGCGAACCACCGCCTGGGTCGCACAAGCCCGACCAGCCGCTCGGCTGCCACTTTCCGAATCCGCCGTGCACCAGCGTGGACGAGTCCGATTCGGCGAAGGCAACGGATGCGAGCAGCGGTCATCCGCCGCATAAGGCCGATGGCTCGGGCCGAACAGCCGAGCCGGACACGCACGATCCGCCGGACGACTGAGCCGACCCGAAGGAACACAACAAACTGCCGCCCCCGCCGTCCTCGACGGCGGGGGCGGCGCCGTGTGCCCGGTGCCCGGGACGCCCGGGGCGGGCGCGGGTGCACGCCGGCCGGCGTGGGCGTGAATTCATCCCGTACGCTGCCGGCCGGTCGGTGCGACCAGGGCGGCGGTGGCCGCGCCGGTGCCGATGACGTCGGAGAGGGCCTGCAACTGCACCCGGATCAGCGCGGCGACCCGGGGGTCCGCCGGTCGTACCGATCCGTCCGGTTCGCCGGTCAGCGCGTCGGGGGCGCCACCCACCACCACCTCGGGGTGCGGCACGACCAGATTGCCCAGACCGGCCAGGATCCGCACGGTGTCGGTCAACCCGCGAAACCCGTGCAGTCGGCTGGCCGTCACCACCATCACGGCGACGGCCTTCCCGGACAACGACGCGTCGCCGCGCGGGCGCGAGGCCCAGTCGACGGCGTTCTTGAGCACGCCGGGAATCGAGTGGTTGTACTCCGGGGTGGCGATCACCAACCCGTCCGCCCGATGGATCGCGGTACGCCACCGGCGCACCGCCGGCAGCTCCGGATGTACGTCCAAGTCCTCGTTGTACAGCGGCAGTTCACCCAGCGTCGGATACACGTCGAAGCACATGCCGGGTGGCGCGAGCGCGGGCAGCGCGGCCAGCAGTCGGGTGTTGGCGGACTGTGCGCGCAGCGAGCCGGAGATCGCCAACACGCGGGCGGGGGAAGGGGACGCGGGAGCGGTCCCGGGCGCGGACATGAGTGGCCTTTCGTCAGGAACCGGTACGGCGGTCCAACAGGGTCGTGTCGTGCCGCCCGGCGCGGAAGTCCGGGTCGTCGAGGATCTCGGCGAGCAGCGGCGCGGTGGTGCGCACACCCGGGCCCTCGACCCGCAGTTCGCGCAACGCGCGGCGCATCCGGGCCAGCGCCTGGTCGCGATCCGGCCCCCAGGTGACGATCTTGGCCAGGAGCGAGTCGTACTCCGGACGGGCCTGGGATCCCGGGAACGCGTGCGTGTCCACCCGGACGAACGGGCCGGCGGGCGCGTCGAAGGTGGTGAGCGTGCCGGGACACGGCGCGAAGTCGCGGGCCGGGTCCTCGGCGTTGATCCGGACCTCCACCGACGCGCCGCGGCGCCGCACCCGGTCCTGGTCGAAGTCCAGTGGTCGGCCGGCGGCGACGAGCAGTTGCTCGCGGACGATGTCGATCCCGGTCACCGTCTCGGTCACCGGGTGCTCGACCTGGATTCGCGAGTTGACCTCGATGAACGCCGCTTCCTCGCCGCGGACCAGGAACTCGAAGGTGCCGGCGCCCCGATAGCCCACCGCCCGGGCCCCGGCGACCGCGTGGGCGGCCAGCCGATCGGCCAGGTCGGCGGGCAGGCATGGTGCGGGGGACTCCTCGACGAGCTTTTGGTGTCGGCGCTGCACCGAGCAGTCCCGCTCGCCGAGATGGACCACATTCCCGTGTCCGTCCGCCAGGATCTGGATCTCGATGTGCCGGGCGCCGGCCAGGTAACGCTCCAGGTAGACCCGGTTGTCGCCGAAGGCCGCCTGGGCCGTGGCGCGGGTCGCCCGGAAGGTGGGCAACAGCGCGCCGGCGTCGGGCACCACCGCCATCCCCCGACCGCCGCCGCCCGCGACCGCCTTGACGATCAACGGAAAGCCGATGCCGCGGGCCACCTCGGCGGCCTCGTCGGCGGTATCGACCGGGTCCCGCGATCCGGGCAACACCGGCAGCCCGGCGTCCGCCATGATCCGCCGGGCCGTCGATTTGTCCCCGAGCCGGGCCATCACCTCGGGCGCGGGGCCGACGAAGACGATCCCGTTCTCGGCGCAGATGGTGGCGAAGTCCGGGTCCTCGGACAGGAAGCCGTAGCCGGGGTGGATCGCCTGGGCGCCGGTCTTGCGGGCCGCCTCGATCACCGCCGGCGGGTAGAGGTAACTGCGATGCGGGTCCGCGGGGCCGATGTTGACGTGGTGGTCGGCGGCGCGTACGGCGGCCGAGTCGCGATCGGGGCCGGAGTGCACCACCACGGTGGCGATGCCCATGTCCCGGCAGGTACGCACCACGCGCAGTGCGATCTCGCCCCGGTTGGCGATCAGTACGGTGTCGAACACGGAGGTTCACCTCGCCGAGTCGGAGTCGGAGTCGGAGTCGGAGGGGGCACCGGAGCCGGAGCCGGGGTCGTGCCCGGAACCGGCGACGGGTTCGAGTTCGAACAGCGGCTGGTCGTACTCCACGCCCTGCCCGTTGTCGACCAGCACCGCCGTCACCCGGCCGTCCCGGTCGGCCTCGATCGGGTTCATCAGCTTCATCGCCTCGATGATGGCCACCTGTTGGCCGGCCCGGACCCGGTCGCCGACCTCGACGAACGGTGCCGCTCCCGGTTCCGGCGCGTGGTAGAGCGTGCCGACCAGCGGTGCGCGGACCAGGTGACCCGAGGGCGCGGCCGGCTGCGGCGCGGGCGCGGGCTCGACCTGCGGGCCGGCCGAGGCCGCGGCCGCGATCGGCGGCGGCCCCGGGGAGGCGGACCAGGCGACCTCGATGCTCTCCCCGCCGGAGCGCACCACGATCTTCGTGGGCGGTCGCGGGGCATCGTGCAGCACCCGGCCCAATGCGTTGCGCAGGACGGCCAGGGTGGCCGCCCGGCCTTCGTCGTCGACGGCGGTCATGCCGAATCCTCCTCGTAGTCGTCGCTGTCCCGGTAGTCGTCGCCGTCCTCCCGGACGCGGCCGGTCCCGATCCCCGCGCCGGCCGCGTCCGACGCCGCAGGCAGCCCGAAGGCGCGGAAGCGCCGTCGCCGCGACGCGACGCGCTCGGCCGGATCGAGGCTCGCGAGTTCGGCCACCGTCTCCAACACCGCGTCCCGCAGCGCGAGGCTCGCGGCGGGCGGATCGGCCTGCGCGCCGCCCTCGGGTTCGGCGATCACCCGGTCCACCACCCCGAGTTCGAGCAGCGAACCGGCGTCCAGACCGAGCGCGCGGGCCGCCGCCGGGCTCTGCTCCCGGGTCTTCCACAGGATCGCCGCGCAGCCCTCCGGGCTGATCACCGAGTACAGCGCGTTCGCGCTGATCAGCACCCGGTCGGCGACGCCGAGCGCGAGGGCGCCGCCACTGCCGCCCTCGCCGGTGACCACGGCCACCACGGGCACCCGCAGCCCGGCGAGCACGCGCAGGCATCCGGCAATCGCTCCGGCCTGTCCCTGCTGCTCGGCCTCGATTCCCGGATGTGCGCCCGGGGTGTCGATCAGGGTCACCAGCGGCACGCCGATCTTCTCGGCCAGCCGGGCCAGCCGGACCACCTTGCGGTAGCCGGCCGGCGAGGCCATCGCGAAGTTGGCCCGGACCAGATCGGCGGTGGTGTGGCCCTTCTGGTGCCCGAGCACGAGCATCGCGCGGCCCTCCACCAGGCCCAGACCACCCACGATCGCCGGGCAGTCGCCGCCCGCCCGGTCACCGCGCAACTCGACGAACGCGTCCATCCAGTACGCGAGATGGTCACGCGTCGTCGGGCGTCGCGGATCCCGCGCGGCGGCCACCACCTCGTGCGCGGGCCGCCCGATCGGCCCAACCGACTCGACCGACTCGACCGACCCGGCCTCGGGCCGAGCCGCAGCCCCGTCGCCCACGCCGGCGGCCCGGGTCGGCCCGGTCGCCTCCGGGCGATCCGGCTCGGCGGGCCGGCGCGCCGCGGCCAGGAGAACCGCGAGCGTCCGGCGCAGCTCGCCGCGCGGGCGGACGGCGTCCACCAGGCCGTGCCGAAGCAGGAACTCGGCCCGCTGGAAACCCTCCGGCAGCCGTTCGCCGATGGTCTGCTCGATCACGCGCGGTCCGGCGAAGCCCATCCGCGCGCCCGGTTCGCACACCACCACGTCGGCCAGCGTGGCGAACGAGGCGGCCACGCCGCCGTAGGTGGGGTCGGCGACGACGGTGACGGTGAGCAGTCCGGCCTCGTCCAGTTCGGCCATCGCCGCCGAGGTCTTGGCCATCTGCATCAGGGCCAGCGCGCCCTCCTGCATCCGGGCGCCGCCGGACGAGGTGACCACGATCAGCGGCACCCGTCCGGCCAGCGCGGCGTCGGCGGCCGTGCCGATCGCCTCCCCGGCCGCGACGCCCAGGCTGCCGCCCATGAAGGCGAAGTCCATCACGGCCAGCACCACCGGATGCCCGGCCAAGGTGCCGAGGGCCACCCGGACCGCGTCCTCGTGCCCGGTCGCCGCGCGGGCGGCGGCCAATCGGTCCGGGTACGGCTGGAGATCCTCGAAGCGCAGCGGGTCGTGCACGGTCGCGGTCGGGGTCAGCGGCCGGGCGCTGCCCGGGTCGAGCAGCGCGTCCAGCCGCCTGGCCGCGTCCAAGGGGGTGTGCGCGCCGCAGCCGGGGCACACCCGATGGGCGCGCTCGAAGCGTCTGCGGTACACCAGGGTGTGGCAGCTCGGGCACCTCAGCCAGTCCGACGGCGACCTGTCGACGGCCGGCCCGCGCGTGGCGTTCATCGCGGTCTCTCCTGCTCCCCGCGCGGCGCGACGCTCGGGGCCGCGTGCCGCAGCGGCGTGATCTGGTGGATGTCGTAGTTGCGCCGCAGTCGGGCCACGCGCTCCGAGTCGACCCGCTCCCCGGCCCCGAAGATCTCGATCAGTTCCTCGAAGTAGCGCTCGTGGTCGGGCGCGGGTGTGGACTGGAAGAGCATCCTGGCCGGTCTCGTGGTGGGGTTGCCGAACGCGTGCGGGCACCCGGGCGGCACGAACATGCAGCTCCCGGCGCCGGCGCGGACCGGCCCCCGGCCGGTCTCCGAGCGCCAGTTCCGCCAATCGTCGGCGGTGCGGTGCAGGGGTTCGAAGGCGAGTACGTCGAGTTCGCCGTCGAGTACGTAGAAGAACTCCTCGCCCCGTGCGTGCACGTGTGCGCCGACGTCGAAGCCGGGCGGCACCACCACCTCGAAGGTCGAGGTGTGCCGGGCGTGCGCTCCGGTGACCTTGTAGGTGACCTCCTGTGCGGCGGTCACCAGCCGCCGGCCCGCCCCGGGCGGAATGATCAGGCCGTCGACCACGACGACACCTCCTCGGTCGCGGGCCGGCGATCGCCGCGGCCCGGTGGTCCGGAATCGACCCAGGTGCCGACCGCCATCTCGGCGGTGATCCCGGGGCCGAAGCCGGCCACGATGCCGCGTCCGCCGGCGGCCGGTCCGCCCGTCGCGAACAACCGGTCCAGGGCGTCGAAGACCACCGCGCTCGCGATGTTCCCGTATTCCGTGAGGGTGGCCCGGCTGTGCCGGAACGCCTCGGGGGCGACGCCGAGGAATGTGCTCAGGTCGTCCAGGATCCGCGGGCCGCCGGCGTGCACGACGTAGAAGTCCAGTGCCGAGGCGTCCCACGCGTGGCGGGCGACGAGTTGTTCGATGACCGGTGCCAGCGGCTCCATCGTGGTGGGCACCCGCTTGTCCAGGCGGAAGTGGAATCCGGTGTCCTTGACCGCGTAGGAGATCCAGTCCTGGGTGTGTGGGATCAGATGGGAGCCGTTGCGTTCGAGCCGGACGCCGGTGCCGCCCGCGCCGCGCACCACCGCCGCCGCGACCGCGTCGCCGAACAGGCCGTCGGAGAGCAACGACCCGATGTCGGCGTCGTCGGGCTGGTAGCACAGCGAGCAGAACTCGCAGGACACGATCAGCGCGTTGAGCCCGGGGTGGGCGGTACAGAAGTCGTGGGCCCGGTTGATCGCCGCGCCGCCGGCCGCGCAGCCGAGCTGGGCGATCGGCAGTTGGCGGGTATCGGGGCGCATGCCCAGCTCGTTGATCAGCCACGCGGTCATCGACGGCATGCCGAATCCGGTGCACGAGACGTAGATCAGCAGGTCGACGTCGCGTACGCGCAGTTCCGCGTTGGCCAGTGCCCGGCGGATCACCGGGGGCACCCGCAGTTTGGCCTGCTCGTGGTAGAGGAGGTTGCGGGCCTCGAAGCCGGGATGGCGCAGGGTGCGCTCGATCGGCTGGACGAGATGTCGTTTGCGCACGCCGGTGTTCTCGATCAGTCGTAGCGCGAGCGGCAGACGGGGATTGTCCGCGTGGAGTCGGCGGGCGATCTCCAGCGACTCGTCCATGGTGATCACGTTCTCGGGGACGGCCACGGCGGGCCGGCAGAGGATGCTCACGAGCGGTCTCCTTGTGTGGATACGAAGGTGTGGATGCGAAACGTGTGAATGGGAAACGTGTGGATGCGAAACCGCGGAGAACCGGATGCGGTTCTCCGCGGGTGACGGCTGGTTGCGGTGCCGCGCGGCGGGCGCTCGGCTACCGGGCCGCCTGCATCGGGATCGACCGGGCCCGGCCCGCGCGATGCGGGGGCTCGATCGCGCCGTCTGGCAGCAGCGCGCCGGTGTCCTCGAAGATCACCACGCCGTTGCACAGCAGGCTCCAGCCCTGTTCGGGATGGCTCTGTACGACGTGCGCCGCGAGGTGGTCGGTGGCCGACGCGGCGGGACAGGGGGGAGAGTGTCGGCACATGGTCCTGATCCTTCCGGGAATGCCGTGGGTGGCAGTGGGTCGGCGAGCTGCCACGGGGTGCTTCCGTTCTTCGTTCACGTGACAACCCTGCGCCTCCCGTGGTCCCGGGCGGATGAGCCCACGGCCCCGAATCCCCGGCCGATGTCCCGACCCGAACGGGCCGGGGAGGCCGCCGCATAGACTGCCGGGCGTGCGCGACCACGAACCCGTGTTCAAACGGAACAGGTGGGGACCGAGCCCCTACGTGTTCAACGTCCGCAATCCCATCGGTCTGGCCCTGACCGTGGTCACCGTGGTCTTCGTCGTGGTCATGCTGGTCCTGATGAACAGGCGCATCGGCCCGTTCGCGCCACCGGCGTCCCCGGACCGGACCTCGCCGGACGGGTGGGAGTGGTCGCCGACCGGGCCACCGACGCCGTGGATCCCACCGACCCCGACCACGAAGGCCCCGACCGGCACGGCGCCGACGACGTCGACACCGACCGGCTCGACATCGCCCGCGCAGCCGTAGCGCGCCCTCAGTCCCGCTGCGCCGCCGCCTTGTCGTCGCGCAACCGCCGGGCCCGAAGCACCAGTTCCAACTCGAAGCGGCGATCCGGTTCGTCCATCTCGTCGCCCAGCAACTCCCGGATCCGGCGCAGCCGGTAGCGCACGGTCTGCGCGTGCACTCCCAGCCGCGCGGCGATCTCCGGTGCGCCGCCACGCGTCTCCAGCCAGGCCAGCAGCGTCTCGGCCAACCGGCGCGAGTGCGCGGGCGGGCAGTTGTCCAGCGGTGCCAGGCAGCGCCGGGCCAGGTCCTCGATCAGTTCCTCGGGCGGCAGCAACACCAGTGCCTCGGTGTGCTCGGTGCAGCGGATCACCCGCCCGTCCGGCAGTTGCCCGCGCTCCATCAGGCGCAGCGCCGTACAGGCCCAGTGCAGCGACTTGGCCGCGTCGGCCAGCGGCACGGACGGGCCGATCGCGCCGGACCAACCCGCCATCGCCCGGCGCAACAACTCGGGCCGGCCGGCCGCGTCCGGATCGGGCAGGATCATCCGGGGTCGTTCGCACTCCATGTCCAACAGCACGTCCCGGCCCACCGCCGGCGCGACCGCGTCCGGCGCGGGCCGCAACAGCACTCCCACGGCGACCTGTTCGGGCAGCGGCCAGCCGATCCGGGCGGCGTGCTCGGCGAGCGCGCTCGCGGGTTCGGTGCCGTACTCGGTGAGCAACAACTTGATCAACCGCTTCTGCGCCCACAGGCGTTCGCCCACCTGACGGGCCGCGGCCTCGGCATAGCCGTGCACCGACTGGGCGACCAGGCCGTCGAGGTATTCGAAGCCCGCCTCGGCCAGTTCGTACATCGCCGGCGGCGGGATCTCCACCTGCTGGCCGATCTCGGCCAGCCGCCGCCACGCGAGTCGCACGCCGAGCCGGTAGACCGCCTGCAACGAGTCCAGGCTGCGCCCTTGCAGCACCTCGGCGCGGCCGAACAGTTCGAACAGTTCCAGGCGTTCGTGCTGCCGGTCGTCGGTGGCGAGCAGGTGCTCGACGAAGTCGGCCAGGGCGCGCCGGATGGCGACCAGGGCCATCGGTTCGCCCGACTCGTCCGGGACCAGCGGCAGGGCGGGGAATTCGATCCGGATGTCGCGCAGGATGCCCTGTGCCAGGTCGGCGATCTCGGCCATGGCCAGATCGGCGAACCGGCGCAGTTGCGGCCGGGGCACGTCCCGCCACGCGGTGCGCACCGTGCCTCGCCCTCGCGGCGGGTGGTCGATGCCCGCACCGGCGGCGTGGGTCCGGGGCCGGACACGTTTCCCGGCATGCGGGGCCGGCATCAGGGCTGCGGGTTCGGCGCGGTGGGATCGGTGCGGAAGGACACGAGTGGCACGTTGGGTTGTTCGGGGGTCTTGTGCAACGCGGCGACGATGCCGAACGCGGCACCGACGGCGAGGGCGGCGGCGAGGATCACGGTCAACCCGGCGGCGAGCAGTCTGTGCATGCTTCGACGAGCCTCTCGATCGGAGGGCACCCCGCCCATTCCCATGCACCGGCTCTGAATGAACACAGTGTGCGAGGCGTATTGACACTCCGTCAAGGGTGCGCCTACGGTTCCCGGCCTGAGACAGACGTGCACGTCCCCCAGGCCCCTTGCCGTCAGGAGTGCCGGATGCGCCGCGCCATTTCGTTTCGTTCCCCGATCCTGTCCCTGGCCCTGCTCGGAGCCGGAGTCTTCCTGCTCGTGCTGGCCGCGATGCTGGCCTGGTACGTCGAGCCGCAGGCCAAGCGCACGCCGCTCGACATCGACGACACGGTGGTGTTCGCCGGTACCGGGAGCTATTTCGACACCACCGCGTTGCGGCCGGTACACGGCGAGACGCTGACCGTGACCCGCCGGGTGGTGGGCGATGTCGCGATGGCGGAGCGCAGCGGCCGGGCGGTGTGGGACGTGTCGACCACGATCGACACCCCGGCCACGCTGGCCGAGCACGACCCGCGGCGGTCCTACCAGTGGACGGTGGCCCGCTGGGTGACCGACCGGCGTACCAATGCCCCCGTGCACTGCTGCGGGGAGACGCCGGCGATCCGGGGCGAGGCGTTCCTGAAGTTCCCGTTCGACCTGGAGAAGCGGCGATACCGCTGGTGGGACGAGACCTTGGGGGCCGAGGTCCCGCTGGACTATCGCGGCACGGTCGAGGTGCGCGGGCATCGCGGCTATCGCTTCACCGGCACCGTCCGGGACACCCGGGTCGGCGGTCGACAGGTCCCGGGCACCCTGGTCGGCGTCGCACAACCGCAGGTGCTCGCCGAGGAGTGGTACGCGAACGCCGGCATCGAACTGGTCGCCGACCCGCGCACCGGTCGGGTCATCGACGCGCGGATCGCCCCGCGCAAGACCCTGCGGGCACCCGGCGCGAGTACGGCCTCGGTGGTGTTGCTCGACAGCTCCGACATCCGCTTCACCCCCGAAACCCGGCGCCGGCAGGTCGATTTGGCCAAGCGGGACGACGCCCGGCTGGTGCTGGTCGGGGAGACCGCGCCGCTGGCCGCGGGGGGTGTGGGAACCGTACTCACCGCGCTCGGGCTGCTGTCGGTGATCCGCGGACCGCGGCCCGGCACCCCCGTTGCCGAGCCGGCCGCCGATCGCAAGGCGCGGGTCCGCCGGCGCCGGTTGCCGCGGCTGCGCCCGAGCGCGGCGCGTGGCGGCGACTCCGGTCGGCCGGCACCGAACTGACGGTTCGTCGCACTTCCCGGCGGCAAAGTTGTCACCTGCGTGAGTAGCCGCCGCGCACACGGTGGCGAAAAGCTACGAACTCACCCCGCACATCCCGCACTTCCCACGCACCCATCCGCGTCCGATCCAGGCTCGATACGAGTTGGAGCCGACATGCCCCAGCACGTGCCTTCCGCGCTGCGTCCGGTGCTCCGTGCGACACCCCCCGAAGCCGTACCGACCCACGCCGCGCACCCCCGTGCCCGACCGTCCCCGCACCCGCGCCGAATCGTCTTCCTGGCCCGCCGCGACCTGGCCAACCCGGCTGCGGGCGGCTCCGAACTGCTGGTCGATCGGCTGGCGCACGGACTCACCGCGCACGGCCACCAGGTGGCCCTGCTGTGCGGCGGACCGTCCGCCGACCGCGACTACCGGGTGCTCTCGGTCGGCGGCGACACCGACCACTACCTGCACGCCCACCGGGCCCTCGACCGCCGCGTCGGCGGCTGCGACCTGCTCGTCGAGGTCTGCAACGGCATGCCCTACCTGAGCCCGCTGTGGCATCGCGGGCCGACCGTGTGCCTGGTCAACCACGTGCATACCGACCTGTGGGAAATGCGGTTCCCGGGCCCCGCCGCACGGCTGGGCCGGCGACTGGAGCACTGGGGACTGGCCGGCGCGCATCGGGGCAACCTGATCGTCGCGGTGTCCGAGTCGACCGCCGCCGCGCTGCGCGCGATCGGGGTGCCGCCGGACCGGATCCGGGTCGTGCACAACGGCGTGGAGGAACCCGGGCCCAGGGCCGCCAAGTCGCCGGAGCCGCTGTTCGTGGCGGTGGGCCGGTTGGTCGAATACAAGCGCATCGACCTGCTCCTGCGCCTGTGGGAGCGGGTCCGGCCGGTGACCGGGGGCCGGCTGGTGATCGTCGGCGACGGTCCCGAACGCGAGCGACTGCAAGCGCTGACCGGGCCCGGCGTGCTGTTCACCGGTCGGATCTCCGAGGCCGAGAAGCATCGACTGTTGTGCTCGGCCTGGCTGTTGCTGCATCCCTCGTTGGTCGAGGGCTGGGGTCTGGTGGTGACCGAGGCCGCGGCCCGGCACACGCCGGCCATCGGGTTCGACATCCCCGGACTGCGCGACTCGATCGACGACGGGGTCACCGGGGTCCTGGCCCGGGGCGAGAGTTCGTTCGCCGCCGCCTGGTGCACGTTGGCGCTCGGTCCCGAGCGCTGCGCGGCGATGGGCGCCGCCGCCGGGCTGCGCGCCGCACGGTTTCGCTGGACCGACACGGTGCGGCAGTTCCGAGCGGTGGCCGCCGAGGCCGCGGCCGCCCCGGTCACCGGACGCGGCGCCGGGTGGTGACCGGATGAAGGACCCGTCGCTGCGCAGGTCGATCGCGCTCCTTCGCGCCTTCCGGCAGGAGCGGCACGACCCGGATCGGTGCTACGGGCTGCTCGCCCGCGATGCCGCCGACCAGGTCGAGCGGCATGTCCGGCTGCGTGGTCGAGTGGTGGTGGATGTGGGCGGTGGCAGTGGGCACTTCACCCGGGAGTTCCGCCGACGCGGCGCCCACGGCTACCTGTTCGAACCGGATGCGCGGGAACTGGCCGGGCACGGCGCACCGCTCCTTGGTGCGGTGCTCGCCGACGGCTACCTGCTGCCGCTGGCCGACGGCGTCGCCGACGTGTGTTTCTCCTCCAATGTGCTGGAGCACGTCGCGGATCCGCAGACCTTCTTGAGCGAACTGGTCCGGGTCACCCGCCCGGGCGGGTTGATCTACGTCGCCTTCACCAACTGGTACTCCCCGTGGGGCGGTCACGAGTGGGCGCCCTGGCACTACCTGGGTGCCGAACGCGCCCGGGCCCGGTACGCGCGACGCACCGGTCGGGCCGCCAAGCACACCCTGGGCGAGAACCTGTTCACCGTGCACGTCGGGCCCACGCTGCGCCACGTCCGGGACCGTCCGGACGTCGTGCTGGTCTCGGCCCGCTCCCGCTACTGGCCCTTCGCGCCCGGCGCGATCATCCGCGTTCCCGGGTTGCGCGAGGTCCTCACCTGGAACCTGCTCCTCATTCTTCGGCGCTGCCCGTGACCGCGGCCCCCGGGACGGCGGCGCCGCCCGACGCGTGCGTCGCCCCCGCCGCCGGCACCCCGGCCGCCCGGGCACCGCGCGCGCTTCGCAGGAGGCACTCGTGACCGATACGACCCTGTCCCTCCCTCCGGCCCGGCCCGGCCGGCCGCCCGCCGAGGTGCCGTCGGCCGAGCCACCGGCCGAACGGCCGCGCCGGCGGGCCTGGTTGCCGGCGTTCTGGGCGGTCGTCTTCGTCGCGTTCCTGGTCCGGGCGCCGGGCCGGACGACCTTCGAGACCAAGCTCGGCGTGGTCACCGACCCGTGGCGGTTCATCGGCGATCTGGGCAACCTGTGGCACGACCGGGCCGGCTTCGGCGGCATCGCCGACCAGTACATCGGCTACGCCTTCCCGATCCTGCCCTACTACGCACTGGCCGATCTGCTCCATCTGCCGATCTGGCTCGCCGAACGGCTGTGGCTCTCGCTGATCGTCAGCGCCGCCTTCTGGGGCGCACTGCGGCTGGCCGAGCGGCTGCGGGTGGGCAGCGCGAGCAGCCGGCTGCTCGGCGCGGTGGCGTACGCGCTGTGGCCGACCTTCACCATCGTGATCGGGTCCACCTCGGCCGCGGTGTTGCCCGGGGCGCTGTTGCCGTGGGTGCTCCTGCCGTTGGCCTCGACCCGGCTGAACCCGCGTACCGCCGCCGCTCGTTCGGCGTTGCTGATCCCGTTCATGGGCGGGGTCAACGCGGCCTCGACGCTGGCCGCGCTGTTGCCGGTCGGGCTGTACCTGCTCACCCGTCCGGCCGGGCCGCGCAAGTGGGCGTTGATCGGCTGGTGGGTGCCCGGGGTGCTGTTGGCCACCGCGTGGTGGGTGGTCCCGCTGCTGCTGCTCGGCATCTACGGCGAGAACTTCCTGCCGTACATCGAGCAGGCCGAGACCACCACGAGCACGATGTCCGCGACCGAACTGCTGCGCGGCGCGGGCGACTGGGTCGCCTATCTGCACTTCGGTGAGCCGTGGTTGCCGGCCGGCTGGACCGTGGCGACCGCGGTGGTCACCATCCTGGGCTCGGCGTTCGCCGCCGCGCTGGGCCTGGCCGGGCTGGCCCGACGGGACCTGCCGGAGCGCCGCTGGCTGACGCTGACCGTGCTGGTCGTGGCGCTGATCGCGCTGGCCGGGTACGGCGGTTCGTTCGGCGCGCCGTTCCACGGCACGGCCCGGGACTGGCTGGACGGGTGGCTGCGTCCGTTCCGCAACATCTACAAGTTCGAGCCGGGACTGGCGCTGGCCCTGGTGCTCGGGCTCACCCACCTGGTGGGCACCGCGGGCGAGCGCGAGCGGGTGCTGCCCCGGCCGGCCCGCCGGTTCGCGCCCGCGCTTGCCGCGCTGCTGATCCTGCCCGGCCTGGCCTGGCCCTACCTCAACGGCACGATCCTGCAACCGGGGAGCTTCGAAAAGCTGCCCGACCACTGGCGACAGACCGCCCAGTGGCTGGACCGACACTCCTCGGACACCCGGGCCCTGGTGGTCCCCGCGACCGCCCACGGGCTGTACACGTGGGGCTCCCCGATCGACCAACCGCTCGACCCGCTCGCCGAATCGCCGTGGGCGCAGAGGGACTTCGTCCCGTTCGGCACACCCGGGGTGCGGCGCGCGACGGACGCGGTGGAGCAGGCGCTGCTCACCGGCGGCGCGGTGCCCGGGCTGCGTGACTTCCTCTCCCGGGCCGGGCTGTACACGGTGGTGGTGCGCAACGACCTCGACCCGGACCAGATCGGCTACGTGCAGCCGGCCACCGTCATCCGCACCCTGGAGTCCTCCGGCTACCACCGGGTGACCGGATTCGGGCCGCTGATCACCGGCGGCCGGATCCCCGAGGAGACCCCGATCCAGGTGCAGGGCCTGTTCACCCGCCGGCAGGCCGTCGAGATCTACGAGCCGAGCCCGGACACCCCGCGCCCCGGCCGCGTCGGCAGCCGCGCGGTCGCCGACACGGCGCTGCTCAGCGGCGGCCCGGAGGCGCTGCTGCAACTGTCCGTCGACCCCACGCTGCGCGATCGGCCCACGGTGCTCACCGGCGACGCCCACCCGGGTATCGACCGGCCCGGCACCCGACTCGTGGCCGACGGGCTGCGCCGCGCGGACACCCGCTTCGGGCTGATCAACTCCAACACGTCCTATCCGTACACCGCGACCGAACGAAACCCCTCGGACAGCACGCAGAACCCCGGCACACCACCGAAGCAGATCCTGCCGATCGACGGTGCCGAACATCAGAGCACCGCCGAGCTGCGCGGGGCGACGTCGGTGAGCGCGTCCAGCAGCGGCAACTGGCTCTTCCATCTGCCGCAGTTCGACCCGGTGAACGCCTTCGACGGCGACCCGGCGACCGCGTGGGCCGAGGGCAGCCCCGGCAAGCCGGCCGGTCAGTGGCTCAAGGTCGGTTTCACCGCCCCGACCGACATCCCCGCGTCGCTGCTGCTGACCCCGTTGGCCGGCGACGGCCTGCGCGCCGTGCCGACCCGGGTGCGGATCGAGACCGATCGTGGGGCCAGGGAGGGCACGCTGCGGCCCGAGGGCACCGCCCAACCGGTGCCGGCGCCGCCGGGTGCGGCCAAGTGGCTCAAGGTCACCATCCTGGACGCGCAGACGGCCCGATCGGGTCTTTCCGGCGCGGGCTTCGCCGAGGTGGCCATCCCCGGCGTGCAGGTCTCCCGGCTGCTGCGGCTGCCCACCGACGCGGACCGGGACGACGCGCAGACCTCGGTCTACTCGCTGCACCGCGACATCGACCTCGGCGGGCTCTCGCCGGTGGCGGCGGAGGACGGGCTGCACCGCCGGTTCGCCACGCCGCAGGCCGGCGACTTCGCCTTCGACATCCGCGCCGTGGCGGTGCCGGGACCGGAACTGGACCGGCTGCTGGTGGCCGCCGCGCCCGAACAGGCGCGGCGGATCACCGTGACCGCCGAGTCGACCGGCCGTACGGGTCGTTCGCTCAGTCCGCGCAACCTCGTGGACGGCGACCTGACCACGGCCTGGATCGCCGGGGATCGGCCGGTGGTCGAGCTGAGTTGGCCCGACCGCAAGACCATCGACCGAATCGTCTTCGGCGCGGCGGGCGGGCTGTCCAGCCGACCGGAGGAGGTACGGATCACTGCGCCCAACGGCTCGGTGACCACCACCGTCGACGAGAACGGACTGGCCCGCTTCGGCCCGATCGACACCGACCGGATCACCATCACGATCACCCGGACCGCACCGCTGACCGTGCACAATCCGCTCGCCGACAAGCGGCTGCAACTGCCGGTCGGGCTCAGCGAGATCCACGTCCCGGCACTGGCCGGCCTGCGCACGCCCCCGCCGGATCCCAAGCTCGGTTTCACGCTGCCGTGCGGGCAGGGGCCGGCGTTGGCGGTGGACGGCGTACTGCACACCACCAGCGTCGCCGGCTCGGTGCGCGATCTGCTCGAACGGCGGCCCGTGTCGGTGCGGTTGTGCGCCGCCGAGGCCGCCGGCGGCGCGCTGCCGCTGGGCCCGGGGCTGCACACGGTCGAGGCGGGCAATCAGGGCCCGCTCCAGATCACCGACGTGACCGCGACCCGAGGCCGACTCCCGGTCCCGGACCGCCGGTCGGCGCGCTCGGCCGACGCCGCCGACTGGAGCGGCGACCACCGCTCGGTGCGGATGGGCGCGGGCGAGGCCACCTACCTGCAGATGTACGAGAACCACAACTCGGGGTGGAAGGCCACCCTGAACGGCAAGGAACTGCGTCCGGTACGCATCGACGGCTGGCAACAGGGCTGGCTGGTGCCCGCCGGGGCGGCCGGCACCGTCGAGCTCGACTACGAACCGGGCGACATCTACCGGGGCGGGCTGATCGGCGCCGCGGTGGCCCTGGCCGCCCTGCTCGCCCTGGCCTTCGTGCGGCGGCGGAAGCAGGATCCGACGGGCCTCGACGAGCCGCTCGCCGATCCGCCGGCGCCGGGCCGGATCCTGGGCGTGCTCGCGCTCACCGTCGTGATCGCCGTCGTGGCGGGACCGGTCGCGCTGCTGGTGCCCGCGCTCGCGGTGGTCGCCCACCTGCGCCACCGGCTGCTGGTACCGATCGCACTCGCGGCCATGGCCGGCGCCGGGATCGCGGCGGCGGTCGGCGCGGACGAGCCGGTCGTCGGCGGCCAGGGCGCTTTCGGGCCCGCCGCCCAGGTGCTTGCGTTGATCGCGTTGTGCGCTGCGCTGGTGACGACGGGCGGGGGCGAGCCGGGGGGCCTGTGGACCGCGGCGGGCGGGGGCCGGCACGGACGTACGCGGGACGCGGGGACGGGGGCTGCGCCGGCGGGGGCGGTGGGGACGACCGGGGCGGCTGCGCTGCCTGGGCCGCCTGGGCCGCCTGGGCCTCCTGCGCCGCCGTCGCCCGACGGGCCGGAGGCGGCCGGGGCCGGGTCGATGGCCGAGTCGGCGGCGCCCGACGGAGTCCCGGTCGGCGATGGCACGGGGTCCGGCCGGGATCGGTCGGACCGGGAGGCCGACACGGCGCAGTTGCCGAGCCACCCGGACCGGGACGCCGACACGGCGCAGCTACCCACGCTGCCACCCGGCGGCGGGGAAGCCGGCGCCGCGCAGGCGCCGACGCCCCCATCGGGCGGAAACGCGACGGGCGCGGCGCAGTCGCCGGCACCGCCACCCGACGGGAACGCGACCGACACAGCGCAGTCGCCCGTACCTCCGACCCACCACCTCGCGACCGACACCACAGCGCCACCCGACGGGAACGCGACCGGCGCGACGCAGGCGCCTGTACCTCCGACCGACCACCACGCGACCGACACCGCACCGCCACCCGACGGGAACGCAACCGGCGCGACGCAGGCGCCTGTACCTCCGACCGACCACCACGCGACCGACACAGCGCAGGCGCCCGCACCGTCAACCGACCACCACGCGACCGGCGCGACGCAGTCGCCGGCGCCGCCGACCGGCGGGAAGGGGGCCGGGCAGCCGTGACCGCAGCGCGCCCGAGTCGGCCCGGGCTTCCGGTCGGGCCGGCTCTCGCCCGGATCCCGTTCCCGCTCGTCGACGAGATGTCCCGGCACGGTCAGCGGCCCGGCGAGCCGATCGCGGTGCACATGGAGATCCGGCTGCCCGGGCAGCCGGATCCGGCCCGATTGCGTGCCGCGTTCCGTACCGCGCTGCGCCGACACGCGCGCGTTCTGGTCCGCGAGGCCCCGCGCCCGTGGTACGGGCGGCGCTACGAATGGGAACTCACCGCCGCCCCCGACGTCGAACCGGTCGGCTTCCCACCGCCCGGACCGGACGCGTTGGCCCGGGCCCGGACGAGGGCCCTGGCCGAGACACCGCCGCTGTCCCTGTCCCCGCCGGTGCGCCTGGACGTGATCCGCTCCTCCGCGACGTCCGGCGGTTGTGTACTGCTGTGCACGATCCATCACACCGCCCTCGACGGCCCCTCGTTCCTGCGCGTCCTGGCCACCGCCGCCGAGTCGTACAGCGGTACCGACTCCACGCCCGTCCCGGAGCGCACCGGCCCACCCGACGCCGCCGCCGGTCCGCAATCGCCGGCCCTGGATCCCGGCCGACCGCCGGCCCGCTCCGCCCGGGTCGCACCGGCCCCCGCCGCACTCGCGCGGCGACGTCGGGGCAACGGCGTCGTCCTCGGCGAACTCCCGATCCACCCGCGTCCACCCGGCGCCGACCACACCGTCAACGACCGCCTGCTGGTGGCCACCTGCCTGACCATCGCCCGCTGGAACCGGCTGCACGCCGCGCCGACCCGGCCGATCCGGATCACCATGCCCGTCGACGACCGCCCGCGCGGCGCCGAGATGCCGATCGGCAACGGCACCCGACTGGTCGAAGTGGCCTTCGGCTCCCGCGAGTACGCGAACGAACCGAGCCCAGAGGCGATCGTCGCCCTGCTCCGCCGCACGGCCCGCCGGACCAGGCAACTCCGGGCCGCGCCACGCCCCCCGCTCGGCCACGGCGCGGCCCTGCTCACCGCACCGGTCCTCCCGGTCGACCTGCGCGCCTCGATCACTCGGGGCCTGGGCCGCGCGTTCGGGCCGTGGACCTCCACCACGCTGCTCAGCAACCTGGGCCGGATCCCCTACCCGCTGGACTTCGGCGACGCGGGCCGGGCGGACGCGGTCTGGGTCTCCGCACCCACCCGGATGCCCCGGGGCCTGACCATCACCACGACCGGCATCGCCGGCCGGCTGCACGTGGGACTGCGCTGGTCCCGCGCACTGCTCGACGACGCGGCGGGTCGGCGGCTCTACGGCTTCTTCGCGGACTACCTCGACACCGTCTCGGCCGCCGCACTCGCCGCCGGACCGGTCGTGGCTCCCGCGGTGGACCCGCTCGCAACCCCGGTCGTGAACCCGGCGGTTGCCCGCGAAGGGGGTCCGGGATGACCGACACCCGACCGACCGGGCTGCGCGAGTTCTACGAGGATCCGACGGTGCCGGTCGCCTCCGGCGTCGAGCGCAGCCGGCGCCAGGCCGCGATGCTGGCTCGCGCCCTCGGCCCGGACCCGGCCCTGGTGGTCGACGTCGGCTGCGGCGACGGCTCGGCGGCCTCGATCACGGGCCCGCTGTTGCCCGGCCACACCCTGATCGGGATCGACTGGTCCCAGGACGCGCTGCGCCGGGCGAGCAGCCGGATGCGGCACCTGGTTCGCGGCGAACTCACGGACGGAGGGCTGCCGTTGGCCGATGCGAGCGTGGACGCGGTGCTGTTCGGCGAGGTGCTCGAACACCTCGTGGACCCGGACTCGGCCCTGGACGAACTGCGCCGGATACTCAAGCCCCGTGGCCACCTGATGCTCTCCACGCCGAACCTGGCCGCCTGGTACAACCGCGCGTTGCTGCTCGCGGGCGTGCAACCGATCTTCTCCGAGGTCAGCCTGCGCGCCATCCACGGCCGACCGGGCGCCCAGGTGGTCGGCCACCTGCGGCTGTACACCGCCCGCGCCCTGCGCGACTTCCTCACCGCATCGGGCTTCGAGGTGGTCCGGACGACCGGGGCGCCGTTCCACGGCGTGCCGAGGGTACTCGGGCCGCTGGACCGGGCCGCGTGCCTGGCCCCTTCGCTGGCCTCGATCCTGCTCGTGCACGCGCGGCGGGCCTAGCCGTGTGGTGGGGAGTCGCCGCGGCGCTGCTCGCCAATGTGCTCTACAGCACCGGATTCGTGCTGGAGAAACGGGCGTTGGCCGACCTTCCGGCGCTGTCGACGGGCCGGCCGCTCCGGCTGGTGCGCCTGCTCGTGGGCAGCCCGCGATGGCTCGCCGGCTCGTTCGCGCTGGCCGCCGGCTTCGTCGCCCAACTCGCCGTCTACCGCACGCTGCCCATCGCCGCGGCCCAGGGCCTGTTCGTCGGCGGGCTGGTACTGCTGCTCCTGCTGTCCTCGGCGCTCCTGGGCGAACGGGCCTCCGGTCGGGAACGCGCCGGGGTCCTGGCCGTGCTCGCCGCACTGGCGATGATCGTCGCCTCGTTGCGCGACGCGGACCCGGTCGGCGAACGGGCCCCGCTCGGCCGGTTCCTGGTGCTCTGCCTGCCCGCGCTCGCAGCCGGCCTGTGGCTCTACCTCGGCGCGGAGCGGCGCGCTCGCGACCCCGGCCGCCCGCCCACCACCGGCGTGGCATACGGCGTCGCGATGGGCCTGCTGTACGGGGTGAGTTCGCTGGCGATCAAGGGCATCTCGGGCCGGCTCGGCGGGGCCGGCCCCGGCGCGACCGCCGTCGACCTGCTCCGTTCCCCCTACCCGTACCTGCTCGTCGGGATCGGCGCGGCCGGCCTGGTGTTGTCGCAGACCGCGTTGCAGCGCTGCCGCGCGTCGCTGATCGTGCCGGTATGCACCACGGTTTCGGCCCTGTTCACCGCCGTACCGGGCAGCTTCGCCTTCGGCGAGGCACTGCCGCACGACCGACTGCGCCTGACCCTGCGCCTGCTCGGCGGAGCGCTGGCCGTGCTCGTCCTGCTCCTGCTGCCCCGACACGACGAGGACCTCGGGTCACCGGCACCACGGGGGAAGTCGCTTCCCTGCCCAAGGAGTCACCACATGGAACCCGATGATCCGCTGCTCCGGATCCTGGCCTGCCCACTGGACAAGGGACCACTCACCCTGCTTCTCCCGGAGGACGCCTTGTACAACCCGAGACTGCACCGCCGATACCCGATCCTCGACGGCATCCCACAACTCCTCCCCTCCTCCGGCGTCCGGGTCTCGGACGACGAACACGCCCGACTCGCCCACCGGATCGCCCCGTGACGCTGGCCGCCCGGCTCGCCCCCCGGGTTTCCCCGAGACTGGTCACCGCCGCCGTCGACGTGCTGTACCCGCGTTTCGAACCGGAGTTGCGGCGGATCGCCGACTTCGTCCCGCGCGGCGGCACCGCCGTCGACGTGGGCGGCTGGTACGGGCCGTGGTCCCGGCGACTGGCCGGACGCGCGGACTCGGTGGTGACGGTGGAGCCGGTACCGCACCTGGCCGCGTTGCTCGACGCCCGCACACCGGCCAACGTACGGGTGGTGGCCGCCGCGGCGGGCGATCGCGGCACCGGCACCACCGCGCTGTGGTTGCCGCCGGGCGATCGGGGCGATCGGGGCGTGTCCTCGCTCGTGCGCAGGCAGATCCACGATCGGGCGCTGGACGTACCCTGCGTGCGTCTGGACGATCTCGGGTTGACCGACGTCACGTTCGTCAAGATCGACGTGGACGGCAGCGAACCGGCGGTGCTCCAGGGCGCCGAGGACACCCTGCGCCGGGATCGTCCGGCGCTGTTCATCGAGTTGGAGGCCCGCATCCAGTCGCCCGCGCCGGTGCTCGACTTCCTCGGCCGACTGGACTACCGGGGCTGGGTGTTGCCCGGTCGACACTGGCTGCCGCTGACCGACTTCGACCTGGCCGGCCACCAGGCACGCACCTCCCACGTGGCCGAACGCGGCCTACTGCGCCGCACCTTGGCACCCTTCAGCCGCCGCTACGTCAACTCCGTCCTGTTCCTGCCCACGAAACGACAGCCGGGGCGCGGGGTTCCGGTCTCGCCGGGGATCTAGGGCCTGTCCGGCGGAAACCGCAACGACGTCACTCGGGTCATGCCTTTGCTCGCGGCGATCGGGGTTACGACGACCACGACAAATACCGCCGCCTCGTGTGGGCGCGAGGAACCGAACCCATGATCGCCCGACGGGGACAACAACCCCACGGATCCGGCCTCGGACGCGTGCGCTGGTCGTGGAACGCACCATCTCGTGGCTGCACGACTTCCGCCGCCTTCGCATCCGCTGGGAACGACGCGACGACATCCACTCCTCCCGGTACCTCCTGATCGCCCGATCGCATCTGACCGCATCCGACTGCCGGGCGGTGATCACCGCCCGGTTCCGGAACGGCCACGCCACCCCTCACGTCTCCTCACGACGACCGTAGCACCACTTTTCTCCGAATGGAGAAAAGTTGTCGAGGAACTAGGGTGGTCCCCATGTCCACTCCCGTCCGAGCACCCCGGTCGGCCGGCGGCGCGGCGCGGCGCGAGGCCCTTCTCGACGCCACCGTGCGGCTGCTCGCCCGGGACGGCGCCCGGGCGGTGACGCACCGCGCCGTGGCGGTCGAGGCGGGCACCACCCACGGGTCCGCCCGCTACTACTTCGGCACCCGCGAGCAACTGCTCGACGAGGCCCTGCGCCGCCTCGCGGCCGGGCAGATCGACGAGATCCGGGCCGTGTTGCGGCGGTCGGCCACCGCCGACCCGCAGGAGTTCGCCGCCCGGCTCGCCCGCTACGTGGCGGACACCGTCGCCGGCGATCGGGACGCGAGCATCGCCCGGTTCGAGCTGTTCCTGGAGGTCGCCCGCCGACCCGAGCTGCGCCCCGCCCTGGAGGAGTGGGGGGCGGTACAACGCGAGGCCCTGGCCGCCCGGTTGGCGGCGGTGGGCGCGGCCGAGCCCGAGGCCGCCGCCGCCGACCTGCTCACTCTGCTCAACGGCCTCGTCCTCGAACAACTCGCCACACCCGACGACGACTTCGAGCACACCCGCCTGCGCCCCGCGATCCTGCGCCACTGCGCCGGTCACGGCTAGGCACCGTCCCCGGACCCGCCGTCAGCGTCCCGCCCGATCCGTCGTTCCCGGTCGGTCCCGCAACATGTGGGCCAGGAGCCGGCCCCGGGACCGCAGCCCCGTCTTGTCGAAGATGTGCTGAAGGTGACTCTTGACCGTCGGCACACCGATCGACAACACCCGGCCGATCTCCGCGTTCGTCGCTCCGTCGAGCAGCAGGGCGACGACCTCGGCCTCGCGCGCGGTCAGCTCCCAGGCCGCCTCGGGGGCCGGATCGACCGCCGGCTGCTGCCACGCGCCGAACGCGTACTCGAGATAGGGGTGCGCCTTGCGCAGAAACCGCAGCTCGCGCGCGGTGAAATCGCCCTCGCGCGCATCCCGCAACAGCGACACACCCCCCACGAGCCGGCCGTCGTGCCGCAGGTACAACTCGGCCTCGTAGCGGATCCCCAGCGGACGCATGAAGTGCCGGTAGTAATCCGACGCGTCGAACCGTTCCCCCAGGTCGAACAGCGTCGCCAGCGGGGTGTCCGACGCGTCGAACCGCCTCGGGTGGAACGGATCGAGCAGATGGAAATGGCTCAGGTAGCCGACGTTGCGCGCCGGCGGGATGCCCCGGAAGACATGGCCGACCGCGTTCAGACCTGGATCGACGGAGTAGAAGACCATCCCGGTCGCCGAGACGGACTCGGCCAGGAAGTCCATCGTCCGCGCCTTGAACTCGGCGACGCCGTGCGGGCCGACGGTGGATCGTGGGGTGCTGGGGTACATGGGGGCCGCCGCTTCGTCCGAAGGAAGGGGTCGAGGAGAGGCCGACCGAGGAGATCGACACGAGGAGGTCGAAGGGAGGCAGGTCGAACCTAACCGCGCCCGAACCGAGGGGTCAAGGTCGGGTGTCAACCGTTGGATCGATGTGCCCCATCGCCTGCCCGCCTACCTTCACCCGATGACCGGACCCGCCGGTCGGAGCGGAGGCAGCGGATGGCCAGGACACTCATCACCGGTGGCAACGTACTGACCCTCGATCCGTCCGCGCCGGACGCCGAGGCGCTGGTGGTGGAGGCGGGGCGGGTGCTCGCCACCGGCGGCGCCCGCGACATGGCGAGCCTCGCCGGCCGGGGCGCGCGGACGATGGACGTCGCCGGGGCGACCGTGCTGCCCGGTCTGATCGACACCCACCCGCACGTGCTGCACTTCGGTGGCCTGGCGGCGGGCCTGGTCGACCTGACCGACGCCGTCGACCACGCCGACATCGTGGCGCGGATCCGCGAGCACGCGGCACACACGCCCCCGGGCGAGTGGATCATGTGCACGCCGGTCGGGGAACCGCACTACTTCGTCCGGCGCTCGTCGGCCGACCTCGCCGAACGGCGCCTGCCCGACCGGCACACCCTGGACGCGGCGACCGCCGACCACCCGGTGCTGATCCAGGCCTGGGCGCCGCGCATGCCGAACGTGGTGGCGTTCAACAGCGCGGGACTGCGCGCCGTCGGGCTGAGCGCCTTCCTGCCCGACCGGGTCTGCGACGTCGAAATCGACAAGGACGACAACGGCGAACTCACCGGCATCCTGCGCGGGCCGGTCACCAACTACTACACGTACGACCCGTTCTGGTCCCAGATCCTGACCAAGCTGCCCCCGCTCGACCCCGCCCGCGCCGTACAGGGCACCCTCGACGAGATGGCCCGGTTCACCGCACACGGGGTGACCACGGTATACGAGGGGCACGCGATGGAACCCGAACACATCGAGGTATACCGGCACTTGCGCGCCCAGGGCCGGCTCACCTTCCGGGTCCTGGCCGCGCCCGACATCGAGTCGGTCATCTTCACCCCGTTCGAGCCGCTGAGCACGGCCGAATTCGGGGCCCGTCTGGAGCGACTGACCGCACAACCCTCCGAGCGCGACGACGAGTTCCTGCGGATCGACGGCATCACGATGAGTCCGGGCGGCCCGTGCTTCTCCGGCTACTTCGCGACCCACGAGCCGTACACCGGCCCGTTCGGCTCGCCCACCCGGGGAGTTCGATTCCTGTCCCTGGAGAAGGAGGAACTTTTCGTCCGGTTCTGCGCCGCACGCGGGATCCGCGCGAACATGTGCCTGGGCGCGTTCCGCGAGCACGACGACTTCCTGGCGATCGCCGAACGTGTGGTCCGCGAACACGACTTCCGTGATCGGCGCTGGATCCTGCAACACGCGATCACGATCACCCCCGACCAGGTCCGCCGCTACCGCGCGCTCGGATTCCAGGTCACCACGTCGGTCGGCTTCGCGTGGGGCAAGGGCCGGATGTACGGGGAGCGCATGGGCGAGCACGTGTGGCGTGATCTCGTCCCGCTGCGCCGCCTGCTCGACGCGGGCCTGGACCTCGGCGGCGGCACCGACTGGGGACCGAAGAACCCGTGGGAGCAGATCAAACTGGCCCAGACACACGAGTTCGCCGGCTCCGGGCACCGCAACGCCGGTCCCGACCAGGTCCTCACCCGCGCCCAGGCACTGCGGATGTGGACCACCGGCGCCGCCCGGGTGCTGGACTGGCCGGACATCGGCGCCCTGGTACCCGGCCACCACGCGGACATCGCGATCGTCGACCGCGACCCCGCACGCTGCGACCTCGACGACCTCCCGGGTACCCGGGTGCTGCGCACCCTCCTCGGCGGACGCACCGTGCACGACAGCGGCGACCTCGCGGACGCCGGCGACGAACCCGAAACGGAGAACGGCCGATGACCGCACACGAGCAGGTGCTCGCCCGAATCGACGACCTGCGCGACGAGTTGCTGGCCACCCTCGCCGCGGCCATTCGAATCCCGAGCGTCACGCCGACCTTCCCCGGCGAGGACTACGCCGACGTGGTCGGCGCCGAGGGCGCGGTCTCGCGCCTGCTGGCCGGTGTGTACACCGACGCCGGCGCCGAGGTCGACGTGTTCGCGGTCGACCCCGGGCGGGACAACGCGGTCGGGGTGATCCGGGGTACCGGGGGCGGCCGTTCGTTGATCCTCAACGGTCACGTCGACGTCGTCCCGCCCGGCGACCCCGCCGCGTGGCGCTCCGGCGACCCGTTCGACGCGGCGATCGAGGACGGCTGGATCCACGGCCGCGGCTCGGCCGACATGAAGAGCGGCCTGGTCGCGCAGGCGTTCGCGGCCCGCGCCCTGCGGGAGGCCGGGGTGCGGCTGCGCGGCGACCTGATCCTCCAGGCCGTGGTCGGCGAGGAGAACCTCGAACACCACATGGGCACCTCCGCGGTGCTCGCGCGCGGCTACACCGCCGACGGCGCGATCGTGGCCGAACCCACGGGCGCAGCAAAGCCGTTGACCGTCATGGCCGCGACCCCCGGCGTGCTGGTGATGCAGGTCGACGTGGTCGGCAAAAGCGCCCACTCGTCCATGCGCGGACGCATGTTGCGCGGGCAGGGCACGCGGGACCCGATCGCGGTCAGCGCGATCGACCGGGGACTGGTGATCCACGAGGCCCTTCGGCGCCTCGAACACGACTGGGCGATCACGAAGTTCGACCCGCTCTTCGAACCCGGACAGTTCACCATCGCCCCCGGAGCCCTCGACGGCGGCGCCCGACACTCCCGCAGCGGCGCCTTCATTCCGGACCGAATGAGCATGGTCTACGCGGTGTTCCACCCGCCGGCCGAGGAACAGGACACGATCCGGGAGGAGATCGAGAGCCACATCGCGCACGTCGCCGCCACCGACCCATGGCTGCGCGAGCATCCGCCGGTGGTCACCTGGCAACTGTGCTACCCCGGATCGCGCGTGGACCCGACCCATCCGCTGTGCAACGTCGTGGCCGGCGCGCGCGAACTGGCCGGACACGACAGTCCGTACGCGGCCCGGCCCGGCATCGAGGCGTTCCCCTCCGCGACCGACTCCACCTGGCTCTGCCGCGCCGGCATCGCGACCGTGGGCCTGGGACCGGGTCGACTCGCCATGGCGCACGCCTACGACGAACGTTGCGCGATCGACGAGATCATCTGCGCGGCCCGTACCTACGCGCTCGCGGCGATCGACTGGTGCGGCGCGTGAGCGGGCCCGAACCGATCGCGCCCTACCTGGCCGTCGGACTGTCGACGATCGTGCACGGCATCGGCGCCCGCCGGCACATCACCCGCAACCTCGACACGATCGAGGACGCCATCCACGCCGCCGTCTCCACCATCGGGATCAACATGCCGGTCAAGCTGATCGCGCTCGCCGAGGGCGCGCTCACCGGCTTCACCGACGAGATCTTCGACCTCCCGCACGTCCGGGCCGCCCGGGACCTGTTCATCGACATCCCCGGCCCCGAGACCGACCGCCTCGCCGCCCTCGCCCGCCACTACGGCACCTACCTGGTCGTCCAGTGCAAGGCGCGCTGGCCCGAGATCGTCCCCGACCGCTACTTCAACGTGCTGTTCGTGATCTCCCCCGACGGCGAGATCGTGCACCGTGCCGCCAAGAACCACGTCTGGTGCCGCGAGCATTCGTGCACCCCGCACGACGTCTACGATCGCTGGGTCGAGGTGTTCGGCGACGGGATCGACGCCTTCTACCCCGTCCTGCGCACCCCGGACATCGGCAACATCGGCACGATCTGCTGCAGCGACGGCGAATACCCGGAGGCGGTAAGGGCGTTGGCGCTGGGCGGGGCCGAGGTGGTGTACCGACCCAGCGAGGCGGTGCCGATGACCCAGGCCGGCCCCGACCCCGGCGGCACGTGGCTTTTGCAGAACCGGGCCCACGCGCACTTCAACTCCCTGTACATGGTCTGCCCGAACGTCGGCCCGGTGTACGTGACTCCCGACGCCCGGCATCCGTACGACATCGGCGGTGGGCACTCGCACATCGTCGACCACCTCGGCGCCGTGATCGCACACACGGTCTCCGGCGCGAACAGTTTCGTCGCCGGCATCGTGGACATCGAGGCGCTGCGCCGATTCCGGGTGATGAACCTCAACTCCAACTGGCTGAAGGACCTGCGCACCGAACTCTTCCGCCGGATGTACGACCGCCCCGTGCACCCGGCCAATCTGTGGCTCGACCACGATCCGACGGGCCATGCCGACGTGGACGAGATCTATCGAGCCAACATCCGCCGCCTGATCGATCGCGGCGCCTACACGCCCCCCGCACACGCCTCGCCCGGGGCGCGGTACATCCCACCGCCCGGCGGCGACGACCCGACGGCGATCCTGGACCGGTGGGCGGACGCGGACGGGTGAACGGCGGCCCGGTGAACCCGTGCGGCCGGCCGGCCGTGTGGGTGACGGAGACTCCAGGGCCCCGCCCACCGCCGGGCCCTGCGGAATCAGGAGGGGATCGATGATGGCGACAACTTCCACGCGGCTGACCCGGGGCGCACTGTTCGTGGCCGGGTTGGCCGCCGCCCTGCTGTCCGCCGGCGCGCCGGCGATGGCGAGCGGGACGGCGCTGTACTGCGGCGGGGGCATGGGCCCGACGGCCGACATCGCGGTTCGGGCCGCGATCGAGGACGCCCAGGAGTCGGCCCGCACGGACGGCCGCTACTCCTGCGAAGCGGCCGACGCGCCACAGGTCTTCGAGGTCTTCGACGACCCGTACCGCGGCCATGTCTTCTACGCGAGTGTGACGATGAACTGCGGTTAGCGGGTTTCGTGCCGAGGGGTCTCGGCGCCCCTCGGCGCTCGACAGCGGTTGACGTCCCGTCGGTCGGGCAGCGCGCCGATCCGCCCCTTGACCTTCGGTTCCTCGAGGTGTCGCCGGCTTTCGTCAGAGGTTCCTAGAGCAGGCCGCGGTCGCGGGCGTAGATCGCCGCGTGGGTGCGGTCGCGGAGGTTCAGCCGGGACAGGATCCGGGAGATGTGGTTCTTGACGGTGCCTTCGCTGAGGAACAGGCGGCCGGCGATCTCGCGGTTGGTCGACCCGGTGGCGATCAGTCGCAGCACCTCGATCTCGCGCCCGGTCAGCACGTCGAGTTCGCGGCCCGGATCCGGACCGAGGCTCGGGTCCGGGCCCGGGTCCGGGTCGCGCGGCGGGGTCGGCCGCTCGGGCCGGGGCGCGGCCAGGCGTCGGGTGATCGAGGCGTCGAGTGGGGCGACGCCGGCGCGGGCCAGTCGGATCGCGGCGGCCAGTTGTGCCGACGGCAGGTTCTTGAGCAGGTAGCCGATCGCGCCCGCCCGCAGCGCCTCCGAGACGTACCGGTCGTCGTCGAACGTGGTCAGCATGATCACCCGGCACAGCGGCGCGCGTTCGCTCAGCAGCGCGACCGCGGTGACACCGTCCATCACCGGCATCCGGACGTCCATCAGGATCACGTCCGGATGCTCGGCACACGCGATGTCCACCGCCTGGCGGCCGTCCGGGACCGCGCCGATCACCGTGATGCCGGGCTGGATGCCCAGCAGCGAGGCGATGCCCTCGCGCACCAGTTCCTGGTCGTCGACCACCAACACCCGTACCGGGTCCTCCTCGTGTCCGCTCACCGGCTCGACGCCCCGACACGCGCCGGTACGCGCGGCACCGTGACCGTGACCACGGTGCCCCGCCCGGGTGCGGCGTCGACCTCGACCCGGCCGCCGAGCAGGTCGACCCGTTCGCGCATCGCCCGCAGGCCGAAGCCGTCCGCGCTGTCGAGCGCACGATCGCCGAGGGTGGGGCCGGGGACGAAGCCGCGCCCGTCGTCGGCGACCACCAGTCGTGCCTCGCGTTCGCCGTAGCGGGCGGACACCGCGACGTTGCCGGCGCCGGCGTGCCGGTGCGCGTTGGTCAGACCCTCCTGCGCCGCGCGATACAGCGCGGTGAGCGATTCGACGTGGTAACCGTGCTCCTCGCCGGCCACGTCCAGAGTCACCCGGGCGGGGCCGCCCTCGACGTGCCGAACCAGGTCCGCCAGCGCCGCGGACAACGAGAACGGTTCCCCCTCGTCCCGCAGCGCCCGTACCGACACCCGGACTTCGTCCAGTGCCCGGCTCGCCGACCAGCGTGCGTCGGCGAGTGCCCGTTCGGCGACGCGGGCGTCCAGGTCCCGAAACGCCGATGCCTTCTCCAACTGGATGGCGATCGCGGTCAGATGGTGGCCGAGGCCGTCGTGGAACTCGCGGGCCAGCCGGTTGCGTTCCTGGGCCACCGAAAGCCGCTCGACCCGGGCCGCGTAGTCGGCCAACCGCGCGTGCGAGTCGCGCAGTTCGCGCAGCGTGTCCTCCAACCGGACCCGACCCGCCTGCTCGCCCACCGCGATCGAGGCCATCGCCACGGCGAGCACCAGGCCGAGGCCGGACATCAGCAGGTCGGTGACGATGTCGGTCCGCAGATACCACTCGGGCACCCACAGCACGTCGGCGAGCAGAATCACCGCCACGCACACCGTGCTCAGCGCCACGCCGACCCGCCGGCCGAAGGCGAAGTAGGCGGTGATCGGCACCAGGACGAACAGCGCCCGGGACACGCCGGAGCGGTCGAGCCCGGCCGCCGCCGCGAACAGCGCCAGTCGGCCGATCAGCAACAACACGGCCGGTCGAGGCGGGGTACGGACCGGGTGGCGGTACACCTCCCGGCGATCCAGTGCGACCAGGAGCAGCAGACACCCGGCGAACCCGCCCAGTCGCAGCGGCCGGATCGGGCCGGCCTCGATCACGCCGCCGTGGAGTCCGCCGATCAACACGACGGCGTAGACCGTGCTCGGCAGCCAGGACATCGGCCGGGACACCCCCGCGGTCGGGGCCGGCGGTGACGACGCGGTCATCTTGGTACCCCTGTTCGATCCCCGGTGCGGTGCGCCGAACGATACCCGTGGATGAAGCGCCCGGGACCGGTGCGGCCGGGGCGTGCCGAACCTTGGCCGAAGGTCATGTGCCGTTCGGCGGCGCCGCCGCACACCCCGGGGCGGAGACCGATCGCGGTGTGGCCGGTCGGCATCTGTGGCCCGCTCCCCGGCCCTTCCTAGTCTCGGCACTGCCGAATCCGGCTCCCCACCCCATCCCACGAAGGGCAGTTCCTTGCTGAAGACCACCCGCCCACTGGCCGTCGCCGCCGCGCTGCTGCTGGCCACGACGCTGGGCTCGACGGCGGCGAGCGCGATACCCGAGTCCGATTCGATCGCCGCGGCGTCGGCGTGCCGAGTGCGCGTGCCCGGCGCGGAGCATGTGATCGGTGCCTGCCTGGCGGATCTGACCACGGCCGGCACCGTCGCCTCCGGACACACCGACCCGGAGGACTGGGCCGGCCTGGAGACGGCCGGCACGGTCGATCCGTCGGGCGTCCCGGGCGTGCAACTCGACGGCTACTTCCCGGACACCTCCACCACCAACACCAATCACCGGTGGAACCACGACAGCCAGTTCGTGATCCGGCTGCCGAGGAACTGGAACGGCGGCCTGGTCGTGGCCGGCCCGCCCGGCCTGCGCGAGCAGTACGCCAACGACCGGCTGATCTCCGACCACGTGCTCGCGCAAGGCTTCGCCTACGCGGCCACCGACAAGGGCAACACCGGGGAGCGGATCTACCGGGACGGCCGGCGTCCCGGCGATGCCATCGCCGAATGGCACGAGCGGGTGGCGCAGTTGACGGTCGCCGCCAAGCAGGTCGCCACGCGGCACTACGGTCGGCGGCCCGCGACCACGTTCATGGCCGGCGCCTCCGCGGCCGGCTACCTGGTGCGCTGGCAATTGGAGAACAACCCGGGCCTGTTCACCGGCGGCGTCGAATTGCACGGCCTGCTGCTCACGCCCGACGCGCCGAACATCCTGGACACGGCGCCGGCGGCGCTGCGCGCCTACCCGAAGTTCCGCGACCGGGTGCCGGGCGGCCTGGAGGAGATGCACGCGGCCGGCTACCCGGTCGGCTCCGAGCCGATCTGGGGATTCCACTATCTGAACCTGTGGGACTCGCTCCAGCGCACCATGCGCGAGGAGCTCGACCCCGGGTACGACGGCCCGAAGGAGGCCGGCACGCCGTTCTGCCCGGCGAACACGATCAAGGGTTGCGACACCGACTACGTCTACGCCGATCGCCCGGCCGCCGTGCACAAAGCGATCGAACGGTTGTCGTCGACCGGACGGATCAAGCGTCCGCTGATCAGTCTCCAGGGCACGTTGGACGCGTTGTTGCCGATCACCAGGAGCGGTGACGTGTACGCGAGGATGGTCGACGACGCCGGTCGCGGCGACCTGCACCGCTACTACCGGGTCACCAACGGCACCCACGCGGACGGCCTGTACCGGGCCATGCCCGAGGTGATCCAGTCGATGTCCCCGTGCTTCGCCACGGCCTTCGACGCGCTGGCCGCCTGGACCCGGAACGGCACACCGCCGCCGCCGAGCCGCACCGTCCCGGCGCCGCCGGAGGAGGCGGACCGGATCAATCGTTGCGGGTTGTGATCCACAGCGGGCGATGCCCAGCACCCACCCGGCCACCCGCGACCACGCCGAAGGCGGGTCGCGGGTGGCGGGCCGTCCGGCCGCGCTCAGTGCGCCGCCGCGACCGGGGCCCCCTTGGTGATCGACACCGTGCCCGGTGCGTCGGTCGTCGACTGCCCGCCCGGTGCGGCCGGTGGGATCGGGTCGAGGGCGTCGAGTGGCGCGACCGGTTCGCCGGCCAGGACCTTGCGGGCCCGGTCCCGGTCCAGGACGCCCTCCCACGAGGCCACCACCAGACTCGCCACGCTGTTTCCGCACACATTGGTCAGCGCGCGGCACTCGCTCATGAACTTGTCGATGCCGAACACCAGCATGATCCCGGCCACCGGTACGTGCCCGACCGTGGACAACGTCGCGGCCAGCACGATGAACCCGGATCCGGTCACCCCGGCCGCGCCCTTGGAGGTCAGCAGCAGCACCGCGACCAGGCTCAGTTGTTGTCCCATGGACAGCGGTGTGTCGGTGGCCTGCGCCACGTACAGCGCGGCCAGGGTCAGATAGATGCAGGTCCCGTCGAGGTTGAAGGAGTATCCGCTCGGCACCGTCAGCCCGGCCACCTGCCGGGGCACGCCCAGGTTCTCCATCTTGGTGATCACCCGGGGCAACACGCTCTCGCTGGAGGAGGTGCCCAGCACGATCAGCAGCTCGTCCTTCATGTACCGCAGCAGGTGCAGGATGTTCAGCCGGATCGCGGCCATCACCAGGCCGAGCACGACCACCACGAAGAACAGGCTCGTCCCGTAGAAGATCGCCACCAACTTGCCCAGGCTGGTCAGCGTGTCGAGCCCGTACTTGCCGACGGTGAACGCCATCGCGCCGAACGCGCCGACCGGCGCC
This sequence comes from Embleya sp. NPDC020886, assembly GCF_044333915.1. NCBI lineage: Bacteria > Bacillati > Actinomycetota > Actinomycetes > Kitasatosporales > Streptomycetaceae > Embleya > Embleya sp. NPDC020886. The sequence goes on along the minus strand of NZ_JBIRRX010000011.1, from coordinate 267,692 downwards.
GCGTACATCACGATCCGCAGCACCGCGAACAACACCCGGCCGGTCCGCTCCACGCCGATCGCGATGCCTTCCGCCGGGCGCCCGACCAGCTTGATCGCGATGCCGAAGAGCACCGCGAAGAACAACACCTGGAGCACGTCGCCGTCGGCGAAGGCACCGACCACGCTGCTGGGCACCAGGTCGGTGAGGAAGTGCCACCAGGACTGCGCCTCGCCCTTGTCGATGTAGCCCTGCGCGGTCGCGGAGACCTTCATCGAGCCGACGTCGGCGTGCACCCCGTCGCCCGGGCGCAGCACGTTCATCACGACCAGGCCCAGGATCAGCGCGATGGTGGTCAGTGCCTCGAAGTAGACCAGCGACTTCCAGCCGATCCGTCCGGCACCGCGCAGGCTGTCGACGCCCGCGATACCGGTCACCACGGTCACGAAGATGATCGGCGTGATGATCATCTTGATCGCGTTGACGAACGTGTCGCCCAGCGGGCGCAACTGTTCGCCGGTGTGCGGCCACGCGGCGCCGACCACGATGCCGGCGAGGATGCCGACCAGGACCCATACGTACAGCAGGGTGTACCAGGGCCGACGCGCCGCAGGCGGCTGAGGCGGCGGCGGACCGGTGGGGGGCGGGTCGGCTGCGCCGGCGGCCGGGTCGGTCGTGGTGGCCTGGGACATCTGGGGCCTCCCGGAGGGATGTCGGGTCGAGCGGACGGCAACGCTGCGACACCGGAGCGGCGCCGGGCCGCGCGCCCTGGCGGACGGGCGGACGGGCAGGCGGCGGAAACATCGGCGAAACAGCGCGTTACGGGACGTAGATTGGCGCGGCGACGGAGCGCGACGGTGCTTACGCGCATTACGCGCACGACGAAATTGCTGACGAATCGCCGTAAAACGGGTGAAATACCGGCAGCGGTCGCCTTGCGAGACGGCCCGGACGTCCAGTGATAATTCGCGCATGGCCAACCAGAGCATCGCTCGGCAGGTGCTGCTGTGGCAGCTCGCCCTCGTCCTGCTGCTCGTCGCGGCGGGCTCGGGCGTCGCCGTCCACGCGGTACGCCGATCCGGCGAGCAGACCGCCCGGGAGCGCGCGCTCGACGTGGCCCGCACCCTGGCCCGCGCGCCCGGCCTCGCCGAGGCCGCGACCGCCGCCGACCCGACCGCCCGGCTCCAGCCGATCGCGGAGCGGATCCGCAAGGAGAACGGCGTCGACTTCGTGGTGGTGATGAGCGTCGACGGCACCCGTTTCACCCACCCCGACCCGACTCGGATCGGCCGGACCTTCCTGGGCCACATCGACGCCGCGGCCCAGGGACGAACCTCGACCGAGACCTACACCGGCTCGCTCGGCCCCTCGGTGCGTGCCGTCGTCCCGGTGATCGGCCCGGCCGGCCGCCCGGTCGCGCTGGTCTCGGTCGGCGTCACCAACCACCGCGTCGACGCCCTGGTCGGCCAGGACGTCCCGCTGGTCCTCGCGGTCGCCGCCGCCGCCCTCGCGGTGGCCTGCGCGGCGAGCATGGCGGTGCACCATCGACTGCGCAGACAGACCCTGGGCCTGGGGCCGGTCGAGCTGCGCCGGGTGTACGAACACCACGACGCGGTGCTGCACGCCGTTCGCGAGGGCCTGATCGTGGTGGACTCGGCGGGCCTGCTGGTGTTGGCCAACGACGAGGCGGTCCGGCTGCTCGCGCTTCCCCCCGCACCCGAGGGGCGGCATGTGGGCACGTTGGGCCTGGACGGCACCCTGGCCGACACCCTCACCGCCGGTCGCACCGTCACCGACGAGATCCACCTGTGCAACACTCGCGCACTCGCGGTCAACATCAGCCCCACCGGCCGCGACGATCGCATGGTGGCCACCTTCCGCGACCACACCGAACTGCGCGCCCTGGTCGGCGAACTCGACCAGGTCAAGGGCTTCGCCGAGGCGCTGCGGGCGTCCGCGCACGAGACGGGCAACCGACTGCACACGATCGTCGCGCTGATCGAACTCGGGCGCGGAGCCGAGGCGATCCGCTTCGCCACCGGCGAACTGGCCGCCGCCCAGGACCTGGCCGACGAACTCACCGCCGCCGTGCACGAACCCGCGCTGGCCGCACTGCTGTTCGGTAAGCACGCGCAGGCCGCCGAACGCGGTGTGCAACTGACGGTGACCGGTGGGCCGGCGACCGACCACGACGGGCCGGGCCCGCTCGACGCGTTCGCCTCCCGATTCGAACCGCGCGACCTCGTCACCGTGTTGGGCAACCTGGTCGACAACGCGATCGACGCGGCCGTGTCGGCGCCGCCGCCGCGCACCGTGCGGGTCACCGTCGGTGCGGACCCGGACGCCGCCGACGGCGGCCTGCTGCTTCGGGTCGCGGACAGCGGCCCGGGCATCGACGAACCGCTCGCCGCGCGGGTGTTCGAGCGCGGCTGGAGCACCAAGGAGCCCTACGGATCCCAGGACCGCGGCCTGGGCCTGGCGCTGGTGCGCGCCACCGTCGCCCGGCACGCCGGCACCGTCGACGTCGCCCGCGGCGACACCGGCGGCGCGGTGTTCACCGTGCGCCTGCCCGCGCTGCCCGCACAACCCACACTGCCCGACCGGCCCGCACTGCCCGCCCAACGCCCGGGGGAGGAAGCATGATCCGCACCCTCGTCGTCGAGGACGACCCGGTCCTGGCCGAGGCCCACGCGGTCTTCACCGGCCGCGTCCCGGAGTTCGAGGTGGTCGGCGTCACCGGCAGCGGCACCGAGGCGCTGCGCCTGCTGTCCACCCGACCGGTCGACCTCGTCCTGCTCGACCTCTACCTCCCGGACCTGCACGGCCTCGACCTGTGCCGAACCATGCGCGGCCAGGGCCACGACGCCGATGTCATCGCCGTCACCTCGGCCCGGGACCTGCGGCTGGTGCGCTCGGCGGTGTCGCTGGGAGTCGTGCAATACCTGCTCAAGCCGTTCTCGTTCGCCGCGTTCCGCGAACGCCTGGACGGCTACGCGGAATACCGCCGGCAGATCGGCGAGGCCGGTGCCGCGCCGACCGCCACCGGACAGCGCGAGGTCGACCAGGCGTTCGCCGCGCTGCGCCGCACCTCCGACGCGCCGCCGCTGCCCAAAGGCCTGGCCGCCGCCACGTTCGAGGCGATCGTCGCGCACCTGAGCACCGGTGCGGTGACCTCCGCGGCCGACATCGCCGACGCGGTCGGCGTCTCCCGCCCGACCGCCCGCCGCTATCTGGACCACCTGTCCGCCCGCCGCCTGGTCTCGCGCGAACCGCGGTACGGCGGTGCCGGTCGCCCCGAGTACATCTACCGCTGGCACACCCCGCAAACGGAGGCGTCCACACCACCCGGATCGGGATAACCCTCGTCCTTTGCCGACTCCCGCATGAGGCGTCGCCTCGGCCGGCACCATGGTCACGCGTCGGACGCCCGCCGGTCGGGGCCGCGCGACGGGGGGCAACGGTGGACAGGATCGGGCGATACGAATTGGGGCCGCTCCTGGGTCGGGGCGGGATGGCCCTGGTGCACCGGGCGCGGGACACCCGGCTGGGTCGCGATGTCGCGGTGAAGTTGCTGGCGCCCGAACTCGCGCACGATCCGGTGGTCCGCCGTCGGTTCCTCACCGAGGCCCGGGCCGCCGCCGCGCTGAACCATCCCGGCATCGTCATCGTGCACGACCAGGACGAGATCGATCACTTCGGCGACATGGTCGCCTACCTGGTGATGGAACTCATCGATGGTCACACGCTCGCCCAACTGCTGGCCGGGCGCGGGTCGTTACCACTCGAAGAGGTGCTGCCGATCGGGCGCGCCGTGCTGGCCGCACTGGACCACGCGCATCGGCACGGCGTGGTGCACCGCGACGTCAAGCCGGCCAACGTGATGGTGCGCGTCGACGGCGGGCTCAAGGTCACCGACTTCGGGATCGCCCGGATCACCGGCAGCGATTCGAGCCGGCTGACCGCGACCGGCTCGGTGCTGGGGACGGTCGCGTACATGCCGCCCGAGGTGATCCAGGGCGGCGAGGCCGGTCCGGCCGGCGACGTGTACGCCGTCGGCTGCCTGCTCTACGAACTGTTGACCGGCCGGGTCCCCTACCCCGCCGCCAACTCGCCGGCCATGATGTATCGGCACATCCACTCCGCGGTGCCGCTCGTGTCCGCCGAGGTGCCGGAACTCCCGTCCGAGGTGGACGATTTACTCGCCAGGGCGATGGCCAAGCCGGTCGCCGACCGGTACCCGGACGCGGGCGCGATGCTGGCCGCCCTGCTCGCGGTCCGCTCGGCCCGGCCCCAGGTCCACGCGTCGGGGGCGATCGGACGAGCCGAGACGACGGCCGACGAACTCCCGCCGCCGGCAACGACGTCGGGGGACGGATCCGGGCAGCCGGCGACCACCGGCGGCGCGGGGCCGACCGATCCACCCTCCCGCCCGCCCGTGCCCACCGACGGCCCGACCCCCGAGAGACCCGAGGAATCCGACGAAACGCCGCCCGGCTCCGGCGGCGTGTTCCCGCTCCCGGTCCGCGAGGCGATGAAGGCGGCGCGCGTCGTATCCGTCCTCCTCGCCGTCGCCCTGATCGTCGGCCTCGGACTGACCTTCGGCCCCATGGTGTTCGACCACGACACGGCGAAGGACCGGACGCCCGCCGGCAAGAATTCCGGCTCAACTCAGGTACCGGGTCCCACCGGTACGGGCCCCACCTCGACGGGCACCCAACCCGGGACCATCCCACCGTCCGACCTCCCGGACGCATCACGCCGCCTCCTGGAGCGCGGCTTCCTCAACGTGGGTATCGCCTCCAATTCCACGGACCTGCTCTCCGAGGGCGGGGTGACGGGCGCCTACTCGGGATTCGACATCGAGATCGCCAAGGTCGTCGCGGCTCATCTCGGCTTCGGCCCGGACCGGATCCGCTTCCAATCCATCCCCGCCCAGGACCGGCTACGGGCCATCCAGCAGCAGGTGATCGACTACTACGTCGGCACGTTGACCATCACCGACCAGCGCAAGCAGGTCATCGCGTTCGCCGGGCCGTATCTGGTCAGCGGGCAGGGCGTCCTGGTCCGCACCGACGACCGGGTGCTGACCGGATTCGACTCCTCGCTGGCCGATCGCCAGGTGTGCTCGGTCACCGGCACCACCACGCTGGCGAAGCTGCAACACGACATCCCGAAGGCCATCGCGGTCTCCCGGGACAACTACGGGGCGTGCGTGCAGGATCTGCTGAGCGGGCACGTCGACGCGGTCACCACCGATCAGGTCCTGCTTCAGGGTTACGTGGCCAACAACCCCGGCCGGCTCAGACTCGTGGGCCCCGCGGTGACGGCCGAGCGGTACGGCATCGGCGTGGCGATCGACAATCCGCCCCTGCGCAGGGCGATCGACGAAGCCTTGCGATCCGCGTTCACCAACGGCGTGTGGAAGGACGCCTACGAACGCACTCTGGGCCGTACCGGGATTCCCGCGCCCGCGGCGCCGGTGTTGGAAATCTCCTGACGCTCGCCGGCACCGTCGGTCAGGACTTCACGGCGTCCGAGAGACGGACGAACGTATAGCCCTGCTGGAGGAGTTCGGGCACGGCCAGGCGGATGCCGGCAGCGGTACCACCGCGTGGATGGTTCAGGTGACCGATCACGACCGATCCCGGACGTACTCCCCGCATCGCCTTGCGGACCTGCTCGGGGGTGAAGGTGGCGCCGCCGTCGGCGTTGACGTGGAAGCTCGCGAAGCGTTCGCCCAGGTCGGTGACGATCCTCGCCGCGACGTCGTCGCAGTAGGCCGTCCCGGACCGGAAGAACCGGGGTGGCCGGCCGAGCAATTCGGTGAGTTTGGCCCGGTTGCCGGAGATCTCGTCGTAGACCTCGCCCGCGTCCCGGGTGCCGGGAATGCCGTAGGCGGCGCGGCCGGAGACGGACAGCGGCAGGTGCCGGGTGCCGTGGTTGGCGATCTCGAAAAGCGGATCGGCGGCCAGTTGCCGAAGTGTGGGCAGGTTCTCGTCCACCCAGCGGGAGTTGACGAACAGGGTGGCCGGGACCGACCGTTCGCGCAGGAAGTCGATCAGCGCCCGGTCGTACTCGCTGCCACCCTTGCCACCGCACGCGTCGAAGGTCAGCGCCGCCACCTTCGCGGTGGTCGGCAGTCGGGACAACGACCCCGCCACCTCCAGGCCCCAACTCGTGGGCACCTGCCGACCGTACCGGGCGACGATCTCCGCTCGGGTCGGACCGACGGCCGCCGGCGGACCCGAGGACGGTTTCGGACTCGACTCCGCCGGCGCGGGACGAGCCGCCGCCGGCGCCGGTGGTGACGTCGTACTCGGCGAGGCGGACTTCCCCGCGTCCGAACACCCCGCCAACAGCCCGCCCAACGCGGCTGCCAACATCGCCCGTCGGCCCACGTCCATCGCGCCGTCCTCCACATCCGCGCGACGCCCACCGCCGTGCGGGTTCACCCTAGAAGATCACCACCCCACCGCCTGCGTGTGGCACGCCGCCGAGTGTCGGTGACACCCACTACCGTCGCGACACGGTTGGGCACGTCGACCCGACCCCGGACCGCGCGAACGCCACGCTCCCGGCCGACTTCCGGAAACGGCCCTGGGCTGCGTCGAGAGCCACCGCCCGCGCCGTTCGAGACTCGCGCGCAATGGCTCGCGTCAGCGACCGGAGAGCCGGTCCGATGTCTGCGTGTGCAACCTTCCCGCTGTCACTGGTGGTCAATGGCCGGTTACCTATGGTTGACGAGGCCGGCGGGCCCGGGGTTTCATGCACCGGTGGGAGAACGTGTGCAGGGCGACACTTGGGGGCTCGCAAAGGCCATGGAGTTCATCGAACGAGGGCCGCAAATCGGCAGGTTACGCACGGCGCTCCGGGAGTGCGCCGCCGGGCGCGGCGGCATCGTCCTGGTCGATGGCGCCGTGGGTTGCGGCAAGAGCGAGATACTCGGCTGGGTCGCCGAGCAGGCGACGGCCGGCGGCGCGATATCGCTGTCGGCGGCCGGGTCGGCCGGTTCCGCGACCCGGGCCCGGCCCCTGGCGATCCTGGGCCAGTTCCTGGACGGCCCGGGCGTACCGACCCGCCTGGCCCTCGCCGTGAACCGGCTGGTCGAGGACGAGGACGGCGCCCGCGCGGCCCGGCGATTCACCACCGCGATCCACGAAGTCGCGCTCCGGCGACCGGTGGTGCTGTCCCTGGACGACGTCCAGCACGCCGATGACGCCTCGGTACGGTGTCTGTTGCACCTGGCCCGACACTCGGGCCGGGCCAGGGTGCTCGTACTGCTCGCCCGCTCGCCCCACTTCGCGCCGACGGACCCGCAGTTGCCCACCGAGTTCCTGCGCCAACCCGAGCTGGAGCACCTCCACCTGGCCCCGCTGAGCCCGACCGGCGTGGCCGAACTGCTCGCTGCGGCTGCCGATGCCCCGGACCCGCGCCGGACCCAGCGGTACCACGAACTCACCGGCGGCAACCCACTGTTGCTGCGCGCGCTGATCGCCGAGCAGGGCTCCGCGACGAGTGCGGCGGCGGAACCGGCGCCCGGCGGCCCGTACGGCCAGGCCGTATTGGCCTGCCTGCGCCGCGGCGGCACCGGGATGTGGCGGGTGGCCAAGGCCGCCGCCGTGCTGGATGTCGGCGTGTCGGCCGAGGTACTGCGTCGGCTCGCCGACACCACCGCGCTCGCCACCGCCCAGGCCCTGGGCGCGCTGTCGAGCGCCGGCCTGCTGGAGGGCGACCGACTGCGCCGCGCGGCCCGCGCCGCACTGCTGGACAGCCTGGATCCGACCGAACACGGCGGCCTGCACCGCCGCGCCGCCACCGTACTGCGCCGACAGGGCGCTCCGGCGGCCCGGATCGCCGACCATCTGCTCGCCGCCCGCGAGGCACCGGAGCCGTGGGCGGTGGACGTGCTGCGCGAGGCCGCCGAGGAAGCGTTGGACGGGGATCGGGCGCGCCGGGCGATCGCCTGCCTCGAACTGGCCGCCGAACAGTGCCGCGACCCCGCCGCCCGCGCCGAGACGCACCTGCGGCTCGCCGAGGTCACCGGACGGCTCAACCCGCATGCCGCCGAACAACGGTGCCTGGGCGAGCCGTTGACCGCACTGGCGCTCGGCGATCTGCCCGAGTCGAGCATGACGGCGCTGGCCCACCAGTTGTTGTCGCACGGCCGGCTCGACGCGGCCCGTCGGGTCCTGGGCCGGCTCAAGGAGCAGAGCGACCCGCGGGCGGAGTGGATCGAGCAGCTCGAATCGGATCTCCCGCTCCCCTGGCTGCACCACCCGCAATCGGCCGGTCCGTTACCCGATCCCGTCGAGGGCATCGAGGCCGCCGAACGACTGCTGCGGGTCTCCGGATTGACCGACGTGACCGTGTCGCCGCTGGTCTCGGCGCTGCACCTGTTGATCGACCGGGACCGGGCGAGCCGCGCGGAGGCACACGCCCAGGCCCTGCTCGCCGAATCGATCCGGCGCGAAGCCCCGGGTTGGCAGGCCCTGTTCGGCTCGGCGTGTGCCCAAGCGGCGTTGCGTCAGGGCCGGTTGCCGGACGCGGAACAATACGCGCGGCAGGCGATGGCGGTACTGCCCGAGCGTGCCGGAAGTCTGTTCCTCGGCGGCCCGCTGGCGAGCCTGATCTGCATATACACCGAAATGGGCGACTTCGAGGCCGCCGCCCGGCAGGTGAACCAGCCGGTCGGCAAGGACCTGTTCACCGGCCTGCACGGCCTCGCCTATCTGCGCGCCCGGGGCCGGTTCCTGTTGGCCACCGACCGGGTTCGGGCCGCGCTCGCCGATTTCCTTCAGGTGGCCTGGCTCGCCCATGGCTGGGGAGTCGACCAGCCGTTCTTCGTCCCGTGGCGGACCGACGCCGCCGAGGCCCTGTTGCGGCTCGACGAGACGGACCGCGCCCGCGACCTGGTGGCCGAGCAGTTACGGCTGTGCGGCCCCGGTGGCGGCCGGATTCGCGGCACCACGCTGCGCCTGCGCGCGATGACCGTCGACATCGCCGACCGCCCGGCGCTGCTGAGCCGGGCGGTCGAGGCGCTGCGCCGGTCCGAGGACACCTTGGAGTTGGCCCGCACTCTGGAGGCGCTGGCCGAGTCCTACCAGGCCCTGGCCGAGCCGGTCCGCGCCGCCACCCTGCAGTCCCGGGTCTGGCACCTGACCCGGGACTGCGGCGCCCGGCCGCGCACCCGCACCATCGCGCACGCCTACGCCGACCTGCGGGAGGCGAACACCGCCGGCGCCGGCACGTATCCGGGAGGCGAATCGGGGAATCTGAGCGAATCGGAGCGACGGGTCGCCGCACTGGCCGCGTCCGGATACAGCAACCGGGGCATCGCCGAGGAGTTGTTCATCACGGTGAGCACCGTCGAACAGCACCTGACCCGGGTCTACCGCAAGCTCGACATCAAGAACCGCCGGCAACTGCCCGTCCACCTGCGGTCGCACCCGGATTGGTGTCGCCCCACTCCCGGGCCGCGCGACGTCGGCCCTGGGGCCACCGACGGCCCCCGGACGGCGGGGCTCGTGGCGGCGGCCGACTCAGACCCGCACCGGCAGGCCCAATGCCCGGGCGAGCAGGCCGCGGTGCAGGTCGCCGGGACCGCCGAAGGCAGCCGCCGCTGACCCGCACGGCCCCGGCCCGAGGATCACCTCTCCGGCCGAGCCCGTCCGGCCCGGCAGGCCCGGCAGGCCCGGCAGGCTCGGGAGTTCCGGAAAGCCCGGTACACGCTCGATGTCGGGCACCCCGGCGCCCCCGGCCGCACCCGCGCCCACTGCCGCCGCCGGTCCGAGCAGATCGAGTACCAACACGCCGAAATCCGCCGCAAGTTCCCCGCCGAGCGCGCCGGCCGCGAGCCCGTGCAGGCGGGCCGCGATGTCGCCGATGCCCCGCGCGGGCAGCGCCGCCGCCACCGCCGGCAGGCGGATCGCCTGGACCCGCGCGGCCGGTTCGGTCAGTCCGGCACGCGCCGCCGAGCCGCGCGGTCCCGCCGCAGAGGCGGCCTCGGGGCCCGCACGCAACAACCCGATCAGGTCGACCAGGCCGCGGTGGAGGGTCGCCGAGACGTCCCCGGCCGCGATCGGCTCGGCGGCGAAGGTGTCCACGATCACCGGCCAACCACCGCCCACGGCACCGATCCTGGCCGTGTCGGCGACCCGGACCCGGTCCAGCAACACCGTGCAACCGCGCTCCCCCGCCGGGGATCGATGGGAGCGCACGGTGACACCCGGCGTGTCCACCGGCACCAGAAACACGGTGAGGCCGGCCTGCGTTCGCTCCCGGTCCGGACCGGTCCGCGCGACCAGCCACACGTAGCGGGCCCGATGCGCGTCGGCGGACCACAGCGGGTCGCCGGTGAGGAGCCATTCACCTCGATCGTCCGCGCCGGCCCGGACCGCGTGCACCCGCACCGCGGCCGGGTCGAAATCCGCCCGCGCGGCCCGATCGGTCGGCGCGATGCGCAGCGTGCCCCGGCGGATCCCGGGCAGCAGCCGCGCCCGCTGCTCCGGCGTGCCGTGCCGAGCGATGGGTGCACCGAACACCGCCGCACAGGTCAGCGCGTCGCCGACCGGCAGACGCCGACCGCAGACCTCCTGGCGCAGCGCGAACCGCTCGGCGGGCGTGCCGCCGCTGCCGCCGTACGCGATGGACCAGTCCAGCGCGAACCAGCCCCGCTCGGCGAACTCCGCCACGATCGCCGGGTCGTCGGCGTGCTCCCCGCTCGCCGACCGCGGGGTCGGGCGGCCGGCGAGCACCTTGCGAACCGCCTCGCGCAGAGCATCGCCGGCCGGCCCCAGTCGCGGTTCGGGCAGCCCGGCCCCGGCGTTCGGGTCGGTGCCCGGCTCGGCATCCGCGTCGCGCTCCAGCAGGCGATCGGCCACCTCGCCGCCGGGCGCGCCGAACGCACCGAGACAGGCCAGGTCGGCGTGCACCCGGCGGAACAACCAGGGCGTCTCCCGCTCGTCGAAGCGGCCGGCCCGACCCGACGGGTGGTGGGCGCCCACCCGCACACGCGGAGCGATCCGGCGCACGTGCGCGACGAACAACTCGGCGGCCGGCACCCAATCGGCACCGCCCTCGGCGTACCGCCGGACCGCGTCGGTGATCAGCAGGTCGCCCGCGTCGAGGTCGACCCGGGCCCGCCCCCCGCCGAGCACGCCGAGTCGGGCGCCGGGACGGCCGCCGTCGCCGGCGAGGTCCAGGGTCGCGGCCTGCTCGGCGGCGCCGAACGCGCGTCCGGCCAGGCCCAGGCGGAGCAGGGTCACCATCCGGTCGACCCGGCCCGCCGGGATCACGCCGTACGCGAGTGCGGTACCGAGCCGGGCCCGGGACCACCTGGGTACGGCCAGCCCCTCGACCGGTTCGGCCGCCAGAATGCGATACAGCCCCGCGGGGCCGCCACCGAACGGCAGTCGCAGCACGTGGGTGGCCGCGTCGCCGGCCTCGATCAGGCAGTCGGTACCGGCGTCGGCATCGCCCGGGCCGCCCGGCAACGCGGTCACCACCCGGATGCCCCCGTCGCCGATCGCCCGGCCAGGCCGGTATTCGCGGCGAACAACCGGGCCGCGACGAACGCGTCCAGCACCGGCAGCGGGCACGCGGCCCGCCCGAGCGCGCGGGCCAGGGCGATCGCGGCGGCCAGGGCGTCACTGTCGCCCAGGTCGAACCAGCCGTGTACGGCGCCCACATCCCACAGCCGGTCCAGGTCCCCGGTGGGCGCGGCGCCGGCCCGGCCCCAATGTCGGGTGATCAGGGCCGCCGCGTTCGCGGCGAACTCGCCGACCTCGTCCCGGTGCGACACGTGCATGTCGTGGCTCCCTTCGGCGCTGCGTCCCGAACACGCGTCGGGCCGTGCGGAACTGCTCGGGTGGTGTGGGCAACGCCCGCGATTCGTCCGGGAATCGCCGGGTCGACGGCACGGCCGCGAACACGCGGCGGTCAACCGGTTGGCCCGGCCGGCGTATGAACCCGGGATCGGCGACGGAACCCCTGACTACCGCCCCTACCCGGCTGGGGTCGCCTTTCCCCCGCCTGCGGCCCCTACCCGGCCGGGGTCGCCTTTCCCCTGGCCGCGGCCCCTACCCGGCCGGGATCGCCGATCCCCTGCCCACGGCCCCTACCCGGCCCGAGGCCTCCGTTCCACCCCCGGTCGACCTCGACCGCCGGTTCGCGGATCCGCCGCCGAGCGGCTTCAGTTCACGGTCGGGTTGGGGCAGAACTGGTTGTCCACCCGCTGGATGGGCGTGCTCACCGAAACCGCCGGCTGCGTCCCGGTCGCCGCGTCGCGCTTGGCCGACATCGCGGCGGTGCACACCAGTTGCTCCAGGGCGAGCGCGGTCAGCGGAGCGGTACCCGCGAGGTCGATCCGGATGGTGGCGTCCTGGAGACTCACCCGCGCCGGGCCGGCGGTCACCGGGACGGCGCTGGTCACCTGGGCCCGGGCCTCCTCCCAACTCGGCCCCGCCAGCAGCAGATTGATCGCGGCCAGCGGGGTGACACCGGTGATCGAGGTGCGCAGCGCGGGCCGGATGCGGTGGTCGACGATCAGGTAGACGTACAGGCTGCCGGGTTGCCCCGCCGGAGCGGGCGAGACGATGCCCTCGGCGGGCATCCCGGCGTCCACCGCGCTGGTGGTGGGAATGCCGCAGCCGGCGCCGACCCCGAGCAGCGCCAGCGCCGCGAGCGAGCGCCGACACCGGGCCGCCGCGGTGCGTCCTGCCACGACACCGTTGCGAGCCGTCTTCATCCGTCCTCCGCGATTCGGGTCCGGGCGTACCGGGGCAGTTCGACGGTGAACACCGCGCCCCCGTCGGATCGGTTCGCCGCCCGGATGCGTCCGTCGTGCAGTCGCACGTTCTCCAGCGTGATCGCCATGCCCAGACCGCTGCCCGCCGAGCGGGCCCGGGCCGAATCGGCCTTGAAGAAGCGCTCGAAGACCCGGTCCAGGGTGTCGGCGGCCAGGCCCGGGCCCCGGTCGGCGACCCGCAGCACGATCCACTGGCCGTCCGCCCGCCGCTCGCTGCGCAGGCTCACCTCGACCGGCGGCGCGCCGTGCCGCAGCGCGTTGCCCACCAGGTTGGCCACCACCACGTCGAAACGCCGGGGGTCGACCTCGGCCCGGATTCCCGCCGGCAGGTCGGTGATCACCGCCTGGGACCAGGCCCGGCCGGCCAGGCAGCGGCGGACCGCCTCGGCCATGTCGAATTCGTCCACGTGCAGCGCGGCGGCGCCCGCGTCGAAACGCGAGATCTCCATCAGGTCGTCGACCAGTCGGGTGAGTTTGCCGGTCTCGGTGGAGACCAGTCGCAGTGCGGCGGCGGTGTCCGGATCCAGGTGCTCGGCGGCGGCGTCCTCGTCCAGCACGTCGATCACCGCGGCCATCGCCGCGAGCGGGGTGCGCAATTCGTGCGAGACGTCGGCCGCGAAACCGCGGGCCCGGGCCTCCATCGTGCGCAGTCGCGCCTCGTTCTGTTCCAGGGCCGCCGCCGTGTGGTTGAAGTCCTTCGCCAGTTCCGCGAGTTCGTCCCCGCCCTTGACCTCCAGCCGGGTGTCCAGGCGGCCCTGGGCGAGCCGGCGGGTGGCCCGTTGCAGGGCCCGGACCGGGCGCAACACCCCACCGGCCACCACGAGTGCCAGGACCAGGGCGAGCAACACCGCCGGGATCGCGCCGTTGCGCGCGGCCCGGACCAGCGCCGCCTCCTCCTCGATCTGCGCGCGCATCGGGGTGAACACGTAGACCGATACTCCGGACGGAACTCCCCACATCGGTTTGGCGAAGGTGATCGGCACTCCGACGGCGAGCCAGATCACGCCCTTGCGGTCGATCCGCTGGAACGCGGTGTTGACCCGCTCGGTGACGTGATAGCGCAGTTCCTCCGGCACCGCGTCGGGGCCCAGCATGCGGTCGCTGGTCACCCACTGGTCCCGATAGGCGGCCGCGACGATCCAGTGGTCGGTGTTGCCCCGCGTGTCCACGAGCGCCACGATCCGCTCCAGCGCGGCCCGGTCCGGCGGGAACGGCACCGACGGCGCGACCGCCTCGACCCGGTCGCGCACCGACCCGACCACCGAGTCCTGGGCGCGTTGCAACATCGCGGTCCGCGCCTCCCGGTAGGTCAGCGCGGCGGTGGCGAGCGCGGCGAACGCGGCGACGAGCAGGCAGGCCGAGGCCAGCCGCACCCGCAACCCACGCAGCCCGCGCAGCCGGCCGAGCGGCCCGGTCACAGCGGGCCGAACCGGTAGCCGAAGCCGCGCACGGTCTGGATGTAGCGGGCCGGCCGATCCGGTTCCTCGATCTTGATCCGCAGGCGCTTGACGCACGCGTCGACCAGTCGGCTGTCCCCCAGATAGGGGTGCTCCCACACCGACTCCAACAACTGGCCCCGGCTGAACACCTGGCCCGGCGAGGCCGACAGGGCGAGCAACAACCGCAGTTCGGAGGGCGCGAGGGCGATCGGCCGGCCGGCCTTGAGCACGGTGAGCGCGGTGCGATCCAGGGTCAGCTCGCCGTGTACCTCGCGGCGCCCGGCCGGGGCGGCCGACTCGGTGCGCCGCAACACCGCCCGGATCCGGGCCTCCAGGACCCGTGCCTGCACCGGCTTGACCACGTAGTCGTCGGCGCCCGCCTCCAGGCCCAGCACGATGTCCATGTCGTCGTTGCGCGCGGTGAGCATGATCACCGGCAGGGTGCCGACCCGACGGATGCGCCGGCACACCTCGAAGCCGTCGATACCGGGCAACATCAGGTCCAGTACGACCAGGTCGGGAGCGAACCCGGCCACTCCCGCGAGGCCCTCCTCGCCGGTGTGCCGCACCTCGGTGGCGTGGCCTTGCCGGCGCAGGCCGATCGCCAGGCCCTCGGCCACGGCGGGGTCGTCTTCGATCAGGAGCACACGAACCATTGCCTCAGTATCGATCAGCGGCCGGCCCCGAACGCGCTTCGGGCAAACGATCGGCCCGGTTGTGACAGAACGGTCTTCTTGCGGGCCGATCGCGGTCATCCTCGGTCGCCATGGTCAGGCCATGACCACACACACTGTGCTTCCCGCCCGCCGCCGTCGATCGT
The DNA here is from genome assembly GCF_044333915.1 of Embleya sp. NPDC020886. Classification (NCBI taxonomy): domain Bacteria; kingdom Bacillati; phylum Actinomycetota; class Actinomycetes; order Kitasatosporales; family Streptomycetaceae; genus Embleya; species Embleya sp. NPDC020886. The sequence continues at coordinate 252,649 of NZ_JBIRRX010000011.1, read as the reverse complement.
CGAAGCCGATCATGCTCACCGTAGCCGCGCTGCTGGCGCTCGTCGCCGGCTGCGCGGGCGAGACCGGCCGGACCGCCCCGGTGTCGGTGTCCACGGTCTCGGTCGGACCCGAAACACTCGGCGCGCTCGCCCCCGCCTGGCCCAAGGACGGCCAGGCGGCCGTAGCGGTGGAGGGGGCGCGGGAGCCGGTCGCCTCCGGCGCCGCGAAGCCGACGCCGACCGCGAGCCTGGCCAAGGTGATGACCGCCTACGTGTTCCTCAAGAGCAAGCCCCTCGCGGCCGGCGCGGCGGGGCCCACGTTCACCGTCTCGGCCGAGGAGGCCAACCGGTACCCGGAGCGGCTGCGCCGGTTCGAGAGCCTGACCCCGGTCCGACCGGGCGAGCCCTTCACCGAGCGTCGGGCCCTGGAGGCGCTGATGGCCGTCTCGGCGAGCAACATCGCCCACGAGATCGCCCGCTGGGTGGACGGCGACGAGGCGACCTTCGTCGCCCGGATGAACCGCACCGCCAAGGAGCTGGGCATGCGCGACACCACCTACACCGATCCCAGCGGCTTCGACCGGGCCACCGTGAGCACCGCGGCCGATCAGGTCAGGCTGTTCACCGTCGCGATGCGCGACCCGGCCTTCGCCGCGGTCGCCGGCGTCCGCAGCTACACCGACTCGACGCAGGTCACCAAGGCCAACAGCAACACCCTGCTCGGCCGCGAGGGGGTACTCGCGGGCAAGACCGGCTTCACCACCCCGGCCGGCGGCAACCTCGTCTTCGCCGCCGAACGCCGGATCGACGGCCGGCCACAACTGGTGGTCGCCGCCGTCATGGCCCAGCGCAAGGGCAGCAGCGCCGCCGCCGCGATCAACGCGAGCGAAACCCTGATCCGCTCGGTCGGCACGTCGTAACCGGTCGGCACCTCGACCGGTCGGCACTATGCAAATCAGCCGCCCGACCCGGCTCCGTCACAGGCCACGAAGGCGGCGCGGCATCCGCTCGGCAGGCGATATTCGATGGCCCGGTGCCCGGTCGGCTCCTACAGTGACCGGGGAGTCGGCCCGCGATCGGGCCCGGAGCACCGGCCGGCGAGCGGGGAGTGGAGATGCGTACGCACTATCCCCGCACGCCGCACGTGCCGTGGTCGCCGGGAGCCGGTGCCGACGACGTGCGAGCCGGGGACCTGTCCGGACTGCGCGGCCGCGAAGTGGTGGTCACCGAGAAGCTCGACGGCGAGAACACCACGTTGTACCCGGACGGACTGCACGCCCGCTCACTCGACTCCGCCCACCACCCGTCGCGCACCTGGGTCAAGGCGCTGCAGGGCCGGATCGGCGCCCGGATCCCGCCCGGGTGGCGGATCTGCGGCGAGAACATGTACGCCCGGCACTCGATCGGCTATGACGCGCTGGCGAGTTGGTTCTACGGATTCTCGGTCTGGACCGGCGATCGTTGCCTGGACTGGGACGAGAGCACCCGCTTCCTGCGCCGGTTGGGCGTGCCGACGCCGCCGGTGTTGTGGCGCGGAGTCTTCGACGAGCGGGCGCTGCGCGCGATCCGGCTCGACCCCGCTCGCCGGGAGGGCTTCGTGGTCCGCTCGGTCGAGGGCTTCGAGCGCGCGGACTTCGGCCGGCGAGTGGCCAAGTGGGTGCGGCGCGGGCATGTGCGGACCGACACGCACTGGATGCATGCCGAGGTGGTCGCGAACGGTCTGGGGCCCGACGCGGCGCTGTGGGCGGTGCGTTCGGGCGCTCCTGCGGACCTGTCCGCGCTGTTCGCGGCGCTGGGCCCGGGTCCGGGCCCGGGCGGAGGATGGGCCGCCGAGCCCGACGTGGTCGCCGACGCGGGCGCGCGGCTGGACGTGCTGGGCCGCACCGGGGACGCCCGGTTGGCCGGGGTGCTCGCCGCCGCGCTGCACGCCGAGCATCGCGGGACGCTGCTGCCCCGACTCGGGTCGGCCCTCGGCCTGCCGCTGGCGCGCCGCGTCGCGGACCTGGTCGGCTTGCACCGGCACCTGCGCCGCCCCTTCCCCGATCACGAACGCCCGCGTGGGCTGGCCCGGTTGGCGGTCGCCGCCGATCTGGGCGTACTGCACGCGGTGGCCGCCGCCGCACTGGTCGGGCGTACCGGCGCCGAAGCCGACGAGGAACGCGAGCAGGTGGAGTGGTCGGCGCTGGTCGCCGCGGACGCGGACCTGTTCGGGGAGGCCCCGCTGGCGCCGCTGCGCGCCCGGGCCCGGGAGGCGTTCGCCGACCTGGACTCGGCGACGGCCGACCGCTGTTGGGCGCAACTGCGCGAGGCACACGCCAAGGGCTGGTCGATGCCGCCCGAGGTCGCGCGGACCCGATGGCGCGGCGACTTTCCTCGGCTGATCCACCTGATCGGCTGCTCGGGCAGCGGGAAGAGCACCTTCTCCCGCGAACTGCCGGATGTGGCCCACCGGATCGGCCTGGACGACCTGCGCGCGGCGCGCGGCGCCCGGGTGGACCGCTCGGCCGACGGCGAGGTGCTGCGCGAGGCGTTGCATCGACTCGACACCGCACTGGCGGCCGGCGGCACGGTGGTGTGGGACGCCACCTCGCTCAACGCCCGGCAGCGTGCGCCCGTGCACGCCGTCGCCCAGGGCCGCGACGCGCTGATCACCCACGCCGTGTTGCCGATCGGCGAGGACGAGTCGGAACGACGCAACGCCGTACGCGAACACCCGGTGCCGGCCACCGTACGCGCCGCGCAACAGCGGCGGTTCGCACCGCCCTACCCCGGGCAGGCACACCGGACCTGGTACATCGGCGCGGGCGGCACGGTCGAGGACGTCGCCGGCTCGCTGGACGCGGAGGACGCGTGATGCGCACGAGCGAGGAGATCTACCACCGGGTGCGCTGGGACCCCCGGTTCGATCCCGCGCGGTTCGTACTCGCGGTCCACCGGCGCGGCGCGGAGCCCAAGCGTGTCCCGCTGCCCGCGTTCGTGCCGGGCGGCGAGATTCCCTGGCATCGGGTGTTGCGGATCGAGGCGGACGACGAGGTGGTGTGGGATCGAGCCGGCCGGGTGGACCGGATCGACACGTGCGCCGCCGGCCGGGTGCGGGAAGCCCACCGGTTGCCCACGCCGTTCTTCACCGCGCGCCGACCGCACACGTTCGACCCGGTGCTCGCCGACTGGCGACCCGCGGGCACGCCCGACCGGGGCCGGATCGACGCACCGGCGACCACCCGGATCCGGGTGCTGACCTGGAACACGCTGTGGGATCGCTACGACGCCGACCGGATCCGAACCGCGCGCCGTCGACCGCTGTTGCTGGCCGCGCTCGCGAGGGCCGACGCCGATGTGATCGCGCTCCAGGAGGTCGAGGCGGACCTGGTCGCGCTGTTGGCGGCCGAGCCGTGGGTGCGCGCCGCGTACACGATGGACACCGATCCGAACGGTCGGGACGTGCCGGACAGTGGGCTGTTGTTGCTGAGCAGGCTGCCGGTGCGCGAGTCCGGGCGGCATGCGTTGGGCCGGTACAAGGCGGTGGCCGCGATCACCGTCGCCGGCCCGGCCGAGCCGCTCGTGGTCGCGGTCACCCACCTCACCAGCGACCACGCGCAGGACGGTCCGGGCCGGCGCCGGGTCGAACTGGCCGCGCTGGCCGACGGTTTCGCCCGGGTACCGGGCGATCTGGTGGTGGTCGGCGACTTCAACGACGGCACCGCCGGGCCGGCCGACGTGCTGGGCCTGGCGGATGTGTGGACGCGGGTGCACGGCGCCGACGACGACACCCCCACCTTCGATCCGGGCGTCAATCCGCTGGCCGCGATCGGCTCGCGCACCGGCCGCGCCGCCCGGCTGGACCGGGTTCTGCTGCGCACCGGCGGGTGGAGCGCGGAGGCGGCGGTGCGCTACGGGGACGCGCCCACGCCCGACGGCCTCTACGCCTCCGACCACTTCGGGGTCCGGGCGGACCTGGTGCCGGCCGGCCCGCCGACCGGCGATGTCCTGGACGTCGCGTCGACCGCGCGCACCGCGCTGGCCTGGTTGCCGCCGCGACGGTTGTGGCCCGTGCTCCAGCGGCTCCGTGACACGCACGATCCGCAGGTGGACCGCTGGCCGCCGCACGTCAACGTGCTGTTCGGCTTCGTCCCGGAAGCCGACTTCGAACGGGCCGCGCCCCTGCTCTCGGCGGCGGCGGCCGCAGTGGCGCCGTTCACCGCACGTCTGGACGGCGTACACACCTTCGGCCACCGCGAGGACGCCACCGTGTGGCTCGATCCGGCGGCGGCCGACGAATCGCCGTGGTCGCTGCTGCGGGACGCCTTCGCGGCGCGCTTCCCACGCTGCCCGGGCCGCGCGGACGGCTTCACCCCGCACCTGACCCTGGGCCGCAGCGCCGACCCCCAGCGGGTGGCCGCCGAGTGCGCGAGCCGGCTGGAGCCGATGTCGGCGCGCGTGGGCGAGTTGGTGCTGCTCTCCCGCCGGGGCGACGAGCCGATGCGGGTGCGGGCCACGATCACCCTGGGCACGGGCGAACTGCGGTGGTCGTCCGACGCGGTACGGCCGGGTCTCGACGTCGGACGCACCCGCGAGGCTCCGACGCCTTCGGGTGACGGACCGGACCCGGACGACCGGACGAGGCGGATCACTCGGTGCGTTGCCGTGGCGTTGGGCCAGGGCGTCGTCGTGTCGCCGGTCGGCTCGCGGCGGATGGGGTGTGCGCTGCCGGAGGCCGACATCGACCTGGTGGCGGCCCTGCCCGGCTTCACCGTCGACCTCGCCGACCTCGCCGAGCGCATCGCGGCGGCCCTGCCCGAGGCGAGCGCCGTCCGGCCGGTGATCGGGGCGCGCGTGCCGGGACTGCGGTTGCGGGTGGACGGGTCGGCCGTGGACCTGGCCCTGGTGGCCACCGGCGACATCGAGCCGGTCGACGCCCCGGCCCGGCGCGCCGAGTTGGCCGAGCCGGCCGCGATCACCTTGAGCGCGATCACCGACGCGGACGCGATCCGGCGCGCGGTGGGCGCGGACCACGAACGGTTCGCCGACCTGGCCCGACGGGTCAAGGCGTGGGCGCGGGCCCGGGGCCTGGACGCGGCGCCGTTCGGCGGACTGCCGGGTCTGGCCTGGTCGATACTCGCCGCCCGGACCACGCGCGAGGCCGCAGGTCTGGCCGGCGACGACCTGTCGGCGCACTTCTTCGCCACCTGGGCCGCGTGGGACTGGCGCGAGCCGGTGTCCCTGCACGAGGACACCAAAGGCCCGCACTCGCCGGCCGGCGCGCCGGTGTCGATCCTGACCCCGACCCGCCCGGTGCGCTCGTGCACCACGCAGGTCACCCCCGGCGGACGCGACCTGCTGGTCGACGAGCTGTACCGCGCCTGGGAGTCGACCACCTCGACCGCGACCATCGACCCGGCCGCACCCTCGATCCCGACCGAACACGGCGATCCGTGGCCGACGTTGCTCGAACCACCCCCGCTGCACCGCCGCCACGCGGCCTGGTTGTTGGTGACCGTGCTCCCGGCCCCCGCCGACGAGTTCGCCGCCACCACCGGCCGGCTGCGCGGCCGCGTCCGCGCCCTGCTCACCGCACTGCACGAGGCCGGTGTCGCCGACGCCCACGTGTGGCCCCGCACCTTCGAAGCCGGATCGCGCACACACCTCGCGATCGGCCTGGGCGCCGGCCCACCCGACGCGGACACGCTCGCCGAGATCACCACCCGGTGGTGCCGGGGCCTGCCCGGCGTCGAGGCGACCCGGGTCGAGGGCGGCGCCGTGCCGACGCTGTGCTGACCCGGGCGCCCGCTCGCCCGCCACGTGCATTCCGTGCGACGTGCACGATCCGGCGTCGTGGAACCGGCGTGGCCGGGTCGACCCATCCGCCGTCCGTACGGCCGTCGTTCCGCCCCGAGGCCCGGCGGGGTGCCCGCCCCGCCGGGCACACGATCAGGTCGTGGGTGCCGACGGGCTTCGCCCGTTCGGGTCGGTCGACCGGGTCCTGCCGAGCAATTGCTCCAGCAGACGGGAGTCGGTGATCACACCCAACACACGCGGTCCGGCTCCGCTGATCGCGCGTCCCTTCGGATACTCGATCACCGCCACCAGACGACTGCGATCGCGGGCCATCAACGCGGCGATCTCCAGGACGGTGTCCTCCGAGTCGGCGACCGAGGGCAGCGTCTTCTCGTGCCGCAGGCAGTCGCGCACGGTACGCCCGGCCAGGGCCCGGTGTGTTCGGCAGACACACGGTTGGTCGAACACCCCGTCCGGCTCCGGATCATCGATCACCCGGCTCGCCAACAGGGCGACCAGGGACGACGCGGGTAGAACCGCGAACGGTTCACCGCCGGCATCCAGCACCAGTACCCCGGTCTGACGTTGCGCGGCTACCAGTCGGGCCGCGTCCAGAGCGTCGCTGTCGAGGGTGACCATCGGATACTCGGCCACCAGATCACGTGCGCGCATCACGAACTCCTTCAGCGTCGACGGTCGATGCCATTCGGGCGCCTCCCCACGGTCGTGGATTCGATTCCCTCACCTTGTCGCACCCGCCTCGACAAGTGTGGCGAGGGTTCCCCCTCAGGAACCGGCCCTTTCGTCTGCGCCGGCCGGCACGAATCCCGCGCGGGAACACCGGCGTACGGCGCGGGACCGCCGCGGCGAAGCCGGCCGAGGGCACCGAGCCGAGGTCGGGACCGGCCCGAACGCGTCGTGCACGGCCCGCGGAAGGATCACGAAGTCGCGCCCCGGAACACCGCGATGCCGTCGAAACCCGGCGACCGCGTCCCGTGCGGTCACGACGGCGAACCCGGGGTCCGGCGGCCACGCGCACTCGTCACCGAGCGGCGCGCCCGCGACCGGCCGCCGATCAGGGGCGAGCAACGCGCACCGGAAATCGCCGAGTTGCCGGCGGCGCGGGCTTCGCGCCGTTGCTCCGCGATCGACGAGTCGAACGCGCCGGCGGCCGAAGGGACTGCTCCCCGGCCGAGTTCCACCGCGAGGGCCGGCGCGGGCGCTCCGCGCCCGGCGCGACATCGGGCCCCGGACGATGCCGGGGACGGTCCCGCTCGCTGCGCGCACGGCGCTGTCGCCGGCGGCCCGAAACACGGGCTCGGCGACAATCGGCCCGCCTCGACCGACCCCGAGGTCGCTCGGCGACCGGGCTCGGCCGAGGCCGCAACGGGTCTGCGCGCGGCGGCCGGACGTGGTCCCGCCGACCGGCGGGAAGGACCCGGTGGCGCCGCACGGGGGGACGGCGCCACCGGGTGGGGAAGGATGGCTCAAAGGGGGATGTTGCCGTGTCGACCGCGGCCGGCCGGTGCGCCGGACAGTACCGCGACGACCCGCTCCACGGTGTCCCTGGGTTCGATCACGGCGTCCACCACACCGAAGTCCAGGGCCCGGCCGACGCCGCCGGAGATGCGCTCGTGCTCGGCGACCAGTCCGGCCAGGAGTTCCTCGCGCGCCGCACCGTCCACGGCGGCGAGTCGCTTGCGGTGCAGGACGCCCACCGCCGCCTCCGCGCCCATCACCGCGACCTCGGCCTCCGGCCAGGCGAACACGGCGGTGGCGCCCAGGGAACGGGAGTTCATCGCGATGTAGGCGCCGCCGTACGACTTGCGGGTGACCACGGTGACCCGGGGCACCTCGGCCTCGGCGAACGCGTGCAGCAGCTTGGCACCGCGCCGGATCACCCCGCCCCACTCCTGGCCCACCCCGGGCAGATAGCCGGGCACGTCCACGAGCACCACCAGCGGGACCCCGAAGGCGTCACACATGCGAACGAACCGCGACGCCTTCTCCGCCGACAACGAGTCCAGGCAACCGCCTTTGCGCAACGGGTTGTTGGCGATCACACCGACACTGCGCCCGGCCAGCCGTCCGAGGCCGACCACGATATTCGGCGCCCAGTGCGACTGGAGTTCCGCGAAGTCCGCCGGACCCGATCCGTCCACGATCGCGTACACCAACGGGCGGACGTCGTAGGCGCGGCGCGCCGACTCGGGCAGCAGCGCCCGCAGGTCCTCGGTACGGCCGCGCGCGGCGTCCGGGTCGAACCGGCCGGGCCGGGCGAAGAAGCCGGCCAGTCGACGCGCGTGGACGTACGCCTCCGGCTCGGAACCGGTGGTCACATGGGCCACGCCCGACTGTCTGGCGTGTGCCTCCGGGCCGCCCAGGCCCGCCATGTCGATCTCCTCGCCGGTGACGCTGCGCACCACGTCCGGGCCGGTCACGAACATCCGGCCGGCGGGCGCCATCACCACGATGTCGGTCAGCGCGGGACCGTACGCCGCGGCGCCCGCGGCCGGCCCGAGCACCACCGAGATCTGCGGAACCCGACCCGAGGCACGGGTCATCGCCGCGAACATCCGGCCCACGCCGTCCATCGACTCCACCCCGTCGGCGAGCTTGGCGCCGCCGGAATGCCACAGACCGATCACCGGGCAGCGCTCGCGCACCGCGGTGTCCACCGCCTGCGAGATGCGCTCGGCGCCGGCCCAGCCGAGCGCACCGCCCATCACCGTCGCGTCGGTGCAGTACGCGATCACCCGGACGCCGTCGATGCGACCGGACACCGCGTAGACGCCCGCCGGATCCTCCCCCGGCAGGGCCCGCACCCCGTCCTCGTCGAGCAGCCGACCCAACCGTAGTCGCGGATCGCGCGCGTCGGCCGGGTCCGCTGCCGACGCCGACCCCGGCGGTTGCGCCCGCGTCGTTACGGCCTCGCGTTGCTCCGGAAGTCCGGTGGTGGCAGTGGTCGTCATGGCTTCCCCGTTTCCCCAGCCCGTTTCCCCAGCCGTGGATCGACGCGACGACCCGGACTCCGGGCAGCGCCGATCCCCCCGACGGCGCCGGTTCCGCCACGAGGCTCCAGCCATTAAAGCGGCGCGACCTTAACTATCGCTTGCGGCGGCCTTTCACCCTCGGCACGAGGCACGTTCGGGCGCACCGACCGCTCCCCGGACGACCGCCTGCCTCGGCGGTGTTGTCAGGGTGCGGAACCAGGCGTAGAAGGGAAGGACATGCGACGCCCGCAGGCGTCGGACGCGGTTTCGCGAACACGACTGCACCGTGCGCCTCGTGGGCACGACGACCACTTTGCACGTTCCCCTCGAAGGGAGCCCGGCATGTCGACGGAACCCGTTCGGCGATGCCCCGTGCTCGACCCCACCGCCCGCGCCGGACATGCCGAGGCGGCCGCGCTGCGCGCTCGGGGACCGGCCGTTTGGGTCGAACTCCCCGGAGGAGTCCGGGCCTGGTCGATCACTCGGTACCACGTCGCCCAAGCACTGACCACCGACCCCCGGGTCTCCCGCGACTTCCGCCGGCACTGGCCCGGACTGGCCGAACTGCCCGAAGGCTGGCCGTTGGCCTCGGTGGCACTGCAACAGAACTTCGCGAACACCTACGGCGCGGAACACCGCCGACTGCGCGCCCGGGTCGCGCCGTCCTTCGCACCCCGACGGGTGGAGTCGATGCGCCCGCAGGTCCAGGCGACCGCGGATCGCCTGGTCGACGCGCTGGCTGCGATACCGCCCGGCGAAAGCGTCGACGTGCGCCGGGCCCTGTCGCTGCCGCTGACGATGACCGTCATCTGCGATCTGTTCGGGGTACCGGACGGATTGCGCGCCGGGCTGGGCACCGCGATCGACGCGATCCTGGACACCGGGATCGAGGTCGCCGAGGCGATCGCACGTCAGCACGAACTCCAGGCCCGACTTGTCGAGTTGATGAAGTACAAGCGGGAGCACCCGGGCGCCGACCTGACCAGTGACCTGCTTGCCCCGGTCGCCGAGGAGGAGCAGTCCTCGGAGCAGCAACTCATCGACTCGCTCTTCCTGATGCTCGGCGCCGGCTACGAGACCTCGGTCAACCTGATCACCAGCGTCCTGTCCGAACTGCTGTCCCATCCGGAGCAGTTGGCTCGGCTTCGGGAGGGCCTCCTGGACTGGAGCGACGTGATCGAGGAGACGCTGCGGCTCGAAGGCCCGGTCATGTACCTGCCGTTGCGCTATGCGGTGGAGGACATCGAGCTGGGCGAGGGAGTGCTGATCCGTCGCGGCGACCCGATCATCATCGCCTTCGCCGCCGCCGGGCGGGACCCGGCGGTGCACCCCGACGCGCCCGACACGTTCGATCCCACCCGCGCCGACAAGGCACACCTCGCCTTCGGCTACGGTCCGCACTTCTGCCTCGGGGCACATCTGGCCCGGCTGGAGACGCGCATCGCGGTGTCCACCCTGCTCGACCGCCTCCCGCGGTTGGCCCTCGCCCACCCCGAGCAACCACCCCCGCCGATCCCCTCACTGGTGGTCAACGGCCCGACCCGCCTCGACGTCATCCCGACGCCGGCGGTGCCGACCTGATCCCGACCGGGGTCCGGGGGGCCGGCGGCAACGCCGGTGTCCGATGGTCGACCGCGATCAGCGGATCCCCGGTGAGCGGGTGATCGAGAACCACGGCCCGGATACCGAACACCTCGGCGAGCAGTTCCGGGGTGAGCACCTCACGCGGCGTCCCGGATGCCCGCAGCGCACCCTCGTGCAGCACGTGCAGCCGATCGCACACCGAGGCCGCCGCGTTGAGGTCGTGCAGCGCGATCAACGTGGTCCGCTCCTGGGCCCGCAACAGGGCCAGGAGTTCGACCTGATGCCGCACGTCGAGGTGGTTGGTCGGCTCGTCCAGCACCAGCACGTCCGGCTCCTGCGCCAACGCCCGTGCCAGCAGCACCCGTTGCCGCTCGCCCCCGGAGAGCGTGGCGAACCGTCGGCCCTGGTGCGCCTCCACCCCGGCCTGCACCAGGGCGATCAACACGGCCGCCCGGTCGGCGGCGCTGTCGCCCGCGAACGCCTTCTGGTACGGCGTACGGCCCATCGCGACCACCTCGCGCACGGTGAAGTCGAAGTCGTTCTCCCGCTCCTGCGGCAACGCCGCCACGTGCCGGGCCGCCGCCGCGGGGGTCATCGCCCGCAGGTCCCGGTCGCCGAGCAGGACCCGCCCGGCCTGCGGCTTCAGGTGCCGGTAGACCGTGCGCAACAGGGTGGACTTGCCGCTGCCGTTGGGGCCGACCAGCCCGGTGATCTCACCACCGGCCGCGATCAACCCGACGCCGGTCAGGATGTCCCGGCCGGAGAGGGTGACGTGCAGATCCTGCACGGTGATCCGGCTCCGCTGCCCACCGAACCCGGCGCTCTCGCCCGCGGCTTCCCGTTCACCCTCGCCCGTCATCGCGTCTCCAGCCGTCGGTCGAGCAGGAGCAGCAGCACCGGCGCGCCGATCACCGCGGTGACCACGCCGATCGGCAACTCCTGGGTGCTGACCGCCGTGCGGGCCAGCGTGTCCACCGCGACCAGCAACACCGCGCCGAACAACGCCGAAACCGGCAGCAGTCGGCGGTGATCGCCACCGATCAACAACCGGCAGACATGCGGCACCATCAGTCCGACGAAGCCGATCGCTCCCGAAACGGCGACCAGCACCCCGGTCAACACGCTGGTCACCGCGAACAGTTCGCGGCGCAGTCTGGCCACGTCCACGCCCAGTCCGGCCGCCGTCTCGTCGCCCATCAGCAGCGCGTTGAGCGCCCGGGCCCGAGCCTGGAGACCCAGCAGGCCGAGGGCCACCGCGGCGGTGGGCAGCGCCAGTTGCTCCCACTGGGCCCCGCTCAGGCTGCCCATCAGCCAGAACAGCACCCCGCGCGTCTGCTGCTCGTCGCCCGCCTGCAACACCAGGAAGCTGGTGAACCCGGAGAGGAATTGCCCCACCCCGATCCCGGCCAGCACCAGGCGCAGCGGGGAGAATCCGCCTCCGCGCCGAGCCAGTGCCCACACCAACGCGAAGGCCGCCAACGCACCGGCGAACGCCGAGGCGGACAGCCCGTATCCGAGCACCCCGCCGGTGCCGGCCCCGAGCACGATCACCGCGACCGCACCGAGCGAGGCGCCGGAGGAGATGCCGAGCAGGTACGGGTCGGCGAGCGGATTGCGCACCAGCGCCTGGACGGCGGTGCCCACCAGCCCCAGTCCCGCGCCGACGACGGCGGCCAACAGGGCTCGCGGCAGCCGGAGTTGCCAGACGATCAGGTCGCGCGTGCCGGGTTCGGGCGACTCGCCGGTCAGCCGTCGCCCGACCACCGACCACACTTCGCCGATCGGGATGTCCACCGACCCCAACGACACGGCCGAGGTCAACGCGACGACCAGGAGCACGGCCAGGACGACGACCACCCACCCGGTGCGCGCCGGACGACCCCGGTCACCGTCGGTGGGAGCCACCGGCGCCGGCGCCGGCTCGGCCCCGCGTCGGATCCGACGCTCGAATACCGAAACCACCGGCCCCTACCCTGCGGTCGGCGCGGGTCGGACCAGGTCCGGGTGGATCGTGCTCGCGATCCGCTGCACCGTTTCGGCGTTGCGGACCCCGGCGATCGTGGTGCTCTCCGAGCCGATCCGGACGAACTTCCCGTCCCGCACCGCGTTCAGGCCCTTGGTCGCGTCGAACGTGCGCAGGAATCGTTCGGCGTCGTCGAACGCCTTCGCGTTGGCCTCGGCACTGCCCTTGTTCCGGACACCGAGCTGGATCCAGTCCGGATTCCTGGCGACCACGTCCTCCCACGAGACGGGCTTGAAGTCGCCGGCGCAGTCGGCGAAGACGTTGCGTGCCCCGGCCTGGGTGATCACCGCGTTGGCAACCTGTTTGTCGCATACCGCGATCGGCTGCTTGGTACCGGCGTCGAAGTCGAAGAAGAAGTACGTCGGCCGCCGATCCTGCGGCACACCCGCGAGCGCGGTGCGCACCGAGCCGAGGGTCTGCTCCATGCCGGCGACGAGTTGTTCGGCCCTGGGGGAGGTCCCGGTGACCGCGCCCAGGGCCCGGATGTCGGCCTCGACCTCGGCCAAGTCCTGCTGCGGGCCCGGGCGTTTGCGCGCGCAGGCGGTGGACTTGAGGTAGATGTGCTTGATGCCGGCGGCGGCGAACTCCTTGGGCGAGGGCCCCGCACCCATCGCGCCCATGCCGCCCATGTCGGCGAAGGTGTCGAGGTAGAGGTCGGCGCCCGAACCGAGCAACTGCTCCTTGGGGATCACCATGTCGCCGAGCACCCGGACCCGGTCGGCCTGTGCCGAGAACTGCGCCGGCATGGTGCCCTTGCCGGGCGGGAAGCCGGTGCCGATCACCCGGTCCCCGGCGCCGAGCCAGAACAACATCTCCAGGCCGGAGGCGTTGCTGGTGACCACCTTCCGCGGCGCCTCGGTGAAGGTCGTCTCGGCACCGGCGCAGTCCGTCACCTTCACCGGGAAACCCGACGCGCCACCGCCCGGCTTCGTCGCGGCCGCGGTCGCCCCCGAGGCGGCGTCCTCCGTGTCCGTCGAACCGCCTCCACAGGCCGTCGCGAACAAAACCACCGCGGCGGCCACGCCACCCACCTTGCTGCCCCGCACAGTTTCGCTCCCCACAAGTACCGACAGGCGCCCGCGAACGCGAACCCGGACACTCAGTCGGCCACCACCCGAGCGAAGTTCCCGCCGAAGGCCGACTTCCCGTCGCCGGCCCCGGCATCGCCGATCGGCGCGCCCTCAGCCGGCCGCACGGTCGGCGAGGGGGCGACGGCGCAACGCGGTGCGGGCCAGGGCCGGGTGGGTCCACGCGCCGTCCGGATGGTAGACGTTCCTACCCGGCGCGACGATCGTGTCGATGCGATCGAGCGTCTCGTCGTCCAGGGTGAGCGTCGCGCCCTTCACCGACGCCGCCAACTGGTCCATCGTGCGCGGCCCGATGACGACCGAGGTCACCGCCGGGTGCGCGGTCGGGAAGGCGAGCGCGAGTTCGGGCAGCGTGCAGCCGATCTCGTCGGCCAGGGCGACGAGTTGCTCGACGATGTCGAGCTTGGTCGCGTTCACCGGCAGGGCCGGGTCGAAGCGCCCGGGGTTGAGCCCGGCCCGACCGGAGGTCAGGTCGATCGGGCCGCCCTTGCGGTACTTGCCGGTGAGGAACCCGGACGCCAACGGGCTCCAGGTCAGCACACCCATGCCGAGGCGCTCGCACACCGGCAGCAACGAGCCCTCGATGCCCCGGGCCAGGATCGAGTAGGGCGGCTGTTCGGTGCGAAAGCGTTGCAGGCCACGACGCTCGGCCACGTGATGGGCCTCGACCACGTCCTCGGCCGGGAAGGTCGAGCAGCCGAACGCGCGGATCTTGCCCTGCCGCACCAGGTCGGTCAGTACGGAAAGGGTCTCCTCGACGTCGGTCGACTCGTCCGGGCGATGGATCTGGTACAGGTCGATCCGGTCGGTGCGCAGCCGCCGCAGGCTGTCCTCGACCGCCGTGGTGATCCAACGCCGCGAGTTGCCGCCCCGGTTGACCCCCTCCCCCATCGCGAAGTGCACCTTGGTCGCCAGGATCACGTCGTCGCGCCGGCCCCGGAGCGCCTTGCCGACGATCTCCTCGGATTCGCCGGCCGAGTACATGTCGGCCGTGTCGACGAAGTTGATCCCGTGGTCCAACGCGGCGTGCACGATCCGGGCGCAGTCGTCGTGGTCGGGATTGCCGACCGCCCCGAACATCATCGTGCCCAGGGCCTGCACGCTGACCCGGATGCCGGTGCGGCCGAGAGTGCGGTAGCGCATGGTCGTGCTCCTTGGGTGCTTACGGGTGTGGCGACCGGAAATCTACGAGCTGGACTCGACTCCAGGTCAAGTCCCATCCTGTGACGCGTGACCGATACCTCCGAGGACCTGACCATCGGCCAGGTCGCCACCCGCACCGGCCTGAGCATCGACACCCTGCGCTTCTACGAACGCGAGGGCATCCTGGCCAATCCGGTCCGCCGCAACAGGGCCGGCCGCCGGGTGTACGCCGAACACGACATCGCCTGGCTCGACATGTGCGTGATCCTGCGCGGCTCCGGCATGCCCATCCCCGCCATCCGGCACTACACCGAACTGGCCCGCGCCGGCGACGGCACCGAACGCGAACGCCTGGCCATCCTGCGCGAACACCGGTCCCGGATAACCGCCCAGATCGACCAACTCCACCGGTGCCTCGACCTGATCGGCTACAAGGTGGGCGTGTACGAGGACTACCTGGCCGAAACCGAACCCGAAACCGAAAGCGACGCCGAAGCCGAAGTCGAAGCCGATGACCAGGTGAGGTGACTCGATGACCAGATGACGCGATGGCCCGCCCGAACCGCCCGGCTCGCCCGCCCCGCCGGAACCCGGCTGCTATTCTTCGATTGACCGATCAGTCATCGAATCGAGAGGCCGCCCGCAGTGCCCCGCACCGTCGATCCCGACCGCACCGCCCAGCGGCGCGAAGCGATCACGCTCGCCGCCGCCGGCCTCTTCGCGGAGCAGGGGTTCGAGCCGACGACCGTCGCGGACATCGCCCGGGCCGCCGGGCTCAGCGCGGCGAGCGTCTTCTACTACTTCCCGGACAAGCGGGCGGTGTTCCGCGCCGTGTTCGAACGGGACCTGCCGCTGTCCCACGAACGCGTCGCCCGATTCGCCGGCGCCGAGCACCCGACCGAGGCGATCGTCGAACTCGTCACCGAGCTGGCCGCCGACGCCCGCGACCCGAGCGCGGCCGGCCTGCTCGTGGAGCTGCTGCGCCAGGTCGGTCGGGATCCCGAGCTGGTCGACGTGGTCACCCGGACCGAGGCGGTGCTCCGGGACGGCCTGGCCGGCCTGATCGCCCGAGGCATCGCCGACGGGACGATCGACCCGGCATTGGACCCGAACGAGGCGGCCGGCTGGATCCAGACCGTGGTCGACGCCGTATACCTGGGCGCCGCACCCGATCGGGACGCCACACCCGCACTGCGCCGCACCGTCGCGCGCTACCTGGCACCCGCGCCGAACGAGACAGGGGAACCCCATGGGCAACACAACGGCCGATGACCGGACGGTCACGGTCCGGATGCCGTCGGTGTGGCTCTGGCTGATCGGGGTCGGCGCCACGCTGCTCGGCCTCGGCGCCGGGTTCGCGGTCGCACCGTTCGTGGACTGGTTGATCGACCTGGTCGGCTCCGCGCCCGGCCCGCTGCGACTGGCCGCGAAACTGCCGACCCGCTGGGCCGTACCGATCGGCACCGTGCTCGGCGCGGGCCTCGGCGCCTGGGCGGCCGTGGCCGCTCGCCAGGAGAGCCCGGTCCTGACCGTGGCCGCGGACCACCTGGCGATCCACCGGGACGGCTCGGGGCTGCACATACCCCGGGACCGGATCGCCACGATCTTCACCGACGGCCGGGACCTGGTCGCCCTCGACCCGAACAAAAGCGAACTGGCCCGGGTCCGCGCGAGCGACCTGCCCACCGGGCACCTGCGGGACGCCTTCGCCCGCTTCGACTACCCGTGGCGCGGCAGTACCGACCCGCGCGAAGCGGAGTTCTCCGTCTGGATCGACGGCACCACCGATCTGGACGAGGCCGCCCACACCCTGCTGCGTGCACGCAAGCGGGCCCTGACCGACAAGCGGGCCGGCGCGGCCGAGGACGCGCTGGACGGGCTGCGCCGGCTGGGCGTCGCCGTCCGCGACCGCAAGGGAGCCCAGCAATACCGCCCGCCCCGACCCGGCCCGCGCGACCCCGCCGAGTCGTAGCCGTCGACCCGCCTCGCCCCGGTCACCGCGTCGAGCACCGATTCCCCGGCGCCGCCGACGAGTGGCCCCACCCGCCGGATCCCCCGACGGCCACCCCCTACCGCGCCGCCCCCGGCAGCGTCGCCGCGACCCGCTCCCGGCCCGACCCGGACAACGCGGCGAGGCCCGCCGGCCGGCCGGTGGCCAGGAGGAGCAGGTCGCCGGTGGGACCGCGGACCTCGTCCGGCCCCGGGCCCGCCGACCACCGCGCATCGGTGGCCACCAGCCGAATCCCCCGAAAACGCTTGCGGGCGCCGTAGAACGGGCTGCGCAGCACGTGTTCGAGGGCGGCGAGCGCCGGCTCGATGGGCATCGCCCGCTCGCGGCCGAGCGGTCTCGCAACGTCCTGCCCGTGCACGAGCGCGTCGACGAGCGGGTCCAACGGCGCGGCCAGCGGCGCACGGCGGGCCGACCCCGCGGTCTCCCGGATCTGCGCGACGAGTTCCGCCGGGGTGTACCGGGCGGCCAGTTCCCGAGCCTCGTCGGCGCCCCACCGTTCGAAGTCGCCCCGGGCCCGGATCGCACCTTTGATCATGCCCGCCAACGTGGTGCGCGTCGACGTGGTCACATGCGCGGCCAATTCGTGCATCGTCCATGCCTCGCAGAGCGAGGGGGTCGCCCACTCCCGCTCGTCGAGGTCGTCGAACAGATCGGCGAGGCTCAGTCGTTCCGCTCGTACCCACGCCAGGATCCGGTCGCGGTCCATGTCGGTTCTCCTCAAGTCCCGGATGGTGTACTCGGGTCGGCCGTCGGCCGTCCCGCTTCGTCGGTCGGGTCCAGAGCCGCTTCCGGCGCCCCGATCGCGCGCAACCTGCGTCGCAGATGTGCCCGTTCGGGTTCGGTCCCGGCCAGGTCCAGCGCCTCGCGGTAGGCCGCCGCCGCCTCGGCGCGCCGACCGAGCCGCTCCAACAGATCCGCCCGGGCGGTCGGGAAGGGGTGGTAACCGCGCAGCCTGGGCTCGTCCGCCAGTTCGTCCAGCAGCGCCAGCCCCGCCTCCGGGCCGTCCCGCATCGCCACCGCCGCGGCCCGGTTGAGCGCGACGATCGGCGACGGGGTCAGCACGAGCAGGACGTCGTACAGCGCCACCACCTGCGGCCAGTCGGTGGTCGCGACGTTCGCGGCCTCGTCGTGCAGCGCGGCGATCGCGGCCTGCACCCCGTACCGCCCCGGTGGGCCGCCGGTCAGCGCGGCGACCACCAGAGCGCGCCCCTCCTCGATCATCGCCCGGTCCCACCGGCCCCGGTCCTGATCGTCGAGCAGCACGATCGCGCCGTCGGGATCGGTCCGTGCCGCGCGCCGCGCGTGGATCGACAACATCAACGCGAGCAGCCCGGCGAGTTCACGTTCGGCGGGCAACAACCGGCGCAGGATCCGGGCCAGCCGGATCGCCTCCTCGGCGAGGTCGAGCCGCTGCAACCGCGGTCCGGAGCTGGCCGCGTAGCCCTCGGTGAAGATCGAATAGATCACCTGGAGCACCCCGGGCAGCCGCGCGGGCAACTCGTCCGCGCCGGGCACCCGGAACGGGATCCGCGCCTCGCGGATCTTCTTCTTCGCCCGGACGATCCGCTGGGCCATCGTCACGGTCGGCACCAGGTACGCCCGGGCGACCTCGGGGGTGCCGAGCCCGGCGAGGCAGCGCAACATCAGCGCGCCGCGGTCCTCGGCGGGCAGCGCGGGATGGGCGCACGTGAAGAACAGTTGCAGCCGCTCGTCGGGCAGATCGTCGCCGGCGTCGGCCGGCGGCGCCGGATCGGCCCGATCCGCCTCCACCTGCAATACGGCCAGCCGGGCGGCGTAGGTGCGGTCCCGGCGCAACCGGTCGACCGCCCGACGGCGCGCCGTGGTCAACAGCCAGGCGCCCGGCCGGTCCGGCACGCCGTCGACGGGCCAGTGCAGCAGCGCCGCCTCGATCGCCTCGGAGGCGACCTCCTCGGCCAGGTCGAGATCGCCGAAGCGGCGCGCGAGGGAGGCGAGCAACCGGCCCCGTTCCTCCCGGAACACCGACTCGACGGACGCGTCCACCGACGCGTCCCGGACCCGGTCGGCGGATCCCTCCCCTTCCGCGACCGGGAGCGGCTCGGCACCGGCGGCTCGCTCGTCCATGGCCGGTCAGCCCGCGAAGTCGGCGATCGGCCGCACCACGATCGCGCCGCTGCCCCGGGCGCCGGGACAGCGCGCGGCCCAGTCGAGCGCGACGTCCAGGTCCGGCACGTCGATCACGTAGAAGCCGCCGAGCACCTCGCGGGTCTCGGCGAACGGCCCGTCCGTCACGGTGCGATCCCCGGTGGGATCGACCCGGACGGTGGTCGCGGTGACCAGGTCGGCGAGCGACTCGCCGGACACGAAGATCCCGGCGTCCTTGACCTGCTTGTCGTACGCCACCCAGTCCTCGACGGTGCACTCGGCGGCGCCGCCGTCCGCGTCGATCGTGCCGCTGTGGATCAACAACATGTACTTCATGGTCCGGCTCCTGCTCTGTTCCGTCGTTTCCTTCGTCCGGCGGGTTGCCGTACATCAGGACGACGAACGAGCAGCGGCCGAATCGACAGCCCGCCGAAACTTTTTTCGCCGGCCGGCATCAGCCTCCGGCCAACGAGTCGATCCACGCGGTGAGGCGCCGGCCCTGGCCGACCATCACGTCCGGATCGCGGAGCGTGTTGGTGAGCAGGGACATGCCCTGATAGGCCCCGATCAGGGAGAGCGCGAGGTCGCGCGCGTCCGCGTCGTGGCCCATCGCGCAAAACTGTTCCTCGACCCAGGTCAGGAGCCGGCGCATCACCTCGGCGGCGTGCCGGTCCAGGTCGTCCTCGCGCTTGTCGAGCTCGGACACCAGCGTGCCGAACGGGCAGCCGTACCGCACCGCGAGGTCGCGCTGCTCCACCCAACCGCCCACCAGCGCCCGCAGGCGCTCGCCCGGGGTCGGCAGTTCGTCCAACACCGCGATCAGCTCGCGGAGTTGCCGCTCGTGGTCGTCGATGGCGGCCTCGACGAGTCGGTCCTTGGTCCGGAAGTAGTAGTAGACGTTGCCCACCGGTACCTCGGCCTCGGTCGCGATGTCCGCCAGGGTGGTCCGCTCGACCCCCTGCCGGTGCAGCACGCGCGTGGTCGCCGTCACCAGCCGTTCGCGCTTACCGGGCCCGGCATCGGCCCCGCGCCGGCTCTTCCTCTGCACTGAGTCAGTCATCTCACTAACAAATATAGACAGCAGCCGCCCGGGGTTGCCGCCGTCCTTCGGTCGGTCGACCGACTCGCTCCCTCGCCACCGGCGCGGCAGGCCGCAGCGCGGACCGCCCCGCCGGCACCTTCACCAACCGGGCGACCCGCCACATCGCGGCGTTTCGTTGATCGGGCCGCAACCACCCAAAACGAACACGTGGGTGTTCAATCGAACATTCACGTGTTAGAAATGCCCCATGGATGTCGCCGCCCGCCTGGACCTGACCCTGCGCCTCGTGCAGGGCTCCGAGCGCATTCCGGTCGCCGAACTCGCGCGACGCCTCGGCGTCTCGGAGATGACCGTGCGCCGGGACCTGGACACGCTGGAGCGCCAGGGCCTGGTCCGCCGGGTGCACGGCGCCGCGATCCCCGCCCGCGCCCGCGAGGAAGGCGCCGGGTTCGCCGCGCGCGAACCGTGGCAGGCGGCGACCAAGGACCGACTCGGCGCGGCCGTGGCGGGCCTGGTCGAACCGGGCTCAAGGGTGCTGCTGGACGCGGGCACCACCACCGTGCACGTCGCGGACCACCTGGCCGCCCGCGCGCCGCTGACCGTCGCGGTGCTCAGCCTCCAGGCCGCGGCACGGCTCGCCGACCGACCCCGGATCGAATTGCTCGTCGTCGGCGGACGCTCGCGTCCCGGCGAACACTCGCTGGTCGGCCCGCTGGCCCTGCGCACCCTGGAGTCGCTGGCCTTCGACTGTTTCGTGATGTCCATCGGCGGCGTGCACGCCGAGCACGGCTGGTCGGAATTCGATCTGGACGACGCGGCCGTCAAGCAGGTCGGGCTCGCCCGCAGCACGCGCACGATCGTGGTCGCGGACGCCACCAAGCTGGGCGTTCGCGCCTTCGGCCGAGTCGCCGCGCTCGACGCGGTGGACGGGTTCGTCACCGACCACGCCGCCGCCGACGCCGCGACCCATCCGAACGGGCCGCACACGTTGGCGGCCCTGCGCAAGGCCGGTGTGCGCACCGTCCTGGGCTGACCGGTCCGACCCACCCTCCGACGCCGAACCGCCCGGCCGCCCGATCCGAGGAGCCAAACCACCGTGACGACCACACCCCCCGGCCGCCCGACGACCGGCCGCCCGACGACAGAGGGCATCGACCTTCCCGACCGCCGCGGCCGCATCGGCCTGGATCGCCTCGGCCGCGACCTGACCGGCAACCCCGGGGTGCGCATCCGCGACGTCGAGGTGTTGTCCTGCGACTGGTACGTGCTGCGCAAGACCACCTTCGACTACCGGCACGCCGACGGGCATTGGAGTCGCGAGCAGCGGGAGAACTACGACCGGGGCGACGGGGCCACCATCCTGCTCTACGACACCGAGCGCCGAACGGTGTTGCTCACCCGCCAGTTCCGCCTGCCCGCCTACGTCAACGGCCACCCCGACGGAATGCTCGTGGAAACGGCCGCCGGACTGCTGGACGGCGACAGCCCCGAGGAGGCGATCCGGCGGGAGGCCGCCGAGGAGACCGGGCACCGGGTCGGCTGTCCCGAACATGTCTTCGACGTCTACATGAGCCCCGGCTCGGTCACCGAGCGGCTGCACTTCTACGCCGCCCCCTACGGCCCGTGGAGCGCCACCGGCGAGGGTGGTGGCATCGCCGCCGAGGGCGAGGACATCAGCACCCTGGAGTTGCCCTTCACCGAGGCGCTCGCGATGATCCGGGACGGCTCCATCGCCGACGCGAAGACCATCATGTTGCTGCAATGGGCGGCCTTGGACGGCCCGTTCCGGCCGGCCGACAACAGCCACGACCGACCGCCGCGAGCACGCGGTTGACCCGCACCCACCGACCCGGCGGCGCGTCGAGCCGGGCGCGGGCGGACGCGCCCCGGCAGCCGCGGGACTCGATGAACGCGCCGGGCACGGCGACGGTGGCGATCAGGCCACGTCCCGCAGCAGACGCCCGGCGTATACGTCGCTCACGTGACCTCGAAGGTGCGCCCAGACCGCGACGGAGCACGGAAACTCGCCGTCCCGGTAGGCGATGAACACGGTCTCCTCGCGCCGGAACAGCCCGTGCTCGGCGTCCTGCGGCTCGGGCCAGTCGCGGACCACGGCCGCGGCGTGCTCGGCGTCGACGCAGCGCAGCGGGACCACCGCGAGTTGCGCGTAGGCGCCCGGCACGGTGTGCGCGATGACCTGGACGTCGCCCATGTGCCGGGCGAAGGCGCGCAGGTGATCGCCGCGTTCCCAGGGCCGGTTCGAGGCCCAGGTGCCGCACGAGCAGGTCGCCCGCGTGGCGACGAAGCCGAGCGCGGCGTGGTCGCCGGGGTAGGTGATGAACTCGATCCGGTGGCGGTCGAGGCGAACCAGCGGGTCCTGGGTGTAGTTCGGCATGCTCATGAGGGTTCCCCCGGGGTGTCGTCGCGTGGTATGGCACGAGCGTAGGCAAGCGCACCGACAACGGCGACCGGATTTCCGCGTCGCCCCGAACCGGCCCCGCCCGGCCCGGAGTCAGCCCGACACGGGTGCCGCGCGATGCCCCCGGCAGGCCGCCTCCAGCGCGACCCGCCACCGGTGGTCGGCCCGCTCCCCCTCGCCCAGCGCGCCGCGCAGTTCGAGACTGGCCGGCCCGTGCACCAGCGCACTCAGGTGGGTGGCCGCGTCGTCCGGATCCGTCGGCGCGAACCGGCCGCAGGCCACGCAGCGCGCGACGGTCCGCACCAGGGTGTCGAAGATCGCCCCCGGGCGGCCCGGATCCGGTGCGAACCGGATCCGGGACCACCGGGTGTACCCCCGCGCCGATCCCGCCCCGCGCGACGGCGGGTGCGGGTCGTTGATCGCGGACGGGTCGAGCAGCCCTACCGGCTGCCCGTCAGATGCGCGAAGACCACAACATTCGCGGCGTATCCGGTGTGCTTGTCGTATCGACCACCACAGGTGATCACCCGCAACTCGGCGGCCTCGGTCGACCCGTAGACCACGTCGTCGGGAAAGGCGTCCTTGGCGTAGGACCGGAGCGCGTCGACCGTGAAGACCGCCGTGCGACGGTCCCGCCGCTGCACCTCGATCCGGTCGCCCACCCGGAGCAGGCCCAGCTTGAAGAACACGGCCGGGCCCGAGCGGGTGTCCGCGTGGCCGACGGTGATCGCGTTTCCCCGGGCGCCGGGGTCGACGCCGTCGCGGTACCAGCCGACCAGGTTCTTGTTGCCCACCGGCGGGGTGGCCAGCCGATGGTCCGGACCGGTGCCCAGCGCGCTCATCGGCGCGTTGACGCCGATCGCCGGGATCCTGATCCGGGTGGGCGTGGACGCCTTCAGCGGCGCGGCGTCCACCCGGTGCGCCGCGTCGTTGGGGACCCGGGCGTGGGCCGACGCCCGAGCCGCGTCCGGAGCCGGCGGCCGCTCGACCGTGCCGTCCCCGGAACCGTGCTGGACCAGCCACAGTCCGACGGCGACGGCCAACGCGGTCGCCCCGGCCGCGACCGGGCCGGAGCGCCGCGTGCGCTGCGCCGGCGCGGGCTCAGTTCGACCCATCGCCCGTGGCACGGCGACGACGCGCGAGGTAGAGGCCGAAGCCACCGAGCGCCGCGCCCGCGACCAGCACGCCGGCCGTCACCTCACCCGCGTCGAAGTGCGAATCCCCGCCGCCGCCCCCGGCGTTGACACTGCCCATCGGCCGGCCGCCGGTGCTGCCGGTGGTAGTGCCGCCGGTTGTGGTGGTGCCGGCGGGGCAGTCGACCTTGAACACCTTCTGCTTGCCGGCCCCGTGCTCGCCCTCGAAGGTCCATACCAGCTTGTACTGCCCGTTGGGCAACGACAGGTTCGGCGTGTGACCGTTCCCGTCCACGAGGGTGATGGTGCCGCCCAGCAGGGTGCCTTCGGTGTTCGCCGGCTGCGCGACGATCGTGTAGGTGACCGACTGGAGCGTGTCGAAGTTGAAGGCCGCCAGGTTGAACAGGCACACCTTGGGCTCGTTGCTCTGATCCGTCGGCGAGGTGGTGCTCTGGTGCACCTTCACGTCGCCGTTGTCCCCCGGGGCCATCGGCAGCGCGTGCGCCAGGCCGGTGCCGGCGATCGTGGCGACACCCAGCGCGATCGCCGCGACGATCGGCCGCCGGGCGCGGGTGGACGGGCGGTGGCACGGGGATGGCATCACGATGGGCTCCACGAAGAGGACGGGACACGCGGTCGGATCAGGTTGCATCACCTGAAGATGGGACATTTCGACGGTGCCTGCCACGGCCGTCGACACTGCGGCGACACACACCGCGCCACCCCGGTTTCACCCGTATGTCGCAGCCCGTCAGGCCCGACGCAGGCATGGTGGGCACACCCGGCGACGGCGCGCCCGACTGTCACGACAAAATGCCTGATACACGCATAATCAGCCGGTTTGACATCGGATCCCGGCAGGCGTAATCCGTGACATATGTGCGTGCAAGCAGCGGAGCGTCCGGCGCACCGCGCGGTACGAAGACGCCCGTCGTCCGGACCCGGGCGGCGCCCATGACCGGTGGGACGCCCGAGGCCGGGCCAGGACCCGCACCCCCTCACGCGGTGCCGGACGAGGCCCACCTCGACCGGGAGCGCGACACGCTCCTGGCCGACTGCTCCGCCTGCCTGGACAGCGCGGTACGCGGCACCGGCGCCTACGCCGGCGTGGTCTATCTGCGTTCACCCGATCGGCGCTCGCTGGTGCTGACCAAGGTCGCCGGACTGGCGCTTTCCCTGCTCGCGCCGTGGAGCCGAGTCCCGGTGACCGGCGCATTGCCCGCCCCGGAGGCGTATCGCACCGGCCGCACCGTCTTCCTCGCCGACGACGGCGACACCATGCGGCGCTTCCCGCAGCTCGCCCTGGGCATGCCCTACGCCTACGCGTCCGCCTCGGCGCCGGTGTGCGCCGGGACCGAGACGTTCGGTGTGGTCTGCGTGATGTGGCCCGCCTCCCCCGGACGCGGCCTGCCCGCCTCGCGGCGGCGCAGTCTGGGTGCGGCGAGCCGACGACTGGGGAACGCGCTCGGCGCACGGATCGCCCGCGGCGCGGCCGTCGACTACGACGGCCCGCCCACCGTGACCCTGTTGCCCGCGAACGCGTTCCCGCTGGTCCGGGTGGGCCTGTTCGACTGGAACGTGGCCACCGGCGCCTTCGACGCGGACCGGGAGTTGTGCGAGCTGTTCGGCGTCGACCCGGCCACCTTCGACAAGCGCGCGACGACCCTGGCCGATCGGGTGATCTCCGGCGGTGGGCACGAGTTCCGCGACGCCGCGCGGCAGGCCGTGGCCACCGGCCGGGTGCTCGCCTGGCGCTTCCAGGTGGCGGGCTCCGACGGCGCGGGCCGGCCGTTGGAGGTGTGGGGCCGTGTTCCCGACCAGGAGGCCGCCGGCGAGTCTCGGCACCTGGTGGGCGCGGTGCTCGACCTGGGCGCGGGGGCCGCCGCGGCGGAGGCGGTGGAGCGACTGCGCGACGGCGTCTTCGCGCTCGACCCGGGCGGCCGGATCACCTATGCCAGCCGCCATCTGGGGGACCTGCTGGGCGTGCGGCCGGAGGACGTGCTGGGCCGGACCCCCTGGGAAGCCCTGCCCTGGCTGGCCGACCCGTCCTACGAGGACCGCTACCGGGCGGCGATGCTCTCCCAGCAGCCCGGCTCCTTCCTGGCCCGCACCCCACGCGATCGCTGGCTGGCCTTCTCGCTCTACCCCGACCCGTACGGGCTGACCGGCAAGGTGGTCCCGGTGGGCGCGCCGCCCGGCGCCGACGATCGGGCCGAGGCGGCCGGCGCCGACCGTATCGAGGCCGAGCCGCCCCGGCTCGGCGCGATCTACCACGTGCTCCAGATGGCCGGGGCGCTCACCGAGGCGGTCTCGGTCGGCGAGGTGTGCAAGGTCGTCGCCGACCAGATCCTGCCCGCGTTCGGCGGCCGGGAGCTGGCGATCTACATCGTCCGGGACGAACGCTTCTTCCTCGCCCTGCAGACCGGCTACCCCGAGGGATTCCTGGACCGGTTCGAGGGTGCCCCGCTGGACGCCTCGCTGCCCGGCGTCGAGGCGCTCACCCGCGGCGTACCGATCTTCTTCGAATCGCCCGAGGAACTGGCCGGCGCGTATCCGGGCATCCCGCTCGACGAGATGTCCGCGTGGGCGTTCCTGCCGCTGATCGCCTCGGACCGACCGGTGGGCAGTTGCATCCTCGGCTTCGACCGGCACCACGCGTTCACCCCCGAGGAGCGCTCGGTACTGACCGCGCTGAGCGGCCTGATCGCCCAGGCGCTGGAACGGGCCCGGCTCTACGACGCGGAATTCACCCTCGCCCGCGGCCTGCAACACGCCCTGCTCCCGCACCGGCTGCCGAACCTGCCCAACCTGGAGGTGGTGGCCCGCTACCTGCCCGGCACCCAGGGCATGGAGATCGGCGGCGACTGGTACGACGTGATCGACACCGGGCACGGCGTCGGCCTGGTGATCGGCGACGTCGAGGGGCACAGCGTGGCCGCCGCCGGCACCATGGGCCAACTCCGGAGCGCCGTCCGGGCGTTCGCCACCGGGGGGCAGCGGCCGGACGAGGTGGTGCGGTGCACCAACCGGCTGCTCGCCGACCTGGACCCGGGCCTGTTCGCGAGTTGTTGCTACCTCGAGCTGGACCCGGCCACAGGGGTGGTCGAGGCGGCTCGCGCGGGCCACCCGCCGCCGCTGTTGCGCGGCCCGGACGGACGCACCCGGGTGCTCGACGTGGCCGGCGGCACCCTGCTCGGCGTCGACCCGGCCGCCGTGTATCCGGTGACCCGACTGGTCCTGGAACCCGGCTCGGTCCTGGCGCTGTACACCGACGGCCTGGTCGAGGATGTCGGCGCCGACCTGGACTGGGGCATCGACCGGATGCGCGCGTCGTTGTCGCGGACCCCGCACGCGAGCCTGGCCGAGTTGGCGGACGGGATGTTGCGCGACGCGGGCCGCTTGACCGAGCGGGCCGACGACGTGGCCCTGATGCTGACCCGTCGACCGGGGACTCGGCCCGCTCCGCCGGGATCGGCCGGGTCGACGCCGGGCGCGGGAGCCGATCTGCACTGAGCGGCAAACGCGCGACCATGGAATGAGGAGGAACAGGAGGGTTCGATGGGCACACCCAACACCCCCGGGGCCGACGACGGCGCGGCCGACGGGTCCGCCGTGCCGTGGGGCGCGGATCGGGCGCTGCTCGACCACCTGCTCAACCGGGCACCCGTCGGCATGGCGGTGGTCGACCGCGAACTGCGCTGCGTGTGGCTGAACGACCAGCTCGAACGCAATGGAGGAATCCCGCGTGCGCTGCGCATCGGCCGACGACTGAGCGAGGTGCTGCCCGGGCTGCCGGCCGAGACCATCGAGAAGCGCATGCGCGAGGTGTTGGAGACCGGGGTCCCGCTGATCGACCACGAATACCAGGGCCGCACCGCGAGCGACCCGGACCACGTGCACGCGTACTCCACCTCGTTCTTCCGGCTCGACGACAGCTCCGGCACCCCGGCGGGCGTGTGCTACCTCGTCATCGACGTGACCGACCGCTGGCGGGCCCGGCAGCGGCTCGCGCTGCTGAGCGACATCGGGGCCCGGATCGGCACCACCCTGGACGTCGCCCGCACCGCGCAGGAACTCGCCGACGTCGCGGTCCCCGATCTGGCCGACTTCGTCGCGGTCGACCTGCTGGAACCGGTGCTCGGCGGGATCGAACCCGCGCCCGGCCCGGTCCGCCGGGACAACCCGGAGCTGATCCGACTCGGGCAGCGCTCGGCACGTGAGGGCCGGGAGGGCCGGGAGGGCCGGGACGGCAACGTGGCAGGTGTCCCCGCCGAGTCGATCGCCCGGATCGGCGAGCATGCCCCGGTCGCCCCCAACTCCCCCGGCGCCCGCTGCCTGGTCGACGGCAAGGCGGTCCTGGAACCGGTCCTGGACCCGGCGATCCTGCCCTGGCTGGCCCAGGACAAGGTGTCCACCGACCGGACCCGCCTGGTGGGCCTGCACTCGATGATGGTCGTCCCGATCCGGGCTCGCGGCACGATCCTGGGCGTGGCGCACTTCTTCCGCCGCGACACCCCGGACCCGTTCGAGGGCGACGACCTGATCCTGGCCGAGGAGTTCGTCTCGCGCGCCGCGGTGTGCATCGACAACGCGCGCCGCTTCACCCACGAGCACGCCGCCGCACTGGCCCTGCAACGCAGCCTGCTGCCGCACGGGTTGCCCCGGCAGACCGCGGTCGAGGTGGCCAGTCGCTACCTGCCCGCCGACGACCGGGCCGGGGTCGGCGGCGACTGGTTCGACCTGATCCCGCTGTCCGGCGCCCGGGTCGCGCTGGTGGTCGGCGACGTGGCCGGGCACGGCACGCACGCCGCGGCGACGATGGGCCGGCTGCGCGCGGCCGTGCACACGCTGGCCGACCTGGACATGCCGCCGGACGAGTTGCTCGCCCATCTCGACGACCTGGTCATCCGCTTCGTCGACGAGGAGGGCACCGGCGAGGGCGGTGTGGACACCACCGCGCTGGGCGCCAGTTGCCTGTACGCGGTGTACGACCCGGTCAGCCGGTTGTGCACGTTCGCCCGCGCCGGGCATCCGCCGCCGGCCCTGGTCCGCCCCGGCGGCGCGGTGGAGTTCCTGGATCTGCCCGCCGGGCCGCCGCTGGGCCTGGGCGGCCTGCCGTTCGAGTCCGCCGAGTTCGAACTGCCCGAGGGCAGCCTGCTGGTGCTCTATACCGACGGGCTGGTCGAGACGCGTGATCGGGACGTGGACACCGGGATGGACCGGTTGCGCGCCGCGCTCGCCGAGCCGGACCGGCCGCTGGACGAGCTGTGCCGCTCGGTGCTGGACACGCTGGTGCACAATCCGCCGCCGGACGACGTGGCCCTGCTGATCGCCCGCACCCGCACCCTGGACTCCTCGAAGGTGGCGTCCTGGGAGTTGCCCGCCGACCCGGCGATCGTGGCCGAGGCCCGCACCCTGGCCGGCCGGCAGCTCGCCGAGTGGGGGCTGGACGACATCGCGTTCACCACCGAGTTGGTGGTCAGCGAACTGGTCACCAACGCGATCCGCTACGCGTCGGGGCCGATCCGGTTGCGGCTGATCCGCGACGCGACGCTGATCTGCGAGGTCTCCGACGCCACCAGCACCAGCCCTCGGCTGCGTCACGCGCGCACCTCGGACGAGGGTGGGCGCGGGCTGTTCCTGGTCGCCCAGTTCACCCAGCGCTGGGGCACCCGCTACACGGGCGACGGCAAGACGATCTGGGCGGAGCAGTTGTTGCCGGCCTCGATGTGAGCCCGGTCCGCCCACGCCCGACGCGCGCCGGGAGCGCGCGGCGACAACTGGTAGGTTTCCCGCATGTCAGGTAGCACTCCTCGGGAAGCCGGAAACGGCCAGGGATATCGCGGACGCAACTCGACCGCGGACCGCGCCCTGGACATCCTCCTGCTCTTCGGCGACGACCGCCTCGCGCTGTCCGCGAACCAGGTCGCCGAACACCTGGGCGTCGCCCGCTCGACCGCGTACCGCTATCTGCAGAGCCTGACCGCCAACGGCTTCCTGGAGGAGAACGACGGCGGCTCCGGATTCCGGCTCGGGCCCCGGGTGTTGGACCTGGCCCGGCTGGCCCGCAAGGGGGTCGGCCTGTCCGAGCTGGCCCGTCCGGTGATGCGCACGCTGGCCCGTGCGGTCGGTCAGCCGGTGTTGTTGACCCGTCGGGCCGGCGACACGGTGGTCTGCCTCGAACGTGAGGAGGCGGTACACACGTTGCGGCTGTCCTACGAGCGCGGCCAGGTGCTGCCGGTCAACGCCGGCGCCGCCGCGCTGACCCTGCTGGCCTGGGCGGACGCGGCCGAGCTCGACCTGCTGTTGGCCCACCCGCTCCCCCGCTTCACCGACGCCACCGTGACCGATCCCGAGCGGCTGCGGGCGCGACTCGCGGAGATCCGGACCCGGGGTTACGCGGTGGCGCGCGGCGAACTCGACCCGGACGTGCTGGGCATCGGCGCTCCGGTGCGCCGTGAGGACGGCGACGTGGTGGCCGCCGTCAGCATCGCCGCGCTGTCCCATCGGGTGCCCGACGAGCAGGTGTCGCACTACGTGGCGGCGGTGGTGTCCTCGGCCGCCGAACTGTCCGTGCAGGTGGCGCGGATGGGGCTGTAGGGCGACGCCGGACTGCCCGGGCGGGCCGGGGACGGACGGTGGCTCGTGACTCGCGGACGGCGGTCAGCGGCGCGGTTCGGGGTCGTCCGGGGTCGGGGTGGTCGGCGGTGGCGCGGTGCCGGGCGTGCCGAAGGTCAGGCCGGAGAAGTCCCGGCCCTGGACGACCGGGCCGTGTTGGGTTCCGCCGCTGATCGTGTTGTGCACCGTGCCCATTGCTTCCTCCGGTAAGAGTGGGGCCAACTCGTCGAGCAGCGCGCGCAGTTCGGCGGCGGCAACCGGATCGGTACGGAGCAGGCGGCGCAGCCGGGTGCGCCATTCCGCCTCCACGTCGGCGATCACCAGGTCGTCGCCGGCCTCCCGGGCCACGGACAACTCGCGCTGGGAGGACTCCAGTTCGCGTTCGATCAGGACTCCCTGGGCCGGGTCGCCACGGCCGAACAGGGCGGCGATCCGGGTCCGGGCCTGCGCCCAGGACTCCGACACCATCAGTCCGACCATCGTGGTCGCGCCCGATGCCGCCAACGTCATCAGCTCTGCCTCCACACCCACCCCCGCAGTCGTGGCCGCCGAGGCGGGCCGACCGGCGCACATTCGCCCACCCCACACCGCGTCGTCGCGGACCCGCCATTGGGCGCATTGTTGCCCACATCCGCCCTCGAACACGCCGATTTCACCGAACTCGACCACCATCGGGCAAAACCCGGCGGGCCGGCGCGTCGGTCGCGCGTAACGGGTCGGAGGTGGTCGCCGGGTAGGGGAAACGCCGCTCGGCGCCCCCGGCGGGATGGGACCGGGGCCGGCGGTTTCGGCGGGTGGACGCGACGTACTAACGATCGACGTGTTGTCCGTGCCCGGTTGCCCGGGGTTCGCGGGTGTCGATCAGGGTGAGCGCGTCCTGCACCGAGCCGGCCGGGTCGGGCAGTGGGTAGAGCACACCGCGGATGGTGCGGGTGTCGTCCAGGAGCAGGGTCAGCCGCTTGAGCCGATCCACGCCCGCCGCCCGGAAGGTGGGCAGCCGCAGTGCCGCGGTCAGTTCCAGGTCGGCGTCCGAGAGCAGCGGGAACGGGATGTTCGCGTGCCGGGCGAACGAGTCCAATTGGTCCGGGCGTTGGGTGCTCACGCCGAGCACGGTGGCGCCGCGGTCGGTGAATTCGCCCAGCCGGTCGCGGTAGGTGCACGATTCCAGCGTGCAGCCGGGCGCGCCGGGGATCTCGTCCCAGCCGGGTGGGTGACCCTGGAGGCCGGGTGCGTAGGCGCCGGGGAAGCAGTACAGGACCGTCCACGCGGTGGCCGCGATCGGGTCGACGCGCTCGGCGGCGGCGGTGCGCAGCGTCAGTGCGGGCAACCGGGTGCCGACCAGGGCGTGCGCCTGACGGGCCTCGGCCGAGTCGGCTTCGCCGGTGGCGGTGAGTGTGCCGTCGCCCAGGACGTGTTGCCCGCCCCAGTTCTGTAGGGCGACCAGGACGGGGAGCAGGCCGCGGCCGGATTCGGTGAGGTGGTACTCGTAGCGCGGCGGGTGCGGGTGGTAGAGCCGCTTTTCCAGCACCCCGTGCTCCACCAGCGCCTTGAGCCGTTGGGCCAGCACCTTGCGACTGATCCCGACCTGCTCGTGCAGCGCGCCGAACTGGTGCACGCCCGCCGCGACATCGCGGATCAGCAGCAGGGTCCACCAGTCGCCGACGATGCCGAGCGCCTGGGTGATGGCGCAGTCGGCATCCGCCAGATCCGTGTATCGCATGTGCCCTCGCCTTGCCTGGTTCGACCTGCCCACTATAGTGAGTTTCCATTGGTTACTCACTTGTCGGTCCGACGGACCCGGACCGGGCCGCCCGACGGGCCGGGCATCCCGGGGGACGCGAATGAGCGACGCGACGACGAGCACGGGTGACGAAGCGACCCGGCACCCACCCTCGGCCGGCGCGTTCCGGCGCTATTGGACCGCCTCGACCATCAGCCACGTCGGCGACGCGGTGACCACGGTCCGTGAGTGCGGGTGCGGGTGCGGGTGCGGGTGCGGGTGCGGGTGCGGGTGCGGACGTGAGCGTGAGCGTGAGTGCGGGTGCGGCGAGGGCGCGGACGTGAGCACGGGCGTGAGCGCAGGTGCGGGTGCGGATGCGGATGCGGCGAGGGCGCGGGGCGGGCCGGTGGGGTGGACGGGTGTGTTCGGGTGTGTGGGAAATGCAGGTGACCGTGCGGGAGTTCTTGATCTACCTTGGGGACATGGATGTGACCTGCGAGCGGATCGGTGGGCCGCGCTTCGCGTTCGGCGACCGGCCGCGGAGTGGGCATCCGTCGACGAATCGGGAGCCGTGGAAGGGCCGTTGGCCTGATTGCTCCGGGTCGCCTCGCGGCTGAGCCGGCGTCGGTGAGTGGTGCGACGACAAATGTTGCGCCGACCGCCGACCCGCGGTTGACCAGCCGCCCCCGAGTCGACCCGAAGGCCGCCGCCCCGCGCCGAGCCCGGTTCGTCCGGGCTCGGCCCGCGCCCGCGCCCTGATCCTCCTTCGACCGACCGCGCCGCGCCTCGCGCCGTGCCGGTTCCGGCGCACCCGCACGCCCGCCGATCGGCGGCGTCACCGTCGGTGTCGCCGACCGACGCGTGTGGTCCGCCCATGGGTCGATGGGGTGTGTCCGGTCGCGCGCACCGGTCCCGGCGGCCATCGCACCCCGGCATGCCGCCGTCCGATGAAATCCGTTGCCCCTCCGTGCCGTTCAGGCAGCACGCCCGGTCGGGTCGCGGAGTGATGGCGGCTGCCCGGATTCGTCACCAGCCATCCCATCGAGCAGGAGAGAAGACTCCGTCATGACCACAACCGCCCGCGACCTCGCCGGCATCCGCAACATCGGGATCATGGCCCACATCGACGCCGGCAAGACCACCACGACCGAGCGCATCCTGTTCTACACGGGCGCCTCGCACCGGATCGGCGAAGTCCACAACGGCACCACCACGACGGACTGGATGCCGCAGGAGCGCGACCGCGGCATCACCATCACCTCCGCCGCGATCACCTGCGACTGGGCCCTGGACGGGGTGAGTCACCGGATCAACCTCATCGACACACCCGGCCACGTCGACTTCACCGTCGAGGTGGAGCGTTGCCTGCGGGTGCTCGACGGCGCGGTCACCGTCTTCGACGGGGTCGCCGGCGTCGAGCCGCAATCCGAGACGGTGTGGCGACAGGCGGACCGCTACCGGGTGCCCCGGATCTGCTTCGTCAACAAACTCGACCGCACCGGCGCCGAGTTCCATCGTTGCGTCGAGATGATCGGCGAACGACTGGGCGCGGTGGCCCTGGTCGTGCAGTTGCCGATCGGTGCCGAGGCCGACTTCCGCGGCGTGGTCGACCTGGTCCGCATGCGCGCCCTGGTGTGGCCCGCCGAGAGTGCGCTCGGCGACGCCTACGACGACGTCGAGATCCCGGCCGCGCACCTGGCGACCGCGCTCACCTGGCGGGCTCGGCTCGTGGAGACCGTGGCCGAACACGACGAGGCGATGTTGGAACTGTTCCTGGCGGGCGAGGAGCCCACCGAGGCGCAGTTGCACGCCGCGATCCGCCGGATCACCATCGCTTCGGGCTCCGAGGAAGGTCGCACCGTCACCCCGGTCCTGTGTGGAACCGCTTTCAAGAACAAGGGAGTTCAGCCACTGCTCGACGCCGTCGCGCGCTACCTGCCGTCGCCGCTGGACGTGGCCGCGATCGTGGGCCGCGCGGTCGACGCGGCGCGGACCGATGTCGAGCGCCGGCCGTCGGACGAACAACCGCTGGCGGCACTGGCGTTCAAGATCGCCAGTGATCCGCACCTGGGCAAGCTGACCTTCGTCCGGGTCTACTCGGGCCGGCTCACCGCCGGCGACCAGGTGCAGAATCCGGTCAAGGGCCGCAAGGAACGAATCGGCAAGATCTACCGGATGCACGCCGACAAACGAGAGGAGATCGCGTCGGTGGGCGCCGGCGACATCGTCGCGGTGATGGGGCTGCGGCAGACCACCACCGGCGAGACGCTGTGCGACCCGGCGCACCCGGTGATCCTGGAATCGATGGACTTCCCGGTACCGGTGCTGGAGGTGGCAATCGAGCCCGGTTCCCGCGCGGACCGGGAGAAACTGGGCGTCGCGATCCAGCGCCTGGCCGAGGAGGATCCGTCCTTCCGGGTCAAGACCGACCGGGAGACCGGCCAGACCATCGTCTCGGGCATGGGCGAACTGCACCTGGAGGTGCTGGTGGACCGCATGCGACTGGAGTTCGACGTCGTGGCCGACGTCGGCCGGCCCCGGGTCGCCTACCGCGAGACGGTGTGCGCGTCGGTGGCCGCACACGACTACACCTATCGCAAGCAGACCGGCGGCAAGGGCCAGTACGCCAAGGTCCGGATCGCCATCGAACCACTGGAGGGAGAAGGCTACGAGTTCATCGACAAGGTCACCGGCGGGCGCATCCCGAAGGAGTACATCCCGTCGGTGGACGCGGGCTGCCGAGCCGCGATGGAGTTCGGTGTACTGGCCGGATATCCGCTCACCGGCCTTCGGGTCACCCTGCTCGACGGCGACTTCCACGACGTCGACTCGTCCGAGATGGCCTTCCGGATCGCCGGATCGCTGGCCTTCAAGGAGGCCGCGCGGCTGGCGGCGCCGGCGCTGCTCGAACCGACGATGGCGGTCGAGGTCACCACGCCCGAGGACTACCTCGGTGAGGTCATCGGCAACCTCAACGCCCGGCGTGGACAGGTCGCCACGATGACCGAGCGCTCCGGCGCCAAGGTCGTCACCGCGCTGGTGCCGCTGGCCGAGATGTTCGGCTACGTGGGCGACCTGCGCGGGCGGACCTCGGGCCGGGCGAGCTACACGATGAAGTTCGACTCGTACGCCCGAGTGCCCGGGAACGTCGCCGCGGCGATCCTGGCCAAGGCGGGCACCGCGTAGTCGCCGCCGGGGTGCGGGGTTCCGCTCGTCATGCGGAACCCCGCACCCCCGAGGGGTGTTGCCCGGCTCACTCCGGGACGGTGAGTGCTCCTCGGTAGGCGAACCCGGTCCGGTAGGCCCACACCACCGCCTGGGTGCGGTCGCGCACGTCCAGCTTGGCCAGCACGTGTTTGACGTGCGTCTTGACCGTCTCCACCGACAGGTGCAGGGTGCGGGCGATCTCGGTGTTCGACAGGCCCAGCGCCATCGCCCGCAACACGTCCGCCTCCCGCTCGGTGAGTCGGGCCGCTCGCGCGTGGTCCGGACCCACCCGCGCGGCGTGCGACGCGAACAGTCTGCGGGCCACCGCCGGCGACACCACCGCGTCGCCCGCCGCGACCGTACGAATGGCTGCGACCAGTTCCTCGGGCGTGGCCCGCTTGAGCAGGAATCCGTCGGCGCCGGCGGTGATCGCGTCGTCCACCACCTCGTCCAGGTCGAACGTGGTGAGTACCAGCACTCGCGGGCGATCGGGAACGGCCAGCAGATCCCGGGTCGCGGAGACCCCGTCGCGGACCGGCATCCGGATGTCCATCACCACCACGTCGGGGCGATGTTCGAGCGCGCCGCGTACCGCTTCGACCCCGTTCGCCGCCTCGCCCACGACTTCGATGCCCGGCTCGGCCCGGAGCAGCGCGGTCAACCCGCTGCGTACCAACGCGTCGTCGTCGACCAGCAGGACCCGGATCACGAGAGCGCCTCGGCCGGCAGCGTCGCCCGCACCCGAAAGCCCGCCTGGATCGGCCCCGCCTCCACCTCGCCACCGACCAGACGGGCCCGCTCGCGCATGTTGGCCAGGCCGCGTCCGGGCGGGCCGACCGGCAGATGTCGGCCCTGGTTGACGATCTCCAGCACCACCGTGCCGCCCGACCGGACCAGGTCCACCTCGATCCGACCGGTCTCGGTGTGTCGCAGCGCGTTGGTCAGCGCCTCCTGCACGATCCGGTGCAGCGCCCGGGCGACCCCCTCGCTCACCTCGACCTCCTCGGCGTTCAGCCGCAACTCCCGCCCCGCGGCCCGGACCCGTTCCACCAGACCGGTCAGATCGGTGACCGGCTCGGCCGCGTGCAACACCCGTACCAGGCGGTCCAGTTCGCCGAGCGCCTCGCGGCCGACGCTCTCGATATTGCCCAACGCCTCGCGCACGAAGGACGGATCGTCGGCGAACACCCGCCGACCGACCCCCGCCTGCATCACCATCACGTTCACCGCGTGTCCGATCGCGTCGTGCAATTCGCGGGCCAGTTCGGTGCGTTCCTCGGCCCGCACCCGGGCGTGTTCGGCGATCGAGACTGCCCGTCGGCTGCGGGCCGCGTCGCCGGTGACGGTGGCCAGCAGGAAGCACACCGTCACGCCGAACACGTCCGCACCGCCGACCGGCGCACGATCGAGGAGGACGTATCCGGCCACCGCCGCCAATTCCAGCGTCGATCCGATGATCCGGGCGGTCGCACCCCGCAGCGAGAACAGGGTGAACAGCGATATCCAGGCCGGCCACTGGGTCACCGTGGTCGCGTAGCCCGCCGCCGCGTTGATCACCACGAAGGCCGAGGTGGCGAAGACCACCGCGATCGGCGCCACCCGGCGCCAGAGCAAGCACAGCGCGGACCCGACGGCGAGCCCGACACCCACCGCGTCCAACGCGTGGTACGGCGGACCGGCCGGCGCGAACAGGGTCACCGAGGCCGCCGCGACCACGAATCCCAGGGTCAGCCAGGCGTCGGAAATACGCATGCCCCATCCTGCACCGGCACCGGCCGCACCGGTCCACCTCCCCTCGGTGGAGGCGCGTCTCCCTCGCAGGAGGGAGGCGATTCCCCCCGCTGCGAGGGGTGACCCGAACACCCCGTGTTTTCTAGCGTTGCAGGCACGCAACGCGGGACACGCGGTGCCGCACGCCCGGCGCGAGATCCACCGCGCAAGACGCACCGGCCGAATCCCACCGCGCGAAACCCACGGCACGCGACGCACGGCACGGGGCACACGGCGCGAGAGACACCCGCCCAAGACACACCGCGCGACACACGCAACGCAGGACACCCACCGCAGGAGCGGAGCCGGCAGCCGGAAAACGCGGTGCCGGCCCGCGGGAAAGGACGCCCGGAGATGACAGTGGTGACACACGACCCGACCCGACGACGCACGGTCGGGGTCTGGTGGTTGGCCCTGAGCGCCCTGGCCATCGCGGTGTTCGCGCCGCTCCCCTATCTGACCAACACCCTGACCGAACTGGCCTCGGACGACGGCGATATCGCCGCGAACTACGCGGATCGCCCACCATGGGCCCGGGCCTTCTTCTACGCCCACATCGTCGCCGCCGGACTGGCCCTGCTGCTGTCCCCGGGCCAACTGTCCTCCCGGGTGCGGCGCCGATCGCCTCGGCTGCACCGGATCTGCGGTCGGGTGACGCTGGCCTGCATCCTGGTCGGCGGCGCGGCCGGCCTGGTACTCGCGCCGCTGAACCTGGCCGGCGCGGTGGGCACGGCCGGCTTCGGCCTGCTCGCGGTGTCGTGGGTGGCCTGCGCCCTGATGGGCCTGCGGACCATCCGCCGCGGCGCGGTCGCCGAACACCGGCGTTGGATGCAGCGCGCCTTCGCGTTCACCTACGCGGCGGTGACCCTGCGCCTGTGGCTGGTGCTGCTGGTCCCGATAACCGACTTCGACCGCGCCTACAAAGTCGTCCCGTTCCTGTGCTGGGTGCCCAACCTGATCGTGGTCGAACTGCTGCTGCGCCGGCGCGGAGCACGCTCACCGGGCCCGGAACGGTCCGCCCACGAGGTCCCCGATCCGCAGGTGCACACCGGCTGACCGGCGGAATCCGGTCGAAGCCGGCCGAGCCGGACAGCCCAAGATCATTCTGCCCGTCACGTGCGCGGTGGCCGGATGTCGCCTATTCGCCACCTACGGCCCATAGCGTCTGCGGCGGCATCCGCCGACGCCCCCGACCGGAGGAACGCACATGACGACCGAGGACCACTCGCACCGACCCGACGACCACCTCGCTCCGCGGTTGCCCGAGTGGGCGGACCCGGAGGTGGCCGAGGATCGGCTCGACGCGCAGGGCGTGTCCCGGCGTGGCCTGATCGGTCGAGCCGGCCTGTTCGGAGCCGGCTTCCTCGGCGCGTCGGCGCTCGGCGCGGTGGGTGCCGGTACGGCTGC
This sequence comes from Embleya sp. NPDC020886, assembly GCF_044333915.1. Lineage (NCBI taxonomy): Bacteria > Bacillati > Actinomycetota > Actinomycetes > Kitasatosporales > Streptomycetaceae > Embleya > Embleya sp. NPDC020886. The sequence continues at coordinate 214,613 of NZ_JBIRRX010000011.1, read as the reverse complement.
CGCGGCCGAATCCGACGACGCGGTGCAGGCGAGTTCGCGACCGGGCCAGGACGGCCCGCCCGCCAAGTTCGTCTACCTGGTGGGCGACCACCACGTGCACACGGTCTACAGCCACGACGCGAAGTACGGCTTCGCGCAATCCGCGGCGCAGGGTCGACAGTTCGGCCTGGACTGGATCGTCTACACCGAGCACGCCAACTTCGGCCACGCCAACGCCGGCGGCGCGGAGCGCGAGCACGCGGAGATCGTCAAGGCCCGCCAGGAGAACCCCCGGGTACTGATCTTCCAGGGCCTGGAGTGGTACGTCCCCGCCGCCGAGCACGCCACCGTGATGGTCGCGCCCGGCCGCAACGAGGTGGAGTTGCTGCGCCGATTCGAGCTGACCTTCGACGCCAAGCTCAACAAGTTCGACGTGGGCGCCCCCGGCGACCCGGTCACCGCCGCCAACGAGGCCAAGGCGGTGGAGGCGATCCGCTGGCTGGGTCAGCGCAAGCGCGAGGGCTTCGTCGAGGACGTCCTGGTACTGGCCAACCACCCCAGCCGGTTGGGCATCGTCTCGCCGCACGAACTGCGCGCCTGGCACGACGCGGACCCCTCGATCTTCCTCGGCTTCGAGGGCGCGCCCGGCTCGCAGGCCAACGCCGACCCGGCCTGGGTGAAGTTCCGCGAGGGCCAGTCGGGGCCGGGCACCTTCCAGCGCGGCGAGTACCAGAACGCCCCGTCAGCGCAGAGCTGGCCGCGGTACCCGGCCGAGACCTACCGCACGCACGGCGGCTTCGACTGGATGACCGCGACGGTCGGCGGCATGTGGGACGCACTGCTCGCCGAGGGCCGGATGTGGTCGGTCACCTCGAACTCGGACAACCACCGCACCATGTTCGACACCTACGCGGACGGCGCCTACCCGCCCGGCAAGGGCTTCGACGACCTGGGCTCCAAGCCGCTGCCCGTGGACACCGGGGTTCCGCAGCCCGGCAGCGACTTCTGGCCGGGTCAGTTCAGCCGCACCCACGTGGGTGTCGAACGGTTCGGCTACCGCGACGTGATGGCCGGGCTCCGGGCCGGGCGGGTGTGGGTGGACCACGGCCAGCTCCTGGACGGCCTGGACGTGTGGATGGTCGCCGACAACGGCCACACCGAACCGGTCACCCTGGGCGGCCGGTTGCCGTTGGCGGCCAATCGCGGCGCCACCCTCTACATCCGGGTCACCACCGCCAGTCGGCCCAACTACCACGGCGAGGTGCCCAAGCTCGCGCATGTGGACGTGATCACCGGCACGGTCACCGGCAAGTCCCGCGACGCGGACTCGTGGCAGGCCCCGGACACCCGGGTGAGCAAGCGCATCGACGTGTCCGGCCGCACCGGCACCTACACGCTGAAGGTGCAACTGCCCCGCCGGAACAAGCCGTACTACGTCCGGCTGCGGGGCAGCGACGGAAACCGGCACGGCGTGGGCCCGTTCGGCGCCGGCGTCGACCCGGCCGGCCCGATCCAGCACCCGAACAACGACGGCGACCCGTGGCGCGACATCTGGTTCTACAGCAACCCGATCTTCGTCGACGTCAAGGGCTCGCCCTGGGGCAACTGACGCCCACCGCGTTGCGCGAACGAGGCCGGGCCGGGGCAATCAGCCCCGTGCCCGGCCTCGTTCGCGTCCCCCGGCCCGGGTCTCGGCCTCGATCTCGGCCGCGAGTCGGGTCCTGGTACGGGCCAGGATCCGACCGAGCATGTTCCGCCCGGTGCCGGTGCTGCCGCGGCCCCAGTAGTGGTCGGTCGTGGTGTTCTCCACGAGCGGCTGCGTCCCGGTCCCGAGCAGGATCGCGCGGATCCGCGGATTCTGCCGGAACTTCTCGTACACCCCGCCCCGCATCACCTCGTCCTTGACCCACTCCCAGTCCCGGCGCAGCGGCACGCTCCGCAACCGGCCCAACTCCGCCGCGCGCAAGGCCGTGGGCGCCCGCCGGATCCGCTCGGCATGCGGGGTGCCGGCGAACTTGTGGGCCTGGAAGAAGTGTTCCGAGGTCGGCCAGGACACCTCGTCGACGGTGAAGCCGTGCGGCGAGAAGTTGGAGAAGCAGCCGTAGGGCACCTCGTCGGCCCCGTAGAAGTGGATCGTCACGGCAGCCACCCGCCCCTCTCGTCGTCGAACCGGAATGCCCGTACCCCGGCGCCCCCGGCAGCGTCCGACGGCATGATGGCATCCGAACGCCCGAACCGCCGGCGGATATCACACCTCCCGTCGCATCGCGCGATGGTGACGTTTCGCGCACGAAGCGGCCCGCGCACTCGACGAGCCGACGCCGCGTCATGATCCTTGGCACACACGACATTTCCCGAACCGGGGGTACCAACGGTGTCCGATCGATCCGGCGGCGCGTCGAAGTCGGCGGTTCGGTTACCACCTCTTCGGCTGCCTTCCGTTCGGCCGTTGTCGATCCGGCGCGCCGGCATCGCGGCGACCACGGCGGCGGCGGCGATGGTCGTCGCGGACCTGTTCGCCTATGTCGTGTACCGCGACTGGCACGCCGACCTGGCCTCACGGATCGACCAGCCGGCCGAGCGGGAGGCCCTGCGGTTGGCCGCGCAGCTCGCGCCACGCGGGAACGGCGCAACGAGCTTGGCGGTGACGGTGCTCGCGGTCACGAGCGTGGCGATGCCCGTGCTCTTCCTGTGCTGGGCCGTACTCGTGTCCCGAAACCGCGAGCAGTGGTACGGCCCTTCGGCGGGATTGGGCGGTCGGCGCAGTCCGGCGCGCCGGACCCGGGAGGCCCGGCGCACCGCGATCGGCCCCACCCCGCTGATCGCGACGGCCGTGGTGCTGCTCGCCGCGACCACGATGAGCCGGCTGCTGGGCATCATGGGCGATCCGTGGATCGCCCCCGCCGACGAACAGATCGAGCTGGAAATGGGCTTCGTGCACCAGCGGATGACGTTGGCGCTCGCCCATGCGGCGGGCGCCCTGTCGGTGGCGGTCGTGGTGGTGGTGACGACCCGTCGACACGAGCGGCGGGCGCGGATCAGCCCGGCGTCCGACGCCGGACGAACGAGAGCAGTGCCCGGGCAGTGCTGATCGAGGGCCCGCCTCAGCTCGGCCGGGTCGCCAGACCGTCCAATACGCGTTGCAGGCCGTAGTCGAACGTCGCGCACCGGCGCCGGCTTCCGGTCGCGCTTGGCCTCCTGGGCCTCGCGCAGTCGCGGGTGTCGGGCCATCGCCTGTTCGGTGCTCGACCACAGGCTCGCCATCCACTCCTGCTCGGTGCGATCGCTGCGCGCGATCATCGACAGGTAGGCGGCCTCGGCAGTGGCCATCCCGATCACGTAGGCCAGCACCGTATTCATCGCCCGGTCGGTCTCCTCGACGGGGAATCCGGCGGTTTCGAACAGGGCCGGCGCCCCGCTGTTCGCCCGCCCCGACGGCCACCCGGCCGGCGGGGCGGCGGCGTTTCGACCAAGGCGCACGCGCCGGCTCCGGCTCGGACGGGGCTTCGTGCCATCGACGCGTGTTCACGACGCGCGCGGCGGCGCGACCAGGCCGGTCAGGTGTGCGAACGCGACGACGTTGCCCAGATAGCGCTGCTCGGTCCGGTCGAAGCCCGCGCCACAGGTGATCAACCGCAACTCCGCCCCCTTCGCGGCGCCGTAGACGCGTCGGTCCGGGAACTGCTCGGCGCGGTAGACCTCGATCGCGTCGACGGTGAAGATCGCCGTGCCGCCGTCGGCACGATCCACCTCGACGGTGTTGCCCCGACTCAGCTCGCCGAGGTGGTAGAAGACCGCCGGGCCCTGTGGGGTGTCCACGTGTCCGGCCACGATCGCGGTGCCACCCGCGCCGGGGGCGGTGCCGTTGCGGTACCAGCCCGCGAGGTTGTCCTCGTCGTCCGGCGGGGCCGCGAGTCGGCCGCCGTCCTCCAGGGCCAGGCCGGTCAGCGGTGCGTCCACCGAGATCGCCGGGATCCGCACCCGGACCGGCGCCGCGGCCGACAACGGGGCCAGCGGCGGCGGATCGTCCGGCGCCGGGCGGGGCTGGTCCGGATAGACCCGGGCCTCGCCGGGCTGCGGCGGCGGATCGGCGGCCCCGGTGCCGTTGACGATCAGCGCGGCGCCCAGGCACATCGCCACCACCCCGGCGCCCACCGGCCCCATGCTGCGCTTGCGACCTTCGTCGGGCGGGGCCGAAGGATCCACTGCTGCTCCTGAGGGGTGCTGCGCCCGACGCGCCTGGGTGGGTAGGAACTCGCCTGCCCGGTCGGTGTGTTCCACCAGATTCCCGCACCGCCGCGATCAGGGTCGAGCGGTGCGGGAGCGTGGTGGTCCGAGCCGGCTCGCACGCGCTCAGCCGCGGCCCGCGCCCAGTCGGCGACGCCGCACGACCAGGCTCGCGCCGGCGGCGAACAGGCCCACGCCGAGCGCGATCCCGCCGGCGGTGGCGTTGCCGGAGGTACCGCCGGCGCCGGTGTGCATGCTGCCCGAGGGTGCCTCGGCGTACTCGTCCCGGTCGCCGGCGGCGCTGCCGTGCGCGGCCTGCTCGGCGTCCGGCCGGCTCTTGTCCGACCCGCCCTCGCCGCCGAGGACCCTGGCGTCCGGGCACGCCTCGGCGGCGGCCGAGGCGGCGGCGCCCATCTCGTTCTTGGCGCGTTCGAGCTGTTCCTGCCGGGACTTGTCGGGCTGCCCGGCCGCGGCGGCGGCGGCCTTGGCGAAGTCCGCGACCGCGGCGTCGTACTGCAATTGCCCCTTCGCGGCGGCGGCGACCGCTTTGGCGCAGTCCGCCGGGTCGACCTGGGGGCGGGCCGGAGCGGCGTGGGCGACCGCGGGGACGGCGAGCGCGAGCGTCGCGCCGAGCAGCGCGGTGCCCGCAAGCCTGGTGATCGAACGCATGATGCAACCTCCGGCGAGCCCGGACGCGGTAGCGACCTACCACTGGGACAGCCGTGCTCGCGACTTCCAGGTAAGCCGGGCGAAGAGTCCCCCGCATGCCGAAAATGCCGCCTCGACGCCGACTGGCTACACTGTGTCACCCCGGCACTCCCGAGTTTCCGCACGACACCCGGTATCCGCACCCGGTTCGCACCACCCACCGGCGGACTGCCGAACGGGTGACCCTCGATCGTCCACCCCGATCCCGGGCCCGGCGCGGCGGTCAGTCGGTGGAGTCGCGGAGCGTTCGCAGGATCGTCGCGACGCGTTCGTGCGCGGTCGCGGCCGGGATGTCGACGAGGTCGTAGCCGAAGGCCCGGTAGCTCTCCTCGTGGACGCGCTCGAACTCCAACGACTGGGCGAAGTCGATCCGGCGGGCGGCGGTGGGTTCGCAAAAGCCCAGGTTCCGGAGGAAGAACACCCGACGTCGATACGTGCCGGCCTCGGCGATCCGGTCGAGTTCGGCGGACAGCGCCGCCGAGATCGGCCGGTCGAGGTAGACGCTCAGCGCGTGGGTGCAGATCGGCGACCGGTCGAAGAAGCACACGTCCTCGCTCCGGGTCCCGGCCTCCCGCTCCCGTTCGCGTTGCAGCGCGACGACCCGGTCGACGAACGACGCGTCGGTCCACGGCTCGCGCTCGCCCCGGGCCTGTCCTCGGGCGATGACGTCGGTCGCCGCCTCCTCGACGACGGCGTACCCCGCCCGCGCCAACAGGCGCAGCACGGTCGTCTTGCCGGCACCGGGCGTGCCGGTCAGGATGTATCGCTTCATGGTGGGTCCCTCGTCGACGACGTGGCCGGTGCGCGCACCGCGAGCCGCGGTGGCGGGGCGCATCGAGGTCGCGTCCGGTGCCCGGTGGTCCCGTCCCGATACGGGACGCCCGGCGGAGACCGTCCTCGGTCGACCCGCACCCACCGAGCCATCACCCGTGGCAGCGAGCACGATGACCGGGCACCAGTATCCATCCCCGTGCCGACTCGCTCCGCACGCGGCCGTCCGTACCTGCACGATCGAGGGCCTCGGGCCGTTCGCGAACCCGGGCGACCGCTGTCGGCTCGCATCCCGTGTCGACGGGCGGACGGGTGGTCAGTGGGTGGTGCCGCCCGGGGCGGTGATGTCGGTGGTGCGGGCGACGGCGGTGGTCATGACGGCGCGCAGGCCGGCGGCGATCGTGGGCAGCGGCAGTGAGGGGACCGCCCGGTCGGTGGCCTGGTCGGAGGAGAACGGGACGTGCACGAAGCCGCCGCGGGTGGTGGGGCGTTCGGTGGCGAGCAGGTGCATCAGGCCGTAGAAGACGTGGTTGCAGACGAAGGTGCCCGCCGTCTGGGACACCGACGCGGGCACGCCGGCGGCGCGGGCCGCAGCGACGCACGCCTTGACCGGCAGCGTGGCGAAGTACGCGGCGGGGCCCGCCTCGACGATCGGTGTGTCGATCGGCTGCCGGCCGGCGTTGTCCGGGATCCGGGCGTCGTCGACGTTGATCGCGACCCGCTCCACGGTCACGTCCGGCCGACCGCCGGCCTGGCCCACGCACAACACCAGGTCGGGGTCGACCCGCTCGACGGCGGCCCGCAGTTCCTCCAGCGCGACCCCGTAGACACAGGAGAGTTTGACCGCCGTCACCGTCAGGCCCGGTTCGGCCGCGTCCGCGAGCAGGCGTACCGCCTCCCAGGAGGGGTTGGTGGCCTCGCCGGCGAAGGTGTCGAATCCGGTGACGAGTACGCGGGTCATGGTGGTTCTCTCCTGGGACGCGGTGGACAGGGGACGCGGCGGGATCAGAAGGCGAAGGCCGACATGATGCCGATGTTGACGACGAGCAGCGCGCCGGCGGTGGGCAGTTGCGCCTTGATCGGCCCGTACTGGTCCTTGAGCCCCAGCAGCGCCGCGGGCACGATGTTGAAGTTGGCCGCCATCGGGGTGCACAGCGTGCCGCAGAAGCCCGCGAGCATGCCCAGTGCGAGCACCACCGCCGGATCGCCGCCGCCCTCGACCACCAGCACCGGCCAGCCGATCGCCGCGGTCATCACCGGGAACGCGGCGAAGGCGTTGCCCATGATCATGGTGAACAGGAACATGCCCAGGCAGTACACGATCACCGCGACGTAGATCTTGCCGTCCGGCAGCACCTTCGAGGTGAGCACGCCGACCTGCTTGCCCACGCCCGAGACCTGGAAGATCGAGCCGAGCGTGGCCAGCAGTTGCGGCAGCAGCAGCGCCCAGCCCATCGCCTCCAGCATCGAGCGGCCCTCGTGGATCGGCACGCTGATCCGCTTCTCGCGGACCACGAGCATGCCGACCACCAGCGCGACGATCGCGCCGACGCCCAGGCCCAGGATGGTCTCGCTGCCCTTTTGCAGGACCGGTTCGGAGCCGATGTGCCACTTCTTCACGAGCACCGCGCACACCATCGCCACCACCGGGATGGTCAGTGCGGGGATGAAGAGGCGGCTGCCGAGTCGGGCGGCGATGGCCACCCGCTGCTCGCGGCCGGTGGTGTGCACGGTGCCCTTGCCGGTGAAGCCGAAGCCGGCCAGACACACCATCACCAGCACGGCCACGCCCAGCGGTTCGGCCGGGGAGGTCTTCTCCACGACGCGGGTGCTGTAAACGAAGCCCGCGCCGAGCAGGCCCCAGAACGCGGCGCTGCCGAACCGCTTGGGATTGCTGCGGTCCACGAGCATCTGCGCGGCCATCACCAGGAAGACGGCGCCGACGAGCCAGAAGAACCACTCGACCTTGATCACTTGAGCTTCCCCTCGGCGACGATGCCGGCGGCGCGACCGGCGACGACGGATGCGGCGGCGGTTTCGGCGGGCGGTCCGGCGGCGGCGATCGCCGCGAACTCGCGGGCCAACGTGCGGTCCAGCCGCAGCAGTCGGCCGCCGTGGATGAGGAACGCGAAGACGGCGGTGGGAATCGCCCACAACGCCACGTGCAGCGGCTCGATGTGCTGGTGGTACGTGGTGTTCACGAAGCCGGTGATCAGCAGGATCGAACCGACCGCCAGGAAGCAGTCCTCGCCGAAGAACAGGCCGACGTTGTCCGCGCCGGCGGCATGCGAACGAATCTTCTCCCGGGTCTTGTCCGGGAGCGGTCCGTGGCTGCGCTCGGCGGCGCCCTCGGCCATCGGGACCACCAACGGCCGTACCGTCTGGGCCGGTCCGCCCAGGCTGACCAGGCCGACGGCGGCGGTGAGCTGACGCAGACCCAGGTACAACACCAGGAAACGCCCGGTGGTGAGTTTGCCGAATCGCGCGATCAGCGTCCGGGCCTGCTCCTGAAGACCGTTGCGCTCCAGGAGCCCGATCACCGGCAGGGTGATCGCGAAGATCGTCACGCCTCGGCTGGAGGCGAAGCCGTTGCCGAAGGCGGCGAGCACTTCGCGCGGGGACAGGTCACCGAGCAGGCCGGTGGCCACGCCGGAGACACCGACCACCAACAGGGGGTTGCGTCGAGTGGCGAACCCTACGATCACCAGCAGGACGCCGAGGAGCACAATCATTGCGCAGCCTTCCACGCTCGGGTCCTCGAACAGGGGGACGAGGAGGTGCCGAGGAGGCTAAGCTATTGTTGAACAATCCCACAAGACCTTGTGAACGGTGCGGGAACTTGATCTACTCCTCCCGCACCGCTCGTCGCACTCTGGGGGACCCCACATGGGCCAAGACGTCGACCTCGCCCGGCCTTCCGCCGAGGACACACTCGGACGCCTTGCCGCCGATCGCGACCTGCTCGGGCGTTCGGGCACCGCGCAACGTGTCGCCGAGGTGCTGCGCGATCGCATCGCCGAGGGCGCGCTGCCCCCGGGCACCCGACTCTCCGAACAGGCCCTGGGCGCCGCCCTCGGAGTCTCCCGCAACACGCTGCGCGAGGCGTTTCGCACGCTGGTCGACGGCCGCCTGGTCGTGCACGAGATGAACCGGGGCGTCTTCGTGCGCACGCTCGACCCCGACGACGTGAACGACATCTACGCGGTCCGTCGGGCCCTGGAGGGCACCGGCCTGCGCGCCGCGGCCACGGCCGGCCCCGTACACCTCGCCGCACTGCACGCGGCGGTGGCCGGCGGCGAGGCGGCGGCCGACGCCGGCGACTGGCCCGAGGTCGGCACCGCCGACCTGCGCTTCCACCGGGCCCTGGTCGCCCTCGCGGGCAGCCCGCGGCTGGACGAGTACATGACCCGGTTGCTCGCCGAGCTGCGGCTGGCCTTCCTGGCCATGCCCTCGGCCCGCGCGCTGCACGAACCGTTCCTGCGCCTGAATCGGCGCATCGTCGACCTGCTCGGGGCCGGCGACACCGCGGGCGCCGCGGCGGTCCTGGAGCGCTACCTGGACGACGCGTGCGAGATGATCTGCACCGCGATGCGGATGGACGGCGCATGAACACCACCGTGATCGACCTCAACGCCGACCTGGGCGAGGGCTTCGGCCGCTGGACGCTGACCGACGACGAGGCGCTGCTGTCCGTGGTGACCAGCGCCAACGTCGCATGCGGATTCCACGCCGGGGACCCGGCCACGATGCGTCGGGTCTGCGACCTGGCCGCCGAGCGCGGCGTGCGGATCGGCGCGCAGGTCTCCTACCGCGACCTGGCCGGCTTCGGCCGCCGGGCGATGGACGTCCCGGCCGCCGAGCTGGCCGCCGAAGTGGCGTACCAGATCGGCGCGTTGGAGGTCTTCGCGCGTGCCGCCGGGGCCCGGGTGACCTATGTCAAGCCGCACGGCGCGCTGTACAACCGCACGGTGTGGGACGTGGACCAGGCCGGCGCGGTGGTCGCCGGTGTGCTCCTGGCCGGCGGTGCGCTGCCGGTGCTCGGGCTGCCCGACTCGCGCCTGCTCGAAGCCGCCGAGTCCGCCGGACTGCCTTGCGTACGCGAGGCGTTCGCGGACCGCGCATACACCGCGCAGGGCACCCTGGTGCCGCGCGGGGAACCCGGGGCCGTCGTCCACGACGGCGACCGGGTCGTGTCCCGCTCGTTGACGATGGCGCGTGAGGGCGCCGTCGTCGCCATCACCGGAGAGCGGGTCGCCGTCTCGGCCCGGTCGCTGTGCCTGCACGGCGACACCCCGGGCGCGGCCGAGCTGGCGCTGCGGGTCCGCCGCGCGCTGCTGGCCGCCGACGTGTCCCTGGAGCCGTTCGCGTGAGGGCCCTGCCGGTGGGCCGACACGCGCTGCTCCTGGAGGTGGACACGGCCGACCGGGCCGAGGCGCTGCACGCCGAACTGCTGCGCCGCCGCGCCGCGGGAACCCTGCCGACGGTGCGCGAGATCGTTCCGGCGGCCCGCACCGTGCTGTTGGACGGGCTCGCGGATCCCGCCGCGCTGGCCGCCGACGTACCCGGTTGGCGCATCCCGCCGCTGTCCGTCGAGGCGGGCGAGCGGATCGAGATCGCGGTCCGCTACGACGGGCCGGATCTGGTCGAGGTGGCCGGGCTGTGGCGGGTGCCGGTCGAGCGGGTCCCGGAGATCATCGGCGCGGTCACCTTCCGGGTCGCCTTCTGCGGCTTCGCGCCCGGCTTCGGCTACCTCACCGGGTTGCCCGAGCGCTACCACCTGGCCCGCCGGGCCACCCCGCGCACCGCCGTACCGGTCGGCTCGGTGGGGCTGGCCGGCGAGTACGCGGGCGTGTATCCGCGCTCCTCGCCGGGCGGTTGGCAACTGATCGGCAGCACCGACGCGGTGTTGTGGGACGCCGCCCGGGAGCCCGCCGCACTGTTCGCCCCGGGCGTGCGGGTGCACTTCGTGCCGGAGGGGGGATGAACACCCGGGCCGTCGAGGTGGTCCGGGCCGGCGCCCTGACCACCGTGCAGGACCTGGGCCGAGCCGGGTTCGCGCACCTGGGCGTGCCCCGCTCCGGCGCACTGGACCAACCCGCACACCGGCTGGCCAATCGCCTGGTCGGCAATCCGCCGGACGCGGCGACCCTGGAGACCACTCTGACCGGCACCGCCGTGCGGGTGCGCTCGACCACCGTGGCCGCGGTGGTCGGCGCACCCTGCGCGGTCCGGGTGCAGGGCCGCCCGGTGGCGTGGGGCGCGGCGATCCGGATCCCGGCCGGCGCCGTGCTCGACGTCGGCCCGGCCACCGCCGGTCTGCGCGGCTACCTGGCCTTCGCCGGCGGCGTGGCGGTCGAACCGGTCCTGGGCAGCCGCTCCACCGACCTGCTCTCCGGGCTGGGGCCGGCGCCGCTGGCCGACGGCGACGTGTTGGCGCTGGGCGAGCCGAGCGGCCCCACCCCGGCGGGCGCGGACGTGTCCCGATGCCCGGGCCCACCCAGCGAACTCGTGCTGCCGCTGGTCCTCGGCCCGCGCCGGGACTGGTTCTCGCCCGGCGCCCCGGCCTCGCTCGGCGCCGCCCGCTACACGGTGGCCTCGGCGAGCAACCGGATCGGGCTGCGTACCGACGGGCCCGCGTTGAGCTGGGCACGCACCGACGAACTGCCCAGCGAGGGCATGGTGTTGGGTGCGGTGCAGGTGCCCCCGGACGGACGACCGGTACTCTTCCTGGCCGACCACCCGGTCACCGGCGGCTACCCGGTGATCGGCGTGGTCCCCGAGGAACACCTCGGCCAAGCCGCCCAGGCGGTCCCCGGCACCCCGGTCCGCTTCACCGTCACCGCGCCCTGAGCCACCGCGCTTCGCGGCCGGCTCCTGGGTCATGGCTCCTGCGGCTCCCGGATCCCGGATCGGCAACACCGCTGGTGTACCCGGTGGTTGCCGGTCGCGCGTCGGGCACCCGCATCGGCGGCGATCCCGCCCGGACCGGTAACTCGGTTGTCATGCACGTGAGTTCTTCACGTGCGGACCCGTGCGTTCCTCATGACGTTTCGTGATGAATACGACTGCCGTCCACTCCCGTTCGCCGGCAACGTTCTCCACGGCACCAGCCATCGGGAATGGGAGTGCGATGAACAAGGGGTACGCGGCCTACTGCGACGCCGATCGGACGTTCTACGACGCGCCGCACCGACTCCGCACGGACGAGAGCGGTCCGGCGGCGTCCTACCGGACCACGCGCCGCGAACTCCCGGACGGCTGGCGGCGGCACAACTTCGCCGACTGGCTCGCCTTCCGACCGGCCGAGTACCCGCTGCCCGCCCAGGGCTGGAAGATCCACGTCTCCGCGTGCCTGGGCAACGCCGAGAGGATACTCGCCGCCGTCTGGGACTACTGCGTCCCACGCGGCATCGCCTTCAAGTGCGTACCGAGCCGGTACCTGCTGCACACGCGCAACGCCAAGTACGCCGACCGGGCCGGCAGCGGGAAGTTCGTCACCGTCTACCCCACCGACGACGAGCAGTGTCGCAACATCGCGACCGACCTGGCCGAGCTGTTGGCCGGCGAACCCGGCCCGTACATCCTCAGCGACCTGCGCTGGGGCGAAGGACCGGTCCACCTGCGGTACGGCAGCTTCACCGAGCGCAACTGCCACAACGAGCGCGGCGAACCGTGTCCCGCGATCGCGGACGACACCGGCACCCTGGTCCCCGACCGCCGCGAACCCACCTTTCGGCTGCCGCCGTGGCTCGACCTGCCCGCCTTCCTGGCCCCGCACCTGGCCGCCCGGTCCGCGACCACCGTCGGCGAACTCCCGTACAAGATCGAGCGTGCGCTGCACTTCTCCAACGGCGGCGGCGTCTACATCGGCCGGGATCTGCGCACCGACGAGCAGGTCGTACTCAAGGAGGCCCGGCCGCACGCCGGGCTCGCCGCGGACGGCGCGGACGCGGTCACCCGGTTGGAGCGCGAGCGCGACGCGCTGCGCCGACTGAGCGGGCTCGGCTGTACCCCCGAGGTGCACGACTGGTTCACCCTCGGCGAACACAGCTTCCTGGTGCTGGAGTTCATCCAGGGCAGCCCGCTGAACACATTCTTCGCCCACCGGCATCCGCTGATCGAGACGGATCCCTCGCCCGAGCAACTGGTCGAGTACACCCAGTGGGCGATGCGGGTCTACACCCTCGTGGAGAACGCGGTCGCGCAGGTCCACGCCCGCGGTGTGGTCTTCAACGACCTGCACCTGTTCAACATCATGATGTCCGAGGACGAGAGCGCGGTGACGCTGCTCGATTTCGAGGCCGCCGCCGTGGACGACGACAACGCCCGACAGGTGGTCGCCCATCCCGGCTTCGTCGCCCCGCGCGACCGACGTGGCGCGGAGGTGGACCGCTACGCCCTGGCGTGTCTGCGGATCGCCCTGTTCCTGCCGCTGACCAGCCTGTTCGCCGTGGATCGGGACAAGGCCCGGCATCTGGCCGACATCGCCGCCGAACAGTTCCCGATCCCGGCCGGTTGGCTGGACACGGCGGTCGAGGAGATCCTGCGCGGGCACCGGCCCGAGCAGGATCCGCAGACGAGGATCCCCGATCGCCCCCGGCCGACACACGGTTACCTCCCGGTCGCCTTGGACGACTGGCCGAACAGCCGTGACTCGATGGCCCGGGCGATCCACGCGTCCGCCACACCGGGCCGCGACGATCGTTGTTTCCCCGGCGACATCGTTCAGTTCGCCGTGCCCGGCGGCGGTGCGAGCTTCGGGTACGGAGCGGCGGGCGTGTTGTACGCGCTGGCCGAGACCGACGCCGAGCCGCTTCCGGCGGCCGAGGAATGGCTGTTGCGCGCCACCGAGAACCTGCCGCCCGGGAACCCGATCGGCTTCTACGACGGCCTGTCCGGCGTCGCCTGGACGCTGGACCGGCTCGGTCGGCGGGAACGGGCCCTGGATCTGGTCGACACGATCCTCGCGCAGGACCGGCGCATGCTGGGACCGGACCTGCACAGCGGCCTCGCCGGTCTCGGCCTGGCCCTGCACGACCTGGCCGGCTCCACCGGCGAATCCGCCCTGGACACCCATGCGTTCGCGTGTGCCGAGCAGCTCGCGGACCGGATCCGCACCGGTCCCGCACCGGCCCGGGCCGGCTTGTTGCACGGCGCCACCGGCGGCGCGCTGCTGTACCTGCGCCTGTACGAACGACTCGGCGACCCGGGCCTGTTGGACGCCGCCGCCGAAGCGCTGCGGGCCGACCTGGCCCGCTGTGTGATCGCGGTCGGCGGCACCCTCCAGGTCGACGAGGGCAGCCGCACGATGCCCTACCTGGGCGCGGGCAGCGTAGGCATCGGCATGGTCCTGGACGACTACCTCGCGCACCGTCCCGACGCCGAGTTCGAGCAGGCCCGCGGCGAGATCGTGCGCGCCGCGCAGGCCAGGTTCTGTGCCCAGCCCGGCCTGTTCCGGGGCACGGCGGGCATGGTGCTGCACCTGAGTCGCACCACCACCGGTGGGCCCGGGACCGAACCGGCCGACATCCGTCGGCAGATCGAGTCGTTGTCCTGGGGCGCGGTCCCCTACCGGGGCCGACTCGCCTTCGCCGGTGAGCAGATGATGCGGCTGTCGATGGATCTCAGCACCGGCACCGCCGGTTGCCTGCTCGCGTTGGGCAGCGCCCTGCACGACCGACCCGTGCAACTGCCCTTCCTCCCGCCGCCTTCGCGGCCCTGAAGCCGATCCCTTCACGGGGATCGAAGCAAGACCCGCCTGCGGTTTCGGGCGGGCGCACCGGGCGATCGATGTCCCGTCGATCGAGTACCACTACCGAGAGGAATGATCACCATGGCACTTCTCGACCTGCAGGCGATGGAGACCGAAGAGGCCCCCGAGTTCGGTGGCGGCGGCCACGGTGGCGGCAGCCGCCTGAGCCTGCTCGTGTGCGGCGACAGCCGGCTGAGCCTGCTCATCTGCGACTGACCGATCCACTCCCGGGGTTGACCACTCCGAGGTGAAAAGCGCGACGCGGTCCCGGGCGGCGGCATTCCGCCCGGGACCGCTGCTCTCGAAAGTACGCCCACAGCGCACGTCCCAGGACCCACCCCGCACCCGGAGGCGAGGAATCGCAGCACATGGCCGCCATCCGCCGGACCGCCGACCGCACCGAACCGGCGCCCGCCGACGGCACCGACGGCCCCGGCCGGCTCCTGGTCGGCGCCCTCCGGCACAGCGCGGGCCGCACCTCCGCCCTGTTCGCCTGCAGTGTCGGCGCCGCCGCAGTCGCGATCGCGCTGCCCGCCGTCCTGGGCCACGCGCTCGACCTGTTGCTCGACGACGCCGCCGGAGCACGCCGCGCGGTCGCCTTGTGCGCGATCCTGATCGTCGCCGAAGTCGTCTTCGACGCGGCGGAGGCGCTCCTGAGCGGGATCACCACCGCCCGGACCGCCGCCTGGCTGCGCCGCCTCGGCATCGACCACGTGTTGTCGCTCGCCCCGCACCGCGCCGCCGAGCGCGGCACCCCCGGCGACCTGGTCACCCGACTCACCGGCAACGCCGCCGAGGCGAGCACCGCTCCCGCCACGGTGGCAACCGGCCTGGCCGCGTTGTTCGTTCCGCTCGGCGGCCTGATCGCACTCGCGGTCATCGACCTCCCGCTGTTCGCGGTGTTCCTGGCGGGTGTGCCGCTGCTGGCCTGGCTGCTGCGCGCCTTCGTGCGCGACTCCTCGGACAGTGTGGCCCGCTACCAGCGTGTCCAGGCGGACATCGCCGGCCGGCTCGTCGAGGCCCTGGGCGGCTCCCGCACGATCGCCGCCGCCGGCAGCTCGGCCCGCGAACTCGACCGGATCCTCGCGCCGTTGCCCGAGCTGGGCAACCAGGGCAGGCGGATGTGGCACGTCTACGGACGGGCCATGGCGGGCGCCGGAATCCTGGTGCCGCTGCTGACCACGGCCGTGCTGGCCGTCGGCGGAATCCGGCTGACCCACGGCGACCTGACCGTCGGCGAACTGCTCGCCGCCTCGCGCTACGCCCTGTTGGCCGCCGGCCTGGGCGCCGGCGTCGGGCAACTCAACGCCCTCGTGCGCAGTCGCGCCGCCGCCCGCCGCACCGCCGAGTTGTTGGCCGTGCCCCCGATGCGTTCGGGCACCGACCCGCTGCCGGCGCACGGCCCGGGCCGGCTCGAATTGCGCGGGGTCACCGTCGTGCGGGACGGCACGGCGGTGCTGCGCGACGTGCACCTGATCGTGCCGGGCGGCAGCACCGTGGCCGTGGTCGGGCACTCGGGCGCGGGCAAGTCCACGCTGGCCGCGGTCGCCGGACGGCTGACCGACGTGGACGCGGGCACGGTGTGGTTGGACGGGGTGCCGGCGACCGAGGTCGATCCGACGCGGTGGCGGCGCGAGGTCGGGTACGCCTTCGAGCGACCGGCGCTGTTCGGCGACACGATCGCCGAGGCGATCGGCTTCGGGCCGTATGCCTCCTCCCCCGGCGAGGTCGAGGTCGCCGCCGAAGCGGCCGGCGCCGACGGCTTCATCCGGCTGCTGCCGAAGGGCTACGCGGCGCCGCTGAGCGGTGCCCCGCTGTCCGGGGGCGAACTGCAACGCCTCGGGCTGGCGCGGGCGTTCGCGCACGCCGGGCGACTGCTCATCCTGGACGACGCCACCTCCAGCCTGGACAGCGTGACCGAATTGCGGGTCGGCCGGGCGCTGGTGCGCGACGTGCGCGCGGGCACCCGGTTGTTGATCGCCCATCGGGCCTCCTCGGCGGCGCGGGCCGACCGGGTCGTGTGGCTGGAGGCCGGCCGGGTGCGGGCGCTCGGCACACACCGGGAGTTGTGGGACGTGCCGGACTACCGGGCGGTGTTCGCGGATCTCGGCGATCCGGGCGCGGCCGAGGGATCGGCGGCCGGGGCCGGACCGGGCGCCGCCGGGGAGGATCGGTGAGCAAGTCCCGTGTGCCGGTGCTCGCCCGGCGTTTCCTGGCCCGGCGCAGGCGGGTCCTGGTCCGGCTCGCGGGATGGTCGCTGCTGGAGTCGGCGCAGACCTTCCTCGGCGGCTACGGCGTGGCGATGGCCCTCGATCACGGCTTTCTGGCCGGGCGCGCCGGAATCGGGGTGGCCTGGCTGGCCGTTGCCGCGGTGGCGATCGTCTTCGGCGGGTGGGCCACCGGCGGGATCTTTCGCGGCCTGGCCGATCTGGTCGAGCCGCTGCGCGACGGGCTGGTCCGGCGGGTGGCGACGCGCGCGCTGACCGAGGCGATCGACGCGCCGGCCCGCGCGGCGGACAGCGCGGTGGTCTCGCGTTTGACCAACCAGAGCGAGATCGCCCGGGACAGCTTCGCCGGACTGGTCCTGGTGGCCCGCTCGTTCGTCTTCACCGCTCTCGGCGCGCTGTTCGGACTGGCCGCGCTGGCACCGGAGTTGCTGGTCGTGGTGGTGCCGCCGCTGGTGCTCGGGCTGGCGCTCTTCCTGGCCACGTTGCTGCCGATGGCCGCCCGACAGCGGGCCTTCCTGGACGCCGACGAGGCGTTGTCCGGGCAACTCGGAATGGTCGCGACGGGCCTGCGTGACGTGCTGGCGGGCGGCGCGGGCGAGTCGGTCGCGGCTCGTACGCACGCGTTGATCGACGCCGAGGCCCGCGCGGCGCGGTCGTTGGCCCGGTGGGCCGGCGCCCGGGCGATCGCGCTCGGGGTGGCCGGGCAGTTGCCGGTCCTGTTGCTGCTGGTGAGCGCTCCGTGGTTGCTCGATCGGGGCCTGACCGCGGGGGCGTTGCTGGGCGCGCTGACCTACCTCACCCAGGCGCTGTTGCCGGCGCTGCACACGTTGATGCAGGCGCTGGGCGCGGCGGGCACCCGACTGCTCGTGGTCCTGGATCGGCTCACCTCGGGGCCGACGTCGGCGCGGCGGCGTGCCGGCGTGCTCGGCCCGGCCGACGCGGCCGGTGCGACCGGTGGGCCGCCGCGGGTGCGGCTGCGCCGGGTGACGTTCGCCTACGGCCCGAACGCGGCGCCGGTGGTGCGCGACCTGGACCTGACCGTCGAACCCGGCGAGCACCTCGTGGTGGTCGGCCCCAGTGGCATCGGCAAGTCGACGCTGGCCGCCCTGGTCGCGGGGGTGCTCGTGCCGGACCGGGGCGAGGTGCTCGTGGACGGCCGGCCGGTTCGCCCGGTCGGCGGCGAGGCCTCCCGGCAGCGGGTGCTCATCCCGCAACAGGCGTACGTGTTCGGCGCGAGTGTGCGGGAGAACCTGCTCTACCTGTGCCCGGACGGCGCGTCCGCGGCGGCGCTGGCCGCGGCGACGGACGCGGTGGGCCTGGGGCCGCTGATCGATCGACTGGGCGGCCTCGACGCGCCGGTGGATCCGGCGTCGTTGTCGCAGGGCGAGCGCCAGTTGATCGCGTTGGGTCGGGCCCACCTGTCACCGGCGCCGCTGGTCCTGTTGGACGAGGCCACCTGCCATCTGGATCCGGCCGCCGAACGACGCGCCGAACGGGCCTTCGCGGACCGGCCGGGGACGTTGATCGTGGTCGCCCATCGGATCAGTTCGGCCCGACGGGCGGACCGGGTGCTGGTCCTGGACGGTGTACACGCGGTGTGCGGAACGCATCGGGAACTCCTGGATCGCTCGTCGTTGTACCGGGACCTGGTGGGGGACTGGCACGCGGAACGCATCTGAGGAGGATCGGGAGGGGGTCGGGATCCGGGCTCCGGCGCGTCGCCCGGATCCGACCGGGCCGGTGCTACACCCAGCCGGCGTCCTGCGAGATCCGGATCGCGTCGATCCGGTTGCGGGCGCCGGTCTTGCGGGTGATCGCGGACATGTAGTTGCGTACCGTGCCGATGCTGAGCCGCAGGTCGCGGGCTATCTCCGGAGCCGACGCCCCCTCGGCGGCGAGCGTCAGCACCCGTATCTCGCGCGGGGTCAACGGGGCGCTCGCGGCGCGCAGCAGGTCGAGCGCCAGCGACCCGTCCACATAGCGCCGACCGGCGGCCACCAACCGGATCGCTCTCGGTAATTGCGGAGGTCGCGCGCATTTGTCCACGAAGCCCAGGGCCTTGGCCTCGGCTGCCCGACACAGGCTGCCCGGCCGGGACGTGGTGGCCAGGACGAGCAGGGCGCAGTCCGGATCGACCGGGCGACGCGGCAGTTGCACGGATCCGGGACAGTCCACGTCCACCACGCAGACGTGCGGACGTTGGCACCGGGCCCGATTCGGTGCGCCGTCCCAACTGTCGGCCTCCACCTCGATGTCTTCCTCGCGATCGAGCAGCGCGGTCAGCGCCGATCTCATCAGTTCCGTGTCGTGCACCAAGAGAACGCGGATCATTGTTCGCTCCCAATAGACGCCGACGTCCCGAAGTTGCCCGCCGAGCACCTCGATAGCTACCCCGCCCCGCGACTTGCACCACAACCTGTAATCGAATGATGCGTTTGTGCGACGTTTGGATCCGTCGCCCGTGATTCCTGTCGAACCACGACCGCTCGGGGCCGCTCTCGATCGCGCCGTGGCAGCACCTCGACCGACCCCGCCGACGGGGTGTGGCTACCGGCCGGAATCAGCGTCCGGGGGGCGGGTCGAGGCGGCGCGGCGGGTTCGGGCCCAGCCGGGCGCCCACGTTCGGCCGTAGGGGTGCTCGGGGGCCGACGCGACCAGGTGTTCGCGCAGGGCGGTGAGCCCGGGGTGTGGATTGTCGGCGCGCCACAGCAGCGAGTGCGGGTAGACGGGGGTCGGGTCGCACAGCGGGATGAGCCGCAGGTCGTGACCGACGGGCCAGACGAGCGGCGTGCGGTCGGTGAGGAAGGTCGCCAGCGTCGATGATTCGGCGATCGTGTCCAGGAGCACCTCGATGCCGAAGTCGGGGCCGATCGTGTCCACGGTGAATCCGAACGCGGCGGCGAACTCGTCGTAGTAGGCCGTCCATTCGGTGCCGCGGATGTTGCCCGGCATCCAGATCCGGCGCCCGGCGAGTCGGGCCGTGGCCACCGTCGCGGCGGTGGCGAACTCGTGGGTGGGGCCGACGAACAGCCGCAGCGGCTCGTCCAGGACCGGGGTCGCCTCGACGCCGTCGGGCAACCGCCGACCGGGCATGGTGACGGCCCGGATGCTCGCGTCGATGAGGCCCGACCGTACCGCGTCCACGGCCGCGTCGGCGCCGGGCAGGGTCACCACGTCCAGCCCGATCTCCGGATGCGCGAGGTGGAAGTCGCGCACCAGGCCGGCCGGGGCGAGCCGGCGCCCGACCACGTCGACCCGCAGCGCGCGCCGGCCCGGCCGCACCGACGCGGCGGCCTGCTCCTCGGCATGCAGCAGCGTCCGGGCATGCGGCAGGAACACCTGCCCGTCGATGGTCAATTGCGCGCCGCGCGCGGTCCGGACGAACAACTGCACACCGAGGTCCCGCTCCAGCGCGGCGATGCGCTTGGAGACGGCCTGCTGGGAGATCGACAGTCGGGCCGCGGCCGACTGGAACCGTCCCGCGTCCACGGCGGCGACGAAGGTGCGTACGGCGGCGATATCCACGCCCGTCATCCTAGAAGCACAACCGATCGTTGTGGATTGTGGGCGAGATAGTTGTTTGATCCCATTACGTCATGCTCGATTTGATGTCTCCGGTCAACGCTTGGTTGATCAAGCGCGCCTCCTCCCCGCCTCGGAGATGACTCACTCGTGCCGGATTCCTTCGTCCACCTGCACAATCACACCGAATACTCGATGCTCGACGGCGCCCAGAAGCTGGGACCGATGTTCGCCGAGGTCGCCCGGCTGGGCATGCCCGCGATCGCCATGAGCGACCACGGCAACATGTTCGGCGCCTACGAGTTCGCCCGGGTCGCGCGGGGCTTCGCCGGCGTCCGGCCGATCATCGGCATCGAGGCGTACGTGGCGCCCTCGTCCCGGTTCTCCCGCAAGCAGGAGTTCTGGGGACCCGGTGGCCGACGCGCCGTCGGCAACGACGGCGAGGGCTCCAAGGACGTCTCCGGCGGTGGTCGCTTCACGCACATGACCATGTGGGCACGCGACGTCCGGGGACTGCGCAACCTGTTCCGGCTGAGCACCCAGGCCGGCTACGAGGGCCAATTCCCGGCCGGCAAGCCCCGGATGGACCGGGAGTCGATCGCGCGGCGATCCGAGGGCATCATCGCCACCACCGGCTGCCCGTCCGGCGAGGTACAGACCCGACTGCGGCTGCACCAGTACGACGAGGCGAAGGCCGCCGCCGCGGCGTACCGGGAGATCTTCGGCCCGGAGAACTACTTCCTGGAGTTGATGGACCACGGCCTGGCCATCGAACGCGACGTGCGCGAGGGACTGCTGCGTCTGGCCAAGGAGTTGGACCTCCCGCTGCTGGCCACCAACGACGCGCACTACGTCACCGAGGACCAGGCCGACGCGCACGACAGCCTGCTGTGCATCGGGGTCGGCAAGGACAAGAACGACCCCAAGCGGTTCCGCTTCGACGGCTCCGGCTACTACCTCAAGTCCCCCGCCGAAATGCGCGCCCTGTTCGCGGAGTTGCCCGAAGCCTGCGACAACACCCTGTTGATCGCCGAACGCGTCGAGTCATACCACGACGTCTTCGACTACGTCGACGAGATGCCGCACTTCCCGGATGTGCCCGCAGGCGAGAGCCAGGAGTCCTGGCTGCGTCGGGAGGTTCGCCGGGGGCTGGTGATGCGCTACGGGGATCCGATCCCGGCGCGGGTGCTGGACCGCTTCGAGACCGAGATGTCGGTGATCGGTCCGATGGGCTTCAGCTCGTACTTCCTCGTCGTCGCCGACATCTGCCGGCACGCCCGGGAGAACCGGATCCCGCTGGGTCCCGGGCGCGGCTCGGCCACCGGCTCCATCGTGGCCTACGCGACGCGGATCACCGAACTGTGCCCGCTGGAACACGGGTTGCTGTTCGAGCGGTTCCTCAACCCGGAGCGCATCAACCCGCCCGACGTCGACCTCGACTTCGACGACCGCCAACGCGACCGCATGGTGCGCTACGTGACCGAGAAGTACGGCGACGAGTACACCGCCATGGTGAACACGTTCGGCCGGATCAAGGCCAAGAACGCGATCAAGGACTCGGCGCGCATCCTGGGCTA
The DNA here is from genome assembly GCF_044333915.1 of Embleya sp. NPDC020886. NCBI lineage: Bacteria > Bacillati > Actinomycetota > Actinomycetes > Kitasatosporales > Streptomycetaceae > Embleya > Embleya sp. NPDC020886. The sequence continues at coordinate 192,849 of NZ_JBIRRX010000011.1, read as the reverse complement.
CCCGTACTCCCACGGCGAGCGCATCACCAAGGCCCTGCCGCCGGACCACAACGGCAAACCGGCCCCGCTGGCCGCCGTCTTCGACGCCGCCCACGAGCGCTGGGCCGAGGCCGGCGAGCTGCGCCGCATGTACGACGAGGAGCCGGACGTGCGGCGGGTGCTGGACACCGCCCGCGGCGTCGAGGGCCTGATCCGCGGCACCGGGGTGCACGCCGCAGCGGTGATCCTGTCCAAGACCAGGCTCACCGACCGCATCCCGCTGCACATGCGCGCCTCGGACGGCGTGCGGATCACCGGGTTCGACTACCCCTCGTGCGAGGCGATGGGCCTGATCAAGATGGACTTCCTGGGTCTGCGCAACCTGGGCGTCATCGACCAGGCGATCCGGAACATCCGGGAGAACCGGGGCATCGACCTGGCCACCGTCGATCCGCTGGACGGCAACGCCTCGACCGTGGTGATCCCCCTGGACGACGCTCGGACGTATCGACTGCTGGCCGAGGGCAACACGTTCGGCGTCTTCCAACTGGACGGCGGCGGCATGCGGGTGCTGCTGCGGCAGATGGAGCCCACCCGGTTCGAGGACATCGCCGCGGTCAACGCCCTGTACCGTCCCGGCCCGATGGCGGCGAACGCACACACCAACTACGCGCATCGCAAGACCGGTCGCCAGGAGATCACCCCGATCCATCCCGAACTGCGCGACGCGCTGGAGCCGATCCTCGGGAACACCTTCCATCTGCTCGTCTACCAGGAGCAGATCATGGCCATCGCCCGGGAGTTGGCCGGCTACACGCTGGGCGGCGCCGACCTGTTGCGCCGCGCGATGGGCAAGAAGAAGCCGGAGGTACTCGCCGCGGAATGGGACAAGTTCCACGACGGCATGCGCGGGAACGGCTTCGGCGAGGAGGCGATCAAGGCCCTGTGGGACGTCATGCTCCCGTTCTCCGGCTACGCGTTCAACAAGTCGCACACCGCCGGCTACGGCCTGGTCTCGTATTGGACCGCCTATCTCAAGGCCAACCACCCGGCCGAGTACATGGCCGCACTGCTCACCTCCGTCGGCGACGACAAGGACAAGGCGGCGGTCTACCTCGCCGACGCCCGCAAGAACGACGTACGGGTCCTGCCGCCCGATGTCAACGAGTCCGTCGCGGAGTTCACCGCCGTCGGGGACGATGTGCGGTTCGGGCTGCGGTCGGTGCGCAACGTCGGCGACAACGTCATCGAGGCGATCGTCGACGCCCGGCGCAGGAGGGGCGGGTTCACCTCCTTCGCCGACTTCCTGAGCAAGGCGGACCTGCCCGCCCTGAACAAACGGGCCGTGGAATCGCTGATCAAGGCCGGCTCGTTCGACTCGCTGGGGCATTCGCGCAAGGGCCTGGCCGCCGTGCACGAGGAGGCCATCGACGCGTTCGTCCCGGTGAAGAAGGCGGCGAGCTTCGGCCAGGACGATCTGTTCGCCGACGCGGGCGCGGGCGAGGGCGACGAACCCGCATTCGGCCTGGACTTCCCGATCGACGACGCCGAGTGGCCGCGCCGGCAACTCCTGGCCACCGAACGCGAGATGCTCGGGCTCTACGTCTCGGCCCATCCGCTGGACGGGGCCGAGCACATCCTCGCCGCCGCGCGGGACTGCTCGATCGCCGCGCTGCTCGGCTCCGAACGCGGCTCCGGGGAGGTGCGACTGTCCGGACTGATCACGGGGGTGCAGCTCAAGACGACCAAACAGGGCAAAGTGTGGGCCATCGTCGACCTCCGGGACCGGGACGCCGGCATCGAGGTCCTGTTCTTCCCCGCCGTCTACCGGCTCGTCCGACCCGCCCTGGTCGAGGACCACGTGGTCTCGGTCACCGGCCGGATCGAAGAGCGGGACGGAACCCCGAACGTCTTCGGTCGGGAGGTGACCGTGCTGGACGTGTCCTCCGCCGAACACGGCGGCCGACCGCCGGTGCGCCTGGCCCTGCCCGCCCACCGGGTCACCGAGCAGTCGGTGGCCGAACTCAAACGAATCCTCGCCGCCCACCCGGGCGACTCCCCGGTCCACCTCACCGTGCGCGGCGTGCACAAAACCACCGTCTACGCGCTGGCCGCGAAGGTCGACGCGAGCACCCTGGCCTCCGAGATCAAGGTGACCTTCGGGGCGGAGTCCTGGGTGGGCAGCGCGTAGGGGTCGCCTCCTTCGGACCCGGCGCGGATCAGCGGGCGGACAGGGCGTCGTCCACCCAGTCCCCGGCCAGCACCTCGTCCAGGACCAGCGCGCCCGCACCCAGCATGCACGCGTCCCGGCCGGTCACGGCGGTGGCGATCTCCAGGTCGCGGGTGGCCAGCGGCAGGCAGCGTTCGTAGATCGCGCCGCGTACCGCGGCGACGAAGGGCTCGGCGGCGGAGAGGCCGCCGCCCAGGACGAGCACGTCGGGGTTGAAGAAGTTCACCAGCGGGGTGAGCACCTGCCCGGCCAGCCGGCCCGCGTTGCGGACCAGCGTGGTCACCTCGGGCACGCCGTCGTTGACCAGTTCGACCAGTTGGCGCGACGAGGAGACCTCGATGCCCTGCGCGCGCAGCGTGCGCTGCAGCGCCGCGCCGCTCGCGTGCGCCTCCAGGCAGTCGGAGTGCCCGCACGAGCAGGTGACCGGTTCGGGGACGTGCACCGGGACGTGGCTGATGTCGCCGGCCGCGCCGCGCCCGCGGTGCAGCTTCCCGGACGCGATGATGCCGCAGCCGATCCCGGTGCCGGCCTTGACCGCCATCAGGTTGTCCCGATCCGGCCAGCCGTAGCGGTGTTCGCCGACCGCCATCAGGTTGGCGTCGTTCTCCACCACCACGCGTACGCCGAGCAGTTCGCTCATCCGGCGGCCGATCGGGTACTCGTTCCAGCCGGGCATCCGGGACGGCGCGACCACCTTGGCCGCGCCCGGATCGACCGGGCCCGGCATGCCGATGCCGACGCCGAGCAGCGGCAGTTGCTCCACCGATGCCTGACGGAGCGTCATCCGAAGGTGCTCGACCAGCCGTTCGCTCACCCGCTCGGGGCCTTCGGCGATGTCGCCGGGGAGTTCGCGCTCCAGCAGCACCCGGCCGCCCAGATCCAGGACCGCCATCCGGACGTGGTGGGTGCCCACGTCCACGGCCACCACCACGCCCGCGTTCTCGTGCAGGCGCAACTGCCGGGGTCGCCGGCCGCCCCGGGAGGCGCCCTCGCCGTCCTCGCGCAACAGCCCGGCGTCGATGAGCTCCTCCACGCGCAGGGAGACGCTCGACGGGGCCATTCCGCTCATTCGGGCGAGTTCCGCCCGGGATCGACCGTGCCCCTTGGCCACCAGTCGCACCAGGTCACCCGCGCTTCCAGCCAACGTCCCACTCCCGTTCGAGGCACACCTGCTGCGGTACGGCAGTGACAGGAATAGCACACCCCGTAATAACCAGCAAGGCATTGACTTCCTTCGAATTCAACTTCTACTGTCACATGAAACTTCGATTCCGAACAAAGATGGAGCGTTGATGAAGTCCGCGTCGCCTTCTTCCGCCGTACTGACGCCCATGGTCGAGGCACGCGCCATCAACAAGTCGTTCGGGGCGGTCCGCGTGCTGACCGACGTGGACCTGACCGTCGCCGCCGGCGAGGTGGTCGTGCTGATCGGCCCTTCCGGCGCGGGCAAATCGACCCTGTGCCGCTGTCTGAACCGGCTGGAAAACGTCGATTCGGGCGTGGTCCTACTGGATGGGGAGGAACTGCCCGCCGAGGGTCGGGCATTGGCCCGGCTGCGCACCGAAGTGGGCATGGTCTTCCAACAGTTCAACCTGTTCGCGCACAAGACCGTGCTGCAGAACGTCACGCTCGGACCGACCCGGGTCAAGGGCCTGTCCGCGAGCGACGCGGACCGGCAGGCCCGGGCGTTGCTGGACCGGGTGGGCATCGCCGACAAGGCGGACCACTACCCGGCACAACTGTCCGGCGGCCAGCAGCAGCGTGCCGCAATCGCCCGGGCCCTGGCCATGCAGCCCAAGGTGATGCTCTTCGACGAACCGACCAGCGCGCTGGACCCGGAGATGGTCAACGAGGTCCTGGACGTGATGGTCGACCTGGCCCGCGAGGGCATGACCATGGTCGTGGTCACGCACGAGATGGGCTTCGCCCGCCGGGCCGCGGACCGCGTGGTCTTCATGGCCGACGGACAGATCGTCGAGGTCGGCACGCCCGACACCTTCTTCACCGCTCCGACCACGGACCGCGCCCGGGACTTCCTGTCCAAGGTGCTCAGTCACTGACACCCCGGGTACCTCGCCGGCGCCCACCGGGCCGTACCCCCTCGTCCCGTCCCCACCACACCCTCACCTGCGAAGGAAGGCCCCGATGTCCGGCTTCCCCCTGCGTCGCCCGCGCGCCGCCGCAACCCCGCGTCGCCTGCGCTCCGCCGTCCCGGCGGTGCTCGCGGCCCTGTCCCTGACCGCGCTGGCCGCCTGCTCCGGGGGCTCCTCCTCGGACGTGCCCGGTGGCGCCAAGCCGGCCGGCGAGGACGTCGCCAAGAAGGCCGACGTCGCCCCGGACAGCGCGATCCTGCCCAACTCCACGATGGCCAAGATCAAGGCGCGCGGCTATCTGATCGTCGGCGGCTCGCAGGACGCGCCGCTGTGGTCGCAGCTCAACCCGATATCCGGCAAGACGGACGGGTTCGACGCCGAGATGGGCCGGCTACTCGCCAAGTACATCATCGGCAAGCCCGAGGTGAAGATCGTCAGTTCGGCCACCGAGACCCGTGAGGCGCTGCTCCAGAACGGCACCGTCGACGTGGTCTTCCAGACCTACACGATCACCCCCAAGCGGGCCGAACAGGTCGCCTTCGCCGGTCCGTACTACTCGTCCGGCCAGGCCATCCTGGTCAAGAAGGGCGCGGGCGGCATCAAGACGCCGGCCGACCTGAACGGCAAGACCGTGATCGCCGGCGCCAACACGCCCGCCATCGCCGCGATCAAGCAGGTCGCCCCCGACGCGAAGGTGGTCACCTTCGGCAGCGACCCGGAGTGCGTCACCGCGCTGCGCCAGGGCCGCGGCGACGCCTACGTCCAGGACCAGGCGCTCCTGGTCGCGGACGTCAAGCAGAACCCGGACACCACCGTGGTCGGCGAGCCGTTCACCGCCGATCCGTACGGCATCGGACTCGGGCACGACGACGCCGCGTTCAAGACGTTCGTCAACGACTGGCTGCGCAAGATCGGCCAGGACGGCTCGTGGCAGTCGGTCTGGAAGCAGACGCTGGGCACCGTCGTCGAGGGCAACCCGCCGACCCCGCCCGCGATCGGCGGCGTGCCCGGCTCCTGATCCCCGGGGCGGGAGGGCCGCACACCACGCCCTCCCGCCCCGGCGCTCGACCCGAGTCGCCCCCACCCGCGCGTCCCTTCCCACCCTCTCCCGAAAGGCCATCGCCGATGGATGTCGTGCTGCGACATCTCTCCGCCTTCACCGACGGCATCACCACCACGCTCGAACTCACCGCGTTGTCGTTCGCCGGCGCGCTGCTGATCGGCGTCGTGGTGGCCGCCCTGCGGGTCTCCCCCGTCGCCGCCCTGCGCGGCGTGGGCACCGTGTACGTGGAGACCTTCCAGAACACCCCGCTGCTGGTCCTGCTCGTGCTGTTCGTCTTCGGCCTGCCCGAAGTCGGGGTGATCTTCCCGCTGTTCACCACCGCGGTGATCGTGATCGCGCTGTACGAGGCGGCCTACATCGCCGAGGCGGTGCGCTCCGGGATCAACACGGTCTCCATCGGCCAGGCCGAGGCGGCCCGGGCCCTGGGACTGACTTTCGGCCAGTCGCTGCGTCTGGTGATCCTGCCGCAGGCGCTGCGCGGCGTGGTCCAGCCGATCGGCAACATCTTCATCGCGCTGACCATGAACACCTCGTTGGCCGCGGCGGTGGGCGTGGTCGAACTGACCTCCGCCGCGAACCGGGTCAACCTGCTGGAGGCGCAGCCGATCCCGGTGTTCGTCGGCGCGGGCCTGGGCTACATGGTCATCTGCGCCGCCGCGGGCCTGCTCACCGGCGTGATCGAGCGGAAGGTGGCGATCGTGCGATGAGCGCGTCCCGAGTGTTGTTCGACGAGCCCGGCCCGATCGCGCGTCGCCGGATGCGCATCGCCGGCATCGTGGCCGGTGTCACGGTGGCCGCGCTGTTGGCCCTGGCCGTACGGCGGTTCGCCGACCACGGCCAGCTCGACGCGGACAAGTGGCGGCCCTACACCACGTGGCCGATGTGGCGATATCTGCTGGAGGGCCTGTGGGCCACGATCCGCGCCGCGGCCGTCGCCACCGCGCTGTCCGTGGCCGGCGGCATCGTACTGGCCCTGGGGCGGTTGTCCCGGCGTCGTGCGCTGCGTTGGCCGGCCACCGTGTACATCGAGGTGATGCGTACCGTTCCGGTGTTGCTGCTGGTCTATCTGGTCCTGTTCGGACTGCCGCACTACGGCGTGGACCTGCCGCTGTTCTGGAAACTGGTGTTGCCGCTGTCGGTGTCCGCCGCCGCCGTGTTCGCGGAGATCTTCCGGGCCGGCATCCTGTCCCTGGACCGGGGTCAGCGCGAAGCGGGCCTGGCCGTCGGCCTGACCGACACGCAGACCATGCGGCTGATCGTGCTGCCGCAGGCGATCCGCCGGTTGTTGCCGTCGCTGGTCAGCCAATCGGTGGGCCTGCTCAAGGACACCTCGCTCGGTTTCATCGTCAGCTATTCCGAACTGCTGTACAGCGGCCGGGTGTTGGCCAGCTACAACCGACTCCTGATCCAGACCTACATCATCATCGCGCTCGTCTACATCGTGCTCAACGCGTCGTTGTCCAAGCTGGCCCGCACGCTGGAGGCCCGGCAGGGCTTCCGCCCCGTCGGCCGCCGCAACCTGCGGACCCTGCTGCGGGCTCGCGCGGGCGCGGACGGCCGGCTGTGAGCGGGCCGCGCACGACCGCACCGACCGTGACCGCACCACCCGTGACCGCACCGCCCGTGCTCGGCGACCCGAGCGAATGCCCCGACCCGGAGGACCCGATGCGCCAGGAGGACACCGTGCGCCCCGAACCCAGCACCCGCTACGCCGAGTTGGCCGAGGTGGTCCGCTCCGGCTTCGTGGAGAGTCGGCACTTCGGCAGCCTGGTCGCGCTGGCCCCGGACGGGCGGCCCGTGATCGAGCTCGGCGACCCGAACGAGCCGGTGATACCCCGCTCTTCGGCCAAGCCGTTCCAGGCGCTGGCCTGTCTGCGCGCGGGTGCGCCGTTGGTCGGGGCACATGTGGCCATCGCGGCGGGCAGCCATACCGGGCAGGACTTCCACGTGCACGCGGTGGGCGAGATCCTCGCGGCGGCCGGCCTGACCGGCGACGCGCTGCGGTGTCCGCCGAGTCGGCCGGAGGACGAGGCGGCCTACCGGGCGATGATCGGGCGCGGCGAGGCGGACTCGCGGGAGCGGATGAACTGTTCCGGCAAACACGCCGCGATGTTGGCCGCGTGTGTCGCGGCCGGGTGGCCCACCGACGGCTACCTCGATCCGGCGCACCCGCTCCAGGTGCTGGTCCGCGAGGGCATCGAGGAGTCGGCGGGCGAATCGACGGTACACACCGCCGTGGACGGCTGCGGCGCGCCGGTGTTCGCGATGACCCTGACCGGGCTGGCCCGCGGCGTCCGCGCGCTGGCCACCTCGTCCGACGGTCCCGGGCGCACGGTGGCCGACGCGATGCGCGAGCACCCGCGCTACGTCGGCGGGGACGGGCAGGCCAACACCGAGGTGATGCGGCTGCTGCCCGGCGTCGTGGTCAAGGGCGGCGCCGAGGGCGTGTTCGTGGCCGCGACGACCGCCGGGCACGCGGTCGCGGTCAAGGTGATCGACGGCAGCCCGCGCGCGACCACCGCGCTCGCGCTGGCCGCGTTGCGCACGCTCGGCGTGGACACGGCCGCGGCGCACGAGTGGGCGTCCGTACCGGTGCCGGGCGGCGGTCTGCCGGTCGGCGAGGTCCGGGTGACCGCCATGCCGACCTGACGTCCCCCTCCGCTCATCCGCTCATCCTCGCTCACCGGGAGAAACACGCCATGATCGTCACCGCCGGCCCCGACACCGCCCCGACCTACGAGATCTGCATCGACGACGTCCCCGGCGCGCTTGCCGCCGAACGGGTGGGCGCGCACCGGGTCGAGTTGTGCGCGGACCTGTTCGAGGGCGGCATCACGCCCAGCCTCGGCCTGATCGAGACGACCCTGGCCGCCGTCGACACGATCCGGGTCCATGTCATCGTGCGTCCGCGTGGCGGCGACTTCGTGTACGACGAGTACGAGGTCGCCGCGATGCGTCGGGACGTCGAGGCGATCCGGGCGGCCGGCGCGCACGGCGTGGTGATCGGCGCGCTGACCGCGGACGGCGACCTGGACCGGCCGGTGATCGAGCAGCTGATGGCCGCGGCCGGCGATCGTTCGGTCACCTTCCACCGCGCCTTCGACATGACCCGCGACCCGCACGCCGCGCTGGAGCAGCTGATCGAACTCGGTGTCGACCGGGTGCTCACCTCCGGCCAGGACAGCAGCGTGCTGGAGGGCGCTCCGCTGATCGCGCGCCTGGTCGAACAGGCCGCGGGCCGGATCGTGATCATGCCGGGCGGCGGCATCACCGCCCGCAACATCGACCGGGTGCTGGCCGCCACCGGCGTGCGCGAGGTGCACTTCGCGGCCGGTGCGGTCCTGGAGAGCACCGCGACGCACCGCAACCCGCTCCCCTACATGGGCGGCGCGCTGCGGCAGCCGGAGTACGCCCGCCGGGTGACCTCGGCGGACGGCATCCGCGACGTGGTCGAGGCCGCCCGCAGGCGCTGACCCGAAGGCGCGGGCGGCCGTCGGGAAACCGTCGGCCGGAACGCGATGAGTTTGCCGCGCGAAACAGGTCGGTACTCGTGTACGTCACCCCGCACCGAGTACCGGAGGTAACGATGACCGGCAAGGGATTCACCACCTGTCTGTGGTTCGACGGTCAGGCCGAGGAGGCCGCGAACCACTACCTGTCCATCTTCGAGGACGGCAAGCTGGGCCGGATCGGCCGCTACACCGAGGCCGGTCCCGGTCCGGCGGGCTCCGTGCTCGCCGTCGAGTTCGAGATCAACGGGCAGCGCTTCGTCGGCGTCAACGGCGGCCCGCAGTTCACCTTCGACGAGGCCATCTCGTTCCAGATCCCGTGCGCCGATCAGGACGAGGTGGACTACTACTGGGCCAAGCTGTCCGAGGGCGGGTCGGAGGGGCCCTGCGGGTGGCTCAAGGACAAGTACGGCGTGTCCTGGCAGGTCGTGCCGACCGAGCTGATCGACCTGATCGGCGACCCGGACCCGGAGAAGGCGACCCGGACCACCGCCGCGATGCTCAAGATGGGCAAGCTCGACATCGCCGCGCTGCGCAGGGCGTACGCCGGCGAGTGACCACCTCGCGGCTGCGCGGACCGGCTCGTGCCCCCTGTCCCCGGGGCACGAGCCGGTGATCGCGCGCCGCCGAACACGACGCGGCGCGAGGTTGCGGGCGGCTCGGCAACCGCGCCTCGCCCCGGGCTCGATACGGGCGCAGCGGCGAGGTGTTCCGTACCGCCGCCGGAGGCCGGCACGGACCCGCTCGGTGACGACCCACCCGAGCGGCGCCGGGCCGAAGCGGCCGTCGTGACGCTGCGCCGGTACCTGGCCGAGCACACCTCGGCACAGGGCTGAGGGTGTGTCGGTGTTCGTCGAACTCGCCTCCCGGGCCGGTCGCGGCCCCGGTCCGCAGTCGCCGGGGGCGCTGCGCCGGCTCGCCGCCGCCGCGTGCACTATTCGACGTCGGTCGTGTCCCGGGTCGTGGCCGCCGCGTAGACCGACGGGTCGGCGGCCAGATCGCGGATCAGGGTCAGGGCATAGGACTCGATGGCGGTGACCAGGTCGACCTCCGTCGGGTCGAGCAGCCATTGCATCTGCAGACCGTCCATCGTGGCCAGGAGTTCCGCGGCCTTGTGCGCCGGGTCGATCTCGGCGCGGATCTCGCCGGTGGCCTGGGCGTCGGTGATGATTCGGGCGATCAGCGCGCGCAGTCGTCGATAGCGCTCGACGAAGTACTCGTGGGCGGGATCCTCCGCGTCCAGGTTCTCCATGGTCAGCACCGCGAGCAGGCGCGCGAGACCCGGTTCGCGCTGATTGCGGTGTGCGGAGGCGGGCAACTCCCGGATCGCCCGCAGGCCGCCGATGGCCACCGACTCCTGGGCGAACTCGATGCTCTGCGCGCCCCGTCGCTCGATCACCGCCTGCAACAGTCCTTCCTTGCTGCCGAAGTAGTAGAGCAGCGCCGGCTGGGTGATCCCGGCGCGGGCCGCGACCTCGGCCAGGCCGGTGCCGCGAAAGCCGCTGCGGGCAAAGAGTTCGCCGGCGATGGTCACCAGTTCCTCGCGCCGTCGCGCGCCGCGCTCACTGCGCCCCGGGCCGCGGCGGGGCTGGGGGCTTCGTCGGGACGGCCGCCCACGATCCTCGTCGTCTCCGCGTGTTCTCTCAGTCACAGTCAGCATCCTATCATTTTTATCTAGTGGTTAGTAAAAAACGGAGTTAGGGTGTGTCCGCCGAGCGGCAGCCGGGGGTCCCCGCCGCTCGGGATCCACTCGGGATCCGGGCGTTCCGCATCGGGTGCCGGGAACCGAGGGTCGAGAATCGGAAGGACACGCACGATGCAAGACACACTCGTGAGCCGTCGTTGGCAGGGCCAGTGGCTCTGGACCGAACACGGTGCGGTGGGGGAGCCGCCGCACGAGAACCCGATGAACGGATCGCTGGATCCCGAGCGATTCGACCGCCGCGTGTTGTTCCGGCGCACCTTCGAGTTGACCGAGATACCCGAGCACGCACCGTTTCGGATCAGCTCCGACTCCCGACACGTGCTGTACGTCAACGGCGTCGAACTGACCCGCGGCCCGATCCGACACGGTGCCCGCCGGCTGTACTACGACCACGGCGACGCGGCCGCGGCGCTGCGCCCCGGACGCAACGTGATCGCCGTGCTGGTGCGCTTCTACGGCCACCGCACCGCATGGTGGGTACCCTCCCCGACCACGTACACCCTGGGCGGCGGCGCGCTGGTCGCCGAGGTCGGCGTCGGCGGGGACACCTGGATCGCCACCGACGCGTCCTGGCGCTGCCTGGAGTCGGACGCCTGGACCCCGTGCGCACCGCAATCCACAGTCTCCCCGCAGATCCCCGAGATCCTGGACGCCAGGCGGCTCGACCCGGCCTGGACCGGCCTCGACTTCGACGACGAACACTGGCCTGCCGCAACGGTGTTGTCCGCATCGCACGTGGGCAGCGCGGGCGCCACCCGGCCACCCTCCGAGCCGTACGGCGCATTGTTGCCCAACCCGCTGCCGCAACCGGGCGGGGCCACCCGCACACCCGCCTCCTTCGCCACCGCGGCGCTGACCGCGGCCCCGCGTCCCCAGGGCCCGCTCGGCTTCGCCGACATTCACACCGCACTGGCCGACGCACTCGGCGAGATCCGCCCCGAGGCCCGGCCCGACACCGCGGCCGACCCGGACGAGACGTCCGCGGTCTCCTCGCTCGCACTGCCCGCCGGCCGCCGACTGGTCATCGCCGACCTCGGCCGAATGGTCAGCGGCACGCTGCGCATCGACGTCGAAGCCGCCCCCGGCACCGTGCTGTTCGGCGCGCTCAGCGAGTCGCCGACCCCCGCGGCGCTCTCCAGCGCGGCGTGCTTCGCATACACCACACGCGGCGGCGACGGCGAACGATTCGAACTCGGCGACCCGGCGGGCGGGCGCTACATCGTGCTCGTGGTCTGCGCCACCGGCCCGCTCCGGCTCACCCCGACCCTCGCCGAACGACTGCGCCCGCGTCCGGCCGGCCCGTACTTCGCCTGCTCGGACCCGCTGTTGACGGAAATCCATCGGGTGGGCCTGCGCACCGTGGACCTGACCGCACACGACGCCTACATCGACTGCCCCAGCCGGGAACAGCGGGCCTGGACGGGCGACGCGGTCGTGCACCAGTCGGTCGACCTGGTCAACAACCCGGACTGGAGCCTGGCCCGGCACGCACCACTGCTCACCGCGACCCCGCGCGCGGACGGCCTGTTGCCGATGGTGGTCGCGGGCGACGCCGGCGATCCGGACCTGATCACCATCCCGGACTGGTCGCTGCACTGGGTGCGTTCGGTGCACAACCTCTACCGGCACACCGGCGACCGCGCCCTGGTGGCCCGCCTGATGCCCGTCGCCGAAGCCGTGCTCGACTGGTTCACCGCCTTCCTCGGCCCGGACGGCCTGGTCCGGGACGTGACCGGATGGGTGCTGATCGACTGGTCGCCGGTGCAGGTCGAGGGCACCAGCGCAACACTGAACGCGCTGTGGGCACGCGCCCTGGGCGACTTCGCAGAGATGGCCCACTGGCTCGGCGACGCCGGTCGGGCCGCGTGGGCACGCGGCCTGCACGACGCGGTGCGCGCGGGCTTCGAGGTGTTCTGGGACGCCCGGCGGGGCGGCTACCGCGACCACGCGGTCCACGACGTGGTACAGCCCGCGATGAGCGAGCACACCACCGCCGCCGCGGTCTGCGCCGGCCTGGTCCCGGCCGAACGCACGCAACGGGTACGGGAGTTCCTACTCGCCCGGGACGCCATGTTCACCCAGGCGCCGGTCGCCGCGCACGGCGGCGATGCGGACGGCGCGCCGACCGGCCACCGGATCGAGCGCTTCTCCCCGCCCCCGGTCACCTGGGACGTGCACCGGCAAGTCGTGGGCGCCCAGCCCTTCTTCCGCTACGTCGTGCACGACGCACTGGCCCGGCTGGGCGCCGCGGACGCGCTCACCGGGCTGTACCGCGACTGGGCACGGCTGCTGGCCACCGGGCCCACCGCGTGGCGGGAGACCTGGGAGGGCGGCACCTACTGCCACGGCTGGTCCGCCACGCCCAGCCGCGATCTGCTCGTGTACACGCTGGGCGTCACCCCCGCCGAGCCCGGCTATGCCACGGTCCGCGTGGCCCCCCGGCTCGGCGACCTGAGCTGGGCCAAGGGCGCGGTGCCCACCCCACACGGGCTGGTCCACGTGCACGTCGACGGCAATCGTGTCCACGTCGAATCCCCGGTGCCGGTCACGCTCGTGGCCCCGGACGGCAGCGTCGCCGACCACCCCGCGGGCACGTTCGACACCGCCCTGGACGCCCTCGCCGGGGGCGCCCTCGTCGACGCCGCGCCGGTCGCACCCCGCGCCCAGGGCACGAATCGAGGTCGACCATGACCACCGTCACCCCGCACACCACGTCGAGACCGGTCGTGCGGCCGGCCCCGACCCGCACACCCCCGCCGCGCCGACCCCGCAACGGCCGCGTGCCGTGGTGGTTCGTCGTACCCGCCGCCGCGGTCTACCTCGCGGTCCTGGTCGTACCGGCACTGCGCGGCGCGAGCCTGTCGCTGACCGACTGGGACGGCATCAGTGCGACCCGGGACCCCGCGGCCCGACTTCGACGCGAGAATGGCGGCCGGTCGGGCGACCTTCGCCGGCTCGGGCTGGGCGAGCGCGTTCACCAAGTACCGGGAGATGCAGGACCGGGGATGCTTCAACGCGGACCCCGTCGGCACCAGCCTGACCGCGGCGAGCGGACAGTTCCTGGCGGGCAAGTCGGTCGGCTTCGTGATGACCACGTCGGCGGCGAACTCGGTGGCCAAGGCCGCGCCGGGTACGAAGATCGCCTCGTTCCCGCTGCCCGCGTCCGATGTGGTCGCGGAGAACCGGGTGCCGGTCGCGCCGAGCAGCGGCCTGGCGGTCAATGCGAAGAGCGGCCACAAGGCCGCGGCGATCAAGTTCCTGGACTTCCTCGCCCGCCCCGAGGTGATGAGCGCCTACGCCAGGACGGCGGATGTGCCGCCGCTGCTGACCGGTGTGGAGTACACCCCCTCGCCCGTGCAGGCCGTCGTCGTGCAGGCGCCGGCCCAGGGCAACACAAGCCCGTGGCCGGATCAGCACTGGCCGAACACCCAGGTCCAGCAGGCGCACTTCGCCGGCGTACAGGAACTGCTCACGGGGCGGGCGTCGGTGAACTCGGTGCTCGCAAACATGGACAAGGAGTACAGGCGCAAGTAGCCCGGGGCATCCGGTCGTGGTCTCGGATCGCGGTCGTCGGTCGTGGTTCCGGCTCCCCGTCTCCGGCTCCTTCCACCATCCCACGTTCTCCCTCCAGCCTCCTTCCCGCCTTCTCCCTCCCGCCGTCCCGGCCGCACGACCCGCGCCCCGCGCCCTCGTGCGGCCGGGGGCGGTTCGGGTCGGCAACCCCGTCCGGCGCCCGGCGCCGCCGCATACCCCTGGAGTGCCCCGTGCAGCAACAACTCGGTGTGGCCGCCCTCTTGAGCGATTCCGCACTGCGCCACCCGGACCGCGTCGCCGTCGTCGAAGGCGAAATCCGGGTCGGCTACCGGCAGTTGTGGGCCGATGTCCTGCGCTACGCCGCGGCATTGCGCGAGCGTGGCGTCGAGCCGGGTGATCGGGTCGCGATCATGTTGCCGAACATCGCGCTGTTCCCGCGCGTGTACTACGCGGTCATCGCGGCCGGTGCCTCGGTCGTACCGATCCACGCGCTGTTGGTCCCGGAGGAGGTCGAATTCATCCTGCGACACAGCGGATCCGTGCTCGTGATCAGCGGCGGCGCGTTGTGGCCGACCGCGCTGGCCGCCGCCGACGCGGCCGGCATCGCGGCACTGGGCGCCGACCACGAGCACCGCGGCGAGCCGCTGACCACCGCCCACCCGACCACGGCCGACGACATCGCGGCCATCCTGTACACGAGCGGCACCACGGGTCGCCCCAAGGGCGCCCGGTTGACCCACCTGAACCTCGTGCTCAACGCCACCGTCTGCGCCCAGGATCTGCACGAACTCGGCCCGGGGGACGTGGTGTTGGGCTGTCTGCCGCTGTTCCACAGCTACGGCCAGACCTGCGCGATGAACGCCGCGCTGCGCGCCGGGGCCACGCTCGTACTGATGCCGCGCTTCGACGCGGCCGGCGCCGTCGACGTGATCGTCCGCGAGGGGGTGAGTGTCTTCATGGGTGTGCCGACCATGTTCCACGCGCTCACCGAGGCGGCCGGCGAACGAACCATGCCGAGCCTGCGGTTGGCGGTATCCGGCGGCGCGGCCCTGCCGGTCGCCGTGCTGGAGCGGTTCGAGGCGGCGTTCGGCACGCACGTGTTCGAGGGATACGGGCTGACCGAGACGTCCCCGGCCGCGACCTTCAACCAACGACTGCTGGGCCGCCGACCCGGCACGGTCGGGCATGCGATCCGCGGTGTGGAGGTGGCCGTCGCCGCCGCCGACGTGGACGAACGCATAGACCTGCTGCCGACGGGGACGGTCGGCGAGGTCGTGGTCCGCGGCCACAACGTCTTCGCCGGCTACCTGGACGACCCGGCCGCCACCGCCGCCGCGATCGTGGACGGCTGGTTCCGGACCGGCGACCTCGGCGTCGTCGACGAGGACGGTTTCCTTGCCATCGTCGACCGGAAGAAGGACCTGGTCATCCGCGGCGGCTACAACGTCTACCCCCGCGAGGTCGAGGAAGTCCTGGCCCGGCACCCGGCGATCGCCCAGGTCGCGGTGTACGGCGCGGCGCACGAGGCGCTCGGCGAGGAGGTGCATGCCGCGGTCGTCCTGCGCCCCGCCCCGGCCGGTACCCGGGCCCCGACACCGGAGGAGTTGATCGACTGGGCGCGTGAACACCTCGGTCGGCACAAGTATCCGAGGGTGATCCGCACGCTCGACGCACTGCCGCTGGGGCCCACCGGCAAGATCCTGAAGCGGGCGCTGCGCGACGAGGCGACGGGCGAGGGCGGCGGCGGGGTTTGACGGGTGAAACGCAACGGACGGGGCCTCAGGCGCCGGCCAACGCGGCGTTCGCCCGCTCGGTGATCAGGGCCAGCACCCGGCCCGTGACCGCCAGGTCCTCGGCCGGGATGTCGGCGTACAGTCGGGCCGAGATCGGGGCGGTCTCGGCGGCGCTGTGCTCGTACAACTCCCGTCCGGCGTCGGTCAGTCGCAGCCGGGACGCCTGCGCCGGGTCCGCCTCCAACAGTTCGGCGGCCGTCAGTTCCCCGATCACGTCGTGCACGAGCGATTCGTCGGCCTTCAGCGAACCGACGACGTCGGCGACCAGCTCGTCACGGCCGATGCTCCCACCCGCGACCACGACGACCCGGAGCGCCACGCTCTGGTGGAACGTGGCGCCGTGGCGGGCCAACACGCTTTCCAGAAGGGCCCGTCCGGCGTAGTGCGTCAGGGCGATGACCCGGGCGTTGGCGAGGACGGGGGTGGGGGCGGTTGCGGTGCCGGTCATGACTGCTCCTCAGGATTCTCGGTGCTGCTCGACTGATGAATACAGTACATGACGACTATGTACATGGCTACTATTTACCGGAGTGGGCGCGCCCGGCACCGCCACTCCCCGTCACCGACGGCGGCCGGGCATGCGGCCGGGCATGAGGAAGGTCGGGAGGCGGCCACTCACCGCACTCCCGACCTTCCGATCCGGTGGGCTACTTGAGCCCGTTGTCGACCGCGGTCATCAGCACTCCGGTGTCCCCGCTCATCTCCCAGAGCATCGCGCCCAGGAGGTTCTTGGTGCGGAGCCAGGCCGTCTTCTTACCGATGGACCACGCGTCGTCGAAGGTCCACCATTGGCCGTTGTTGCCGGTGTAGCCGTAGGTCGAGACCGACTGTTCGTCGTGGTAGACGGTCAGGTTCGGTACCGACGCGATCAGGTTGGCGTAGCCCCTGGTACCGGACTCCTCCGGGAACTGGCCCGGTGCGGCGCCGTTGGCGGCCTGCCATTCGCCGTGCGCCCCGCCGTCCGTGACCTGTTGCCAGCCACGTCCGTAGAACGCGAGCCCGAGCACCAGTTTGCGTGGGTCGACGCCTTGGTCCAGGTAGTACTGGACGGTCGATTCCACGCTGAACTTGGTCGGGTACGGGTCCCCCGCGTCGACGTACAGGTTGCCCTGGTCGCCGGTGCGGTTGGGTTCCCAACTGTTGTCACTGCCGGAGCCGTGGAAGTCGTAGCCCTGGACGTTGGCGAAGTCCATGTAGTCGAACACGCTGGGCGTGCCGTCCCGCGTGCTGATGTCCCAGCCCGCATCGATCTTGCCCGGGTCCGCCGGGGTGAACGCGGTGAGCAGGTAGTGCTTGCCGGTGGTCGTGGTCAGCGCTTCCATCTGCTTGCGGAACTCGGCCATCAGCAGGGTCAGGTTGTTCTTGTCGTCGGTCGAGATGTGGTTGCCGGCGTGACCCTCGGAGCCGGGCCATTCCCAGTCGATGTCGAACCCGTCGAAGACACCCGCCGCGACACCGGTGCCGCCGCGTCCGTTGGTCACCGGCAGGTTGCCCTTGATGTACATGTCCACGCAGGACTTCACGAACTTCTGCCGCGACGCGTCGGTCTTGGCCGCGTCCGAGAAGTACCTGCTGTACGTCCAGCCGCCGATCGAGATCAGCGTCTTCAACTTCGGGTACTTGGCCTTGAGTTGCAGAAGCTGGTTGTAGCTTCCGGCCAACGGCTGGTTCCAGGTGTCGGCGGTTCCGTTGACGGACTCGCCCGCACCGACCGAGCGTTCGTAGTCGGCCCACGAATCGCCCGCGCCGTCACCCTGGTTGGGGTCCTGCGGTCCCGGGGTGGTGGCCTTGGTGACGCCGTTGAGGCAGGTCAGGTTGGTGGGATCGATGTTGGAGAAGGCGTAGTTGAGGTGCGTCAGCTTGGCCGCCGCCCCGGAGGTGTCCAGCGACTTCATCGTGTAGGCGCGGCCGTAGATGCCCCACTGCACGAAGTAGCCCACCCGCGCGTAGTCGTTGCCGGGGGTGCCTCCGCCGGTGGTCTTGACCGTCAGCGGCGCACTGGCCGGGCCGGTCTGGTCGATGGTGTCCCGGGCGACCACCGTGTAGGTGTACGTGGTGTTCGCCGTCAGGCCGGTGTCCCCGTAGGTGGTGCCGGTCACGGTCGCGAGTTTGGTCGCGCCTCGGTAGACGTCGTAGTTCTTGACGCCCTGATCGTCGGTCGCCGCCGCCCAGTTGAGCGTCAGCGAGGTGTCGGTGACCGCGCTCGCCTGGGGTGTGCCCGGCGCCGTCGGTGGGTTGTCGGTGCCGCCCGTCGGCCTGGTGCGCAGGGTGGCCGTCGAACTCGCGGGCCCGGTCTGGCCGATCGTGTCGCGGGCGACGATCTTGTACGTGTATGCGGTGTCGGCGGTCAGGCCGGTGTCGGTGTACGCGGTGCCGGTGGCCGTGCCGACCACCGTGCTGCCCCGGTAGACGTCGTAGTTCTGAACGCCCTTGTCGTCGGTGGCGGCCGGCCAACTCAGCGAGATCGAGTCGACGGTGGTCGCCGTGGCGGTGGGTGTTCCCGGTGCGCTCGGCGGGTTGTCCACCGGCGGTGCGCCGTCACAGGGACCGCCGTTGACCTTGCAGTTGCTCGGACTGCCGGGTCCGGAACCGAGGAGGCCGAACTTGGCACTGGCCCCGGGTGCGAGCGAGCCGTTGTACTCACGGTTCTTCGCGGTGATGTGCGTTCCGGACTTGGTGATGAGCGCGTCCCAGTACGAACCCAGGTTGGTGCCGGTGGGGAAGTCCCATTCGACGGTCCAACTCGTGATCGCGGTGGTACCGGTGTTCTTGATCGTCCATTCCGCCTGGAAGCCGCTGCCCCAGTCGGAGGTCTTGGCGAACGTTGCGGTCGCGCCCGCGGCAGCCTGCGCGGGCGCGGCCGAGAGGCCGACCATCGCGGCGAGCGGGAGTAACAGGGCGGCACAGATCGCAATGAATCTCTTGCCTGGTTCGGTGCGTTTGGTGCGCCTCACGGTTCCGATGGCCATGGGTGCTCCTGGATTGGGATCCGATGGAGAACCTGCGCCCCACAATGAGCCGGGATGTCCGGCTCACACAGTAGGGCGAGCGTAATGAAGGTCTGGACCAATAATCAAGGTCTAGACCAGTAGGGATCAGCTCGAATCGGGATCTCCCCACCGACGGCTGCCATTTCGTTGGCCGCACTCGTTCTTCCACAGGCCTTCACACAAAATGTGATTTGTGACATGGTACATGTCACGCGGTCGGCCGGACGCTCCCCTTCCGGTCTGCCGTGGCACCAACTGCCTTGCCACCGTTGGGATTTCGGTGAGGCAGCGACCAGGACCACGCTCGCGCCGATCCCGGAAGTCCCCGGAGCGGGACCGGCGACGAACCGCTCATGCCGTGGCACCACCCCTCAACCGGAGGCACGCATCGGCGTGACCTCCGTCCCGCAAGGAGACGGTCTTTGCGAACCACATCGGCACGACAGGGACTTCGCCGCATCGCGGTGGTAGGCATCTCCCTCGCCATGGGCTTCGGATTGTTCACCCAGCCCGGATCGGCCGCCCCCTCCGATCCGGCCGCGGCGACGTCCACGTCCCGGGCAACCGCCGGCTCGTCCCCCAACTCCTCCTCCACCGACGGACCGTCGGCCGGCACCGCCCCCAGCGCACCGGCCGACCAGACCCCGCACACCCAGGGCAAACCGCTACCGGTACCCGTGCAACCACCGCTGTCCGCGTCCGCGTCGGCCACCGCCAAGCGCGACTACGACGACCCGGCGGCGGCCGTGCTCCCGAACCGCCCGTCGATGGCCGCCGGGCAACGCACCGCCGCGGCGGCGACCTGTACGGTCGCCGACTTCGCCAGTCGCACCGGCAGCGCGCTCGTCCAGCAGATCAAGGCGTCGACCACCGACTGCGTCAACACGCTGTTCACGGTGACCGGGACGGACGCCTCCTCGATCTTCCGTGAGGCGCAGATGACTTCGGTCGCCTACGCCCTGCGCGACCTGGCCGGTGCCTACCCGGGCAACGGCAGCACCGGTGCCCCGCAGATCGTGCTCTTCCTGCGAGCCGGCTACTACGTGCACTGGTACAACCAGTCCACCGTGGGCACCTACGGGCCCGCGTTGCAGACCGCCATCCGGTCCGGTCTGGACACCTTCTTTGCCAACGCGCACTCCTCCGACGTCACCGACGCCAACGGCGAGACGCTGGCCGAGGCGGTCACCCTGATCGACAGCGCCGAGGAGAACGCCCGCTACCTGTCCGTGGTCAAGCGCCTGTTGGCGGGCTACAACAGCTCGTACGACGCGTCCTGGTGGATGAAGACCGCGGTCAACAACGTCTTCACCGTGCTGTTCCGCGGCCACCAGGTCCCGGAGTTCGTCAGCACCGTCAAGGCCGACCCGAGCGTCGTCGACGCGGTCGACGCGTTCGCGACCGCACACCGTGACCTGCTCGGCACCGACCGGGCCTTCCTGACCACCAACGCGGGTCGCGAACTGGTGCGCTTCGTCCAGTACCCGACCCTGCAGACCAGGGTGCGCCCGATGGTGCGCACCCACCTCCAGGCCACCTCGATCACCGGCCCGACCGCCTCGTTGTGGGTCGCACTGGCCTCGGGCGCGGACTACTACGACAAGGCGCAGTGTGCCTATTACGACACTTGCGATCTCGCCACTCGGCTGACCGCGGCCGTACTGACCGTCGACTACACCTGCAGCGACAGCATCAGGATCCGCGCGCAGGAGATGACTTCGGCCAACCTCACCCAAGCGTGCACCAGCCTGCGCAACCAGGACGCCTACTTCCACAGTGTGGCCGCGGACAACGGCCCGGTCGCCAACGACCACAACACCAAGATCGAAGTCGTGGTCTTCGACTCCAGCACCGACTACCAGACCTACGCCGGTGCGATCTTCGGCATCGACACCAACAACGGCGGCATGTACCTGGAGGGCGACCCGAGCGCGGCCGGCAACCAGCCGCGCTTCATCGCCTACGAGGCCGAGTGGACGCGTCCCGCGTTCGAGATCTGGAACCTCAACCACGAGTACACGCACTATCTCGACGGCCGCTTCGACATGGCCGGCGACTTCGACGCCGGCGTCACCACCCCCACCATCTGGTGGATCGAGGGCTTCGCGGAGTACGTCTCCTACTCCTACCGCAAGCTGCCCTACGACGCGGCGATCACCGAGGCGGGCAAGCGCACCTACGCCCTGAGCACGGTGTTCGACACCACCTACTCCAACGACACGACCCGCATCTACCGCTGGGGCTACCTCGGAGTGCGGTACATGCTGGAGAAGCACCCCGCGGACATCACCCGACTGTTGGGCTACTACCGGACCGGCGACTGGACCGGCGCCCGCACGTTCCTGACGAGCACCATCGGCAGCCGCTACGACAGCGACTGGTACACCTGGCTCGCGGCCTGCGCGGCAGGTGGGTGCGGCGGCGGCACCACTCCCGGCAACCGTCCGCCGGTGGCCGAGTTCACCAGCGCCGTCAACGGCACCTCGGTCGCCTTCACCGACACCTCCACCGACCCGGACGGCACCATCGCCTCCCGGGCCTGGGACTTCGGCGACGGCACCACCTCGACCGAGGCGAACCCGACCAAGACCTTCGCGGCCGGCAGCCACACCGTGCGGCTGACCGTCACCGACAACGCGGGCGCCACCGCGAACGTCACGCACACCGTCACCATCGGCGGCGGTGGCGGCACCGAGTGCACCGACCCCGACACCCGCGCGCTGGGCAAGAACTGCCGGCGCAGCAACCTGTCGGCGACCAAGGACGGCAACGACAAGCTCTACTTCTACATCTACATCCCCGCGGGTACCGCCAAGCTGACCATCACCACCGCCGGCGGTACCGGCAACGCCGACCTCTACTACAACAGTGCCGTGTGGGCCACGAACACCGCCTACACCGCCAAGTCCACCGCGGCCGGAAACGCCGAGTCGCTGACCATCACGGCACCGTCCGAGGGTTACCACTACATCGGCCTCCAGGCGACGGAAACCTTCGCCGGGACGTCGGTCATCACCGCCTACTGATCCGAACACGCACCACCGATCGCACGGAACGCGCACCACGAGTCGCGTGAGCCACAGCGGGCGGCGGCGGGACCCTACCGGGTCTCGTCGCCGCCCGTCGTCGATTCGCGCACGACCAACTCGGGCCGGAACACCACCTGCCGATGGGTGTGCGACTCCGGCTGCTCGCTCTCCTCGAAGAGCAGTTCGGCGGCCGTACGCCCGAGCCGATACGTGGGCTGACGCACCGAGGTCAGCGGCACCGCCGACGCCGCCGCGAACTCGATGTCGTCGTAGCCCACCACCGCGACGTCCTGCGGAACCCGCACCCCCGCACGCGACAACTCACGCATCAACCCCATCGCCAGCAGGTCATTCGCGCAGAACACCGCCGACGGCAGCCGACCGTCGGCAAGCAGCCGGACGGCGGCCTCGGTGCCCGAGCGGGCGTTCATCGCCGGCACCACCACATCCCGGGTGCACGTGCCCAGCCGCAGTCCCGCGTCGCGCAGCGCGGCCCGCATGCCGCGTCGCCGATCGGCACACTGACGGATGGTCAGCGGGCCGCTGACGAACACGAATTCGCGATGCCCCTCGGCGACCAGATGCTCGCCGGCCATCCGCCCGCCCGCCACGTCGTCCACCGCGACCGAGCACAGGTCGGCCCGTTCGCCGGTGCGATCGAGCAGCACCACGGCCAGCCCGCGCGCCCGCAACTCCGCCACCGGCAACTCGGCGTCCCGGGCGGGGGTGACCAACACGCCGCGCACCCGCTGCTCCTGAAGCACCCGCAGATACCGATCCTGCTTGGCTCCGGAGTCGTCCGAGTTGCACAGGATGACCACCGAGCCGCTCTCGTTGCACACGTCCTCCACGCCGCGCGCCACATCCGTGAAGAACGGGTTGGCCACGTCCAAAACGATCAGACCGACGGTGTTCGCGATGCCCGAACGCAGCGATCGGGCCGAGTCGTTGCGTACGAAGCCGAGCAACTCCACCGCTTCGAGCACCCGGGTCCGGGTCGACTCGGCGACCCGCTCCGGGTGGTTGAGCACGTTGGACACGGTGCCCACCGACACGCCGGCCCGACGGGCCACCTCTTTGATGCTCGACGTCGTCATCGGGGATCGATCCGCTTCTCCAGGCCGGTACGGTCCGGCGGCAACCATCACGGCAGCCTAACGGTTGCCACACCGCCGGCCCCT
The DNA here is from genome assembly GCF_044333915.1 of Embleya sp. NPDC020886. Lineage (NCBI taxonomy): Bacteria > Bacillati > Actinomycetota > Actinomycetes > Kitasatosporales > Streptomycetaceae > Embleya > Embleya sp. NPDC020886. Next base: position 169,743 of record NZ_JBIRRX010000011.1, on the reverse strand, counting down.
GCTCGGCGTCCGCGCCTGTTCGCCGCCGGTGCGGGCGCCCCGGTCACACCGGCAGGCGATCCGCCGCTCGCGCCCAGTCGCCCGCGTCGCCGCACGGCTCGTACCGGCGCAGCGGCTGGGTCTCGCGCAACAACCGGCGCAGGTCCGCCAGCGAGCCGGTCACGCTCCCGGCCGCCCGGGCCTGGATCAGCAGATTGCCCAGCGCCGCCGCCTCGGTCGGCCCGGCCACCACCGGCAGTCCGCACGCGTCCGAGGTCACCTGGCACAGCAGCGTGTTCAGCGCCCCGCCGCCGACGATGTGCACGACGTCGACCGCGTGTTCCGCCAGCCGCTGCGCGTCCAGCACCGCGCCCCGGTAGGCGAGCGCCAGGCTGTCCACGATGCAGCGCACCATCTCGCCGGGCGTCTCGGGCACCGGTTCGCCCGCCCGCCGACAGGCCGCCGCGATCCGGTCCGGCATGTCGCCGGGCGCCAGGAAGGCGGGATCGGCGGCGTCCACCAGTGACCGCAGCGCCGGTACCTGTGCCGCTTCGTCGAGCAGCCGCTCCAGCGACTGCGGTCGGCCCAGCCGGTCCCAGTACCGCATGCACTCCTGGAGCAGCCACAACCCCATCACGTTGCGCAGGTAGCGCACGGTGCCGTCGACGCCCAGCTCATTGGTGAAGTTGGCCCGACGGCTCTCCTCGGTGAGCACCGGGGCGTCGAGTTCGACCCCGACCAGCGACCACGTGCCACTGGAGATGTACGCGAACCGGCTGCCGTCCGCCGGCACCCCGACCACCGCCGACGCGGTGTCGTGCGATCCGACGGCGGTGACCCGTACGGGCCCGCGCAGCCCCGTCTCGGCGAGCACCTCCGCGGTGAGCGCGCCCGCCGCCTCGCCGGGCAGCCGCAGCGGCGGGAACAACCCCGGATCGAGCCCGAGCGCGTCCATCACCGCACTCGACCAGCGTCCCGAACGGGGATCCAGCAACTGGGTGGTGGAGGCATTGGTGACCTCGGTGCCCGCCACTCCGGTCAGCCAGTACGAAATCAGATCCGGAATCAGCAACGCCTGCCGAGCGGCCGCGAATTGCGGTGTGCCGGACGCCGCGACGAGCTGATGCACCGTATTGAAACTCGCATGCTGGATCCCGGTGTTCGCATACAGATCCGCCGCATCCACCCGGCCGTACACCTGCTCCGACACCCCATCGGTGCGCGCGTCCCGATAATGCACCGGATTCCCGAGCAGCACCCCATCCGCATCCAACAACCCGAAATCAACCGCCCAGGAATCAATCCCCACACTCACCGGCGAGCCCCCCACCCGCCCCGCAGCCCGCAACCCGTCCAACACGCCCGCATACAACCCGAGCACGTCCCAATGCAAAGTCCCACCGACCCGCACCGGCCGATTCACAAACCGATGAGCCTCACTCACCGTCAACACCCCACCCCCCACCCGCCCAGCCAACACCCGCCCACTGGACGCCCCCAAATCAACAGCCACAAATCCCCGCACCCCAACCCCTCCTCACCAAAAACCCCAACCAAACCCCAACCGCCCCAGCCCACCCGACACCCAAGGCAAACCCACCCCCACCGCCCCACGAGCCAAGCAACCCGGCCACCACTTGAAGCCCCCAACCCACCCGACACACGAGCGCACCCAACCCAGCCAACCCACCCACCCAGCCCCGCCAACATTCGAGGCAAACCAGCCCGCCCGACGCACGAGGCAAATCAGCCCGGCCAGCTCGTGAGGCAAATCAGCCCGGCCGGCGCTTGAGGCCGCTCAGCCCCGCCGGCGTTTGAGGCGAACCCAACCCGCCCAACGCACGAGGGCAACCAACCCACCCGACGCACGAGGCAAGTCAGCCCGGCCGGCGCTTGAGGCCACTCAGCCGCGCCGGCGTTTGAGGCGAACCAGCCCGCCCGGCGCTTGAGGGCAACCAGCCCGGCCGGCGCATGAGGCCACCCAGCCCCGCCGGCGCTTGAGGCGAACCAGCCCGCCCGGCGCACGAGGGCAACCAGCCCGGCCGACGCATGAGGCCACCCAGCCCCGCCGGCGCTTGAGGCGAACCCGACCCAAACCCCACACGAGGCCCCCCAGCGGGCCTACCGCAGGAACGCCGCCGCGACCCCCGCATCGACCGGAACATGCAACCCCGTCGTATGCGACAACTCACCCCCCGTAAGCGCGAACACCGCATTGGCCACATGCTCCGGAAGCACCTCCCGCCCCAACAACGTCCGCCCCGCATAGAACGCCCCGAGCTGCTCCTCCTCGACCCCGTACACCGCAGCCCGCTCCGCCCCCCATCCCCCCGCAAAGATCCCCGACCCCCGCACCACCCCATCCGGATTGACCCCGTTGACCCGGATCCCATGCGCCCCCAACTCGGCCGCCAACAGCCGTACCTGGTGCGCCTGATCGGCCTTGGTCGCCCCGTACGCGACGTTGTTCGGCCCGGCGAAGACCCCGTTCTTGGAGGCGATGTAGACGATGTCACCGCCCCGCCCCTGCGCGATCATCGCCCGAGCCGCCTCCCGCGAGACCAGGAACGACCCCCGCGCCATCACGTCGTGCTGGAGGTCCCAGTCGCGCGCCGTGGTCTCCAACAGCGGCTTGGAGATGGACAGACCCGCGTTGTTGACCACCAGGTCCACCCCGCCGAAGGCCAACGCCGCCGCATCGAACGCGGCCAGGATGCCCTCCTCGGAGGTCACGTCGACCGTGACCGCGACCGCCCGATCCGGCCCACCGAGCGCTTCGGCGACCTCGGCCGCGCTCGCCGCGTTCAGGTCCGCGACCACCACACACGCGCCCTCGGCGACGAGCCGCCCGGCGATCGCCTTCCCGATGCCCGACCCCGCGCCGGTGACCAACGCCACCCGCCCGGCCAACGCACGCGGCGCCGGTTGCCGAGCCAACTTGGCCTCCTCCAGCGCCCAGTACTCGATCCGGAACTTCTCCCGCTCGTCGATCGGCGCGTACGTCGAGATCGTCTCGGCGCCCCGCATCACATTGATCGCGTTGACATAGAACTCGCCCGCCACCCGCGCGGTCTGCTTGTCCTTGCCGAACGAGAACATGCCCACACCCGGCACCAACACCACCGCCGGGTCGGCACCCCGCATGGCCGGGGAGTCCGGCTCGGCCTGCCGCGCGTAGTACGCGGCGTACTCCGACCGGTAGTTCGTGTGCAGTTCGCGCAGTCGGGCGATCACGTCCTCGATCGGCGCGTCGGCCGCCAGGTCCACCACGAGCGGCCGGACCTTGGTACGCAGGAAGTGGTCCGGGCACGAGGTACCCAGTGCCGCCAGCCTGGGGTGCTCGGCCCGCGAAAGGAACTCCAACACCTCCGCGCTGTCCGTGAAATGCCCGACCCGCACCTGATCGGTGGAGGCAAGACCCCGCACCACCGGAGCCAACTCGGCTGCCCGGGCCCGGCGTTGCTCCTCGGGCAGCGGCTCGGCCAGCAGTTCGCCGAACGGATGCCGAGCCGGGTCGAACCGCGCCGCGACGAACTTCTCCGCAGTCCGGATGATGTGCAGCGAGTTGCGTTCGCACTCGGCGCTGCTGTCGCCCCACGCGGTGATCCCGTGCCCACCCAGTACGCAGCCGATCGTGTTCGGGTTGGCCGCCCGGATGGCCGCGATGTCCAGGCCGAGCCGGAAGCCGGGTCGACGCCAGGGCACCCACGCCACGGTGTCGCCGAAGCACTCGGCGGTGAGCTTCTCCCCGTCCGCCGCCGTGGCGAGGGCGATGCCCGAGTCGGGATGCAGGTGGTCCACGTGCGCGGCGTCGAGCAGACCGTGCATCGCGGTGTCGATCGACGGCGCCGCGCCGCCCTTGCCGTGCGCGCAGAAGTCGAACGCGGCGACCATCTCGTCCTCGCGTTCGTCCCCCGGATACCTGTCCGCCAGCGCACGCAGCCGATCCACCCGCAACACCGCGAGCCCGTCCTCGGTCAACGTGGCCAGGTCGCCGCCGGAGCCCTTGACCCACATCAGTTCCACCGTCGAGCCGGTGACCGGATCGGTCCCCTCGCTCTTGGCGGAGGTGTTGCCCCCGGCATAGTTGGTGTTACGCGGATCCGCCCCCAGCGCACGGGAACGCTCCAGCAGACGATCGACCTCGGACGAGGTGCCGGACATCGGCGAATCTCCTTGTGAATCGGAACCATCGATACAACACGGCGGCAACACCGGCACGCCCACGCCCCGCACCCGCACCCGGAAGGCTCAGGCGCCCCAGCCGGCCTGCGTGCCCCCGACCCGCTCGGCCCGGATCCGCTCCGCGTAGCCGGACGCGTGATAGGCCGCCACCGGATCCGGCGCCAGCCCCTGTTCCTCGCGCAACTCCCGCAGCAGCGGCCGGACATCGGTGTTGTAGGCATCCATCAGCACGGCATTCGCGCCGAGTACGTCGCCGGCCTGCTGCGCATCGGTCAGCGCGTCGGCGTCCACCAGAAGCGCCTTGGCGGTGGCCTCCTGGACGTTGGTCACCGAACGGATCTGGCCGGGGATCTTCGGCTCGATGTTGTGGCACTGGTCGAGCATGAAGTTCACCCCCTCGGCCGGGTCGAGCCCACCGCCACGCACCACCTCGTGCATGATCCGGAACAGTTGGAACGGGTCCGCCGCGCCCACCATCAGGTCGTCGTCCGCGTAGAAGCGCGAGTTGAAGTCGAACGCGCCGAGTCGGCCCTCGCGCAGCAGGAACGCCACGATGAACTCGATGTTGGTGCCCGGCGCGTGGTGTCCGGTGTCCACGCACACCACGGCCTTGGGGCCGAGCTTGAGGCAGTGCGCGTAGGCGGTACCCCAGTCCGGCACGTCGGTCAGATAGAACGCGGGCTCGAAGAGCTTGTACTCCAGCAGGATGCGCTGATCCGCACCGAGCCGGGCGTACACCTCGGCCAGCGCCTCGGCCAGGTGCCCCTGTCGGGTGGCGATGTCGCCCTGGCCCGGGTAGTTCGTCCCGTCCGAGAACCACAACTTCACGTCCCGCGAGCCGGTCGCGTCCAGCACGTCCACACACGCGAGCAGGTGATCGATCGCCTTGCGGCGCACCCGGGCGTCGGGGTTGGTCACGCTGCCGAGCATGTAGTCGTCGTCCTGGAAGACGTTGGCGTTGATCGCGCCGATCCGCACCCCGTGCTCCCGGGCGTGTTCGGCCAGCTTCGTGTAGTCCTCGACCCGGTCCCACGGGATGTGCAGCGAGACGATCGGCGCCACGCCGGTGAAGGCGTGCACCTGTGCGGCGTCCGCGATCTTCTCGAACGGATCGCGCGGCACACCCTGCTGGGCGAAGACCTTGAACCGGGTGCCGGAGTTGCCGTAGGCCCACGAGGGGGTCTCGATCCGCTGAGCACGCAAGGCGGCCCGCACCATCGCGTCGTCCGTCATGGAAGCACTCTCCTGACACCACCGAGAAGAAAATGAAACGTTTCAATCGAACGCAAACGAACGTACGACCCCGTAGCCGGACACGTCAAGGGCAGCCGTCGGCGCGCCGGCCGGGCCGCCCGGGTCCAGGCGGCCCGGCCGGCGCGGCGCCCGATCGGCTCACACCCGGGCGTGGGTGGTGATGTCCTCCTCGAACAGCTCGACCATGCTCGCGGTCACCGTGGGGCGGGACTGGGCGAGCGCGTCCAGGTAGTCGCGGGTGTGGGCGCCGGGTCCCTCGCCGCTCGCGGACTCGTCGAACAGGTCGCGCTCGAACGACGCCTGGGCGGCGATCCGGGCCGCGTGCCCGATGTCGGCGGGGGTGAGCAGCTCGCTCGCCGCCACCAGCGCGTCCAGGTCCACGTCCGGGCGCGCCGACGCGTACCGGGTCCACATCGCCCGCCGCGCGTCCGCGTCCGGTGTGCCCACCGGGATGATGTAGTCGAACCGCCCCGGCCGCAGGAATGCCGGGTCCAGCGAGCGCACCGAGTTGGTCGCGCACACCAGCAGCCGATCGCCGTGTTCGCGGAACGCCGGGATCAGCTTGAGCAGTTCGTTGGTCACCGCGTGGCCGGCACTGGGCCGGGCGTGCCGGACCGGCGCGATCTCCTCGACCTCGTCGATGAACACCACGATCCGCTCCAGCCGGGCCAGCCGCCCGAACGCCTCGCGCAGCGCGGCGGCCAGGTTGCCGCCGTCGGCCAGCCGCGAGGGCAGCAGTTCCACGAACGGCCAACCCAGACGGGAGGCGATCGCCCGGGCGAAGGTGGTCTTGCCGGTCCCGGGCGGGCCGAACAACGCGATCGCGCTGGGCGGTTCGACGCCGTGTCGGAAAGCCCGCTCGGGATCCGCCAGTGGCAACACCACCCGCCGCTCGATCAGGTTCTTCTCCACCTCCATGCCGGCCACCTTCGACCACAGGTCGCCCGGCAACATCCGCCCGCCGAGCCGGTCCAGGGTTTCCGCCGCATGGTCGTCGACCGGCTCGACCTTCTCGAAGTAGGCCACCGCCGGCCGCCGTTCGTAGCCCGCGTTGCGCAGCCCCAACTCGCGCGAGTCCTCCTCGGGCAGCACGTAGGCGATCCGGCGCACCCGGTCCTCGACCAACCGGCGTTCCAGCGCGAGCAGCAGCGTACTGGTCAGCCCCAGGCCGCGCGCGGGTGGCGAGATGGCGATCCGCATCACCCAGGCCCGCCCCTCGGAGACCGTGGCCAGCGCCGCACCGACCACCGCGCCGTCCCGCCGGGCAACCACCGCCGGCTGTCGCGAAGTCAGCGCGTTGATGCACTCCGACAGCGAGAAGACCGACTCCTGGCCGAGTTCGGTCGTGGTGTCGATCAGGTGCACCACCGCCGCGAGGTCCTCCTCGCGATAGTCCTGTATGAGCCAGACCATGAACAGCTCCATCCGTGGATCGAGTGCCTCGACGAGTGGCACACACTAGGGAGCAGCGCCCTGCCGCGAATGCGTCGTTGTGTACAAGTACGCGCCCGAACTTGGTCATCCTGCGGATGGACACGTCACCGGGGACCTGCACCACGCGTGCGGGACGTATCCCGGTGACCACGCCCGAGGCCCGGGGCACAATGGCCTCGACCTCGTCCGCGCCGTCCGGCCCGCCCGGGCCGCCCGACCCCTACGGAGAACCGATGACCGTCTCGTCCGCGTCCGGCCCCGCCCACGCCTCCGGTGTCTTCCCGCTCGGCGGCGACCTGCCGGTGCACCGGCTCGGGTACGGCGCCATGCAACTCACCGGAACCGGTGTCTGGGGCGAACCAAAGGACCGCCAAGAGGCGATCCGGGTATTGCGCCGCGCCGTCGAACTGGGGGTGAATCTGATCGATACGGCCGACTCGTACGGCCCGTTCGTCAACGAACAACTCATCCGTGAGGCGCTGCACCCGTACGCCGAGGACGTGGTGATCGCCACCAAGGGCGGCTTCGCCCGCACCGGACCGGGCGAATGGCGCGCCCTGGGCCGGCCCGAATACCTGCGCCAGCAGACCGAACTGAGCCTGCGTCACCTCGGCCTGGAGCGGATCGACCTCTACCAGCTGCACCGGATCGACCCGCAGGTCCCGCTCGCGGACCAGCTCGGTGAACTCGGCGCGTTGCAGCAGGAGGGCAAGATCCGGCACATCGGCCTGTCCGAGGTCACCGTGGAGCAGTTGCGCGAGGCCCGGGAGATCGTCGAGATCGTCTCCGTGCAGAACCTGTACAACCTGGCCGACCGCAAGTCGGAGAGCGTGCTCGACTACGCGACGGCCGAGAACATCGCGTTCATCCCGTGGTTCCCGATCGCCACCGGCCAACTCGCGCGGCCGGGCGGTCCGTTGGAGCAGGTCGCCAAGGAACAGGGCGCCGCGCCCTCACAGTTGGCGCTGGCCTGGCTGCTGCACCGCTCCCCGGTCTTGCTGCCGATCCCGGGCACCTCCAGCGTCGCGCACCTGGAGGAGAACACCGAGGCGGCCCGAATCCGACTGTCCGACGAGCAGTTCGAGGCGCTGTCCGCCGCGGTCTGAGCCCGATCGCCGACCCGCCGGGTCGGCCGGAAACGATGTCGAGGGCGGCTGTTCGACCCGCGGGTCCGCGGTGTCGACGGCCGCCCTCGTCGGTATCGGCTCAGCCCGGTGCCGGGACGATCCGCACGCTCCACCCGTCCTCGATCTCGGCGCCGTCGATGGTGATCGCCTCCACCGTGCGCGACCTCGGGTCGATGTCGGCCACCACACCCTCACCCGCGTAGCGCGGATGGCCCGATGCGCCGACCTCGCCGGTGGCCTCGACCACCGCCGAGCGCACCGCCGGGCCCCGGGCGTCGGCGGCCATGTCCTGGTCGTTGAACGGGAAGATGGCAATCTCGAATCGTTCCATGCCCGCCCCCATGCCCCCACCCCCTCCGTCCCAAGCCACCCGATCGACGAGGTTGGCGGGCCTGAATACGGGGGGTGACCGGGGCCGGGCCCGAACGGGACCGGCCGCGCCCGGTGCCGCGAGCGTCCCGTCGCCGGGACCGCCGAGCCGATACGGCTCCCGGTCGCGCTCGACCGGGCACCCGCTACGAGGTCCCGGGAGGCCACCGCCGACAACCCCGAACGCGCCGCCCTGATGCAACGGGCCATCTCGACCCACCCGCGCCACGTACTCGGTATCGACGACGCCGGCCGGGCAGCGAAACAGCAGGCTCTGCCGGAGAGCGTCGCCCCCATGAGGCGGATCGAATCCAAGTGAAGCCCCGAGACGCGCACCACTTCCCGGCGGTCACAACCCCGGCGGAGACCGGGCCGGCAGGCAAATTGGGACGTATATATAGGGGTAATTCGGACACTCCGCTATCGAGCGCATGACGCACGTCACATCGCGCATACCGATGGTCAGGAACTCGTACGCAGCGTGAACCGAGTTTTCCGGAATTTCACCCATGGTGATTCCCCTATCGGCTCAGCGTGAGCAACTCGGGCACAATGCGTACCGCGTCCGGGACTTTAGGTCCCGATATTCCACGCTTACGTCCTGATTTTTCGGTTTCGGCGAATCGTGATGTTTGGTTCCCGGTCGGGGTGTGCGTAGCTTGGTGCTTCGCCACACCGGTCCGGTGCTCGGCGAAATGGTCTCCCGGTTCGCCGAATCCTGCCGCCGGAGCGAGGCCACGGTACGAAACCCGAAAGGCAGGAGCGGGGGAACCAAGTGGAATGCCGTCCCGGGCGTCTGTGACACAGACGCCCATTAGGACGGCTTGGGGTGAAGCCGTGCCCGTCCCTCTCACGAGGGCCGAACACGGCCGGGCGAGACTCTCCAGCCCGAATCCGACAGCTCACTTCGTAGGCGTGGGAGAAGGAAAATCTTCGTGCAGTCGTTCAACACCCCTGCCCGTATGCCCAAGAAGACGCGTCTCGCGCTCACCCTCGGAATGGCCGGCGCGATCGTCGCCGCCCCGCTGATCACCGGTCTCGCGACCGCCAACGCCGCCTCGGTCTCCACCTGGGACAAGGTCGCCATGGGCGAGAGCTCGGGCAACTGGCACATCAACACCGGCAACGGTTTCTACGGTGGCCTGCAGTTCACCCAGAGCACCTGGAACGAGTTCGGCGGTCAGCAGTACGCCCCGCGTGCCGACCTGGCCACCAAGGACCAGCAGATCGCCATCGCGGAGAAGGTCCTCGCCGTGCAGGGCCCCGGCGCGTGGCCGAACACCTCCGGCCCGGCGGGTCTGACCAAGGGCGGCGCCAAGCCCGCCGTCTCGCCGAGCACCAAGGCCGCCGGCTCGGCCAAGACCTCGGTCACGGTGGCCCCCAAGGCCGCCGAGAAGCCGGCCGAGTCCGCGCCGACCACCGCCCCGGCCCCGAAGATCGAGGTCGTCCCGGCCGCCGCGTCGACCACCTCCTCGTACTCCGTGGTCAAGGGTGACACCCTGTCCAAGATCGCCGCGGACAAGGCCGTCACCGGTGGTTGGCACAAGCTGTACGCCGACAACCGCGCCGTAATCGGTGGCAACCCGGACGTCATCCAGATCGGTCAGAAGCTCAAGCTGTCCGGCAAGGCCAAGGCCGCCACCGCCACCACCGCCACCGCCACCGCCAAGGCCGAGGTCGCGCCGAAGGCCGCGCCCAAGACCGAGACCACGACCACGACCACGTCGCAGGCCAAGCCCTCCGCGTCGGTGAAGGTCGCTCCGAAGACCACGGTCAAGGAGAAGGCCCCGGTCGCGACCAAGGGTGCCTCGGTCAAGGCCGGCAGCTCCTCGGTCAACGCCTCCGGCTACGTCGCTCCCGTGAGCGGCTCGCTGGGCACCGCGTTCGGCACCGGCGGCAAGCTGTGGTCCAGCGGCAGCCACACCGGCCAGGACTTCGTGGTCGGCACCGGCACCTCGGTGAAGGCGATCACCTCGGGCACCGTGGTCAGCGCCGGCAACGGTGGCGCCTACGGCAACGAGGTCGTCATCAAGCACGCGGACGGCAAGTACTCGCAGTACGCGCACCTGTCCAGCATCAGCGTTCGCGTGGGTGCCACGGTGAGCACCGGTCAGCAGATCGGCCTCTCCGGCGCGACCGGCAACGTGACCGGCCCGCACCTGCACTTCGAGATCCGCACCACCCCGAACTACGGCAGCGGCATCAACCCGGTCACCTACCTGCGCGCGCACGGCGTCAACCTCTGATCCGAGCGTCAACAGGCAGTAACCGCACGGCAACAGCCGCCGTGTAGTAGCCGCAGCCAGGGCCGGGCCCGTCGACCACGTGTCGACGGGCCCGGCCCTTTTCCGCGCCCGGACCCTTTCCGCGCCCGGCCCCCGGTGCGGCCGGATCGATCAGCCGCGAGCCGGATACCGCTTGGGCAGCGGCAGTCCGCGCGCGGCCAGCAACTCCCGCAACCGGTCCGGGTAGTCGGTGATCAGGCCGTCCACGCCGTCGTCCATCAACTTGGCCATGGTCGCCGGGTCGTCGATGGTCCACGGCACGACCTTGATGCCCCGCGCGTGCGCCCGGGCGACCATCTCCCGGGTCACGTACGGACGGTAGTCGGGATCGGTCACCTTGCCGTTCTGCGGGAAACCGTGCACGGGCGAGAAGGTGCCGGCCCCGAACGAGGCGATCGCGCGCAGCGGGTCGCCGCCGAAGTCGTCGATGTCCAGGCCGCCCAGCCAGGGCGAGGCGCCGGGCTTGCCGACCTGAAGGAAGTCGTAGTTGGTCAACGCGACCAGCGGCAGGCGCGGTTCGACCTGGCGCATGCGCTTGAGCGCACCCCAGTCGAAGCTTTGGATGGTGACCTGGCGCAACAGCCCGGCCCGGCGCACCTCGCGCGCCACCGTCTGCACGAACTGCTCGCGCGGCGCGGTCTCCTGGGGCGCGCCGGCCTCGACCTTGGTCTCCACGTTGAGCTTCACGCCGTGCGCGTGCCGACGCCGGACCAGGTCGAACACCTCGGTGAGCAGCGGCATTCGGGCGCCGGGCGAGGTGGTCTGCGTGGGGAAACCGGGGAACTGCCGCGACCCGCAGTCCAACGTGCGGACCTGGGCCAGGCTGAGCGTGTTGACGTACTTGCCGACGTAGGGGAACTCCGGGTCGCCGGCCCGCACCGGTGCGGTGTCGGCGCACTTGCGCCCGTCGACCTTGCGGTCGTGGGTGACCACGGCGCGGCCGTCCTCGGTGATCTGCACGTCGAGTTCGAGGGTGGACACGCCTACGTCCAGGCCCTTGGCGAAGGAGGCGAGCGTGCTCTCCACGGTCAGCCCGAGACCGCCGCGGTGTGCCTGGAGGTCGAAGGACCCGCGCTGGTTGCCGCCGTGGCGGTCCGCCGCCGCGGCCGTTCCCGGGGCGGCGACGATGGCGGCCCCGGCCAACACCGCAGCCGTGACGGTCTTCCATCCGGACATGGACGTCTCCTTCTCGCTCCGGTCGACGACGGTCGAGCGTCGACGCCCACACCCTGACCCGCGCGACGTGATGCGCGGGGGGTCGGCTCGTGGCGGGCAGGCGAAGAAGAGACGAAGAAGCGGCGGGGCAAAACCCCATCCGGTACCGGAAGACGCCTTGCCGGTAAGGCCGTTGGGCAACCGCGGCAAAGGCCCGGACAACCGGCGGAACACCGACGGCCGGGCGCCGGGCGAGCCGACTTCGGCCCGCCCGGCGCCCGACTCCCGACCGCGGCTTGAGAACACCTCATCAAGCCCGGCCGGTGCCCGATGCCAACCGGTTCACCGGCGGTACAGCACCGCCTCCGGCGCCGCCGCGCTCAGCGTGACCGACTTCGGACGGACCGGCACTGCCCGCCCCGGTCGGTCGTCCGCGCCCAGCAGAAACGCCCGGTTGACCCCGTTCACCGTGATCGTGGAACCGGGGTCGACCCCGGCCACGGTACGAATCGCGACCACCTCGACGATGTCCGACGCCCGCGTCCCGTGCGGGAGTCGGACCGTGGTCGCCGCCGGGTCGTCGCGCTGCAACGACCAGTCCACCCGCGCGCGGTCCGAGCGGTACAGCGTCGGATCGCCCTTGATCCGCACACCGAGCGCGACACCGTTCCAGCCCGCCGCACCGGGCGGCGGCGCCGAGGTGGTCTTGCGGATCACCGCGTACAGGTAGTCCTGCGGGTCGGCGATCAGCGTGGTGGTGTCGGCCGGCGGATCGGCCACGACCCGGCCCTCGCGGCGTACCTCGGCGGTCATCACCGGGTACACCCACGGGTGACGGTCCACCATCTCCTCGCGCGCGGTCTTCTTCGGGTCGACCAGCCGCTCGACCGCCGCCGGCGCGAATCGCATCGGATTGTCCACGACGTCGCACAGGTTGTTGTTCAACGTGCAGGTCTGGAGCAGCGGATGGCCGTCCTCGTAGCGCCCGGCGAACAACTTCGTGCCGTGGTCGGGCGATTGGAAGTAGGCCGTGCCCGGCACCGCCCTGCCTCGTGCGTCCACCTCGACGCGGTAGGCCCACTCTATGTCGGTGGTGCGGCCCCAGCGGGCCATCAGCGCCGGCGTCGAGGTGCCGCCGTCCTCGTTGCTCCACACGATCGTGTAGGTCAGCACCCGGTTGCCGGCGGTCGCCGCCGGGGCCTCCTGGTACCAGGCCAGCACCGGGGTGTCGGAGATCGCGTTCTGGAACGGGCCGGTCGCGCCGCCGGGCACGCCGGGGATGCTCCGCCCGTACAGGACCGGCGCGTTCGCGGCCACGGCGTGCTCGCGCTCCCCGGTGCCGATGGTCTCGGTACGCAGCCGCGAGACCCGCACCACCGAGCCGGCCGCCGAGGACCGGTCGGCCGCGTAGCCCAGGGTCAGCCGGTGCCGTCCCTTGCGCAACGCGCCGAGCGCGAAGCTGCGCTCGGTGGGCGTGGACCCGAAGACCACCACGTCGCCCGCGGGTCGGCCGTCGACGCTCAGTTGCAACACCGCCGACTCCCGGCCCGGGGTGCCCCAGTCGATGCCCGGCGCGGCGACCGTGAGCGTCACCAGAGCCTCGCCGTCGCGCCCGGTCCGGAACGGGACCACCACCGGGCGGCCGTCCCGGTGCACCCCGAACGTGCCGTGCGAGCCCGCCGATCGCTCCGACTCGGCGGCGTGCGCGGCCGGGATCGGGCCGGCCAACAGGGCCGAGACGGCGAGTGCGGCGGAGCCGGCGACTACGGATCGGCGCAGAGCATGGCTACCGGAACGAGCGAACACGAGCATCCCCCGAAGAGCGTCGTCGAACCTGACCCGCCCACCGTGGCCGGCCGGCGGGGCGCGGGCCAACCCCCGCGCGGGCAAATTCCACCAACCGTCATCGGCGGGCCCAGGTCCCGACACGCAACGGCCACGAAATCGCCGATCCGGCACGCCCGATGTCCGATTCGTTCAAGATCCGCGACAATCCGCCCGTTAGCGTCCGGGCATGACGTGGATCACGAAGGACATGGTCGAGCGGGCCGAGCGGTTCCTGTGGACGTCGGGGCGGGTCCTGGAACAGCGGCGCTTCGCATACCTGTTCGGCACACCGGTCGAGACGGCTCGGGCGCCCGGGCCCACCGCGGACGAACGTGCCGGTGTGCTCGACGCGCTGCACGCGTACCGGACCTCGGACGGCGGCTACGCCTACGGCCTGGAGCCGGACGTGCGAGGGCCGCTGCCCCAACCGGCGACGTTGCGTACCGCGATGCCGATCCTGGCGGAGACCGAAGCGCTGCGCGGCCCCGAGTCGGCTCGGCTGTGCGACTGGCTGGCGGGCGTGACGACCGAGGCGGGCGGGGTGCCACCGGCGCTGGCGAGCCTGCGCGACTACCCGCACCCGCCGTGGCTGGTGGTCCCGGATCCGCCGGTCGCGGGCCTGATCCCGACCGGCTGGATCGTCGGCCCGCTCCTGCACGCCGGCGTCGAGCATCCGTGGTTGACCCGGGCGACGGAGTATTGCCGTACCGCCGTCGAGGAGTTGCACACCACCCACCCGTACGAGGTGGAGGCGGCAGTCACCTTCCTCGACGCTCTCCCCGATCGGCCCTGGGCCCGCCGTCGGGCCGAACGACTGGGCGAACTGGTCCGGGAGCAGCGGCTCGTGCTGCTCGACCCGGCGCATCCGGAACGGGCCCGGCTCGCCCCGGGCTACGCCGAGGGCGAGTATCACCTGCCACACGACTTCGCGCGGCGCCCGGACAGCCTGGCCCGGGGCTGGTTCTCCGACGCCGAACTGCGGGCGGGCCTGCGTGCACTGGCGGACGCCCAGGAGGACGACGGCGGTTGGCCGCTGCGCTGGGCCGAGTGGTCGCCGACCGTCCGGGCGGAGGCGCGTCCGGGCCTGACCGTCGAGGCGCTGACCATCCTGCGGGCGTACACGGAGGCGGTGCCGCCGACGGCCGGTTGAGTCGAGGCGCCGACCCCTGGGACACGCCGAGCCCGGGACACATCCCCACACCGCGACACGTACCCCATCCGACGTGCACATTTCGCATCCGGACGATCACAGCGCGTAAGGTCGCCAGCGTGACGCCTCTGGATCGCCGCAGCGCGCTGCGGCAGCTCGCCCGGGCCGCCGCGCTGGGTGCGGTCGGTGCGGTCGCGAGCGCGTGTGGCGAGGATTCCCCGCACGCGTCCATGCCCGCACCCACGGCGAAGCCGGTCGGCGCCGATTCGGCACCGGCCGTCGGCGCCGTTCCCGAACCGCCCCCGCTGCCCGCCGATCTGCCGTTCCAGGTCACCTCCGGACCCCGTGATCGCCCCCAGGTGGCGCTGACCTTCCACGGTCAGGGCAGTGCGGAGATCGCCGGCTCGATGCTGGGCCTGATGGAGGCGGCCGGCGCGCGCGGCACGGTCCTCGCGGTGGGCAGCTGGCTCGACGAACAGCCGCAGATGGCGCGCCGGGTCCTGGACGGCGGTCACGAACTGGGCAACCACACCATGCATCACGGCGACATCTCCTCGATGTCCGCCGATCGCACCTACGCCGAGATCACCGACTGCGCCGACCGGCTCAAGCGCCTCACCGGCTCGATCGGACGCTGGTTTCGGCCCTCACAGGCCAAGGACTGCACGCCCACCGTCGTCGCCCAGGTCCGCCGCGCCGGATACGCGCACTGCCTGGGCTACGACCTGGACTCCCTGGATTTCACCGATCCCGGCGCCGCCGCCGTCAGCCGTACCGTGCTGACCGGGGTTCGGCCGGGCTCGGTGGTCAGCCTGCACTTCGGACACCCGGGCACCGTAGCCGCGCTGCCCGCAATCCTCGACGGCCTACGGACCCGCGGACTGCGGGCGGTCACGATGTCGGAGCTCGTCACCTGATGACCACTCATCCCTCCCCCACCCGTCGCCGGCCCGGCCCGGTCGCCCTGTTCCTGGTGGCCTGCTGCCTGGTGGCGTCCGCCGCGTGCGCGTCCTCCTCGGACGGCACGGCGAAGCCTTCCCCCGGCACGTCCTCGATCGCCCCCGTGCAACCCGCGCCCGTCCCGGCCGCACTGCCGGCGCCGGAAACCGCGAACCTGCTGCCGGGCATGCCGCCCCCACTGGACCCGCACGATCTGTACGCCGCCGACCGCCCCGGCATGTTCTCGGACGTGGTCAAGGACTTCCCGTCCCGGGTGTACGTGCCCAACACCGAGTCGAACACGGTCAGCGTGATCGACCCGAGCACCTACAAGGTGATCGAGACGATCAAGGTCGGCCACCAACCACAACACGTGGTGCCGTCCTGGGACCTGAAGACCCTGTGGGTCAACAACGACCTGGGCGACACGCTGACCCCGCTGGACCCGGCCACCGGCAAGGTCGGCACGCCGGTCCCGGTGGACGACCCGTACAACCTCTACTTCACGCCGGACGGCAAGTACGCGGTCGTGATGGCCTCGATGGACCGCCAGTTGGTCTTCCGCGACGCGCACACGATGGCCGTGGTCAAGGCGGTGCCCAGCGAGTGCGCGGGGGTCAACCACGCGGACTTCTCGCCCGACGGCAAGTACTTCATCGTCTCCTGCGAGTTCTCCGGTGAGCTGCTCAAGGTGGACACCGCCGAGATGAAGGTGCTGGCCAAGCAGAAGATCCCGCTGTCCGGCTCGATGCCGCAGGACGTCAAGATCTCCCCGGACGGCAAGACCTGGTACATCGCCGACATGATGTCCGACGGCGTCTGGGTGCTCGACGGCGACACGTTCGGCAAGCCGACCAAGCTGCGCACCGGCAAGGGCGCGCACGGCCTGTACCCGAGCCGCGACTCCAAGAGCCTGTACATCTCCAACCGCGGCGAGGGCTCGATCTCGGTACTCGACTTCGCCACCGGCGCGCTGACCGCCAAGTGGCACCTGCCCGGCGGCGGCAGCCCGGACATGGGCGGTGTCTCCGCCGACGGCAAGGTGTTGTGGCTCAGCGGACGCTACGACGCGGAGGTATACGCGATCGACACCACCGACGGGCACCTGCTCGCCCGGATCCCGGTCGGCGTGGGCCCGCACGGGTTGTGCGTGTATCCGCAGCCGGGCCGGTACTCGCTCGGCCACACCGGCGTCTTCCGCTGACCCCCGAAGACCCCTCGCCAAGGGTGGGCGGCGGGAGGCGCATGCCCCTCGCCGCCCGCTCATTCCCGGCCCCGCACCTCGGTCAGGCCCGGCCAGCGCTCGGCGAGGTCCGCGTCGGCCGAAGGCAGGCCGAGCTGATCGAGAACACGCATCACGACGTGGTCGACCAGATCCTCGATGCTGCCCGGGCGATCGTAGAAGGCGGGCATCGGCGGCACGATCCGGGCGCCCATCCGGGCCAGCGCGAGCATGTTCTCCAGGTGGATCTCGCTCAGCGGCGTCTCGCGCGGCACCAGGACCAGCGGACGCCGCTCCTTGAGTGTGACGTCGGCCGCGCGGGTGATCAGATTGTCCGCGAAGCCGTGCCGGATCGCCGCGAGCGTCTTCATGCTGCACGGGACCACCACCATGCCGGTCACCGGATACGAGCCGGACGAGATGGTCGCCCCCAACTCGCCGAACTTGTGGGTCACATCCGCGAGTTCGGCGAACTCACGGGCCGAGTAGGGGGTTTCCACCTCGATCGTGGAGCGGGCCCAGGTGCTCAGCACGAGATGGGTCTGCACGTGCGGCAGTCGGCGCAGCACCTCCAGGAGGCGGACGGCGATCGGCGCGCCGGTGGCGCCGGTGACCCCGACGACGAAACGGGTGGGGGATGCGTTCGGCACGACGATCTCCTGATCCGACGGATCGGCGGTGAGGGAAGCGGACAGGGGGACGGGAGGGGCGCAGCGGACGGGAGGGGCCGGCAAGCCCCTCCCGGAGCACGGCACGACACCACAGGCACGGCACCACAGGCCCGCGCTACAGCGGCAGTACGCCCGCCCAGCGCCGGCGCAGCGCCTCGCGGGACGCGTCGTCGAAGCGGTTGGCCGCCGGGTAGTGGTCCTTCCACGCGAACGGCTTGCACGCGTCGATCAGCACCACCCCCATCGACAGGTCGCCCGCCGCCCGCTTGTCCGGGGACAACCGCGGGTCGATGGCGGTGGTCGGCGCGCGCAGCACCTGGATCGACTCGGACGGGTCGACCCGGGTGAACATCGCCCACAACACGTGGTTGATGTCGGTGATGTCGATGTCCTCGTCGACCACCACGAAGTAGCGCTCCATGCCACCGGTGCGCTTGCGCCCGAGGGCCGCGAACAGGGCGTGCATCGCGTCGCCGGCGCCGGTCTGCTCGATCGAGACGACCATCATCAACTGCCGCGCATAGGCCCACACGCCCTTGATGTTCTGCACACCCGAGGCTTCCAGGTGATCCCAGGTCACCGACGCCGAGTACAGCGGCACCGCCTGGTCGCCGGCCGGCACGGTCGGCAACATCGGCGGGGCGCCCAGGATGATCGGATCGTCCCGGTGCAGGATCCGGGTGACCCGGACCACCGTCTCCTGTCCCGAGTGGGTGTAGTAGCCGGTCCACTCCCCGAACGGACCCTCCAGGACCGATTCCTCTTCCACCGGCGGCAGTTCGCCCTCGATTACGATCTCCGCGTGCGCCGGCACCGGCAGTTCGCTCCCGGGCGGGAGCAGCACCTCGACCCCCTGTCCGCGCAACCCGCCGGCCAGGTCGTATTCCGACATCCCGGCCGGTGCCGCGATCGCCGCGGCGGTGGACAGGATCGGGTCCTGGCCGACCACCACCGCGATCGGACAGGTTCGGCCCCGCGCCCAGTACTTCTCCGCGATCGCCCGGGCGTGCCGGTTGCCCAGCATCCACAACGACAGCCGGTCCCGGCCCTGGACACATGCGCGGTAGGTGCCGATGTTGACCCAGCCGGTGTCCGGGTCGCGGGTGATCACCATGCACGCGGTGCCGATGTAGCGACCGCCGTCCGCGTCGTGCCATTGCGGCGCGGGGAAGATCCCGAGGTCCACGTCCGCACCGACCAGCACGTTCTCCAGTACCGAACCGGTGTCCACCACGACCGGCGGGATCGGCTCCAGTCGCCTGCCCAGGTCCTTCCAGGCCCGCACGATGTCCAGTCCCGCGGTGTCCGGCGGCAGACCGAGGGCCACCGCGGTACGCGCCGGCGTACCCATGAAGTTGGTGAACACCCGGAACCCGGCCGGGAATCCGGGAATGTTGTCGAACATCAGGGCGGGTCCCTCGCGCTCCGCCATCAGCTCGGTGATCCCGCCGATGTCGGTGTCCCGGTCCGCGCCGTCGACCCGACGCACCTCGTCGGCACCGAGCTGCTCGGTCAGGTGGTCGATGTAGTGCCGAAGATCCTTGAATGCGCTCATGGCCACGAGCATCCGAATCGGCCCGGGGCGGCGGCAACGAGTGTGGGCGCGGATGCCGGATATCGCCGGAGCTAGACTCCGGATGTGTGGAATACCTCGATCTGCAGCTTCTGCATGCACTGAAGATCGACGGACGGGCTCCGTTGCGCCGGATCGCCTCGGTGCTGGGCGTCTCCGATCAGATGGTCGCCCGCCGGTACACCCGGCTGCGCGAGAGCGCCGGGCTGCGTGTGGTGGGCCGGCTCAATCCCCGGCCGGTCGGGCAGAGCGTATGGGTGCTGCGACTCCAGTGCGTACCGAGCGCGGCCCTGGGTCTGGCCCGGGCACTGGCCGAGCGGTCGGACACCCGTTGGGTTCGGCTGGCCTCGGGCGGCACCGAGATCATCTGCCACCTGGTCGTGGCCGGTGCCGGCGACGACGACCGGGACGCGCTGCTCCTGGAGCGGATCCCGGCCGGCCGTCGGGTGGTCTCGATGACCGCGCACCGCCTGCTGCGGATGTTCAAGGGCGGCCCGAGCACGTGGGACGGTCCGGCGGTGGTGCTGGGCCGGGAACCGCTCGACGCGGCACAGCAGGCGGCGCTCGCCCCCGCCTACCCGACACCCGACGCCCGGGCGGCGCCGCTGGAGTTGACCGACCTCGACCACGTCCTGCTCGGCGTGCTGAGCCGCGACGGCCGGGCCTCGCATGCCGCGCTGGCCGCCGAGGCCCGCTGCCACGAGTCGACGGCGCGCCGCCGGATCGCCCACCTGCGCACGGCCGGCGCGCTGTTCTTCGTCCTGGACCTCGACGAACGGCTCCTGGGCAACCCGGCGACCACCGCGATGTGGATGTCGGTACGCCCCGCCCATCTGGCCGGCACCGGCGCCGCCCTGGCCGGCCACCCCGAAGTGGCCTACGCGGCGGCCGGCACCGGCCGTACCAACGTGCTGGCCACGGTCCTGTGTCCGGACGACGAGTCGCTGTACACCTACCTGGCCGAGCGCATCGGCGCCCTGCCGGGCATCGACGCGGTGGAGACCGCGCCGATCATCCGCACCCTCAAACGCACCGGCAGCCTCACCCGGCACGGCCCCCGGACGCCCGGTTCCGTGCCGGGCGGCTGAGGCCGGCCGGGTGCGCTCAGGACCAGGACGGCGGCGCGTCCCCGGTCGGGCGCGGGGTGATCAGCACGGCCGCGACCACCGTCGCGCCGAGCATGATGCCGGCGGCCACCAGCAGGGCCACGCCGAATCCGTGCACGGTGCCCGCCGTGACCGCGTCCGGGGCACCCTCGTGGTTGCGCAGCCAGGTCGCGGTGACGCTGGTGGCGACGGTGTTGAACAGCGCGGTGCCGAGCGCGCCGCCCACCTGCTGTCCGGCGTTGAAGGTCGCCGCGGCGGTTCCGGCGTCGGCCGCGCCCACCCCCGCGGTGGCCAGGCTGGTCGCGGTGGTGAGCACGACGCCCAGGCCCAGGCCGATCAGGATCTGCGCGGGCACCAGATACAGCACCAGTACATGCGCGCTGTCCGCCGTCAACCGGGACAGGAGCAACAACCCGGCGGCCATCGCGAGCAGCCCGGGAACCATCAACACCCTGGCGGTCACCCGGGCCAGCAGCCGGCCCGCGATCAGGATCGAGCCCACCAGCGAGCCCGCGACCAGCACCATGATGATCAGCCCGGCCCGCACGGGTGAATAGCCCAGCACGGTCTGCGCGTAGTAGCTCAGGAACAGGAAGCAGCCGAACAGCGCCGCCAACATCAACGCGCTGGTGAGGTAGACGCCACCACGAACGCGGTCCGCCACCACCCGCATCGGCAACAGCGGATGGCGCACCCTGGTCTCCACCAGCACGAACAGGCCGAGCAACAACACCCCGCCGGGCAGCAGGACGAGCACCAACGGGTCGTCCCAGCCGCGTGGTTCGGTGCGATTGAAGCCGTAGACCAAGGCCACGAGGCCGGCCACGCTCAGCAACGCTCCCGGCAGGTCCAGCCGACCGGGCCCGGCCGAGGGACGGTCGCGGTAGACGAACGGCAGGCCCAGCAGGGCGATTCCGGCGATCGGCACGTTGACCCACAGGCACCACCGCCAGTCCAGGTATTCGGTGAGCAGCCCGCCCGCGAGCAGGCCGACCCCCGAACCGGCGGCGCCCATCGCCCCGAACACCCCGAACGCCTTGCCGCGGTCCCGTGGGTCGGTGAAGGTCAGGGTCAGCAGTGACATGGCGGCGGGCGCCATCGCCGCGGCGAACACCCCCTGCAGCGCGCGGGCCCCGAACAGCGTGCCCGCACCGTCGGCCGCGCCACCCAGCGCGGAGGCGGCGGCGAACCCGATCAGGCCGATCCGGAACGTCCGGCGATGCCCGAGCAGCCCACTGACCCGGCCGCCGAGCAGCAATAACCCGCCGAAGGCCAGCACATAGGCGATGATCGCCCACTGCCTGTCGGCGTCCGACAGGTGCAGATCCTGCTGCATCGAGGGCAGCGCGATGTTCACGATGGTGCCGTCCAGCACGATCATGAGCTGGGCGAGGGTGATCACGGCCAGCGCCCACCACCGCTGCTCGTGGCGACGATCGACCGCCGGATCGACCACCGCCTCGGCCCGCTCCGGGTCGGGCGCGCGCTCGTGTTCCCGTTCGTGTTCCTGCTCGTACTCCCGCTGATGCACGGCTGGTTTCCGCCCCTCTAGAACAACGTACTAGTACTGGTACAACGTTCGACAAGGCCAGGATACTAGGCTCGCCGTCACGGAAAGAGCAAGGAGGTTGGGTCATCAAGGGCAAGCAGGGCAACGCCAAGGGCCAGGCCGCGGGGGGCGCGCAGAGCGTGTGGCTGCGCGAATCCCGGGCGGCGCGCGAGGAACCCCCGTTGACCCGGGCACGCATCGTCGGCGAGGCGGTGGCCCTGCTCGACGCGGAGGGCATCGACGGGCTGACCATGCGGCGTCTGGCCGAGCGGCTGGGGTCGGGCGTCACCACGCTCTACTGGCACGTGGACACCAAGATCGACGTGGTCGACCTCGCGCTCGACGCGATCTTCGCGGAGACACCGCTACCGGCGCCTGCCCCGGACCCCGACGCGTGGCAGGCCGACATCGTCGCCCTGCTCATGGACTGGCGGGCGACCATGCTGCGGCACCCGTGGTCGGCCGCGCTGCTCCAGCGACCGACCCTGGGCCCGAACCTGTTGGCCCGGATGGAGTTCCTGCAGGCGACCCTGGTCCGGGCGGGCTTCACCGGCCGGCGCCTGAACTCCGCCACCTGGGCGCTCTACAACCACCTGATGGGCGCGACCGTGGCCCGAGCCGGCTTCACCCTCTCCGCCGAGGACCGCGAGGCCGCCCAGCGCCGGCTACACGACCTGAACGACCGCTACCCGACGCTGAGCGCCAACGACTACATGCTGCAGAACGACTGGGACACCACCTTCACCACCGGCCTGACCTACGTCCTGAACGGCATCACCGCCTCCCCACCCACCGACGGACAGCCGTCGGACGTGGGCGGGGAGCCGGCGACGATCAGTCGTGGTCCGGGGTGGGGCGGGTGATGGCGAACATGTAGCAGCCGTAGGTGATGTTGCGGCTGTGGATTCGGGTCACCTCCGGGTCGGCGAGGATTTCGGCGAGGGCCCCTTCGGGGGCGTCGGTGTCGTGGACGCGCGAGGTGGGGTGGATGCGGCCCAGCGCGTCGTAGGCGCGGAAGACCTGGGGGCGGTCGCGCCAGTGCGGCGGGTAGCCGTCGTCGGTCGGGCCGGGGCAGGCTTCGGCGTGTGTGAAGACCGCGCCGATCTCGCGGTACGGGCTTGCCGGCAGCGGGGGTTCGTAGCCGAACAGGATCAGCGACTCGCCCGGTTCCGCGTCGCGCAGGCAGCAGCGCAGCGGCTCGCCGCCGCCGGCCGCGCGCGGCTCGACCGGGTGGCCGGAGACGTCCGTACCGGCGGCGCGGACCGTGTCGAGGAACTCGGCGGGGATCGCTCGGACGACGAAGGCGGGTGGGCTTGCGATGGTGGTCATGGCACCAGCGTGGGCGGGGCCGGAACGCGGTGCCGGCGGCATTCGGACACCGCGTTCGGGCCTGCCGGGACCCGGCTCACTCGTCCAGGCGGCACCAGTCGCGGCGGTAGGACGCCCAGTCCGTGTCGGTCGCGGTGAAGTCGACGTACAACGCGACGCCGAAGGCCGGTCGGTGCAGGTCGGTTCGGGTCAGGCCGAGCCGGATGCCGCGCACCGCCGCCGCGACCGTCTCGGCCGAGCCGTGGTGGCCCCACGAGTTCGCGTAGTAGGCGGGCAGGCCCATCAGCAGGTCGACCCGGGCCGGGGTCGCCTCCAGCGCGAGCCCGGTCTGCTGCGCGACGTAGCCGCCGTACAACGACTCCAGCGGCATCGCGGTGTCGTAGGACATCAGCGCGATCTGGTCGACCCGGCGCGCGACCTGGCCGAAGTAGCGCTGCGACCACCACTTGGGGTGGTCGCGCAACGCCAGGAACACGTTGTGCAGCGACGGCAGCGGGTCGATCTGGGCGGCGGCGACCGAGAGCGGGACGCCGCGCGCCCGGGTCATCTCGTGGGTGGCGGTGAGCACGGTCAGGAAGTCCTCGTCGCCGGACCACACCGGCTCCAGGTCGAAGTGCACACCCTCGAAGCCGGCGTCCAGGACCTGCGCGGCCGACGCGGTGATCGCCGCGCGCACCTGTGGACGGGTCAGGTTCAGGCCGGGCCCGCCGTGCGAGACGATGTCGCCGAGCCACGCCTGCACCCGTACACCGGGCACCTCGCGGTGCACCGCCTCCACCAGTTGCCGCGCCCCGGGATGCGCCGACGCCGGCAGCGTGCCGTCGTGTTCCAGCGGGCCGGCGTGCACATACAGGTCGTGGATGCCGGTATCGCGCAACCGCTTTGCCAGCACCGCCAGTTCGGCCGGGCCCTTGCGCCCGTCCACCCACGCGTGGCCCAGCCAGATCGCATCCCGGCCGCGACTGCGGGCCTGATCCGAGGGATCGCCCGCGTACTCCAACCGCAACGCGAGCGCGGCGGCACCGACCGGCACCAGCGGCAGACTCACCAATAACAACACGATCACGGTGACCCGCCGCCACCGACTCCACGACCGCCACCGCCGCCGCAGCCGACCCCGACGCGGCGACGAGGGCACATCGGGCGGCGCCCCCTCGGCCGCCTCGACGTCCCCACCCTCGACACCCCCGCCGTCGGGGTCCACCTCGTCGCGGACACCGATCTCGCGGACGCCGACCCCACCGGCGGCCACCCCACGTGCACCTTTCTCCGCAGCCCCCGTCCCACCGGCCGCGTGCCCTCCCCCACCTCGCGCGCTGTTGTCCCGGGCAGTGCGCCCGGGCTCGGCGATACCGATACGGATCGTCCCCCTGTGTCGTGGCCGGCCGCCCCACGTCGTGGCAGACCCCCCAGGGTCACGGCCGGCGAACCGCTTTCTCGCGACCGACGGGCCGCCGCGCGCGACCGCGGACGGGTTCCGGGTCGGCGGGCCGAGCCGCGGTCGGGGGGCCGGGTGCGACTCCCGCCTACTACGGACGCGCCCGGGTACGGAACCGTTCCAGCCCCGCCCCGACACCCTCGGCCGCGACGGCGATCACGCACCGGGCCGTCGCCATCGGAGGCTGTGACCCAGGTCACATCACTGATTGAAATATCCGGGGACTTCCTGTCCGTTTAACCGAGCGAATCACAATCGGGGAATCACTCCCCGGTTATCGGTCGGGACCGACAGGAAGGAGCCGGATCATGGGCAGTACCGCCACCGTCACCGCCACCGACGTTGTCGAGGACCGCGGTCCGCGCCTTCGTGCGGATGCCCGGCGCAATCGCGAGCGGATCATCGCCGCGGCGCGCGAGATGTTCGTCGAGCACGGCGCCGAGGTGCCGTTCGACGAGGTCGCCCGCCGTGCCGGAGTCGGCAACGCGACCCTGTACCGCCACTTCGCCGACCGCGGCGAGCTCGCACACCGGGTGATCCTCTCCGTCCTGGAGCGGATCACCGAGCAGGGCGAGCTGGCCCTGGCCGAGGAGCCGGTGGCCTTCGCGGCCCTGCGGCGCTTCGCCCACGGCGCGATGAGGGAGCGGATCGGGGCGCTGTGCCCACTCGTGTCCGCGACCGTGGACAAGGAACACCCCGAGCTGATCTCCGCCCGGACGCGGCTGGAGGACCTGGTCGAGACGCTGATGGAGCGTTCTCGTGCCGAGGGCCGGCTGCGCGTCGACGTCGGCTCGGGCGATCTCCTGATGGCGATCACCCAACTCACCCGACCGCTGCCCGGGATGGGTGGCTGCGTGGTGAACGACCGGTTCGTGCACCGTCACCTCGACGTGCTGCTCGACGGTCTGTGCACATCCGACCCCACCCCGCTGTCCGGCTCCACCGTGGCGATGCGGGACCTGGAACACCTGGCCGACGAGCCCGAGGGGCAGCCTTCCGGGCGCTGACGCGCCCTACCGACTTCCGATTTCACCGCAATACCGCGTGACCGCGTAACGACTACGAACTCGTCACCGTCGCCTCGCCACTTCGGCGTGGGCGAGGGGCACCGTCCGCCCCTGCGACGCCCGCCGTCGCAACGCACCCCCAAAGTGAGTACACCCATGTCTGCAACCGCTCCGCCCCAGACCGCCATGCCCGATCCCAGGCGCTGGAAAGCGCTCGTCTTCATCGCCCTCGCCCAGCTCATGGTCGTGCTCGACGGCACCATCGTGAACATCGCGCTGCCGTCCGCCCAGACCGACCTGGGCATCTCGGACGGCAACCGACAATGGGTGATCACCGCCTACGCCCTCGCGTTCGGCGGGCTGCTGCTGTTCGGCGGCCGGATCGCCGACCTGTGGGGTCGACGCCGGACCTTCATCGTCGGTCTGGTCGGCTTCGCCGCCGCCTCCGCGCTCGGCGGCATAGCCGGGAGCACCGGCATGCTGCTCGGCGCCCGCGCCCTCCAGGGTGTGTTCGGCGCGCTGCTCGCCCCGTCCGCGCTGTCCCTGCTCGCGGTGATGTTCACCGACGGCAAGGAACGCGCCAAGGCGTTCGGCATCTTCGGCGCGATCGCCGGTGGTGGTGGCGCGGTCGGCCTGATCCTGGGCGGCGTGCTCACCGAGTACATGAACTGGCGCTGGACCTTCTTCGTCAACATCCCCTTCGCCGCGGTCGCCGCGGCCGGTGCCGTCCTGGTCATCCGCGAGCCCGCCGGCACCCGCAACCGTTCGCCGCTGGACATCCCCGGCGTGGTGCTGTCCTCGGTCGGCCTGGGCACCCTGGTCTACGCGTTCACCCGCGCCGAGAGCCACGGTTGGACCGCCGGCAGCACGCTGGGCCTGTTCGTGGCCGCCGCCGTCCTGCTCGCGTCGTTCGTCTTCGTGGAGAGCCGGGTCAAGGCTCCGCTGCTCCCGCTGCGGGTGATCGCCGAGCGCAACCGGGCCGGCATCTACCTCTCGCTGGGCCTGGCCATCATCGCGATGTTCGGCATGTTCCTGTTCCTGACCTACTACCTCCAGATCGTCAAGGACTTCTCGCCGGTGATGACCGGCCTGGCGTTCCTGCCGATGATCGCGGGCATGATCACCGGCTCGACCCAGATCGGCGCCCGGCTGATGACCAGGGTCCCGGCCCGGCTGCTGATGGGCCCGGGCTTCCTGACCGCCGGGGTCGGCATGTTGCTGCTCACCCAGATCGAGGTGGACAGCTCCTACGTCGGGCTGATCCTGCCCGCGCAGATCCTGCTCGGCCTGGGCATGGGCACCTCGTTCATGCCGGCGATGAGCCTGGCCACCTACGGTGTGCAGCCGCGCGACGCGGGTGTCGCGTCGGCGATGATCAACACGTCGCAGCAGGTCGGCGGCGCGATCGGCACCGCGCTGCTGAACACCATCGCGGCCAGCGCGACCACCGCCTACGTGGCCTCGCACGCGGTGACCTCGGCCGGCGCCGAGCAACTGCGCATGCAGGCCATGGTGCACGGCTACGCCACCGCGATCTGGTGGGCGGTCGGCATCCTGGCCCTGGCCTCGGCGATCGCCTTCACGTTCATCACCGTCGGGCACGGCGACAGCACGGTGGTCGCCTCGCACGACGAGGACGCGGACGAGCCGGCGATTCCGGTGCTCGTGCACTGATCGCCCACCGCTGATCACCCGGCACCGACTGCCGGGCGCGGGCCCCATCGCCACCGGCGGTGGGGCCCGCGCCATGTCCGCGCCCGGCCCGACCGACACTCGGGCCGGCGGCCCGGGTCAGCGGAACTCCGGGATCACCTCGGCACCGAACAGCCGGATCATCGCGGCCAGTTCATCGAAGGAGCCGCGCGTGGACACCGGGCTCGCCCCGGCCGGCAGCCCCGCGCCGAAGGCGGCGTGCACGTGCTCGCTGCCGGTGCGGTCGCGGTAGCGGGTGATCTGGGCGATCACGTCCTCGGGGTCGCCCCACAACAGGCGGTCGCGGGCGATCTCCTCGGCGGGTACCCGTTCACCCGCGTCCAGGCGGCGGAACAACTCCCGCTCGTCGGCGTCCTCGGCCGACTCGCGCCAGTGTTCGAGCAGGCCGCCGACGTATCCGGGCAGCACCTCCTCGGCCACCGTGCGGCGATCCTTGCCCAGCCACGCATAGCGGCGCAGCACCCAGTCCGGACGCCGGGCGTGCGTCGCACAGGCCGCCCGGTAGACCGCCAGGCAGGATCGGGCCTTGGCCAACGACTGCACCGGACCGCACAACCACGCGTCGCCCAGCCGCGCGGCGCGCTCGACGGCGGCGTCGGCGACGCCCGCCACCCACAACGGGATGCGCTCCTGAACCGGGCGCGGGTGCACGGTCAGTTCGGGAAAGTTGTGGAAGCGGCCCCGGTAGCCGACGTTCTCCCGGGTCCAGAGCAGCCGGAGGATCTCCAGCGCCTCCTCCATCCGCGCGCCCCGGGTGCGGAAGTCGGATCCGTGCACGGTGTATTCCAGCGGCCACCAGCCCAGCCCGACGCCCAGGGTGACCCGGCCGCCGGAGATCTCGTCGATCGTGGCGACCTGTTCGGCGACCCGCACGGGGTGGTGCACCGGGAGTTGGAAGATGCCGGTCCCCACCCGCAGCGTCTCGGTGCGCGCGGCGACGGCGGCCAGCAGCGTGAGCGGATCGCTCATGTTGCCCGGCATGAAGTGGTGGTGGCCGACGGTGGCGGTGTCGAAACCCGCCTCCTCGGCGATCCGGGCCAGCGCGAAAGTGCGGTGGTACGGCTGCGCGTGGCCGGCGTCCCGAAGCACGGGCAGCGACATGGAGAACTTCATGCGGCCGGAAGCTAGCAGCGTCCTCGCAAGCTCTCCAGGGCCGCGCGGCCCCGCCGGTCGAAGCGACGGCGGCCGGCCCGCGGGCCGGCGGGGCGCGGGCCGGGCGGGCTCGGCGCGCCGGTACGCTCGCTCGGCGGGGTCGGGTGGTGTGCACGGTGGAGGCGATGACGATGGCCGAGCGGGTCGCGGTGGGACTGGTCGGGGCGGGTCCATGGGCGAGTCTGGTGCACGCGCCGGTGTTCGCGGACGGGCCGGAGACCCGGCTCGCCGCGGTGTGGGCGCGCCGCCCGGAGGCGGCCCGGGAACTGGCCGAGACCCATGGGGCCCAGGCGTGCGCGCGGTTCGACGAACTGCTCGACCGGTGCGAGGCGGTGGTCTTCGCGATCGCCCCCGAGGCGCAGCCCGCGCTGGCCGAGCGGGCGGCCCGGGCGGGCAAGGCGGTGCTGCTGGAGAAGCCGATCGCGGACGACCTGGACGGCGCCCGTCGATTGGCCGACGTGATCGGCGAGACCGGGGTCGGCTCGATGGTCGCGTTGAGCGCTCGATACGCGCCGCGGGTACGGGACTTCCTGGCCCACCTGGAGAGCGCCGACACCCGATGGCGCGGCGGGCGACTGGCCTGCGTCACCGGCGCCTTCCTCGATGGTCCGTTCGCGGCGTCGCCGTGGCGACAGGCTCGCGGGGCGATTCTCGACGTGGGGCCGCACGCGTTCGATCTGATGAGCGTCGCGCTGGGCGACGTCGTGGAGGTGCGGGCCGATGCCCCCGGCGACGGGTGGACGGCGGTACAACTGGTGCACGCCGGCGGCGCGGTGTCCCAACTGGTGCTGTGTTGCGCCGCGGCGGCGGGCCACCGCTACGACGTGGAGGTCTACGGGGCGACCGGGGTCGCCGCGCTCGACCTGTCCACCGCGATCGACGGGGCCGCGTTCGCGGTGCTGCGCGCGGAGTTCGCGAGCCTGGTGCGCGACGGGGGCGAGCACGTGTGCGATGTCCGCCGCGGGCTGTACCTCCAGGAGGTCGTCGCCCGCGTCGAACGACAACTCGCCGCGGCACGCTGAGCCGCGCGCCGCGACGATCACGTGTGGTGGGTCAGGCCGTCGGCTTGCGGGCGATGCCACCGGCCATCAGCTTCTGACCGACGGTCAGCGGCTCCTCGACCGGCTCCTCCGGCCGCCACTGCGGCAGGAACACCACGCCCGGCTCGACCGGTTCCAGGCCCTCGAAGTACGCGGATATCTCCTCGATCGTACGGAAGCGCCCCGAACCCAGGTCGGTGAGCAGCGCCTTCTCCAGCGCGACCGCGTCCGGGCTGGACGCGCAGAAGTGGGTGAGGAAGAGGAAACTGCCGGGCGGCAGCGCCTTCTTGTACGCCTCGACGATCTGCTCGGGGCCCTCGGAGTCGTTGAGGTGGTGCACGACGCCGACCAGCATCAGGCCGATCGGCTGGTCGAAGTCGATCAGGGCCCGTACGTCCGGGTGGTTCAGGATCTCGGCCGGGTCGCGCAGGTCGGCGGTGACCACCGTGGTCCGGTCGTTCTCGGCGAGCAGCGCCCGGCCGTGCGCGAGCACGATCGGGTCCTTGTCCACGTAGACCACCCGGGCCTCGGGCGAGTGCTCCTGGGCCACCTGGTGGGTGTTCTGCACGGTGGGCAGGCCGGAGCCGAGGTCGAGGAACTGGCGGATGCCCTGCTCGGCCATGTACCGCACACCGCGCCCGAGTATCGCCCGGTTGTACCGGCCGACATCGCCGATCTCCGGGACGATCGCCAGCGACGCCTCGGCTATCGCGCGGTCCACCGGGTAGTTGTCCTTGCCGCCGAGTACCGCGTCGTAGACTCGCGCGATGCTGGGCGTGGAGATGTCGATGCCGACCGGTCGCCAGTCGTCGTTCGGCTCGACCGGAGCGTTGTCCGCCGTTTGCGAGTCGTCTGCCATGAAGGCTCCAACCGTGGATTGATGGAATGGTCGATTCCCGTTGCCGGCAAGCCTATTGGTGCCGGACCGGGTTTTGTCGCCCGGGCCGGGGCCAACCGCGACGTTCCGAGCCGACGCGGGTGGCGACGTACACGCCCCCCTCGCCCACGCCTCCATCCGGATGAACGCGCGTGGCAGGTGACGCACCAAGGGTCGATCTCCGGCATTCTGCCCATGCGTTCCAACCCGTCGATGGGCGCCGCGTCCCCCCGGAGGTCTTCGGAGGACCCGCGAGAGCGGTGCGGCGAAAGGGGTGTCGGCTCGCCGATAATGCGATCCATGGACCACATCAGTCATTTCCGCCGTGAGGTTCGTGCGTTCGAGGCCGCCGCGCGGCGGGGTCTGAACGCTCCCGAGGCGCCCGTCGTGCCGTCCTGTCCGGAGTGGACGATGAGCGATCTGGTGGTGCACCTCGGCGGCGTGCACCGCTTCGTGGCCCGGGTCGTCGTGGCCGCACTCGCCGAGCCGCCGCCGGTCACCGACATCGGGATCTACGCCCTGCCCGAGGACCGCACCGGCTGGCCGACCCCGGGCGGTCCCACGCCCACCCCGGGGCCGTTGCCGCCCGGCCTGGTCGACTGGTTCGCCGCCGGGGCGGGCGAGTTGGCCGACGCGTTCGCCCACACGCCGGCCGCGCGCACGGTCTGGACCTGGTCCGCCGAGCAGAGCGTCGGTTTCTGGCTGCGCATGCAGACCATCGAGGCCGCCGTGCACCGCTGGGACGCCGAGCAGGCGGTCGGCGCCGCCGCTCCGGTGCACGCCGAACTCGCGGCGGACGCGATCGCCCAGCACTTCGAGGTGATGGTCCCGGCCCGGCGCGAGCGGGGGCAGGCGCCGCCCGGGTCCGGCGAGCACCTGCGGTTCCGGCAGACCGACGGACCGGGCGACTGGGCGCTGCGTCTGGTCGGCGACGAGGTCCGGTTCGGCCCGGCCGAGGGGCGCGGTGATGTCGAACTGGCCGGTACGGCATCGGACTTGGCGCTCTTCCTGTGGGGCCGCCTCCCGGTGGACCGGCTCACCGTAACCGGCGACCGCGACACCGCCGACCGGTACTTCACCCTCGTCCCACCGGTATAGCGCCGAACCGCCCTGGGGCCGCCGTCAATTCGTCGGGGGTGGCGTATCCGTCGAGGCGTCCGAGACCCTGGGGAACGGGCGCGGGTAGTGCACGCCGAGGTGGAAACGGTCGGCGAGGACGTCGGCGAACGCCGCCGCGATCCGGTACTCGCCGGCCGGGTTCGGGTGCAGGCCGTCCCCGGTGTGGTCGGCCGCGATGAACTCGGCGTCGGTGGTGGCCACCACGATCGGCGACTCGTCGCTGTTCAGGTCGGCCGCGAGGGCGTCGATCCGCGCGTTGAAGGCCGCCGCCCGGGCGGCGAAGTCCGGGTCCGGGCCCGCCTGATGGGTGGGCAACACGTGGCCGAGCACGATCCGCAGACGCGGGTTGGCCCGGCGGGCGTCGGAGATGAACGCGCGCAGGTTCTCCTCGAACCGGGCCGGATCGATGTTCGGCCGCAGGTCGTCGACCCCGAGCAGGATCAGCAGGTAGTCCGGTCGGTGCTCGGCCACCTCGGCCTCGATGTCGCCGAGCGGGTCGTCGGACCCGACCAGGTCCAGCCGCACGTCGTGGGCGCGCAGGTGTCGCCACAGACGATATCGCCAGGTCCGGTCGCCGCTGCCGACGTGACCGATCGAGTCGCCGGCGATCATCACCGGGACCTCGTGTCTCGCGCCCGTCATGGTGCCTCCCGGGTCGATCCACCGGCCGTGTCCGGGCAGCGGTCCTGTCCACACGTTAGGTTCGCCGCGCGCACGCCGCCCGCTCGGCTACCGCGAACGGGTGGTGCCGACCCGGGCGAGCGCGCTCAGGCCGGCGCCTCCCGCAGCGGCGCCGGAAGCGGCAGGCCGTGCAGGATGTCCAGCCGGGACACCGCCCTGGTCAGCACCACGTACAGGCGGCCCGCCCCGCGCGCCTCGGCGGCCACGATCGCGGCCGGTTCGACCACCACCACGTGGTCGTACTCCAGCCCCTTGGCCAGCGTCGCGGGCAGGACGGTCACCCGCACCGCGCCGGTCGGATCCGGCGCCTCCGCCGTCGTGGTGGCGATGTCGGCGGCGGCCAGCGCGGCGGCCAACGCCGGGATCCGCGCGTCGTCCGCGATCACCCCGATCGAGCCCGGCCGCTCCAGCGCGGCGCGCACCGCCACGACCGCCGCGGCGATCGGGTCGGCCACCTCGCGGATGCTCAGCTCGCCGTCCTCGCGCAACGACCGGGCCGCGGGCACGTCCACGTCCAGGCCCGCGAGCAGCCGGTTCGCCAGCGCCACGATCACCGCGGGCACCCGGAAGCCGACGGTCAGCGGTGCCACCTCGGCCTCGGGTCGGCCCAGGTGGGTGAGCAGCTCGGGCCAGGTGCGGGCGGACCAGGGCGTGGTGCCCTGGGCCAGGTCGCCGAGCACGGTCACCGAGCCGGAGCCGATCCGCCGGGCCAGCGCGCGACACTGCATCGGGGACAGGTCCTGCGCCTCGTCGACCACCACGTGACCGTAGGTCGGCGGCCGTTCGATCAGGCCGGCCAGCTCGTCCAGCAGGACCAGGTCGGCGGCCGACCAGCGGGCGCTGCGCCACGAGCGCGGCGGCCGGGTCCACCGGATGGCCCGCTGTTCGTCGGCGGTGAGGATGCCGTCGACGGCGGCCGACGCGTGCGGGTCGGTGAGCAGCTCGGCGAGAACCTGCTCGGGGTGCGCCCTGGGCCAGCAGTGGTCGACGAAGCCGGCGACGCCCTTCGAGCCGCCCATCCGACGCAGCCAGGCACCGGTCGGCGGGCCGGAGTTGCGTTCGGCCTGGCGTTGCAGCAGGGCCACCGCGCGGGCTCGGATCCGGTCCCGGCCGACCTGGTACGGGGGATCCTCGGCGCGCACCCCCTCGACGATCCGGGTCAGTTCGTCCAGGGTGATCCGGCGCCGGTAGGAGCCGTCGGGCACCGCGACCGGCTCGATCGGGGCGACGACCCGGGCGTAGAGCGCACGGCGCAGCACGGTCGCCATCCGGGGGTCGTGTTTGACCACCTCGGCGGCGGGTTCGTCGTGGGCCCGGATCGCCTGCCGGCCGACCTCCTCGTCGATGGTGGTCTGCCGGATTCCGGTCTCGCCGAGCGCGGGCAGCACCTCGGAGATGTAGCGCAGGAAGGCCCGGTTGGGACCGACGATCAGCAGGCCGGCGCGCTGGATGCGCTGCGGGTAGGTGTAGAGGAGGTAGGCCGCGCGGTGCAGGCCGACGGCGGTCTTGCCGGTGCCGGGGGCGCCCTGTACGCAGATCGAGGCGGTCGGGTCGCGGCGGACCAGGTCGTCCTGTTCGGGCTGGATGGTGGCGACGATGTCGCGCATCGGGCCGACGCGGGGGCGGCGCAGTTCGCCGGCCAGGATCGCCCCGGGGCCGCCGGTGTCGGCCGGATCCGGCTCGGGGCTCGCGGCGAGGTGCTCGTCCTCCAGGCCGGTCAGGTCCTCGGCGGCGCCGTCGCTCCACGGCGCCCAGCCGAACCGGCGGCGGATCGCGACGCCCTGCGGGTCGCGGGCACTGGCCCGGTAGAAGGCCCTGGAGATCGGTGCGCGCCAGTCGACCACGAGCGGCGGGACCGCCGGATCGGTGCCGATCCGGCGTCGGCCGATGTGGTAGCGACCGCCGCGGTGCTCGCCGGCCGCCTCCGTTTCGACGAAGTCCAGGCGGCCGAAGAACAGTGGGGTGTCCGGGAGTTCGTCCATCTCACGGGCGCGGCTGCGCAGGGTGTATCCGAGCGCCTCGGCATCCGCGCCGGAGGCGGAGACGTCGGCGCCGGTGCGCACGTGTTCGGTGGCGCCCGCGACCATCGCGGCCATCGCCTCGCGGCAGACCTCGTGGTAGGCGCGCTCCCGGCCGAGTTCGGCATCGAGTGGCGTCATGCCGACCAGGATAATGCAACTCGGTTAAAAATGTTACCGAGTAACGCTCGTATAGCGGGCCAACCCCCCGGCCAGTCGATCGAAGGCCCGTTCCGCCGTCGCCCGGGCCACCGGATGCAGCGCCGCCGCGCGCTCGCCCGCCGCGATCCGCCGCCAGTTCTCCCGGGCCAGGATGCGCTGCACCGCGATGATCTGCCCGGCCGCCAACCGGGCCTGCATCGTGTCCTCGTCCGCGCCCGCGTCCCGGTCCCCGCCCGGCCCGTCGGCCGCCTCCGGGTCGGCGTTCGCGGCGGGCGCCGCGGCGGCCAGCGCGTCGGCCAGTGCCTCCTCCGAGCGTTCGGTGTACGCGTACAGCCGGGCCACCAGGCTCGGGGTCCCGTACAGCAGCCGATGAAAGGCCAGCACCTGTGGCTGGTCGCTGAGCCCGGTGACCGGATCGTGCCGATCCAGTCCGGCCAGGAAGTTCAGGCGCAGCGCCGTCAGCGCCGAGACGCCCTCGGGCCGACCGGCCACCACCCGACCGGCCTCGTCCTGGTGGTCGGCGAACCGGTGCAGCACCAGGTCCTCCTTGGTCGGGAAGTACCGGAACAGCGTCGGCTTGGAGACCTCCGCGGCCTCCGCGACCTCGGCGACCGACACCCGGTCGAAGCCCTTCGCCAGGAACAGGGCGATCGCGACATCGGAGATCGTCGCCGCCATCCGCTGCCGCTTGCGCTCGCGCAATCCCATCTCACCGCTCATGCGCGGCACCCTACGCCGCGTCCACGACGCCGATCTCGCGCGCGTGCAGTCCGGCGAACACCACGTCCGCCACCGACCGCGCTCCGCATCCGTCGATGTCCACCACGATCGCGTGCCTCGGGTCGGCTTCGAGCGCGAGCGCGACATGGGCCTCGGCGATGCGCTCCAGCGCGCCGCGGCGGGTCAGCCAGCCCCGGTCGTCGGCGGAGAGCACCTGCTGCGCGGACAGTCGGTCGCGCAGTGTGCGGGCCGACGCGGTCAGGTGCACCGTGACGGTCGGCTCCTCCAGCACGGCCCGGTATTCGGCGACCTGGGCGCTGAGCCTGCTCCCGTCGGCCCGGTAGATCACCGCGCCGTCGGCGGCGACGCCGGCCGCCCACGTGTGCACGATCACCGGCCCGGCCGAGCGCTGTCGTTTGACCAGCTCATCGGCCCGGAGCAGCCCGGCCAGACCGAGGCCGTATCCGGCGCGGGCGTCGAGGCGGATCGATTCGGCACGCCCGGCGATCGGCGTGCAGCCGAGCGCGGTGCCGAGGGTGTCGGCGAGCGCGGCGCCACCCGCGCCGGGCGGCCCCTCGATCGCGATGAACGTGTGGTGGTCGGTGCGCCCGGCGGGAGCGGGCCCTGCGAGCGTGGTCGGGGTCATCGCGTGTCCTGGTTCGCTGGGATGGCCGTCGGTCGCGGACGGACCCGTCCGACCCTCGATGCCGCACCCGCCGGCGTCCGCCCCATCGGCAGACACTGCCGGCCCGGCACCGGCACGTCGCCGGCCGTCGCCCCTCCACGGTGCCTGATCCCGTGATGCCCCCGCAGGATCGACCGGGCGAACATCAGGCAACCACGAGGGTACCCGTCGGGGCGCTCCGACATCGAACTCGCGCTGCGTGAAGGCCCGTTCACACACGCACAGCACGCATTCCCGGACCTTTCCCACCGCGCCACGACGGCGTCGGTCCCACCCGCGCCCGCCGATCGCCGAAGCCCCCCGCCATGCTGATCCGCCGCCCATCCGGACAAACCAGACGGTCCCTCGGCTAAGCTCCCCGGATGTCACACGTTCCGACGGTCGCCGAGGTCACCGCACTGCACCGGGCGTACGCGCCGACCCGAGCGGC
Source organism: Embleya sp. NPDC020886 (assembly GCF_044333915.1). NCBI lineage: Bacteria > Bacillati > Actinomycetota > Actinomycetes > Kitasatosporales > Streptomycetaceae > Embleya > Embleya sp. NPDC020886. The sequence continues at coordinate 133,547 of NZ_JBIRRX010000011.1, read as the reverse complement.
CTTCGAAAAGGTGCACACCCATTGCGGGATCGTCTGGCGGATCGCCGAGCAGTTGCTCGACGGACCCGCCGGCGCCGGCGTGGACCGGGACCTGGTCCGAGCCGGGTGCCTGCTGCACGACATCGGGGTCTACCGGCTCTACGACGAGGACGGCCGACTGGACGGCGCCAACTACGTACGGCACGGACTGCTCGGCGTGGAGATCCTGCGCAAGGAGGGCCTGCCCGAGTCGCTGCACCGGTTCTGCTCGTGTCACACCGGCGTCGGACTGACCCGGGACGACGTGCTGAGCCGGCAGTTGCCGATCCCGGTGGACGACTATCTCGCCGAGTCGGTCGAGGAACGTCTGGTGATGTACGCGGACAAGTTCCACAGCAAGTCCAACCCGCCGCGTTTCCTGCGCCCGGACACGTTCGCCGCGAAGATTCGGCGCTTCGGGGACGACAAGGTGGTCGCCTTCCAGGCCCTGGCAGACGAGTTCGGCACTCCCGAACTCGACGCGCTGTCAGCCGAGTTCGGCCATCGCGTCACCTGAGTGGGGCCGCCACGACGGCTGTTGGGCGTCACCGCCGGGGGTGACCGGCCCGCCGCCGGTCTCTCATGGGTCCGGCGGCGGGGGTCGTCGGGGGCTCGGCTGCCGGGGGACGGCGGCAGCCGAGCGGCTCAGCTACCGAAGTAGTTGTCGAAGTTCTTGGAGAATTCCAGGTTGTTGAAGCGGTCCCAGTTGATCGACCAGGTCATCAGTCCGCGCAGGGTGGGTCGCACGCCGTGCGGCGTGTAGCCGCCGCAGTTGCTGCCCTTGGTCAGGCAGTCGAGTGCCTTGTTCACCTCGGTGGTGGACACCCATCCGTTGCCCGCCTGGACCGAGGCCGGCATGCCGATCGCGACCTGGTCGGGTCGCAGCGCCGGGAACACGTTGTTCGTGTTGCCCGCGACCGGGAAGCCGGTGAGCAGCATGTCCGTCATCGCGATGTGGAAGTCCGCGCCGCCCATGCTGTGGTACTGGTTGTCCAGGCCCATGATCGAGCCGGAGTTGTAGTCCTGGACGTGCAGCAGGGTCAGGTCGTCGCGCAACGCGTAGATGACCGGCAGGTAGGAGCCGCAGCGCGGGTCCTGGCCGCCCCACTGGCCGGAGCCGTAGTACTGGTAGCCCATCTGCACGAAGAACGTCTCGGGTGCCATGGTGAGCACGAACCGGCTGCCGTACTTGGCCTTGAGCGTCTTGACCGCCGAGATCAGGTTGACGATCACCGGCGTGGTCGGGTTCTTGAAGTCGGTGTCACCGGTGTTCAGCGACAACGAGTGGCCCTCGAAGTCGATGTCCAAGCCGTCGAGTCCGTACTCGTCGATGATCCCGCCGACCGATTGCACGAACTTGTCCCGTGCGGCGGTGGTGGACAGTTGCACCTGGCCGTTCTGGCCGCCGATCGAGATCAGCACCTTCTTGCCGGCCGCCTGCTTGGCCCGGATGGCGGCCTTGAAGTCGGCGTCGCTCTCCACGCTCGGGCACTCGGTGACCGGGCAGCGCACGAACCGGATGTCACCGGAGGTGACCGACGTCGGCTCGCCGAAGGACAGGTTGATCACGTCCCAACTCGCGGGCACATCCGCCATCTTGGTGTAGCCCGCGCCGTTGGCGAAGCTCGCGTGCAGGTAGCCGACCAGGGCGTGCGGGGGCAGTTGGCCGCCTCCGCCGTCGGAGCCGGTGGTGGCGGTGACGGCCGCCGACTTGGCCGACTCGCCGGCCGAGTTGGTCGCGCTGACCCGGAAGCTGTACGCGGTGGACGCGGCCAGGCCGGTCACCGTCGTGCCGGTCCCGGTGACCGTCAGGTCCGGCGCGCCCTCGCGATAGACCTTGTAGCCGGTCGCCCCGGGCACCGCGTTCCAGGACAGCGGCACGGTGGTCGCGGTCGGGGTGCCGGCGGCGAGGCCGGTGGGAGTGGCCGGGACTTCGACGACGCCCGTGGTGGTCGCGCTCACGGCGGCCGACCTGGGCGACTCGCCGGCGGTGTTGGTCGCGGTGACCTGGAAGCTGTACGTGGTCCCCTGGGCCAGGCCGGTGACGGTCGCGCCGGTGCCGGTGACCGTCTGGGCCAACGCGCCGTCGCGGTAGACCTTGTAACCGGTCGCCCCGGGCACCGCGTTCCAGGTCAGCGGCACACTGGAGGCGGTGGGCGCGCCGGCGGCCAGGCCGGTGGGCGCGGCCGGGATCTGGGTGCCGCCGGGGCCGGTCAGCGACAGATCGTCGGCGTGGTAGGCGCCCGTGCCGTACCAGCCGTGCGTGTACAGGGTGACCGACGTGGTGTTCGCGCCGGTGCGGAACGTGGTGCTCAGCCGGGTCCAGTCCGGTGCGGAGCCGGTCCAGGTGGCGGGGTCGGTGGTGCCGGTGCCGGTCGCGCCGAGGTAGACGTAACTGCCGCGCAGCCAGCCGGAGATCACGTAGTCGGAGTTGGGCAGCACGGCGACCGTCTGCGTGCAGCGCGCGTTGTCGCTGCCGGCCGGGGTCGCCTTCAGGGCCGAAGTCCCGCCGTGTACGGGGGTGCTGACGGTGGCTCCGCTGCCGGCGCTGCACGTCCAGCCGGTCAGACCGGATTCGAAGCCGCCGTTCTGCACGAGTTCGGCCGCGGCCGCGACATCGGCATCGGCGGTGCCGCCGGCGGCGGTGAGCATCGCGGCGGTCAACAGGGCGGTGCTTGCGGCGGCGACGAGGGAGCGCAGCCGTTTGGGGGGACGAACGCTGGTGGATCCGGACATGGGATTCCTCGCGTGGTCGGGACGGAACGGAGCAAGGTGGGGCCGCGCCCGGGCCGGTCGCGTGGTCCGGCCCGGGCGCGACGCGCTACGGGAGCGTGTCGAGGTGCGGGCCGACCGTGTTGGAGAACTGGTTGCCGTTCAGGGCGTCCCAGTTGGTCGACCAGGTCATCGCGCCGCGCAGGCCGGGGTAGGTCTTGCTCGGCTTGAACGTGCCGCACCCGGTGCCCTTGGCGAGGCAGTCGAGCGCGTTGTTGACCACGCCCGGCGAGACGTAGCCGGATCCGGCGCCGCGCGGGGAGGCGGGCAGGCCGAGGCCGACCTGCGAGGGGGCCAGGCCGCCTTCGAGTTGGATGCAGGCCAGGCCGGTCATGAAGTCGACCGTGCCCTGGCTGTACACCTTGCCGTCACAGCCGAGCATCGCGCCGCTGTTGTAGTACTGGGTGTTGACGACGGTCAGGATGTCCTTGATCGCCAGCGCGGTCTTGAAGTACTCGGTGCCGGTGGACTGCATGTCCAGCGTCTGCGGGGCCATGGTGATCACCAGGCCGGCGCCGACCTTGCCGGACAACGAGCGCAGCGCCTGGGACATGTAGGTGGAGTTGATGCCGTTTTCCAGGTCGATGTCCACGCCGTCGAAGCCGTAGGTCTGGATCAGCGTGTACAGCGTGTTCGCGAAGTTGTTCGCCGACGAGGAGCTGTTGACCGAGACGGTGCCCTTCTCGCCGCCGACCGAGATGATCACCTTCTTGCCGGCCGCCTTCTTGGCCGCGATGTCGGCCTTGAACGCCGCCTCGGAGTAGTTCAGCGCCGGGTCCAGGGTGAACGAGACGCCGCCGGGGGTGCTCGTGGCGTCCGCGAACGAGACGGCGATGATGTCGTACTCGGCGGGCACCTGGGCGATGGTCTGGATGGTGGCGCCGTTGTTGAAGTTCTGCCAGTAGCCGGTGAGCACGTGCTTGGGCAGTTGGCCGCCGCCGCCACCGGTGCCGGTGGTCGCGGTCACCGCGGCCGACTTGGCCGACTCACCCGCCGAGTTGCTCGCACTGACCTGGAAGTTGTAGGAGGTGGACGCGGTCAGGTTGACGGCCGTCGCACTCGTCCCGGACACGGACTGCACCTTCGTGCCGTCCTGGTACACGTGGTAACCGGTGGCGCCGGGAACGGAGTTCCAGGACAGCGGCACGCTCGACGAGGTCGGGGTGCCGGCGGCCAGGCCGGTCGGGACGGCCGGGATCTGGGTGCCGCCGCCGGTGGTGGTCGCGGTGACCGACGCCGACTTGGCCGACTCGCCGGCCGAGTTGCTCGCGCTGACCTGGAAGTCGTACGCGGTGTTCGCGGTCAGGCCGGTGACGGTCGCGCTGGTCCCGGTGACCGACTGCACCTTGGTGCCGTTCTGGTACACGTTGTAACCGGTCGCGCCGGGGACGGAGTTCCACGAGAGGGGGACACTCGTGGCGGTCGGCGCACCCGCGGCCAGGCCGGTCGGGACGGCCGGGATCTGGGTGTTGCCGCCGGGGCCGGCGAGGGTGATGTCGTCGGCGTAGTAGGCGGGTTGGCCGTACCAGCCGTGTGTGTAGACGGTGACCGAGGTGGTCGAGGGGCCGGTGCGGAACGTGGTGGTGAGTTGCTGATACGTTCCGGCGCCCGGTGTCCAGGTGGACGGGTCGGTGGTGCCGGTGCCGGTCGCGCCCAGGTAGACGTAGCTGCCCTGGACCCAGGCACTCAGCGTGTAGGCCGAGTTCGGCAACACCGTGACGGTCTGCGCGCATCGGGCGTTGTCGGCGCCCGCCGGGGTGGCCTTGAGCGCGCCGGTGCCGGTATGCGCCGGGGTGCTCACCGCGGCGCCGGAGCCGGCCGAACAGGTCCAACCGGAAAGGCCGTCCTCGAAGCCGGGATTGCTCACCAGGTTGTCGGCGGCCTGTGCGCTGCCGGCCACGGCGACGGTCAGACCGGCGCCGGCCAGGGTGAACGCCGCGAGGGCGGCGAGGGTGGGGCGTCCGCGGCGAGGGGACTTCGCTCGCGGAACATGCGAAACGCGTGCCACTACTGCCTCCGTGCGTGGAGAAGCGATGTGGGTGGACGTGGTACCGCTGCATGCGCGACAGCCCGCCCTGCGCGCATATTGGTCTAGGCCAAAGTGGTCCAGACCAATAGAGCGTGTCAAGGTTTTCCACCCGATCCGGGCCCGTTTACCTCGCCGTCCCCAACCGGTTACGCTCCGCAGTGCCCCGATTCCCGTCCCCACGACCGGATTTGCCGTGCGCCGAAGCGGGCGCGGCGGTGGATCAGACGTCGCGCCGGCCGAGCACGACGGCGGCGGCGAGCAGCGCGGCGACCGGCCACAGGGCGAACGCCGACCAGGCTCGGGCCGACGAGCCGGCGTCCGCGTCGACCAGCGTCGTCCAGGCGATCCGCGGCAGCACACCGCGCAGTTCGGCCAGAACGGGATTGCCGTCGGCGGGCACGAACTCGGGCAGCAGCACCGACACCGCGAAGACCGTGCCCAACGCGGCGACGGGGCCGCGCAGGAGGGCGCCGACGGCCAGGCCGACCAGCGCGGATACCGGCAACAGCAACGCCGCGGCCGCGAATCCGCGCGCCGCGCCGGGCGAGCCGATCGACATGCCCAGGCCCTCGCCGGACAACACGACCTGCGCGATGCCGAACGAGGCCGCCGCCGCGAGCACCCCGACGGCGGAGGTGACCGTGGTCAGGACGGCCGCCTTGGCGAGCAGCACCCGGCGCCGGTCCGGGACGGCGACGAACGTGGTGCGGATCAGGCCGCCGGTGAACTCGCCGACGAGGAACAGCGCGCCGACCGTGCCGGCGCCGATCATCAGCACGCCCCAGATCCCGTGGTTGAACGAGGCGCCCAGTCGATCGAGGTCGGCGCGTCCGCGCGCGCCGATCACCTGCACCCGCGAGCAGGTCAGCCAGGTGAGGCCCGCGGCGAACGGGGGTGCCAGGAGCAGCGGGAGGAACATCGTGCGTTGGCCGCGGAGTTTGAGCCATTCGGCGGCGAACAGGTCACCGAAGCGGGGACCGGCGTCGGGATGGGCGGGTCGCATCACACGTCCCGGTGGCGGAGCAACATCGGCACGAGGATCGCGGCGAGTGCCCAACCGGCGAGCGCGGTCCAGGCCGCCGCGATCGAGGGGATACGTTCCACGATGTGTCCCTGGGTCATGATGGTCAGGCGTCCCCAGGCGTACGCCGGCATGGCGTTGACCAGTTGTGCGCTCGATGCGGCATCGAGCAGCGGGAGCCGCCCCCTGATCGCCACCGGGCCGAGCAGGAAGAAGACCAGAACCGCGAACACGACTCCGGCGGTGTGGCGGACGATCATGGCCGCCGCCACGCCGATCAGTGCGCACATCGGGACCATCACCGTGGTGCCCGCGATGCTGCGCACGACGCCCGGGGTGCCGAAGGAGAAGCCGGTGATCCGGTCCGAGTAGGCGACGAAGGTCGCGCCCCAGGCACCGATGCCGATGATCAGGCCGAGCAGGGCCAGCACGCCGCTCAGTACGACCATCTTGGCGAGCAGGACCCGACCTCGGGCCGGCACCGCGATGAAGGTGGTCCGGATCAGTCCGCTCGCGTGCTCGCCGGCGATCGTCATCGCGCCGATCGTGCCGGCGGTGGCCATCAGCAGCAGGAACCTGGGGAAGGGTAGGGCGTCATGGCCCGGGTCGACGTCCTGCCTCTGCCGGGCGGACAGGGTCGGCCAGGCGTCGTGGGTGATCGATGCCGCGTCGTAGGCGAAGTAGACGTACAGCGGCACCAGCAGGGCGAGCACGATCGGGGTCGAGCGCAGCGAGCGGAGTTTGAGCCATTCGGCGGCGATCAGGTCGCGCCGGCGGGCCGGGGCCGTGGCGGACGGGGTCGCGGCGGGTGTGGTGGTGGTCATCGTCGTGCGCCTCCTTCGGAACTGGCGGCGCGAAATTGCACGCTCTCGGCGGTGAGTTGCATGAACGCCTCCTCCAACGACCCGCCGCGGGCCATGACCTCGTGGACCATCACCCGGTGGGTGAACGCGAGTTCGTTGACCCGGGCGGCGGTCGGTCCGGCCACCGCGAGCGTGTCGGGGCCGATCCGGCGTACCGACGCGCCGGCGTCGGTGAGCACGCCGGCCAGGGCCTCCGGGTCGGGGGTGCGCACGGTGACGCCGGCGTCGGCGCGCGCGGCGAAGTCGGCGAGGGACTCGTCGGCGATCAGCCGACCCGCGCCGATCACCACGAGGTGGTCCGCGGTGTGTTCCATCTCGCTCATCAGGTGACTGGAGACCAGTACGGTCCGGCCCTCGGCCGCCAATTCGCGAAAGAGCCCGCGGGCCCAGCGGATGCCCTCCGGATCCAGGCCGTTGGTCGGCTCGTCGAACAGCAGCACCGGCGGGTCGCCGAGCAGGGCGGTGGCGATGCCCAACCGCTGCCGCATGCCGAGCGAGAAGCCGCCGATCCGCCGCGCGCCGGCCGCGCTCAGGCCGACCGTGGCCAGCACCTCCCGGACCCGGCCCCGGGGCAGGGCGTTGCTGCGGGCCAGGGCTGCCAGGTGCACGTTCGCCGTCCGGCCCTTGTGCACGTCGTTCGCGTCCAACAACGCGCCCACGTGCCGCAGTCCGGTGCCGAACGTGCGAAACGCTCGACCGTCGATGGTCGCGGTGCCGCCGGTCGGAGTGTTCAGGCCGAGCAACATCCGCAGCGTGGTGGTCTTGCCGGCCCCGTTGGGGCCCAGGAAGCCGGTCACCCGGCCGGGCCGCACCGAGCAGGTCAGGCGGTCCACGGCCGGGGCACCGCGGCCGTAGCGCTTGGTCAATTCGTGGAATTCGATCACGCCGTCGAGCCTGCCGGTGGCCGGGGCGTGCGCACATCGGCCCACGGCCCGGGTGGGGTTGCGCCCATGGGATGCAGCCCGTGGGCTGATTCCGGCGGCGGGGGTGCCGGCTAGCATCGGCGAGGTGCAACGAACCCTGAAGCCTGCCGCCCCGCCGTCCCGGTTGTCGCCCGGTGCGCTGACCACGCTGAGTCGGTCTGCGGTGCCCGCGTTCGCGCTGCTGGTGTACGGCACGATGCCGCAGCCCTTGCATCCGGTGTTCCTGGCGCCGGATCACTTCCTGCGTCCGGGGCGGTGGCTGCTGGTGGGCCTGGCGGTGGTGCTGGCGCTGCCGATCGGCTGGGCCGGGCGGCGGCCGCTGCCGGTGCTCGGGCTGCTGCTGGGCGAGGCGTTCGTGGCCCGGACGTTCGGGATGCGCTCGTGGCCGTTGTTCCTGGCGGCGGACGTACTGGTCTTCCACATCGCGGTCGGCTGCACCCGTCGGGTCGCGGCCGGGGCGCTGGTCGGCGTGTTGACCGGATGGGCCCTGATGGCGACCGCCTTCGTACCCGTCGGCAAGGCTTTCACCGTGCTCACCGGCCCCTCCTCCACGCTCGCGGTGGCCGCCGCGGCCGGCTGGATCCTGGGCAGTTGGATCCGGCTGCGGCAGGACCACGCCGACGCGTTGCGGGCGCAGGCGGCCATTTCGGCGGTGCAGGCCGAACGGTTGCGGATCGCCCGCGAGTTGCACGATCTGGTCGCGCACCACATCGGCGCGATCGCGATCCGGGCGGGTGCGGCGAAGCGGGTGATCGCGACCCAACCGGACGGTGCGCGCGAGGCGCTGGGGGTGATCGAGACGACGAGTCGGGAGACGCTGACCGGGCTCCGGCATCTGCTCGGCGCGCTGCGGGAGCCGGATCCGGGCGGGGGGTCGGCGGCGGACGGGCACGAACAGGCGCGCCTGGGGCCCGATTCGCGGTCTCTCGCGCCGGCACCGGGCCTGGCGGATCTGGAGCGGCTGGTGGCGAGTACGGCCGATGCCGGGGTGCGGGTCGACGTGCGGTGGTCGGGGCAACGACGCCCGCTGGCCACCGAGGTCGAGTTGTCCGCGTACCGGATCGTCCAGGAGTCGGTGACCAACGTGCTGCGCCACGCGGACGCGCGACTCTGTCGGGTGTCCGTGGACTACGGGACGCACGAGTTGGCCATCGAGATCGTCGACGACGGCGGCGGCCGGGCGACCCGGCAGCCCGGGAGCGGTTACGGCATCGCCGGCATGCGCGAGCGGGTCGGCCTGTTGCACGGGCGGTTCAGCTCCGGGCCACGGCCGGAGGGCGGCTTCCGGGTCGCCGCGAGGTTGCCGATATGACGATCCGGGTCGTGCTGGCCGACGACCAGCCGGTGGTGCGCGCCGGCCTGCGCATGCTGATCGCCGACATCGCGGACATCGACGTGGTGGGCGAGGCCGGTACCGGAGCCGAGGCGGTGCGGCTGGCCCGCGACCTCGATCCGGACGTGGTGGTGATGGACATCCGGATGCCGGTGATGGACGGGATCGAGGCGACCCGGATCATCACGGCGGAATCGGCGTCGACGCGCGTGGTCGTGCTGACCACGTTCGACGAGGACGAGAACGTCTACGGCGCGTTGCGGGCCGGCGCGGGCGGGTTCCTGGTCAAGGACATGGTGCTGGAGGACATCATCGCGGCGGTCCGGGTGGTCGCGGCCGGCGACGCGCTGATCGCGCCGGCCGTCACCCGCCGGCTGATCGCCGGGTTCGTCGATCGGGCCCCCGCGCCCACCCGGCGAAGCCGCGAGCTCGACGGCATCACCGAGCGCGAACGCGAGGTGCTGACCCTGATCGCACGCGGCAGATCCAATGGCGAGATCGCCACCGACCTCTACATCAGCGTGGCCACGGCGAAGAGCCACGTGGCCCGCCTGCTGGCCAAACTCGACGCCCGGGACCGGGTGCAACTGGTCATCGTGGCCTACGAGTCGGGATTGGTGTGAGTTCTGGATCGTGAGTCGTCGTCCGGCGCGGGCGGGTGGGCACCCGGTGGGGTCGGGCGGGTCGGAGCCGACAACACGCGCCGGAGCACGGCGAGCAGTTCGGGGCCGGCGGGCGGGTGCGGTGCGCGCCAGGCGAGGTGGCCGTCGGGCCGGACCAGGACCGCGCCGGTCGCCGGGACGCCGCAGACGCGCTGGAAGGTGCCGGGCTCCCGTTCCCGGACCGGGCCTCCGTCGAGGACGCGCACCACGACCGTCGACCCGCTCGCCTCGGCGACCTCCGCCTGTCGTCGCCAGGCCGGCTCGTCCGCGCCGATGATCAGGGTGAAGCCGGGCGCCGGTGCGAGCAGGTCCAGGGTCGAGGTGATCCCCGGCGGCCCGATCAGGCGCGTGTGCGGGAGGCGGTGGCCGGGGCCGACGGGCGCGCGGCCGTGGGCGAGGAAGGACTCGGGTCGGTGTGGGTCGTCGGGGTCGGGGACGACGGCGGTGGAGCGGTAGACGACGTCGAGCAGAAGTTCGTCGTCGATGCGGTAGCCGGACCGGGCCGCGGCGTTGGCCCGGGACAGTTCGATCACCTCGCGGGCCGGCGCGCGGCGTTCGGCCTGGTAGCTGTCCAGGAGCGCGGGTGTGGCGCGGCCGGCGACCACGGCGGCGAGCTTCCAGGCCAGGTTGTCCGCGTCGCCGATCCCGGTGTTCATCCCGTGCCCACCGGTCGGCGGGATCACGTGCGCCGCGTCGCCCGCGAGCAGGATCCGGCCGCTGCGGTAGGCGTCGGCCAGGCGGGCGTCCATCCGCCAGACCATCGTGTCGCGCACCCGCACGTCCAGATCGGCGATGCCGGCGGCGACCCGGATCAGCTCTTCGAGGCGGCGCGGGTCGGTGAAGTCCTCGTCGTCCCGCGCCTGTTCGGGGTCGAAGGGGTACTGGTGGATCCATCGGCGGTCGTTGTCGACCGCCATGAAACCGCCGCGCCCGGGTGGGGTGAGGAAGTACGAGGCGCTCGCCCGGTCGGCCACCACCGCGCCGAGCGGGGCATCGAATCGCACGCTGAGGAAGTGGCCGAGGCCGGTCGGGCCCTGCATCCCGATCCCCGCACCGGCCCGCACCGGGCTGCCCGCACCGTCACAACCGACGAGCCAGTCGGCACACACGGTGTACCGCCGACCGCCGGCACGCTCCACCAGGACGGCGCGTACGTGATCGCCCTCGTCGGTGCAGGAGACCAGCCGGGTACCGAACCGGATCCGGTCCTCCCCCGCCGCGGCCCGCGCCCGGCCGAGCAGGATCGGTTCGAGCACGTCCTGCGAACAGATCAGGCCGGGCGCGGGGGTGCGTTCCGGCTGCGGCGCGTCGGGCGAATCTGCGGGGACCACGCCGGTTCGCACGAAATCGGGGTCGACCAGGTCCCGGCCGCGATAGAAGAAGACCTGCGAGGCGGGCAGGCCGGCTCGGCGTACCTCGGCTTCGAGCCCGAGGCGGCGCAGGATCTCCATCGAACGGGCGGCGATCCCCCGGGCCTTCGGGTGGTGCGCGGTGGTCGGGTGGGCTTCGACGAGGAGGTGATCGACGCCTTGATCGGACAGCAGGGCGGAGAGGGTCAGGCCGACGGGGCCGCCTCCGACGATCAGGACGGGGGTCGCGGTCGGTCCGGTCGCCACCGGAACGGTCGTCGTCGGTACGGCCTTCGTCGATTCGGTCGTCGTCGGATTCACGGCGCTCCAGACGTGCTTCTCGGCGCGGTGGACGCGACCGATGCATCGAGTAACGTTCATCTTGATGTTTCGACGTTACCATCGGATGGCATCGGTTCGCCGAACTCCCGACCTCGACACACACGACGAGGGAGGGGGCGTACTCTCCACAATCCCAACCCACGGACCCGAGCCGCGGATCCCGAGCCGACACCCCGGCCGCCCCGAGAGTCGAAGACGTGACCATGACCGAGAACCTGGCCAAGGCCAACCCCCGAGGGCTGCACTTCATCGCCGAGTTGGCCAACACCGTGCAAGCCGACACGCACACCGGGCCGGCCGACCTCCAGGCCCTGCTGACACGCCACGGCGGCCCGGCCTTCACCCTCTCCGCAGCGGACGCCCGGCAACTGTGCGAGGCCACCGCCCACCTGATCCGCATCCTGGCCACCCGGGACGAGGACCGGGCCGCCGAGGCGATCAACGACCTCCTGGACCGCTACCCGGCACAGCCCCACCTGGTCCGCCTGCCCGGCCGCCCCTGGTCCCTGCACGCCCGCGCGCCCCGGACCGCCGATCCGGCGCACTGGCTGCTCTCCACCGCCGCCCTGGCACTCGGCCTGTGGCTCAGCGAACGGGGCGGCTGCGCCTGGGGCCAATGCGCCGCTCCCGACTGCGCCGACTACTTCATCGACACCGGCCGCCGCGCGCCCCAGCGCTACTGCACCACCCGCTGCGCGACCCGAGTACGCGTGGCCACCCACCGCGCCCACAAATCGACGACGACGAACCGGGCCGAATAGGGCCCTTCCGGTGCATCGGGTACGGGTCACCCGGAACCGGCCGATCGATACGGCGGAGGCGCCGGGCCCCGTTCGCCCGGGCGGTCAGGGCGTGTCCTGCGGTGCGGTCGCGGTCGGGGTGGGTCGTGGTGTCGGGCGGCGGCGGTGGACGACCCGCAGGATGTCGGCCCACGCGACGGCGGCCATCGCCGCGCAGACGGCCGCGGCCGGGATCCAGAGCGCGCGGGCGCCGCCCAGGTCGATGTCCGCGGCCACGGCACACAACGTGCCGGCCAGGATCAGGATGGGCAGCGCGATCCCCGCGGGGGCCAGCCGCCGGGCGAGCGGGCCGCCCGCCGCGGGCGGTCGGCCGCCGGAGCCCCGATTCGGCGTCGGACGGGGGGCTGAGGCAGTCATGGCCGAAACCTATCCGGAACCCGTCCGGCCACACCGCACAGGCGACCCGGCCGACGCTCGGGCCACGCGCGTGGCGCCCGGGTCGTGGGTCAGGGCTTGCGTCGTGGGTCAGGGCCCGCGTCGTGGCGACGGTTATCCCACCGGGTGCGGGCGAGGCTCGCGTGGGCCGCGGAAGGGCTGTGTCCGGCTGAGCACGAGGTTGGTGGTCGTGCTCCCGAACCGGGCCAACGCGTCGACGAGTTCCTCCAGGTGGGACATCGACGTGGCCGCCACCTTCAGTACGTAGCAGTCGTCCCCGGTGGTGCGCAGGCACTCCAGAATCTCCGAGCGCTCCGCGAGCAGTCGGCGCAGCGGCTCGTGCCGGGTGCCCGGATACTTCAGTCGGACCACGGCCAGCACCGCGTAGCCGGTCCGCTCCAGATCCACCTCCGCCCGAAAGCCGGTGATCACGCCGGCCGCCTCCAGCCGCCGCACCCGCTCGGTCGTCGCCGACGCGCTCAGATTCACCCGCCGGGCCAGCTCCGTATAGGCGATCCGGCCGTCCCGCTGAACCTCGTCCAGGATCGCCCAGTCGGTCGCGTCAAGATTCTCGGTCATTCGCCGAGATTACCGGTGGATCCACGGCCGAACCGCGTCTGAACAGGCCGGATTCCCTTCTGGCCACCCGTCCCGGCCGGCTAGGCTCGATGTCGTGAAGATCGGAGTCAACGTCCTCAATTTCGGCCCCGGCACCGATCCGGGAGTCCTGCGCAACTGGGCCCGGACCGTGGAAGACCTGGGTTTCGACCTACTGATGGTCTCGGACCACATCGCCGTCACGCCCGACGTCGCCCGGCAATATCCGGCCCCCTTCTACGAGCCGTTCACCACCCTGTCCTGGCTGGCCGGCATCACCACCCGGATCCGGCTCGGCACCACGGTCCTCATCGCGCCCTACCGGCATCCGCTGCTCACCGCCCGAATGGCGGCCAACCTGAACGAGCTCAGCGACGGCCGGTTCGTCCTGGGCGTCGGGGTGGGCTGGGCGCGCCAGGAGTTCGCCGCGCTCGGGGTCCCGTTCGAACGACGCGGCCGACTGACCGACGAGCATTTGCGGGCCGTTCGGGCGGCCTGGGCGGACACGGCCGACTACGGAAACCGGTCGATCCCGATCTGGGTCGGTGGGCACAGCGACGCGGGGCTGCGTCGGGCCGTACGGCTCGGGGACGCGTGGCATCCGCTGCGCTGCACCATGCCCTGGCTGCGCGAAGCCGTGGGCAGGCTGGCGGCCCTCGCGGACGAGGAAGCACTCCCGGTGCCCGGATTCGCCCCGCGGATCGTGCTCCGAACCACCACGGCGCCGGTCGAGGGATCGCAACGACTCGCCGGAGAGGGCACGATCGACCAGATCGTCGACGACCTCGAACAACTGCGGCTGCTGGGCGCCGAAACCGTCGTCCTCGACCCGTACGGCGGCGATCCCCGGGAGACCCGCCACCCACAGGCGGCCTGGCAGGCACTCGCCGAGGTGGCCGCCCGGTTCCAGACCCCCCGCACGTGAACGGAGCAATCATGACCACGCCCGACGACCACGCCCTCCTCCGGCAGGCCATCGAACTCGCGGCCGAGGCCCGCGCGGGCGGAAACCCGCCCTTCGGTTCGCTGCTGGCGGCGCCGGACGGAACGATTTTGGCGGAGGCGCACAACACGACACTCACCGACCGGGACGTGACCGCACACCCGGAATTGAAGCTCGCCAGATGGGCCGCACGAGAGTTGGACGCGGCCACGGCGGCGGAGACCACGATGTACACGAGTTGCCGGCCCTGCGAGATGTGCGCGGCGGTCATCCGGCGGGCCGGACTGCGCCGTGTGGTGTTCGCCCTGTCCGCCGAGCAGCTCCTGGACATCAGGCCGGCCCCCGACCAGCCCGCCGTGCCCGAAATCGGGCCGGCGCTGCTCGAAGAGGTGCGGGAGGTCGTCGCGGGCTATTACCGCTGACCCGCACGGCACCCGCGCCTCGATGGCGTCGTCGGGGTTCGGCTGCTGTTGTGCTCCGGGCTGCGCCCTACCAACGCCTGGCGCGCCTTGGGCGCTTGGGCGCTTGGGCTTCGGCGCTCCGGTGCTTGGTGCTTCCGTGCTTCGTGGCTCAGGGCGAGACCTCGTAGCGGGTGGCGATCGCGGCGGCCCGGTCGTGCAGGGAGGTGCGCAACGACTGCGGGGTCAGGGCTTCCGCGTCCGTGGCGAGTTGCCACAGCGCCCATTCGGCGTGTCGTGAATCCTGATAGGTCACCTCCAGCCGCAGCCAACCGTCCGCGTCGGGTTCCTCGGCGCGGACGGCCAGCGCGGTGTTCAGCAGGTCCTCCCGTCGCTCCGGGTTCACCCGTACCAGTGCGGTGACCTGGTCGTCGCCGGACAGAAACTGCGCGCAGCGTTCGCGCCAGACCCGGTCCAGATCGACCCGGTTCGGTCGCTGCGCCGGTTCGGGGAGTTCCTCGGCGGCCGACATCCGGGACAGCCGGTAGGTGCGGTCCGCGCCGGATCTCGTGGCCAGCAGGTAGGCCCGGTCGCGTACGGTGACCAGGCCGATCGGGTCCACCGTGCGCCATTGGGGCGGCTGGTCCGCGGCCGCGTAGTGGATGCGGAGCCGGTGTCCGGCGAGCACCGCGCGCCGGACCTCGATCATGGTCGTGTCGGGCACCTCCTCGGTGACCAGCCGGCGGGAGAGCAGGTCGGTCTCCGGGTCGACGAGAAATCGCTGGGCCGCGTCGCTCGCGGTGGCCCGATGCCCCTCGGGCAGCGCGTCGACCACCTTGCGCATGGCCGAGGCGAGTGCCGAGCCGAGGCCGAACACCTGCTCGCCGCGCGCCGATCCGGCGGTCAGCAGGGCGAGGGCCTCGTCGTGATTCAGGCCGGTCAGCTCGGTCCGGAAGCCGGGCGACAAGGCGAACCCGCCGTGCCGACCGCGTTCGGCGTAGACCGGAACGCCGGCTGCGGACAGTGCCTCGATGTCGCGCAGCACGGTGCGTGTGGACACCTCCAACTCATCGGCCAGCGCGGCGGCGGTCAGGCGACCGTGCCGGCGCAGCAGCAACACCAGCGAGACCAAACGATCGGCGCGCATGGCAAGAAATTTCTCGGAATACACGACAGGAGGTGTCGTGATTTGTTGGCAGGCTCGTCCACAAGACGTCGACGGCGGTGGTTTGCGAACCGACGGACGTGCGTACTTCCGACGAATCGAATGGAGCTGATGGGGCAATGGAGCGAACGGCAGTCAACCCGGTGACGTGGTCGGTGGAACTGGGCTTCAACCAAGGTGAGATCGTCTCCGGGGAGAGCCGGACCCTGTACTGCTCCGGCCAGACCGCGATGAGCGGTGACGGAAAGCCGCAACATGACGGTGACATGGCGGCGCAGTTGGCGCTGAGTCTGGACAATCTGGAGGCCGTTCTCGGCGAGGCCGGCATGTCGCTGGCGAACCTCGTCCGGCTCAACGTCTACACCACGGACGTCGATCTGCTCTTCCGGCACTACGGCGTGCTGGCGTCGCGGTTGGGCGCCGCCGCGGTGGCGCCGACGAGCACGATGCTTGAGGTAACACGGTTGGCGATCCCGACGCTGATGGTCGAGTTGGAGGGGACGGCCGTCGCGTGATGCGGCTTCGGCGCGTTCGGTAGGCCGTCGGTCGAAGTGCGGCCTCGGCGCCTCCGGTTGGGCCGCCGGACGGGTCGCCGGTCCGGCCGGTGGTAGTGCTTCCGGTCGAACGGGCGGGGGTGGCAGGTGGGTTGGGTGCGTGGGTGGGTTCGGTGGTCGAAATGATGACGATCGGCGTCCGGGGCCGGTGGCTTCGACGGCGGGTCCTGGTCGGCACGATCGCCGCACGTGGCCGCCCGCCTGCTGCTGGACGGATGCCGGCGTCGGGGTGGTGCGGCCGCGTCGGTGGCGCTGTGTCGGTGGCGCCGTGCCAGTGGCTCTGTTGTCAGCGCTCCGGGGCCGGTTGCCGGTCGGGGAGGGCGGCCAGGAGGACCTTGCAGAGGGTTTCGATGTCGCCGGCCATGTCGATTTCGGGATTGAGGAGCCATTGGAGTTGGAGGCCGTCGACGGCGGCGAGGAGGATGCGGGCGGTCCAGGCGGGGTCGGTGTCGGCGGCCGGGCCCGGGCTGGTGGGGGTGTAGGACTCCAGGGAATCGGCGATGCGGGTGCGCAGGTGGGTGTAGCGCTCGGTGAAGAAGTCGTGGGCCGGGTGCTCGGGTTCGGCGGCGGCCGCGGCCAGGTCGACGAAGAGTTTGACCAGGCCGGGGGTGCGGGCGTTGTTGGTCAGCAGGTCTGCGGGCGAGGCCGTGCCCAGATCGCCGTAGGTCGCCGCATCGGCCGCGTCGCGCGCGGCCAGCACCGCGGTGAGCAGCGCCTCCCGGCCGCCGAAGTGGTGTACGACGCCGGCGTCGGTCATGCCGACCCGCTCGGCGATGTCGCGGACGGTGACCTTGCGGCTGCCGGCCTCGGCGTAGGCGGTGAGCGCGGCGTCCAGGATCTGCTGCCGCTTGTCCGCGCTCTTCCGGTAGGGACCCCGCGGGCCTCGGGTACTCACGGCGACCACTCTATGCCGGACCTGCGGCCTTCTTTAAAACCTCGACACTCAAGGTTTTAAGGATTATCGTGGCGCTCACCCCCCAGAGCCGAGAGAGGCCCCGCCAGGATGAGTACCGACGCCGACGACGCCGCCACCCCCGTACCCCTGCCCGACGGCTTCCTGTGGGGCGCCTCGACCGCCGCCCACCAGATCGAGGGCAACAACGTCAACAGTGACTGGTGGGCCCTGGAACACGGCGGCCACGGCCACATCGGGGAGCCCAGCGGCGACGCCGCCGACAGCTATCACCGCTGGCCCGAAGACCTCGATCTGCTGGCCGAACTCGGCTTCACCGACTACCGCTTCGGCATCGAATGGGCTCGGATCGAACCCGCGCCGGGCGAGTTCTCCCGGGCCGAGATCGCGCACTACCGCCGGATGGTCGACGGTGCGATCGAACGCGGCCTGCGCCCGTTGATCACGCTGAACCACTTCACCGTGCCGCGCTGGTTCGCCGAGCGCGGCGGGTGGACCGCGGCCGGCGCGGTGGACCTGTTCGTCCGCTATGTCGAGGTGATCGCGCCGATCATCGCAACCGACGTCCGGCATGTGTGCACCATCAACGAGCCCAACATGGTGGCGATCTTCGGCGCGATCCGGCAACTCGGGATGGACGCGATGCCGAGCGTCGGCCTCCCGGAACCGGACGCGGACACCACCGACGCCCTGATCTCGGCCCACCATCGGGCCCGCGCCGCGATCAAGGCCATCTCGCCCGATATCCGGGTCGGTTGGTCCGTCGCCAACCAGGTCTACCAGCCGCTCCCGGGCGCGGAGGCGGTGGCCGCCGCGTACCGTCGATCCCGCGAGGACGTCTTCCTGGAAGCGGCGCGCGACGACGACTGGGTCGGCGTGCAGTCGTACACCCGCACCCGAATCGGCCCGGACGGCCCGATTCCCACCGCCGAGGACGCCGAACGCACGCTCACCGGCTGGGAGTTCTACCCCCGAGCACTGGGCGAGGCACTACGCCACACGGCAGCGGTGGTCGGCCCGGTCCCGCTGATCGTCACCGAAAACGGCATCGCCACCGACGACGACACCCGCCGCATCGCCTACACCACCGGCGCCCTGGCCGGCCTTGCCGCAGCCCTGGCCGACGGCATCGACGTACGCGGCTACCTGCACTGGACCCTGCTGGACAACTACGAATGGGGCTCCTATCGACCCACCTTCGGCCTGATCGCGGTGGACCGACAGACATTCACCCGAACGCCGAAGCCCTCGGCCAAGTGGCTCGCAGACGTGGGCCGTTCGGGATCCTTGCCACGAACGCGGGGGTGACGGCGGGCGGTCGGGGTGATCCGACTCGGGGGGCGCGGCACGGCGAGGCGGTGGGCGGGGGTCGTGGGCCGGGCCCGGGAACCGGGCCAGGTCGCGAGCGCGGCGAACCAGCCGACCCGAGTCGCGAGCCAGGCCCGGGGGCCGAGTCGGCGAGCGGCAAGCGCCAATCGAATCATGGCCGAAGCCCTCACGCCGGGGCAATCGGCAGACCTGATCATGGCGGCAATCAAGGAGCACAGAACATGATCCGAACTGCCCCCGACGTGAACGACGCAGGTTGGTTCAAGTCGTCGCACAGCAACGATGATAACGGTGCATGTGTCGAAGTCGCCCCCGGCTGCGGAATCGTCCCGGTCCGTGACTCGAAGGATCCGAGCGTCGGTCACCTGACCGTCGCCCCGGCGTCCTGGTCGGCGCTGTTGTCGACGCTGCGCACGGTCTGACGCTCGCACCGCTCGAACCCGTCATCCCACACTATGGCGGGGCTTCGTGGTGCGGTGAGGCTGTAGTTCCATCCTCGGCGTAGTCCCCCAGCGACCTGCGGAGCCGGGCCAGTGGTGCCGCCCGCGTGGCGCAAGGCGGTGTACGCCGACTCCGGCCTGCCGCGGGGCGCGGTGGACCGGGACGCGTGCGTGGTGTGTGTGCCGGAGCAGGTGGCTATCGTGCTCTGGACCACCCGCTACATCGACGCCGCCGTCGTCCAGCTCCAGGCCGAGGGCCACGAGCTCCGGGAGGAGGACGTCGCCAGGCTCTCCCGCTCAAGCACCGCGACCTGAACCTGCTCGCCGCTACAACTTCACCCCGAGCGTCCCATCCGCCGGCGCCCTGCACCCGCTCCGCGACCCGGACGCGGTCGGAACCGGATGAAGACGAGACCGGCGCGGAATGAATCCGGCCCGTCGTTGCCTGCGGCCCGGCACAGGCTCGCCCGGGTGGTCAAAGGAGGGCACCGCCGGAGACCTCGATGCGCTGGGCGGTCATCCAACGCAGGCCCTCGGACGCCAGCGTGGCGATGGCGTCGCCGATCTCCTCGGGTTCGCCGACGCGGCCGAGCGCGGTCTGCCCGGCGAGACCCCGGCGCATCTCGGCGTCATCCCGCATGGCACCGCCGTTGAAGTCGGTGGCGGTCGGCCCCGGGGCAATGGAGTTGACCCGGATGCCGCGGGGGCCGAGTTCTGCCGCCAGAGTGCGGCTCAGGGCCTCGACGGCGGCCTTCGAGGCGGAGTAGACCGAGATCGCGGGACTGGTGTGGCGAGTCAACGACGACGAGACGTTGATGACGTGGGCGTCCTGCGCCAGCAGCGGCACAAGCGACTGGATGAGGAAGAACGTGCCCCGCACGTTCGTGCCGAACACCGTGTCGAAGTCGTCGGCCGTGACAGCTTCCAGCGGGCCGAAGACACCCACCCCCGCGTTGTTGACCACGATATCGAGCCGCGAAGCCCCCCAGCGCTCAAGCAGTCCGCTCAGCTCGGAAGCGAAGGCTCCGAAAGAGGGGACATCGCTGATGTCGAGACGCACGACTGCGGCAGTCCCGCCCGCAGCTTGCACTTGCTGCGCCGTCTCCTCGGCCCCGGCCGCGTCACCGCGATGGGTGACCACGACCCGCACCCCGCGCGCCGCCAGGGCAAGAGCCGTACTCCGACCCAGGCCACGGTTCGCACCGGTCACCAAAGCGATCCTGTCGACTGTCATCACAGCTGCTCCCTCATCGCACGGCACCCGAGAGACGGCGGGCGCGCAATCAGATGCGAGTCGCTTGACTCGCCTTTCCACCGCACCGTAGTCAGGCGAAAAGAGGCGAGTCAAGTGACTCGCCTCGGAGCTAGGGCATACTGAACGCATGGCCGCAGAGCTCTCCGCGCATCACCGCCGCCTCGCCCAGCAAAAGCGTGAGGCGATCATCTCCGCAGCCACGGACCTCTTCCTGAACCGCGGTTACGACGGCACTTCCCTCGCCCGCATCGCCGAAGGGGCGGCAGTCTCGAAGTCCACCCTGTTCAAGCAGTTCCCCACCAAGGCAGCCCTCTTCGAGGCCATCGTCACCGAGTCCTGGCAGCGTGACGCCGGAGGCACCGTCGCACGGCCTCAGGCCGGAGACCTGCGTTCCGGCCTGACCTCCATCGGCCACCGCTACGCCGACCTGATCGGCCGGCCCGGCATGACAGCCCTGTTCCGCATCGTCATCGCCGAGCTGCCCCGCTTCCCCGAACTGGGACGGATGCAGTTCCAGCTCGGCAAGCTGCCCTACTTCACCTCGGTCCAGCACTACCTGGAGTCGGAGCACAAGGCCGGTAACGCCGACGTCCCGGACGCCGAGAGCGCCGCCAACCAGTTCCTCGGGATGATCGCCAACTACGTCCTGTGGCCCCGCATGCTGCTGACCGACTGGAACCCCGCAGCCTCCGACATCCGCCACGCCGTCGAGCAGGCCGTAGAGACCATGCTCGCCCGCTACACCTCCGATCGACCGGCCTGATCCGAAGTCCGAGATGTTCCGCCTCGTTCGCGGCACGGGGCACATCCTCGACGTGCTCGACGTCCTCCACCGCGAGCGCCTCGCGCTCCGCATCCACGACGGCGCGTTCTCCGCGATGGACCTCACCGCCCGCCACCCGCGCACCGGCGAGCTCCTGTCCACGGTGAAGTTCATGGTGCAGACCCTCGCCGCCGCCGGCGAACTCCGGCGCGACCTCCAGCGGGAGCCGACCTACGACGGCCTGCGCGCCGCCGGCCAAGGGCAACAAGGGCGGGCGCCCGCCGCGGCGGCCGCGAAGACTGCGAGCGTCCGTACCGCCTACCCGGAGGGCCGCTCGATCGCCGCCCTCGCCCGCGACCACGGCGTCAGCCGCGGCGCGATCCGTACGGCCGTCGCCGACCTCATGCCCGACCACGCCGCCGTCGAGGAGGACGTCCCGGCGCCGGAACTGCCGGTCGCCCTCGACATGCCGGGCAACGTCGCCGACTTCCTCCGTGCGGCCGATCCGGAGCCCGCCGAGCGGGATCCGCTCGATCAGGGGGTGACCGTAAGGCGTGGCCAGGGCTACACCCTGCGCGTCGGCGCCGCCCCAGCCGTGCACCGCCGGTTCCTCGCCCGCTGCCGGCCGCTCGACGGCGGCCACGGCGTTCCCGCGGTCCCGGCACAGCGCAAGGCCCGCCGCGAGTACGAGAACCGTGTCAGCACGCTCACGCGGACCGGACCATGATCGTTCTCAGCGCCAACGGCTTTACCGACGTTCCCCGAGGCCGTAGTCGAACCAGATCCGGTGGGTGCCGTCCGCGTCGACTCTGATGCCCCCGGTCCCGGTGATCCCAGCCAACGCAGCCGTTCCACTGCCGGGGACGACAATGAAGAATTCGTCCGATCTCCCTTCACCCGCAGTGGTCGCGGAGTGCGCGAAATTGAAGGTGCCCGCCTGCCCGTGGAGCGTCCCCTCGAAGGACTCCATGGCGATATACGTCCCCGCCCCGCTGGACTGGTCGAACGCGGCGGTGAACAGGGTCGCAGAGCGGCCGGCGATCTCGCCTTCGTACTGCTTCTCCATGGTGGCGACACCGACGGGCAGCGCCGTCTCGATCGCGGGACTCGGCAACGAAGTCGGGATGAACTCGGCAACCTTGAACGTTCCTGAAGCTCGCATCCCCGGATCGTAGGCCCCACCACCGACATCGCCCCCGAGCATCCATCCATGATCCGCCGGACAGGAACAGGCTTTGGCCTCACCGCCATTGCCAGGCCCCGCCCGTACGGAGCCCGCCAAGCGCACCATTGCTCTCTCGACGAGCCCGCACACCTCGACAAGGTGGACCGGTTCCGCCCTACGGTCGGACTCTCTTCGAACTACCGCTCCCCCGCCGCGCCCACCCCCGGCGCGTCAGCGCCCCCGACCCAGCCCGCCCCCGTGATCGACGCGCGAAGCGCGGAGAGCGGCGGAGCCGCAAAACGTTGACTTCGTGGCCCGGAGCGAAGCGCAGGGACACGAAGTCACGAGCGAGGGGCCACTTTTTTGTGGAGGAGCCCGCGACGGAACAAAAAAGTGGTGCCTCGCGAGCCGGCGCCAAAGGCGCCCAACAAAAAAGCGGCCCGCCTGCTCATCGCCGATGTGGGCGGCCGGCCGCTGGACGTGGGTGACCTCGGTCAGACCCGCCACCTGGAGGCCATGGCGATCATCGTCATCCGGCTGCTCTTCAGCGGCTGTCACCCGCACTCGGTGTTCGCCTTCCTCAGTCCGGACCTGCACTCCGCGACCGCGTAGGTCCGGTCTGGAGGACGGGGCGTAGGTTGGGCAGCGTGAGCACTGTGAGCGCCGGATTCACGCCCGTACCCGCTCGGGTGGCGACGGTCGACGACATCGACGCGATCGTCGCCGCCCTGACCACCGCGTTCTTCGACGACCCCATGTGGGGACCGGCGTTCGCGAACGTCGAACGGCGGGCCGAGCAGGCGGGGGCGATGTGGCGGCTGTTCGCGACCTCCTCGCAGCGCTATCCGTGGACGTTGGTGACCGAGCACGTCGAGGCGGCGGCGCTGTGGATCCCGCCGGGCGGCTCGGAGTTGTCGGCCGAGGAGGCGGCCGGCCTGGAGACGTACCTGCTCGCCAACAGCGACAGGGCCACGGCGGACGCGGTGCTGCGGGTGTTGGAACTGCTGGGCGCCGCGCAGCCGGCCGAGCCACACTTCTTCCTGAGCCTGCTCGCCACCCACGACGACCACCGAGGCCGAGGGCTGGGCATGGGCCTGCTCGCCGAGAGCCTGAGGCGCATCGACGCCTTGGGCGCGCCCGCCTACCTGGAGTCGTGCAACCCGGCCAACCACGCACGCTACGCACGAGCCGGATTCGCCCCGCTCGGCACCGTCACCCTCGACACCGGCCACGTGGTGACCACGATGTGGCGCCCCGGCCGAAGCGCCTGAGGAGCAAAGCGGCCGAGGGTCGAAACGTCCACGCAGCGAAACGGCCGAACGTCGAAACGGCCAAGCGCCGAACCGGCCGCGCAACCAAGCACCCGAGGACGGAGCGACCGAAGACGCAAGGCCCCGGGGGAGATCGGCCCCCGCGAACCTCACGTTTTCCTCAGATGACGCCCGTCCCGCCCCACCACCTCCTAGCCTCGTCGCCAACGGCGGCCCCAACGGGCGCTACAGCCCGCGACCTTCGCGGTGCTGCGCCGGGCGGTACCGGAACGTGGCACGGCGGCGACCGACCGGAGGGGGGACCGCGATGACACACTTCGGCGGCGCACGTCGTCCCGCGCTCGCGGACCCGGTGCTGCGCTCGACGAGGGTGCTGAACGAGGTGGCCGAACGTCACCCGGAGGCCCTCTCCTTCGCCACCGGCCGCCCGTACGAAGGCGGTTCGCTCGCCGGCGGCGGCCAACAGGCGCTGTTCCTGACGCTGCGGGCGCTGCGTGGTTCGGATCGGGACGTGGTGCTCGCACTCACCCCCACCTACCTCGGGCTCACCGACGCGGCCCGGCGAGCCGACCTGCCCGTGCTCCCGGTCGCGGACGGCCCGCGCGGTGTCGACCTGGACGACCTCGCGGCGCAGGTGCACGGCGCCCGTGCGGCCGGCCTGCGTCCACGCGCCCTGTACCTGGTCCCGGACTTCGCGAACTCCTCCGGGGTCAGCCTGGACGAGCCGGCCCGGCGCGATCTGTTGTCCGCCGCCCAGGAGTTGGACCTGCTGGTCCTGGAGGACGACCCGTACGGGCTGGTGCACGCCGCCGGACGGCACCGGCCACCGACCCTGGCCGCCCTGGACACCCGGCAACGGGTGCTGAATCCGGGGCAGTTCGCCGGATCCGGCCCGCTGGGCGCACGCATCGCCCGCGTCGTGGACACCGATACCGGCCGACCGGTGGGCCCGTTCGTCGACCTGCCGACCCGGTCCGAGCGCGCGTCGACGGCGCTCTCGTCCGCGATGCTTCGGCCAGCCGGCACCGGTACGAGCCGTCCGCGCGCCGCCGACTCCCGGTCCCGGTGGGCGGATCGGCGCCATCCCACGCGGCTGGCGAACGGCCTCGCCGCCCGGTTCGGGCGTGGTCCGACGGCGGACCGGGTGCACTGGCACTGCTCGGACGGGGGCGGCTTCGTCGTGCTGACCGTGCCGTTCGTGGTCGACGACGCGTTGTTGGAGCTGTCCGCTCGCGAGTACGGCGTGTTGTGGACGCCGATGGCGCACTTCTACGATCCGGGCGTCGGGCCCGCGCATCGCCTGCGATTGGCCGCCGGCGCACTGGGGCCGACCGGCATCGACGAGGGCCTGGATCGGCTCACGGCGCTGGTCGAGGACCGGGCGCGCGAGCAGATGCGCTCCTTCACGAGGCGCCGGCCGGGCCGCCGCCGCCCTGCCCCGGACCGGGACGAGGGGCCCCGCGCCGCCCGCGATCAGCCCTGAGACGACGCCGCGAGGTAGGGCGCCACGGTCGCGGCCACCGCCGCCGAGCCGAGGTACTTCACCGCCGGGTGGAACGCGAACAGGCCGACGCTCTCGGCCAGATCGAGGTCGACGTCCGGGAAGTGCGCGCTGAACGGCCGGGGAATGGCGACCGGATCGCCGTGATCGGCCACGTTCACCCAGCGCCGCACGCCGGGCGGGCGGGTACCCGTCGGGGTGGGCGTCGGCCGCAGCCGATGGAACACGGCGTGCGGCAGGGCCAGCGGCGAGCCGAGGGTGACCAGGAGTTCGACCTCCGATTCGGGGTGGGCGTGCAGTGCCTCGTAGGTGACGACGCTGCCGAGCGAGTGCGCGATCACCACGCGCGGCCGGTGCGCGGCGATGCACGCGGCCACCTCCTCCCGCGCGGCGATCCGCGCCGGCGCGTCCACGTCCCGCAGGTAGGCGGTCACCTCGCGGACGAACAGGGACATGAACAGGTGGGTCAGCCGCCCGTCGAGCCGAAATCGCTCGGCGACGACCTGGGCGATCTGCCGCAGTGGCACGGTCAGTCGGCCCTGCACCGTCGCCGGGGGCAGGTCGAGCGCCGCCAACCACTGCTCGGCGAACACCGCGAGCGCCGGATCGGCCGGCGCCAACCGATCGAAGGCGTCCTCGTCCGGGCCGCCCTGGGCGACCGGTTGCCCGCGATACAGGTGGTGGGCGTAATAGGCGAACGCGACGTCGAGTTCGGCCGCCGGTCGCCCGAGGCCCGTCGCCAGGGCCGCGCCCCAGGTCCGTGCCCGCGCGGCGGCGACCACGTCGGGGGCCGCGCCCGCCTCGTGGTTGCCCACGCCGTGCACGGCGACGATCGCACTCATCGGGACTCCCGGGGGTTGTTGCGGAACGGACCCGGAGTCTCCGGGGCCGGTACACGGGCGAGGTCGAACACGGCCCGATCGGGGCGCAGGAGCAACAATTCGTTGCCGGTGGCGACCAACACATCGCCGCTGTGCGTCACTTCGAGGGATCGCACGCCGTCCGGAAACGTGTAGCGGTACAACTCCCGGCCGGAACTCGGCTCCCACAGGCGCATGGTGCGGTCGGCACCGCCGGTGAGCAGATGCGGACGGCCTTCGAGCAGTATCCCGACCAGGGCGAGCACGGGCCGTGCGTGGCCGACGAGTTCGCGAACGAGGGCACCGTCGAGTGTGGTGATCCGGACGACGCCGTCGCCGCCCGCACCGACCAGGGCTCGACCCTGCGGAAGGTCGATGAACACCAGTGTGTTGATGTGGGCGGGATGGGTGATGAGCAGTCGTGGTCGTACCGGCCCGTCCGGCGTCGGCGCGAACAGCCGAACCCCGCCCTCGGCATCGCCGATCGCGACCAAGGGCGTGCGGGGGTCCGGCAGGACCGCGAAGCACTGCGTCGTCGCACCGTCGACGGTCTCCGGTATCAACGTGCGCCGCCGAATACCCGACCCGGCGTCCCACAGATCCACCCGGCCACCCCAACCGCCGGTCAACACGTGGGCCTTGCCCTCCAGCACGATTCCCGCCACCGCCGCCATTCCGGCCACCGACTCGTCCGAGTCGCTGCACAGGGCCCCGGTTCGGGCATCCCACACGGCCACTCCACCCTCGGGTCGCACACCCGCGACGACCGGCCGGCCGGCCATCCCGAAACAGGCGATGTCGTGGAGTTCGCCGGTGTCGACGGTGTGGCGGATCAGCCCTGTTCCGGGATCCCAGACGCAGACCGTGCCGTCCGCACTCTCCGAGATGCCGAATCCACCCGACTCGGCATCGGTTACGGCCAAACTCCGTGCGCGCAGCGGATGTCCCGGTTGGGCATGACCGCGATGGACGCCGAGAGCGGCACCCTCGTCGGCGACTTCCGGGGCAAGCCGCCATACCCGGGCGGTACCCAACTGCCCGCCGCTGACCACCGTCAACCCCGCCGAGTCGGCGTATCCGGCCAGTGACGGCACCGCCGTCGTATGACCCGCGAGCACCGACGCGCACCGTCCACTCGCGGAATCCCACACCCGAACCGTTCCGTCGCTGCCGGCACTCACCACCCACCCACCGTCCGCATCGGGCATCGCCACGGCGGTCACCCCGTCGATGTGCCCTTCACCAAGGCCGCGAACCCGATCACCGTCCGACGGGTCGACCATGGCCACGCTCCCGTCGGCCCGCCCGATCAGCAACGTCGGCCGGCGGGCACCACGCACCGGTGACAGGGCGGTGACGAAATCGCGGTCGTCCGAATCACCGGAAAAGCGGGTCAACACGCGGACGAAGACGATCCTCCGCGCCTCCAGTCGCCACAGCCACACCTCGCCCCGCACACACCCCACCACGTGGGTTCGCCCGTCCAGGTCCCACAACCCCAACCGCCCCACCGAGCGCGCCAGGGTCGTATCCGCGATCCGCTCCCCGCCGACCGGGTCCCACCAGGTCAGCCGTTTGCCGTGGGCGGTGACCAACACCGATGCATCGGGGGCGACCGTCAGGCTCTCCACACCCGTGGCGTGCCCCCGCCATTCCCGGACCAGGGCACCGGTGCACAGGTCCCACACCTGTAGACCGTCCGCCGTGCCGGTGACCGCGTGTGGCCGCCCGCCGATGCGGCATGCGGCCACCCGGACGGGGTGGTTGCCATGGCCGCGCAGATCGAACAGGACGGTGCTCGTGGCGAGATCCGAGAGCAGGACGATCCCGTCGGTCGATCCGCTCAGCACACACGCCCTGCCCCGCACCTCGACGATCGCCAGGCCGATCACCGCTCCGCCCAGTCCGGTCAGGGTGGAGCGCAGGGCGCCGCCGAGCGGCCGACCCGCCGCCCAGGCCACCGTCCAGGGCAGGTCCCGCGAGAAGCCCTCCGACAACTCCGGCGCGTCGTGCCGCGCCGCGTCGACGGCCAGCAGTTGCCGCCGCTCCTCGGGGCCGGCCCGGTGATGCGCGCCGTAACTGGTGCGGTACACCCACGCGCCCACCGGGGTCCGTTCCGCGGAGCGCAATTCCTCGGCCAGCGCCGCCGGTTCCGCATGTACGAGGAAATCGGTGTCGGCGAGCAACGGGTCGAGTTCGCCCGCCTCGCGTGCGTGCCGAGCCGCGTGCCGACGCAGATACGGCGCCGCTGCCGCCCAGTCGCGCCGACCGTCGGCCCCGGCCGCGACCGAGCCGAGCAGCCCGGCCCACAAGGCGCGCACCGCATCGGGGTCGGCCGCCTCGGAGTCGGCCCGCAGCGCGTCGGCCAGGCCCTGGTGGAACAGGCGGTACAGCGGCCTGCCCAGCGGGTCGGCGTTGCAGCGCAGGTAGAACCGGGCCCGGCGCAGGGCGAGTTCGACGGCGGCGGCCGGATGACCCACGGCGTCCCGCGTCGACGCCAGGAAGGCGGGTGCCGCCACGCGCAGGATGTCGATCGGCATGCCCTCGCCTCCGGCGTAGGCGAGCGCGGTCAACGTGGCCCGGATCCACGGATTGTGCTGTTGGGCCGGCTCCAGGTCCAGCACTCCGCTCAGGGTCCGCGGAATCCGGGCGCCCAACTCCCGGGCCGCGGCCTGCGTCGCCGGTATCGACCGAATGCCCAACAGGTGCCGGGTATACAGCCGGGCGACCAGGAACTCGCCCCACTCCGGCGGCTCGTGGTCCGCCCCGGCGCCCTCGGTCAGTGCCGACGCCATCGACGCGGCCAGGGCATGGGAGTTGGCCCAGTTGTGCGCGGTCGCGCGGTTCGCATCGGTGAAGAGCAGGCTGTTGATGTAGTCCACGAGATCGGTGCGCAAGGCGACCCGCGGCACCGTGTCCAGGTCGACCACGTCGCCGTGCCGCTCGGCCAGGGCGAACAGTTCGGCCAGGCGCGCCTCGCGCCGACAGCCGATCATGATCCGACAGCTCGACCGACCGTCCGCGCGGCGCGTGGTGAGCAGGGGCCGCAGGAGGGACAGGATCACCTCCTCCGCCCCCTCCGCCTCGTCGAGCGCGTCGAGAATCAGCACCGGTGGCTCGGCCCGCTCGGCGAGTTCGGCGGCCAGGAGCCGGCCCGGTCGGGCGCCCGATCGATCCGTCAGCTCCCACTGCCGGGCGAGCGCGGCGGTGATCTCCGAGAGCGTCCGGCGGCGCGCGTGCACCACGGCGAGATCGTCGATCAGCGGCGGCACGGCGCCGCCGAGGGTGGTCCATACCGATCGGGTGCGCAGCCGCAGTTCGGGATGGGCCGCGCAGACCAGGACGCCCAGGAGCGCCGACTTGCCCACGCCCGGTTTGCCGGTGACCACCTGGAGGGCCGATTCCGCGCCCGCGAGCCACCAGGCGAGTCGGGCCGCCTCCGCGCTGCGTCCTTGGAAATGCCCGGGCGCGCCGGGCTCGTCCGTATCGCCGGACGAGTCGCGGCCGCCGGCCCGGCCCACGAAGTGCGGCTCGTCCACCGCCTCGTCCAGCACGAACCGGGTCTGGGGCGCTTCGTCGAGCAGCGGAATCAGCGTCGGGTCGATGCCGGTGCGCAGCGCGTGCCGACGCACGTCGAAGCGCGGGTTGCGGAAGAACGCCAGGTGCGCGAGGTTCTCGCCGATCGGCACGAGCGGAGTGGCGACCTCCTGGCGGTAGTACGTGCCCTCGGCGCGGCGTGCCACGGCCGCGGCCACCTCCTGGCAGAACCGCTCGAACGGGATGAACTCGAACGAGGCGTCCAGGGCGAGCGTGCCGTCGCGGAACCCGGTCAGCACCTCGATCACGGCATGGCTCAATCGGCCGTCGTAGGACGGCTCTCCGGGTTGGCACGCGGCCACCACCCAGGCCCGTCGTCGGGGCGTGCGCAGGAGTTGCTGCCAGTGCAGCCTGGCCGCGTCCCCGGCGTAGCACAGGTCGAGGAGGAACAGCACGGTCGGTGCCGTGTCGCCCTCGTCGTCCTCCAGGCGGGCCAGCCACTGGTCCACGGCCGTGTCGACCCGGTCGCCGTCGCCGCCGACCACGTACAGACCGCCGCTGCTGCGGCCCCGTTGCCCGTGTGCGAGCAGGTGCACCACCGCGAGTCCCGGGCCGCCGCCCAGCACCGCGCGCACCGCCTCGTCCAGTGCGCCGGCGCTGTCGGCGGGGTCGCGCGCGGGCTGGGCCGGGTCGTATCGATAGGCGGTGTGCAGCAATTCGCGGATTCGGCGGGCGTATTCGGGCGCGTAGGCCAGGTGTGGCAGCGCGTCCGGCGCCTCCACGCCCGGGTCGTCACGGGGGCTGCCCGCCACCCCGACCACCAGCGCGCGCCGCGCCGGATTCGCCATGCCCCAGCTCCCCCTGCCGGTCCGAGCACTCAGCCTAGAGGGCAACACCGCAGCCCTGTACGGGGTTTCCGCAGCTCGGTGGCACGTCGGGCCCCGCCCACGGACCCACCGGAGCGGATGTCACCGACGTGGGAAATGATCGGCGCATGACGGAAGACGCAGTGCGGTACCACGAGGGCGAGGTGGCCCGGCTCGCTCGGCGGTTGCTCGACGCACCGACGGGTGGTTGGTCGCGGCAGGGGATGCAGGCGCTGGTCGCGGCGCTGGGCTGGACCTGGTCGGGGGCCGCCGACGCCGCGCCGACCGGCACCGATCTGCCGTCCGGGAGCGCGCGGTTGCGTCCGGTCGGCCGGTTCGAGAAGGACTTCACCTCGGGTGAGGACTATGTCGAACTGGCCGTGCCGCTGGCCCTGCCGGCTCCGGACCCGGCCGCCCAGGCGCTCGCGTTTCGACAGGCGGCCGAGCAGGTCGCGGACGCGCTCGGCGAGGCGTCGATCATGGGGGTGTACGGCGGACTCGGCCCGTACTACGACGGCGGTGCGCGCTGGGGTACGCCCTACCGGCGCTGGCGTGGCGACCCGGACACGCTGGAACTGCGCGCGGGTCGGGCCGGGCCGGAGTTGGTGCTGCTGCCCACCGAGCCCGTGGAGAACTGGTTCTGGCGTCAGGGCCACGGCGAACCGGGCGCGATCACCGGCTTCTTCGGTCACCGCCGGGTGGCCGCCAACGGCGGACTCGGCCTGCCCGGCGGCTGGTACGCCCGGGACTGGGAGCAACTGACCGACGTGCTGGCCGACTTCCTCGGCTCGCTGCCCGCCGAGACGACCGCGCTGGACGTCGGGCTCGCCCTGAACGTCTACGGGCGCGTCCCCGGCGAGAACGGTGCGCCGATGTTGTTCGACCTGGTCTGCCGGGATCGGCTGGTGATCGGCTCCTTCCCGCCGGCGGGCGTGGATGCGCACGCGTTGGGCTGGGGCAGTGCCGAGGAGCACCCGGGTACGCGCGCCTGGTGGCCCTCGGACGCCGAGCCGCCCGCCCGGCACGACGCCGGCGGTCCGGGCGAGGTGGCCGCGCGGGCGACCGCCGAACTGCTGGTCGCCACCGCCCGTGCCGCCGGCGTCCCCGGCCCCGAGGACCTGATCATCGGCGGCGAGGGCGAACGGGTGGGCGCGTTCGACGTGAAGTTCTACGGGCTGGGCCTGCATTCGGGCTGATCCGGGCACCGGCCGTCGCACCCGGCGTCCCGCCACCGCCTCGCGGTGATCGGGGCGTGACGGTATGCGAACGGCCGGTTCGTCGATATCGTGCATGGTGCACTGAAATTGCTCACCGTCGAGCGAAGAGGAGCACGTCATGGCCGTACCGGTGGCCCTGAACCATCTCGCCTACCAGACCCGAGACCTGGCCGCGACCCACCGCTTCTGGACGGAGGCGGTCGGCGCGGAACTCGCGGGCGCGCTTCGCGAGGAGTCCCGAACCACCAGCGGCGGCGAGGTCACCGCGCCCTTCCTGCACGTCTTCTACGCGCTCGCGAGCGGCGAGTGCATCGCCTTCTTCGACGTGGCCAAGGCGTACACGCCCGTGCCCGACGGTCTCGAATCGTGGACCCGGCACGTCGCGCTCGCCGTGGACTCCGTCGCCGAAGTCGACGCGATGGCCGAGCAGATCCGCCGGCACGGGGTCGAGGTCCGGGGCCCGATCGACCATCACGGCGTCTGGTACTCGGTGTACTGCTTCGATCCCAACGGCGTGCATCTGGAAATCACCCACCAGTCCCGCCCGTTGATCGAGCAGGACGCCATCGAGGGGCGGGCCGCCTTCGACGCCTGGCTCGCCGATCGTGCGGCGGGCAAACTCCCGGGCTGAGCCGCGCGACGCGCGAGGGAGCACCGCTACTCGCCCGCGCGGGCGTAGCGCAGCAGCACGGTGCGCGCGTCGAACGTGCGCGAGTCGACCAGGGTCAGCGGGTGCCGGGCGTCGTCGGGCCGGAAGACCGGTTTGCCGCCGCCCAGGATCACCGGGTGCACGAAGATGAGGTATTCGTCGATCAGGCCGAGCGCGGTCAGCGCGTTGGCGAGCCCGGCGCCGCCGCTGAGCAGGATGTCCTTGCCGGGCTCCCGCTTGAGCGCGGTGATGTCCTCGGCGAGATTCCTGCCGATCACCTCGGCACCCCACTCGGCCCGGTCCAACGTGGTCGAGACGACCACCTTGCGGGCCGCCCGCCAGATCGGCGCGAACCGCAGGTCGTGCGGATCGGTGGAGATGCTCTCGGCGATCGGCCAATAGCCGGACATCATCTCCCACACCACCCGGCCGTACAGGAACGTGTCGACTCCGTCGTGGAGGGTCTGCCCGAAGTCGGACAGCTCCGGAGTCATCATCGGCCAGTCGAATTCGCCGTTGGGGCCCTCGATGCAACCGTCGAGCGACTGGTGGACCATGTAGAGGATCTTGCGCATTTCGGGCTCCCGATCGTGCCGGTCTTCGGTGTCCTCACCACGAGGTCGGAATCGATCGCCGGTCCTCGACATCCCCGGGAGGCTCTTCGGAAGAAGTTCTCGACGGACTTCCGCACCAGGGCGCGCTCGCGGCCAGGATCCCGGCGGCGGACGCCGGCGCAGATCATCCGCCGTCGACCACCCGCGCCGCGCGTATCTCCAGGTAGCGGCGTTCCGGCAGGCTGGTGGTCCGGCGGGCCGCTTCGCGGTACGCCGCCCGTGCGGGCTCACGATCGCCGGCCAGTTCGAGCAGGTGGCCGCGCACCGCCCAGACCCGGTGGTGCCCGGTCATCCGGTCGTCCCCGGCCAGCGTGTCGAGCAACTCCAGGCCCGCCCGCGGGCCGTGCACCATCGCCGTCGCGACGCTGCGGTTGAGGGTGACCATCGGGCCCGGCGACAGGTGGTCGAGCAGCCGGTACAGCGCGAGGATCTGCGGCCAGTCCGTGTCCTCGGCGCGCGCCGCCTCCGCGTGCACCGCGGCGATCGCGGCCTGGAGCTGGTACGGGCCCGGCGGCCCCCACGTGAGCGCGTCGGTGACCAGCTCGGTGCCCTCCCGGATCGCCTCCGCGTTCCAGCGGCTCCGGTCCTGCTCGGCCAGCGGGATCAACTCGCCGTCCGCGGCGGTGCGCGCGGTCCGGCGGGCATCGGTCAGCAACATCAGCGCGAGCAACCCGGACACCTCGCCGTCGTCCGGCCGCAACCGGCGCACCGCGCGGGTGAGTCGGATGGCCTCCGCGGTCAGGTCGGTACGGAGCAGGTCCGGGCCCGAGCCGGCGGTGTAGCCCTCGTTGAAGATCAGGTAGAGCACCTGCAACACCGCGCCCAACCGCTCCATCGGCTCCGGCCCGCCCGGCCGGCCGAAGCGACCGCCGGCGGCCTTGATCCGCTGCTTGGCCCGGCTGATCCGCTGCGCCATGGTGCTCTCGGGCACCAGGAAGGCGCCGGCGATCTGCGCGGTGGTCAGGCCGCCGACCGCGCGCAGCGTCAACGCGACCTGCGAGGCGCCGGTCAACGCCGGGTGGCAACACAGGAACAGCAGGGTCAGCGTGTCGTCCCGATCGCCGCCCGCGTCGTCGTCGGGTGCGGGCGAGACGTACTCGTCGGCCGGGGCCTGCGCGGCGAGCCGCTCCTCGCGGTTGCGTCGGGCCCGCTCACTGCGCCAGTGGTCGATCAGCCGCCGGTCGGCCACGGTGAGCAGCCAGCCCCACGGGCTGTCCGGGACGCCCTCCACCGGCCACTGCACGGTGGCGGCGAGCAGCGCCTCCTGGACCGCGTCCTCGCACGCGTCGAACTGGCCGTGTCGGCGGACGAGCACGCCGAGGACCTGCGGGGTCAGCTCCCGCAGCAGGCCCTCGACGTGCGCGTCCGCGCTCACATCTCCGTCCCGGACTCGGTCATCACCGGGCGGACCTCCATCGCCCAGTAGCGGGCGTCCGGCCAGCGCCCGGCGATCTCGACGGCCCGCTCGGTGCTGTCGCACTCGACCAGCAGATAGCCGGCGAAGTGCTCCTTGGCCTCCACGAACGGGCCGTCGGTGACCGCCGGCACCCCGTCCCGCACCCGCACGGTGCGGGTTTGCGTGGGGTCGGCCAGGGCCTCGCCGCCGAGCAGTTCCCCGGACGCGGTCAGCTCGGCCATCAGCGCGTCG
This sequence comes from Embleya sp. NPDC020886, assembly GCF_044333915.1. Lineage (NCBI taxonomy): Bacteria > Bacillati > Actinomycetota > Actinomycetes > Kitasatosporales > Streptomycetaceae > Embleya > Embleya sp. NPDC020886. The sequence continues at coordinate 99,375 of NZ_JBIRRX010000011.1, read as the reverse complement.
ACCTCGCCGAACAGTTCGGTGCGCTCGGCGTCGGAGAGATCCTCCACGAAGCCCGGGCGGTTGTGGATCAGCAGCATGAACTTCATCGGTGACTCCTGGTCGCTCTCGTTCGGTTCGGTCGGGCCGGGTGTTCCGGACCGATCGGCGTGGTCCGATCGGCCGCTCGGGATCGTTTCGCCGATTCGCCGGGCGGGCCGCTCGTATCCGGGTCGGAGCGGACCGACGGTTCTCGACATCCCCGGCGGAAAGAATGTCGGACCGATCCACCGGAGACGAACCCACCCGGCCGTACCCGACCCGACTGCCCGCAACGGCCGCCGCCGACGCGCCGGCGCCGTGGTGCGAGCCGGGCCGCGCGGGGCGAGTCGGGCCCGCCCCGATCAGCCGGCCTGCGTCGGCCCCGTCCCGCGCACCGGCGCGGCCGGCACCTCGGACACGACCGGCACGACGGGCACGACCGGCGCCCCGGGGGCGACCGACGCCGCGGGCGCAACCGTTGGCGCAGCCCCGACCGCCCCCGACCGTGGACTCGCCTGCGGGCGCAACACCCGATGGATGGCCAGCGTGCCGGTGAGCGAGGCCAGCCCGACCAGTGCGATCACGTGGCCGGGGGCGAGCACGCCGGCCAGCGCCCCCGCACCCGCCATGGCGACGCCCTGGAGGGTCATCGTGCCGGTCATCGCCAGGCCCATCGCCTGCCCGGTGCCGGCCTTCGGGATGGCGTCCAGGAAGCGGCGTTGCAGGCCGAGTTGGTAGGACAGCCCCGCGCTGGACACCACGAACAGGCCGGCCGTGACCCACAGCGGCGGGCCCGCGGCGAAGAAGACCAGCGGGACGCCGAGCAGCAGGGCCAGCCACGGTGTCAGGCGTTCGCGCCGGGCCGGGCGGACGAAGCGGCCCACCAGCAGGTCGCCCAGCAACATCCCGCCGGCGGCCGAGCCGTACAGGACACCGGCGTGGTCGGGCGCGTACGGGACGATCACGCCCTCGGCGGCGGCGGTCAGGTTGGCCGGTATCCACTGGGCCAGCAACAGGCCGCGCACGGTCCGGTCGCCGAGCAGTTCGCGATTGACTCGCCAGGTCGCGCGTACCGTGCCCTCGGTCCGGGCCGACCCGGTGCGCTCGGGGCGCGGCGCGGCCGGCAGGCCGAACCGCACCACCGCGGCGGAGGCCAGCGCGACGGCGGCCGCGAACAGCAGCGCGCCACCGGATCCGACCAGGGCGAGCAGCAGACCGCCGACCGCGAAGCCGAGCACCTGCATCGCGCCGGCGGCCATGCCGAACACCGACCGCCCGAGCACGTAGGCGTCGCCGTGCAGCAGTTCGGGCAGCGTGCGCTGACGCGCGGCCCCGGCGATCGGGCTGACCAGCCCGACGCTCGCGAGCAGCAGCAGGACCGCCCACACCGGCAACACGTCGGCGGCGAGCACCAGCGCGAGCACGCACCGGACCAGGTCGTACCCGGCCATCGCGGCGCGCACCGGCACCCGGTCGGTGAGCGAGAGCAACAGTGCCCCGCCGAACGCCTGCGGGACGAACCCGGCGACATAGGCGAGCGCGGACAGCGCCGGCGACCCGGTGCGTTCGTAGACGAGCACGGCGAGCGCGAGCATCCGTACGGTGTCGCCGATCAACAGCAGCACAAAGGAACCGAACAGCACCCGGAAGGCGCCGACCGCGAAGACCTCGCGATAGGTCGCCGCTTTGACGTCGTCGCCGATCATGCGGGCGAGCGTGCCGCACCGCGTGCTGCGCCGGCCATGCTTTCGGCGACAGCCGAAACCTGGGAGGCTGTCGGCGGGAGGCGCGAGGCATGCTCAGGATCGAGGTCGGGCCGGCCGACATGGCGCGCAGCAGGTTCGGCATCTCGCCGCTGGGCGAGGTGGTGTGGGTGTTGCGGACGTTGTCGGGAAGCCACCAGGCCGGGCCGCTGCGGCCGTGGATCGAGCGGCTGCGGCCGGCGTACGACCGGCTGCGTCGGGAGCGGCCGGCGATCGCGGCGATGGCGTCGCTGTACCGGCGCGGCGGCTACAACGCGGACTTCCTGCACCCGCCGCCGTCGGGCACGCCGGCCGGGATCGGGGACGAACTCGCGGTACTGCGGGCCACCTCCCTGGACCGGGCCCGGTCCGAGCTGGCGCGCAACCTGGTCGGGTTGCGCGCGCCCTCGGCGGCGACGCGGGCGGTGTTCGACTCCCCCGATGTGGTGGGGCGGCTGGCGGACGCGATCGAGGCGGCGTGGACGAGCCTGGTCGAGCCGGAGTGGCCGGCGCTGCGCGCGGTGCTGGAGCACGATCTGGTGCGCACCGCCGGGCGGTTGGCGGCGTACGGCTGGGGTGCGGCGCTGGGCGACCTGTCGCCTCGGCTGCGGTGGCGCGACGAAGGCGTGATCGAGGTTTCCCGTGAGCAGCCCGACACGGTGCGGCTCGACGGCGCCGGGCTGCTGTTCGTGCCGTCCGCGTTCGGCTCGATGATCGTCTACGTGGAACCGCCGTGGCCGTACGCCATCGTGTATCCGGCCCGGGGCGTGGCCGAACTGCTGGGCGCCCCGGCCCGCTCGGACGACGAGGCGCTCGCCGATCTGCTGGGCGCCACGCGCGCGATGATCCTGCGTGCGCTGGCCGGCCCGGCCACCACCACCCAACTCGCCGCTCGGCTCAACCTGGGCCTGGGCACGGTCGGCGACCACCTGGCCGTGCTGCGTCGGGCCGACCTGATCACGGGCCTGCGGGTGGGCCGGTCGGTGCAGTACCGGCGCACCACGCTCGGCGAGGTATTGGCCGACGGGAGAGGCTAGGCGGTCGGTGCTTCTCGGCCGGGACGCCCCGCCCCGGCGGCAGGCTCAGTCGGTGGTTGTGGTCAGGCTGGGCAGGTAGCCCCTGGCCTGGCCCGTGGCGGTCGGGTGGTAGGACTCGTCGACCGGCAGCGTCAGGCCGTGCAGCCACTCGTCCGCCCCGCACACCCCGTGCCCGGCGAACCGGCCCCGGACGTCGGCGAATTCCGCGCCGCCCGCCGCCGCCCGGGCCTTGGTGATGTCCACCAGCACGTCGGCCGCGTCGTCCAGCGCGCGCCGCTTGGCCAGGCTCAGCCCCAGCGGGCAGCTACCCGTTTCGAACAGGCGCGGATACCCGAAGACCACGAGCCGCGCGTGCGGGGCCCGGCTGCGGATCCGCGCGTAGGTCGTGTCCAGGTCGGCCGGCAACTTCTCCCGGGCGTACGCCGTGGCCTTGGCCACCGCGGCCGAGCAGTCCCGGTCGCTGCCGACCACACACGTCGTGATCGTGTCGGCGAAGCCGACGTCGTTGCCGCCGGCGCTGATCGTCACCAGGGTGGTGTCGGCGGTCACCGCGGCCAGTTGCCGGTCCCGCACCTGGGCCGTGGTCGCCCCGGAGCAGGCCACGAAGGCGAACTCGGCCGCGCCGTGCGCGCGTTGCCACAGCGATGGATACGCGTTCGCGCTGCGCTTGCAGTCGCCGCCGTCCGCGAGGTAGTCGCCCGCGCCGACGCCGGAACTGTACGAGTCGCCCAGCGCGGCGTATCGCGACAGGGGTGCGGCCGGGGCCGGTCGGGCGACGGTTCCGGCGAACGTGAGGGCTGCGGCGACGGCGATGGCGGCGACACGGGACGGCGACGGCACGAGTGGATCTCCTCCGGAACGTGGGCACGTTGTCGGAGGTATCGGCCGGAATCCGGGCCGCCTTGATCGCCCTCACCCGTGGGACGCGCGCCGGGCTCGGTGTCTCACCCGCGCATCGGCGCCGGCTCGTGGGTGCGGAAGGTCTGGCGGTAGGTCATCGGCGGCACCCCGATGGTGGCCACCAGGTGCTGGCGCAGCGAGGCGCCGGTGCCGAAGCCCGCCCGGTCGGCGATCCGGTCCACGCTCAGGTCGGTGGTCTCCAGGAGCCGGCGGGCGTGTTCGACCCGTTGCCGGGTCAACCACTGGCCCGGGGTCATGCCCACCTCGTCCCGGAAGCGCCGGGTGAAGGTGCGTACGCTCATCCGCGCGTGCTCGGCCAACTCGGCCAACGACAGCGGGCGGTGCAGGTGTTCGAGCGCCCACGCCCGGGTCGCCGAGGTGGTGGCCGAGGACGGCTCCGGCACCGGGCGTTCGATGAACTGGGCCTGCCCGCCCTCGCGCCATGGCGGCGTCACGCAGCGCCGGGCGACCCGGTTGGCCACCTCGCTGCCGTGGTCGCGGCGCAGCAGGTGCATGCACAGGTCGATGCCGGCGGCCACCCCGGCGGCGGTGAGGATGTCGCCGTCGTCGACGAACAGCACGTCCGGGTCGAGCTCGATGTGCGGGAAGCGCTTGCGGAACTGGTCGACCTCGTTCCAGTGCGTGGTCGCCGGCCGGCCGTCGAGGAGGCCGGCGGCGGCGAGCACGTAGGACGCGGTGCAGAAGGACACGATCCGGGTGCCGGGCCGCAGTCCGGCCAGGGCCCGGGCGAGTGGTGCCGGGAGCCAGTCGGGTCGGTCGTTCTCGTCCACGCCGCAGGTGAACGGCGGAAGTACCAGGGTGTCGGCGGTCGCCAGCACCTCGGCGCCGTGCTCGACGGCGATGGCGAAGTCGGCGCTGGTGCGCACCGGCCGACCGTCGAGGCTGCACGTGATCACCTCGTACAGCGGTTCCTCGTCGGCGCCGGTCGCGGTGCCGAAGATCCGGACCGGGATGCCCAGTTCGAAGGGATAGACGTTTTCCAGGGCCAGGACCACGACTCGATGCATGGCCGGATCCTTTCACACATTGGCCACCCGGCCACTCGATGGCTGTTCGGGCCGGCGGCAGAGTTGTGCCCACGCCGCCGGACGCGGCGGTCGAACCACGGCACGAGCAGGGGAACGTGATGACGATGCGCGCCATCGGACAGGACACGCTGGGTGGGCCCGAGGTACTGAAGGTGGTCGAGGTGGAGCGCCCGACGCCGGGCCCCTCCGAGGTGCTGGTGCGGGTGCACGCGGCCGGCGTGAACCCGACCGACTACTGGCACCGCGGCACCGGCGGCCTGCTCGGTGACACCCCGGTCCCGCTGGGCTGGGACGTGTCCGGCGTGGTCGAGTCGGTGGGCCTGGGGGTGAGCGTGTTCCGGCCCGGCGACGCGGTGTTCGGCATGCCCCGACTGCCGCAACCGGCCGGTACGTACGCCGAGTTCGTCGTATCGCCGGCCCGGCATCTGGCCCGCAAGCCGGCCGGCCTGTCGCATGTGGAGGCGGCGGCGCTGCCGGTGGCCGCGCTCACCGCGTGGCAGTCGCTGGTGGACGCGGCCGACGTACGGCCGGGCGCGCGGGTGCTGATCCACGCCGCCGCGGGTGGGGTGGGCCATCTCGCGGTCCAGGTCGCCAAGGCCCGCGGCGCGTACGTGATCGGCACCGCCCGCGCGGCCAAGCACGAGTTGTTGCGCGGCCTGGGTGCAGACGAAACGATCGACTACACGAGCGTCGACTTCGCCGAGGCCGTCAAGGACGTGGACGTCGTGCTGGACACGATCGGCGGCGAGTACGGGCCGCGCTCGTTGCGGACGTTGCGGCCGGGCGGGCTGGTGGTCTCGCTGGCGTCGCCGGCGGAGGTCGCGTTGGGGCCGGTGGCGGAGGCGGCGGGGCGGCGGGCGACGTTCACCATCGTCGAGCCGGATCAGGGCGGGCTGAAGGAGATCGCGGCGCTGGTCGAGGCGGGGTTGCTGCGGCCGGTGATCGACGCGGTGCTGCCACTGGAGCAGGCGGGCAAGGCGCACGAACTGGGCGAGAGCGGGCGCACCTCCGGGAAGATCGTGCTGACCGTGGTCGAGTAGGACGGTCGGCGGGTCGGCCGGTCCGGTCGACCGCCGGCCGGTCCCGTCGGGTGGGCTGCGGGTGGGCCGCCGATCGTCCCTACCGACCGCCGCTCGGCGGCGAACTCCCGACATGAGTCTGCGCCGGATCGACCTTCGGCCGCTGCGGGCGTCGAGCGTGCCTCCCCGGCATCGGGACGAAGGCGGACGACGTCGACCGCCACCGCAGGGAAGGGAGCACCCGCCATGGCCGAAGAGCAATCCGCACCCGCTTCGGCACACACGTCCGCGCGGACGACGAAGGCCGCCGAGCGGCGGACGGTGCTCTGTCACCCGCGCGCGGACCTGGTGGTGGTCCTCGGCGGCATGCCGGCGGTGGGGCTGCTGCTCGGGCTCCCGCTGCCTCCGCCGGCTCCGTGGCGCGAGCGGGGTACCGCCGCCGACCCCCGGCCCGCCGACCAGACTTGACGAGCCGGCCAACCCGCGTTCGCCGATACGTCGCCCGGCGCCACTACACACTTGTCCATGACCTCAGTGGACAGAAGGACCCTGCTGCGCACCGGCTCCGTCGTCGGCGCGGGCCTGGCGATCGCCCCCGTGGTGGGCGCCGGCTCGGCCTCGGCCACGACGTCGGACGCGCCCGCGTACGTGGCCTCCGGCCGGCCGAGCCTGAGCCACGGCGTGCAGAGCGGCGACGCCACCGCGTCCTCGGCGATCGTATGGGGGCGTGCCGACCGGCCCGGTCGGCTGATCGTCGAATACGGCACTCGGCCCGACCTGCGCGACGCACACCGCGTGCGGGGCCCGTGGCTGACCCCGGACGGCGACCTCACCGGGCGGGTCCGGTTGCGCGATCTGCCGTCCGGGCGGCGGATCCACTACCGGGTCCGAGTCGAGGGCGAGCGCGGTGCGGCCGGCCAGGCGGTCACCGGTTCGCTGCTCACCGCGCCGAGCGAGCGCAGCCGTTCCGGCGTGCGGTTCGTGTGGTCCGGCGACACCGTCGGCCAGGGCTGGGGCAGCAACCCGGACATCGGCGGCATGACGATCTTCGAGCAGATGCGCCGGCTGCGCCCGGACTTCTTCCTCAACAGCGGCGACACGGTCTACTCGGACGGCCCGCTGGTGGAGAGCGTCCCGCTGCCCGACGGCCGGATCTGGCACAACGTGGTCACCCCGGAGAAGTCCAAGGTCGCCGAGTCGCTGACCGAATACCGGGGCCAGTTCGCCTACAACCTGCTCGACCGCAACTACCGCGCGTTCGCCGCCGAGGTCGCCCAGATCAACCAGTGGGACGACCACGAGGTGCGCAACAACTGGTATCCGGGCCAGATCCTGGAGGACGCCCGCTACACCGAGAAGCGCGTCGACGTGCTCGCCGCGCGCGCCAAGCAGGCGTTTCGCGAGTGGGTGCCGATCGGCGACGACCGGGTTTACCGCAAGCTCTCCTACGGCCGGCACCTGGACGTGTTCGTCCTGGACATGCGCACCTACAAGGACCCCAACGACGACAACCGCTACGCCGACCCCAAGCGCGGCATGCTCGGCGACCGGCAGCGCCAGTGGCTGATCGAGGGCCTGTCGCAGAGCCGGGCCACCTGGAAGGTGATCGCCAACGACCTGCCGCTGGGCCTGGTGGTGCCGGACGGCGCCACCGCGCAGGAGGGCGTCGCGCAGGGCGACCCGGGCAAGCCGCTGGGCCGCGAGATGGAGTTCGCCACGATCCTGCGCACGGCGCAGCGGCGCGGCGTGCGCGGCATCGTGTTCCTGACCGCCGACGTGCACTACACCGCGGCGCACCACTACGACCCGTCCCGGGCCGCGTTCAAGGACTTCGACCCGTTCTGGGAGTTCGTCTCGGGCCCGCTGAACGCGGGCGCGTTCGGGCCCAACGCGCTGGACGGCACGTTCGGCCCCAAGGCCGAGTTCGTGCACGCTCCCCCGCGCGCCAACTACTCGCCGCTGGAGGGCTTCCAGCACTTCGGCGAGGTCGAGATCGACGGCCCCTCGGGCAACCTGACGGTCAACCTGCGCGACGGCGCGTCCACCGTGTTGTGGAGCAAGACGCTGCGCCCGGTGCGCTGACGCCGAAGCCGGCGCGAACCACTCGCGAAGCACCCGCCCCGAAGGCCCTCGTCCCCTGGAATTCACCTCGGACGAGGGCCTTCGGGCGTCGCTGTACACACGTGTCCGCCGGGTCGGCCGCTTCGGACGAAACATCCATCACTACCGGAAAAAGCGCGACAAAGATCGTTCGCGGCTTCGATTATGCTCCGCCCCCGGTTGCCCCTCGGGGGTCGGCCCACCAGATCGAAGCGAGGCACAGGCATGGACACTGCACGCGAGATACCGGACTCCGTCCGCCCGGGCCGCCCGGGCCGAAGGCCCATCACCGGGCGCGCCTTCCGTACCACCGTCCCCGCCGTCGCCGCGTGCCTGCTGCTCGGCGCGTGTGGCGGTGGCGGTGACGACAAGGCGGCCAAGGACGCGGACACCTCCACCGTGACGCCCAAGACCGGCGGCACGCTGACCGTGGCGATGGCCAGCGATATGCGCTCGATGGACCCGTTCGGCGCGCTGAGCAACTCGTATACCGACAACACCCGGCTCAACACGGTCTACGACTCGTTGTTCTGGCACGAGGCCAAGACCGGCAAGGTGATGCCGCAGATCGGCGAGAGCCTGACCCCGGACCCGGGCGCCGCGTCCTGGACGCTCAAGCTCAAGCCGAACGTCAAGTTCTCCGACGGCACCCCTTACGACGCCGCGGCGGTGAAGTTCACCTGGGACGAACACGCCGCACCGGCGCGCAAGTCGTACCAGGCGGGCACCATCGCGGCGGTCAAGGCGACCGAGGTGGTCGACCCGACCACGCTCAGGATCACCCTGAACGGCCCGAACGCCAACTTCGACCACATCGTCGCCTCGAACCTGGCCTTCATCGTCTCGCCGACGGCGTACAAGAAGGATCCGACCGGTTTCGCCCGCAACCCGGTCGGCGCCGGCCCGTACACGTTCAAGGAGTGGACCAACGGCGACCACATGACCTTCGTCAAGAACCCCACCTACTGGCAGGGCGCGGCCAAGCCGTACGCGGACACCGTGGTGTTCAAGATTATCCAGGACAGCACCCAGGCCCTGGAGACGGTGTTCTCCGGCAGCGCGGACCTCAAGGTCTCGGTCAACGCGGAGGACCCGGTCAAGGCCAAGCAGAAGGGCCTGGAGACCAAGGTCGTCACGATCATCGGCGGCGAGTCGCTCTTCTTCAACAACAAGCGTGCGCCGTTCGACGACGTCCGCGCCCGCCGCGCCGTGCAGCTCGCGCTCGACGCGAACGAGGTGAACAAGATCTCCTTCAGCGGCAACGGCACGCCCACCAAGAGCATCTTCCCGCCGGACAGCCCGCTGGTGGAGCCCGGTACCGAGACCGTTCAGTCCACCGACCGTGCGGAGGCGCAGCGGCTGCTGAACGAGTTGGCGGCCGAGGGCAAGCCGCTGGACTTCACCTATTCGATCCCGCAGAACGCGAACGCGCAGCGGACCGCCGAATACATCATGACCTCGCTCCAGGGCCTGAAGAACGTCACCGTCAAGCTCGCCCCGATGCCGATCGCCGCGTACCAGACGGACATCGTGATCAACAAGAACTACCAGGCGGCGATGTTCAGTTACTACCTTTCGGACGCCGAACCCGGCCTGTACGTGAACCTCTACAGCACCAGCCCGAACAACTACCTCCTGTACGCCAACCCCACGGTCGACCAGAACCTGGACAAGGCCCGCACCACCAACGACCCGGCCCAACGCAAGGCCGCGTACACGGCGGTCGCCGCCCAACTCAAGCAGGACGCCCCCCTGTGGACCTACCAGTCCTCGGTGGTGACCGCCTTCCACCGCTCGGCGGTGGTCGGCATGGTCCTGACCAACGACGGCATGGTCCTGATGGACCGCGTCGGCCTCAAGGGCTGACCGGTACCGATCCCCGGGCCACGCCCGGGGATCGGGGATCGCACTTACCGGCTGTACGACCTCGACGCGCTGGTCCGCCTCGAACTCGTGCGCACGCTGCGCGACCTCGGCATCGATCTGGAGACCATCCGACGGGTGTTGGCCCGCGAGGTCACCGTGGCCGAGGTCGCCGAGGCGCACGCGAACGCGAAGAGGGTGGTGGACGTGTGTTCGTCCACCACCCTCGTTCAGCAGGCTCCGATCAGCGGATCGGCGCCGTGGTGCCGGCTCAGCCGATCAGGACGCCCTCGCGGTCGCCGTCGGCGTCGGGCTTGGGGGTTTCCTCGTCCGGACGTTGGGCGAGCTTGCTGGGCCACCAGATCTTGCGGCCGATGTCCAGGCCCAACGCGGTGACCAGGACCGAGCGCACGATGAAGGTGTCCAGCAGCACGCCCAGGGCGACGGTGAAGCCCATCTCGGCGAACGAGACGATCGGCAGCGTGCCGAGCACCGCGAACGTGGCGGCCAGCACCAGGCCGGCCGAGGTGATCACGCCACCGGTCGCGGACAGGCCGATCAGCACGCCGCGCCGAGTGCCGTGCTTCTTCGACTCCTCGTGCACCCGACTCATCAGGAACACGTTGTAGTCGATGCCCAGGGCCACCAGGAAGACGAACACGAACAGCGGGAAGCCCACGTCGGTGCCCTTGAAGCCGAGCAGGTGCTCGAAGGTGAACACGCTGATGCCCAGCGCCGCGGCGAAGGACAACACCACGGTGGCGATCAGCACCAGCGGGGCGATCACCGCGCGCAGCAGCAGCCCGAGCACGATCAGCACCACGAGCAGGATGAGCGGGATGATCACCTTGTCGTCGTGCTCGGACGCCTTGGCCACGTCCATCTGGGTCGCGGTGCCACCGCCGACCTTCGCCGCGCCGTCCGGAACCGCGTGCATCGCGGTGCGGACCCGCTTGACGGTGTCCTTGGCCGCCGCCGAGTCGGGCGACGCGCTCATCACGCCCTCGATCTGCACCCGGCCGTTCGCCGCGCCGGTCTGCCGGACGCCGTCGGGAGCGATCCCTCGGGTCGCCTGGAGCGTCTGCATCAGCGCGGTCGCGGCCGACTCCCGGCCGATCACCACGATCGGGTCGCCGGAGCCCGCCGGGAAGTAGCGCTCGGAGATCTCCTGGCCGGTGATCGACTGCGGCTTGTTGGTGAACGAGTCCTTGTTGGCGATGCCGTCACCGTTGAGGTTGCTCAGGCCGATGGTCATCACGCCGAGAATGACCGCGGTGACGATCCACACCAGGCGCGGACCGCGGGAGATCTGCCGGCCGACCTTGGCCCACAGGCCGTTCTCGTCGTGCGTGATCGCGTCCGGCTCGTAGGCCGGGCGGATCGGCCAGAACACCCAGCGGCCGACGATCACCAGCAGCGCGGGCAGCAGCGTGGTCATCGCGACCAGGCCGACCAGCACGCCGAGCGCGCAGACCGGGCCCAGGCCCTTGGTGGACTGCATCTCCGCGGCCATCAGGCACAACATGCCCACGCCGACCGTCGCGGCACTGGCCACGATCGCCGGTCCGGCGCGGAACAGCGCCGCCGCCATCGCCTCGTGCCGATCCTCGTACCGGTGCAGTTCCTCGCGGTATCGCGCGATCAGCAACAACGCGTAGTCGGTGCCCGCGCCGAAGATCAACACGGTCAGGATCGCCGCGCTCTGGCCGTTGACGACCAGACCGGCCTTGGTGAACAGGTACACCACGGCTTGCGCGGTGAACAGCGCCGCGACCGCCGAGATCACCGGGAGCAGCCACAACACCGGGCTGCGGTAGGTGAACAGCAGGATCAACACGACCACGCCGAGGGTCGCGTACAACAGCGTGCCGTCGATGCCCTCGAACGCGGCGGCCTGGTCGGAGCCGAGACCGGCCGGGCCGGTGACGTACGCCTTGAGCCCGTCCGGATTGTCCTTCAGGCTCTTCTTGATCTCGTCGACCGCGTCACCGAGGTCGTTCCAGCCACCGTCCTTGATGGTGATCGGAACCAGGACCTGGGCGGCCTTGTTGTTGGGTTCGAACCTCGGTTCCTCGACCTTGTTCGTCACGCCCTTGGCGGTGGCGAACTTGGCCCGGTCGTCGGCTATCGCCTTGGTGTCGTCCGGCGACAGGCCGGCGGTCCGCTCGTAGACCACGACGGCGGGCACCGTCGTGTCCGGGCGGAAGTCCTTCTGTTCGTTGATCACCTTGGTGGACTCGGCCTCGGCGGGAAGCCACGACGAGACCTCGTTGTTCTGAGCGTCGGTCAGCTTGGCCGAGAGCGGCATTGCCACCACGAGCAACACCAGCCACAAGGCCAGCACGACCCACTTGGATCGACGGCCGCACGGCAACGCCGCGAGCGCCTTGATCCGGTTCATGTTTCCCCCAGCTAATGGGCTGATTCCAAGGAAGCAGCGGTCGATCGACGATGGATCGGTTCCGCGCCAGACCCCGCGACCGGGCGTTCGGAACCGTCCGCGACCCCGCCCGGGGCCAACCGGTCGGTGTCGAAGTTGCTGTGTTTCATACAGGAGTTCGGACTGCGCGGCGCCCCGAAACTCATCGCTTGCCGGCGGTCCGATGGCGGATTGTCCCGGATGGACGGTCCCACCGTCCACCGATTAACGCCCAGTTGCGTGCAAGGCGGGTTAATACCCGGTGAACTCACCGAATCGATAGGGGTGATCGGCAATCACACGACGACGCGGGCCGGTTTCGGGGAGCCTTCCGCGCCGCCGATCACCGCCGACCGACCCGTCGGTCAGGCGTGCTCGGCCGTGCCCGTCCCTCCCTGGTCGTGTTTCGGGTTCCGGGGCAGCACGGCCAGGCCGTCCAGGAATCGTTCGAGGACGAACTCGAACCGCTCGTCGATGTGCGGTGTGGTGAGTTCGCGCGCGGTCGCCACCAGATGCGGGTAGGTGTCCGCCGGGAAGGCCGCGATCGTGTCGCCGATCGCGGTCACCGCCTCGCGGACGGGCACCCCGGCGACCACCGCCGCCGAGATCGGCCGCTGCTCGCCGTACACGAACCCGGTCACCAGCGTGCTGAGCCCGTAGGTGATGTACGCCGCGTCCTGCCGGTTGAACCCGGCCCGATCCAGCATGGCGAGCTGATGCTCCATCACCGCGGCCATCCCGGGACCGGCCGGGAAGCGGCCCATCAGCACCCGCACCGAATCCCGCCGCCGATTCAGGAACGCACGGAACGCCCAGGCCAATTCGCGCAGTTCGATCCGCCAGTCGCCGCGGATGGGCGGCAGCGCGGGCACGCCGAGGCCGAGCAGCCCGTCGGCGAGCAGGTCGAGCAGTTCCTCCTTGTCCCGCACGTGCCAGTACAACGACGGGGCCCGGACGCCGAGTTCGGCCGCCACCGAGCGCATCGACAGGGCGTCCAGGCCGTCGCGCTCCAGCACGACCAACCCCGCCCGGACCAACGCGTCGAGGGTCACCGCCGGCCGCCGTCGTGCACCGTCCGCCGGCGCCCGGCCCTTGCCCGTCATGCCCACTCCTCGTCGTCCACTCCGGCGAGCGTCGCCGCCGAGCCCGTGCGGTCAATCCTCCAACGCATTCAGGTCATTCGTCTTCCTCATTGAGGCGGTTGTGCCCGGGGATGCGCATCAATCCCCTTGCGCCGATGCCCACCGGAGTGCAATCTAACACCGTTAGACAGTCACTAACACTGTTAGGGAGAGGTCATGGCACCCGATTCCCCCGGTCCGATACCGGGACCCGAACCCCCGCCGAGCACCCCGGGCGGCGCACCGACGGCCGCCCCGGCGCAGGCCGGCGCGCCGCGCAAGGGCCTGATCCTGGCCACCCTGTGCATCGCGCTGTTCGTGGCCATGCTCGACAACGTCGTGGTGTCCAACGCGCTGCCCAGCATCGACCGCGACCTGGACGCGGGGGTCAGCGGACTGCAATGGGTGATGGAGGGCTACAGCCTGGTCTTCGCCGCGTTGCTGCTCACCGGCGGCACCCTGGGCGACCGCTACGGCCGGCGCCGGGTCTTCCTGATCGGCCTCGGCGTGTTCACCGCGGGTTCCATCGCCTGTGCCCTGGCCGGTTCGCTCCCGGCGCTGATCGCCGGACGCGCGATCCAGGGCGTGGGCGGCGCGCTGTTGTTGCCCGGCAGCATGTCGATCATCCGACACGTGTTCACCGACGAGCGGGAGCGGGCCCGCGCGATCGGCATCTGGTCGGGCGTCTCCGGCGCCGGGCTCGCGCTGGGTCCGGCGATCGGCGGTCCGCTGGTGGACGCGTTCGGCTGGGCGAGCGTGTTCTGGATCAACGTGCCGGTCGGTGTCGCCGGGATCCTGGTCGGCTCCTGGGTGCTCCCCGAATTCGCGGAGCGCCGCGGCCGATTCGACCTGCCCGGACTGCTGCTGGGGGTACCGGCCGTCGGGGCGCTGGTGTTCGCGCTGATCGAGGGCCCGGCCCAGGGCTGGACCTCGACCCGGGTGCTCGGCGCCGCCGCACTGGCCGCGGTCGCGCTGATCGCCTTCGTGGGTGTCGAACTACGGGTCGCCCAACCGATGCTCGACCTCGGCTTCCTGCGCGACCGGGTGATCGGCGCCGCCATATGGGGCGGCTTCGCGGTGAGCTTCGGGATGTTCGGCGCGTTGTTCTTCCTCGGTCTGTACATGCAGGACGTGCTCGGGTACACGCCGACCCGGGCGGGCTTCGCGTCGTTGCCCTCGACGTTGGCGATCATGATCGCGGCGCCGATCTCCGGGCAGTTGGCGGGCCGGATCGGGCCGCGCGTACCGCTGGTGACCGGGCTGACCCTGTGCGGGGTCGCGCTGGGCGGACTCTCCTTCTACGGCAAGGACGCGTCCTACCTCGAATTCTTCTGGGTCCTGCCGTTCCTCGGCGCGGGCATGGGGTTGTGCTTCACGCCGATCTCGGTCGCGGTGATGTCCCGGGTCGAACCGGCCCGCGCCGGGATGGCCTCGGCGGTCACCAACACCGCGCGCGAACTGGGCGGCGTGGTCGGCATCGCCGCACTCGGCGCGGTGCTCACCGGGCGCCTGTCGAGCCGGTTGACCGAGCTGTTGGCCGACGAGCAGGTTCCGGCGGACGACGCTCGTCGCATCGTCGATGCCAGTACGTCGGGCGGTGGTGGCGGCATCGGGCATCTGGGCGCAGCGCCGACCCCGGTGCGCGAGGCCGCGACGACGGCGTTCATGGACGGCCTGCATCTGGCGCTGTGGACCGGCTCGGCGATGTTGCTCGGATCGGCGGTGCTGGTGGCGTATCTGATGCGGGATCGACCCGAGATCGTGGTGGGCGACGCGGTGGGCTCGCCGGCGAAGGTCGCGGCCTGAGCGGGTGGGGGCGCCGGCCGATGCCGGGAACGGGCTTGCTCGGGGCGCCCGTTCCCGGCGTGGCGAGCGCTCAATACAGGTTCGCCATCGCGCCGCGCACCTCGCGCAGGGTCGCGTCGGCCACCGCGTTCGCCCGCTCGTTGCCCGCGTGCAGGACGCGCCGGACCTGGCCGAGGTCGCGCGCGTACTCGGCCCGGCGCGCCCGGATCGGGGCCAGGAACTCGTTGACCGCCTCGGTGACGGTGCGTTTGAGCGCGGCGGCGCCCGCCGTACCGATCTCCCGCGCGACCAGGTGCGGGTCCCGGTCCTGGCACAGCGCGGCGAGCAGGACCAGGCCGGAGACCTCCGGGCGGGTCTCGGGGTCGTAGGTGATGTGCCGGTCGGCGTCGGTCCTGGCGCCCCGGATCAGCTTGGCCGTCTCGTCCGCCGTGGCCGCGAGCGCGATCGAGTTGCCCCGGCTCTTGCTCATCTTGGTGCCGTCCGTGCCGAGCAGCAGCGGCGCGGCCGACAACAGTGCCTCGGGCTCGGGGAAGACGGGATGTCCGCCGGTCGGGTAACGGTCGTTGAATCGGCGGGCGATGGTGCGGGTGAGCTCCAGATGCGGCAACTGATCCTGGCCGACCGGGACCACGTTGCCCTTGCAGAACAGGATGTCGGCCGCCTGGTGCGCGGGATAGGTGAACATCAGCCCGCTGACGGCGGCCTGTCGCGAGTGCGCGATCTCGTCCTTGACCGTCGGATTGCGGCCCAACTCGGCGACCGAGACCAGGCTGAGGAACGGCAACAACAGTTGGTTGAGGGCCGGGACCGCGCTGTGCGTGAAGATCGTGGTCCGGTCCGGGTCGATCCCGACGGCCAGGTAGTCCAGGAGCAGGCCCTCGACGTGCTCGACCAGGTGGTCCGCGACGTCGCGGTCGGTGAGTACCTGATAGTCGGCGATGATCAGGTATCCCTCGACGCCGAGGTTCTGCAGGCGCACCCGGTTGTCCAGGGTGCCGAAGTAGTGGCCCAGGTGCAGGCGCCCGGTCGGGCGGTCGCCGGTGAGCACCCGAAAACGCTCGGGCGCACGGCGAATGCGCTCTTCGAGCAGCGCGCTCCGGGCCTGCGCGGCGGTGGTCTCGATCACACCCGCCGCCTCGCCGGGGTCGATCGTGGTGGTCGGCGCGCTCGTGGTCGTGGTTCGGGCGGTCGCGTCGCCCTCGATGTTCGGCGTGATGGTCATGATGTCTTCTCCCGATCGGTGGGGTGGGTCGCCGTCCCGACGGCGCCGTCCCCGGATCAGGGCATCAAAAAAGGGCCGTCCGTCCGAACGACCCTGGTCATGCACGAATGGTGGTCGCTCCTAAGTGGAGCGCCACCAACTGCGACCGACTACGTCTACCTGCTGCATGCCTCCACCATAGCGCCCGTCCCCGCCATCCGGACGGCTTGCCCGCACCTTCGCCGAACAGGGCCGAACTCGGCGCATGTGTCCGGTAATCGCCTGTTGCGCCGCGCGCCTTCCGGTCTACCGTGGCAACATTCCGGCGGGCGACGTCGCGCCTGTCCGCCCGCGCCCGCCCCGACGGGTCGAGGCCGAGGTGCGTGCTTCGCCCGCGCCGGGATCCGCGTCGGCCGACGACCGGTTCGCCCGGGCCCGACGCCGACGCTCGGGCAACTCCCTTGTCCCCACGCCCGATCACCGACTGCGGATCGGCGCTCGAGCGGGAAATCCGCCCGGACCGAAGTGAATAGCCCTGCGGAGGACCTTTGGGGAGGTGCCCCTCCGCGGTGCGGCGGGCGAGGCGGGACGTGGCGGATTCACCGCGCTCCGCCTCGTCGGGCCGAGTCGAACAATTGCCGTGTTTCCCGACAGGATCCCCCGAAATCCTGTTCTGCTGCGCCGCCCGATCTCCCCGGCCGAGCCCCTCATCTGCGGGGCTTCCGCCGAAAACGGCCCATCGCCCTTCCCGAGGGCGCTACCGTCGCTGTAAGGACCCGATGCCCACACGCTCGATCCGTCCACGCTGCCGACCCTCGGGCGGCGGGTCCGGAACACCCGCCAGGAAAGGCCCACCGCCGTGCCGCACCCACTGCTCGACGCCATCGACACCGCACAGGATCCCGCCGATTTCCTGCGCTCGATCGGAACCGTGCACACGACCTTCGGCGACCAGGACTCGGGTGCGGTCTCCTACGGTGTGCACGTCGAGGGCAACTGGTTCGTCAAGACCGGCCCCAACGCCGCGTCCGCGCTGTGCCTGCGCCGCGCGATCGACCTGCACGCGCACGTCCGGCATCCGGCGATCGTGCCGGTGTTGCACTCGTTCAGCGCCAACGGCGTGCCGGTGACGGTGGGGCCGTGGCGCGCGGGCGAGGTCTTGTACCACTCGACGCTCAAGCGCGCGGGCAAACAGTTGCGCACCGGCGCGGCCTCGCCGCTCGCCCGCTTTCGCGCCCTGCCGCTGCACGACGTGCACGCGGCGCTGGACGCGATCCTGGACGCGCACCGCCTGATCGACGCGGCCGGTTACGTCGGGGTGGACTGGTACGACGGCTGCGTGCTGTACGACTTCGCCGCCCGCCGGGTACACCTGATCGATCTGGACGAGTACCGCAGCGCGCCGTTCGTGCTGGACACCGCCCGGCTGTCCGGGTCCACCCGCTACATGCCGCCCGAGCACAGCCGCCGCGGCGCGCTGGTCACCCGCGCGGGCACCGTGTTCCTGCTCGGCCGCACCCTGCGCCTGCTGCTGGACGCGGGCGACGAGGAGCGGGCCTGGCGCGGCACGCTGGCCCAACTCGCGGTGGTGGAGCGGGCGACCCGACGCGACCCGGCCGAGCGCTACCCCAACGTCACCGAACTCTTCGACGCGTGGAGCGCGGTCGCGCCCGCGGGCCTGCTCTCCGGCACCCACCGGGTCTGACGCGGGGCGCGTCCCGGGCCGTCAGCGCTGCCGCCCGCCGAAAAGCTCGTCGCGGGCATCGTCGAGGGCGGTCAGCACGGCGCCGTCCAGAATCGCGTTGCCGGGGACGGAACCCGCCAGCACCCGCGTGCTCAGCGGCGTCGCCTCGGCGAGTCGGGCCTCGACCCGATCGGCCAGCGCCGTACCGCCGGCCCGTCCGGTCTCGCCGCCCAGCACCACGCAGCCGGGGTCCAGGATGACCGCCAGCGCGGCGGCCCCGACCACGACCCGGGCGGCGAGTTCGTCCAGGAGCGCGGCGCCGGCTCCCGTGTCCTGCCCCGCGTCGACCTGTTCGGCCGCCGCCCGCACACATTCCTCGGCGCTGCCGGTGAAGCCGTGCCCGGCGGCCAGTTCCTCGATCGCCAGGCCCGAGACCAGGGTGTGGAAGCCGCCCGAGCAGTCCACCCGCGAGGGCCGGTGGCCGGTGCCCGGGACCGGGAGGAAACCCAGTTCGCCGCTGCCGCCGGAGGCGCCCCGCCGCAGTCGGCCGTCCAGCATCACGCCCGCGCCGATGCCCTGACCGAGCCAGACCAGGACGAACGTGTCCAGGTTCCGGGCCGCGCCGAGGCGTTGTTCGGCGATACAGGCGAGGTTGGACTCGTTCTCCAGGAGCACCCGGCCGCGTTCGCGGAGCGCGGCCACCAGGGGGGCATGCCAGCCGGGCGGGAAGCAGGACGAGCGCAGGTTGCCGGAGGCCGGATCGACCAGGCCGGGCACGCCGATGCCGAACGTGTGCAGCGTGTCGGCTCCGGCTCGGGCGGCGGCGTCGTCCAGCAGCCCGAGGATGTCGGCGAGGGCTCGGGCCGGGTCGCGGTCGGCGGGGATGGCGAGTGCGCCGGTCGCGACGGTGCGGCCGGCCAGATCGGCGACGGCCAACTCGACGCCGCCCACGCGCACGTCCAGTCCGGCGATGTGGGCGCGTTCCGCGACGATGCCGTACAGGCGTGCGTTCGGGCCGCGTTGGCGTTCGCCGGCCTCGCCGACCAGGTGGATCAGGCCCGCGCCGCCGAGGCGTTCGACCAGATCCGCGACGGTCGGGCGGGACAGCCCGGTGAGGGTCTTGAGCTGGGAGGCGGTCAGCGGGCCGTGTTCGATCAGCAGATCCAGGGCCAGCCGGTCGTTGATCGCGCGGGCCGTGCTCGGCGTCGCGGTGCGGAGCGCTGTCGCGGAGGGGGCGGTTGTCGCGGCCCGGGCGGTGGTCATGGCTACCGATCCTCGCAGACTCTTTTTTTCAGGAACCCTGCCTGATAATTTATCGCACCATGACGCAGACTTCCACGTCTCATGACGCCATCGGTGCGCCCGATGCAGCATCTTCGAAAGTCGAGGCCGAAGTTGGGGCCGGAGCCGGGCTCGGGGTCGGGGCTGACGGCGGGACCGAAGCCGCCGAGGCGGGTCGGGCTCGGGTCGCGGCGAGCCTGATCTTCGCCGTGCACGGCGCGGTCGGCGGCGGCTTCGCCTCCCGGTTGCCGTGGCTGCAGGAACACCTCGACCTGAGCCCGGGCCAACTGGGCGTCGCCCTGGCCGCCCCCGCCGTCGGCGCCTCGCTGGCCATGCCGGTGGCCGCGTCGCTGGTCCACCGGCACGGCGGCCGAACCGCGTTGCGCTGCCTGATCGCGCTGTGGTGCGCGGTGCCGCTGCTGCCCACCTCCGCCCCCGGCCTGCCGTGGCTGTGCGCGGCGTTGCTGGTGTACGGCGTGGGGGCGGGCATGTCCGATGTGGCGATGAACACCCAGGGGCTTGTGGTCGAACAGCGGGTCGGCCGCTCGACATTGCCGCTGCTGCACGGGATGTGGAGCGCCGGCGCGCTGGTCGGTGCGGGTCTGGGGGCCGCCGCCGCGTTCGCCGGGCTCGATGCCCGCGTACACCTGGCCGGCCTGGCCGTACTGCTCGCCGCGGTGGGCTGGATCGCCGGCCGCAACCTGCTCGACGCGCGTCCCACGGCCGGCGCCCCGGCCCCGCGCCGCTTCACGCTGCCGTCCCGGGCGGTGCTCGCGATCGGCGCGGTCGGCTTCTGCGCGGTCTTCGCCGAGGGCGCCGGGGCGAACTGGAGCGCGGTACACCTGCGGGAGGTCGCGGGCGCCTCCCCCGGCGTCGCGGCGCTCGCGTTCACCGGCTTCGCCTGCACGATGACCGTCGCCCGGCTGCTCTCCGGCCGGGTGGTGGACCGGTTCGGGGTGGTCCGAGCCGTTCGGGGCGGCGCGGTCCTGGCCACGACCGGCGCGGTCCTGGTCGCCACCGCGCATTCCCCGTGGCCCGCCGCGATCGGCTTCGCCCTGCTCGGCGTGGGCGTGGCCGCGGTCCTGCCGCTGACCTTCGCCGCGGCCGGACGGACCGGCCAGGACCCGAGCCAGTCCATCGCCGGCGTGGCCACGGTCACCTACACGTCGGGCCTGCTCGCCCCCGCCATCGTCGGCGGCATCGCCGACCACGCGTCGCTGGGCGTCTCCTTCGCGGTGGTCGCCGTACTCGCCGCGATCCTGATCCCCACCGCCCACCTGCTCGACCCGTCACCGAGGGCACCCGCCCCCGAGCCCGGCACCCCGGCCACCCCGGGCCCGGTATCCGCGACAGCCCCCACCACCGGGTCCCCCTCTCCGGCCGGGCGAGCCGTGATCGGCACATCCCCCTCGGGCGCGGCGACCCTGGTCTCCCCGCTCCCGCCGGAGCACCGATGAAACCCCGGGCACACACCACCGCCACCGCCCGAACCCGACCCACCGACGGGGACAACCTCGTCCGATCGATCGGGAACGCGCCGACCACGGCCTCCCCGCTCCCACCGGAACACCGAAGAGACCGCGGGCGGGCACGGCCACCACCACCCGAACCCGGCCGATCCGACCGGCCCCACCCACCGGCATCGGCGACTCTTCGGCGGCGTCGGGCGGGAACAGGGCGACCTCAGCCCCGCCGGAACACTGACGGCCCCCACGAGCACGACCGCTGCCGCGCGAACCCGGCCGATCCGATCGGCTCGACCCCCGGCAGGGGCGGCTCCGTCCGGTCGGCCTCGGTCGGGAGTGCGCGGCAGCGGCAGTGGTGCGAGGAGTCGGGTCAGTTCAGGGTCTTGACGAGTTCGGTCGCCAAGGGAGCGGCCGAGGACGGGTTCTGGCCGGTGTGCAGGTTGCGGTCCACGACCACGTTGGGGGACCAGGGGGTGCCCTCTCGGAAGTCCGCGCCGAGGGCGATCAGGCGGTCCTGGAGGAGCCAGCCGGCCCGGTCCGCGAAGCCGGCCTGGGTCTCCTCGGTGTTGGTGAACGCGGTCAGTCGGTAGCCGGCGAACGGCGAGGTGCCGTCGGGGCGTTCGGCCGCGAGCAGCGCGGCCGGCCCGTGGCAGACCACGCCCAGCGGCTTGCCCGAGTCGAGCGCCGCGGTGAGCAGCGCCCCGGAGGCCGCGTTCACCGCCAGGTCCTCCATCGGCGCGTGGCCGCCCGGATAGAAGACCGCCGCGTAGTCGGCGAGGTCGACGTCGGCCAGGTCGATCGGCGCACGCAGTGCGGTGAACCGTTCCAGCCCGGCGGTGATCGCGGCCAGGCCGTCCGGCCCTCCGTTCACCTCCGGCGCCAGGCTCGCCGCGTCGACGGTCGGGGTCACGCCGCCGGGTGTGGCCACCACGACGTCGTGGCCCGCCGCGCTGAACACCTCGAACGGCGCGACGGCCTCCTCGGCCCAGAAGCCGGTCGGATGCCGGGTGCCGTCGGCCAGCGTCCAGTGGTCGGAACCGCTGAGCACGAACAGGATTTTCGCCATGGGTCTTCTCCCAATCGCATCGGCCGGTCGCGGCCGGTGGTCGCGCCGTCGGACTCGAACGTAGATCGCCCACCCATCGGCATTCAAATAGGCTCTCCACCATGAGCCATGATGATTCCGATGGGTCACGGCTCGCCGAATCGGCCTCGATACCGGATCCGGCCGGCCGCGGGCCCCTGGATCTGACGCTGCTGCGTACCTTCCTGGCGGTGCACCGCGCCGGCTCCTTCACCGGCGCCGCCCGCGTACTGGGTCTGTCCCAGCCCACGGTCACCACCCAGATCCGCACCCTGGAGCGCCGATTGGGCCGGGCGCTGTTCGAGCGGTTGCCTCGCGGCGTGGCCGCCACGCCGATCGCGGACGACCTGGCCATTCGGGTCGCGGACCCGCTGGACGCGCTGGCGGAGGTGGCCGATCGTGATCGATTCGGCGCGGACACCCCGGCCGAGCCGGTGCACATCGCCGGTCCCGCCGAGGTGCTGTGTGTGCTGGTGTTGCCGGTACTCGCGCCGCTGATCGAGCGCGGCGTATTGCTGCGGATCTCCCCGGGGCTCACCGACGACCTGCTCGACGGGTTGCGCACGGGCCGGTACGACCTGGTTCTGGCCACCACCCGGCCGCGCGGCCGCACGCTGGCCGCCGTCCCGCTGATGGACGAGGAGTTCGTACTGGTCGCGGCGCCGCACTGGGCCGAGCGCATCGGGCCGGATCGGGTCGCCGCCGAGGGCCCCGCCGCGCTGCGCTCGGTACCGCTGGTCAGCTATGCCGAGGACCTGCCGATCGCCCGCCGCTACTGGCGCCACGTGTTCGGCACCCGGCTGACCGAACGGGCCGCGATCACCGTCCCGGACCTGCGCGGCGTGCTGACCGCGGTGGTCGCCGGCGCGGGCATGACCGTGTTGCCGCGCTACCTGTGCGCGGGCGAGCTCGCGTCCGGCGCGCTGGTGGCGCTGCTCACCCCGGACGACCCGCCGATCAACACCGGCTACCTGGTCCGCCGCGCGGGCACGGCGGGCCACCCGCACGTGATGCTGGTCCACCAGCACCTGGTCCGCGCGGCGCGCACCTGGTGATCCGCGATCGGCCCGTCGCGGGGCCGCGTGTCCGGATCCGCACGGTCGATCCCCGCACCCGAGTCCGCGCGTCGCGATCCACCCGCCGGCTCCGCGCGCCCGAATCCCCCCACTGGGGACCGCGCCGGCCGGTCAGGCGGTGTCCGCGACCGCCGTGGTGAGTTCGGCGAGCAGATCCGGTCCGCTCCACTGCCGGGCCTGTCCCGCCGGCGCGGTCTCCGCCTCGCGGATCAGCGCGATCAGACGCGCGTTGGCGGGCGCGGTCAGCCCGTTGCGTTCGGCCATCGCGAGTATCTCGCCCTGCACACTGTCCACCTCGGTACGCCGGCCCCGTTGCAGGTCCTCCCACATCGACGAACGCGCCTTCGCGTCGATCCGCAGCGCGGAACCCGCCAACCGACGAAACAGCGGATCGGGCAACCCGAGCAGTTGCCGATTGCGCGCGGCCGAGCCGGGACCGAGCTTGGCCGGTCGGATGCCCTCGGCCCGGAACGCGGTGAGCGCCTCGCCCTGGCACAGCGCCAGGCATGCCCGATAGTCGCGCTGCCCGAGCTGATCGCGCAGCGGCAGGCCGGACAGCGCGTTGATCGCGTTGTTGAGATTCATCAGCAACTTCGCGTGCTGCACCTCGGGCATGTCCTCGCGGACCTGGACCGGGATGCCGGCCTCGGCCAGCACGTCCACGAGCGGGATGGCCCGGGGATTCGCGTCGATCATCAGCGCGCCGGACGTGCCCTGATGGAACACCGCGGGCTCGGTGCGCAGCACGTTGTACGGAACCATGCCGGCCAGCACGGTATGCCCGGGCAGCGCGGCCCGCAGCACGGCGGGGTTGCGCACGCCGTTCTGCAGACTGACCACGATCGCGGCCGGGCTGAGCCGACCGGCCAGCTCGCGGCCGGCCTCGGCGGTGGCCGCGGACTTGACGGTGACCAGCACGAAGTCGGCGCCGGCCACCGCGTCCGGCGTCCGGGCCAGGGTCAGCCGCTCCGGTTCGACCACGGTCGGGGGACGGCCCGCGCCGGTGACGGTCAAACCGTCCGCGAGTGCGTCCAGGACGGTGGGGCGGCCGATCAGGGTGATGTCGGCGAAGGCGGCGAGCCGACCACCGAGCTGGCAGCCGACGCTGCCGGCGCCGAAGATCGCGATCCGGGGTCGGGGCCGCGAACGTGGAGCGGGTTGGGACATGTACGGCCTCCGCCTACGGATGCAAGAGCCAGGGATCAATCCGCAAGCGTACGTCCCCCGGCCCGCACCTGCGTTCGAGGCGCCCGGCGCCCGGTCTCCGGGCATTCGGGCCCGCCCGGTCGTCCCCGCTCGCGTGCGGTCGCTTGACCCTGTCGTTGGCGGCAGGGTTGCACGATCACGGCATGACAAACCTCGATGACACCGGCTCCCACCCGCCCCGCGTCGTCCTGATCACCGGTGCCGGTACCGGTATCGGTCGGGCCGCCGCACGCGCCTTCGCCGCCGAGGGCGCGCACGTGATCGCCGTCGGGCGCCGCACCGAACCGCTCGCCGAGACCTCGGCGGGCCACGACCGGATCACCCCGCTCGCCGCCGACCTCACCGCCGCCGGCGAGGTCGAGCGGATCGTGGGCACCATCGCCGAGACGCACGGCCGGCTCGACGTGCTCGTCAACAACGCGGGCATCGTCGGCACCGGCCACCTGGGCGGCTACACCCGCGAGAGCATCGACCCGCTGCTCGCCACCAACCTGATCGCCCCGGTCCTGCTCACCCAGGCCGCGCTGCCGCTGCTGGAGGCCGCCGGCGGGGTGGTCGTCAACGTCACCACCTCCGTCGGGCAGCGCGCCTGGCCGGGCAACTCGCTCTACGCGGCGACCAAGACCGCCCTGGAACTGCTCACCCGAAGCTGGGCCGTCGATCTCGCCCCGCGCGGGGTCCGGGTCGTCGCGGTCGCACCCGGCGCGATCGACACTCCGATCGGCGAGCACCAGGGCTGGACGCCCGAACAACGCGCCACCATCCGCGCCTGGCAACTCGCGCACACCCCGATGGGCCGAATCGGCACACCCGAGGAGATCGCCTGGTCCATCACCACCCTCGCGTCCCCCGGCGCCTCCTTCATCACCGGCGTGGTCCTGCCGGCCGACGGCGGCGCGGTCGTCTCCTGACCCCAGGCACCAACACAGCCACCCTCCCCTTCGCGGGAACGGCGCCAGGCACGAACCCACTCAAAACCGCGGACGCAGACGCGGACGCGGACGCGGAGGCGGAGGCGGACGCGGAGGCGGAGGCGGAGGCGGACGCGGACGCGGAGGCGGAGGCGGACGCGGAGGCGGAGGCGGAGGCGGACGCGGAGGCGGAGGCGGACGCGGAGGCGGACGCGGAGGCGGACGCGGACGCGGAGGCGGAGGCGGACGCGGAGGCGGAGGCGGAGGCGGAGGCGGACGCGGAGGCGGAGGCGGACGCGGAGGCGGACGCGGAGGCGGACGCGGAGGCGGACGCGGAGGCGGACGCGGAGGCGGACGCGGAGGCGGACGCGGAGGCGGAC
>NZ_JBIRRX010000011.1:0-73914 GCF_044333915.1 Embleya sp. NPDC020886 | reverse complement strand
GGCGGAGGCGGACGCGGAGGCGGACGCGGAGGCGGACGCGGAGGCGGACGCGGAGGCGGACGCGGAGGCGGACGCGGAGGCGGACGCGGAGGCGGAGGCGGACGCGGGGGCAGGCGCGGAGGCGAGGGCAGGCGCGGAGGCGAGAGTGACGGCATGCGGGGTGGGGCGTGATAAGAGTGGTCGGGAGCGGAGGTGTCCGGATGCGGATCGGTGAGCTGGCGGCGGCGACCGGGGCGACGCCGCGTGCGTTGCGCCACTACGAACAGGCGGGGTTGATCGAGTCGGCTCGGTCGGCGAACGGGTATCGGGTGTACGACGAACGGGACGTGGCCCGGGTCCGGTCGATCCGCGAACTGCTCGGCGTCGGGCTCACCCTGGACGACGTACGCGCCTTCCTCCCGTGCCTGGACGCGGGCGTCGACGTGGCGGCGCGACCGCCGTCCGCGACCGCCGTACGGATCGCCCTGGACCGATTGGCCGTACTCGACGCCCGGATCGCCGCGCAGACCGAGGCCCGGAACAACCTGGCGGCGGCACTGCACCGAGCCGGCGTGGACCGCATCCGCCCGGTGGCCTGACCTCGCCCACCGTCCACGCGACACCACCCGTCCGGGAGACCCGCAGCCGACACCCGGGCCGGGCCGGGCCGCGCGTTCCGTCCGGCCCCGGAGCCCCCGGTCGACACACAAACCGGCCCAGCCTCACGCCTTCCGCCGCCACCCGGGAAACCCGCCCCGGCGCGCAAACGGAGCCGCAACACGCCCGTTCCCCCGCCACCCGAGAACCCGCGACCGACGCACGCGGCTCCCCCTTCCGCTCGGCCCGCCCGGCCCGCCGCCCGTTCCACCCTCACCGCGAAACCGGCGGCCGGAGCGCAAACAGAGACGAAGCCCCCGGCCCTCCGCCACCCGCGAAACCCGCGACCGACGCACGAATCGGCTCCCCCCTTTCACTCGGCCCGCCCTGTGCGTCGCCCGTTTCACCCTCACCCGAGAAACCCCAACCGACACACGAACCGGCTCGCCCCGCCACCCGGCCCCGCCCTACGCCCGCACGCCGTCCGTCCCATCGCCCCCCGGAAGCTCGTCGCCGATCGGCGGAGCGGGCCGCAGCGTGCTCGTTGCGTCGCCGCCCGGAAGGCCCTTGGCCGGCAGGCCCATTCGCCTGCGGCGTACGTTTCCGCCGGAGGCCGGTGCGTGTGGTGTGGGTCAGGGGCTCGTCGGGGTCGACCTGGTGTGTTGGGTCAGGGCTATGCAGGCCAGGACCGCGAGGGCGGCCAGGGGCATGGCGGGGGTGAGTGTCTCGTCGAGGATCAGCACGGCCCAGAGCAGCGTCAACAGGGGCTGGCCGAGCTGTAGTTGGCTGGCCGCCGGGACGCCGATCACGGCCATGCCCCGGTACCAGCCGACGAAGCCGAGGAATTGCGAGATCGCCGCCAGGTACAGCAGGCCGCCCACGCTTCGCGCGTCCGGGTGGAGCGGCTCGGTGGCCAGGCCCAGTGCCGCGACCAGAGCGGTGGCCGGGGCCGCGAACACCACACCCCACGCGATCACCTGCCAGCCCGGCAAGTGCCGGGCCAGCCGTCCGCCTTCGGCATAGCCGGCCGCACACAACACCAGTGCGGCGAACAGGTACACGTCCGCGAGGCCGACCCCGCCGCTGCTCTGCTGCACGGCGAACGCGAACACCACCACCGCGCCCGCGACCGCCGCCGCCCAGAAGGATCGACTCGGCCGTTCACCGGTGCGCAACACCGAGCAGACCGTGGTAGCCAACGGCAGCAGACCGATCACCACCGCCGAGTGCGCCGTCGAGGAGGTCTGTAGCGCGAGCGTGGTCAGCAGCGGGAAGCCGAGCACGCAGCCGACCGCGATCACCGCCAGCCCGAGCCGGTCCGCCCGCGCGGGCAGCCGTGCCCGCACCGCGAGCAGCGCCGCGCCGGCGAACAGCGCCGCGAGCAGTCCGCGCAACCCGGTGACCGTCCACGGGCCGAACCCGCCCAGGGCCCACACGGTCGCCGGAAAGCTGAGCGAGAAGGTCACGATCGCGAGCGCCGCGAGCGCGGTGCCGCCGACCGCTATCGACGCCGGCCGAATAGCGCTATCCTGTACTGTCATGAATCAGAGTAGCGGTACTGTCGATCTTGTCGCCATCCTGCGTCTGGAATTGAACCGCTACTCACCCGGCGAGAAGCTGCCGTCCAGTCGCTCGCTGGTCGACCGGCACCGGGTCAGCCCGGTGACGGTCTCCCGCGCGATCGCCACGCTCGCCGCCGAGGGGCTGGTGATCTCCCGTCCCGGAGCCGGCGTCTACCGCACCGCGCCCGGCCGCCCGGCCGCGCCGACGGGCGACACCTCGTGGCAGGAGGTGGCGCTCAGCGCGGAGCCGGGCCTGCCCCCGCAGCGCAGCCCGGACGCGTCCGGCGTGTTGTCCGCGCTCGCGGCGGCCCCGCCCGAGGTGGTCGATCTCAACAACGGCTACCTGCACGCCTCGCTGCAACCCGAACGCGCGCTCGCCGCCGCGCTCTCCCGCGCCGGCCGCCGCCCCGGCGCCTGGGAACGCCCGCCGATCGAGGGCCTGCCGGAGTTGCGCGCGTGGTTCGCCCGCGACATCGGCGGCACGGTCTCCACGTCGGATGTGCTGATCACCGCCGGCGGCCAGAACGCGCTGACCACGGCGCTGCGTTCGCTGGTCGCGCCGGGCTCGCCGGTGCTGGTGGAATCGCCGACCTACCCCGGCGTACTGGCCGTCGCGCAGGCCGCCGGGCTGCGGCCGGTGCCGGTGCCGATGGACGCCGACGGGGTGCGTACCGATCGGCTCGCCGACGCGTTCGCGGCCACCCGGGCCCGGGCGTTCGTCTGCCAGCCGGTGTTCCAGAACCCGACCGCGACGGTGCTCTCGGCGGAGCGCCGCGCCGAGGTGTTGCGGATCGCGCACGAGGCGGGCGCGTTCGTGATCGAGGACGACTTCGCCCGCCGCCTCGTGCACGCGGACGCGCCGGCGTTGCCCGCGCCGCTGGCCGCCGACGATCCGAACGGCGTGGTGGTGCACATCCGTTCGCTGACCAAGTCCACGTCGCCGAGCCTGCGGGTCGCCGCCCTCAGCGCGCACGGCCCGGCCTTCGAGCGGCTGCGCGCCGTACAGGCCGTGGACAGCTTCTTCGTGCCGCGTCCGCTCCAGGAGACCGCGCTGCAACTGGTCGGCGCGCCGGCCTGGCCGCAGCACCTGCGCACGCTGGGCGCCGCGCTGCGCGATCGGCGCCGGGTGCTGGCGGACGCGCTGAACCGACTGCTGCCCGGACTGCTGCCGGACCGACTGCCGTACGGCGGCTACCACTTCTGGTTGCGGCTGCCCGACGGGCAGGACGTCGGGGCGCTGACCTCGGCCGCACTGCGCGCCGGGGTCGCGGTGACGCCGGGGCCGGGGTACTTCACCGCCGAGCCGCCGGCTCCGTACCTGCGCGTCGCGTACTCCTTCGCCGAGGGCCCGGAGCGACTGATCGAGGGCGCCGAGCGCCTGCACCGGGCCTTCACCGGGCCGGACCGACCCCGCGATATCCAGGGACCGGCGATCCCAGGCTGAACACTCCGCTCCTCGGCGGCGCGCCGGCATGGCAGCGTTCGAGGCACCGCCGCGACCGGACCCGCCGCCGCGGGTCCGGTCGGGCGAATCCCCTCCGGCCGAAGGAAGGCTTCGCCATGCCCGTGTCCGCTCGCCCGCCCGATACCGACGTCGACGGCGCGGGCGCCGGCCGGAGCCCGCGCCGTCCCGGTGTCGCCCTGGCGCTGCTCGCCTTCGCGAGCCTGATCACCTCGCTCGACTACAACATCGTCTACGTCGCGCTGCCCGACATCGGCACGGGAGTCGGCTTCTCCGCCCGGACCCTCCAGTGGGTGGTCAGCGCGTACGCGGTCGCCTTCGGCGCGTTCCTGCTGCTCGGTGGCCGGATGGCCGATCTGCTGGGCCGGCGGCGGATGTTCGTGCTCGGCCTGACGCTGTTCGCGGTCGCCTCGCTCACCGGCGGTCTGGCCCGCGAACCCGGCCTGCTGATCGCCGCCCGTGCCGTTCAGGGCCTGGGCGGCGCGTTCCTGTTCCCGGCCACACTGTCCCTGGTCAACACCACGTTCGCCGAGGGCCGCGCCCGCAACCGCGCGCTGTCGGTGTGGGCCGCGACCGGCTCCGGCGGCCTGATCCTGGGCTCGCTGCTCGGCGGTGTGCTCACCCGGACGCTCGGCTGGGAGGCGGTGTTCTTCGTCAACGTCCCGCTCGCCGGCGCCGCCGCACTGCTCGCCTTCGTCGCGCTGCCCGCCGACCCGGCCCCGGTCGCCGGTCGGCGCTTCGACGTATTCGGTGCGCTGACCGCGACCCTGGGCTGCACGCTGATCGTGTTCGCCCTGGTCCAGGGCCCCGAGTCGGACCGGACCGACCCGCGCCCGCTCGCCGGCGCCGCGCTCGGCGTCGTGCTCCTGGCGGTGTTCCTGATCGCCGAGGGGCGCAATCCCGACCCGCTGATGCCGCCGCGTCTGCTGCGCGGCCGCAACCTGGGCACCGGGATGGCGGTGACGTTCCTGTTCATGGCCACGCTCGGCACGCTGCCGTACTTCCTCACCGTCTACTTCCAGGGCGTGCACGGGTACGGCGCGCTGCGCACCGGCTTCGCCTTCCTGGTCCCGATGGGCGGCGGGTTGGTCGGCTCGCTGCTCGGCGGCCGGTCGGCGACCCGATTCGGGGTACGGTCCACGCTGCTCGTGAGCCTCACGATGAGCGCGGTCGGCGTGTCGGCGACCGGCCTGGGCATCTCCGCGAGCGCCTCCTATCCCGACCTGGTACCGGGGTTGCTGATCTTCGGACTCGGTCAGGGCGTCGCCTACACCACGATGTTCGCCGCCGCCGCGACCGGGGTGCCGGGCCACGAGCAGGGCGTCGCGTCCGGGATGGCGTCCACCGGTCAGCAGGTCGGCGGCGCGATGGGGCTCGCGGTGCTGGTGGCGATCGCCAACTCCGGTACGGACGGGAAGACCGGCGAGGCCCTGCGGGTGGCCACCGCACACGGCCTGCGCACCGCGGTGTTCGCCGCCGCGGCGGGCGCGGGCGTGGCGGTGCTCGTCGCGCTGAACTTCCGACGGGTGGATCGGGCGCCCGAGGACACCGCCGCGGCGGCGGGCGTCACGTCTTGAGGATGCGGTCGGCCGGCACCTCGAAGATGATCTCCAGGCCGTCCTCCTCGTCCATCTGCTCGCCGACCTCGACGAAGTGGAGGCCCCGGATGGTGGCGAGCGAGGCCGCGTTGTCCGGGGTGATGGTGACCCGGACGATCCGCACGTCGGGCTCATGGGCCGCCCGCTCCAGCAACGACCGCAACATCGCCCGGGCATGGCCGCGGCGACGCGCCTCGGGTACCACGGTGTAGCCGATCTCCACCATGCCGACCTCGTCCGGCGGCCCGTGGAATCCGGCGTAACCCACCACCGCGCCGTCCGGCTCGGACACCGCGGCCCGGGCCACCCAGGGCGCGCTCTCGGGTTCGGCGGTCACCTGCTCGAAGCGCCGCCGCCACAGGCCGCGGGCCTGGTCCGAGACGAAGAACTCGGGCAGGTCCAGGCCGGTCTGGTAGCGCGCCTCGGCCAGGTCACCGGCGAGCAGGGCGCTCAGCGGCCGACCGACCAGGTAGACCCAGCGAATCCGCTGCCCGAAAGCGCCCTCGGGGCGAGCGGCGGAATCGGCGGGCGGATCGGACGGCGGGCGCGAGGAATCGTCGAGGTGTTCGGTCATCGTCGGATCATCGGCGACCATCCACCGGTCGTCCAGCGCATTTCCGCCGGCCCGGAGCGGTTCGCCCGATCGGCTCCGGCGCCTTTCGACCCCTCGATCGCCGTGCCGACCCGCCACCGAAGGGTGGCCGACCTGCGAATTCATCCGGTCGACGGCCGTTGTTGGCGGTACGGACGAGTCGCATGGGTTTTCCAGCCAATACCGTGCGCATGCCCCCCAACCAGTCCGGCGCCGGAGAACCACCATGTGTCAGCAGCACGACGACGACTGCGATCAGCCGCCCGTCACCCCCCTGTCCGGACCCGCCCGACGGGCGTTCCTGCGCTCCGCCGCACTGGCCGGTGCGGGCGTCACCGTGGCGGGTGCGGTGGTCGCCTCCCCGGTCGCCGCCGCGGGCGCCGACGACGCGGCCGGTGCCGCGGCGGCCGATTCGGCGGTGGACGCGCAACATCTGCCGGCGTGGCGTCCGGACGGCGACAGCCGCCGGTTCACCATGGTCGTGATGCCGGACACCCAGTACCTGTTCGACGAGCCGAGCATCACCAGCGCCCCGATCGAGGCGTCCTTCCGATACATCCTGGAGCACGCGCGCGAGGACAACATCGTCTTCATGTCGCACCTGGGCGACCTCACCCAGAACGGCCGCAAGGCCGAATTCGACGGGATCGGCCGGGCGTTCGAGATGCTCGACCGCAAGGGCGTCGGCTACAGCGTGCTGGCCGGGAACCACGACATCGATTCCAACACCGACGACCGGCGCGGGCGTTCGCCGTACCTGGACACGTTCGGGCCGCAACGGTTCCGGGGCAAGCGCTCCTTCGGCGGGGCGACTCCGGACGGCTACAACACCTACCACCTGTTCCGCGCCGCGGGCCGCGAGTGGCTGGTCCTCGCGCTGGACTGGCGGCCCTCGCCGGCCGGCATCGCGTGGGCGAAGAAGGTGATGGCCGACCATCCGCACACGCCGGTGATCCTGACCAGCCACGAACTCGTCTCGGCCGACCGGCCGGGCCAGGAGGCGGAGTTCTCCGAGCACGGCGGACACCTGTGGAACGACCTGATCAAGGGCAACGACCAGATCTTCCTCACGCTCAACGGCCACTACTGGCCGGCCGGTCGCACGACGAAGAAGAACGACGCCGGCCACGACGTGCACCTGCACATCACCAACTACCAGAACCGCTACTTCGGCGGCGCCGCGATGATCCGGCTCTACCACTTCGACCTCGACCGCAACACGATCGACATCGAGACGCTCTCGCCGTGGATCCTCGGCCGACACAGTCGCGGTCTCAACGACCTCGAACGCCGCGAGATGGAATTGACCGGCCCGGAGGACTACTTCTCGGTGCCGATCGACTTCGACCGGCGCTTCGAGGGTTTCGCCCCGATCCCGCAGCGCGCGGCCCGTCCCGCCCAGCGCATGGTGATCCCCGGCACGCTCGCCTACTGGCGCTTCGACGGCCCCCAACGGGACGGCGAGTCGATCCCCGGCGGGCGGCGCTTTCCCGACCTGTCCGGGCGCGGCAACGACCTCACCCTGGTGTCGGCTCCGGGCGCGGCGCCCGGTTCGGTCAGTTGGTCCCATCAGTTCCACCCCGACCAGCCCGGACACGGCAGCATCCGACTCGCCGGCGGCAAGTCGCCGCTGCGCGGGGGCCATTTGCAGACCGCGAACAACGCGCCGTTGAACACCGCGACGTTCCGCTCCGGCTACACGATCGAGGCGTTCTTCAAGCTGCCCGCCGACTGGGACGGGGGCCGGGACGCGTGGTCGGCGCTGCTGAGCCGCTGGGGCATGAGCGGCGAGGCACGCAAGCAGGGTGATCCGCAGGAGCCGGTGGTCACGCTGAGTCTGTCCGGCGGTCGCGAACTCCAGTGGTGCGTCTATCCGTTGAACAGCGACGGGTCGGCCACCAACTGGAGTCACGAACTCCGGTCGGACACGTGGTGGCACGTCGCCGTCGTCAACGACTCCCGGCAGACCACGATGTACGTCGACGGTTGTCCGGTGGTCCGCAATCCGACGGCCCGCTCGATCGGCCTGACCACGCTCAACCTGCCCTGGATGCTGGGTGGTTACGCGTACGACGGCAAGCTGGACCAGACGCTCAACGCCTGGGTCGGCGACGTCCGGATCGTGGATCGGGCACTGCGACCGGACGCGTTCATGACCGGCCGCTGAGACGCGCGGGCGGCGGCGGAAGCCACGCGGCCGGGTCGGATCCGAGGCGATGTCGCCTCGGATCCGACCCGGCCGGTACGGTCAGTGCACCGACAATCCGCCGTCGACGAAGATCGATTGGCCGGTCACGTACGCCGATCCGGCGCCCGCCAGGAAGACCGCCGCGGCCTCGAAGTCCTCGGCCAGACCGTTGCGTCCGACCATGGTGCGTGCGGCCAGCGAGGCGACCTTCTCCGGGTCGGCGGACAGTCGCGCGTTGAGCGGGGTCAGCACGAACCCGGGCACGAGCGTGTTGGCGGTCACCCCGTGCGACGACCACGCCTCGGCCTGGGAGCGGGCCAGCGACTCCAGCCCGCCCTTGGACACGCCGTAGGCGCCGCTCTGCACGAACGCGCGATGCGCCTGCTGCGACGAGACGTGGATGATCCGCCCGTAGCCGCGCTCGGCCATGCCGGGCCCGAAGCGCTGCCCCAGCAGGAAGGGCGCCTCCAGGTTCACCGCCATCGTGGTGTCCCAGACGTCGTCCCCGAGTTCGCTCATCGGCGGGCGCAGGTTGATCCCCGCCGAGTTGACCAGGATGTCCGGCTCGCCGAACACCTCGGCCGCCGCCTCGGCCGCGGCACGCACCCCGGCACGGCTGCCCAGGTCACCGCTCACCCAGGCCGCCTTGGCCCCCTGGGCGGTCAGCTCCTCGACAGTGGCGATCAGTTCGGCCTCGCGTCGGGCCACGACCACCACGCTCGCCCCCGCGCGGGCCAGGGCTCCGGCGATGGCACGGCCGATACCGGAGCTTCCGCCGGTCACCGCGGCGACCCGGCCCTCCAGCGAGAACAGTTCGGAGAGGTATGCCTGCGAGCTCATGACTTCAGCCTAGTACCGGAAGCGATCCTGCCGCCCGAGCCGGGTTCACGGCCGATCCCCCGCGCCGACCGCCCCCGCGCCCGCCGGTGCGTCCGCACCCGCCGACACAGCCGCGTCCGCGCGCCCGCGCCCGGCCGGGAAGCCGTGGGCCCGGGCCGCGAGGACCACCGCGAGGACCGGAACCAGCAGGACCAGCACGCTCCACGGGAAGGAACCGGCACCGATCAGGTCCAGCAGGAGCGCACCGACCACACCGCCGCCGGCCATCGCCGCGTTCCACAGCGTGACGAGCATCGCCTGTGCCGCGTCCGCCTCGTCCCCGCCCGCGTCGCCGACGGCGGTCTGCAGCAGGGTGGGCGCGCCGCCCCAGCCCAGTCCCCACAACACGACCGCGACGTAGACCGGGACGTGACTGTCCGAGAAGGCCGCGAGGATCGTGGCCGCCGCGGCGAACAGCAGCGTGGCCGCGATGGTCAACTCGCGCAACCGCCGGTGGATCGCGACGCCCACGACCCAGATGCTCAGCAGCGAGGCGCCGCCGAAGACCAGCAGCACCACGTCGGTGGAGCCGCCCATGTCCAGCCGGTCCAGGTAGGTGGCGATGTAGGTGTAGAGGATGGTGTGGGCCAGCACGAACACCAGGGTGACGAACAGGACCGGCGCCACCCCCGGGATGGCCAGGGTGTGCAGCAGCGGGGTTCGCCCGCCCGGGCGTTGCCCGGGGTGGTCCGGCACGATCGCGACGATCCAGGCGATCAGCACCAGCGCGAGCCCGGTCATCACCGCGAACGAGATCCGCCAGCCGAACTCGTCGCCGAGGAAGGTCCCGGCGGGTACGCCGAGCGACAGCGCGATCGGGATGCCCGCCATCACGATCGCGATCGCCTTGCCCTGGAGGTGGGCGGGCGCCATCCGGCGGGCGTACCCGGCCAGCAGCGCCCAGGCCACGCCCGCGGCCACGCCGGCGACGAAGCGGGCCACCATGGTCAGCGGGTAGTTGCCGGAGACGGCGGTGACCGTGTTGGCCGCCGCGAAGCCGGCCATCGCGGTCAACAGGAGGCGTTTGCGGCGCCAACCGGCGGTCGCCGCCGACAGGGGAATCGCGGTGAGCGCGGTACCGATCGCGTAGATCGTCACCGACTGCCCCATCGCGGACTCGCCGACCCCCAGGTCGGAGCTCATCGCGGGCAGCACGCCCGCCGGCAGGGTCTCGGTCAGGCTGGTCACGAAGACCGCCGTGGCCAACGCCAACAGCGCTGCCAGCGGCAGTTTTCGGTCGTCGATCGGGGTGTGGGCAGGTGCCGAGGTCGGGGTGTGGGCGGGTGCCGAGGTCGGGCTTTGCTTCGTCATGCTGCGTATGCTCGAACCATCACATTGATGTGAGGGTCAAGCGACGAGACGTGAGGTGGGTCACATGCGCATCGGCGAGTTGTCCGAACGTACCGGAACGCCACGCCGGTTGTTGCGCTACTACGAGGAGCAGAGCCTGATCGTCGCAAGCCGCTCCCCCAATGGCTATCGCGACTACGACGAGTTCTGTGTCGACCGGGTCCTGCAGATCCGGGGCCTGCTCGACGCCGGACTGCCGACCCGGATCATCAAACAGATCCTGCCCTGCCTCGACAAGCCGCGCATCATCCATTTCCCGGACGCGACACCGGAGATGATCGCGACGCTGGAGCACGAACGTGACCGGATGACCGAACGCGTCGACTGCCTGATCCGCAACCGGGACGCGATCGCCGAGTATCTGGACGCGGTACGCGGCGGCATTCCCCCGACCGCCGACCACACCCTCGCCTCGACCGGCGCGAACTGACCCGACCGGGCCGCCGGGTGCACACCGGTTCACCCGGGGCAAATCGGTGGCATCGCGACCCGACACAGGTCCAGGATGCGGGGCATGACGCATACCCTTTTGGCGTTCCTGGGCGCCTGCACGCTCATCGCGGCGAGTCCCGGGCCGAGCTCGGTCCTGATCATCCGACATTCGCTGCAGAGCCGGCGCGCCGGCTTCCTGGCGGTGCTCGGCAACGAAACCGGGGTCTTCATCTGGGGACTCGCCGCGGCCTTCGGGCTGACCGGCCTGCTGGCCGCCTCCCAACTCGCCTACGACATCATGCGCATCGTCGGCGCCGTCGTGCTGATCGGCTTCGGCGTCCAGGCCATCCGCGCGGCCCGCCGCGACGGCCTGACCGGATTCGCCGAGGCCGCGGCCGACGGCAAGGCGGCGGGAGCGTCCGAACCGGGCAGCGGTCGACGCGCCTATCGCGCCGCGCTGACCCTGAACCTGGCCAACCCGAAGGCCGCCGTCTTCGCGATGTCCTTCCTCCCCCAGTTCGTCCCGCACGGCGCGCCGCAACTGCCCACGATGGTCGCCCTGGCCGCGATCTGGGCGGTGTACGAAATCGGGTACTACAGCCTGTACGTGTGGTTCGTCGGTCGGATGCGCACGGTGCTCGGCCGCGCCAAGGTCCGCCGCCGGTTGGAGCAGACGTCCGGCGGGGTCATGGTGGCGCTGGGCATCCGAATGGCCGTGGAGTCCTGAGCCGCCGCGGCGTCCCCGCCGGGCCGCGGGCGCACCGGGGTCGAGGCCCGGTGGTCAAAGCCCGAACGCGTCGCGCCGATCCTCCGGCACCAGGTCGGCGTACTCCGGGTGCTTGGCGATCCAGTCCTTGACGAACGAGCAGTAGGGCAACACCGCGAGGCCCCGCTCCCGGACCCCCTCCAGCGCCGCGCGCACGAGTCGACCGCCCAGACCCCGACCGCCGAACCTCGGGTCGATCTCGGTGTGCGTGAAGGCGACCTCGTCGCCGCTGACGAAGTACTCGGCGAATCCGGCGAGTTCGGTCGCCCTCAGCGGCGGGGCGACCGGGCCCGTCGAGGTACCGGGAGCGGCCTCGACGGTGGTGAATATCTCGTAGCGGGACTGCGCCGGGTTGTCGGCCACACGCGTTTCCATACCGCTGCCTCCTGGGTCACGATCGGGACTTGCGGCCCGGGCAATGTCGTCCACGCGCACGCCCTTCGACCATGCCGACCGCCGCGCTCGCGCATCCCACCGTATCCGGCGCCGACGACCTCCGACTCGGCCCCGCACCCGACCACCCGACGACCCCGAGCAGCCGCAGGGTCACTCGGGCTCGTCGTCGACGTACACCTTGGTGCCGTCCGCGTAGACCTTGCACACCCGTCCGGTCTCGTCGGTGCCGATCGACGGCAACCCGGCCGCGTGCAACTCGGCGATGGCGTCCCGGACGCCCTGGGCCGCCAACTCGTCGAACCGCTCCGGGCCGATCTCGTCCCGCAAGGATCCCGTCATCGACACTCCTCGTAAGCTTCGCGCGCGCCTCGCGGGTCACCGCGTGGCGCCGGCACACCAAGACTGCCAGGCCGCCCCCCGCGCCGACACCCTCCGGCCGGATCCCGGGCGCCGGCCTACGCGTCGAAGCCGGTCGCGCGGGACACCTTCTCCCACGTGTGGATCTCGTCCCGCACCGTGGCGAGGTGGGTGAGCACCGCGTCCACCGCGTCCGTGCCCAGTGGCAGCCGCAGCGGGACGGCCTCGGCGCCGAGCGCGGCCAGGATCGCGGCGGCGGCCTTGGCCGGATCGCCGGGTTGTTGCCCGTCGCCCGCGCCGACCATGCGTCGGGTGTGGCCGACGGTGTCGGCGTACGCGGCGAGTTCGGCACTGGCACCGGCGGCGCCCATCAAACCGGTCCGGAACGCGCCCGGCTCGACCACCAGCACCTTGATGCCGAACGGCCGCACCTCGTCGGCCAGTGCCTCGGACATGCCCTCCAGGGCGAACTTGGTGCCGCTGTAGGCCGAGAAGCCCGCGAACGACATCTGTCCGCCCATGCTGCTGAACTGCACGATCGCACCGGTCCGCCGGGCCCGCATGTGTGGCAGCACGGCCCGCACCAGCGCCGCCGGCCCGAAGACGTGCACCTCGAACAGGGCGCGCAGCTCAGCGTCGGTGGTCTCCTCCAGCGCGCCCACGTGGGTGCGCCCGGCGTTGTTGACCAGGACGTCGATCCGGCCGTGTCGGGCGACCAGTTCGCGCACCGCGGTGTCGATCCCGACCGCGTCGGTCACGTCCAGTCGGACCGCCTCGATCCGGTCCGGATGCGCGGCCACCAGATCGGCCAACGTCTCGGGCCGGCGCGCCGCGGCCACCACGGTGTCGCCGGCGGCCACGGCCGCCTCGGTGACGGCCCGTCCGAAGCCGCTGTTCGCGCCGGTGACCAACCAGATCCTGCTCATCGTGTGGTTCCCCTCGTGATCGTCCCCGCCGGCCGGGGCGTGGTCGGCGTTCCCGTGCCATCACCCTGTCCCGCGGACCGCCGACCGGTCCAAGACCGGCGGTGATAGCCGATGGTTATCGACGAGAGGGCAACGCACGGTCGGGGGCGCCGGGTCACGCGGGGCCGACGACCACCGTGCGGTCGGTGGCACCGGAGCGCACCTCGAACACGGTGAAGCCGTGCGGCCCGGCCAATACCTGATGCACGCAGCCGGACGGGATGAACACGACGTCGCCCACCCCCAGGTGCACCCCGCGCGCCAACCCCTCGCCGGAGAAGACGTCGCAACTTCCCGCGGTGAGCAGCACGACGGTCTCCTCGCCGTCGTGGTGGTGCACCGCGGTCCGCTCGCCGGGTCCGAGCGTGGCGAAGAAACCGCACAGGCGCCCGGCGCCCACGGTCGCGGCGGATACACGTTCGCTGATCCGGACGCCCTGGGCACCGACGAGGTCGGCGCCGGGGGGCACGAGCACGGCTTGGTTCACGGGTTCACGGTCGGCCATGGGTTCAGGGTCGACGCCGA
This sequence comes from Embleya sp. NPDC020886, assembly GCF_044333915.1. Taxonomy (NCBI): domain Bacteria; kingdom Bacillati; phylum Actinomycetota; class Actinomycetes; order Kitasatosporales; family Streptomycetaceae; genus Embleya; species Embleya sp. NPDC020886. The sequence continues at coordinate 60,266 of NZ_JBIRRX010000011.1, read as the reverse complement.
ATCGACGCCGGAAACGCGGGTGTCGCCGAACCCCGCCGAATGGTCGAATCCGGCCCCGCCGTCCGTGCCTGCGAATCCCCGGCGGCCGCGGCCCTTTCCCGATCACGCTCGCGCCGGCACCCTTGGGGCGGCCCGGGACGGGTGTCCTCGGGCCGCGGCGCGGTGCGATCGCGTCCGCGCGGCCCGACGACACGGGAGCGACGATGGCGAACGGGAACCGGGTCGTGCCGAGCCACGAGGTGGCCGCGAGCGCGGCCCGGACGATCGTGCGGGACGTGGTGGCCGCGGCGGCGGCGGCCGGCCGCGCGGTGAGCGTCGCGGTGGTGGACGGCGCCGGCGTACCGGTCGCCTTCGAACGCATGGACGGCGCACTGCGGTTCAGCGCGGATCTGGCCGCGGCCAAGGCCCGCACCGCCGCCGCGTTCGGACGAGCCACCGCGACCATGGAGGAACTCCTGGGTGACCGGCCGGTGTTCGCGCAGAGCTTCGTCCAGCACGGGAGTTGGTACCTGGGCCGCGGCGGCCATCCGCTCCTGGTCGACGGCCGGCCGGTGGGCGGGGTCGGGGTCAGCGGGGACGCGGCCGAGTACGAGGACGAACTCGCCCGTGCCGCAGCCGAGTCCTTCGCCGCCGACGCGGGCGGCTGACCCGGCGCCGGCCCGCGGCGCCGGATGATCCCGCTTCGCACGCCGGGCACCGGGGTCCCGCTCCGGAGGTCGGGGCCCGGATGCTCCCGCTTCGGGGACGGTCACCGCCCGATGCGCTTCTCCACCGCCACCGTCGCCCGCTCCACCTCTCGGGCCACGTCCCGCACCAGCCCGTTGACCCGCAGCAGCACCGCCGAGGCGACCGTGGTCGCCGCCTCCACCAGGTTGCCGGAGGCCACCGCCGTTCCCGCCGCCGCGGCAGCGCCGCGAACCCCGCTCGTCACCGCCGGGAAGGGCAGCGGCAGCGGGCCCACCACCGAACGCAGATCGGACAGCCGCCCGTTCTTCAGCGCCAGCATCGCGTCCTCGCCGGACACGTACGCCTCGCAGTGGCCGTACCCCTTGAGCGCCGCGTGCAAGAACGCGGTCGTGTACACGTTGGTGATCGCGTGTTGTTCGGCGAAGTCGATCCCGGGCCTGCCGTCCCGGGGCAGGCCGGGCAGGTGGATGTCCATGTCGCTCGGGTCCAGGAACTGCACGTGGTTGCCGCCGCTGATCTCCACGTACGCCTTGTAGCCCTGCGGCACCAGATCCAGGTAGTGCACACCCGATCCGGGGGAGATCCGGTCGTTCTGCCCGGACACGATCAGCGTCGGCGCGGCCACCCGGGCGACGTCGAGGTCGATCCGCGCGTACAGGTCGGGTTCCTTGACGTTGCGGCCGGGGGCCAGGCCCACCACCGCGCGGATGCGCTTGTCCCGGGCCGCCGCGACCAGTGCGCCGGCCCCGCCCAGGGACACCCCGAGCGCGGCGAACGCGTCCTGCTTGATCAGGCCGCGCAGCGGGTTGAACCGGTCGTCGTCGATGTCGATCAGCTTGTCGATGGCATCGCTGATGGTGTCGGCGTGAACGTGCGGATCGAGCGCGAGGATGTTCTCCGGGAAGTAGCGGAAGACGATGTAGCCGTGCCGCACCACGTAGTCGGTGAACCAGTCGTACATGTTCGAACCGGTCCAGGTCGCCGGCGCGACGACGATGGACGGGTACGAACCCTCGGACTTGTCCGCCGGGGCCAACCAGCCGTCGTGCTCGGCCGGGTAGCTGATCCTGGCGAGGGTGAACCCGGGTCCACCGGTCCAGAACGGGAACTCGATGGTGCCGATGCCGAAGGGTCCCGGCCGGTCCGGTGGTACCGGACTCTCGGGCCCGAGTGTGGTTGCCATGAAGGGAGTCAACCGTCCGCCGACTCGCTTTGGCAGCACGATACTTGGCCAAAGAATCGAGACTCCGATCACAGTCGTGCGGTGGCGCGGACGCGAGGGGGTAAAGCGGCAGAGGGTGCGATACACGAGAAGTGACGATCCTCGACACGGCAGGGATGGAGAACACATGGTCGTGCGCGTCTCCCGGCTCGAACACATTCCCGGCATCGGCGTGGACAAGGTCGGCGACGCCGCCGACGCCGCCCGGGATCCGGATCTGCTGCGGCTGGAGAATCTCGACACCGACCTCCGCCCGCCGGCCGTCGCCCTGGCCGCCACCAGGGCCGCGATCGAGGACGACGCGGCGAACAGCTACCTGCCCTTCCACGGGTCGCTCGCCCTGCGCGAGGCCGTCGCGGCGCACGTGGGTCGCCTCGCGGGGCGCGCCTACGACCCGCACACGGAGGTGGTCAACGCCGCCGGTGGACTCAACGGCGTGCTCAACGTGCTGCTCGCCACGGTCGAACCCGGGCGCGAGGTGGTGCTGGCCGACCCGATCTACGCGGGCCTGATCAACCGGGTCCGCCTCGTCGGCGGCGTGCCCCGGTTCGTACGCTGCACCGCGGGCCCGGCCGGCTGGAGCACCGATCCGGAGGAACTCGCCGCCGCGGTCGGCCCGAACACCGCCGCCGTGCTGGTGACGGCCCCGGTGATGCCCACCGGCGCGCTGCTGGATCACACGCACTGGGACGCGCTGGCCCGCGCGGTGGCCGAGCACGACTGTTGGGTGATCTACGACGCGGCGATGGAACGCATCCGGTTCGACGGCACGGCCCCCGACCATCCGGCGGCACATCCGGGGCTGGCACACCGCACCATCACCTGCGGCGCGGCCTCCAAGGAACTGCGGATGATCGGTTGGCGGGTGGGCTGGGTGGCCGGCCCCGCCGAGATCATGGCCGACGTCAAACTCGTCGGTCTGAGCAACGTGGTCTGCCCGGTGGGCATCGGTCAGGCGGCCGTCGCCGCCGCGCTGTCCGCACCCGACGCGGACGCCGACGTCGCCGCCGCGACCGCGATCTGGCGGGATCGGTGCGCGACCATCCTGGACGCCCTCGCCGACTACCCGTGCATCCGGCCGCACGGCGGCTGGTCGCTGTTGATCGACACCGCCGCGATGGGCCTGGCCCCGGAGTCGGCCGCCGAACGGCTGTTCCGGCTCGGCCGGATCGCGGCCACGCCGATGCACGGCTGGGGCCCGCAGGGCAGTACACATCTGCGTCTGGTCTTCGCCAACGAGCCGGTGCGGCGGCTGAGCGACATCCGCACCCGCTTCGAGGCGGCGTTCGGCTGACCGCGCGGCGCCCGGTCGCATCCCGGCGGGCCCGGGCACTGCGGGGTGCGGGTCCGGCTGCCCGGGGGCTCAGCGCCCGGAGTCTCCCGAGACCAGGCGCAGCCGCACCCGCTCACGCGGAGTCTCGGAGCCGATCTCCTGACGGCCGCCGATGCCCAGGCCACCCGGTGCGTCGTTGAGGAGGCGGCACATCGCCTCCTTGGAGTGGTTGCCCTCGTCGAGCAGTCGGCGGATCAGCGGTTCGTCCTCCGGTCGGTCCGCGCGCTCGGGGTCGGCGATGCCCTCGGACAACCGCTGGACCAGATCGAGCAGCGCGTGGTCCTCGGGGGTCAGGCCACCCGCCCGCCATCCCTGGGCGGCCGGATGGTTGCGGCGCAGCGCCGCGCCGGCGGCCACCGCGCGGGCCGAGTTCGCGTCCCGCAGCACGGCTATCGCCCGCGCGGCCCACGCTCGCGGGCTCTGCCGGCGTCGGTAGTCGAGCCGATGCTCGGGGGGCGCGACGCGGCGTCGGGCACTGCGCACGGCGGCGACGTGTCCACGCATCCGGTCCACCGTCGGGCCGTCGACCCACTCGATGCCCCAGGCCGCGATGGCGTCGACGACGATCCGCACCTCGGTCCCGGCGACCCTGGTCAACTCCCCGTCCAGCCCGACCTCCCGGATCCCGCGATCGCTCATCGCTGCCCCCTCCGATCGCGTGATCACCCGTTCAGCCACCGCTCCGGATCATGCCCACGCCGACGGACCCGGACACAAAATACATCCGCAAGCCGATACGACTGATCAGCTTGTATTTGCGACCCAATAATGGATCCATAGCCGGCAGATGCAAATTCGGGCATTTCATCGCTCCCCAAGCCCGCCCCCAACTCCCGTCCTGTCGTGGCGGGTTCCGCACGCCAACCGGTTCGAGTCGGGCCGGCACGATGTCCGGAGTCTGCCCGCGGGGCAGTGTGGCGCCGCGCTCGTGGGCCACACGGCAGCCTGCCGGGCCAGGCACCGCGGCGAGTCGGTCCACCCACCGGCGCGGGTCCCGGGCCGCCCGCGTCGACGATGCCGCGCAACGCCGCACCGAGCCCGAGCGCCTCGGCCGCACCGACCGGATCACCCTCCCATCGCAACACCGCCGCGAGCAACTCGGCCGTCGGCACGACGCCCGCCGGATCGCGGCGGGCCGACGCCCCGGTGGAGGTCATCGGCGACAACTCCCGGGCCCACATCACCGGGTCGACGCCCGACGGCACCGGGTCGACGTCCGCCTCGGCATTCGCGAACAGCGTGGCCGCCGGCCCCACACGACCGTGTCGCCGACCGTCTCGGTGGGCGGCGACGGGCTCGCGGCGAGCGCCTCCAGGCGACCGAGCGTCCGGTCGGCCGCCGGGAACTCGGCGACCCCGCGACGCAGTTCGGCGCGTCCGCCGAGCACGGGTGGTTCCGGATACCGATGCCCGCGCAGCCGCGCCCGACACTCCGCCTGCGCCAACTCCGCACGCGCGTCCGGCGGGTCGGCCGGCCGTACGCGGCGACGGCCGACTCGTGTTCGCCGCACATCGGGTGCCGCGCAGAGCCCGATTCGGACCGGCGAGCGGTGGCCGCAGGGCGGTGGTCGATGGGCCGGGAAGGGTCGACCGGCGGGTCCGCATCGACCTCGGGGCGCGATGCCGAGCGGGCGCCGCGACCACCCTCGGTCGCGGGGTCGCGGATTTGTGCGATTGCACGGCGGGGGCACCGTGGAGCGGGACGGCGCGGACGCGCTGTCCGTACGGGCGACGCTGACCGGCGAACAGGGTCGGGGGCACCCGGCGCATGTTGCGCACTCCGGGTGGTGGCCGCTACGCGGAGGCGTTCGAGGCGCCGGCGCCCGGGGCGCACCGGGTCGACGTGCACGCGGTGCGCGCCTGCGGGCACGGGACGATCACCGCGATGGTGTCGGTCGGGGACCGGGCCCGACCGGGGCCGAACGCGAGCGGGCGCCCGACCGGGGATCCGTGTCCCCGGTCGGGCGCCCGCCCGAATCAACGTGCTGCGGTCAGGCCGTCACGGGCAGACGCTCGTGCACGGCGTCCCGAAGGCGGTGGCCGAGGCCAGCGGGATGGTCACCGACGACGGGTTCGCCGGGCCCGACTTCACCTGCCAGATGCCCGCCAGCAGGCCCGGGGTCTGGGTCAGCGTCGCGGCCAGGTGCGGAGTGTCGGCCGTGGTGATGTTGACCCGGATCCGGTGGCCCGGAGCGATGGACGCGAAGGTCGGGAAGACCTCGATGTCGTAGCGGGTGATCTGGTTCGGCTGCACCGACGTCGTGGTGCTCTGGGTGGACGGGTGGTACGGCATCATCGTGGTGCCGTCGGGGGCGTACCAGGTGCGCGCCGGGTCCAGGGCGCGGTGCGAGCCGGCCAGGGAGCCGGAGCTGAGCGGGACCGAGGAGCCGTCGGGGGCCACGTCGGTGACGGTGACCACCCAGTGCGTCTCGGGGGTGTTGGACTGCGCGTACAAGGTCGCGCCGATCGGGCCGGCGAGCACCTTGGTCTCGGTCAGCGGGGCGGTGGTGTAGACGAGCGAGCCCGGGCCGGTCTCGCGCGCCGTGTTGCTGTCGGTGCAGGCGGGATCCTTGATGAAGCCGCCGAGCCACTGTGCGGTCGAGCGGGTGCACGGGCTGTTGTTGGCGGTCCAGCTGATCCACTCGCTGCCGTTGCCGGTGGGCGCGGTCGGGGTGAGCAGACCGTCGTTCGCCGAGGCCGGGGCGCTGCCGGTGCGGCCCTGGGCCAGGTAGAGGCGGGTGGGGTCGGCGCCGGTGAAGGGGTAGTTGCGGGTGTCCAGCCAGCGGTTGCTGCCCAGTTCCTTGACGTGCAGCGGGTTGGCGCCACCGGTGATGCCGGTGTCGATGCCCTTCAACCACTTGTCGTACCAGCGCAGTTGCAGGGCCGGCAGGTCCAGGGTCGGGTCCTGACGCGGGTCGTGGTACCACGGGCCCATCAGGAGCTGGTAGCGGTCGGTGACCGGCTGGCCGGCGATCATCGGCGCACCCACCGGGCGGCCCGCCCAGGCGTTCTGCAGACCGGCGTAGTTCATCAACGCGCCGCGCTGGAACAGGTCGTACCAACCGCCGACCAGGAACGCGGGCACGCCGTTGGCGACCACGTTCGCGAGCATGTCCGCCGGTCGGCGCTGCTGCCAGAACGAGCCGTCGTAGGCCTGTTCCCCGCCGCCGAGCAGACCGGTCAGGATCGGCAGGTTGGCCGAGGCGACGCCGCCCAGGTGCTGGAGCTCCAGGGTCAGGGTGTCCAGGATGTTCTGCGTCGAGCCCTCGCGCAGTGCCTCGGCCAGCGGCGCGGTCATGTGCGAGATGCCGGTGTAGGTCAGCCAGAAGGACATGAACTCGGCGTCGGGGATGCCGCCCATCGTGGCCAGTTCACGGTAGAGGTCGTTGCCGGCCACCAGCGGGAAGATCGCCTTGATCGGCGAGTTCGGGCCGATGGACGAGGCGGTCATGATCTGGTTGATGCCGGCGTAGGAGCCGCCGGTGAGGCCGACCTTGCCGTCGGAGTGCGGCACCTGGGCCGCCCAGGCGACGAGTTCGGCGCCGTCCTGGCCCTCCTTGGGCGCCCACGGCGACCACGAGCCGTTGGAGGTGCCGGTGCCGCGCACGTCCGCGGCGATCGCGATGTAGCCGCGCTGCACGAACCAGGACAGCTCGGCCTCGGTGGAGCCCTTGCCGTACGGGGTCTGGGTCAGCAGCACCGGGAACGAGCCGGTGGCGGGCGTGGTGGTGCCGGCGGTGGCCGGGGTGTAGACGTCGACCCGCAGGACCGTGCCGTCGGACATGGTGACCGGCAGGTTCTGCTGCTTGGCGATGCCGTACTGCGCGACGCTGCCCTGCACGAGCGGTGTCGCGGCGGCGGTGGTCGAACTCGCCGGGACCGCGCCGAACAGCGCGGCGAGCAGGGCGAGGGTCGAGGCGAGGGCCACGCCGATGCGTCGGCGGGCCGCTCTGCGTGCTGTTCTCTGTCGGGGGATATGGACGGGTATGTGGACGGACACCCTGACCTCCAAGGATCACGCAAGACAAGGGGACGGTGGCGCAACGTGCGTCGGGAGGAACGGAAAGGGATGGAAGGGACGGGATGGAAGGGACGGATGGGATGGCAGGGAAAGGGAGGGATGGGACCTGTGCGTGGGTCGCTTCGGGCCCGGAGGGGACGTGAATGTCCCGGTCAGGGCGCGAGCGTCCCGCTGAGGGCGCGCCGCACGGAGGCGGCGCGGAGGTCGCCGACGAGGGCGTGGGTGACGGTGCCGGGAATGACCCAGCCGCCGTGCAGGTGGGCCAGTACCCGGAAGGCCGCGCCCGCGACGCCGGCTTCGTGCAGCCGGGTCAGGTAGCGTTCGCCCTGGTCACGGACCGGGTCGTATTCGGCGACGGTGATCACGGCCGGCGGCAGTCCGCTCAGGTCGGGCTCGAACATAGGCGAGACCCTGGGATCGCGCGGGTCGGTGACCCCGGCCAGGTAGAGGCCGAAGAACTCGTTGCACGCCTCGGGCGTCAGGCCGCCGAAGTCGAGGATCGACTCGGGGTCGCCGTCGGTGTCCATTTCGGTCAGGTCCAGGCACGGTACGTCGAGCAACTGGGCGCGCGGCATCGGCAGTTCCCGGTCGCGGGCGATCAGGCACAGGGCGGCGGCCAGGTTGCCGCCCGCGCTGCACCCGCCGACGACGACGCGTTCGGGGTCCAGGCCGAGTTCGGCGTGGTTGGCGTGCAACCACGCGTATCCCGCGACACAGTCCTCCAGCGGTACCGGATAGGGGTGTTCGGGGGCGAGACGGTAGTCGACCAGGGCCACCGCGCACGGCACCGTCGAGGTGATCGGCCCGAGTTCGACCTCGGCGGTGTCCAGGTCGCCCTGGAACCAGCCGCCGCCGTGGATGAAGTAGAACACCGGTGCGGCGGCGGGCAGTCCGGCCGGTCGCAGGATGCGTACGGTGATCTCGCCGTCCGCGACCGGCACCAGGTGATCGGTGGCGGTGACGTCGTCGGGCCGGCCGGTGAACGCCAGTCGCATGGTCGCGTTCGCGAGCTTGCGCCGCTCCTCCAGGGTGCCGGGCGGCTCGTTGGTGTCGCGGTGGGCGGCCAACAGGTCGATGATGCGCTGAATCGGCGGGTCCAGGGGCATGGGTCAGCTCTCCATCACGGGGTCGGGCATGGGGTGCGAGCGGGCGGGGGCGGACTCGGGGTCGCCCCCGGAGCCCGGGCCGGAGCCGGAGCCGGACTCGGCCCCGGATGACGTTTGGGTGTCGCGGACGGCCGCCGTGGCCGCACCCGACCGGTCGATCGCGCGGGTGTCGGTGCCGAGGTAGCCGGCGATCACGGCCGGGTCGGTGCGCACCTGTTCCGGTGTGCCCTCGCTGATCACCCGCCCGGCGCCCAGGCAGTACAGCCGGTCGCTGATCGACATCATGAACGGCATGTCGTGCTCGATCACGATCATCGCGGCGTCCAGTTCCCGGCGCAGCCGCAACAACAGCGGACCCAGGGCCTCGGTCTCGCGTTGTGCGACACCGGCGGTCGGCTCGTCCAGGCACAACACCCGCGCGTCCAGTGCGATCAGGTTGGCCAGTTCGACGATCCGCCGGGTGCCGGTGGACAGTTGCGCGACGGGGGTGTCCGCGTAGCGGCCCAGGCCGACCAGGTCGATCAGGTCGGCGGCCTCGGTCCGGCGGTGGCGTTCGGCGCGCGTGGCGGCGGGCAGGAGCAGCGCGGTGGACAGCAGACCGGACCGACGGCGCGCCTCCAGTGCGACCAACACCGTCTCCCGCACCGTGAGTTCGGGGAACAGGCGGGCCGCCTGGAAGGTGCGCCCCAGGCCGAGGGCGGCTCGCTTGGCCGGGGCCAGGCGCGAGACGTCCTGTCCGAGCAGTTCGACGGTGCCGGTGGCCGGTGCGAATCCGCCGATCGCGTTGAGCAGGGTGGACTTGCCCGCGCCGTTGGTGCCGATCAGGCCGAGGATCTCGCCGGGGCGCACCTGGATCGACACGGAGTCCACCGCCGTGTTGCCGCCGTAGCGCACCGACACCTCGCGGGTGCGCAGTACCGGAGCGTCGGCCGAGGCCGTCGGTGTCTCGGTGCGCTCGCGAACTCGTAGAGGACGTTCCGGTTTCGGCGCAGGCGTCGACGGCTCGGGCTCCGCCGGCAACCGCCCTTCGGCCCAGCGCAGCAGCGCCGCGCGTGCCGCGTTCGCGATCTGGGTCAGTCCGCCCGGGAAGTACAGCAGCAGGACCAGCAGTCCGATGCTGGAGGCGAAGATCGGCACGAGCGAGTTGCCGGGGAAGAAGGCGGGCAGTCCGACCACCCACACCGACCCGATCACCGGGCCGACGGTGGAACCCAGGCCGCCGATCACCACGATCGCGACCAGGGTCAGCGAATCCGAGACCTGGAAGAACCGTTCGGTCAGCGGCACGCTCTGCACGCTGCCCGCGAGCAGCGCGCCGCCGAGGCCGGCGATCGCCCCGGACAGCGCGAACGCGGTGACCTTGGTGCGCAGCGGCGCGACGGTACAGGCGGCGGCCGCCTCCGGGTTGTCGCGGACCGCGATGGTGCGCCGCCCGGTGCCGTGTGCGCGCAGCCGGGCGATCAGCGCCAGCACCACGATCAACACGACCAACAGCACGTAGTAGTAGGTGCGTTCGTCGGACAGGTCGAGGCCGAACAGGTCCCCTCGGGGCAGCGGCACCGAGGACGCGTTGCCGTCGGTGAGGAACGGCCGCCGATAGAGGTAGCCGGCCGCCGCGACGCCGAGTGCGAAGGTGCTGACCGCGAGCAGCATGCCGTCCACCCGCAGCGCGCCGGCGCCGACGATCGCCGCCAGCGCGGCCGTGACCAGTGCGGCGATCAGCGCGGAGAGCGCGAACGGCAGGGCCTGGAAGGCGATCGTGCGGTCTGCGCCGATGTCGATCGAGAGGCCCCGGGTGAGCGCGGCCGTGGTCAGCGCGCCCAGACCGGCGAACGCCATCTGGCCGAGCGAGAGTTGGCCGGCCCAGCCGGTGAGCACGGTGAGCGAGCAGGCGCAGATCGCGAACGCCAGGATGGTGCCGTAGAGCAGGTGTCGCGATGCCTGGGTGACCACCAGCGGCAGCAGCACCGCGACCAGGAGCGGTATCACCAGGGCGAGTCGGTTCAGGTGCCGGATCCACCACACGCCGCGCAGTCGTTCCGGGATCGGGGCCGGGCGCGGGCCGGTGGCGAAGGCGCGCACGTCGCCGCGACCGTCCGTACGGGCGTCGCGCCGGGCGCGCACCCACACCGCGGTGACCACCGCACACAGCAGCAGGAAGTCGACCAGACCGGTCTGTTCGACGAAGTTGAATCGAACGGCCGCCTGGAGCACTCCGATCACCACCCCGGCCAGCATCGACCAGCGGAACGAGGTCAGACCCGCGATGACCGCGGCGGCCATCGCCCGGACCATCGTGTTCGGGCCCAGGTCGGCGGTGGCGGAGACCCGGCCGGACTGGCCGGCGATCAGGATCATCGCGAGGGTGGAGAGCAGGCCGGCCAGGGTCCAGACCACGGTGGACACGATCTTGGGGCTGATCCCGACCGTACGGGCCAGGTTGGGGTTCTCGGCGGACGCGGTGACCGCGCGGCCCTGGGTGGTGCGGCCGAGGAACCAGGTCAGCGCGCCGGCCACGAGCGGGACCACGACCAGGACACAGACCTGGGCGCCGGTCACCCGGACTCCGGCGATCTCCCACTGTTCGGTGATCGCCACCGGGTAGCTCGCGCGGACCGCGCCGTCCACGTCGGGCAGCGCGCGCACCGCCGCCACGCAGGCCTGCGCGACGCCGATGGTGGCGATCAGTACGGTCACCCGGGCCGAGTGGAACAACCGGCGGATCACCGCGAGTTCGACGATGGTGCCGGCGAGCGTGCCGACCAGGAGGGCGCCGATCAGCGCCGCCCAGAACGGCACACCGTAGTTGATCACCGCGAGCGGCAGCAGCGCCGCGCCGATCACCCCGAGGTTGCCGACCGCGAAGTTGATCACCCGGCTGGACCGGTACACCAGCACGATGCCCAGCGCGATCAGGCCGATCGCGAGGCCGTTGACCAGGCCGTCGAAGGCGATCTGGCGAGTCATCAGGTCAGCCATGGTCGGCAACCTTTCCGGCCGAATCCGTGGGGTCTGCCGAATCGGCGGGGTCGGTCGGATCGATGGGGCCCGTCGGGTCGATGGGATCGGCCGGATCGGCCGGTTCCACGACCGCACCGCCGCCGGCGGCCCCGTCCGGGTCACCGGCCTCCGCGTCGCCGCCCAGGAACACCGCCCGGACGAAGTCGCGTTCGGCCAGGTCGGCCGCCGCCCCCTCGAACCGGATCCGGCCCTTCTCCAGGAAGATCGCCCGATCCGCGATCGACATCGCCACGTTCAGCGACTGCTCGACCACGATCATCGCGAGGCCCTCGGCCTTCAACCGCTCGATCACCGCGAGCAGTTCGGCCACCATCGCCGGCGCCAGGCCGAGCGAGAGTTCGTCGATCAGCAGCACCTCGGGGTCGTGCAACATCGCCATGGCCAGCGCCAACATCTGCTGCTGCCCACCGGACAGGGCCGAGGCCGGCTCGTCGGCCCGTTCGACCAACTGCGGGAACAGCCCCAGCGAACGCTCGATCCGGGTCCGCACCTGCTCGGGATCGGCGCGGTGGATGTACGCGCCCATCTCCAGGTTCTCCCGCACGCTCATCCCGGGGAACACGCCCGCACCGCCCGCCAACGACACGATGCCCAGCCGGACCCGCTGCTCGGGGGCGACGAAGGTGACCGTACGGCCACCCAGCCGGATCACCCCGCGTTCGGGCGTGGCCAGGCCCGCGATCGTGCGCAGGATGGTCGATTTGCCCGCACCGTTGGTGCCGAGCAGGGCCAACACCTCGCCGCGGCGTACCTCGAAACCGACGTCGAACAGCACCTGGACCTGACCGTAGGAGAAGTCCACGTGGTTGAGCTGGAGCACCGGGACCTGATCCGGTCGGGCCTGCCGGCGCTCGTGCTCCTGGTATTCCTCGTGCAGTTCCGCCTCGATCAGCGCGAGGTCGTCGCGCACGTAGCCGGCACCGCGCATGATCAGCAGGCCGCCGATCACGGTGGTCGGCACCAGCGTGATCAGCACCGCGGTGCGCGGGCCGAAGCTGTCGATCAGCGGCGCGGAGACCAGGCCGCCGCCGGTGGCGCCGATGAAGAACACGTAGATGGACGCCATCGCGGTGCCCAGGCCGCGCAGTCGATACGGCACGATCGTCTGCATCAGCGGTCCCATCAGCGCGAACGCACAGGACAGCAGCACGATCTGCGGCACCCCGAAGACGGTGTAGAGCACCGCGTTGGGCGAGAAGTACTGAAGCGGCGCGAACAACGCCGAGGGCACGATCAACAACCCGATCAGCCGCAACGCCTGCGCCGGGTCCTCGCGGAAGCGCCGGTCGTAGTAGCGGCCGATGAACGGCAGCACCACGAGTCCGCCGATACCGCCGGCGGTGCCCACCAGGCCCCGGTCGAACGCGTCCAGGCCGTATTCCTGTTCCAGGAACAGGTTGCCCAACACCGGTGTGGTGAACAGGCCGAAGCCCATCGCGGCGAACGCGAGGATCACCGTCTTGAGCGTGCGGATCCGGCCCAGCCGGGCGAACGCCGCCTCGATCGAGATCGGCGGCGGGTTCTCGTCCTCGATCACCTCGCCGAGCGTGTCCTTCTTCTCCCATTGCCCGCGCGGGGGTTCGGGCAGGAAGAAGGCGAACGCGGCGAAGATCACCACCGGCAGGCCGAGCAGGTAGTACGCCCAGCGCCAGCCGTCCGGTCCGCCGACCGCCGCCGCGATGCCGCCGACCACCAGCGGGCTGAGCACCGCACAGAGCCGGCCGGACACGCCGATCGAGGCGCCGAGTCGGCCGCGGATCCCGATCGGATAGGTGTCGGCCAACAACGACCCCTGCACGGGACCGCTGTTGGACTTGGCCACACCCGCGCCGAACCGGGTCCAGAAGAACATGAACGCGTTCGTCGCGAAGCCGGACAGGAACACCATCACGGCGAAGAACGCGGTGGAGATGCCGATCACCGGACCACGCCGGCAGCGGTCCGCGATCCAGCCCATCGGCACCGCGCCGAGCACGGTGAACGCGCCCGCGGCGACGCCGAGGAAGACGATGGTGCCGTTGCCCACGCCCAGGCTGTCCCGGATGTCGGGGGCAAGCACCGCGAGCGCGGCGCCTTCGAGTTCGTCGAGCGCGGTCAGGATCAGCAGCACCGTGAACACGGACGTGCCGCCCCGGCGCAGCCCCTGACGCAGGGTCGATTGCTCGGCGGCCGGTTTCCCGGCCGCCGGGCGGGCTCCGTCGCCGACACCGGGGACGGCGGTGTCGGCGACGGTGGTCGGGCCGGGTGTGGCCGGCGGCGACGTCCGGCCGCGGCGCGAGGTGCGCCCGGCCGGCCGCGGTGATTCGTCCAGGATCGCGCCGGCGAGGTCCGCCAGGTTGCCCGGCTCGCCCGCGGTGTCGTCCCGCTGAGGTGCGGCGGTGCCGCCGTCCATAGGTGATCGGCCTTTCTTGTGGTTCGCGTGCCGTCACTTCGTGTCGTGTGAGTCGGCTGCCGTCACGTGGTGTCGGGTGGGTCGGCTGCCCTCACGTGGTGTCGAGTGAGCCGGTTGCCGTCACTTCGCGGCGGAGATCGGCGGTCCCGCCGGGAGCATCTGGTTCTGCGTCGTGTCCCAGCGGTACACACCCACCGCGTCGCCGGCGCTGTGCTTGCCGGGGGCGAGCGAGGCGAGCGGCATGCCGGGCAGCGAGAGCTTGGTCAGCGACTCGGCGCCACGCTGCCAGGACGCGGCCGTGAGGTCGCGACCGGCGGCGTCGGCGGCCTGGACGAACAACCGGAACGAGGCGCACGAGTTGGCCACCGCGCTCAGCGCCTCCCGGCTCGCCGCCGGGGCGTCGAAGCGCTCGCCGCCGCCGGCGTTGTACTCGTCCACGCACGCCGTGACCGCCGGATCGGCGAGCAGTTCCGCCTTGGTCGGGATGTACGGCGCGGCCACCGTCACCTTCTGCATCGTCGCGGGCTTGATCCCGGTGGTCTTGACCACCGCCGGGCTCAGCGCCTGCGCCGAGGTCGCGTAGACCTGCTCGGGCAGCCAGTTCGCGCGTTGCAGCGCGATCATCAGGTTGGAGAAGTTGGACGTGTTGAGGATCGTGTCGGCGCCGGCCGAGCGCATCTTCTGCACCAGCGTGTCCAACGCCTGGTCACCGGCGGCCTGGTCGGTGCCGTAGTCGTCGAGCGGGGTCTGCACGACGACGTCGACGCCGGCCGCGTCCAGCAGCGGTTTGACGGTGTTCTTGGTCACCGCCGCGTCCTGCGCCTCCCAGTACAGCGCGACCTTCTTGCCCTGGAGCAACTTCTGGTCGAGCAATGCCTGAACGGCGGCGGCCCGTTGCCGGTCGTCGGCCATCTCCAGCGCGACGAACGGCGCCTTGGAGCGGCGGTCCCGCTCGGCGGACTGGCCCCACTGGCCCAGGTACGGCGTGCCGTGCGTCTCGGTGAAGCACAGCGGGGTGTCCCCGGTGAGGATGCCGATGGCCAGGAACACCTTCTTGTCCTCGCTCAGCTCCACGCACGCGGCCTGCGCCTCGGCCGGGCCGGTGGGCAGGAACGGGCGGAAGGCGAGTTCGATGGTGCGCCCCTGGACGCCGCCGCGCTTGTTCTGCGCGGCGGTCCAGGCGGCGTACAGGTCCTTGCTCGCCGGGCCCTCGCTGGGCACGCCGAAGGCCTTGAGCTGAGCCGGGTCGGTGGCGGCGACGCCGAGCTTGACGGTGGTGTCGGTGACGCCGCGGGCGGGGCCGCTCGGGGCCGCGGCCGGGCCGGCGGGCTTCTTGTCGTCCGATTTCTTCTCGACCGAACAGCCGACCGAAGCGGTCAGGCCGAAGGTGGCGAGCAGGACGCCTATTGCGATACGTCGCGCCGGAGCGGGTCCGTCTCCTCGGAGCAACACAGGGGCTCACCTGTCCTTCGAAGGAAGCAGTGGATCACGGGTGGTTCGGTCGCCGAGAGCGTCGGGAGTGCCGACGTCCGGTAGCGGATCCGGGGTGGGAATGGCGGCCGGGGGGCCTTGGCCCCGAGGAATCCGGGGGGATTTGTGTGTCACATCACGACGGCGGGACGCTAACATCGAATACATGCCAGATGGAAGGCTTTCGTGGACGGCATCATCCCGACTCCTCGCCGGCGGTACCCGCGGCGAGGCCGAATCGCATCACTCCGACACCCCTCGACCCCCCTTTTCCGGGGCGGATCTGCGCTACTGCGACCTGCCCTCCGCCGCGCCCGAGCCGGGCCCGGCACCGCTGCTCCTGCTGCACGGATTCGCCGGCAGCCTGGCCGACTGGGACGGTGTCGCGCCACTGCTGGCGCGGGATCGCCGGGTCCTGGCCTACGACCATCGCGGACACGGTGACAGCACCAAGTTCGCCGACCGAGCCGCCTACACCTTCGATCACCTCTCCGCCGACCTGGAGGGGTTCGTCGAGCGGGTGTTGCCCGAGCCGATCGATCTGCTCGGGCACTCGATGGGCGGCGTGCTGGCGCTGCGGTACACGCTGGCCCATCCGGACCGGGTGCGCTCGCTCGTGCTGATGGACACCGCCGCCGAGCCCACCTCCACGCCGCTGCTTCGGGTGCTCTCCGGGGGCATGAACGCGGTGGTCGGCAGGTTCGGCCTGGCGCCACTGCTGACCTTGCTCAAGCCGTTCTCCCGCCCTCCGGCGGGGGCCACGGCAGAGGACCTGGCCCGCCGCGAGCGGCAGACGCGCGCGATCACCGGGATGGACCCGGCCGCGTTCGTCGGGTGCGCACAGGCGCTGGGCGCGTATCCGTCGCTGGTCGGCCGGCTGGCCGAGATCTCCTGCCCGGTCACCGTCGTCGTCGGCGAACACGATCGGCGACTGCGGGGCGCGGCGGAGCAGTTCGCCGCGGGCATCCGGGGCGCGGAGCTTCGGGTCGTCGCGGGGGCCAAGCACAGTCCGCAGACCGAGCGGCCGCAAGCGTGGTTGGCGGCGGTCCGCGAGCACCTGGCCCGGTAGCCGGGCGGGTTGCCGGCAATCGCCGGGCGGTTGTGTGCTCAAGCGCCGAACCGGCCGAGCGGACCCGGCCTTCGGCCGAGGTGACCCGAACGCCGGCCGGGCCACGGATTGCCCGACTTGGATGCATCTACTCCATATTGCTGCCGGATGGTCCGGGCCTTTCGCCCGGCTTCGGTACGTGGTTCGGCGTCGGCATCGGCCCGGCCGGATTTCGTCCGGTTTCGGCGCCTGGTTCGGTGGCCGGAATTTTCAGTTCGACACGAAGGAATGATCGCGTGATCGTCAGTACCGACTTTCCGCCCGGCCGATGGCGGGCCCGGTGGATCTGGGCCGACGCGGCGGGTGGCGCGCAGGGGCGGCATACCGTCGCGTTGCGGGCCGTGCTCGATCTCGACCGGGTGCCCGAGCGGGTGCCCACGCGCGTGGTCGCGTTGTCCGGGTACACGCTGGCCGTGAACGGGGTCGAGGTGGCCCGCGGGCCGGTGCGCGCGAATCCGCGCCTGCGGCCGTACGACGATCTCGATCTGGCCGCCCACCTGCGCCCGGGCACCAACGTGGTGACCGCGCTGGCCTGGGTCTACGACGGGCCCAATCCGTGGTGGTTGCCGCCGTCGCCGTTCGCCAACGACCTGGTGCACGGCGCGTTCGTGCTCGAGGCCCGGCTCGGCCCGGACGCGTGGTTCGTCACCGGCGAGCACTGGCAGGCCCGGGTCCTGGCCGGGTGGACCGCGACCCCCGGCGGCGGCACCATCTCCGGGCGCGGTCGCGAGCTGCTGGACGCCCGTGCGCTGCCCGCCGATTGGCAACACCCCGACCACGATCCCGGTTGGCCGGCGGCGGTGCTGCGGCGCGCGATGACCACCGGCGAGCCGGGTCGGCCCGAGCCGCCCAGCTACCCCGGCGGCCCGTTCGGCGGCCGGCCGATCACCTGGCCGCAACCACGCGAGACGGTGCTGACCCCGGGCCCGGCCGGCGCCTACACGGCGGAGCAGGTGCTCTCCGGCACCGTGGTCGTCGACGCGCACGGCCCGGCCGGCGCCGAGGTCCTGGTTCGCACCGCCGAGTTCGTCGACCCGAACGGGCGGCCCGCGCCCGGCGAGCACGACGCGAGCCTGGCGGTGACCGTCGACGGCACCCGTCGCGCCCTGGAGTCGTTCGACTCCTACGGCCTGCGCGGCGTCCTGGTCGAGGCCCCGGACGGCGTCACCGTGCATCGCGTGGCGGTCCGCGAACGCACCTACCCGGTCACCGGCGACGCGTGGTTCGCCTGCTCGGATCCGCGCCTGGAACAGATCTGGCGGGTCGGACGCCGCACCGTGACGCTGTGCTCGGCGGACGCCTACGTCGACTGCCCCACCCGCGAGCAGCGGGCCTGGACCGGCGACGCGGTGGTGCACCAGATGGTCGACCTGACCACCAACTCCGACTGGCGGCTGGCCCGCTGGCATCCCCGGCTGGCCGCGTCGCCGCGCTCGGACGGGATGTTGCCGATGGCGGTGGCCGGCGACGCCGAGTGGGCCGACTTCACGGTGATCCCGGACTGGGCGCTGCACTGGGTGCACTCGGTGTGGAACCTGTACCGCTACGTCGGCGATCGCGAGGAGATCGCCGAGTTGCTCCCGGTGGCCGAGCGGGTGCTGCGCTGGTTCGTGCCGTTCCTGGACGACACCGGCCTGCCCACCGACGTCTTCGGCTGGGTGATCATCGACTGGTCGGCCGTGCACACCGAGGGCGTCTCGGCGGCGCTGTGCGGGCTGTGGGGTCGGGCCCTGCTGGAGTTCGCCGAACTGGCCGACTGGCTCGGCGATCGAAACCGGGCGGACTGGGCACGGGCCGCGCATGCCCGGCTCGTGCTCGGCTTCGAGCGGCTGTGGGATCCCGAGCGGGAGCGCTACGCGGACTCGATCGCGGACGGCGAGCGCCGCCCGATGGCCTCCCAGCACGGCCAGGCGGCGGCGATCGTGGGCGGCCTGGTGCCGGCCGAGCGGATCGAGCGCCTGGTGACCGTGCTCACCGCCGAAGAGAACCTGGTACACGCCGCGTTCAGCGCTCCGGACGGCCCCGCCGAGCCCGGCTCGAACACCGAGGTCGGCGGGGCGCACCTGCGGGCCGGGCCGCCGAAGCCGTGGTGGGACACCGGTCGCGCGGTGGTGCGCGCCCAGCCGTTCTTCCGCTACGTGGTGCACGACGCGCTGGCCCGAGCGGGCCGGGCCGACCTGATCGCCGGCCTGTGTCTGGACTGGGCGGCGCTGCTCGCCCGCAGCGAGACCTCGTGGAGCGAGACCTGGTACGGCGGCACGATCAGCCATGGTTGGTCCTCGACGCCCACCCGCGACCTGATGACGCGCGTGCTCGGGGTCGAGCCGGCCGAACCGGGCTTCGCGGTGGCCCGGATCGAGCCCGCACTCGGCGAGTTGAGCCGGGCCTCGGGCGCGGTGCCCTGCCCGGCGGGTCTCATCGAGGTGACGGTGACGCCGACGCTGCTGAACGTGCACAGCCCGGTGCCGTTCGTGCACGCCGGCCGGTCCTACCCCGCCGGCCGGCACGAGATCGGCCGGGCGGGCTGACGCAGGCTCAGCTTCCGTTCGCCGCTTCGCCGTTCCGCTGTCCCGAGGGCAGCGGAACGGCGAGCACGGCGAGGAAACGATCCAGGAACTGTCCGTACGCGGCCACCATGTCCACCCGGTCGGGTTCGAGCAGCCACTGCACCTGGAGGCCGTCCATCGCGGCCAGCATCAGCTCGGCGCAGTGCTCGGCGTCCACGTCGGCGGCGATGTCGCCGTCGTCCCGGGCCCGCGCGAGGTGCCCGGCGGCGATCTCGCGCGCGATCCGGTAGCGCTCGACGAAGTACGTGTGGGCCGGATGCGCGGGGTCGGTGGCCTGCACGGACAACGTCGCGAACAGCCGGATCAGCAGTGGTTGCCGGGCGTTGAGCGCGACCACGTCCCGGCTGGCCCGCACCCAGGCGATGCCGGAGACGTCCACCTGCTCGTCCGGGGTCAGCGTCAGCTCGTCCTTGTAGCGCAGTACCGCGGTGAGCAGCTCTTCCTTGGACGCGAAGTGGTGCCGCAGGCCGGTATGGGACAGGCCCACCTGGGCGGCGATCTCGCGCAGCGAGACCGCGTCGTAGCCGCGCGTGGCGAACACCTCCAGCGCCGCGTGCACGATTTCCTGCCGCCGTGCGACACCGCGCGCGTACGGGCCGCGTGCCCCCGTGCGATCCGACATCCGTTCGGCTCCCCTCGTGAAAGCATTCCACCTGGAATGTATTGAATGTAGTGTGCCCCGCGTGTCGCAGGCCAACGGTCATGATGACCGCACCCTTCCCCCGTCCTCGGCCGAAGAGGCGTCCGGCGCCTTCGAGCCGCTCGAAACCACCCGCATACCCCCACCCCCGCACCAACCCGGGGCGCCGGACGCCCACACCCTCGAACTCGTCGAGGCGGCCCTGGCCCGCCTCGATCTCGAAGCCAGGGTCCGCCTGCTCACCGGGTCCGGATTCTGGCGAACCGCCGCCGAACCCGCCATCGAACTGCGCGAGATGGTGCTGTGCGACGGCCCGGCGGGCGTGCGGGGTGAGCGCTTCGACGAGCGCGAGCCGTCCGCGTCGTTGCCCTGTCCGACCGCGCTCGCCGCCTCGTGGGACGAAAGTCTGGTCGAGCGGCTCGGCGCGCTGCTCGCGATCGAGGCCCGCCGCAAGCAGGTCGACGTCGTACTCGGCCCGACCGTCAACCTTCAGCGCAGCCCGTACGCCGGCCGGCACTTCGAGTGCTACTCGGAGGAACCGCTCCTGTCCGGTCGGGTCGGCGCGGCGCTGGTCCGCGGCATCCAGGCCGGCGGTGTCGCGGCCACCGTCAAGCACTACACCGCGAACGACTCGGAGACCGAACGGTATTCGGTCGACGTGCGGATGTCCGAGCGCGCGCTGCACGAGGTTCACCTCGCCCCGTTCGAGGAGATCGTGCGGGCGGGCGGGGTCTGGGCGCTGATGGCCGCGTACAACAGCGTGGACGGCGTCACGATGACGGAAAGTCCGTTGCTGGAGACGCCGTTGCGCACCGAGTGGGGCTTCGACGGACTGGTCGTCTCGGACTGGTTCGCGACCCGCTCCACCGAGGGTGCCGGGCGGGCCGAACTGGACCTGGCGATGCCGGGACCGGGACCGGACCAGCCGTGGGGCGCGGCGCTGGTGGCCGCGGTGCGCGCGGGCCTGGTGCCGGCGGAGGCGATCGAGCGCAAGGTGCGCCGACTGCTGCTGCTCGCGGCCCGCGTCGGCGCGCTGGGCGCCCTCGTGCCGCCCCCGCCCCCGCGACCGGCGCCGGATGCCGCCGCGCTGCTGCGCGAGGCCGCCGCGGCGGGCATGGTGTTGTTGCGCGACACCGGGACGGCGCTGCCCCTGACCCCCGATACGCTGCGCCGGGTCGCGGTGCTCGGTCCCAATGCCGAGGTCGCCCGGATCCAGGGCGGGGGCAGCGCGACGGTGATCCCGCCGTACGCGATCAGCCCGCTCGCCGGGCTGCGGGCGGCGCTGGGGCCCGACGTGGAGGTCACCCACGCCGTCGGCGCGCGCATCCGGCACCGGCTGCCCGCGGTCACCGGCGCCGACGTGCACGACCCCAAGACCGGCGAGCCCGGCCTGTGGGTGCGCTTCATCGGCCCCGACGGCGAGCTGCTGCACGAGGAACTGCGCGGTGGTGGACGGCTGTTGTGGCTGGACGACCCGATCGTCGCGCGGGCCGTCGCGATCGAGGCGGTCGGCGTGCTCCGAGCTCGCGTCGACGGGCCGCACCGGATCGGGGTGGCCGGCGTGGGCCGGTTCCGGCTGCTCGCGGACGGTGTCCCGCTCGTGGACGACGACCTGGTGACCGAGGACCCGCTCGGCGGCATCCTCACCCCACCCGAGCGATGGGCCGTGCTGGACCTGGCCGCCGATCGGGAGGTCGAGCTGCACCTGCGCCACGACTTCGCGGCGGAGCGTCCCGGCACCGGGTTCGTCCTGGGTGTGGACCGGCCGGTGGTGCACGAGGACGCCGAACTCGACCACGCGGTCGCCCTGGCGGCGCAGGCCGAGGTCGCGGTCGTCGTGGTGGGCAGCACCGAGGAGAGCGACAGCGAGGGCCGTGACCGCTCGCACCTGTCCCTGCCCGGTCGGCAGGACGAGTTGATCCGCCGGGTCGCGGCGGTCAACCCGAACACGGTGGTGGTGGTCAACAGCGGCTCGCCGGTGTTGTTGCCGTGGCGGGCGGACGTCGCGGCGATCCTGGTCTCCTGGTTCCCCGGCCAGGAGTTCGGCGCGGCGCTGGCGGACGTACTGCTCGGGCACCGCGAGCCCGGCGGGCGGCTGCCGATGACCTGGCCCGCGCACGAGGACGATCCGGCGGTGTTGTCCACCACGCCGGTCGCGGGCCGGCTCGACTACGCCGAGGGCATCCACATCGGCTATCGCGGCTGGCTGCGGGCGGGCGTGACCCCGGCCTACCCGTTCGGTCACGGCCTGGGCTGGACGACGTGGGAACACGTCTGGGTGGAAACGGTCGCCTCCGGCGCCGACTTCGTGGCCCGGGTACGGATCCGCAACACCGGCCCACGTCCGGGCCGGCACCTGGTCCAGGCATACCTGAGCCGCGCCGACGGCATGGTGGAGCGCCCCGTGCTGTGGCTGGCCGGCCATACCTGGGCGAGCGCACCGGCCGGCGCCGAGGTGACCGTCGAACTCACCATCCCGGCACGTGCCTTCGAGCACTGGTCGGCGGAATCCGGCCGCCGCGAGACCGAGCCCGGCGGCTACACCCTGCGGATCGGCGGCTCCAGCGCCGAGCTGCCGCTGACGGCGAAGCTGGAGGTGGGCCCGGGGTTGCGACCCTGACCCCGGTGTGGGGCGGCGGTGCTCGTCCGCCGCCCCACAATGCACCCGCCAACCGGTCAGGACACCGGCGAGACCGCCTCCCCCTTGCGGGCCAACTGCCGGTCGGCTTCGGCCTGGATGGTGTCCTTGTCGCCGATCTCCACGTCCGGGATCGCGTCCGGCAACAGGTCCTCCATCCGACTCAGCGGCCGGTACGACAACCCGATCAGACCCCAGACGCCCAGCGCCAGACCGACCAGGACCAGCAACAAGCCGGTGCCCCGGCCCGGCCCGGTGCCCAGCACCACGCCCACCGAATCGGCGAGCGCACCGTCCGACCGCAGCAGCGGCTCGAACACCTTGTCCGCCAGCGGGCCGGCGGTCACGAAGCCCAGCGGCATCATCGACATCGCCAACATCTGATTGGTGGCCAACACCCGACCCTGCAACTCCATCCCGACCTTGGTCTGGATCAGGGCCATCCAGTGCGAGTTCAGGATCATCAGCGCCGCCCACAACACGAACAACCCGACCGCGACGAACACCGGTTCCGGCCGACTGCCCGCGAACACCGCGGCCAGGCCGACCACCGAGGTGAAGCCGATCATGCCGGTGGCCCGCCGCGACGTCCCGCCCCACAACGCCATCACCAGCGCGCCCAATACCGCGCCCACCCCGCCGAACGCGGTCACCACGCCCAGCGTCACCGCCGAACCGTCGGCCAGCACCATCGGGGTGACCAGCACGGTGGCCACCGCGAACAGGTAGTTGAACACCACGAAGAACACCACCATCGCGACCAGTCCGCGCCGACGCACGATGTACCGCCAGCCGGTGACCACTTCGCGCAGCAGCGGCTCCTCGCGCTTCTCGAACAGGGCGTCCGGGAAGCGCACCCGCAGCAGCACGGTCACCCCGATCAGGAAGGTGGCCATGTCGAACAACACCACGCCGTGCAGCCCGACCGCAGCCACCAGCACGCCACCGGCCAGCGCGGCGAGCATGTCGCCGGACCCGGTGCCCAGTTGGGCCAGCCCGTTGGCCTGACCCAGATAGCGCTTGGGCACCAGTTGGGCGATCGCCGCGATGTAGGCGGGTCGTTGGAACGCGTTGCAGACCGAGCCGACGCACGCCACCACGTACACATGCCACAGGTGCAGGTGGTCGGTCCACAACAACACACCGAGCGACAACATCGCGGCGGCGGCCACGGTATCGGTGACGATCATGATCCGCCGCCGGTCCACCCGGTCCGCCACCGCGCCCGCGATCGGCAACAACAACACCGCGGGCAACACCGCCGCGACCGAGATCATCGCGAAGTCGAAGGCCGAACCCGTCTGTAGGTAGACCCACACGCCGAGCGCGAACGTGGACAGCGCGGTGCCGATCATCGACACGAACTGCCCGCCCGCCACCTTCGCGAAGGTGGCCAGATCCGGCCGGGCCGAGGCCGGCCGCGGACTCGGCCGCTCGGCCGCCGGCGTCGGCCCCGCCGACCAGCGACCCAGCACCCGGGCCAGTTCGACGGCCTGATGTTTGAGGAAGTAGTGGCCGGCGCGCGGGATCACCGCCAGCTCGACCCGTGGACCGAAGTGCTCCCACTCGGCGTAGCGTTCCTCGTACAGCAGGGTCGCCCGGTCCTTGTCGCCCACCACGCACAGGATCGGCGCGGCCACCGGCACCGGCCGCTCGGCCCCGTAGGCGCGCGTGTAGAAGTCCTCGGCCTGCCGCACATCGTGCCGCAACGCCCGGATCAGGAAACGCTGTTCGGCCTCGTCGTAGACGTCGGTGAAACCGCCCATCGCGCGCAGGTAGTCGAGGTAGGCCCGATCGGAGAGCAACCGGTCCCCGGGCAGCCGCCGGGCCAGCCACTCGGCGAACCTTCCCGGCAGTCGCGCCGCCGGGAAGGTGCCGCCCAGCGCGACGCCGCGCAGCTCGGCGCCCGCCGCCTCCAGTCGCCCGGCCAGCGCGGTCGCGAGCGCGCCGCCCAGGCAGTGCCCGTAGAGCAGGATCGGCCCGCTGATCCGCTCGGTGATCTGCGCGGTCAGCCGGTCCGCGAGCGAGTCCAGCGCCTCGGGTTCGTCCTCCGGGCGACTGGGATCGTGGCCGGGCAACTCCACGGCGTACAGCCGGTGTTCCGCGGGCAGCGCGTCGGCCAGCGGTTGGAAGGTGATCGGGCTGCCCCCGCCGTAGGGCACGCAGACCAGGGTCAGCGTGGTCGGCCCGGCGTCCTTGGTGAGCCGGTGCAGCAGCGGGCGCGGGCGCTCGCCCGTGTCCGGTTCGTCGGCGCGTGCGTCGAGCAGAGCGGCGAGTTCGCGCACGGTGGGCTGTTGGAACAGGTCGATGATGGACAGGCCGCGGCCGATCGTGCGAACCGCGCGTACGGCGGTGAAGCTGTCACCGCCCAACGCGAAGAAGTCGTCCACCGCACCGACCCCGGTCCGGCCCAACACCTCGGCGAACGCCTCGGCCACCGCCGCCTCGGTGGCCGTGTCCGGCTCCACGTGGCCGGTCTCGGCCGGGGCGAGTTCGGGTTCCGGCAACGCCGCCCGGTCCACCTTGCCCGCGCCGGTCAGCGGCAGCGCGGGCAGCACCAGCACGGCCGAGGGCACCATGTAGTCGGGCAGCCGGGCCCGGGTGGCGGCCCGGATCGCCGCGCCGTCCGCGGCGACCTTCGCCTCCGCGACCACATAGCCGACCAGCTTGCGCGCGGCGCCCTCGCCGCGGGCCACCACGATCGCCTCGCGAACACCGGGCTGCGCGGCCAGTTCGGCCTCCACCTCGCCGATCTCCACCCGGAAGCCGCGAATCTTGACCTGGTGATCGGCCCGGCCGAGGAACTCGATCAGGCCGTCCGCACGGCGCCGGACCAGGTCCCCGGTGCGATACGCGCGGCGCCCGGCCCACTCGACGAAGCGCTCCTCGGTCGCCTCCCGCCGACCCAGATAGCCGCGGGCCAACCCGGCCCCGGTCACGTACAACTCGCCCGGCACGCCCACCGGCAACAACCGCCGGTGCCCGTCCAGCACGTACGCGCCGACGTTGCCGAACGGCAGCCCCAGCGGCGCACTCGCCGCCCCGGCCGGCACCGCGGCCACCGGGGCACCGAGCATCGACACCGTGGTCTCGGTCGGCCCGTAGTGGTTGTGCAGGGTCAACTCCGGCCGAGCCGCCCGGATCCGGTCCACCAGATCCGCGCGCAGCGGTTCGCCCGCGCAGATCAGCAGCTCGCGCGGGAGCACGTCGGCGAGCCGATCGCCGAGCGCGGCCAGGCCCTCCAGGTGACTGGGCACCAGTTTCATCGCATCGATGCGATGCTCGCCCAGATACCGGGCGAACGCGTCCGGATCGGTGGCCTGGTCCCGGGTCAACAGATGCAGACATCCACCGCCGGTGAGCGCGCCGAACACGTTGGTGGTGCCCAGGTCCGCGGCGAACGTGGACACCAGCGCCCAGTTCCACGGCCGCCCGTCGGCCGTACGCCCCGGACCCACCCGCTCTCGCAGACCGGCCAGGTAGTTGCGGTAGTTGCGGTGCTCGACGGCGACCGCCTTGGGGGTGCCGGTGGACCCGGAGGTGAACAGCACGTAGCAGAGGTTGTCGGGCCCGGCCGCCGCGACCGGGTCGGCCGGGCCACCCGCCGCTCCGGGGACGGCGCGCTCCGGCCCCGCCGGGGCCGCCTCGGGCACCACGACCGGCACCGAACCGGTCGCCCGCGCCCGCAGGTCCTCGGTGGTGACCACCGCGACCGCGTCGGCCGCGTCCAGCAGCGCCCGCACCCGCTCGTCCGGATACAGCGGGTCCAGCGGCAGATAGGCGCCACCGGCCTTGAGAATGCCGAGCATGCCGACGATCAGCGCGCCCGAACGCTCCGCGAACAGCCCGACGACCCGATCCGGGCCCACCCCGAGGCCGCGCAGGCGACCCGCCAACAGCTCGGCCCGCGCGTCGAGTTCGACGTAGCTCAGCGTCCCGTCCGCGCCGCGTACGGCCGGTGCGTCAGGGGTGCGCCGGGCCTGCTCCTCGACCAGCGCGTGCAGCGTGCCCTTGGTGCCCCAGTCCCGGGCGGTGTCGTTCCAGCCGGCGAGCCGACGCTCCTCGACGGCCGTCAACAACGGCAGTTCGTCCACCGGTCGATCCGGGTCGGCGGTCATCGCGTCCAGCACGGTGGTCAGGTGCCCGAACACCCGCCGGATGGTCGCCTCTTCGTAGAGCACACTGCGCCAGATCAGGTCGGCGACCAGCTCGTCGCCGGGACCGGTGTCGAGCACCGCGACCGACAGGTCGAACTTGGCGGCCCCGGTGTGCGTATCACACCACTCGACCTCCACCCCAGGCAGCAGCGGCCGCGCAGGCGCCTGATTATGCACATTCAACAACACCTGAAACAGCGGTGTATAGGCAAGCTCACGCTCCGCCCCGAGCACATCGATCAACCGATCGAACGGCAACTCCTGCCGAGCAAAAGCCGCCAACGTATGCTCCCGCACCCGCCCCAGCAACTCCCGCACACTGACCCCACCGGACACATCCGTCCGCATAACAAGAGTGTTGACGAAACAGCCTATTAGGGAGTCGGTGCTGCTGTGCGTACGCCCGGCGACCGGACTCCCCACCGTCACATCCGAAGTCCCGTTATATCGACCCAACACCACCTGCAAGGCCGTCAACAGCACCATGTACGTGGTGCCCCCGGTACGTTCGGCCAACGCACGAATGCGCCGCGACCGCTCCGCCCCGAAGGCCACCTCGATCCGCTCGCCCCGGGTGTCCGCGACGGCCGGACGCGGGTGGTCCACCGGCACCGTCACCGTGGTCTGTGCGCCCTGCAGGCGGGCCAGCCACCAGGCCGACTGCCGATCGAGTTCGGCCGCGAGCGTGGTCTGCTGCCGGTACGCGACATCCGCGTACTGCACCGGCAGCGGCGGGAGTTCGGGCGGATGACCGGCACACCGCGCGGTGTACGCGGCGGCCAGGTCCCGGAACAACACGCCGATCGACCACGCGTCGGCCGCGATGTGGTGCAACACCACGCTCAGCACGTACCGCTCGCCGGAACACAGCAGCGACGCTCTGATCGGTAGTTCGCCGACCAGGTCGAACGGGCGGCGGGCCTCGGCGGCGAGCAGCCCGGCCACCTCCGGCTCCGGCAGGTCGAGCACCGACACCCGGAACTGGTCGACGTCGTGCACGGTCGGCAACACATGGCCGTCCACGCTCGGATACACCGTGCGCAACACCTCGTGCCGGGCCACCACGTCGGTCAACGCGGCCACCAGCGCGGCGATGTCCGGTCGGCCGGACAGGCGCAACACCAGCGGCATGTTGTAGGCGGCGCCGTCGGGTTCGTACTGGGCGAGGAACCACATCCGGCGCTGCGCCGCGGACAGCGGTGTGGGCACGTCGGCGGGCCTGCGGGTCGGTTCGGCGCGGGGCGTCGCCACCCGGGCCCGGGCCAGTCGACGGCGGAGCAGTTCGCGGCGGACCTGCTCGGGGTCGGGCTCGGGGCGGGTGGTCAGGATCTCCTCGGAGTCGGTCATTCCTTGTCCCGGTCGATGGAAGGGTTCGCCAGGCCGTGACCGGCGTGGTTGCTCCACGGCCCCGGCTCGGCGAAGGCGCCGGGGTCGCCGAACTCGCCCGACGCGTCCGGCTCGCCGAGTTCGCCGAGTTCGCCGAGCAGGATGTCCTCGATGCGCCGGGCCATCGCGGCCAGCGTCGGCGCCTCGAAGACCACACGCAGCGGGAAGTCGATCTCGAAGCGTTCGCTCACCAGCGCCATCAGGCGCAGCGCGAGCAGTGAGTTGCCGCCCAGCGCGAGGAACCCGTCGTCCCGGCCGATCCGGTCCGGACCCAGCAACTCGTGCCAGATCTCGGCCAGGATCTCCTCGCAGTCGCCCTGGGGCGGGGCACCGCTGCCGCCGGGCCGAGGTTCCGGCAGGGCGGCCCGGTCGATCTTGCCGGCCGGGGTCAGCGGCAGCGCGTCGAGCGGGACGAGCACTCCGGGCACCAGATGCCGGGGCAGCCGTTCACCGAGGGCCGCGCTCAGGTCCACGGCGTCGAACTCGCCGTCCGTGACGACGTAGCCGACCAGGGTCGGCCCGGCCGGTCCCTGCCACAACGTCGCGACCGCGCCGGTGACGCCCGAGAGCGCGGTCAATCCGGCCTCCACTTCGCCGAGTTCGATCCGGAAGCCGCGCAGCTTGACCTGATGGTCGGCCCGGCCGTGGTACTCCAGCGTGCCGTCGCGTCGGCGGCAGGCGAGGTCGCCGGTCCGGTACATCAGCGCGCCGGGAGGCCCCCACGGGTCGCCGACGAAGCGCTCGGCGGTCTGTTCGGCGCGGCCCAGATAGCCCAGTGCGACCCCGGCGCCGGCGATGCACAACTCGCCGGGGGCATTGATCGGCGCGGGCCGCCCGGCCGCGTCGAGCACGTGGACGCGGGTGTTGGCGATCGGCGTGCCGAGCGGCACCACCCGCCGCACCGCGTGCGTGCGGTCCACCCGCAGGACGGTCGACCACACGGTGGTCTCGGTGGGGCCGTACATGTTCCAGACCCGGCCACAGCGGTCCAGCAGGGCCCGGGCCAGGTCCCCGGTGAGCGCCTCCCCGCCGCACAGCGCCACCAGGTCGGGTCGACCGGTCCAGCCCGCGTCGAGCAACATGCGCCAGGTGGCCGGGGTGGCCTGACAGACCGTCACCTCGCGGCGGTCGAGCCACTCCGCGAGCCTGTGCCCGTCGGTGGCGGTGTCCCGGCCGGCGATCTCGACCCGGGCGCCGACCACGAGCGGCAACCACAGTTCCAGCGCGGCGATGTCGAAGGTGAGCGTGGTGACGGCGGCCATCG
Source organism: Embleya sp. NPDC020886 (assembly GCF_044333915.1). Lineage (NCBI taxonomy): Bacteria > Bacillati > Actinomycetota > Actinomycetes > Kitasatosporales > Streptomycetaceae > Embleya > Embleya sp. NPDC020886. The sequence goes on along the minus strand of NZ_JBIRRX010000011.1, from coordinate 31,255 downwards.
TGTCGGCGGCGCCGAGCCCGGGACGATCGGCCATCGAGAGCAGGAAGTTGACGATCGCCCGGTGCGGTACCACCACCGCCTTCGGCCGGCCGGTGGAGCCGGAGGTGTGGATCAGGTAGGCCGGGTCCTCGCCCTCGGCCTGTTCGGGCAGCGCCGTCGCGGCGGCGCCGGTGACCTCGGGGCCGTCCACGAGGACCACGTCGTAGCCGGGATCGGTCAGGAGCGGGGTGCCGGCCGCGTGGGCTCGCTCCGCGACGATCAGGGTGACCTTGGCGTCGTCGAGCAACGCCCGATTGCGGGCCACCGGTTGTTCGGTGTCGATCGGCAGGTAGGCGGCGCCGGTACGCAGCACCCCCAACAGGGCCGCGGGCAGCAGGTGGGAGCGGGGCATGGCGATCGCCACCAGGGTGCCGCGTTCGGCGCCGTGCGCCCGTAGGGCGTTGGCCAATCGGTGTGCGGTGGCGTCGAGTTCGGCGTAGGTGAGGGTTCCGGTGTCGGCCGAGACGGCGGTTCGGTGCGGGGTCCGGGCGATCTGCGCCGCGACGAGATCGGGCAGGCACAGGTCGGGACGTGCGGTGGCGGCCGGATTGTCCGCCTCGATCAGCCGGGCGGACTCGGCCGGGTCGAGCATGATCGTCTCCGCGATCGCTCGGTCCGGCGCGGCCAGTGCCTCGGCCAGCACGGCCATCAGGTGGTCGATCAGCGTCTCGATCGAGGCCGGGTCGTAGCGTCCGGTGCGGTACTCCACGGACAACAACGGCCCGTCGGACGGGAATTCGAGGAACATCGACACATCGGTCTTGGCCCCGCCGTTGCACACCTCGTGCAGGAATTCCAGTTTCAGGTCCGGCAGTTCGACCGACGCGCCCGGGTGGTTCTGGACCGCGAGCAGAATCTGCGACACCGGGGTCGAGGTCTCCGCCCCGCCCACACCGGCGAAGCGGAGCTGCTCCAGATAGGGCAGCGCGCAGTGATCGAGCGCGTCCAGCACCACCGGACGCAGCCGGTGCACCAACTCGCGGAACGTATCGCTGCCCTCGATCCGAAAGCGCAACGGCACGGTGTTGAGCAACGGGCCTACCACGTCCTCCAGTTCGGGATGCGGGCGGACGGCGAACGGGGTCAGTACGGCCTGGTCGGTGCGACCGGTGGAGCGGTGCACGAGCGTGCCGAGCGCGGCGAGCAGGGTCATGTACAGGCTGGCGCCCTCGCCCGCCGCCCATTCCTCGGCGGCGCGCAGGAGTTCCGGATCCAGCCTGCGGGCCAGCCGGGCTCCGCTCGGGTCGAACGGGTCGGGACGGTCGCGGTCGCCGGGGATGTGCTGTTCGACGCCCAGGCCCCGAAGTCGGCCGGCCCAGCGCCGCGCCTCCTCGTCCTCGGCGTCCGCGTACCGCCGCTCCCATTCGGCCACGTCGCGGTATTGCAACGTCGGTTCGGGAAGCGGCAGTCCCTGGTAGGCGCGGGCCAGGTCGCGCAACAGCAGACCGATCGACCAGCCGTCCACGGCGATGTGGTGCACGGTGAGCAGCAGTTCGTACCGGTCCGGGCGGACCCGCACGACCAGCGCACGCAGCAGTTTGCCCTCGGTCCGGTCCATCGGGCGGAGCGCGTCGGCACGCAGCAGGGCGTTCAGGCGTGCCTCGTGCCGATCCGCGTCGCCGTCCGCGTCGGGCAGGTCGAGCACCGGCACCTCGACCGGGTAGGGCGGGCGAATCTCGGCCACCGGCTCACCGGCCCGGTACGACAACGCGGTGCGCAACACCTCGTGTCTGCGCACCACTTCGCCCAAGGCCCGGCCCAACGCGGCCACATCCAGTGCGCCGGTGGCCCGAATCCGCAGCGGCACGTTGTAGAGCGCGCTGCCCGACGCGACCAACTCGTGCATCGCGAACTCGCGTTGCACGGTGCTCACCAGCGCGGGTCCGTGCGCGTCGCGGTACGGCGGGTCGACCGTCGAGGCCGAGTGCCCCTCGGCCCGGTCCACCCGCTCGGCCACGGCGGCCGGAGTGGGAGCGGCGAAGAACGCGTCCAACGGGATCCGGACCCCGCAGGTCCGCTCGATCCGGGCCAACAGGCCGACCGCCAGCAGCGAGTTGCCGCCCGAGTCCAGGAACGGGTCGTGGATGCCGATCCGGGTCGCGTCGAGCACGGCGCGGAAGATCTCGGTGATCCGGGTCTCGGTCTGCGTGCGCGGTGCGACGAACTCGGTGTCCCGGAACCGGGATCGGGTCGCGGCGGGCAACGCCTTGCGGTCGATCTTGCCGTTGAGGGTGAGCGGCAGCTCCGCCAGGAGGGCGACCGCGTCGGGCACCATGTAGGTCGGGACCCGGGTCCGGCAGTGCGCGCGCAACTCGGCCGGGGTGGGCTCCGGAATCGGGTCGGCACCCTGCACGAATGCCGCCAGATAGGGTCCCGCCGCGTCCTCGCGCAGCACCACGGCGGCGGCCTGCACGCCCGGGTGGCCGGTCAACACCGCCTCGATCTCGCCCAGTTCGATGCGGAAGCCGCGCAGCTTGACCTGGTGGTCCACCCGCCCGTGATACTCCAGCACGCCGTCCGGCCTGCGGCGGACCAGGTCGCCGGTACGGTATCGGCGCTCCCCCGCCACCGTGACGAACCGCTCGGCGGTCAGGTCGGGGCGGCCGTGATAGCCCTGGGCCAGGCCGTCGCCCGCGAGGTAGAGCTCGCCGAGTTCGCCGGGCCCGGCCGGTGCGCCGTGTTCGTCGTGGACGTGCGCCGTGGTACCCGGCAGCGGTATGCCGATCAGCGGCTCGGCCCGGTCGGTGCGGTCCACCAGCGCCCAGGTGGAGTACACGGTGTCCTCGGTCGGCCCGTACAGGTTGTACAACTCCTCGATCTGCGGGCACGCGTACACCTGGTCCGCGACCCGACGCGAGAGCGCCTCGCCGACCAGGTTGATCGTGCGCACGCCGCGCGGCAGTCCGGGTCCGCGTAACAGCGCGGCCATCGCGCTGGGCACGGTGTTGATCAGGGTGACCTCGTCCCGGGCCGGCGCGTCGGCGAGCGCGAGCACGTTCTCCACCAGGACCACCGTGCCGCCGACGACGAGCGGGAAGAACATCTCGTAGACCGAGATGTCGAAGCACACGGAGGTGGCGAACAGCACCGCTTCGGCCTGGTCCGGCCGGTAGGTGTCGGCCGCCCAGCGCAACATCGCGGTGACTCCGCGGTGGGTCACCCGCACACCCTTGGGGCGGCCGGTGGAGCCGGACGTGTAGAGCACATAGGCGAGATCGTCCGGGCCGGTGTGCGCCCGGGCCGGCCGCACCCCGGTGGGCGGCTCGGCGTCGACGTACACGAGGTCGGCCGTCGCGCCGGCAAGCAGGTGCTCGTGCGCGCGATCGGTGACCACGACGGGAGCCTGCGCGTCACCGATCACCCACTCCAGGCGCTCGCGCGGATACTCGGGGTCCAACGGGACGTACGCGGCCCCCGCACGCAACACCGCGATCAGCGTCGCGAGCAGGTGCGGGGTGCGCGGCAGGCAGACGCCGACCAGATCCCCCTTGGTCACCCCGGCCATCGCCAGGCGCGCCCCGATCACGTCGGCCCGAGTACCCAACTCGCGGTAGGAGAGCCGTTGTTCGCCGGCGATCACGGCGATCGGCGTGGGCGAGTGGTCGATCCGGGCAGCGAGCAGAGCGGCCAGGGATGCGGCCGGATCCGATTCGGGGAAGGCGGTTGGACTCATCGACTCTCCTGAGGTGTCCTGGTGCCGATTCGTGGTCGGCGGCGCAGACGATGTGCTCCCGGGGAGATCGTGGAGGAAAGCGTTGACTGTGCCTAGCATCTTCCCCTCACTACTTCGGGTTGGCTCAAAGTCGCCGTCACGGGCGGCCCGGCCGGTGTTCGTCGTCGGATGGCTCAAGAAGTACCGGGTCGGGCTTGTACCGCGCTTGGCGCGGGATTGCGGAGCCCGAACAGGCACGCCCGACCACAAGGGCGACATGGACCGATACACCGGAACTACTCGCACATGGGGCGATACATCCGAATGCGCTCGTGCGTACCCGATCGTTGAGCAGAGCTTCGCCGTCGCGTATTCGGGGGTTCGTTCGCGCTTCCTACCGTTTCGATCATGTCCTCGCAAACGTCTTCGTCCCCGTTCCGGCTGCCTCGGCGGCATCGCTCCCGACTCCGGGCCGGTGCCCTGGTCGCGGCCCTCGGCCTCGGCGCCGGTGCCGGCCTGATCGACGTCCTGCCCGCGAGCGCGGAGCCCGCCGGCGCACCGGCCGCCGACGAGGTGGTGGTCTCGGAGGACTTCGCCGGCTCCGCGCTGCCCGACGGGTGGCGGGCGGTGGAAGGCGACTGGAAGGTGGAGAACGGCCGCCTGGTCGGCAGTTCGGTGAACTCCGGCCAACAGAGCCGGATCACCTTCGGCCGGCACCTGGAGGACTTCCGCTTCGAGGCGGTGGTCCGCTTCGAGAGCGCCGTCGACACCGCCCGCTGGACCGCCTTCGGCCTGGACGTGCCCGCCGGCGGAGCGCCCCCGTGGTCGATCGCCACCATGCGTACCGGCAGCACGGCGGCCAACGGCCTGGAGTTCGCCCAGCGCACCACCGCCAACACCTGGAACGTGACCGACACCGGCTCGGCGCCGACCGCCGCCGGAACCGGCCGGGACGTCCGGGTCGCGGTCGAGGTGCACGGCAGCCGGGCCCGCCTGGTGGTGGACGGCCGCGAGGCGCTGCGCAGCACCCGGGTCCAGCGCTCCACCGACGGCGCGCAGGCCCTGCTGGTCAACGGTGCCCGGGTCTCCTTCGACGAGGTCCGAATCACCCGGATCGCCCCGGAGGCGAACGCCTACCTGCGCGCGCCCGGCGCCCCGCCGACCGTGATCGCCCACCGGGGCGCCTCCTCGGCCGCGCCGGAGAACACGCTGATCTCGGACGAGACCGCCCGCCGGGCCGGCACCGACTGGATCGAGAACGACGTCCAGCCCAGCAAGGACGGCATCCCGCACATCCTGCACGACGACACGGTCGACCGGACCACCGACGGAAAGGGCCGGATCCGCGACCTGACGGCCGCTCAACTCGCGGGCCTGGACGCCGGTTCGTGGTTCTCCCCGCTGCACTCCGGGGCCCGGGTGCCGACCCTGCGCGCCCAACTCGACGACCTGCGCGCGCGGGGCGGCAACCTGCTCCTGGAGATCAAGGGCCGGCACAGCAGGGACGAAGTGGCCCGGATCGTCAAGGACATCCGCGACACCGGGATGAGCGGGCGGGTCTTCGTGCAGAGCTTCGAGGTCGACGCCCTCGTGTTCACCCGTGAGGTGGCGCCGGACCTGCCGCTCGGTCTGCTCCGCAGCGCCCTGGACGCGGACCCGGTCGCCCTGGCCCGGCAGCTCGATCTCAAGGCGTACAACCCCTCGGCCGCCGCGCTGGCCACCCGCCCCGGACTGGTCGCCGACCTGCACCGCGCCGGCGTCGCCGTGATGGCCTGGACGGTGGACGACGCCGCCGGCTGGAAGACCCTGGACACCGGCGGCGTGGACGCGGTCATCACCAACCGCCCCGCCGAGCTGGCCGGTTGGATCGCCGCGTGGCGGCAGATCGGACCGCCGGTGTCGCCCGTCGCCCCGACGGTCAAGGTGCTCGCACCGGCGACCGGCGCCCGGGTGGAGCGCGCGAGCAACCCGGTCCCCGCGCTCGCCACCACCGGCGCGGACGTGGTCCGACTCACTCTGGACGGGCGGGAGTTGGCACCCGGGACACCGATCGACTCAGGCAGCCTGCCGCTCGGCGCACACACGCTGCGGGCCGAGGCCAAGGGCCCTGGCGGCAGTACGGCGGTGGAGTCCACCTTCACCGTCACCGCGTCCGGAACCGGCCTGGCCCACCTGATCCTGACCTCCGCCGCCGACCGCAACGCGATCGCGACGCTCACCACGATGCTCGCCCACGAGCAATACGACGCGCTGGCCCGGTGGGCCGACAACCAGGCCGGGCGCACCATCCCGACGGCTCGTGCGCTTCTCATCGCGGGCGACGCGCGCGCCCTGCGCTGACCTACCTCGACACACCGGTGGGGGCACGGGCTTCGCCGGCCCGGCCCCTACCAGCCGTTGCCCTTCAGGTCGGGATACGCCCGCCAGTAGTCCACGAGTTCGACGAAGGACGGGTCGGTGACCAACCGCAGCCATTGCTCGCCGGTGATCGCCGGGACCATCCGGGACCGCGGATGCGGGACGATCCCGAGGTCGACCCGGCCGCCCCGGTACCGGAAGGAGGAGGACACTCCCCAGTCGGCAGGACCGACCGGGACATCGGTGCGCTCGGGAAAGTAGACGGTGGCGAACTCGCCGTTGGGCAGCGCCCCGTCGACGCAACCCCGACCGGCGGCCCGAGCAGGTGCCGGCCTGCACCGGGGCTCGTATCGATCCACGCCGAGTTGCGGGCGGGATCCGGAAGCCATCGCCACCGCGCCCTTGGGCGATCGCTCGCCCATCCGGCCCGGATCGATGTACAACACGACCCGATACTCCGTGCCGTCGACGGTGAGCCGGTAGTCCCCGAACGAGCTCTCGCTGATCGCCATCGCCGCTCCCGGCGGCAGGTGTTGTTGCAGAACCTCGGCCACCTTCTGGCGAAATGCCTGCCGCTGTCGAATCAGCCGGCCGGACAACTCGGCGTCGTAGCGGCCGTCTTCGGGACCGGGCAACACCGGATAGGCCCGGCTCGCCGGGGCAAGTGTCGGCCCGGCGCCGACCCGGTCCGGGTCGCCCCCGGCCCACGGCGGCCACGCGAGCAGCACCGCCGCAGCGACCGCGGCCGACGTCGCGAGGGCGAGCGCGACTCGGATCGTGGTCCGAGGGCGGTCCGGGTGCCCTGTGCGGACCGGGCCCGGCCCGGCCGGCTCGATGGTGTGTTGCGTCGCGGGGGCGTCGTTGTCGTCCGTCGATGTCACGCCGCTTCGATGGTCACCTACGTGAATCGGTTCCCGGCCACACGTGGCGCGCACGCTGCCCCATTTGCCCACTTGCCGCACCCGCTGTACCCGCACGCGGGTGTCAGCGGCCGGGCACCAGGTCGGCGAGCCGGTGGGCCGCGTCGGTCGAGGTCGCGCTCACCTTGGCGCTGCGACGGGCGAGGTTCGCGTCGTGGCGCAGCGCGTGTGCCCGTTGGCGGGTGCGCCAGGCGAGCGAGGGTTTGCCGCCGGTGTCCGCGGCGGCGATCAGCAGGCCGCCGAACATCGACACGTTCTTGAGGAAGTGGATGCGCTGCCCGACGCGTTCCCGACCGCTCTCGGCGGCCCAGAATCGATGGCCGGCGATCGTGGTCGGCACCAGGGTGACCGCGAGCGCGAGCGCGGCCAGGCGCGGCACCCGGCCGAGTGCGAGCAGCGTGCCGGCAACCAACTGCACGCCGCCGTTCACCCGTACCGCCGTACGCGGGTCGGCGGGCACCACCGGCAGCCACCCGGCGATCCGGCGCACCACCGGTTCGGCCGCCGGCACCACCCGGTCCGGATGCACCACGCAGTCGTAGCCCTGGAACAGGTGGATCGAGGCGATCATGGGACGCGCGAAGACTCTCAACACAGCCATGGCGGACGAGTGCCCCCGGAACCGGCGCGTCGAACCCACCCGTACGCGACGCCGACCCCGATGGGCGAAACACCCCGACCGCGATCCGACGATGGCCGGGTAGGACCGGACGCGGACCGTACACTGCGGGAATGCCCGAACGGAACGCGGCGAGTGCCCTGGTGTTGCTGGTCCCCGACGTCGAACAGGTCGTCGAGCCCTGGCGCGAGCGCTACGACCCGCGCGCCGCGGAGGGGATCCCGGCGCACGTCACGGTGCTCTATCCGTGGCTCACGCCCGCGGAGATCGGCCCGACGGAGCTGGCCGCGCTCGCCGAGATCGCCGCCGCGCGGCCCGTGCTGGACCTGGTCTTCGGCCGGGTCGGCCAATTCCACCGGGGGTTGTGGCTGGCGCCCGATCCGGCCGAGCCGGTACTGCGCCTGATCGACGCGGTGACCACCCGATGGCCCGACCACCTCCCCTACGGCGGCGCGTACCTGGACGACGCCGACGACGTCGGCCCGCACCTGACCGTCGCGCTGGGTCAGGGTCCGGACGAACTGCGGGCCCTGGCGCAGGAGGTGACGGGCCGTCTGCCGCTGACCACGCGCGTCGACCGGCTCGACCTGGTGGTCTGCGACGACGACGGCAACTGGTCCCTCCGGGACTCGTTCGCCTTCGCGGCACGCGCCACGACCGACGCCGCCGGGACGCCCTAACCGGCCGCGCGGGCCCGCCGTTGGCGCTTGGACAGCGCCGCCAGGGAAAGATCCTCGGCCTGGGCCTTGAGATTCTTGTAGCCGTAACCGCGCTCGTTCAGCCACGCCTCGGCACCGGCCAGTGCCCGATCGGTCGCCGCGACGATGTCCTCCTCGGCGTCCCCGGAATCCAGGAACCGAAAGGTGAAAAACGGCCGCGCCGCAACGTCGTAGGTCACCTGCCCCTCCGCCGTGAACGCAGCCCGCAACACATCATGCTCCGCCGCCACCGCCAACAACCCGGCCCGCTGCACATCACTGAGGCCATCGAAGGCCCCTCGAACGGTAACCCGAAAAACACGCTCACCCATGCCCGAACCCTAACCACCACCACAACCGGATATCGGAACGCGCACGGGTGTGCGGGCGCCTGCTCACGCCGCCGGCCCGCCCGCGTGCCGTCCGTCCGCGTTCGCGCCGTCGCTCACCCGCGCTGCCTCCCGCCCGTTCGTGCCGCTGCCCGCTCACGTCCGCACCCCGGCCGCGTGCACCGCCTCCCCTGCGTCCGCCCGCCCTCATCCCGCCCCACCCCACGTTCCGGTTCGACGCGCGACCGGCCGGTAACCCGAACACGACGGGCGGCAACGCGCACGCACGCGCACGCGCACGGGCCGGCAGCGCAGACGAGCAGGGACTACGGACACGGGCGGCCAGGCGGGCGAGCGGACGGCCACCCGGGCACAGACGGGCAGGTGGCGCGCGGACGGGGGCGGGAGGTGGGTCAGCTTTCCTTGGTCCAGGAGCCCAGGACCATCAGGGTTTTGGTGCCGGTTACGTTGCCGCTGCGACGGAGGTGGTCGATCACCTGTTGGAGGTGGGTGATGTCGCGGACTCGGACGTGGATGAGGGCGTCGGGGTCGCCCGCGATCGTGTAGACGGCCTGTACCTCGGGGGTGTCCGTGGCGGTGCGGACGATCTCGCCGACCGGCATGCTGCCCGGATAGCGCAGTTCGGTGAACGCCTCGACGCCCCAGCCGAGTTTGGCGTGGTCGATCTGGACGGTGAAGCCGGTGATCACGCCCTCCTCGCGCATCCGGTCCACCCGGCGCTTGACCGCCGCGACGGACAGGCCGATCTGGCCGGCCATCTCGGAGAAGGTCCGCCGCCCGTCCTCGCGCAACATGCGCAGGATGGTGTGGTCGATGCTGTCGATCTCGGCCATGCTCGACGCTCCCCTCCTCGACGCTGCCACGCAAAACGCCAGGCCCTGAACCCGACCGGCAGGCAAGAATCTTGCGGCCTCGGGGCGATCCCCCGCAAGTTGCTTGCGCCGGTGGCCGACGACGGCTCAGGCTGCGGACCCAGCCTTCCGGCCCGATACGCTTCCGCCGAGATCCCGCCTCGATGACGCGTCGGCCGGATCGGGAGGGGCTGGGCCATGGACAGGACACGGGCGGATCACGCGGATCACGCGGACCACGACGGTACGAACGAGGTCCCCGGCGCGCCCGCTCACCCACCGGGCCACGGGCACAGCCACGCGCACGGGCCGCCGTCACCCGCGTCGGCCCGGCTGCGCCGCCTGGTGGCCGCCGTACTGATCCCGTTCGCGACGGCCGTACTGGTGGGCCTGGTGGTGCTGTGGCCGGGCGGCACCCCGCCGCACCCCCGTACCGGAGCCGGCTTCGACCAGGAGACCCGGGACGGCCGCGTCACCAAGGTCGAGGAACTGCCCTGCGCCCAGGCGGACGCCGAGGTCTTCGCCGGCCCCACCGACGCAGGCGGCACCCTGGGTACGGACGAGCACCCCGGCGGTATCCCCTGGCCCCCACCCCCACTCGGCGCGTCGGGCGCACCACACGCCCCGAATACCCCGGCCGCCCCCGCCGACTGCCGCCGCGCCACGATCGAGGTCACCTCCGGCGCCGACCGGGGCCGACGGTTCACCGAGTTGCTCCGGCCCGATCAGCCGCGCCGGTTCTCGGTCGGGCAGGGCGTGGTGCTCGCGTACTCCCCCGGCGCGCCCGAGGACCTGCGCTATTCGGTGATCGACGTCCGGCGCGGCCCACCGATGTTGCTGCTCGCGGGCCTGTTCGCGGTCGCGGTGATCGTGGTGGGTCGACTGCGCGGCCTGACCGCGCTGATCGCACTCGCGATCAGCTTCGCGGTGTTGTCGTTCTTCATCCTGCCCGCCATCCTGCACGGTTCCGATCCGCTCCTGGTCGCGGTCGTCGGCGGCAGCGCGATCATGTTCGTCGCGCTGTACCTGTGCCACGGCCTGTCCACCCGCACCTCGGTCGCGGTGGTCGGCACGCTCGTGTCGTTGTCCCTGATCGGGGTGTTGGGGTCGCTGTTCATCGGGTGGGCGCACCTGACCGGCAACACCTCCGACGAGACCGGCCTGGTCCACGCGATGTATCCGGACATCGAGTTGCACGGCCTGCTGTTGGCCGGATTCATCATCGGCTCGCTCGGCGTACTCGACGACGTGACCGTCACCCAGACCTCGGCGGTCTGGGAACTCAAGCAGGCCGACCCGACCATGACGGCCCGTCGGCTGTACCGAGCCGGCATCCGAATCGGCCGCGACCACATCGCGTCCACGGTCAACACCCTCGTACTGGCCTACGCGGGCGCCGCGTTGCCCCTGATGTTGCTGTTCTCCATCGCCCGTCGGGACGTCCTGGACGTAGCCACCAGCGAGATCGTCGCCGAGGAGATCGCCCGCACCCTGGTCGGCAGCATCGGCCTGATCGCCTCGGTCCCGGTCACCACCGCCCTGGCAGCAATCCTGGCCGCAGCCGACCACGGCAAACCCCCCCGAGGCAAGCCGAAGACAGACGACCCCACACAAGCCAAGCCCACTCCCGTACCCACGCCCCGGGGACGACACCGGGGGCGCTGACCGGGGTGTCGGCGTCGGGCGGCGGTTGCATCTTGGTGGGGTTGGGCGCGGGTGGCTTTGTGCGGAACGGTCGGCGTGGGCTGGGGGGGTGGGGGCCTGGTCTCGGAGGCGCGGGTGGCCGGGAGCCTTGGGCTTTCCGGCGAGCGTGCGGTGTTGCTCGGCGAAAAGGCACCGGCAGCAGCGAAGCGGGAGCGGTCGGTCCGGTCGGGTCCGCTGGGGAGCCTTTCCGAGTGGGCCGGGCGTCTGCGGCATGCGGCTGCGTCTTGGTCGGCGGCGGGTGGCTTTGTGCTAAACGGTCGGCGTGGGCTGGCGGAGATTGTCCCGGTCCCACGGTCACCGGCGGTCAGGAGCCTTGGGCTCCCCGGCGAGACGCGGGCGTTGCTCGCCGGAAAGGCGCTGGCAACGGCGGAGCGGGAGGGCGCTTTCGTCGGGTCCGCCGAGGAGCCTTTCCGAGTGGGCCGGGCGGTTGCGGCATGCGGTCGCGTCTTGGTCGGCAGCGGGTGGCTCAGGGCTAAACGGTCGGCGTGGACCGGCGGAGATCGACCCGGTCCCACGGTCACCGGCGGCCGGGAGCCCTGGGCTCCCCGGCGAGACCCGGGTGTTGCTTGCCGGAAAGGCGCTGGCAACGGCGGAGCGGGAGGGCGCTTTCGTCGGGTCCGCCGAGGAGCCTTTCCGAGTGGGCCGGGCGTTCACGGCCGACGGTCGCGACTTGGTCGGCAGCGGATGGCCTTGTGCTAAACGGTCGACGTGGACCGGCGGAGATCGGCCCGGTCCCACGGTCACCGGCGGCCGGGAGCCCTGGGCTCTCCGGCGAGACACGGGTGTTGCTTGCCTGGAAAGGCGCTGGCAACGGCGGAGCGGGAGGGCGGTCCGGTGAGGTTCGCCGGGGAGCGTTCCCGAGTGGGTCGGGCGGTTGCGGCGTGCGGTCGCGTCTTGGTGGGCGGCGGGTGGCTTTGTGCTAAACGGTTGGCGTGGATCGGCGGAGATGGACCCGGTCCCACGGTCACCGGCGGTCAGGAGCCCTGGACTCCCCGGCGAGACCTGAGTGCTGCTCGCCGGAAAGGCGCTGGCAACGGCGGAGCGGGAGGGCGCTTTCGTCGAGTCCGCCGAGGAGCCTTTCCGAGTGGGCCGGGCGCTTGCGGCCGGCGGTCGCGTCTTGGTCGGCAGCGGATGGCTCAGTGCTAAACGGTCGGCGTGGATCGGCGGAGATCGACCCGGTCCCACCGTCACCGGCGGCCGGGAACCCTGGACTCCCCGGCGAGACGCGGGCGTTGCTTGGCGGGAAAGGCGCTGGCAACGGCGCGGAAGGGTGGGCGGCCCGGTCGGGTCCGCCGGGGAGCCTTCCCGAGTGGGTCGGGCCGTTTCGGCGTGCGGTGGGTGGGCGGTTGCGGGTGAGAAGGAGAAGGGCAGGGCTGTGAGTGGGCGGTTTCGGTTGCCGGGGGTGCACAAACCGGCCCTCGACACGCACTCTCGCCGGTCGGTTCCGTAAAGCCGCAGGTCAGCGGAAACTCGGGCGCCGGAAACCGTCTCGGGATCCCGATGGTGACCCTCGAACCCCTCAGACCACCTCTCATCCGACCGTCCCAACCCCAAACGCCCCTCGAGACAGGCCCGCCCCACCCGGAAAGGCACCCCGCCGGCAATCCTTGCGGGCCGCCCCCGTCACCCGACCCGAAACGCCCACCGAGAGCCCGGTCCACACGCAATCCATCACCGGCATTCACAAACCGGCCTTCGACACGCACTCGCACCGCGCATCCTCGCAAAACCGCAGGTCAGCACGAACCCGCACGCCCAAAGCAGCCTCGGCATCCCGATCGCGACCCTCAAAGCCCTCCGACAGCCCCTGCACCCAACCACCCGACCCGAAACGCCCACCGAACCGCCCCCGACCCACTCGGAAAGGCCCCCGGCGGACCTCACCGAGCCGCCCCACCCGCTCCGCCGTTGCCAGCGCCTTTCCAGGCAAGCAACACCCACCTCTCGCCGGAGAGCCAAAGGCTCCCGGCCGCCGGTGACCCCGGGACCGGGCCCACCTCCACCGGCCCACGCCGACCGTTTAGCACAAAGCCACCCGCCGCCGACCAAGACGCGACCGCCGGCCGCGAACACCCGACCCACTCGGAAAGGCTCCCCGGCGAACCTCACCGCACCGCCCACCCTTCCGCGCCGTTGCCAGCGCCTTTCCCGGTGAGCAACACGCGCCTCTCGCCGGGGAATCCAAGGCTCCCGGCCGCCGGTGACCGTGGGACCGGGTCCATCTCCGCCGATCCACGCCAACCGTTTAGCACAAAGCCACCCGCCGCCCACCAAGACGCGACCGCAGGCCGCGAACGCCCGACCCACTCGGGAACGCTCCCCGGCGAACCTCACCGGACCGCCCTCCCGCTCCGCCGTTGCCAGCGCCTTTCCAGGCAAGCAACACCCACCTCTCGCCGGAGAGCCAAAGGCTCCCGGCCGCCGGTGACCCCGGGACCGGGCCGATCTCCGCCGGTCCACGCCGACCGTTTAGCACAAAGCCACCCGCTGCCGACCAAGACGCGACCGCCGGCCGCGAACGCCCGACCCACTCGGAAACGCTCCCCGGCGGACCCGACCGGACCGCCCACCCTTCCGCGCCGTTGCCGGCGCCTTTCCAGGCAAGCAACACCCGTGTCTCGCCGGAGAGCCCAAGGCTCCCGGCCGCCGGTGACCGTGGGACCGGGCTGACCTCCGCCGGACCACGTCGACCGTTTAACACTGAGCCTCCCGCTGCCGACCAAGACGCGACCGCCGGCCGCGAACACCCGACCCACTCGAAAAGGCTCCCCGGCGGACCCGACCGGACCGCCCACCCTTCCGCGCCGTTGCCAGCGCCTTTCCAGGCAAGCAACGCCCACCTCTCCCCGGAGAGCCCAAGGCTCCCGACCACCGGCAACCCCGGGACCACGCCACCTCCCCCAGCCCACGCCAACCGGTTAGCGCAAAGCCACCCGCCCCAACCCCACCAAGACGCACCCCCCGCCCAAGGCCGACCCGACCCCGGGCCGCTGACCCCGGTGCCCGGGGAGAGCGCAGGTACCCCCCCACCCTCCCAACCGTCTCATATTCGGGATACTGTCCCCAGCATGAGAAGCACCGATGACAGCGCGGCAGCGCCCGAAGAAAGCGGCCCGGCGGAGATCGAGGGGCGGTTGGCTCGTCGGCTGGCCGGGCTTCGGGGGGAGCGTGGGTGGTCGTTGGATGAGTTGGCGCGGCGGGCCGAGGTGAGTCGATCCACGTTGTCCCGGTTGGAGCGGGGCGAGATCAGTCCGACGGCGGCTCTGCTGGGTCGATTGTGCGCGGTGTACGGGCGGACCATGTCGCGGTTGTTGGCCGAGGTGGAGGCGGAGCCGCCGCAATTGGTGCGTGCCGAGCGGCAGGAGGTGTGGGTGGATCGGGCCTCGGGGTTCACCCGGCGGTCGGTGTCGCCGCCGCATCCGGGGCTGCGGGGCGAGGTGGTCCAGGGGGCGTTGCGGGGCGGCGCGGACATTTCCTACGACGGGCCGCCCGTACCGGGGTTGGAGCAGCACATCTGGGTGTTGGAGGGGGTCCTGGAGGTGACCGCCGGCGGTCACGTACACGAGGTGCGCGCCGGGGACTGCCTGCGCTTCCGGTTGTGGGGACCGTCGCGCTTCCGCTGCGCCGGTCCGGAGCCGGTTCGGTACGCGCTGCTGATCGTCCTGCCGTAACAAGAGCCACGGAGACCTCGATGCACACCATCACCCGGTTGACCCCCGACGACTTCCGAGCCGACGTGGCCGGCCTGGCCGACCTCCTCACCGACGTCGTCGCCGACGGCTCCTCGCTCGGCTTCCTGGCGCCCTTCGACGCGACCGAGGCGGCGAGTTGGTGGCGAGCACGGGAGTCGGCCGTCGCCGACGGCAGCCTGTGCGTCTGGATCGCCCGAGGCGCGGACGGCATCGCCGGCACCGTGAGCCTGGCCCTGGAACGCAAGCCCAACGGCCGGCACCGCGCCGAGGTGGTCAAGCTCATGGTGCACCGCGACGCCCGAGGCCGCGGCCTGGGCCGTGCTCTGCTCGCCACCGCCGAACAGGCCGCCGCCCGGGTGGGCGCCACCCTGCTGCTGCTCGACACCGAGACCGACAGCACCGCCGACCACCTCTATCGCGCGGCCGGCTGGACCCGATACGGCGTGGTCCCCGACTACGCGGCCGACCCCGCCGGCGCGCTCCGGGACTGCAGCTTCTACTACAAACAACTGAGCTGAGCCGCCCCAATCCGCCCTAATCTGCCCTCACGCATCTCAACTCTCCCTAACCTGGCCCGACTCAGCCCAACACGCCCCAACCCAACTCGATCCGACCCGATCCGACCCGCCCCGATCCCCCATCCCCCGGCAGGCACCACGCCCGGAGCGGGGGCCGGCACCAGCGCCGAGTCTGGGGGTCGCCGGATACTGCCCGGGGGTCCGACTTCCCTACCTTCAGGGGGAGTCAGTCATCCGCCGAAACAAGGGGACGATCAGCGTGGATCGCACGAGAAACCGCAAGTTGGCCAGGGTCGTCGCAAGTGCCGGACTCGCGCTCGGCGCCGTGGGACTGTGCACCGCCCCGGCCCTGGCGAACGGTCGACCGGCGCCCCCAACCGCCTCGAACCCAGCCGCCTCGAACCCAACCGCCACGAATCCAGCCGCCTCGCCCCCGGCCGCCACGCCCCCGGCCGCCACGCCGCTGCCCGCCTTCGACTTCACCGACTGCCCCGCGCTGCCGGCGAACGCCGACCCGAACAAGTGGCGCTGCGAAGTGCACGTCGCCACCGGCCGGATGCGACTCGGCGGGCTCGACGTCCCGCTCCGGCCGATGACCATCACCCATGCCGAGGGACCGCTGCCCGACGGCTCGACCGGGCAGGTGTTCGGGGCGCTGCACGCGACGCCGAGCCCGGCCGCCGGTGGCCTGCTCGGCATCCCCGGACTCCCCGAGCAGGCCCCCGTCCTGGGGGTGAACGTCGAGACCAGGTACGGCGGTTGGTTCGATTTCCTCTCGCACGGTACGTCCGCCGGTGGGCTGGACGTGACGCTCGCCCTGGGTG
Organism: Embleya sp. NPDC020886; assembly: GCF_044333915.1. Classification (NCBI taxonomy): domain Bacteria; kingdom Bacillati; phylum Actinomycetota; class Actinomycetes; order Kitasatosporales; family Streptomycetaceae; genus Embleya; species Embleya sp. NPDC020886. Next base: position 15,030 of record NZ_JBIRRX010000011.1, on the reverse strand, counting down.
GGCCGTTGTTGCCCAAGGACTGTTCGATCGGCACCGCCGAACACCCGATCCGGCTGACCATGATGCGCAAGGGCCCCAACGAATGGGTGTCCAAGGACCCGCCCATCCTCAAGGGCACGTTGTGGGACAACACCGTCGCGCTCCCGGCCGCCACGAACTGCGGCCCACTGGGCACGCTCCTCAACGGGCGCAACCACCTGCCCTCGCCCGCCGGCGACAACTCGATCACCCTGGACGGCCTTTACACGTTCAAGACCTACGCCCAACTGGGCCGCTGACCCCGCACACACTCCGGCACCGACCGGGCCAACGCGGATGGCCGTACCCTGGCGCGGCCATCCCGCGACGGAGCGACAAGGGGAGCACGTGGACCTGGCGACGCGGTATCAAGGTCTGTACGAGGCGGCGCTGTTCACCGCGGAGTGTGCCGAGGACGCCTACCCGCTCGGCGCCCTCGATGCCCAGCTCCGATCGTGGATTCGCCGGGAACTCGCCCCGCGCGCACACAGTTTGGCGTACTGCGACAATCGGCTCGACGTCGCGACGGCGGTCGAGGGTCTGGCCGCGATCGCGCCGGGCTATGCGGAGTTGCGTCGGGACCTGTTCGGCGACCTGCACCACCTCGGCCGGCCCGTACCGATCTGGCGGGCGGTCGGCGCCCATCTCGCCGTGCTCGCGCCCCTCCAGGTCTGGCGACAACCGCCCGCCTACGCCCTCTCGCTACGCGACGCGGGCACGGCTCCGGGCGACGTCCAGTCGTGGGACTTCACGGTCTTCCCACGCTCGGGCGATCCTCGCCATCCGGGCACCGTGCACCCGGTGATGTTGTTCCCGGACACGGACCCGACCTCGCGCCCGGGGCCGGTCCCGCGCACCGCACAGGTGACCGGGGAACTCGAGGATCAACGCGTGCACTATGAGCAACTCACCTACGGCTTCCAGGCGTTGGGCCGCCAAGTGCACTTCGCCGCCCTGTCCGACCCCGATCGAGGACAGCACCCACCGCCACCTCCCGCCACCTGAACGAAAAGCCCGCCCCGAACAGTCCGCCCCGGACGGCCCCGCCGTCCGGGGCGGAGTCGTTTCCGGACCCGGAAATCGAAGACGAGGACGCTTTCTCCTTCTAATGGTTCATGATGTGTGTAATCATTAGATAGAGCGACGGGGACACTGCCCCGCCCTTTCGTCACACACCGGACCATCAACGGAGGGGGATGCCGTGGCCACCCGATACCACCGCGGAGAACGCGCGGTGCAGGATCGCGCCGACCTGACTCGGCAGGCGTCGTTCGCACTCGGCGGCATCGGGGAGTCCATCCCGCCGGTCGCCGCCGCGTTCCTCGCCGAGCAGCCCATGATCATCGTCGGCGGCACCGACGCCGCGGGCCGCCTCTGGTCCTCGCAACTGGTCGGTGCCCCCGGCTTCCTGCGCGTCCCCGACCCACGCACGCTCCTGGTCGATGCGCTCCCGCTCGCCGCGGACCCGCTCGCGGCGGCCCTCGCCGGGCCGAGCACGGTCGGCATGATCGCCATCGAGCCGACGTCCCGACGCCGGATGCGGATCAACGGCCGCTCCACGCCGGTGACCGGCGGCCTGCGCGTCGACCTCGACCAGGTGATCGCCAACTGCCCCAAGTACATCCAGAAACGCGACTTCCGCTTCCTCACCGACCCGAGGTCCGAACCGGAGTCCGCTCCCCGCCCCGCCACCGCGCCGCCCACCCGAGGCGTCGCCCTCACGCCCGCCCAACAGCAGACCCTGCGGGCCACCGACACCTTCTTCGTGGCCAGTTCGGACGAAGCCGGCAACACCGACGCGTCGCACCGAGGTGGCAATCCCGGCTTCGTCCAAGTGTTGTCCCCCACCGTGCTGCGCTGGCCGGACTACGTCGGCAACGCCATGTTCCTCACCCTGGGCAACCTCGAACTCCATCCGGCGGCCGGTCTGTTGGTGCCCGGCTGGGACACCGGATCGACCCTGCATCTGACCGGCGCCGCCCGCACCATCTGGGACGCGGACGAAGTCGCCCGGGTGCCGGGAGCGCAGCGCCTGGTCGAGTTCACCGTCACCGGCGTGGTGGAGATCCCCGACGCCGTCCCGCTGCGCTGGAGTGCGCCGAACTACTCCCGCTTCAACCCGCCCGTGAACTGAACGACCCACCGGACAAGGGAGTTGCCTCATGCGCGTCACCGTGGACACGAACCTGTGCCAGAGCCACGGCCAGTGCGTCTTCGCCGCACCCGCCGTCTTCTCCTTCGACGAGGACGACTACCTGCACTACGACACCAACCCCTCGGACGCGTACGCCGCACACGTACGCACCGCCGCTTCCATGTGCCCGGTCCGCGCGATCACCGTCGACGCCGACGCACCGCGTGGCGAGGCGTGATTCGGCGCGGCCCGCCACCGCCTCGACCCCGCACGGGCCCAGTTCGGGCGGCATACGCTCGGGCCATGCCTTCGACTGCCATCGACTACCACCACGTCGACGTCTTCGCCGACCGCCCCTACACCGGCAACAGCCTCGCGGTCTTCGTCGATCCGCCGGCCCTGGACGCCGCGCAGATGCTCCGGATCACCCAGGAGCTGCGGCACTTCGAGACGATCTTCGTCACCACCCCGGACGCCGACGACGTGGTGCACGCCCGGGTGTTCGACCTGTTCGAGGAACTCGCGTTCGCCGGGCACCCGGTCCTCGGCGCCGGCGCCGTCCTGCACGCCGGGTCGGGCGCCGCCGTCGGCGAGGAACGCCGTTGGACGATCGCCCTGTCCGACCGGGTCGTCCCGGTGCGCACCCGGGCCGACGCCGACGGCCGGGTGTCCGCCGTGCTCGACCAGGGTCGGCCGGAGTGGATTCCCGCACCGGACCCGGCGCGCCGGACGGAGATCGCCGCAGCCCTGGGCCTGGACCCGGCCGACCTGGATCCGACGTTGCCGGTGGAGGTGGTCTCCACCGGCCTGCGCTACCTGGTCGTCCCGGTCGACGGCGCCGACCCGCTCGGCCGGGCCCGGATCGTGCACCCGGACTTCGGAGCCTTCCTGGCCGGCTTCGGCGCCGAGTTCGCCTACCTGCTGGACGCGAGCGCACCCGAGGGCCGGCACTGGAACAACGACGGCGGATTGGAGGACGTCGCCACCGGCAGTGCCGCCGGCTGCGTCGCGGCCTACCTGCTGCGCCACGGCCTGGCCCACACCGGCGCGGCACGCACCCTGTCCCAGGGCCGCTTCGTCGGCCGCCCCAGCACCCTGACCATCACCGCGCACGGCACTGCCGAGAACGTGGAGCGGATCACCGTCGGCGGCACCGTCGCCATGGTGGGCACCGGCACCCTACACGCCCCGCCACCGCCGCGCCGCGCGTAGCGAGCCTGCGGCGGCCGGCGCGGGCCGCGGCTCCAAGTCGCTTCCATGCGCCTTCCAGGATCCCCCGGCGAGAGTTCTTCCAGGACGACGAAGACCGCCCGATCCGAACCACCGCCTCACGGGGAGACCACCATGAACGTCAGGAACCTCACCACCACCCTGGCCGCACTCGGCGGCCTGTTCATCCTCTACATCGGCCTCTCCTTCCTGATCGCCCCGCAGTCGAGCGCGTCCGGGTTCGGTCTGCCGAGTTGGCCCGAGCACGAGGGCACCGCCTTCCTCGCCATCAAGGGCGTGCGTGACCTGGGCACCGGGCTGGTGCTCTTCGCGCTCCTGCTGACCGGTCACCGGCGAGCGCTGGGGTGGGCGATGCTGGCCATGTCCTTCATACCCGCCGGCGACATGGTGATCGTGCTGAGCAACGAGGGCTCGACCGGCAAGGCCCTCGGCATCCACGGCCTCACCGCGGTCCTGGTCGCGCTGACCGCCGGCCTGCTGCTGCGCGAACGCCCGGCGGCCCGGGCGGCGATGCCCACGACCGCCTCCCCGGCCACGACCCGGATCCCGGCCCCCGCGACGCGTTGACCCGCTCGGCCTCGACCCGGCCGCCCGCCCCGACCGCCCTTGCGGCGACGGGACGGGCGGCCGGCGTGTGTCGGGCAGCCTCCGACGGGCGCCCGCGAGCGGGTACCGTCGAGACCCGCGACCGGCCGGAGCGGGCGCGCCCGGACACCGGAGGAAGGAGCACGCGATGGACGAATCGCCACGGGTACAGGGCGAGTTGCAGGCCGAGATCATGGCCGTGTTGTGGCGGATCGAAGCCGGCACCGTCGAGCGCATCCGATCCGAACTGGCCGAGCCCTCGCGCGGGGCCTACACGACGGTGCAGACCGTGTGCAATCGGTTGGCCGAGCGCGGTCTGTTGGCCCGGGCCCGGGAGGGGCAGGCGTTCGTGTATCGGCCCGCCGTGACCGAGGCCGACTACGTATCGTCCTCGGTGAGTTCCGCGCTGGCCGCCGCGTCCGCGCCGGCCCGCCGGGTGGCCCTCGCGCAACTGGTCGGCGGGCTGGACGTGTCGGAGTTGGCGGACCTGCGCGAACTCGCCCGCCGGATCGAACGGGAGCGCGGCGCGCGATGAACACGCTCGCCGTCCCGGCCACGCTCCTGGCCGCGGCGGTGGTGACACCACACCTGCTCCCCCTGGATCGTCCGCCCGGTGGGCGCGGCGACGGTATGGGGAACCGCCCTGGTGGCCCGCGCCGTCATCGCGGTCGGCGCCGCGCTCACCGCGGTGATCTGCCTGCCGGACACCCCACGCCTCGCACGTTGGCTGCGCGAGTTGCCGCATCAGTTGATCGCCGGCGTCGGGGACACCGAACTGCTGCTGGTCGGGCTGACGTTCCTGGCCGTGGCCGCCACCGTCCGACGTCTGTGGGCCTGCCTGCGCGGCGCCCGCGCCCCCGCGCATCCGCTCCCGCTGCCCGGTCCCGGCGGCAGCATCGTGGTCGGCGACCGCGAGGTGCTGCTCGCCGCGGTGGGTTGGCGACATCGGGCGATCGTGGTCAGCGCGGGCGCGTTGGCCGCGCTGGACGACGACGAGTTGGCGGCCGGACTGGCCCACGAGCAGAGCCACATCTCCCGCGCGCACCACTGGTGGCAGGCCGGCGCCGAGGTCTGCCGACTGCTCGCCGGATGGCTGCCCGGGACCGCCCGGGCCGGCGACGAACTGTCCTTCCACCTGGAACGCGACGCCGACGTGTGGGCGGTCGACCACGACCACGACCCACTCGTCCTGGCAAGCGCGGTGTGCAAGGCCGCGCTCGCCGCACCGGTCGGTACCGTCGCCGCGCCGCATCGGCTGATCGGCCGCTCACCGGCCTACGCCGGCCGCCGCATCCGACTGCTCCTGGAGGGTTGCCCGATCGGTACCCGGCGGCGCAACGCGGCCGTTCGCGCCGGGGCGCTCACCATGGCGGGCCTGGTGGTGGGCACGACCCTGGTCGGCGCCGCACACTTCGGCACCACCCTGGTCCGCTGCCACATCACCGACGCCTGCACCCACCCGGCCCGGTTCGCCCACCCCCGCCAGGCACCGTCCGGCGGCGCGGCCCCACCGAGATCCGGCGGACAGGGCCCAGGGGCCCCGGGCGACGCCTACGAGCCGGCGTCCTCCGGATCGCCCCGCGAAATCGTGGCCCACACCAGCAGTTCCCCCGCCAACGGCCGGCTCCCCCACTCCAGCGCCAGCGCCTCGACCAGCCGAAGCCCACGACCGCACTCGCGTTCCCAGACCGACAGGTCCCAGAGCGATTCCTCCGGAGCCGCATCCGTCGGCATCGAATCGTCGAACCCCGCCCACGCACTCGGCGCCGGCGCCCTGCGCTGCTCCGGCAACGCCCGCGGTCCGAGCGAGGCACCGGACACCGCCGACCCGTTGGCGCGGGACAGCCGCCTGGGCCGAGCATGCCGATTGCGCACCGCCACGTGTATGGACTCCGCGTCCAGCCGCACGTCCAGGTCCATCGTCGGCCCGCTGCCGTAGCGGACCGCGTTGCTCAGCAGTTCGCCGGCGACCAGTTGCGCGGTGTGCACGTCGTCCTCGTGCACGTGCCACCGGCGCAGGGCCGCGACCAACACGCGCCGCGCGCGCGGCACCTCGGCGGGGACCGCGTCGAACACCGCTCCGCCCCGAAGCGATGTCGGGCGTGCCGCGCGGGCCGGGCCGGCCGGGTCCGCCGGGTCGGCCGGCCCGCCACCTGCAAGCTGCGCCATCGCACGTCTCTCCTCACCGGGCAGAGTAAGTCCTACGCACTGTAGGAGAGATCCGGCCCGGACTCCAGCCACCGGCTTCGCCCGATCGCACCCACCCGTCACCACACGTAATCATCCTGTTACCATGCGAATACTCGGGGTCTCGCCGCACGCCATCCACCCAGAGGAGCCAGGCCGCATGCACGCCACCAAGGGCGATCGCCTTCTCATCCACGGCCGAGTCGTCGGCCAACAGGACCACTTCGTGGAGATCGTCGAGGTCCTGGGCCCCGACGGCACCCCGCCCTATCGAGTACGGGCCGCCGACGGACACGAATCGATCATGTCGCCGGGCCCGGACTCGGTGGTCGAGCATCACGACGCCGCCGACGCCGACTAGCCTCTCGACCCTTCCCGAACATCCCTCCGCGCCGCCGACCACGCGCCGGGCCGCACCCGGCCCGGCACGGCGGCGCGGAGCCGGTCGGCGCACCCGCCCACCCCCGTCGCCCCAAAGTCCTGGACAGCCCACGCCCACCCCTGCAAATGTATGTCGAGTGAAACATATTCATGCATCACCCGGCTTCGAACACCTTCTGGTCGTCCCCCAATGGCAGGGGTCCGGCACCGCCCACCCCGACCGACTGGTCGCGGGCGCGCACCGGTTGAGCGCACTGCTTCCCGCGCGGCGCCGTACGATCCTCGCCATCGACGCGGATCCGGCCCCGGACCGGGACGGCGTGCGCCGACTCGACGCCCTGGCCCGCGCGCGCTCGGCCGCGCGGGAGGTGCTGGCCGAGTGGGGCGACGGCCCCCTGTGCACCGTGGGCGGCGACTGCGGTGTCGAACTCGCGCCGATCGCGCACGCGGTGGGTCGGCACGGCGAACGCCTCGCGGTGGTGTGGTTCGACGCCCACCCCGACCTGAACACCCCGGACGATTCCCCCTCGGGCGCCTTCCACGGCATGGTGCTGCGCACCCTGCTGGGCGACGGCCCCACCGCGCTCCTGCCGCCACCGGATCAACGGCCGTCCGCGCAGCGGCTCGTCCTGGCCGGAGTGCGCGCCGTCGACCCGGCCGAAGCACACTTCATCGAGGCCGAAGGCATTCGCCGGTTGTCCGTCGAGCAATGCGACGACCCGAGCCGACTGGTGGCCGCCGTGGCCGCCACCGGGGCCACGCATGTCTACCTGCACGTCGATCTCGACGTGCTGGACCCGAAGCGATTCGGCGCGTTGTCCGTCCCGGAGCCCAACGGCCTGGAGCCGGCCCGGTTGGGCGCGGCGTTGCGCGCGCTTGCCGAGGAATTCACCGTGGCCGGGCTGGGCATCACCGAGCACGCGCCGGCGCCCGCGGCCGACTCGACCCGCGACGACCGCGTCCTGCACGAGATCTTCGACGGCCTGGCACCGCTGTAGCCGGATCACCCGTACGGCGCAGGAACGGCGACACCTCGGGCCCGGGCCCGCGCGCTTGCGGGCCCGGCGCCGGTGTCCGGCGTCAGACTGGGCAAGTCACTACAAAAAATGTCATTCGGGTCGCCGGCGGCCCGGCAAAGGAGCGACGTGCTCAGCACCGACTTCGTGACGGGTTCGCCGAACTGGCTGGACCTGGGCAGCCCCGACCCCACCGCCGCGGCGACCTTCTACGGCGCCGTCTTCGACTGGGACTTCGAGTCCGCCGGCCCCGACGCCGGCGGCTACGGCCTCTTCCGGCAGGAGGGCAAGACCGTCGCCGGGCTCGGTCCGCTCACCGAGGAGGGCGCGTCGTCCGCGTGGACGGTGTACTTCCGGACCCCCGACGCCGACGCCACCGCCGCGGCCACCGCGAAGAGCGGCGGAACGGTTCGAGTGGCGCCGTTCGACGTCATGGAGATGGGCCGGATGTCCCCGCTGACCGATCCGGCCGGCGCCGATTTCGCCGTCTGGCAACCCGGCACCTTCCACGGCTCGGAGTTGCTCGGCAAGCCCAACTCCCTGGCCTGGGTCGAACTGCACGGCGTCGAACCCGCCGCCGCGCTCGCCTTCTACGGAGGGTTGTTCGGCTGGCGTTCGCAGGAGTTCCAGATGCCCGGGATGACCTACACCGTGCTGTCCACGGCCGAGGGCGACCCGCAGGACACCTCGTTCGGCGGCATCGTTCCGGACTCGCACGGCCAGGACCCGCACTGGATCGCGTACTTCGAGGTCGCCGACGCGGACGACGTCGTGGAGCGGGCCAAGGTCAACCGCGGCTCGGTGCTCATGCCCGCCACCGACGTCCCCGAGGTCGGTCGCCTCGCCTGGCTGGCCGACCCCTTCGGCGCGCCCTTCGCCATCATCCGGAGCGCACCCCAGCCCTGAGGGCGTGCCCCCGCCTCGCGGTGGGCGTATCGAGCCGCGGCTCCGGGACGCCCACCGCGTCCGTTCGGGCGGCTTCACCTGTTCGGCGGGTGCCGCGAAGCCACCCGGGGGCCGGCTTCCCCACGATCATGGACGCAACAATGAGCAACCTGACACCACCGCGCGGGGTCGGGGCGGCGACCCGGTCGCTGGTCCGGCAGGTCGGGCTGCCCGTGAGCATTCTCGTCGTCGTCACGACCGTGGATCTGGCGACCGGATCCTCGACGGTCTACTACCCGTTCCTGCTGCTGGCGCCGACCCTGGCCGCCGCGACCGCACGGCCCCTGGCCATCCTGGTGATCGGCTGCGTCTCGCTGCCGCTGCGCTACTGGCTGGCCTCGCAGGACGGCTACCTGGGCCCCGAGTACAGCAACCTCTTCCAGGTCAGCACCTGGATGTACGTGATGGCGACCGCGCTGGCGATATACCTGTCCGCCGCCCGCATCCACCACGAACGGGCCCTGGTCGCGGTCTCCGAGGTGGCCGTCGCCGCGCAGCGGGCGATCCTGCTGCCGCCCAGCGACGATCTCGGCGGGGTGCGGCTGGCCGTGCGCTACTTCGCGGTGGCCGAGGAGGCCGAGCTCGGCGGCGATCTCTACATCGCGCTGGACACGCCGTTCGGGGTGCGGGTGATCATCGGCGATGTGCTCGGCAAGGGCCTGGGGGCGGTCCGCACGGCCGCGATCACGATCGGCGCGTTTCGCGAGGCCGCGTACGACGAACCCGAACTGGGCACCGTGGCACGCCGGATCGACACCAGTGTGGCCAGGAACGCGCCGGAGCGATTCGTCACCGCGCTCCTGGTCGAGGTCCGTCCCGAACACGTGGCCTTCACCCATCGCGGTCACGAGGAGCCGGTGGCGATCCGGGCGGACGGCGCCGTGCATGTGCTCGAACCGCCCGAGCCCGGCCTGCCGTTGGGCCTGGGCGACCTGGATCCGGAGCCGCCCCGCCCGTGGGTGGTGCCGTTTCGCGAGGGCGACCTGCTGTTGCTGATGACCGACGGGTTCGCCGACGCGCGGGACACGAGTGGCCGGCACTATCCGCTGGTCGAGCGGATCCGGGCGTTGTTCGGCGAGGGTCGGGTGACCGCCGATCCGGTCCTGGCGGTGGAACGGTTGGGCGACGACCTGGTCCGGCACATCGGCGTGCTCCGACTCGCCGACGACGCGCTGGTCCTGGCACTCGCGCGCGCCCCCGACCCGCCGGACCATCCGCCCGGGTCCTGACCGCGATGCCGGCGGTGGGCCGGTGCTACTCCTCGATCGCGCCGCCGGTGCGGCGCAGGTGCCGGCGGAACGTGTACGACGGGTCGATCGCGCGGCGGGCCAGATAGTCGTCGAATGTGGTCTGTCGGCGCAGCGTCTCGCCGGCCCGGATCCGGCGGGCCTGTTCGCGCTCGGTGTCGCGGATGCGCAGGGCCGTCGCGAGCACCTCGGCGGCCCGATCGGCGGCGAGGAACACCACGCCGTCCCGGTCGCCGAAGACGAGGTCGGCGGTGCTCACCAGATGCGGCCCGAACCGGGCGGTGCTCAGCGCCTCGGGCTCGCGCTCGTCCAGCCGGGTCGGGCCGGGCGGGAAGTTGCCGTAGCTGAACACCGGCAGGCCGATCTCCACCAGTTCCGGCGTGTCGCGGTGCAGCCCCCACACCACCAGGGCCGCCACCCCCGCCGCCTCGGCCTCCAGGACCGCCAGGTCGCCGACGCACGCCTCGTCGGTACGACCGCCGTTGTCGATCACCAACACGTCCCCCGGCTCGGCCGCACCGAACGCCTCCAGGAACACGTCGACGCTGCCGTAGTGCCGAACCGGCAACACCCGACCGGCGATGCGCTGCCCGGGGAGCACGGCGCCGATGCCCGGCGGGGCGACCCGCAGCGGCACCTGGTGTCGCACACACGCGTCCGCCACGAGCGGCGTGGAGAGTTCGGCGAAGATCTTCGACATGGCGTGCTCCGTGGCTCGGCGTCGTCCTGCGGGGACGCGCGCGGATGCGGCGAGACAGCCCCGCGATGCTATCCGCGCCCGCTTCCGGACGTCGACGATCCGGAGTTCGAAAGCTCCCGGTTCGGGTCGCGGTGCGGTGGCCGCCGCCGGTGTGGTGTGCGTGTTGCCGGCCATGGCGACGAAGGGGGCCGCGCCCCGGCCACGACGGCACGCGGCTCCCGAGCCGGGCGTCGTCGGGGTTCGCAGCGGCGGCCGGCGCCGGGGCTCAGAGCGGCTGCACCAGGCGGCTCTCGTACGCGACCACCACCGCCTGGACCCGGTCGCGGACGCCGAGTTTGGCCAGCACCCGGCTCACGTGCGTCTTGATCGTGGCGTCCGACAGGTGCAGGCGGGCGGCGATCTCCGCGTTGGACAGGCCGCGGGCGACCTCGATCAGCACGCCGCGTTCGCGCTCGGTCAACTGGGCCAGTCGCGGGTCCTCGGCGCCGGGCGTGACGTCGTGCTGCGGCAGCCGGTGCGCGAAGGTTTCCAACAGGCGGCGGGTGATCCGGGGGGCGACCACCGCGTCTCCCGCCGCCACCGAGCGGATCGCGCCCAGCAGTTCGGCGGGCAGCGCGTTCTTGAGCAGGAAGCCGGAGGCGCCCGCGCGCAGCCCGGCGAACGCGTACTCGTCCAGGTCGAACGTGGTCAGGATCAGCACCCTGGTCTCCGGGCAGCGCTCGGTGATCAGCCGGGTCGCCTCGATGCCGTCCATGCCCGGCATCCGTACGTCCATCAACACCACGTCCGGGCGCCTCAGTTCGGCCAACCGCACGGCCTCCTCGCCACAGTCGGCCTCGCCGGCCAGGCTCATGTCGTCCTGGGCGTCCAGGACCATCGTGAACGCCAACCGCAACAACGGCTGGTCGTCCACCACCAATACGTCGATGGCCACGTCAGGATCCTCCCGGATCGGTCAGGTGCAACAGCGCCGACACACGCCAGCCGCCTCCGGGCAACGGCCCGGCTTCCACGTCTCCACCGTAGACGGCGGCCCGTTCCCGCATGCCGGCCAGTCCGCGCCCGCCGCGCGGTTCGTCCCGCTCGCCGATCCCGATCCGGCGCGGGAGGCCGTCGTCGACCACGCTCAATTCCAATCGATCGGCCGAACTGCACACCCTGATCCGCGCGTTCGCCCCGGGCTGGGCGTGCTTGAGGGTGTTGGTCAGCGCCTCCTGGGCGAGTCGGTAGACCGCCAACTGGGCACCGGGCGGCACGTTCCGGGTGTCGCCCTGCACGGTGAGCGTGGTCGGCAGGCCGGCCGCGCGCACCTGTTCGGCCAGCGCGCCCAGCCGGGCCAGGTCCGGCTGCGGGTGTCGGGCGGCGTCGGGTTCGTCCTCGTGCAACACGCCCAGGAAGCGGCGCATCTCGGTGAGGGCCTGCCGACCGGTGCCGGACACCTGTTCCATCGCCGCGGCGGAGCGCTCCGGCTTGTTGTGCACGGTCATCGAGGCGGCGTCCGCGAGAGCCACCATCACCGACAGGTTGTGCGTGACGATGTCGTGCATCTCCCGGGCGATCCGCGAGCGTTCGGCCGCCACCGCGAGTTCGGCCTGCTGTTCCTGTTCGCGTTCCAGGCGTTGGGCGCGTTCCTCCAGGGCGGCCAGATAGCGCCGACGGGTCCGCAGGTTGGCCCCGAGCACCGCCGCGGTCACGGCCATCGCGCTGAGCCCGACGAACGCGCCGAACCGGAACCCGTCGACGGTCCAGCGCGCGACCGCCAGCACGATGCCCACCTCGAGCACGGCGAGTGCGTACAACGTCCGGCGCCGGTTGCAGCTCGCGGCCACGGTGTACAGCGCGATCAGCAGACTCGCGTCCGCACCGGTGCGCGCGTCGATCGCCCACTGCCCGAGGGCCACGATCGCCACCGCCGTGAACACCACGATCGGGGCCCGGCGGCGCAGCGCGAGCGGCAGGGTCAGGGCCGCCCCGAACACCACCCAGCCGGACAACCGCAGCAGGTTCCCGGCCTCGAAGAGCAGCAGCAGGGCCACCGCGAGGGTGCTGTCCGCCCAGATCGGATGGCTGCGGGTGAAGGCCACCACACGTGCCGGTACGACGGCGAGCCCGCGCTCGCCGCCGTACCGTCGCGACAGCGCGTTCACGCGTCGCGCCTGCGGAGCAACACCGCCGCCACCGCGAGCGTGACCGCGGCGTACAGCACGAACACCGTGATGCCCGCGCCCGGGGACAGCTCGTCCCCCTTCGGATGCCACCGGGTGAGTGCCTGACCGGCCTCGCTGGGCAGGTACTTGGTGATCCGGCTCTGCCAGTCGGAGGGCAACGCGCGCACCACCTCGGGCAGTACCAGCAGCAGCCCGAACACGATCGCGATACCGCCGGCGGCGTTGCGCACGATCGCGCCGATGCCGATCGCCAGGATGCCGGTGACGGCGAGGTAGACCGCGACGCCGACGACCACGCGCGGCACGCCCGGGTCACCGAGGGATACGTCGATGTTCTCCTTGGCCAACACCGCCTGCCCGCTCAGGAAGGCGACCAGGCAGGCGCCGAGCATCAGCACGAAGGTGACCACCCCGAACACCGCGGTCTTGGCCCACAACACCGGCAACCGGTGCGGCACCGCGGCGATGGTGGCCCGGATCGAACCGGTGGCGTATTCGCCGGTGACCACCAGGACGCCGAGGACGCCGATGGCCAGTTGGGCCAGATAGAGCCCGGTCAGGCTCGCGTTCGGGGCGGAGAGTCGGGCCTTCTCGGCGGCGCTCGTGTTCGGCCAGCGGTTGACCGTGCCGATGCAGACCAGCACACCCAGGGCGATCACCAGGAAGACCGCAGCGACCAGCACCCAGAAGGTCGAGCGCAGGCTGCGCAGCTTGATCCACTCGGCGTTGAGCACCCGGACGAAGGTGACCCGGCCTCGGCCGGCGGCCCGGGAGACGAACCTGGGTCCGGTGCCGGTGCCGGGGGTGACGGTGCCGGCCGACATCACGCGACCTCGCCGCCGCGCCGGCGGGCCGGGCCCGCCGCCCGCGCGGACACGCCCTCGGGTACTCGATATTCGACCGCGTCGCGGGTCGATTCCATGAACGCCTCCTCCAGCGATGCCTGCTGCGGCACCAGTTCGAACAGGGTGATGCCGTGCGCCGACGCGAGCCGGCCGATGTCGTCGCTGGACACCCCGGTGACCTCCAGGACGTCCCGCTCGCGGCCGGTGACCCGCACCTCGGGTCCGAACAACAGCGCGCGCAACCGATCGGCGTCGGGCGTGCGGACCCGGACCTGGTTGGGGACGGCGTTGCGGATGAAGTCCGCGACCGAGGTGTCGGCGATCAGCCGACCGCGACCGACCACGATCAGGTGCTCCGCGGTCAGCGCCATCTCGCTCATCAGATGCGAGGAGAGGAAGACCGTGCGGCCCTCGGCGGCGAGCGACTTGAGCAGCGTGCGGATCCACAACACGCCCTCGGGGTCCAGCCCGTTGACCGGCTCGTCCAGCACCAGCGTGGCCGGGTCGCCCAGCAGCGCGGTGGCGAGGCCCAACCGCTGGCCCATCCCGAGGGAGAAGCCGCCGACCCGCTTGCGGGCCACCTCGTCCAGGCCGACCATCTCGATCACCTCGCGCACCCGGCGGGTGCGGATCCCGGTGGTGGCGGCCATCGACAACAGGTGGTTGTACGCGGAGCGCCCGGTGTGCACCGCCTTGGCCTCCAGCAGCGCGCCGACCTCGTGCAGCGGGGCGCGGTGGTCGGCGTAGCGGCGGCCGTTGACGGTGACCGTGCCCGAGGTCGGGTGGTCCAGGCCCAGAATCATCCGCATGGTGGTGGACTTGCCCGCGCCGTTGGGGCCCAGGAAGCCGGTGACGATGCCGGGACGGACCGTGAAGGTCAGTGCCTCGACGGCGGTCTTGGGCCCGTAGCGCTTGGTGAGTGCGTCGGCTTTGATCATCGCTGCCGTCTCCGTGGCTCCGGTGCTTCGGCGCCTCCGAGCGGAGGGCCACCGGGCGGGTGCCCGATCTGCCCTCAACGCTAGCCGGCGGCCGGCGCCCCGACGATCGCCGCGCGGGCGAACCTTGCAACGGCGTTCATGCGCCCGGAGGGTGAACGGATACCTCGCTGGGATGACACGGGGCTCGCCGGGAGGGCATGGGGTGGGGGTGTGGGGGTGTGGGGGTGTGGGGGTGTGGGGGTGTGGGGGTGTGGGGCGGAGCGGGCGGGCGGTCGGGTTGGGTTCGCCGGGGGCTTTCCGGGTGGGTGGGGTGTTTTGCGGCCGGCGGTCGCGTCTTGGTCGGCAGCGGGTGGCTCAGTGCTAAACGGTCGGCGTGGACTGGCGGAGGTGGGCCCGGTCCCAGGGTCACCGGCGGTCAGGAGCCCTGGACTTCCCGGCGAGATGTGGGCGTTGCTCGACGGGAAAGGCGCTGGCAACGGCGCGGAGGGAGGGCGGCCCGGTCGGGTCCGCCGGGGAACCTTCCCGAGTGGGCCGGGCGTTCGCGGCCGGCGGTCGCGTTTTGGTCGGCAGCGGGTGGCCTTGTGCTAAACGGTCGACGTGGGCTGGTGGAGATGGACCCGGTCCCACGGTCACCGG
>NZ_JBIRRX010000010.1:115549-332871 GCF_044333915.1 Embleya sp. NPDC020886 | reverse complement strand
CGAAGCGAAGGGACACGAAGTCACGAGCGAGGGGCCACTTTTTGCGGAGGAGCGTCAGCGGGGGAGCAAAAAGTGGTGCCTCGCGAGCCGGCGCCAAAGGCGCCCAATAAAAGCAGCGCTGCATCGCCGAAAGCCGCCCACCCTGCTCGCTACGCTCACGACCCCGGCCCACCGCTCCCTGCACTTGCGACTTGGGTCGGCCTACCCGCCCCCGTCCACGACACCGGCCACCGGCTCGCCGCGCCCACGACTCCCCCCACCGGCTCACTCCGCTTGCGACTTGCGTCAGCCCGTACGCTGAGCCTGCGACTCCGGCTCACCGGATCACTACGCTCGCGACCCCACGCCGCCAACTCCCCACACTCGCGACTCGCGTCGGCCTACCCGCCCCCTCCAGAACTCCCCCCACCGGCTCACTCCGCTTGCGACTTGCGTCAGCCCGTACGCTGAGCTTGCGACTCCGGCTCACCGGATCACTACGCTCGCGACCCGACGCCGCCAACTCCCCACACTCGCGACTCGCGTCGGCCTACCCACCCCCTCCAGAACTCCCCCCACCGGCTCGCTCCGCCTACGAATTGCGTCAGCCCGTACGCTGAGCCTGCGACTCCGGCTCACCGGATCACTACGCTCGCGACCCCACGCCGCCGACCCCCACACTCGCGACTCGCGTCGGCCTACCCGCCGTGTCCACGACTCCGGCCACCGGCTCGCCGCGCCCACAACTCCGGTCGGCCTGTCTGCTGCGCCCACGGCTTCGTTCCGCCGGCCCGCTGCGCCCGCGACCAGGCCGGTCGGCCGCCTGTGCCCACAACTCCGCCCGTCGGCTCGCCACGTCTGCAACTTGGTCCACCGGCCCCGCTGCGCCCACGCCTCCGCCCCACCGGCTCGCCGCGCCCATGACCCGCCGTCCCGCCCGGCTGCCGGCCCCGACATCCGCGTCCCGATCCGATCCGAGCCGATCCAGCCCAAACCGATCCGAGCCGATCCGAGCCGATCCGCCCCCTATGTCCCATGCGTGGCGGTGGCGTTGGGCCCCGAGGAGCCCTACTCCACCTCCACCCCGTGGGACTCGGCGACGCCCAGGAGGCCGTTGCGGAAGCCGTTGGTGGTGGGGGAGAAGGTCCAGGTGTCGTCGGTGCGGACGAATGCGCCCAGGACCATGGCGGTTTCGCCCGGGCGGCGGGTGGGGACCGGGTTGTCGCCGAGCCGGCGGCCGTCGGCCTGGTCGAGGCGGGTGAGCCTGGCTCCGCGGAGGGCGGCCAGGTCGCCGTTGGGGGCGCGTTCCTGGTCGACGGCGGCGGCCAGGACCAGGCGGTCGGCCTCGCGGGGCAGCAGGGTCAGGTCGACCAGGAAGGCCACGCCGTCGCCGATCCGGACCGCGCCTTCGGGGCTGGCCGGGTTGTTGAAGAACACGAAGTGTTCGTCGCCGAGCACTCGGCCACGACGACAGACGAAGGCGCACGGGTCCAGGGCCGGCGCGTTGCCCGGTTCCCACGCGAGTTGCACCAGGATCCGGCTGCCGGGCGCGGCCGGCGCGGTGCCGCCCGCACCGGGGCCGAGCCGACCGCGCAGGCCGTGTTGTCCGAGCAGGCCGACCAGTTCGGGGCCGGTGATCAGGCCCAGCGGCTTGTTCCGGATGAACTCGTGGCTGCCGGGCCCGAACCCGGAGGTGGTCACCAGCAAACCCTTGTTCGCGCCGTGGTGTTGCACCGTGCCGGCCAGGTCCCGCACCGCCGTGGGCGGGACCGTGTTGCGGTAGCGCTTGACCTGCACGACGATCTTGCCGCCGCGGATCGGGTCCGGATCCACCGCGACCACGTCCACCCCCTGGTCGCCGCTGCGCGCGGTGGTCTCGACCTGCATGCCCATGCGCTTGAAGAGTTCGGCGATCAGGTTCTCGAACTCGATCGGGTCCATCACGAACAGGTCCGGGTCGTCGTCGCCGGCACGCGCGGGCGCCGGGGTGATGGTCGGTGCCGGCGCCGGGGTCGGCGCCGACGCGACGCTGTCCGCGAGCCGGATCGGCTGTACCGGGGTGGGCCGATCCGGACGCGCGGACAGGGTCCCGCTCATCGCCTCCAGACACGCGACCGCGTCCACCCGATCGAGGCTGATCTGCCGAAACTCCCCGGCCTGCGCGGTCACCGTGAGCAGGTACGTGCGCCCGTGTCGACCGGTGGCCGGATTCACCGCCTGGACGAAGCCGTTGAGCACCACCGAATCGAGGATGCTCTCGTGGTCGGCGAAGAAGACCTCGGCCAGGATCCGGATCGCGCTCTGCGCCAGCACGTCGCGGTGGATCGTCCGTCGGTCGGTCGCGGTGCGCGCGACCTCCTTCTCCTGGTCGTCGGTCTTCACGTAGCGCACGCGCGCCACGGCCGGCACCACCTCGGTGGTCGGCAGTTCGTGGTCGACCACCAACTGCCGTGCGACGGCGTCGAAGGCCACCGTCGAATGGTCGGAGAAGCCCTCGGGCCAATCCGGCGACGCCAGCAGGACGCCCTCGAAGTAGTCCTCGATCGCCTCGGGATCGCGCGCCGCGAGCCGCCGCACGAGGTCGTCCACCTGTTGGTTGCGCTGCGCGGCCAGCGCCCGCTGCCCGTTCGCCCAGTCCTCGAACTGCCGGTGGTAGTCGTTGTATCGCTGCTGCCGCTCGTATTCGGCGGCCTGCGCGGCCCGCAGGTCGTGGGCGTAGCGCGCCTGCGCCTGCGCCCGGTCCTGCTCGTAGCGCGACTGGGCGCCGGGCGCGAAGCTGCCCAGCCCCGACGGCGCGGCCGGCTGATAGCGCGCCGGGTCCGGCATCGGGATCGGCCGAGACAGTTCACCGGGTTGGAACGGTGGGATCTCCACGGCGCTGCGCAACCGCTCGATCCGAAAGCCCGGCGCACTCAGCCGGGCCCGCAGCACGCCTTGCAGTTCGGCGACCCGATCCTCGATCTCGGCGGTCCGGCGAACCACTTCGGCCTCGCGGGACTGTTGATAGGCGCGCTGCGCCTCGCGGTCGGCCCGCGCGGCGGCCTTCTGCGCCTCGCGCCGGTTGCGTTCGTCGGCCCTGAGTTGTTGCTGGTGCACCCGCAACTCGGCCTCGCGTTGCCGTTGTTGTTGCCGCTGCAGCTCGGCCCATGCCCCCAGCACGCCGGTGCTCCGCCGACTCGCCACGCTATCGCCCTTCCGCCCTGCACCCGTCCGCCCCCCGCGCCGGATCACATCCTGCCGTGTCGGACCGACCTACGCGAAGGCGGTCGGCGGGTTCGGGACGGATCGTCGTGGGCCTCAGCGCCCACCGCGCGAACCACCGCCCTTCGAACCTCCGGACGAACCGCTCGACGACCCACCCTTCGAGCCACCGGACGAGCCCCGCGACGAAACCCCACCGACCCCGCCGCTCGTTCCCGACGAACTACCGGACGTGGAACCGGACAAGGAACCGGACGAAGAACCCGACGAGGAACCTGCGGTCGAAGACGAACGCGACCCGCCGCCGGAGGTGGCTCCCGGCAGCAGAGGCCACAGTCGCGTCGAGGTCGACGTGGGCGTCGGGCCGGCCGTCGCGCTCTCCGTGAGCGATATTCCCGGCGGCTTCGTCGTCTTCTTGCCGTCACCGCCACAGCCCGACAGGATCAGGACACCCGCCAACACCCCGGCCACAGCCGTCGCGCCCGTCCGAATACCCGGTTTCCGTCCGCCTCGCATACACGCCCCCGTGGTCGAGTTTCGAGGGACTCCAGACCGGACCACCGGCCGCCGCAGCGGGGAATCCCCTCCCTTGCGCCCCTCCCCCACGGCGGCCGGACCCCCGCGCTACTCGCAGCCGACTCCGTCTCCGTCGCGGTCCAGGTGTTTGCCGTAGCCGGGGTCGCCGCGGTGGATCGGCGCAGCGCCCGCGGCCCGGACGGCGGTGCAGTTCTTGTAGTACGCCGGGCCGCCACCGCCGGTGCTGCTGCCGTCGCTCGTGCTGCTGCCGGCGCCCGGGTCACCGCCCGACGTCCCGGTACCGGACGAGCCCCCGGACGACGAACCGCCCACCGCAGAGCCGCCGTTGCTGCCGCTTCCGCTGGTGCCACCGCTCGTGCCCGGCGCCGGAGTGCTCGGGCGCGTGGTCGTCGGCGGCGCACTGGTCGCGGCCTGGGTGGACGGCGGCGCCGAACTCGGCGGCGCGGACGTCACCGGTGCGGATGTCGCCGGCGCCGTGGCGGACGCCGTACCACCGCTCGGCGACGGCTTGGGGCTGTCGGACCCCCCGTCGTCCCCACCGCAACCGCTCAGGGTCAGGGTCAACGTGACCGCCAGTGTCGCCGTGGCGACTCCGGGACGCAGGACCGACCCGGTTTTCGGCATGCGAAAAGCCGATATGCGCATGTGCGAGTTCCCCCCTCGAGATGTGCCGCCCGGGACTCTAGTCCCCTTCGGGGCCGCCGCTGCAGGCAACCACCGATTCCGTCGCGAGGTGCCGGGGTTCCGTCGAAGGTGTCCGGGTGCCGCGCCCGACAGCGCACGACCCGAACCGAGCGGTCCCACGCGCACCGGACATCCGGCCCGAGAACGAACACCACCCGGCATCCGGTCGCCGACATCGAGCAGTCGCGCGAACCGAAGGGCGTGGCACGGTGGTTGGCCTTCGTCGGTTCGTGGCGGCACCCTCGCCCCGGCGTGGACGCGGACCGCCCGAAGCGGGTCACCGAGCCGGTCCCGCGTGAGGGCCGGTCTCGCGTGGCCGGGTGGGTCGACGCCGAGCCGGGCCCGGGTCCCGGGAGAATGTTCGGATGAGTGCTTCCCGCGACATCCTCACGCGCCCGGCCGCCGGGCCCGATCGCACGCTGCGGTACGGACCGGCGGCGGATCAACTCGTCGACCTCTGGCAACCGACGGCCGACCCGCGCGCGCTCGTGGTGGTCGTGCACGGCGGATATTGGCGGGCCGAGTACGACCGCAAGTACACATATCCGATGTGCGTAGCGCTGGCGGCCGACGGCTACGCGGTCGCCGGCATCGAGTATCGCCGTGCCGGGCAACCGGGGGGCGGCCTGCCCGGCACGTTCGAGGATGTCGCCGCCGCGCTGGATCTGCTGTGCGCGGAGGCCGATCGGCCCGTGGTCCTGCTGGGGCACTCGGCGGGCGGACACCTGGCGGTCTGGGCGGCGCTGCGCGATCGGGTGCCGGCGGGTGGCGCGGGCCGGTTGCCGGCGGCGCCGCCGCTCGCGGGCGTGGTGTCGTTGGCGGGCGTACTGGATCTGGACGCGGCCCTGGACCTGGACCTGGACGACGGGGCGGCGGCGGAGTTCCTGGGCGAGGACCGCTCCGAGGCGGTACTGGCCCAGGCGGACCCGACGCGGTTGGCGACGGGCGGCGTGGTCGGGCGGGGGCTGATCCTGCTGCACGGCGACGCCGACGAACAGGTGCCGATCGCCCTGGGTCGGACCTTCGCGGCGGTATCGGGCGCGCCGTTGCGGGTGTTGGCCGGCGTCGGCCACTTCGAGCCGGTCGACCCGCTCTCGGCGGCCTGGCCGGAGGTCGTCCGGGCGGTCGCGGAACTGGCGGGCTGACGCGGCCGATCGGGGCCGACGGCGGAGCATGGATGGCGGCCGGTCGCCGTACGCGCGACGGGCCGCTATCGCCGATTGGCCAGAAGTACGCCGATCCCGCCGATCACGATCCCGGCGAGCGCGGCCGGTCGCAGCGCCTGGTCGAGCAGGAGCCACGCGAGGATCGCCGTGGCGGCCGGGGTCAGGAAGAACAGCGTGCCGACCCGGCTCGCCGAGGATTGCCGCAACATCAGATTGAGCAACGTGAACACGCCGATCGAATTGACCAGCACCATCCACCCGAGCGTGCCCACGAACGGCCCCCACGCGCTCACGTGCGGCGTCTCGAACAACAACGAAGCCAGCCCGATGAACGGCGCGCTGACCAGGAACTGCACCGCCGTACCGGTGCGCAGGTCGACGTCGTGCACGTAGCGCTTCTGGTACACGGTGCCCGCGCTCAACCCGAGCAGCCCCAGCACGGCCAGGACCAGCGCCGGGACCGACAGCCGGCCGGGATCCGCGACCGCGAGAATCACGCCGAGCGTGCCCAGGCCGAAGCCCAGCCACTGCCGCACACTCACCCGCTCGCCGAGGAAGCGCCCGGCCAGGAGCGCGATCAGCACCGGATTGAGCCCCTGCACGAGAGCCACCACCGCAGCGGGTAGCCCCATCGAGAGCGCCGTGTACAACGCGCCGAACTGCAGCGCCTGGAAGAGCAGTCCGGCCACCATGACGTGGCCGAGTCGACGCCCGCGCGGCCACGGCGCGCGAACCGCGAGCGCGAACGCGCCGAGCAACAACCCGGCGAGCGCGAATCGGGCGAAGGTCAGCAGGAGCGGCGGCGCGGCGTCCACGCCGATCGCTCCGACGATGAACGCGCTGCTCCACAGCAGCACGAACACGGGCGGTATCGCCTTGCCGACCACGGCGGCTCGCGCGCCCCGGTCGCCCGAATCGGGCGACTGCACGCCGGCGACGGACCGGGGGGCGGCACCTGCGCCGCCTCCGGCCTCCGACGCGGTTCCGGGACTCCCGCTGCTTCCGCCGCTTCCGGTATCTCCGCCGGTCCCGCCGCTTTCGGTGCTTCCGCTTCCGGCGTGTGCGGCATGTGCCGTGCGTGCGGTGGTCATCGAGGTCCCTCCCGGGTCACAGCATCGAGCGAGTAACTACCCAATCCGGTTACTCACCATGGCGCGCCCAGTCGTAACCTGTCAATCCGGTTATGCTGGCGGGGTGACCTTCACCTTCATCGGCGGCGACCTCGCGCTCGACCTGGTCGGAACACTGCAAAAGCGCCGCACCGAACCCCGCGACCTGCTGGACACGCCGGCCGCGCTCGGGGCGTGGGCGGTCGCCGCCGGCCTCGTGGACACCGCGCCGCCCGTCGACGAGGACGCACTGGCGACCACGATCGAGCTGCGCGAAGCGCTGTACCGGCTCGCGTGCGCCCGGGACACGGCGCAGGGGCACGGCGCGCGTGATCGCGCGACGCTGAACGACCTCGCCGCCGGCGCTCCGGTCACGGTGGCGCTGGCCGCCGACGGTCGGGTACGGCGTACCGGCGACATCGCCGCCGTCCTGGCCACGGTCGCGCGCTCGGCGGTCGTCCTGTTCGGCGGCGCGGACGCGGCGCACGTCCGCGAATGCGAGGCGCCGACGTGCACCCGCCTGTACGTCGACTCGTCCCGGCACGGCAGCCGGCGCTGGTGCGACATGCGGGCCTGCGGAAATCGCGCCAAGGCGGCAAGCTTCCGCGCCCGCCACCGCGCCGCCGACGCCTGACCCGGCCGCCCCTCGGCGTGGGCCGGGGCCGCCCACCGGACCGCCCCGGCCCACCGACGAACGCTTTTCGCGCAGCCCTACCCGGGCGCGCCCAACGCCGAGGCGAGGATCCGCAGCGCCTTGTCGACCACGTCCCGGTCCGCCTCCGCGATCGGCTTCAGCAACCCGTCGAGCGCGTCGATCCGCGCGCGCATCGCCGCCCGCGCGCCCTCGCGCCCCGACTCGGTGAGGCAGACCAGGACCGAGCGGCCGTCCTCGGGGTTGGGCCGGCGCTCGATCAGGTCCTTGCGGGCGAGCCGGTCCACGCAGTGCGTCATCCCGCCCGACGAGTACATCACCAGCGGTTGCAGCTCACGCAGCGTCAGACCCGGCCGATCCGGCCGGGTCGCGAGGACGACCAGCACCATGTACTCCGGCGCGGTCAGCCCCAACGCGCCGATGCTGCGCCGGTCGAAGTCCTCCATCGCGATCATCGCCTGATGCAGGCGCACCACGAAGCCCACCGAGGACGCCTCCACGTCCGGCAGTACCGCCGACCATGCCGACACCACGGAATCGGCGTAGTCGGTCTGTGCATCGCTCACGTCGTACTCCCTGACAGCCCGCGCCCGCTTGGTCCCGGGTCGCCACCGTAGTATCGGCGACCCGCCGCCGGCTCACAGCGTCCGAAAGTCCTCGAACGAGAACGCGGGCGAGACCACGCACGACACCAGCACCGCCTCCCCGGCCGCCGGCCGAGCCGCCTGCCACACCCCCGGCGGAATCACCACCTGCGGCTGCTCGCCCGCCTCCACGTCCGGGCCGAGAATCACCCGGCGCGGCCGGGCCTCGGGCGTCGTGCCGTCGCCGCCCAGGCGCAGTTCGAGCGGTCCGCCGCGATGCCAGAGCCACACCTCGGCGGACCTGACGACATGCCAGATGGACTCCTCGCCCGGGCAGAGCAGGTAGTAGATGGCGCTCGCGGTCTCCCGCGAGCCCGGGTATCCGGGCGGGGTCACATTCACCCGGCTGCGCCAGGTCTCCCGGTACCAGCCCCCTTCGGCATGCGGCACGAGCCCCATCACCCGGGCCAGTTCCGGCGGATCGAGCCGCGCCGCGGAAACGGTGGGACCGCCCCGGGTCTCGGACGCGGAGCGGGAAGCGGAGTCGGAAACGGAATCGGAAACGGAGTCGAACGTGGAGTCGGCATCGAATGCGGCGCCGGATACGGCGTCGGATGCGGAGGACATGGGTGCTCCCTCGGTTGGTGTCGGTTCCGGCGCCGGACGCGGCCGGAACCCACACCCTCACACGAACGGGCGCCCGAACCGGGCCTATCCCGCAGGTGCCGTGCACGGCGCGCCGCCGCACACGTCCACGACCCGACCGGTGGCCAGGAATTCCGCCTTCTGTCGGCGGGCCACCGGCGAGTTGCGCGGGTCCGAGTGCGGATCACGCCCGTACTCGGGTCCGATCGGCGGCGTATTGCTCACCGGCGGCGCGGGCGACCCGCTGTCCCAGACCACCAGCGCGGACCCCCGGTAAGGCTCGCGCGGCAGCGGTCGAATCCCCCAGTAGGGATCCCGGTCGGGGTTGCGCCCGGGCGCGATCGCGGGCTCG
Organism: Embleya sp. NPDC020886; assembly: GCF_044333915.1. Taxonomy (NCBI): domain Bacteria; kingdom Bacillati; phylum Actinomycetota; class Actinomycetes; order Kitasatosporales; family Streptomycetaceae; genus Embleya; species Embleya sp. NPDC020886. The sequence continues at coordinate 323,962 of NZ_JBIRRX010000010.1, read as the reverse complement.
TGGATGCGCGCCCCGATCGTGCGCGCCTCGGTCTCGGCGGTCACCGTGGAGACCTGGTGGTCGCCGAACGCGATCTGCATGAGCACCTGGTGGCGCGGTGTACGCGGCAGCGGACTGCGGTCCAGGCCGCTCGCGTAGCCGTTCGTCTCGCCCCGATCCCACAACATCTGGAACAGCGACAACACCACCTGCTGATCGAGCTTGTCCGGGAAACCGGCGTCCAGGATCCGTCCGTACGGCCCGAAGTCGGAGCTGCGGTTGAGCAGGACGCTGTAGTTCATCCCGGTCACCCCGAGCACACCACGCTTCGCGTCCTGGGACACCGCGAGCAGCGACCCGCCGAGAATGCCGCCCTGGCTGTTGCCGTCGTAGACCAGGCCCTTGGCGGTGTCGATCAACGGCCGCCCGTCGTCGGTCCGAAACGCCGGGTCGGCGCCGAAGCCCTGTTCGTGGATCATCCCCCGGCCCAGGAACAGCGCGTTCAGGAAGCCCTGTTGGGTGCGGTCCGGCACAGCGCCGAAGCTGCCCGGGTCGGCCAGGGCGCGGGCCACGGTGGGCAGGTCCTCGTCCGCCATGCCGATCCACTTGGTGGCACAGAAGGTGATGTCGTGCTCGGCGGCCATCGCCTTGACGTTCCCGCCGCCCACCTCGTTGTTGCTGCCGAGCAGGCCGTGTCCGTACAACGATGCCTGCGATGGCCGGTCGAACGCGACCCGCGGGATCTCGCAACGGAACTGCGCCGCCTGGGTGTTCCCGGGCAACTGTCGCGGCAGCCCGTCCCGGCCGAGGTTGAGGGTGGAACCGGTGGGACCGCCGGGGCGGTTCAGGTAGCTGGGTACGGTGACCGTGCCGGTGACCTCGCGGGCGATCCGCGAATCCTGCTCCGGAGTCGGGTTCTTCACTCCGGTCACGGTGAACTGCGGCGCCCGGTCCCCGAGTCGGCCGAACGCGTCGTCGCGCATTCGGAGCATGCCGGCGGTGAGGTTTCGCTCACTCGCGACGGTGAAGTCCCAGGCCAGGTACAGGTCGCGACGCTCGATGCCGGCGCGATCGAGGCGATCCAGCGCCGGGCGCAGTTGCGCCTGCCGAGCGGCCGATGGGTCGCGGCGCGGCAGGGTCCGGCCCGCGATCCGGGCGAAGGTCTCCGGCGCGGCGATCACCCGTCCGTCCGCGTCGCGCAGGTTGCGCAGGCCGACGACGTAGCGGTGGCCGGGGACGAAGTTCCTGGCCGGGTGCACCAATAACGCTCGGCGGGTCGGGTCCGTGGCGTTGGCGTCGAGTTCGGCCCAGTGGGGCCAGCGTTCGCCGGTCTCGGTGTCCACGATGACGATCGGCGCGTTCCGGGCGAGCGATGCGCCGACGTCGGTGACCGGCGCCGCGCCGCTGCGACCGAGGTCGACGCCGGGGATCCGGGTGATCAGCGTCGAGCCGGGCGAGAAGCCGTCGTTGCGGTTCCAGGCGTCGGGCGTGGCGCCGTGCGGCATCATCGCCGCCGTGAACGCGACCCGGCGTCCGGTGTCGGTGTGCCGATCGGCCTGCGTGTACCAGTTGTTCGGGAACGGCAGGAGACACGCGGCCGGGTCGATCGGATCGCAACCGGGTTCGCGGCCCGGGTGGTTCGGGTGCGCTTCCGCGGCGGGTGGGACCAGGAACGACAACGACAGGGCGGCCACGACGGCGACCACCGCGGCCGGCAGCCGGCGGCGGGGACGGTGCGCGGTTCGGCTCACTATTCCTCCAACTCCTACGGCGAGCGAGGGCTGTGCAGGAATATCCACCGACATCTTGCAGCGCTTGCGGCGCAAGGGGAACGGGGAGCGGAGGTGACGAGTGGGAATCGCGCACCCGGTCGGGAGCGCGAACGTTCCCCGTCACGGGGAGCCCGTGGCGGGGAACGCGATGGTGGGTGGATGTCGGATCGGGATCGGGCTGTCGGTCGGTCAGACCTTGGCGAGCGCGCCGGGGTCGACCGATACCTCGACCGTACGGAAGCCGCCGGCCACGCCGCGCAGCGTGAAGCACACGTCCGCACGGCCCATCGTGGTGCGCACGACCACTCCCGGTGCGCCTACCGGGACGGTCTGCTTGGTGAAGCCGCCGAGTGACTGCTTCGCCGTGACCTTGTCGCCTACCTTCATATTCATCGTTCCGTTCTCCCCGTTGCGTACCTGCATGGGTCGCCCACACGCCGCGCGCCTTACCGGGTCGCCGAAGTCGCGCGGCGGCGGGATGTCACGGAGTACGGCTCGCCTGGGACCCGGCCATCGGCATGCGTGCCGGGCGGGGTCGTAGCGGCAGCCGGCACCAGAATACGGCGGACGTCGCGCCTTGGCGCCTGAATATCGGGTCGAGACACCTGGGTTTCATGGTGGAAGTCCCGTTTGTCGCCGAGCGTGGACGGCCCGGGTACGGTGCGTGTGCGATCGCCGCTTTCGCGGCGTACGGGTGATCGACTCGGCTCGATGGCAACCGACTTGCCGTCGCCCGCGGTCATCGCACCGGCGTGCGCCGGGCGCGGTGCGGAGGCTCACTCGTACGGCGCAGCCACCGGCGCGTTCGCCCATCCGCCGGCCGACGATTGATCGATGACGCCGTCGCGAATGCAGCCGCCGGGTTCCGGGCAGCCACGGGCATGACCGCCGTACTGGTCGCCGCCGGCGCCTTCTTGATGACCCTGCTCGGCGGTTGGGTGGCGCAGCGCATCGGCGATCGCCGACACCTCGTCCTGGGCTTCGCCGCCGGGCTGATGCTCGGTGTGGTCGCCTTCGACCTGTTGCCCGAGGCGCTGGCCGCGGCCGGCGAACGGCTGGCCGGCGTGCCCGAGGCGTTGTTGATGTTCGTCCTCGGCTTCCTGGTCCTGCACGTGATCGAGCGCTCGGTGGCGATCCACCGGGGGCACGAGGGCGAGTACGCGCCACACGCACACCAGCACGCCCCGACCGTGGGCGCGGACGGACGGGCCAAGGGCATCGGCCTGACCGCCGCCGCCGCGCTGGTGGGGCACAGCGTGATGGACGGCTTCGCGATCGGCGCGGCCTTCCAGGCCGGTACGACGGTGGGCACCACGGTGGCGATCGCGGTGGTGGCGCACGACTTCGCGGACGGCTTCAACACCTACACGGTCACCCGCCTGTACGGCAACGACCGCCGCCGGGCGCTGGCCCTGCTGGGGGCGGACGCCCTGGCGCCGGTGACGGGCGCGGCCATCACGCTCGCCTTCACCATCCCGGAACACGCCCTCGGCCTCTACCTGGGCTTCTTCGCGGGCTTCCTGCTCTACCTCGCCACCGCCGACATCCTCCCCGAAGCGCACAGCCCACACCCCTCGGGCTCGACCCTGCTGTGCACGATCGCGGGCGTGGGCTTCCTGTGGTGGGCGATCTGGCTGGCGCAGTAGCCGGGGCGTCCTGCGGGGCCGGTGGCGCCGGCGTGTTCGTGCCGGGCCGGTGGCGCGGGCCGTCGTTCAGCGCGACAGCGGGCCGGTGCGCTCGATCAGGTCCCAGCGATTGCCGTAGAGGTCGCGGAAGACCGCGACGACGCCGTACTTCTCCTGCCGCGGCGGCTCCTCGAAGATCACGCCGGCGGCGAGCATCCGGGCGTGCTCCCGGGCGAAGTCGTCGGTGTACAGGAACAGTCCGACCCGCCCACCGGTCTGATCCCCCACCCGGGAGCGCTGCTCCTCGTCCACGGCCCGGGCCAGCAGCACCGCCGCCTCGTTCGGCCCCGTGCCCGGCGGCGCGACCACGACCCACCGCTTGCCGTCCTCCATCGGGGTGTCCTCGCGCAGGTCGAACCCGAGGGCGCCGGTGTAGAACGCGATGGCCTCGTCGTAGTCCCGCACCACCACCGCCACCAGCCCGAGCCGATTCATCGCCCACTCCCGCCGGCCGCAACCGCCGAACCGGCCGCGAGCGCGAGGCACAGCGGTGAGTAGGCCACCCGGTCCAATCGGCGAAAGCGCACCGAGGACGATCCCGGCGACGCGAGATCGGTGCGCCCGGCCAGGCCGAGCACCCCACGCAGACCCAGTACGCCGGCCACCCCGAACGCCCCGAGCCGAGCCACCGCCGGCCGACTCCTCGGTCGGCCCGCGACCAACAGCGCCGCCGCGCCCAGCGCCCCCGCGACGGCGAAGCACGCCGCCGGCCCGGGCACGCTCCCCCGTCCGACCACCGCGTCCGACAACGACTCCCGATCGGGCAGCGGCCACGACGACCCCAGCCCCCACGCCACATGCAGCCCGGCGAGCGCGGTCAGACTCCCCGCCGACATCCGCGCGGCAACACCCTCGATCGTCATGCGCCCCAAGCTACCCGGCGCCACCCACACCCCTCGGCCACGGGTCGGCGCCCGGCTCGTCGCGCCGGATTCCGCTGTGGGCGGACCTCCTTGCCTTCGAGCCACATCGGCGTAAGTTGAATTACATGATTACAACGAAGCAGGAAGCAGTCCGAGGCTGGTTCACCGGACGCCTCCCCGAGGCACTGTTCACCGCGCTCGTCGACGTGATCGTCGATCGCGAGGAGATCACCGTGATCGGTCGCATCCCCGAGCCGGATCTCGCCGACGACGTCTCCACCGACGAACGCGACGCGGCGCGGGACGGCCGGATCGCCGAATTCCGCGAACGTACCCGCGAGGACCGGATGGCCGTGGCCCGCGAGGCCGAGCGTCGCTTCGGCCGCAAGGTCTCCTGGGGCGTGGAATGCGGCGGCACCCGGGCCCTGTACACCACGGTCTCCGTGCCGGTGATGACCCGGCTGCGCCAGCCCGAACGCCAGGTCCTGGACACCCTGGTCGCCGGCGGCGTCGCCCGCAGCCGCAGCGACGCGCTGGCCTGGTGCGTACGCCTCGTGCAACGCAACACCGACACCTGGCTCACCGACCTGCGCGAGTCCCTGGAAACCGTCGAACGCATCCGCACCCAGGGCCCCGACACCACCCCCGCCGAGTAACGCCGGGCACCCACACGAGGGCGGCGCCACCGGGCCGTCCGGTGCCGCCGCCCTCGGTTCGTCGCGATCCGGCGGGCGAGGCCGGTGCACGAAGCCCGGCCCGGCGGCGGGCGAGGCGCCTCCCCGCCGCTCCCACCGAGACCAGCCGGGGCCGGATGCCTAGCGCGCCAGCCGCAACCGGACCGTCGTGCCCGTTGCCTCCGTCGAGCGGATTTGCACGAGGTCGCAGATCTGGTTGGCCATCCACAACCCGCGGCCGCCGTCCTGCTCGGGCGTGGGGCGGTGGCGGCCGGCGAGCGGGTCGACGATGTGACCGGCGTCGCGGATCTCGCAGACGAACGAGGCGCCCTCGGTCCAGACCGCGACCGTGCCGCGGCCACCGCCGTGCACGATGCTGTTGCCCGCGATCTCGCTCACCGCCAGGATCGCGTGGTTGACCTGCGCCCGCGACGCGTCGGCCATGGCGCGGCGGACCAGCGAGCGCACCTCGGCCAGTTCGCCGGAGCGGAACGCCAGGCGGTCGGCGTGCCGGGGCACCGCCGGCAGCTCCGGGCCGATCAGGGTCGCGGCGAAGTCCGTCGCGGCGAGCTGTATCCCGTCCCGCTCGACCGCACCGGTCAGCACCCGCGGATGCGACTGCCGTACGCCGTCGATCACTTCCCGGTCGAGTGCGGAGACGTCGTACGGACACAGGAGCTGCCAGGCCAGGTCGTCGAACGCGAGGTTGAGCAGCGCCTCGTGGTGTCGGCACTCGACGATCTCCTGGGCGGACCGGCCGGCCCAGATCGGCTCGCCGATGCCGCGGAACACGCGGGCCCCGTTGCGCTCCGTCCAGTCCTGCCAGACCGGGATGATCCGGGCCGGATTGCGGCCCACCCGCTCCATGTCGATCCAGGCCACCCGGTCGGCGTCCGCGCCCAGTTCGTCGCGCAGCGCGCCGGCCCGCGGTTCGATCACCGCGACGCCGACCGCCTCGTCGGCGGCCAGGCCGGCCCGGACGAAGTCGGCGGTGCGCTCGACGAACTCTTCGATGCCCGCGTAGAGCAAGGCGTCGTGCCGGAACATCGTCGCCGTCGTCATCGGGTCTTCACCTTCTCCAATACCAAACCCGGGACCCGGTCCCATCCGGCGAGCCGAACGAGCACACACAGTTCCTCGGACGCACGATGCACGACCAGGCGCCTCCCCGGCTGGATCCGCACCGCGGCCTCGACCAACGTACGTATGCCGGCGACGTCGATGAAGCGCAGCGAAGACACGTCCACGTAGAAATCACCGGTGCCGCCGGCGGTCTGCTCGACCAGGGCCGAACGCACGTGCGCACAGTTGTCCAGGTCGACCTCGCCGAGCAGGCGCACGCCCGGTGGCGGCCAGGTCCGCTCCACCCGGAGCACACCGTCCGCATAGTCGACACCCATGCTCGTCCCTCCCACCCGCCGATCGTCGTGAGCAAGCTACCCAACACCGCCCGTCCGACACCGCTCACCTCAGACGTCGCCGCAACCACAGCAGTGCACCGTGTGCCTGGGCCCGTTGGAACGGACGCAGCGTCGGCAGCCCGGGCGGGGCGGGCCGCAGGCAGCTCGCGGCGAAGAATCCGGCGGCGGCGGCCAGTACGGCGGTGATCCGGTCCGGGTCCACCCCTCGGGCCGCCAGGTGGGCCTCGATCAGGTCGACGGCCGGCTCGCCGTTGTGCATGATCACGCTCGGCGCCATCAGGACCACGTCGAACCACGCGGCGCCGCGGACCGCCCACGGCCAATCGACGAACACCACCCGGTCCGGGGTGAGCAGAATGTTGTCCGCCCGCAGGTCGCAGTGCACGAGCGCGGTTCCCTCGGCGGCGCTCGGCCAGTGCGCCTCGTGCGCGGCGAGCCGGTCCAGGTGGGCACGCGTCCACGGCCCGAACGACTCGGGGTCCACGCCGCGTGTCCAGGCCCCGAAGGTGCGGCCGAACGCGTCGACCACCGGGGGTACCTCGACGGGGGACGGATCCAGCGCGGCGGTGAGTTCGCGCTGGGCGGTCAGGACACGTTCGAGGTCCTCGGGGCGCCACGGCTGGGCCGGGGTGTGCCCGTCGACGTCCTCGAACGCCAACGCGACCCAGCCGTCCAGGTCGACCTCGGCGAGCAGGCGCGGTACGGGGACGGCGGCCGGCAGCGCGGCGGTGATCCGGGCCTCGGCGCGGTGCAGATCGGGGGCGTCGGGGTTGGCCTCGGCCCCGACGGCCTTGACGAACGCGCGCCGGCCGTCCGCGAGTTCGACGCGGGCGGCGACGCCGGGGGAGAATCCGCCGCGCTGGGTCACGGCGCGGGTGACCGGGGCGCCGAGCCGTGCCTCGACGGCGGCCCGCAGTCCGGCCGGCGCGGCCTCCCAGGCCATCCGGACGCCGGCGGCCTCGGGAGGCGACGACGCGGTCGGCGGGGTGGACGGGGTCTCGACAGCGCCCTGATCGCTCATGCCACCAGGATTTCGATCGCACCCACTCCCGGGCAAACCCTTATCAGCGCCCACCATCCCTGCCCGCCACCCCTGCCCACCGCCGGGCATCACGCGCCTCGGGGCCGATGCTCGACCTCCGACCGGCGCGGCACCGGGCCGACGTTATCGACGATCGGCGCGCGGGCCGGCGCCCGGCGTCGGGCGACGAGCCGGTACGCGGTGACGCGCCGGCGGGGGCGCACCCGGCCCACCAGGCAGGGGATTCGTATCGGCGGTTCGGCCGTTACCGTTCCGTCCAACTTCGGCCATGTGATGTCCACCTGACGCACCGTGGACCGCCGCTACCGTTGCCGGCATGATCCGCATCCCTCTTTCGTCCCTCGGAGTCGTCCGGTGATCGGTTGGTTCGAGGCCGTTGTACTCGGCTTGGTCCAGGGGCTCACCGAGTTCCTGCCGATCTCCTCCAGCGCGCATCTGCGCATCGTGTCGGCGTTCGCCGGCTGGGAGGACCCGGGCTCGGCGTTCACCGCCGTGACCCAGATCGGGACGGAGACCGCCGTCCTGATCTATTTCCGCAAGGACATCGGCAACATCATCGGCACCTGGGTGAAGTCGCTGTACACCCCGTCCCTGCGCGGTGAACTCGACGCGCGCATGGGCTGGTACATCATCGTCGGCACGTTGCCGATCGGGGTCCTGGGCCTGGTGTTCCAGGACACCATCGAGACCACGTTCCGCGACCTGCGGCTGATCGGCACGACGCTGATCGTGTTCGGTCTGATCCTGCTGGTCGCGGACCGGATGGCGCTGAACAACCGGGGGATGGACAAGCTCAACGGCAAGGAGTCGTTGATCTACGGCTTCGCACAGTCGCTCGCGCTCATCCCCGGCGTCTCGCGTTCGGGCGGTACGGTCACGGCGGGTCTGCTGATGGGCTACCGGCGCGAGGTTGCGGCGCGCTACTCGTTCCTGCTGGCCATTCCGGCCGTGCTGGCCTCGGGTGGCCTGGAGTTGTTCAAGATCGGCGAGGGTCCGGCACCGGCGTGGGGGCCGACGATCCTGGCCACCGTGGTCGCGTTCGTGGTCGGCTACGCGGCGATCGCGTGGTTCCTGAAGTACATCAGCACGCACAGCTTCACGGTGTTCGTCGCCTACCGGGTGGCGCTGGGCCTGGTCGTCCTGGGCCTGGTGATCTTCGGCGTGCTGGAGCCGACGGCGGGCGCGACCGAATAACCGCCCACCCACCTTCGGCCGTCGGCGCCGCCCGACCCGAACCCGTTCCGCCGGTCCGACGCCCGGGCTCGCCGCGTATCCGCCTGCGGCGAGCCCGGGCGTCGGGGCGTTCGCCGGACTCGGATGCGCGGATCGCCCTCCGCCGCTCTCACTCGTCGCCGAGCATGGCGAAGGCGAAGGCCAGACGACGGTCCACCCAGGGAACCAGGACACGGACCGGTAGCCGGCGGCCGTCCGTGGTCATCACGAGTTCGCCGGCGGCCTTCCAGCCCAGCACACGTGGGCGGACCGGGCCGAGTGAACCGTCGGGGCCGGAGAGCAGGGTGTCGAAGGTGAGGCTGAGCGCGGTGTCCGCCGTGTGCGCGGCCAACCTGCGTGGATCGCTCGTGGTGAAGAGGTTGCGGCCGACGATCTCGGGCCGGCCGGGTTGGTCGATCCGCCACGTGTGCTTGAGCGGCCGACGGGCGGGCGGGATCCGGCGAATGGTGCCGACCGGTTCGCCGTCGGCGGCCCGGACCCGGTCGTGGCGTACGCCGTCGATCGTCTCGGCGGCGTCCACAGTGCAGAGCAGGTCGCCGTCCGGCAGGTGGAGCGAGCGGCGGTCGTCGCCGGCGAACGCACACGGGGTGAAGAAGGCGCCCGACCCACCGCCCCGGAGGACGCGGATGCCGACCTTCGTATCGAGCGCGGACTTCGCGGCGGCGCGTGCGGGGGACGAGGCGAGCGGGCCGTAGGTGAACGCGCTCACGCTCCGCCAGTCGGTCGGGTCGACCCTCGTCGGCGCGTCCGCGTCGGGTGTCGCGTCACCCGGTGTCGTCGGGGGTCGCACCGCATCGGGTTGCCCCCTGCGCCTGCCGAACACCATCCGAGCCCCGTCCTCCCGCGTCACGACACGTCGATGGGCGCTGTGCGCCGGTACGCGTCCGACCGTATCGGGAGCGCTCAGTCCTCCTCGAAGCCGGCACACACCGCCTTGCGGCCACTGCTGCGCAGCTCCACCTTGAACCGCTGGGTGAGCGCGGCGACCACGAGCAGGCCGCGGCCGGCCTCGGCGTCCTCCAGTACCTCGACGGGAGAGGGCAACGAGCACGGCAGACAGTCGAGTACCTCCACCCACAACACCCGGCCGTGCAACGACGCGGAGACCTCGTAGTCGCCGTAGTCGCCGGCGTGTTCGACGGCGTTCGAGGCCAGCTCGGAGGTGACGCGGACCGGGTCGTCGGATTCGAAGCCGACCCGCTCGCAGAAACGCCGCACATGCGCGCGGGCGGCGGAGACGGTCTGCGGTTTCGACACGAGTCGCACAGTCGAGCGCGTTCTGGACACGGTGGTGGCCACGTCTCCCCCTCCGGTCGGTCGGGCTGCCGAGAGCACCGTGATCGAATACACCCTGGAAACGGGCCCGAACTGCGATTATCGGTCGCCGAACGTCCGCGATCCGGTAGGAACCGCGGCAAGATCGGTGAACCACTTGGAAGTTACCGAATCCGAGCGCCTTCCGGGCGGATCGCTTGGCAAAGAAAACCGCGATTCGGATCGGACAACCCGCACGTATCACGTCAACCGGCCATCGGCGCCCGGCAGTTCACCGAATCCGCAGGTCACGGCCACCTTACCGACGATACGACGGAAGCGGGCGGTGGCGGAGCGGTGGCGAAATCACGGAATGGGTCGGGCGTGCCGGGCAGGCGTGAATGGGCGTGGAACGGCGCGCGTCGGGCGAGGCGATGGGCGCGTCTGGGGCGTGCGGATCCACTCTGCGGAGTGATGGTGCCCAGGTGGCGGGCGCGGCGGGTGGGTGCGGCGGGGTTGCGGGCGCGGCGGGTGGTCGTGCCCCGCAGGTCCGGAAAGGGCCTGCGGGGCACGATCGGTCAGAACCGGACCGACCGCTCGATCGACTCGATCTCGGCGAACCGTTCGGTGGCGCTGCTCGGGGCCGAGGACAACATGTAGATCGGTACCGCCCCGGTGTCGATCACGGTGACCCGCAGCCGGAACGGCGCCACCTTCTTGTCCTCGGGCGCGCACTCGATGTCCATCAACCACGCGTTGCGGCCGTCGAGTCGGGCCGCCTCGCTGGAGCGGACCGAGTCCTGGGCCTTGGCCGGGTAGATCAGTTCGAGCTGGGTCCGGCCCACGGTCTCGGCCATCTCCGGCATCGAGCGCGGTTTGGCCACGTACACCTTGGTGTCCACCACGCCGACCATGAACGTCCCGAGCGGGTTCTTCGGGTCGGCGGTGGGCTTGGCGGTGGGGTCGGTGGCCTTGGGATCGACCGTGGAGGCGACCGAGGAGTACAGGCCGACCACGGTGTCCGGTGGCTTGGCGTACCAGCCCTGGGGCAGCACGTACGACACGTGCGCCTTGGGGTCGCGGATCTCGCCGGGCCGGGCCGGCTGCGTGGGCGACGGCGTCGCGGACGGCTCGGCCTTGGCATCCCCGTCGTCGGCCGGGCCGCACGCGCCGACGGCTATCAGTGCGGCCACGGTCACCCCGAGCGCCGCCCGCCTCATCCCTCGACCTCCACGTCGCCCGCCTCGACCGCCGCGCGGTAGGCCGCCTCGACCTCGCTCCGGTCCGCGCCCTCGCGGTCCAGCAGGTGCGCGTACAGCAGGCGCGAGCCGTCGATGCCCGAGTCGAGCGCCCGCCGGATGTGCTCACGCGCGGCGTGCAACCGACCCGCGTCGAGTTCGGCGTCGCCGAGGTCGACCAGCGCGTCCTCCTGGCCCGCCTCGACCGCCCGGGTCAGCCACGCGATGCCGTCCTCGATCGCGTCGCCGTTGAGCAGCAGCCGGCCGAGGTTGGCCATCGCGAACTCGTCGCCCGCCTCGGCCGGCGGACGCAGCAGCGCCTCCGCCTCCGCGTCGCGGTCGAAGTCCTGGAGGAAGGCGGCGAAGTCGTTCGGCGCGTCGGGGTCACCGGCTTCGAGCGCGGAGGTGTACCAGCGCTCGGCCGCCTCGGGCTCGTCCAGCGCGTCCGCCAGCAGGTTGGCGATCGGCAGCGCCCACTGCGTCTCGCCGAGCCGATGCCGATCGATCAGCAGATCGACGGCGGCGTCCGCCCGGCCGGTGACCTCCAGCAGCTCGCTGAGCGCGTCCACCGCCTCGGCGTCCCCCTCCGCCAACGCCTCCCGCAGGATCGCCTCGGCGGTCTCGTCACCTCCCGCGAACATCAGCTCGCCGGCCTTGCGCCGAGCCTCGGGCACGCCGGAATCGGCGGCGTCGAGGTAGAGCTTGACGGCGGCATCCATGCGTCCCTCGCGCATAGCTTGGTCGGCCTGGGCGAGGTGGTCAATGCCGGACATGGTCCTGCTTTCGGATCGCGGGGTGTGGACCCACGAGCCTGCCACATCCCACACCGTTCCCCGCGCCTGCCACGAGTCGAGTCGGGGGTGCGCGGAGCCCACGAACGCAAGGTGCTGAACGGAAGCAACAGGAGCCCGGAACGAAAACCGAGCGGCTCGGGGCAGCGGCCGGAGATCGCGCAGCCCGGCCGAACGGCGGGCAGAGGTCGCGCGGGCGCCGAACAGGGGCGGGCGGCAGTGGCGTGGGCGCCGGGCAGGCGCCGATGGAAGTTGCGGGCGCGCAGCGTGGAAGGTGGGCGGAGGTTGCCTCGGTGCTGGGCGGGTGCACGGGGCGGGGCGTCGATCGGTAGGTCGACATAGGATCATGCGATGAACCAACCGACGCGACGCCACGTCGACTTCGCCCGCCTGCACAACTTCCGCGACATGGGCGGATACCGGACCGCCGACGGCCGCACGGTGCGTTGGGGCGCGCTGTACCGCTCCGACTCGCTCGGCAAGCTCGAAGGCGCGGACTGGGAGACGTTCCTGGCGATCGGGGTCCGCACGGTGATCGACCTGCGCTACCCCCAGGAGATCGCGTACCGAGGTCGTGTCCCGGCCCACGAGTCGTTGACCTACCACAACCTCAGCATCGAGCACCGCCCGTACAACCAGCCCGACTTGGCCGAGGACGTACTGCCCGGCCCGTACCTGGCGGCCAGGTTCGCCGAGGTCGCCGAGGACGGCGTGCGTGAGATCCGCGAGGCGCTCGCGGTGATCGCGGCGGCCGAATCCGCGCCGGTGGTCTTCCACTGCGCCTCCGGCAAGGACCGCACCGGCCTGATCGCCGCTCTGGTCCTGGCCCTGCTCGGCGTCCCCGACGAGGACATCGTCGCCGACTTCGCGCTGACCGAGCTGGCCACGGCCCGGTTGCTCGCCGACTGGCAGGCCGAACACGACGGCGCGACGCCCCGCTGGCCGGCCTTCGGCCGCGCACCGGCGGAGGTGATGGAGCTGTTCCTGGCGGACCTGGCGAAGACGTACGGCTCCCTGCACACGTACGTCACCGACCATCTCGGCTTCACCGAAGCCGAGATCGAAGCCCTCCGCGAGGCCCTCCTCGAATCGGCCGACGCCCCTACCGGCCCGGTTGTCGGGGGCGCTCCGGTCACCTCCGACACCCTGGGCGCACCCGTCACCCCGTGACCCGGTAGCCGCGCGGCTGCGTCTGCCGCGCGGCCCGGCGCTCCCCCGGGCCCTCCTCGGGCGCGCAGCCCACAGCCGCAGTCGGGCGCGCCGCGCAGCCGAAAATGTCTGCCCCGGTCCCGGCCCGATGTGGTGGGGTGGCCGGATGAACGTGACCTCCCTGGGCTTCCGCACCGACCTGATGTTGCTCACCCTCCAGGGCAGCCACATCGAGGAACGTGACGGCTACCTCGTCGTCCGGACCCCGGCCAACCCCACCTTCCACTGGGGCAACTTCCTTCTCCTGGCCGCGCCCCCCGCTCCCGGCACGGCCGCCGCCTGGATCGACACCTTCCGGCGCGAATTCCCCGACGCGACCCACGTCGCGCTCGGCGTCGACGGCACGACCGGCGCGGCCGGCGACCCGACCGACCTGGCCGCCGCCGGCCTGGCCGCCGAGCGCAGCACCGTCCTGACCGCGACGACCCTGAACGCGCCCCCGCGACCCAACACCACCGCGACCTTCCGCATGGCCGAATCCGACGACGACTGGGCCCAGGCCGTGGCCCTCACCGAGGCCACCAACCCCGGCTACGCCCCGGCCGCCTACCGCGAATTCGCCACCCACCGCCTGGCCGGCTTCCGCAACCTCCAGGCCCGCGGCCACGGAGCCTGGTTCGGCGCCTTCGAAGACAACCGACTCCGCGCCGGTCTGGGCCTGTTCACCGACGGCCACGGCCTCGCCCGCTACCAAACCGTCACCACCCACCCGGCCCACCGCAACCAGGGCCTCGCCACCACCCTGGTCCACACCGCAGCCCGACACGCCCAATCCCACTGGTCGGCCGAAACCCTGGTAATCGTCGCCGACCCCACCTACCTCGCCATCAACCTCTACCGCGCTCTCGCCTTCACCGACACCGAATCCCAAGTCCAACTCAGCGCTGACGCAACCTGACCCGCAAGCCACGCCAAATGCCCACATGCGGGCACTACATCGCCATGACAGGCATCAAGTCCCACCCGGGACAGCCATATCGCCAAGTTTCGCGATCACCCCGGCGTTGCTCCGAGACCACGGCTATCCGAGACCGACTGCGGGACGAGCGCAGCGCCATCGACATCTCCCGGCAGATTCTTCGCAGGCGCCCTCACCGTGCCGCCGACCACATCAGGCCTGCGACTCAAGGCCGTCCGGGCCGTTCGTGGCGGCTGACGCCGTGGGCGGCCGGCTGCGGATCCCCACAGGGACGTCGTGCTCCGGGTGGCCGGAAGATCACACCACGCGGCCCACCAATTCATAGGACGGTTCTTCCAGGACCGACTCGTGGAAGAAATAGACGTCTCCGGTCAGGGCTCCGGATAGAAATTCCTCAAAACCCATCTGATAATCGACCCACGTGCTGTCCCAGTCGACGAGAACCGACCACCCACCGATCTTCATATGAGCCCTGGATCTCAAGAAAACCTGATTCCCAAAGGGCGTGTGTCCGATCGGGAAGATTCCTCCCGCTGCCGGGAAGATCCGATACGGCACAAGTGACGGTTCAGTGCGTTCATACATGGAGGAAGTGGTTCTGATTTTCCGCCGTAGACTGAGACTGTCGTCCGCTTCGGGCGCCCGCGGATGAAAAAGTGTCAAGGTGTCACTGATCACACACGGGCCGTACGCTGATATAAACTTTTTGTAGTCGAGCGGAAGGTCGACTCCGAATTCGTTTTCGAAATCCCTCCAGTCGAAATCGACATCATGGTTCAATTGCGGTTCGCTAAGGATGCGTGAGAGCTCCACCTGATGTCCTTTGCGTACAGTCGTATCCGCCTTGCGGTCGGTTGTACACCGTGCAATTCAATGCATACCCACCACTGCCGTAAGCTACCATCCTGATCCGATCCGGCACCCCGGCGTGTCGCGTTGGGTCTCCGTAGATCGGTAGAACTCCAACGGATACCACCTGCCCCCCGGTTGCGGCGTTCTGAATGTCCCGCTCAAGGCCTGACATATCGGGGCTATTGGCCGGATTTTGATATCCGGCCACGAAATTCCGGAGCGTGTAACGCGCACCACCGGCATTATCCGCGATGAGGTGGAGAGCCGCCCGGTTGTCTGCGGGCAAGGTCGTGTAGCCCGCCGGTTTCCACTTCGGGTCCCGGCGAGTCAGGCCGGTTCGCACGTCGTCCCCATCAATTATGGCGACTGCCCCGGTCGCTCGACAGTCTTCATCATCGGGGCCGAATTTTGTCATGGGCGCATAGAAGTATCCCGCCTCCTTGGAAGGGAGATCACGCTGACATTTATTTCCGGTTCGCCGTCGATTGATATCGGCACCGGAATCACCGAACCCCATGTCGGTGTCGATTCCCTCTTCAGGGAAGAAGGCTTTCAGCATCTCCAGCGAGTGCTCATCCTGTGCCACCTGGTCCGGATCGTATACCGGGTTTGGCTGCGAATTGGTGGCGCTCTGAAGCGTGTCGAAGGTCCGGGTGCCGTCCAGGAGACCCTTGATGATGGAGACCATCGGATCCGTAATGGGCGTGGCGGTAGTCGGCGGGCGGTTCTTCGGGGCGGTGGGACGGTGTGGGGGCTTGGGCTTGGGCTTGATCGGGGGTTTGCCGGTGGGGCCCTTGCCTGGGCCCTTGGTGTTTCCGCCTCGGCATCCGATGACACAGCGGCCGCCGGGGCCGCCGGTTCCCGGGCCGGCACCGGGGCCACCGGTTCCCGGGCCGGTGCCGGAGCCGCCGCTGGATCCGCAGGCGCCATACGTGCGGCAGGCCCAGGCGTTCAGGTCGCCGGCGCGAGTGCCCGCCGCGGCCGAACTGGCGGCCGTGTTGTTCGCAGTCGTCGAGCGGGTCAACCACCAAGTGGACAGCACGGCAACCCCGGTGACGGTTCCGCCGCCGCTGCCGGTCCAGGAATTCCACTTGTTCTTGAGGCTGGATCCGGCGCTCTTTGCTCCGGACCACGCTCCCGAAACGGCGCCGGAGAGGGATTGGCCGAGAGCGCCGCAACTCCTACGACATTGGTCGGCAAGGGTCGTACCTGCCCACGCGACCAGCATGCTGAGCGCGATCGCCTCCACCACACAACCGTCGATGCAGTGCCCACTCGGGTCCGTGTTCCCCAGCGGGTTGCCGCCCCCGTAGGCGTAGCGGTTTGCGTTGCCGGAAGGGCTCGGGGCGAGGGTCCAGGTGTCTCGGGAGTCGAAGCCGCCGCTTGCCGGGTCGTACCAGCGGCTGGCCATGTTGACCTGGCCGGTGGTGGGGTCGGTCCAGGCGCCTTGGTAGCCGAGGCCGGGGCGGGCACCGGTTTGGCTGGTGACCTGGCCGAAGGGGTCGTACGTGGTGGAGGTGGTGCGGTCGAGGGTGGTGGGGTCGAGGGCGGCGGTGACGTCGCCGTGTTGGTCGGTGACGGCGAGGGTGGCGGTGGTGCCGTTGCCGGTGGCGATCAGGTCGCCGCCGGCGGCTCGGGTGAACTTGGTGCCGCCGTCGGCGACGAGGTTGTTGGTCGTGCCGTCATAGGCGAAGCCGGCTTGGCCGTCGCGGGTGATCATCCGGCCCTGGGCGTCGTAGCCGTAGGAGGCGCTGTCCTGGGCGAGTTGCTCGAACGCGTCGAACTGCATCGACTTCGTCAGACCCGGAACGGTGATCGTGGAGCGGGTACCGCGCGGAGTGTAGGCGTAGGCGGTGTCCCCCGCGGTGAGCAGCCGGTTGCGCTCGTCGTAGGTGGCGGTCTTGGCGCCGGCGCCGGTGCGGTTGCCCGCGGCGTCCCAGGTGTAAGGAGTGACGGTGGTGCCGTCGTTCCACTGGGTCAGGCGACCGGCAAGGTCGTAGGCATAGGTGTTGTTGCGACCGCCCGTGGCTGATTCGTCCTTGCCGGTCATCCGGTCGTCGGTGTCGTAGGTGTACGACGTGGACAATTTCGACACGTCGTCGTGGCCGACCACTTCGTCGTTCGTCAGTCGCCCCAGGTCGTCGTAGGTGAACCGACGATCGGGTTGCGCGATCGAGCGCGCCGCCGCCCTGTTCGCCGACGGCCACTCGATGACGGGCCAGTGATCCCAGAACGTCTCGCCGGCCACGTTGCCGGAGCCGTCGTAGCCGAACTCCACGGTGTACCCGGTCTGTGGGTCGGAGGCGAGGTAGGGCTGCCCTTGGCGGTTGTAGGCGAAGCGCGCGGTGCCTGCCGCATCGGTGCGCTCGGCGAGTTGCCCCTCCGCATCCCACGTGTACTGCGCGTTGCCCGAGCTGCCGGCAGCGGTCAACTGCAGGCCGCGGTCGTTGTAGGTGTAGGTGTTCGTGGACCTGGGCGCCACCGCGCCGAAGGTTTGTGCCTTGGTCAGCCGCCCGGAGTCGTCGTAGGCGAACACGCGCCTGTCCGTGACGGCTTCGGCGCCGGTGCCGGTCTGCTCGACCAACCGGCCCAGGTGGTCGTACGTGTTGTTCGAGCGCACGCCGCCCGGCGCCGATTGGCCCGTGGCCTGGCCCACCGCGTCGTACGTCGTGGTCCAGGTCCGGTCCGCGGGATTCGGATGGGCCGTGGTGGCGGGTTCGATCACACTCTCCGGCTGATCCCACGCCGTATGGGTGTAGACCGTGGAGTTGCCCTTGCCGTCCGTGAAGCGCGTTCGGTTGCCCATCGCGTCGTACCCAAAGGACGAGACGATGGAATCCGTCGCATTGACCTTCTCGGTCTGCCGGAGCAGGCGGCCGGCGGCGTCGTACACCGCGTCGGTCCTGCCACCGCCGGGCTTCGACGTCGAGACCTGGTTGCCGTTGGCGTCGTAGGCGAGGGACGACGCACGCAGCGAGACTTCACCGAGAGCGGAGCCGTTGTACCGCATGACGATGTCTTGGACCGCGTCCACTCGGCCCAGGGGGCTGTACACCCACCGGTTGCCTCGGCCCTGTCCGTCATAGGTCCGAACCAGGCGCCCCACTCCGTCGTAGTCGGTGACCATCTCGGCGACATCGCCCCAGCGGCGCGTGGGTTGGCCCGCCAGGTTGTACTCCTGGCGTATCTCGCGCCCTGTCGGCGACTTGGTCGACACCGGTCGGCCCGCGTCGTCGTAGGTCATCGTGGTGGTGAAGTTGTTCGCCGTCGGGAAGCGTTCGACCTGGGTGCTGGTGAGTTGGCGGCCCAGTTGGTCGTAGGTCGCCTCGGTGCGGGCGCCGTCGGGGTCGACGGAGGACAACCGGCGGCCGTTGGCGTCGTAGGTGTAGTGCCAGGTGGCGGGCTTCGGGGGTGCGTCCGCGAAGGGCAGGTTCAGCAGCGGGCCGCCGTCGGTCCCCGAGATCGCCAACGCGCTCTGTTGGACCGGCGCTTCAGGGGCCGTCTTCTCGACAATGTTGCCCATCCGGTCGTAGCGCACCTTGCCGGTCCGGCCGAGAGCATCGGTCGACTCCACGACGCGTCCGGCCTTGTCGTAGCGGACCTGTGTGGTGGCGGTGATCGGCTGGGTCGCGCCCGGCGGCGTGTACGGAGGCAGCGTGGTAGCGGTGGTGCGTCCGGCCCGGTCGGTCACGCTCGACGTGACGCGGCCGTTCGCATCGCGGGACACCACCGGTTCACCGAACGCGTTGTAGCCCACGGTCGTGGTCGGCCGGGTGTTGGTCGGCGCGGCGCCGCCCACCGTCACCTCGACGGTCGGGGACGCGGTGGAGACCTCGCGGCCCAGTACGTCGTACGTGTGCGTGACGGCGTACGTACTCGGCGTCGAGCCCGCCGCGTTGCCGTTCGGCGAGACCTCCTCCAGCACCAGGCCGCGCTGATCGCGCCGCACGGTGTCGACCAGTACGTCGTCCACGCGCGGAGTGCCGGTCTCGTTGTGGGCGGTCCGGCGCACGACGCGACCCGCCTTGTCGTACACGAAGTCGGTGGCCTCGGGCGTGGTGATGCCCGCGCCGGTGCGCTGCGTACGAGCGACGAAGCCGGCCGGGTCGTACGCCGTGGAGCTTTCCCGGTTCAGGCCCCCGGGGTCGAGCACGGTCCGCACCGGTCGGTTCTGCGTGTCGTAGGTGAAATCGGTGATCGTCGTGCCGCCGGTGATGCTGCGCGCCACGTTGCCCGCGCCGTCGTAGCTCAGCCGCTCCAGCACGATGTCCCGGGGGCCGTCCTCCGGCCGGTTCACGCCTCGGGCGATGGTCTCGGCCTTGGTGTCGTCGTCGTAATAGGTGTACGACGTCGTCGCGCCCATCGCGTCGGTGACCGAGGCCAGTCGGCCTGCGGGGTCGTAGGCACGGGACTCCACGACCAGATCGCGCGGAGTGCCGGACGGGTCGCCGTCCCAGCCGATCAGCACGGTTTCGGCGGGCAGCCCGCCCGGGGTGTAGGTGTAGTGGATCTCACCGCCGACCGGGTCGATGGTGGAGGCCAGGCGCCCGAAGGCGTCGTAGCCGGTACGCGTCACCCCGCCTTCCGGGTCGGTCGCGGTTTCCAGTCGACCCTTGGTGTCGTAGGTGTAGGTGCTGGTCCGGGTCGTGTCACCGCCGGTCAAGTCGGCGGTCGATTCCTCGACCACACGCCCGTCGACGTCGTAGACGGTGCTGCCGCGAAGTGTGTGGGTGACACCGGTGATTTCGTTGCGTACACCCGGCCCGGTCGCGGTCGTCGGCCGCGAGGCGTGGTCGTAGGTCGTCGTCGTGGTCACGCCCGCCGGCACGCTGTCCGAGACCTCGGTGGTGGTGATCTTGCGGCCGAGCCCGTCGTGGGTCTGTCGGGTGATCAGGCCGACCGGGTCGGTGGTGGCCGCGAGGTCGCCGTTGGCGTAGTACGCGAACGTCGTTACCCGGTCGCCGGGTTGCGTGGTCGAGGCGAGCAGGCCGGCGGGTACCGTGCCCCCACCGATCGCCGGTTCGGTCCCGGTGGTGTAGGCCCGCTGGGTGGTCGAACCGTCCGGTCGGGTCTCGCCGCTGGGGTGGCCGGTGGTGGTGTACGCGTACGTGGTCTTGTACGTGTTGTCACCGACCTCCGCGGAACGTGGGTCGCGCACCGCGATCAGTTGGTCGTTGCGCGGGTCGAGCGGGTTGTCCTTGTTCAGATAGAACTCCTGATAACCCGTCCAGCACTGGGTCGTGGTCCGGCACGTGGTGCGGGATATCTCGTTGCCGCGCGCATCGTGGCCGCTGATCACCGAGTTGCCGTTGGCATCGGTGACGGTGTGCCGGAAGCCGCCGCTGTCGTAGCCGTAGGTCGTGGTCGCACCCTCGACGTCGGTGACACTGAGCGCTCGACCGCGGAACAGGTCGTAGGTACGCCGTTCCTGACGGTTGTTCGGGTCGGTGACCGTGGTCGTGGTGGTGAGCGCGGCGCCTTCGGCGGCGTTGCCGCTCGCATAGTGGCGGGCGATCGTGTCGGCGCTGAGCGCCTGGTGATGGATCGCGACCTCGTCGATCGCGCCCTTGAAGTAGCCGCGCACGTCGGTCGGTTTGGCGGGCCAGGCGAGGTTGTTGATCGGTCCGGCGCCGATGGTGATGTACGGGTCCACCACGACGGCGGTCGCGTCCAACGGCGCCCCCACCAGGTTTCCGTCGAGATAGAGCCGCTGTGTCTTCCCCGGGACGTCCACGCTGAGCGCGGCATGGTGCCAGCGCCCGTCGAGCACCGACTCGGTAGAAGTGATCGGTGCCGCGGTGCCGTTCCAGATCTCACCCCGCAATTGGCCGTCGGTGCCGACGTAGAGCATCGGCGTGGCCGGTGTGTCGACCCCCGAGTACGGCATGTCCTGCGTGGAGTAGCCCATCAGCACACCGGGGCCCTCGGCCTGGAACCACAGCTCGGTGGTGAACTGCGTGACAGCGGTCAATTGATCCTTGGGCATTCGGATGTGCGACGACGTGCCGTCGAAGCCGGCCGCGCGGTCGCCGGTGGCGCCGAACGCACCCTCGACCGCCTGCCGGACGTTCCAGGAACCGGCCGCGTCGGTGGCCGGTCCCGGTACCAGGTCGATCGGCGCCGTACCGCTGTCGCTCTCCGTCAGCGGCCAGTATCCCGTCGGACCGGCCGCGAGAACCGCCTTGCGGTAGTCGGGCGCGAGCCCGTCGGCCGCATCGGCGTGGGCGGCGACGGTGGCCGCGTCCAGGGTCTTGCGGTAGACGGCGACCTCGTCGATCCATCCCTCGAAGTACCCGGATCCGGCCGGTGCTTTCTCGTAGCCCGAGGTGGTACCCGCACCCACGAAGCTGCGCAGGCTCTTCTCGTGGAACACCGCGCCGCTGATCGTGCCTGCCACGACGCCGTCGAGGTAGAGCGTCTGCACGACGCCGTCGGTGGTGAGCACGACATGGTGCCATCGGCTGTCGTCGACGGATGTTTCGGTGACGATCTGCGGCAACGCCGTACCACTGGTGGTGAAGAACTTGGCGCGCAACTTCCCGTCGGTATCGACGTAGAGCGCCGGCGTGTAGGTCGTCTGCGATTCCCCGATGCCGGCCGACTGGTAGCCGAAGATCACACCCGGCTTCGACGTTTCGAAGGACATCTCGATGGTGGCCTGGGACGATCCGTGCACCATTCCCTGCGGCAACTCGATATAGGAGCTCGTGCCGTTGAACTCTGCGGAACCTTCGTCGAAGGTCGCGCCGTAGGGGCTACCGCTCGTGGCGAACGCCCGCGCCGCCCCGTTCGTGGCCCTCGCTCCCTGCTGCGAGGTGACCTCCGAGCCGGAGGTCTCGTTCAGCCGGTAGTACGACCATGGCCCCGAGGAGGCCACCGCCGCACGATAGGCGGGTGCGCTGTTCGGTACCACCGCCCCGCGCGCCGCAAAGTGCTCCGTCACCGCGGCGGCGTCGATCGCCCGGTCGTAGACCGCCACTTCGTCCATCGACCCGTCGAAGCGGCCGACCGTGCCGGGGGCCTCCGCCCATCCGCTGACGAATCCGGCGCCCAGGTACACCCGGCTCGAACTCTCGTGGTTGATGGCGCCGTTGATGCTGCCTGCCTTGGCGCCGTCCAGGTAGAGCAACTGCACGCTGCCGTCGGCCGTCAACACCGCGTGGTGCCAGCGGCTGTCGGTGACCGATTGGGCCGAGGCGACCGGTGCTGCCCACGCGGCATCCGCCTGCATGAACTTGCCGCGCAGCTTGCCGTTGGTGTCGATGTAGAGCGCGGGAGTATACGTACCGCCGACCCCGGCCGGATCGTCGATCGCATTGGACTGGTGTCCGACCAGCACCCCCGGCTTGTCGGTCCTGAACCACAGCTCGATGGACAGCCGAGGGTTGTTCCGCAGCAGATTCTGTGGCAACTCGACGTGGGACGTGGTCCCGTTGAACTCGGCCGCCGTGTCGTCCCCGCCCGCGAACGCACCCGCCCGACCCGGGATCACCTCGTGGTAGGTACCTGCTCCGGCGCTGCCGAAGGCGTTGTTCGCGCCGGTCCCGCCCTGTTCACCGAGGCGGTAGTAGGCGACCGGTGCGGACGCGGTGATCGCGCTCGCGTAGGCGGCGGAGGAGGCGGTGTAGGTCGGTGGGGCCACCTTCCAGGCGCCGCCGTTGGCGTCGGTGACCTGCGTGACGCGGTCGGTGCGGGCGTCGTAGGTCACCTCCGCGTGCGTCCGCCCGGACGGCAACGTGACCTTGGTGAGTTGGTTGGCCACGCCGCGTGCGGCGTAGTGCTCGGCCACACCGGTGGCGCCCAACGGGCGTTCGTAGAGCGCGACATCATCGATCGAGCCATTGAAATAGCCGATCGCTCCGGGCGATTGCGGGACACCCTGGGCGAAGCCCGCACCGACGAGCGTGTTGTTGCCGGCCGGGTGGTAGACCTCGCCCGAGAGCGTGCCCACGACCTGACCGTCCAGGTGGAGCGTCTGCGCCGTCCCCGCCGCGGACAGCACCACATGGTGCCATTGGTCGTCGGTGACGATGCCGGCGGACGTGATCGGATCCGGGGTGGCACCGCGCGTGAGGAAGCGACCGCGCAGCTTGCCGTTGGCGTCGATGTAGAGAGCGGGGTTGAACTCTCCACCCACGCCCGCCGGATCGTCGAGCGCACGGGCCTGCTGACTGAACAGCACCCCGGCCCCGGTCGTCTTGAACCACATCTCGACGCTGAGGAACGTGGACTTGCCCACGATGTCGGTTGGTAGTCGCACGGACGACGACGTGCCGTTGAATCCGGCGGCCCGGTCCGGGGAGCCGGCGAGCGCGCCGGCTTGACCGAGTGTCACGTTGCGGTATTCGGCGCCCTCGCGCGCGGCGGCGGTGGGCACGCTGTCGGCCGCGTTGCTCGTCGGGCCGGTATCGCCGAGCCGCCAGTACGAGCGCGGACCGGCGTCCATCACGACGGAGCGGTAGTGCGATCCGGTCGTGTAGTCGTAGCGTGTGCACGGCGCCGTCGGCCCGGTACCACCGGGGACCGGCGGGCACACGCTGGTCAGTCGGTCGCCGTCGTAGCCATACGTCCACACCGGGCCCGGGGTGGTGGCGTCGATCGGGTTCGTGCCGGCCTGGGTGACGTGTGCGCCGGTCCAGGTGAAGCCGAGATAGCGGCCCGAGGTCACGTCCGTGGCCCGGGCGATCCGACCGTCGGGACCATAGGTGATCTGCTGGGTACGGCCGGCGTAGTCGGCGACGGAGATCAGTCGGCCGGCGGCGTCGAAGGTCTGTCTGGTGCCGGACTTGTCGGCCAGTTGCCAGCCGCCGCCCGATACCGCGGTGAAGGTGGCGAAGCCGCCTGACGGTGCGGCGTAACTGCCGTCGGCGTTGCGCCCGAAGCGCATCTGACCGCCAGTGGCGAGCACCACGACCACGTTGCCCGAGCCGTCGTTGTCGGGGATCGCGCGCATGTCCCAGCGCGAGGCCCAGCCGGCGCCGAACGCGGTGTCGGTGCGCGGGTCGAGCGAGTTGTACGTACGCGAGACCGTCAGGTCGGGGCCGACCGCGCTCACCGAGGCGTCTGTGGCGGCCGTAGTGTAGTTGCCGACCTGTTCGTTGAACTCCCTGCCCGCCGCACCGGCCGCGAGCCGGCTGGTGATCGCCGGCTGCGGGACCTGGGTGGAGAACACCGCCTGCCGCGCGAATGTGCCGTCCGCGCCGCCGGAATCACCGACCGTGCCGTACCAGGAGTAGGTCTTGCCCCAGGTCAGATTCCATTCCTTCGGCACCGTCCACGGCGAACTCGGTTGCCAATCCGAAGTGTGGCAGTCCTTGCGGGTGTTCGCACCGTCGACTTCGCAGACCTCGAACTTGTAGCGCAGCGGCTGGTTCACCGGCCAGGCGTCCCGGTCGTGCCCGGTCACGTGCAACATCGGGGTCAGCGTCGAGAACGTGTACCCGCTCGGCGGCCAGGCCGTGTCGACGGCCGGCGGCCGGTTGGGGATGGTGAACACGGCCGGGTTCGGGCGCAGCGAGGCGTCGGTGCCGTCACCGATGTACGCGTACCAGGCATAGGTTCCGCCCTTGGCCAGGTTCCAACTCGTGGGCACCGTGAACGAGGCCGGCGTCTGCCACAGGGAGGACTGGCAGTTCTTGCGGTAGTCCTGTGCCTCGACCACGCAGACCTCGAAGCGATAGTCGAGCGAGGGTCGCGGCCAGTTGTCGGGGTCGTTGCCCGCGACCGTGAACGTCGGCGTCGTGCTGTCGGACTCGTAGCCGTTCCCGGGAGTCATCGAGGTGATGACGGGCCACTTGTTGCTGGTGCCCAGGGCCATCGGCAGTGGTGGAACGCCCAATTGGGAGAACTTGGGGATGTTGCTGCCGTCCATGTCCCATGCGAGAGTGTACGTCCCCGGGGGGAGCTTGGCGATGGTGGCGTCGAGCGTCACCGATTGGCCCGGCGGCACGTCGTTGGGCAGTTGGGTCCAGGCCACGGTGTTCAGTTCGGTGCCGCTCGCGTTGAACAGCCGGTAGTGCAGCGAGTGGATGCCCTTGGTCCAACCCACGGCGCCGTTGTTGGTGACGGTGACACTCGCGATGCCGTCCTGAGTGGCCGTCACCTCACGCACCAGGCTGTTGAACCGGTACGCGGCCCGGAAGGGCGTGTAGTCGATGTCGAGCTTGACGCCGCCGTTGGGCGCGGTGTCGAACTTCTTCCAGGTCTTCGGGTCGCCCTGGGCGGTGCGTACGGTCAGACCGTTGTTCGCGGCGCCGGTGACCCAGCCCTGGATCAGATCACGACCGCCGGTGCCGAGGTCGACGACGCCCCAGCCGTCGTTGCAGCCGTCCGACTCGTTGCCCAGGGCGAACGACGCCGAACCCAGCGCGGGTCCGTAGGAGGGACCCGGCCACCGCACCGAACTCGGATTCCAGGAACCGGTGTTGCCGTGCACGGTGACCGTACGCGGTGCCTGGCAGTCCCAGGAGTGAACGTTCCACATAGCGAGTCGGGCGCCGGTGATCGTGTTGTTCTGCAACTGGGCCGAAACCGCAGAGGTGTTGAGCAGGATCGCGGCGTTGGCGCAGCCGCTGTCGCAGTTGTACCCCAGGCGATACACGTCCGTCTGGAAGAAGTTGCGGCCCTGGACGATACTCACCGAGTTCGAGGCCGGCGTCACCGCGACCGTAGGGTCGACCTTGACCGGGTACACCCGTCCGGGTGCGTCGAGCCAGGCGCGGTCGAGCTTGACCCGCAACACCTGCGTCCTGTCGGCCCGCACGACGAGTTCGTAGGTCACGCCGCCCGACGTGGCGCCCTCGCCCGAGGCCGGATCGACTGCGGAGTCCATCATCCAGCCGTGCGGGATCATCGCCTGGACCGCGCCGGTGACATCGGTCAACGCCACGTTGCCACTCGCGTCCAGGCTCGCGGTGAGCCCGGCCAGATGCAACGGGAAGTCCCAGGTATCCGGTGCGGAAGGCGAGTTCAGGAGGATCGTCTCCTTGATCTCGCCGTCGCCCGCCTTGAGGTTGACGTCCGATTGAGGGCGCGCACCGGTGAAGGTGATGCTGTCCGACGCGGTCTTGCCGACGCTGGGAGTCGCGCCGTCGAGGCCGAAGCCGACGCTGGTCCCGTTCCCCGTATGCAGCGTCGCCAGCCGGGTCGCGTCCGCCTTCGTGGCCACGTCGACGGGGTTGGCGGCGGCCCGCGTGCGCCACCAGTCAGGGTCGGTCGCACTGCCGCCCATCGGCGCGAGGGTGTCGTCGACTTTGGCCCACGTCCCGTCCGGCAGACGGTAGTTGACCGGGTCTTCGGAGACCTTGAGGGTGCGACTGCCGTCGGAGTTCTCGTAGACGCTGGTGTGCGAGTCGCGTTCGGTCGGCAGTTCTCGGCTCGTCTGCTCGTCGAAGGATGAGCCGCCTGCGGCCTTCGGGGCGGGCGGAGCGGCGGCTGCGAGACTGGTGCCATCGGCCTGGGGCGCCGACCGGATCTGCTGGGTGCCGGCGCCCGCGAGCGGTCGCTCGGGCGTCGACTCGATTGGGGTGGGTACCAACGGCCCTTGTTCGGGCCCCAGTTCACCAGGAGCCTGGCCCGCAGGTCGCCCGGCGCCGCCCGCGCCCGCGCGGGTCTGTGCCGTGTCGGCCTGGTGCGAACGGCCGGCGGCCGATCCCCATTGCTGGCTCGGCTTCCCGTACTTGGTCCCGCCTTGGGTGGCGGCGGACACAACAGTCGCCCCGCCGACGGTAAGACCCACGGTCATCGCCATTGCGGCGAGGATCGCGGTCGGACGCTGCGCGCGCAGCCGGGCCGGCCCACCGAACACGGGTCTGCTCCCCCGGAGTTGGAGATATGACAAGCGCATATCCAAATACCGGCGGAGCAGTTGAACAATTTATTTGGTTCTATGTCGACAGATGATTCACATCATAGCGAGGCCGTACAACTTTTGAGCATTTCCAAGCGTCACCGCCGGCTCGACGGGAGCAGAACCCGGGTCGGTATCGGGACCGCCACCGGAGCCCGCTCGCTCACCCACGTGCCGCGGGTACGGCGCGCCGGCGCCGCGCCCGCGCGGCCCGCCGCGGCGCCCGCCGAGCACGACAAACACCCTTGGGGCGGGTCGGGTGGTCGCGATCCGGTGGTTGGCCGTCCGGGTGGCGGCGACGGCACGGTTGTAGCCTTCGCGAGCGGGTCGAGTGGAGGCAAGGGGTGTCGAGAACGTGCGGCAGCGAGTACTTGGGGGCGGGAATGCAGTGGAACTTCACTCGGACGCGGCTGCGTGAGGGGTACTCGATCGCCGACGTGGACGCGTTCCTGGCCTTGGTGCGCAGCAGCCTGGACGGCACCGCCGCGGTACCGCTGACGCCGGCTCAGGTGCGCGAGCAGCAGTTCACCACCGTTCGACTGCGCGAGGGCTACGACGAGGACGAGGTGGACGCAGCGCTCGACGAGATCGAGGCGCGATTGGCGGCGCGCGGCGGGGCGTGGGGGTCCGCCGGGACCCGCGGCGCGGACACGAGGGCGGACCGGGGCGCGAATCCGGGAGCGGACCGGAGTCCGGACGGGAATCCGGGCCGGAGCACCGATCCCGGCGCGGACCCGGAGGAGGTCCGGGCGGCGGCCGACCGGTTCGCCGACGCACGTGCCGAGGCGGACGTGAAGGCGGTGACCCTGCGGCCCGCCGGGGAGCGCTTCGCGTCGGTCCGGCGCGGCTACCCCCGGGATACCGTCGACGCCCTGGTGAGCCGGGTCGCCGAGGCACTGCGCGGCCGGGTGCGGCTGACCCCCGAGGAGGTTCTCGCCGACCGCTTCGACATCGCCCGCCGAGGGTACGACCGCGCCGAGGTGGATGCCTGGCGCGATCGCACCGCCGATCTGCTGATCCGTCGCCGGCTGGACGACGCGGCCGGAGACTGAAGGCGGCAGGGCCCGCACAAGCAGACGAGCACGAGCCGCCGGGCCGGACGAACCGGGCCGGGCCCACCCGCACTCATCCCACCCGACCCGGGCCCACCGCACACTCACCCCACCGCCGGGCCCACCCGCACTCACCCCACCGGGGCCGCCCCCGTCCGGATCACCTGCCGAATCGCCTCACCGCTCGCCAGGGCCTCCATCGCCTCGTTGAGGTCGGCCAGTTCCACCGTCGAGGTGTGCAGGTGCTCGACCGGCATCAGGCCGGCCCGCCACAGCGCCAGGTAGCGCGGGATGTCCCGACGCGGCACCGCGTCGCCCATGTACGAGCCGATCAACGATTTGCCCTCGCCCGCGAAGGCCAACGCCGGCACCGCGTCCAGCGTGCGGCCCGGTGCGGGCAGGCCGACCGAGACCACTCGGCCGCCCCGATCCACCGCGGCCAGGCAGTCCGCGACCACGGCCGCGCTGCCGACCGCCTCGATCGCGACGTCCGGTCCGCCGTCGGTGAGGTCGCGGATCGCGCCCACCGCGTCGGCCGGGTCGTACGCGTGCGAGGCACCCAGCCGCAGCGCCAGGTCGCGTTTGGCCGGCACCGGATCGACCGCGACGATCGGGTACGCGCCGGCCGCCCGCGCACCGAGCACCGCGGACAGCCCGACCCCGCCGAGGCCGAACACCGCGACCGACTGCCCGGGCCGCACCGCCGCCGTGTTGATCACGGCGCCGGCCCCGGTGAGCACCGCGCAGCCGAACATCGAGGCCACCGCGAACGGCACGTCGCGCGGGATCGGCACCACCGATTCCTGTGCCACCACCGCGAATTCGGCGAACGCGGAGACCCCGAGCTGGTGGTGCACGACCTCGCCCCCGGCATCGCGCAGCAACGCGGGGCCGTGCAGGAGCCCGCCCGAGCCGTTGGCCGCCGCGGCGGCCGAGCACAGCGCCGGGCGGCCCTCGTCGCAGCGCGTGCAGTGGCCGCAGCTGGGCACGAACACGAGCGCGACGTGCTCGCCCGGCGCGACCCGGTCCACCCCGGGCCCGACCGCCTCGACCACGCCGACCGCCTCGTGTCCGAGCGCCATCGGCAGCGGCCGGACCCGGTCGCCGTTGACCACGGACAGGTCGGAGTGGCACAGGCTCGCGGCGGTGATCCGGACCAACACCTCGCCCTCGCGCGGGTCGCCGAGTTCGACCTCCTCGATCGCGACGGGCCGGCTCGCCCGATACGGACGTTCGCGCGATATCCCACGCAGCACGGCTGCCCGCATCTTCACCGGGCGTCCGCCGCGGCCGCGTCCCGAGGGCTGAGCCGCACCACGTCCCGGCTCGCCAGCAGCGGCACCACCTGCCCGAGCACGATCTCGGCGAAGTGCGCGGAGGCGCAGTGCGCGGTGAAGTCGGCCTCGGCGTCGTACTCCTCGTACAGCACGATCGTGCGGACGTCCTCGACACCCTGGTGTACGCGGTAGCCGCGACAGCCGGGTTCGGCCAGCGAACGTCGGGTCATCTCGTCCAGCAGCGCGAGCACCCGTTCCTGCTCGCCGGGGTTGGTCAGGTAGCGGGCGACGACAACATAACTCACGGTGTATTTCTCCTACTTGCATGAGAGCCGGCCCGGGACGGCGACCCGAGCGCCGCGAGCCGATCACGGCTCAGGTCCCACAGCCGGGGGTCGGACGTGGCCACGGCGACCGCGCCGAGCGCGAGCGCGGCGGCCGCGTCCTCGGCGGTCTCCACGAACCCGGCCGCGACGAACGGCGACATCGCGCGCTTGGCCTCGGGGGTCATCCGCGCCACGATCGGCGACGGCATGATCTCGACCAGGTCCGGGCCGCCGCGGGCGATCGCGTCGGTACTGCGGCGCATGTTCGAGCGGTCGGTGACGAACACCTTCTGCATGGTCAGCAGCCCGAGCGGGCGCCCCTTCTCCATCAGCGACAGTCGGGTGCTGACCATGCCGTGCGCGCCCATCGCCTTGAGGAACTCCAGGGCGCCCTTGTCCTGGGCCAGGCCCGGGCAACTGTCCACGTTGACGAATACCGTCTTGCCCGCCTTGCCGAGCAATTGCACGATGTTCGGCAATTGCCCGACCGGGATGGACGCGAGGATGCACACCTTCGCCGGCGCGCCGAGGAAGTTCTGCAGGCGCTGGGGTCCGATGATCGACGCGATGACCGGTACCTCGGCGAAGGCGGACGACAACACGGAGGACATCCGGGGCCCGCTCGCGGGGCGTTGACTGGCGTTCATGACCTACCTGCGCTGGGTCTCGGCCGCCTCACGCATCGAAGCGGTTGGGGAGGCCCAGTTTGCCAGGATTGAGTATTCCGACCGGGTCCAGGGTCTCCTTGACCTTGACGAACGTGTCGAAACCGGTGCCGAGCGCGGCGGGCAGGTACGGACCGCGCAGCAGGCCGCAGCCGTGGTGGTGGCTCAGCGCCGCGCCCTGGCGGATCAGCACCTCGTTGGCCGCGTCCCACACCGCGCGGTACCACTCGCGCCGCCTGGGCCGGTCCACGTCGCCGCGCAGCGAGAAGTACACACACGCGCCGTCGGTGTACGCGTGCGACTGGTGCGCGGACGCGGCCAGCGTGCCCGGCACCGACTGGATCGCCGCGACCACCTCGTCGTACACCTCGGCCAGCGCGGTCCAGGATCCGGCGATCTCCAGCGTGTCGGCGACGAAGCCGGGGCCGGGGGTGAAGCCGTCGGAGGACTTGCCGACCAGCATCCGCTCCTTGAGCCAGCGCTCGAACACCGCGTCGCTGTCCAGTTCGGGGCCGTACTCCAGGCAGACCTCCTCGCTGACCTTCAGCATCGCGTCGACCAGGATCGGGTCGCCCTCGTCCGCGATCAGCAGCAGGTTGGTCTCGGGGTGGCCGAAGTGCACCCCGCTCTCCAGCTTGTCGTACAGGCGCAGCACGGCCGGGGTCGCGCCGCGCTGCATGATCTTGCGGCACGCGTCCAGGCCCTCGGCGAAGGTCTCGAAGCCGAACGCGAGCGCCTTGGCGTAGGTGGGCAGCGGGTGCACCCGGATCCGGGCGGAGGTGATCACGCCGAGCGTGCCCTCCGAGCCGATGAAGATCTGCCGCAGGTCGGGGCCGGTGGCGGCGCGCGGGTAGTCGCCGTAGGTGGCGCGCGTGCCGTCGGCGTGCACGACGTCGATGCCGACGACCATGTCCTCGATCTTGCCGTAGCGCGTGGAGAGTTGGCCGGCGCCGCGGCAGGCGATCCAGCCGCCGACCGTGGAGACGGCGAACGCGGACGGCCAGTGGCCGGTGGTGGCGCCGTAGGTCTCCTGGAGTTCCTGCTCGAACAGGTCGCCGAACATGCCGGCTTCGACGTCCACGAC
Source organism: Embleya sp. NPDC020886 (assembly GCF_044333915.1). Taxonomy (NCBI): domain Bacteria; kingdom Bacillati; phylum Actinomycetota; class Actinomycetes; order Kitasatosporales; family Streptomycetaceae; genus Embleya; species Embleya sp. NPDC020886. The sequence continues at coordinate 292,778 of NZ_JBIRRX010000010.1, read as the reverse complement.
GAGCGATTCGGCGTCGAAGGAGCGGATCCGGTTCAGTCCGCACAGGTCGAGCACGACGCCGCCGTGCACGGGCAGGGCCGCGCCGGTGACGTTGCTGCGGCCGGCGGAGGCGGTGACCGGGACGCCGGCCGCGTTGCAGATCCGCAGTACGGCGGCGACCTGGTCGGCGTCGACGACCTCGACCACGACCGCGTCCGGGGTGGCCGGGCGGCCGTCGGTTTCGCCGATCATGGTGCCGGCCCACCAGTCGCGGGTGCGGGTGACGACGTCCTCGCGGTCGGTGTACACGGCCTTGGCGACGCCCTGCAGGTCGGTGATCACCGACGCGGGGACCTCGACCACGGCGCCCTGCAGCGAAGCGTCGCCGGTGCCGACGGGGGTGTTGCGGGCCCATTTGGGCGGCGTGGGCGCGCCGACGATGTAGTCGCCTCGGTTGAACGGGTTGGTGATGGTCTGCCTGCTGATCACTGGTCTGCTCCTTCGGGTCGAGCGAGTTGTGGGGTACGCCGGGTGTCGTGGGGGCGGGCGGCACGATCCGCCGTGTGTGTCACGCCCGTCGGCCGGCCCCGGCGGACGCGTGCGCTGCCTCGGCCGGCTCGAAGTCGCCCAGCAGCACCGCCTTCTCGTGCCGCACGGCGGCCAGGTAGTCGGCGACCTGGCGTTCGATCTCCGGCTCGGACAGGCCCAGTTCGGCACCGAGCAGCCGGCCCACCTCGGGCGCCGCGGCGGCCGAGGCGTCGCGGGCGAACAGGCGCGATCGGGTCCGGCGCGAGAGCACGTCGTCCACCGAGCGGGCCAGCTCCGAGCGGGCCGCGTAGACCACCTCGGCCCGGATGTACGGCATGCCCGCGACCACCGGTTCGGCCAGCGTGGCGTCCTCGGCGAGCAGGTCGGAGACGAAGCGCGCCTCGGTGCCGTAGCGCTCGCCCAGGTGCGCGGCCAGCCCGCCGGAGGCGGCGACCGCCTCGGCGTCGTAGCCGGCGCCGCCGATCAGCGGCAGGTTCGCGGTGCGGCTGCGGCCCTTGCGGCCGAGCACCTGCATCACCTTGTCGATCACCAGCTCGCCCATGTGCCGGCTGGTGGTGAGCTTGCCGCCGGTGACGGTGACCATGCCGCCGCGACCGACGGCGATGTGGTGGTCGCGGCTCATGTCGAGGGTGGCGCCCTCCTTCTTGCCGACCAACGGACGCAGCCCGCCGATGCTGCCGACCACGTCGTCCGGGGTGAGCTTGCCCTCGAAGGCGGTGTTGGCGCCTTCGAGCAGGAACTCCATCTCCGGGCGGGTGCAGTGCACGTCGTCGACGGAGCCGCGGTAGTCCTCGTCGGTGGTGCCCAACACGACCGAGTCGCCCCAGCGGGTGCAGGTCGCGCGGCGTGCCCGGCCGGGGATGGGCACGGTGACCGTGCAGTCGATCCGGACCTTGCTCCACGGGACCACGATGTGTACGCCCTTGGCGGGTCGTACCTGCGGCTCGTGTGTGCCGTCGGCCATCGAGTCGACCGCGTCGCTCCAGACGCCGGTCGCGTTGACCACCGCCGACGAGCGCACGTCGAACCGCTCGCCGTCCACCTCGATCCGGGCGCCCGCCGCCCGACCGCGTTCGTCCAGGACCCGATCCACCTTGGCACCGTTGAGCACGGTGGCGCCGAGCGCGGCGGCGGTGCGCACGATGGTCAGCACGAGCCGCGCGTCGTCGGCGCGGCCGTCGAAGTACATCAGCCCACCCTTGAGGTGGTCGGCCCGCAGCGTGGGCGCGTGCGCGAGCACCTCGTCGACGGTCAGCCGCTGGTGCAGCTTGCCGATCCGCCAGCCGCCGACCAGGTCGTAGGTCCACAGCAGACCCTCGAAGCCCTTGGCCAGCCGGGCATCGAAGATGCCCTCCTTCTCCAGGATCGGGAACAGGAACGGCAGCCGGTGCACCAGGTGCGGTGCGTTCTTGCGGAAGCGGTGCCGCTCCAGCAACGAGTGCCGGACCAGGTTCACGTTGCCCTGCTCGATGTAGCGCAGGCCGCCGTGCACCATCTTGGACGACTTGGAGGAGGTACCGGAGGCGAAGTCGTCCTTCTCCACCAGGGCCACGTCCAGACCGCGCGAGGCCGCGTCGAGTGCGGCGTACGCGCCGGTGACGCCGCCGCCGATCACGAGCACGTCGAACACGTGGTCCGCCAGCCGGCGCTTGGCCCGGCTCCGGTCGAGAAGCAGCGGCTTCCCTCTCGTGGCCGCCGCTGACGCACGCCGAGGCTTGCGGGCGGGCAAGGTGATCACAACATCAACTCCTGGAATCTGTCCGGCGGTTCGATGACCGGCCGCCGGGTGGTACGTGTTGCGGGTGGCCTCGCGGCCGACTGCGGGTCCGCGCCTCAGTCGAGGTGCGGTGCGAGCACGGTCCGCCAGGCGGCCCGTTGTTCCTCGCGTTGTCCGGGAGTGGTGGTCGGCGCGAAGACCCGGCCGCGCGGTTGCGCCTCGACCACCTCTTCGAGCGAGGACCACAGGCCCTCGCGCACGCCCGCCAGATAGGCGGTGCCGCGCAGGCTCGCGGTCGCCGAGTCGGCGGCGCGCTCCAGCGGCAGGCCGACGACGTCCGCCTGGATCTGCATCAGCGTGTCGCTGCCGGCCACGCCGCCGCCCACCCGCAACCGCCCGAAGGGGGCGCGCATGGTCTCGGCGACGCCGTCGATCAGGTCGCAGACCGAGTGGGCGATCCCGTCCAGCACGGCGCGGGCCACATCGGCCCGGGTGGTGGCCAGGGTCAGGCCGCTGAGCGCGGCGCGCGCCTCGGGTCGCCATGCGGGGGTGCGGATCCCGGCCAGCGCGGGCACGAACCACTCGCGCCGGCCCGACTCGGCCGTTCCCCGGGCCTGCGCGGCGAGTTCGCCGATCTCCGCGGGCGAGGCGAAGAAGCCCAGGTCGTCACACAACCAGCGCAGCGCGGACCCGGTGGTGGAGCAGTACGCCTCCAGGCTGAAGTGCGTGGTCTCGCCCTGCCGCCAGCCGGGTTGGGCCAGGACCCCGGTCACGCCCGGGATCGGCAGCGCGGGGGTGTCCCCGGTGGCCGCGTCCACGAACGTGCCGGTGCCGTACACGCACATCCCCTGCCCGGCGGCCAGCCCGCCGAGCGCGATCAGCGCCGCGTGCTGGTCGCCCATGACCGCAGCCAACGGCAGGTCGAGGCCCAGGAGTTCGGGGTCGATCCGGCCGTAGCCGGGGTCGTCGTCGGCGAACAGGTCGGGCAACAGGTCGAGCGGGTAGCCCAGTTGCCCGACCCACTCGTGGTCCCAGGCGTGTTCGCGGAGCAGGTAGGCGCCGACCGAACCGGCGTTGCTCGCCGAGACGGCGTGCGCGGCCCCGCCGGTGAACTTCCAGGCCAGCCAGGTGTCCACGGTGCCGAACCGCAGCGTCCCGGCCGCGTGGGCGGCGGCCACCTCGGGCTGCTCGGCAAGTTGCCGGGCGGCCCACAGGAACGGCGCCCGGCTGCCCACCGGGCGACCGAGCCTGGCGGTGAGCGGCTCGTCCCATTCGGCCTCGTAGGCGAGCAGGTCCCGGGCGTACCGCCGGTCCTGCCACACACAGGCCGGCACCAGCGGCCGGCCGGTGCGCGCGTCCCACAACATCGCGGTGGCCCGCTGGGTGGACAGCGCGAGTGCGGCGATCTCGACGTCGTTCGCGTGCGCCCAGGCCAGCGCCTCGCGGCAGACGGTCAGGGTGGCCGTCCAGATCTCCACCGGGTCCTGTTCGACCGAGTGTTCGTCGGGATGCCGCACCGCGATCTGCCGGTACGCCACGTGGCCCACCGTCCCGGAGTCCAGCACGACTCCGGCCCGGGTCCCCGTGGTGCCCTCGTCGACGGACAGGATGCCGAGGCGCCGTCCGGGAGCGTGCAACGTCTTCGTCATCACAGCCCTTTCGGTCCGAAATATGCGATTGCGATCTCCGCGTGCGAGTCTTTCGCGGGAGGTCTGCGTCAGCGGGCGAGCAACGCGGGGTTCGCGGGGCCGGCCGAATCGGTGGGCGACGCGGTGAGCGTGGGCACGTCCGGGTCCTCGTCCGGCGAGATCGCCCGGGTCGGGTCCCACTTGATCGCGATGCACGTGAGCAGGCCCAGCAGCGGGACGATCGCCAGGACCAGGAACGTCTTGTCCAGGCCGATGCCGTCCTTGATCTGCGGGAACAGGTAGAGCCCCGCCACGCTGCCGAAGCTGCCGATCATCCCGGTGACGCCGGTGCCCAGGGTGCGCACCTCACTGCGGTAGGACAGTGCGGCGATCGACTTGCCGTTCGCGCCCGGGCCGGCCGAGTGACAGAAGATGAACAGCGCCGGGAGGATGAACGCGATCCAGGTCGGCACCCGGTCGAAGGTCAGCCCCATCCCGACCAGCATCACGAACACGCCGCCGAAGCCGAGCGCCGAGCTGACCCGAAGGCCCAGCTTGCGGGCGAAGTACGCGGAGAGGATGCCGCCGACGATGCCGAAGGCGTTGAACACCATCGAGCCGATGGTGGCCTTCTCGAAGCTGTTGCCGAAGATCGCCAGGCTGATCACCGGCAGGTACCAGCCGACCGCGAAGTACTGCATGGACTGGCCGAGCGAGATGGCCGAGGACAGCAGGGTGCGGGGCAGGTACTTGCCGCGGAACAGGATTCCGGCCTGCTTCATGCCCACGTTCGGCGGCACCTCGTCCGCGTCCGCGTCGTCGTGCGCGGCGCCGGCGGCGGCCGGTTTGGCGGCGACGGCCTCGATCCCGTAGATCCGGTGCAGGTTGCGCGCCGCGTCCTCCAGCCGACCCTTGGTGGCCAGCCAGGTGGGACTCTCCACGAGGAAGGCCCACTGGAGCAGGAACAACGACAACGCGATCACCCCGGCCGAGCCGACCGACCAGCGCCAGATGTCCGCGCCGACGTCGAACTTGAAGCAGATCAGGGTGAGCAGCAGGTTGCCGGTGGTGGCGATGTACCAGATGCCCTGCCACAGGTTGAGCCGGCCGCGCAGCGACTTGGGGGTGTACTCGGCGAGCAGCGCCATCGCCACCGCGAAGTCGATCCCGTAGGCGACGCCGACCAGGACCCGGCCGATCCACACCACGGTGAAGTCGTCCGCAGTGGCCGCGATCACCGCGCCGGCCAGCGCGAACAGCTTGGCCAGCAACAGTGGGGGCACCCGGCCGATCCGGGTGGCCAGCCACCCGCCGATCGGGTTGAACAGGATCGCGAGGGCCGGCGCGGTGGCGGTGAGGATGGAGACCTGGGTACTGCTCAGGTCCATCTGCTTCGTCATCGGGGCGAGCCCGGCGCCGAGCGCGGCATTGGAATACGCGTCGAGGAAAAGGCCCCCGAACACGAGGAACCAGATGACCTTGGCCCGACCGGAGATTCTCCCCAGTCGGTCGATGAGCGCGACGACGTCCTTGACGCCTCTGACGCTCTGCTGCTGTGCCATGTACCCGTCCTCGGAAAAAAGGACCAGTCGGCGACACGCGAGCGCTAACGCGTAGGAGGGCACAGCGAAGCCACCGACAGGTGGTCTTCGTCTGTTCCTGCCAAAGAATGATCTGGACCCTACGAGGGACATTTTGGGCTGTCAAGGGTCCGTAAAGGACCGATCCACCGCCCACCCCCGAGGCGGCACGGCGCGCGACCGGCTCACCGGGTCCGCCGCCGCCCGCCGGCTACCGGCGCCGCGCCGCCCCGTGTCACGCTGGCGCCATGAGTGATCGCCCAGTCATCCACGCCCACCACAACGGCCGTGTGGTCGAGCTGCCCGGCACCCTGGCGGACATCCGCGCCGCCCTCCCCGAGCACGAGCGGGCCGCGTTCGACCACGACATCCAGCACGCCGCCATCGACAACCTGCCGGCGGTCGCCTCCGCCTGGGCCAAGACTCCCGAGATGCGTGACCACGACGACGCCGTCGCCGCCCGAGTCGCGACCGGCGACCACCGCGGCCTGTACCACCCCGATGGCACACCGGTCGAGCCATGAGCAAATACCGCGTGCAGTACACCGACAACGCGCTCGCCGGGTACAACGCCCTGACCGCCTCCACTCGCCGGGAATTCGACCGAGCCGTCGATGCCATGTCGCACTCGCCGCGCACCCACGGGGACGCGATCCGCGGCAACCCCGACCGGCGCACCGCGGTATTGGCCGGGGTGATCACCGAATACGAGGTCAGCTCCGGCGTCCTCGTGGTCACCATGCTCCACGTGCGCGGCCTGTGAGTCGAGGTCGGATGCCGACCGCGCGGCGGCATAGCCGCCGACCAGGGAATCGGGCGAAGATGGGGCCATGATCCACAAAGCTTCCGATGATCGTTACGAGTCGATGCGCTATCGCCGGGCCGGGCGCAGCGGGGTGCGGTTGCCCGCCGTGTCGCTCGGGTTGTGGCACAACTTCGGGGACACCCAGCCGATGGAGGTGCAACGGGCGGTGTTGCGGCGGGCCTTCGATCTGGGGGTGACGCACTTCGACCTGGCGAACAACTACGGGCCGCCGTACGGGTCGGCCGAGGCGAACTTCGGGGTGCACTTCCGGGCCGACTTCCGGCCGTACCGCGACGAGTTGTTCATCGCGTCCAAGGCCGGCTGGGACATGTGGCCGGGGCCGTACGGCGACGGCGGGTCGCGCAAGTATCTGCTCGCGAGTCTGGACCAGTCGCTCGCCCGGATGGGGCTCGACTACGTCGACGTCTTCTACTCGCACCGGTACGACCCGGAGACCCCGCTCGAAGAGACGATGGGCGCGCTGGACACGGCGGTTCGCTCCGGACGCGCGCTGTACGCCGGCATTTCCAACTACGGTCCGCAGGAGCACCGTCGGGCGGTCGAGATCCTGCGCGATCTGGGCACACCGGTGCTGCTCAACCAGTCGGCCTACTCGATTCTGGACCGCGAACCCGAGCGCGGCGTGCTGGACGCGATCGGCGAGACCGGGACCGCGCTGATCGCCTATTCGCCTTTGGCCCAGGGCCTGTTGACGGACCGATACCTGGACGGTGTGCCGAGCGATTCGCGGATGGCGGTGGGTCATTTCCTCACCACCGACCAGCTCACGAAGGAGCGTCTGACCCTGCTTCGCGCGCTGAACAAGCTTGCCCAGGACCGGAATCAGACCCTCGCGCAGCTCGCGCTCACCTGGATCCTGCGCGACGAGCGGGTCGTGTCGGTGATCGTCGGGGCAAGCAGCGTACGGCAGTTGGAGCAGAATCTGTCCGCCGTCGGGCAGCCGGATCTGACCGCCGCCGAGATCGCCGAGATCGATCGGCTCTGCGCCGAGCTGTGACGTGGGCGGATTCGCGGCGGGCCGCGAATCCGCCGGACCGGACCTACGCCCGCGCCGCCGCGGACACGGCCAGTTCGCCGGCCTCGATCGAGGCCAGGGACTCGACCACCCGGCGGCCCGGGGCGGGCTCCATCGCGACGGTCGAGGACACCGCCAGGACGGCGCACCCGGCGGCCTCCGCCGAGGTGACGCCGACCATGGTGTCCTCGACCGCGACGCACGCGCTCGGCTCGACCCCGAGCGCGGTCGCCGCGGCCAGATAGGGGGCGGGGTCGGGCTTGGTCCGCGGCACGTCCTCGGCCGCGACGGTCACCGCGAATCGGGCCGACCCCAACGCGTCCCGCACCAGGTCCACGACCCGACGCGGCGACGCCGACACGATCGCCAACGGCACGCCGGCGGCGGCCAGTCCGTCCAGCAGCGCGAGGACCCCCGGCAGCGGCTCGATCCGGGCCTCGACCCGGGTCGTGAACGCCGCGTCCAGCGCGTCCGTCAGTTCGTGCACACACGGCGCCTCGGCGACCACCTCGTGCAGGTAGCTCGCCGTGTGCCCGATCGCGTGCCCGACCACGTCCGCCGCGTCCGTCTCCCCCAACGCGTAGCCGACCCGGCCGGCCACGTCCGCCACCGCCTCCCACCACAACTGCTCGGTGTCGACGAGGGTCCCGTCCATGTCGAACAACACGGCGGCGGGCGATACGGCGGACACACTGACTCGTTTCGATGGGCTGAGGCGAGGACGTCACGACCCTCTCAGCCCGACGTGAGCACAGTGCCACGGTCGGGTTGCGCGCACGTGAACGTGTGTGGACCCCAACGGCACGGGGTGCGGCCGGGCCCGGTCAGATCACCGCCGCGCGCAGCGACAGGACGTCCGGGAGGTGTTGGGCGATGCGTTCCCAGTGGTCGCCGTCGTGTCGGCCGCGGTAGACCTCGCCGCTGCGGGAGCCGAAGTACAGGCTGGTGTCCTCCGCGTCGTCGGTGCACATCGCGTCGCGCATCACGGCGGTCCAGAAGTCGTCCGGCAGGCCGTCGGCCAGGGCGGTCCAGGACTTGCCGGCGTCGTCGCTGCGGTAGACGCGGCATCGGCCGTCGACCGGGAAGCGCATCGCGTCGGCGGTGAGCGGGACCACGTAGACGGTGTCCGGGCGGCGCGGGTGGACCACGATGGTGAAGCCGAAGTCGGCGGGCAGGCCGTCGGCGATCGACTCCCAGGTCGCGCCCGCGTCGTCGCTGCGGTAGACGCCGTGGTGGTTTTGCAGGAACAGCCGTTCGGGGCGGTCCGGGTGCCGGGCCACCTTGTGCACGCACTGGCCGTACTCGGGATACTCGTCCGGTTGGAACGTGACGTGGATGCCGGTGTTGGACGGGCGCCAGCTCGCCCCGCCGTCCTCGGTGACGTAGACCCCGCCGGTGGACATCGCGACCAGGATCCGTTGCGGATCGGTGGGGTGCGGCAACACCGTGTGGATCGCCTGGCCGCCGAAGCCGGCCTCCCAGTGCGGCCGGTGCGGGTGGTCCCACAACGCCCGCACGAGTTCGAACGAGCGCCCGCCGTCCGTGGAGCGGAACAGCGCGGAGGGTTCGACGCCGGCGTAGAGCACGTCGGGTTCGGAGCGGGCGCCGGGCACCAGTTGCCACACCCGCTCGACCGAGGCGCCCGCGTCCGCCGGGAACCCGACCCGGCCCAGGTCCGGTTCGCGCCAGGTCGCGCCGAGATCGTCGCTGCTGACCACGACCGGGCCGAAGTGTTCGTGGACCACGCCCGCCAGCACCCGGGGCGCGGGCCCTCGGGTGTCGATCGCGACCGAGTAGACGCCGGTCATCGGATGGTGCGGCCCGGTGTAGGCCCAGGATCCGTCGCCATCCGAGCGACCGATCCACAGGCCCTTGCGGGTGCCGATGGCGAGCAGGACGGAGTTCGTCATGGTGACCTCCAGGCAGCGTTCCGTACTCGGGGAACGCTACGCGGCGGCGGGGACAATCACCCGATTCGACGCGATCACCCTGGTTCCGTGCACTTCCTCTCGGCAATCGGCCCCGCCCGATCGTGCTCGCGTGCTAAGGAAGCGGTCGGCGGCCGGCGAAGCCGAGGTCGAGGCGGTGGTACCAGCCGAGCCGGCGGTCCCCCTCCAGCCAACACAACAACACGGGTACGCCGTCCAGGTCGGCCGGGAAGTCCACGAGCAGCGGCGCGAAGCCCTTGAGTTCCGCGCCGGTCTGCTGGACCTCGGTCATCAGCTCGTCGAGCCGGGCCTGCATGCCCTTGAGTTCGGGCAACCCGCCCAGCTCGCAGCGCGCCTTGCCGCGTTCCAGCGCGACCGCGACCTCCGCGGCGTCCGCCCGGACGGCGATCAGCTCGTCGAGCACCGGCAACAGCCGGGCCAGCTCCGCGCGTGCCTCGTCGACCGTGAACAGACCCATGCGGCACAACCTCCCGTGTCGTGCGCCGGCCGACGATGGCGCGCGCCGATGGTAGCGCCGCGGCCGACGCGCGGGGCCGCCGGCGCCCGCGAACAGGTCAGCCGAAGTACTTGGTGTTCTCTTCCACGCCCGGAAAGGAAGCGTGATTGGCGTGCACACCGAAGATGCCGCCGGAGGATTCCGCCCGGCCGGTGCGCTCCTGTTCGATCCGGAGGCCCTCGTGGCTCGTGGTGTGCCCGCGCTTGCCGACCGTGACGGCGATGACCGTGACCAGCGCCATCAGGACGAGAACGAAAGAGATGATCGTGATCACGGTGCCTCCTGGGGGATTGTCCGGTCCGGCGCTTCGACTGTGCTACATGATCCATGCCCGCTCCGGCCCCGACGACCCATTTCCCGCGCACCGGGCCGCCAGTGCCCGCAATCGGGACTCGTCGCCGTCGGTGGACGAATCCAGCCGCAGGATCTCCTGGACGAAGCGGCGATTCATCGGCCGGCAGCGGACCTCCTGGGCCGCGACGGCCTCCGCCTCCAAGAGCGCGCCGACCGCTTCGCTGCGGCGGCCCACCGCGGCGAGGGCACGGGCGAGGTCGATCAGGTGCCGGGCCTGCCGACCGCGCGGCAGTACGGCGAGCGCGGCCGGGGTGAACCGACCGGCGATGGCCCGCGCGTACTCGCCGAGCAGGACATGCGCGGTGACCCGATGCAGCCGCACCTGGATCGCGCCGGGGTCGGCCCGCTCGGCCCCCTCCAGCAGGTCGCGCGTGGCCGGCCGATCGCCGAGCCGGGCCGCGGCCAGCGCCGCGCCGAGCCGCAGGGTGCGCAGCGCCGCCCGGCCGGGCCGGCCGCGGGCACCCAGCGCCGGGGCCAGGTCCGCCTCCGCGCCGAGCGCGAATTCGACGGCGGCACCCGCGCCTTCGTGCCCGACCATGGCGCCGGTGAGCCGATGGGCGGCCCGGGCCAGGACCACCACGTCGGCACTGCGGCCGGCCGAGGTGACCGCCCGGTCGGCGGCGCGCCACGCCAGCGCCGGTTCGCCGTACACGTGCGCGACGGCGGAGGCGAGCGCGAGCGCGGCGGAACGCACGACGGCCACGGCGGGCGCCGTGCTCCCGGCGCTCTCGGCGGAGTCGGCCGCCGACTCCGCCGGGCTCGCCCGCGTCGTCGCCCCCGCGCCCGCGGTCGCCTCCAGCACCGAGGACACCACCCGGTCCAGGCAGCCGTAGTCCGCCGCGGCGTACGCGGTCCAGCCGTAGGTCAACTCCCGGCGCAGCACCCCGAGGTCGACCGGCGGCTCGGTGGTGCCACCCGCCAGCGCCGTGTCGGCCCGGCGCAGCGCCGCCCGTACCGCGGCGAGCGGATCGTGGTGGCGGGCCTCCCGGTCGGGTGCGGCGGGCAGCAGTCGGTCGATCCCGATGTGCAGGACGAGTGCGGCTTCGGCGAGCATCGACACGCGCGGGTCGGCTTGTCGGTGGCCGGCCTCCACGTCCTCGACCCAGCGCACGGATCGGCCCATCAAACGGGCGAATTCGGATTGGGTGAGGCCACGACGTGTACGCCAGTAGGCGATTCGCCGGCCGATTCCGGGCGCCGTCTGCATGTCGGGCCGCTCCTTTGGGTATTGCCGAGTGCGCGTCCGGTGACCGAGTCGCCGCGGGCCGACGTATCATCGTCGTTCTGCGCCGTTTGTACCGCACGGGCCGGAAGTTCCCCACGCACACTGCGTGGATTCTGTCGGCTGCCCCGCAGGTACCTTCGGCCGGGTCGCGGCAACCGCATTCGGGACCGGGTTGCCCTTGCGGGAGAGTCGATGAAAAAACTGTTGCGTGTCCCCGGGGTCGGTCGGACCCGAGCGGCTCGCTCGCGGCCGGGTCGTACGTTGTCGATCCGGACCTTGCTGGTACTGCTCACCGTGGTGCCCTCGATGGCCATGGTCGCCCTGTGGGGCATCGCCACCTACCGGTTGGTCGACCACGCGAGCAGCCTGGACAACGAGGTCTCGGTGGCCGAGCGGGCCGGCAACCCCAGTTACGCCACAATGGTGAATCTGCAACTGGAACGGCGGCTGACCGCGGGCTGGATGGCCAAGCCGACGCCGGCGACGGCCGAGGCGCTGCGGGCGCAGCGGGTCAGGACCGACGAGGCCGTGGGCCAGTTCGTCGCCTTCGCCGAAAGCGATGCGCGGGACACGCCTGGGCACGTGGTGCGCCGGGCGCACGAAATAGTGCCTCAGTTGACCCAACTCGCCGACGCCCGCCGCCAGGTGGACGCGACCGGCGCGGTCGGGCGGGATCGTTGGCTGGGTTATTACACGAAGCAGGTCGCCAACCAGATCTCCATGGTCCAGGCGCTGGCCGAGACCTCGGACACCGACGTCACCTTCGCGGGTCAGTTCCTGGTCATACAGTTCCGCGCCGGGGAGGCGTTGACACAGGAAGACATGACGGTCACGTTCGCGCAGGCCGGAGGCCGGTTGACCCAGCCGGACTTCGCCTCGTTCGTGCAGAACGTGGGCGTGCGTCGGCACACCCTCGAAGACGAGGTCGAGCCGTTCCTGCCCGCCGACCTGCGGCCCCTGTACGTGGCGCTGACGCAAAGCCCGGCCTGGCGGGACCTGACCGCGATGGAGGACGCGATCATCGCGGCCGTCGACGCCCCCAGGGACCAGCGGGCCGCGGCCGGCTCCGGGATACCTCTGCCTGCCGAACTGGCGAAGTGGCGCGAGACCTTCGATCAGCTCGCCATGCCCAACACGGCCTTCGACTTCGCCCGGGTCGAGCAGGTGTTCGCGGCGGGTGACGCGGCCACCTCGGACACCTGGAATCAGGTGTATCTGCTGAGCGCGATCGGCCTGGGCTTCGTGCTGCTCGGTGCCCTGCTGTGTTGGCGGGTGACCCGCTCGGTGCGGCTGCGCCTGTCCCGGCTGCGCGACGCGACGGTGGAACTGGGCTCGCGGCGGCTGCCGCTGATCATCGACCGGTTGCAGCACGGCGAGCGGGTGGACCTGGCGGTCGAGGCGCCGGACGTGCCGGTGGGTCGGGACGAGATCGGCCAGGTGGCCTCGGCGTTCAACGCCACACAGCGGGCCGCGCTCGACGGTGCGGTGCAACTGGCCCGCCAGCGCGAAGGCTTCGCAAAGGTGTTCGTCAACACGGCGCTGCGCACCCAGTCGCTGGTCAACCGTCAGATCGGTGAGTTGGACGCGATGGAGCGTCGGCACCAGGACCCCGAACTGTTGCGCGAGTTGTTCACCATCGACCATCTGGCCACCCGTCTGCGCCGCTATGAGGAGAACCTCGTGGTGCTCACCGGCAACCGGCCGGGCCGGCGCTGGAGTCGCCCGGTCCGGATCGTGGACGTGATACGCGGTGCGGTCGGTGAGGTCGAGGACTATCACCGGATCGAGGTGTATTCCGACCGTGACCTGCAACTGTCCGGGCCGTCGGTGGGTGGGTTGATTCACCTGCTGGCCGAACTCGTGGAGAACGCCACGACGTTCTCGCCGCCGGACACACCCGTGCATGTCCGGGCGGTCTCGGTGGCCAAGGGCCTCGCGATCGAGATCGAGGACCGCGGCCTGGGCATGTCGACGGACGAGTACGAGTCGGCCAATCGACAGTTGGCCGTCCCGGTGAGTTTCGATGTGATCGCGCTCGCCGAGGACGTGCGGATGGGCCTGTTCGTGGTCGCCCAACTCGCCGATCGGCTCGGGGTGGAGGTCACCCTGCGGCCCTCGCCGTACGGCGGCACGCTGGCGATAGTGTTCTTGCCCGAGGAATTGATCACCCGGAGTTCGGGTGCGTCCGGCGAACCGGACCGGGCGGCGGGGCCGTTCGAACACGCGCTCGCGGCGGATTCGGAGTCGGAGTCGGAGTCGGACATGCAGTCCTCGGTCGGGTCGGCGATCGACCCGACCCCGGTGGTCGGTGCGGCGCGCTCGTCCCGGGACGACGTCGAGTCGGACTCGCCGGATCGGCAACACCCCGAGCCCGTGCTGCGTTCGCTGGAGCGGGTGCCGGCCGCGCCCGTACCCGCCGGTGGCCTCGTCGCCACCGCCGAGGAGACCACCGCCGACGGCCGACGGGCATTGCCGCGTCGGGTCCGGCAGCGCAATCTGCCGATGCCGTTGCGTACCGAGGCGCCCGGCGGAGGCGAGAGCGACCCGGGAACCGGGTCGAAGCCCTCCACTCCGCGCGAAGCTGCGGCTACCTTGTCCTCGTTCCGGTTCGCGAGCCAACGAGCGCGCGAGGCGTCCGAACCGAGCGCGGCCGGCGACGAGTCCGCGATCGACACCGAACCCGGAACCGGGGCCGAGCCCGCACCGGGCCCGAGCCCCGCCGCCGGAAGCACCACGCACCCTGGGGAACCGTCATGACGAACACGCACGATCTCGCCGGCGGCACGGCCACCACCGCAACCGACAATCGGCTGGACTGGTTGTTGACCGACCTGGTCAAACGCGTGCATCAGACCCGGCACGCGATCGTGTTGTCCGAGGACGGGCTGCTGATGAGCCGATCCGAGACCATCCCGCGCGACGACGCCGAGCAATTGGCCGCCGCGGCGGCCGGGTTGCAGAGCCTGGCACGCAGCATCGGCCGGGGCTTCGCGGGCGGTTCGGTGCGCCAGACGCTGGTGGAGATGGATGACGCGTTCCTGTTCCTGACCGCCGCCGGCAAGCGCGCGCACCTGGCCGTACTGGCCGAACAGAGCGCGGACGTGGGAGTGGTCGCGTTCGAGATGAACATGTTGGTGAAGAAGGTCGGCGAGTACCTCGGGACACAGCCACGCGGCGACGGGGCGGGCGATCCGGCGGGTGGTCGGGCATGACGTCCCGGTGGGAGCAGTCCTGGGATGAGGACGCCGGCCCGTTGGTACGGCCGTACACGCTCACCCGGGGGCGCACCAAGGCCATACGGGACGCGGATCTGACCTTGATCACGCTCGTCACCACGGTCGCGCCGGACGAGCCCGGGGGCCGCGCCCCGGCCGCGGACGATCCGTCCGCGGCCGCGCGCCGCAAGGCCCGGGACGGGCGTGGCCGGCAGCCCGAGCACCAACAGATCCTGGAACTGTGCCGGGAGCCGCAGGCGGTCGCCGAGGTGGCCGCGCTGATCGACCTCCCGGTGAGCATCACCAAGGTGCTCGTCGACGACCTGCTCCGCGACGGCCTGGTGACCGTACGCGCCCCGCTGGCCCTGGCCCGAACCCCCGATCCCGCACTGTTGAAGAAGGTACGTGATGGTCTCCTTCGGCTCTGACCGGTTGCCCGAGCATGCGGCGGCGGTCAAGATCCTGATCGCGGGCGGGTTCGGGGTCGGCAAGACCACCCTGGTCGGCACGGTCAGCGAGGTACCGCCGCTGCACACCGAGGAGGTGATGACCGAGGTCGGCGTGGGCGTGGACGACCTGGTGGGCGTCGAGGACAAGTCCCGCACCACGGTAGCCCTCGACTTCGGCCGGATCACGCTGTCCGAGGACCTGGTCCTGTACCTGTTCGGCGCGCCCGGCCAGGAGCGGTTCTGGTCCCTGTGGGACGACCTGGCGATAGGCACACTCGGGGCGATCGTGCTGGTGGACACCCGACGGCTGGAGGCCGGCTTCGGCGGCATCGACTTCTTCGAACGCCGAGGCATCCCGTTCGTGGTCGCGATCAACCGCTTCGACGACGCGGTCGAGTACACCGTCGAAGAGGTTCGCGACGCCCTCGACCTGGCCCCCGACGTCCCGATCGTCCCCTGCGACGTGCGCATCCGCACATCGGGCCGAGACGTCCTCCTGGCCCTCGTCGACCACCTGATGTCCGCCCCCCTGGCCCTCGCCTAGCCGACCCGGCCTCCGAGAACAACCGACCCGCACAGGCACCCCCCAGCCCACGCAGGCAGCCCAGCCCAGGCACCCCCCGGCCGTCCAGGCACCCCCTCAGCCCGTCCGGCGTTTGAGGACAACCCACCCAGACCGACTCCCGCCCGCCCAGGCACCCCCTCAGCCCGTCCGGCGCTTGAGGAGAACCCACCCAGACCGACTCCCGCCCGCCCAGACACCCCCTCAGCCCGTCCGGCGCTTGAGGACAACCGACCGGGCCGACTCCCGCCCGCCCAGGCCCCCCAGCCCGTCCGGCGTTTGAGGACAAGGCGGGCCGCAGGCCGGCCCACCCGCCCACCCTCACCGCACCGCAACCCCCGCCCGCACCCCCGACAACCGCGCAGCCGACGTCCCCAGCCCACGAGGCCCATAACCCACCCGAGGCACCGTCGCCGCCCCGCCGCCACCCCGCGCCACAGGCACCGCGCGCGAGCCGACCTCATCCCCGACCACCTGCCAAGGAAACGGCACCAGCGGCTTCGGGTCCGCGTAACGCAGGCAGTCCTGATGCCACTTCAGGATCGCCGCGTTCCAATCACCCAGCGCCACCGCGTACCCGTCCAGCGCCGCCCTAGCCATCCCGTCCAGCGCCAGGTCCTCGTACATCGCCGGGAGTTCCACCGCGACCACCCGCTCGAACTCACGCATCCTGGAGGTCATCAGGTCGTTCACGATCACCAGCGCGCGAGCGAAGTCGCAACCGAAGAAGCTCTGCACCACCAGCAGCAGGTTGTGCAACTCCCCCTCGACCTCGATCTCCTTGCGGTAGGAGAACACGTCGTTGATCATCCAGCCGAAGTCGGCGGCCGAGTTCTCCATCGCCCGCACCGCACGCGAGCGGTACGCCTCGTCCGGCACCACGTCACCGTGCGAGAGCCGGGACAGGCTCTTGGTCAGGTCGGAGCCGAACGTACGGCGACGCATCTCGATGTAGTCGACCGGGTCCGGAACCCGATTGAGCGCCATGTTGGCCAACTCCCACAGCCAACTGTCCATCATCTCCTCGATGGTGCGCCGGAACCTGCGGCGCGACCGCGGCGACATCGGCCCGGCGGTACGGGCCCACAGGTCCACCAGCCCGCGCTCGATCGCGTCCGTCGGCACCGGCGTCGGCTCGCCGTCGACCGGCATCAGCTCCTTGAGTCGCTCGGTGTACACCTTGGCGCCGGCCTGGTCGAGCGAGCGGCCGAACACGATCGGGTAGTAGTCGTCGCCGTAGGTGCCCCAGGTCAACCACCCGGAGGCGAGGTCGAGTTGTTCCAGGCTCACGTCCGGCGCGATGCCCGCCGCGCACAGCGGCAGGTCGAATCCGCGCAGTGCCTCCTCGTCCCAGAGGCCCTCGCCGGTGATGCCGACCCGTGCGGCCCACTCGACGATGTTCTCCCGCGAGGCGTCCAGGTGTCGATTCAGTCGCGGCGCGAACGGCAGGTGGAAGTCCGGGATGTCGTACGGCTCGACCGGCTGGAACGGCACGCGCGTGTAGGCGCGCAGCCCGTTGTGCGACCCGGCCACCAGTCCCGGCAGGATCCGCGCCGCCGAATTGCCCAGGCCCTGCGGTCCGGCCAACACCCCGGTCACCGTCGGCACGTGGGGTCCATCCGCCGAACCCGCTTCCGCACCGGCCCCGTTCATGTACCGGCTGGAGCGCATGTGCCACTCGTGCCCGCCGGACTGCCAGTCCTGGAGGCCCTTGACGTAGGCCATCACGTCCAGGCAGGACTGCGGGTCCAGGCCGTGTTCGAGGAACAGCGGCGGCAGTTCGGTGAACGTGGTGTGCTCGAACTGGTGCAGGCGCGAGGTGAGCAGCTCGTTGACCGCGTCGGCCGCCTCCTGCGTGGTGCAGCCGAGGAACTTCTCGAACACCAGGATCGCGTTCGCGTTCTCGCCCTCGTTCTCCACCTCGCGCTGGTACGAGAACAGGTCGTTGCGCAGGTGTACACCGTCGGCGAAGGTGTCCTTGAGCACCCGCATCGGCCGCGAGGCCGCGATCACCGCGGGCACCTCGGCGTTCGCCACGTATTCCACCAGGTTGGCCGACCACGGCGCGCCGCCCACCTTGCGGCGCATCTCGATGTACTCGACGGGGTTGGCGATCCGGCCCTCGTTGATGTTGGCCAGTTCCCACATCGATTCCTCGAGCAGCGCCTGGGTGCTCTCGGCGAACCGCTCCCGCCACTCCCGCGACATGCTCGGCACGGTCCGCGCCCACAGGTCGGCCAGGCCCTCCTCGACCTGGTTGGTCGGCTCGGGGATCTCGGCGGTGGAGTCCACCGGCATGAAGGCGCGCAGGCGTTCCAGGTAGCCCTTGGCACCGGCCAGGTCGCGGGTGCGCTTGAAGATGTCCAAGAAGTGGTCGTCGAAGAAGAACACCCAGACGTACCAGTCGGTGACCAGGTCCAGTTGCGCCCCCGTGCAGTCCGGATGGGTATAGGCGCACAACAGCGCGTAATCGTGCGAATCGAAATCGTGCTCGTCCCAGATCTCCGAGCCCTCGATCATCCGCATCCGGCGGGCCCAGGTCTTGGAATGCTCGCGCGCGCCCTCCAGATGAGGGTTCAGCCGCGCGGGGTACGGCACGTAGAAATGCGGGAGTTCGAAGGGTTGTGGCATCCGTGCGCTCCTTTCGCCAGGGCACACGGTAGGTCGCGCGAACCCGCCGGAGCGCACGACGGATCGGTTCTCGCTCGATCTGGTGAAACGCACCGTCGCAGGCTTAACGATCTTGTTCGGCGGCCATGCGGACGAAAAACCGCGACAGGCGGGCCGGCCCACGGGCGAGGATGGGCGTCATGACGACATCGAATCGCCTGACCCACATCCCGGCACCCGAGGGCGTGCGACCGGGCACCGGCTACACCAACGTGGTCACCGGCACCGGGCGGCTCGTCGCGGTCTCCGGGCAGATCGCTCTCGACGAGGACGGCAACCTGGTCGGCAAGGACGACCCGGGCAGCCAGGCCCGACAGGTGTTCGAGAACCTGCGACGCTGCCTGGCGGCGGCGGGCGCGACCTTCGACGACGTGATCAAGTTGACCTACTTCCTCACCGACGTCGGGCACCTGCCGGCGGTGCGTTCGGCGCGCGACGAGTTCATCGACCCGACCCGGCTGCCCGCCGCTTCCGCGGTCCAGGTAGCCGCCCTGTTCCGGCCCGATCTGCTGCTGGAGGTCGAGGCGTTCGCCCTGGTCGACGACCCGACCGCACCCGGCGCATAGGGCGCCGGCCGCGGTCCGCGCCGGCGGCCCCGAAGCACCGCCGAGCGATGCCGGCATCATGACCCGGGCGGGTCGGCCCGCCGCGCGGGCCCCCGACGGTCTCCGAAGGGTGGCGGCAAGTGCTCGTGCAGGTACGCGTGGTCGGCGACGAGGGTCGCGAAGTCGCTTCGCTACTGCGCTGATTGGCGATGGATCCGGAGGTCCGGGGCGGCACCGCGACCAGCTACGCCGAGGACGGCACGGTCGGCGCGATGGGAACCACGCTCGATGTGGTCGACATCGTGCTGAGCAACGGCATCGGCCTGGGCGGCCTGATGGTGGCGATCGCCGGCCGGCGCCGCACCCGGGCACCGATGGCCGGCCCGGGCGGGCCCGACATCGTGATCCGCCGCGGCGAGGTCGAGGTGGTGCTGTCCGGCGCGACGGAGGCGGACCTCGCTCGGGCCGTGCGCGCGCTGGAGGAGCCCGAGCCCGGCACACCCGGGACCTGATCCCCCGTCAAAAAAGCCCGACGGTCGGCCGCTTCGGCCGACCGTCGGGCGTATTTCGTACTCGTTCCTACACCAACGCGTCCACCGGGTTCGCCGTCAGGACGCCCGCCGCGACCGCCTCGTTCAGCCATTCCGGGAACTCCAGGAGCAGTTGGTCGTACAGCTCCCCGTCCGCGAGCAGCCTCGGGTCGTGTCCGGCGTGGAAGAAGCCCGCGTTGTCGACCACGCGCTGTTCCGGCACGGTGAGTTCGTCCAGCTTGCGCAGGAAGTCGAAGCCCTTGGCCTCGGGGTCGCCGAAACCGATGAACTGCCAGAAGATCGGCAGCCCGGCCGCCTCGCACAGCGCCTTCGCGGCGGCGGGACGGCTGGTCGGGGCACCGTCGGTCTGGAAGATCACCAGCGCCGGGCCGGTGCTGCCGGACGCGCGGTAGTGCTCGACCACCTTGGCGATCGCCCAGTGGTAGTTGGTCCGACCCATGTGCCCGTAGGAGCCGTGCAGTTCCTCGATCCGACCGACGTGGTTGTCGGGATCGAGGTCGGCGACGCCGTCGATGTCGGTGGAGAAGAACACCAGCGGTACGACCGCCTCGCCGAGCTGCGCGGACAGCGCGAGCGTCTGGTCGGCGAGGTGTTGCACGGTTCCGTCCTTGTAGTAGGAGCGCATCGAACCGGAGCGGTCCAGGACGAGGTAGACGGCGACATTGCGGCCGGTGAGCCCGCACTTGGCCACGGCCGCCGCGGCGGCCTCGCCGCGGGCACCGAAGCCGGGCACGGCCTCTTCGGCTCGGGCGGACGGCACCACGGCGATGCCGGTCGGTACCGGCGCGGCCTCGGCGACCACGAACGGCTCGACCTCGACCTCGGCCGGGATCTCGGTCGCCGGCTCCGGCTCGGACACCTCGGCGGCCGGTTCGATGACGGTCGTCACCTCGGCCTGTTCGACCTCGACGGGTGTCGCGATCGACTGGGCCGGTACGGGAATCGACGCCGGCCCAAAGGCGTCGAACTCCGCCCGCGACACCGGGATGACGATCGACTCCGGGACGGTCACCGGGTCCGGGACGACCACCGGCTCGGGGGTGACGACCGGCTCGGAAATGACGACCGGCTCCACAACGGCAACCGGCTCCGGGACGACCTCCTGCTCCGCGGGGCCGACCGGCTCCGGCGCGATCACCGGCTCCGGGCGCACCTGCGGTTCGACGCGGCCGCTCGTCGGCTCGACGCGCGGCTTCGACTCCGCTTCGGCGACCGGCTCGGGCGCGACGACCGGGGACACGGTCGGTGCGGCGTCGAGGTCGGTCGGCGCGGCGGCCACGTCCGTCGTCTCGGGTGTCTCCGCCGCCTCGCGGGACGCCCGCGAACGAAGTACGTTGCGCAGCAGACTCCTCAAACCCATCGGCGAATCCTTACCTGTGTGGGGGACGCCGTCCCGATGATCAGGACGGTTACGTAAGGCTAGTCATGGCCCCGGCCGACCTGTGGGCGACCCGCGCGTACGACACCCCGACCGCCCCCCGAACAGCCGAAGGCGGCCCACCCGTACGCCGAGCGGCGACCCCTCACACCCCCGCGAGCAGTACGAACGCCGCGTCCACCGCCGCGCACGCGGCCGCGACGTCGTCGTCGGTGAGCGCCGCCGACACGAACCAGCACGCCGAGCCGACCGCGTTGACGTGTACTCCGCGCTCCAACAGGGCGTGTCGGAACAGCGCGTAGCGCGCGTCGTCGCTCGCCGCCAGGTCCCGGTAGTTGCGCGGCGCGATGCCGTCGGCCGAGAAGACCACCTGGAACATCGCCCCGACACCCTGCACCACACACGGAATCGCGTGGTCCCTGGCGGCCCGCCGGATCGCCTCCATCACCCGCTTCCCGGCCGTGTCGATGTGCGCGACCACCGCCGGATCGGCGAGTTCGCCCAGCGTCACCAGGGCCCCGGCCGCACACAGCGGCGAACCGTTGTACGTTCCACCGTGTTTGATCCTGTTCGCACCGACCTCGTCCATGATGTCCCGGCGCCCGGCGAACGCCGCGATCGGCAGCCCGCCGCCCAGCGCCTTGGCGTACACGGCGAGATCCGGGAGCACCCCGAACAGCCCCTGGGCGCCGCCGGGTCCGGTGCGAAAGCCGGTGCACACCTCGTCGAAGATCAACACGATCCCGCGTCGGGTGCACTCCTCGCGCAGCGTCTCCAGGTAGCCGGGCAGCGGCATCATGCACGCGTTGTTGGCCACGATCGGCTCGCAGATCACCGCGGCCAGTTCGCCGCGATGCGCGTCCAGGATCTCGCGCAACACCTCGGCGTCGTTCCACGGGCAGATCACCACGTCGGCGACCACGCCGGCCGGCACCCCCGGCGAGTGCGGGTGCGCGTGCGGCCGGGTGTACGGTCCGGCCTCGGCCGCGGTGGGCCGGTTGGAGACGGCGAGCGAGTCCGCCCATCCGTGGTAGTGGCCCTCGAACTTGAGCACCTTGTCCCGCCCGGTGAAGCCGCGCGCGGCCCGGACCGCGCCCTGGATCGCCTCCGACCCGGAGTTGGCGAACCGGACCAGGTCGGCGCACGGGATCATCGACCGCATGATTTCCGCCAGTTCGATCTCCGGGACGGTACCCGCGCCGAACATGGTGCCGCTCGCCAGGACTTCGGCCACCGCCGCACCGATGGACGGATTCGCGTGCCCGATGACCGCGCAACCGTACGAAATCAGGTAGTCGACATACTCGTTCCCGTCCACATCCCAAATGTGCGCGCCCTTGCCGCGCGCGATATAGAGCGGATAGGGAAAGGGACCGGTGCTCGTCGTGCGTGCGGACGAGGCCGTTCCGCCCGCCAGTGAGCGTCGGGCCCGATCGAAAAGCATCCGACTGGTTTCGGTCGACTCGGCCGAGATCACGGAATACGCCACCTTCGCTCTTGACACCCGCCATGGACACTACGCAGGGTTTCTCTCCGTACCGTCGCGGTGAAAGCGAACGGGCCGGTCGTACCGATTCCGGGGGGTCACCCATGATCGAGAAGGTCGCCGTCGTCACCGGCGCGGGCAGCGGTGTGGGCCGCGCGTGCGCACTCGCCCTGATCGAGCAGGGCTGGTCGGTCGGCCTGGCCGGTCGGCGCAAGGTCAACCTGGAGGAGACCGCCGGCCTCGCCCGGGATCCGCGCCGCGCCCTGGCGGTGCCCACCGACATCACCGACCCCGACGCGGTCGACCGACTGTTCGCGACCGTCGTGGAGCACTTCGGCCGACTCGACCTGCTCTTCAACAACGCCGCCGACACGATGGCCTACCTGCCCACCGAGGACGTCGAACTCGACGACTGGCGAAGGGTGCTCGACTCGATCGCCACCGGCAGCTTCCTGTGCGCGCGGGCCGCGTTCCGGATCATGAAGGAGCAACATCCGCGCGGCGGCCGGATCATCAACAACGGCGCCCCCTCGGCCCACGTCCCGCGCCCGGATTCGATCGCCTTCACCGCCGCCAAGCACGCCGTCACCGGGCTGACCAGGTCGCTGGCCCTGGACGGCCGGCCGCACGACATCGCCTGCGGGCAGATCGACATCGGCAACGTCACGCCGATCGACCGGCCGCAGCCGGCCGTCCGGCAGGCGGATGGTTCGCTGCGGGTCGAGCCCACCATGGACGTCGGACACGTCGCGGACATGGTGCTCGTGATGGCCGGGTTGCCGGTCGGGGTGAACGTGCAGTCGGTGACCGTCATGCCCAGCGCGATGCCCTACGTCGGCCGAGGCTGACCCGAGCCCGGCGGCCTCGCCGAATCGGGGCGCGGAGCCGCCTCCGCGCCCCGCCGTGACCCCGAACTCGCCGCCGGCTCCGGCCAGATACGCCTCGACCCGGGTCCCGCCGGCCAGTCGGCCGTGCAGTTCCCAGGCGATCATCCGATGCAGCCCGTCCAGGTGCACGATCCCCTCGCGCACCGCCAGCCCCGCGTAGTCCACCGTCTCGACCGCGCGGGTGCACAGGTACAACGGCGTCATCGGCGCGTCCCGTTGCCAGGCCAGCTTGTCCGCGCAGACCGGATTGCTGTGCGCGTAACGCCCGCGGGTCGAGCGCAGCCGACGCACCGCCGCGGCCAGGGTCAGTCCGCGCGGCGGCACCAGTTCGAACGTGCCGCCCTCGCCCAGGTGCCACGGCAGGACGACGCCGAGCAGCGTGGCCCGGTCCAGTTCCACCCGCAGCCATCCGCCGGGCAACGCGTCGGCCAGGCGCAGCAGTTCCTCGCCCTCGGCGTTACTGTTCCCCGCGTGGCCGCCCTCGACCGGGTGGTCGTGCCGGAATCGGTCGAAGACGACGTCGAAGCACACGGTTTCGAGAACCTTCAAGAATCGGATCCATTCGGGTGGCGGGCCGACGGGCGGCCGAACAACAAAGCGAACGGGCGCGGTTCGCCGGTCGGCGCTCAGGCCGGGTAGCGCGTGAAGTGGCGTTCCGCGAAGAGTTCGGGCCACCGTCCGCGATCGAGGTCCAGGTCCCGGGCCCGACCGAGCACGTGTCGCCAGTACGGCTTCACCGGCGGCCATCGGGTGCCGCACTGCCCGTACGAGCCGTCCACCATGTAGCGCGACCTGCCCCCGCTCGCCGGGCCCGGACGCCGGGCGTGGAACAGGGCCGAGTGCACCAGCACCGTGGAGCCGGGCGGCAGCCGGTCGATCAGCACCTCGCCGGGCAGTGCGGCGGTGCCCAGGTGCGCCCTCGCGTCCTTGTCCGCGACCTCGCGGTGCGAGCCCGGGAGCACCGCCAACCCGCCGACGGAGGCGTCCAGTCCACCGAGGTAGTGCAGCGCGTGGATCATCGTGAACGCCCGATCGCGCTGTGGGGTCTGTTCGTAGTCGTGGTGCCACGCCTTGCCGTCCGCGCCCGCCGGGCGCCGGTCGCTGTGCAGGTGGTGGAACACGAAGTCGGCGCCCATCAACGCCCCGACCAGGGTCAACAGGGGCGGGTAGGCGGCCAGTTCGCCATGCGCGGCGAGTTCGATCTCGACCGACGGCGGCGGTCCCGACCGGCCGGTGTCCAGGCAGGCGGCGATCGACCGCTCGCGCAGTCCCGAGTCCACCCAGTGGTCCACCTCGACTTCGAGCCGGGATACCAGTCCGCCGGGCAGGAAACCCGGCAGGAGCAGGTATCCGCACTCGGCGAATCCGTCGATCCGGCTTGCGTCGACCGCCATCGTCGGCATTTTCGGCATATGGAATTTCCCCCGTGTCGGTGACGCTCGGCAGCCGGCCCACCGGCAAAAGCGGAATCCCGCCTCGCATTTCCCGGATGGAAAGTACATGGCCCACAGGAAAACAGAACGTGATCGAGCCGATACAAGAAATATCCATTGCCACGGAGATCCATGCACACATTCGACAGATTGGCCGGATCGTTTCCCCGGCGGGCCGGACCGATCGTGCCTTCGGCCCGATGGCCGAGAACGGCGCGGGGCCGGCCGAGCGGCCCGGGCCGGCTCAGCCCAGGAAGGTCAGCCGCACCGTGCGATCGGGGTTGTCCCGATTGGTGTCCACCATCGTGATCGACTGCCAGGTGCCCAGCGCCGGTTGGCCGCCGATCACCGGCAGCGTCGCGTGCGGCGGGACCAGCGCCGGCAACACGTGGTCGCGCCCGTGCCCGGGACTGCCGTGCCGATGCCGCCACCGCTCGTCGGCCGGCAACAGGTCCGCCAGCACCGCGAGCAGGTCCTCGTCACTGCCCGCCCCGATTTCCAACACCGCCACTCCCGCGGTGGCGTGCGGCACGAACACGTTGAGCAACCCGTCCCGCCCGCCGGCCACCTCCCGCAGGAACCCGGCGCAGATACCGGTCAGGTCGTACACCCGTTCCCGCCGCCCGGTGGCGACCTCGAAAATCCGCGACACGACGCTCTCACTCATGCCGTCATGCTCGCGCAACGCCGGTCCGGTTCCGGGTCCCCGACACGGTCGTGTCGGGGATTGCTTTGCTTTCGGCCGAATGCGTACGGACAATATGGAGCAGTACCTACCTGTCGGTAAGGATGGCTCGGGATCGACGGGGATCGGCAGGGATCGCCCGGAACGGGAGACGCGCATGGCTCGGCGTTACCAGTGCGGCCTGGATGCCGCGATGGATGTCATCGGCGGCAAGTGGAAGGCGCTGATTCTGTGGGCGCTGCATGTCGAGGAGCGCCGCTTCGGCGAGTTGCGTCGGGCGGTGCCCGGGATCAGCGAGAAGATGCTGATCCAGCAGTTGCGCGAGATGGAGGCCCGGGGAATCGTGCACCGCGAGGTGTTTCGCGAGGTCCCGCCCAAGGTGGTCTACTCGCTGACCGCGCTGGGGCAGTCGCTGAACGAGGCGCTGTTGCCGCTGGGTGTGTGGGGACACGACCACGTCGAACAGATCGTGGCGACCGCGCCCGCTCCGGCCGGCACGCCGGACCCGGCGGTGCCCGCCGCGTAGGTCGTTTCCGGGCGAAGTTTTCGGCATCGGCGAATGCCGGGAATAGCGCCGAGTGGTCTGCTATAACCGCGCGGGCGCACTCTCGGTGAGTCGTTGTTGACTTTTCGTAGCGCCCGCCGTAATTATTTCGGCAGCGAATATCCGGATTGTCTACGACGTCATCGTTGAGCCGCCGGGGTGTGAATATATGACCGAATACGTCCGAGTGTCCGAACAGTTGGCGCTGCCACGCGGTCCGGTCGATCCGATCATGGCCTCCGCCCGGCGGCTCGACACGTACCCCGTACACGTATGCCTGGACGAGGCCACCGCGCTCGCCCGATTGTGCGCCGAGATCGACGGTCGACGGGTCGCGCTGATCACCGACGACACCGTCTACGCGCTGCACGCGCGCCGGCTCACCGAACGACTGACCGCGACCGGACTGGACGTGGTGCACACGTCGTTCCCGGCCGGCGAGGCAAGCAAGAGCCTGCACACCGCGAGCGCCCTGCTGGACTGGCTGGCCGGCACCTCGCTCGCCCGCCGCGACATCCTGCTCGCGGTCGGCGGCGGCGTGGTGATGGACACGGTCGGCTGGGTGGCCAGCGCGTACATGCGCGGCATCCCGTACATCAACGTGCCCACCACGCTGCTGGCCCACGTGGACGCCGCGCTCGGCGGCAAGGTGGCCATCGACCATCCGTCCGCGAAGAACCTGATCGGCGCGTTCTACCAACCCAGGGCCGTGGTTTCCAACGTCGGGTATCTGAGCACCCAGGACCGCCGGGGGTTACGCGCCGGGCTCGCCGAGGCGATCAAGACCGGGATCATCGCCTCGCCGGAGTTGTTCGAGCTGATCGAGCGCCGGCATCCGGCCATCCTGGCCGCCGAGCCGGCCCCCACCGCCGCCCTGGTACACGCCTCCAGTGTGCTCAAGTGCCGGTTGATCGCCCGCGATCCCTACGAGCGCGACCTGCGCCGGCCGCTGAATTTCGGGCACACCGTCGGTCACGCGGTGGAGACCGCGACCGGCTACGGCCCGGTCCTGCACGGCGAGGCGGTCGCGTTCGGGATGGCCTGTGCGGCCCGGATCGCCGAACGACGCGGGCTGCTCGACCCGGCCCTGCGGGCGCGGGTGACCGGGCTGCTGGACCGGGTGCACCTGCCCACCACGCTGGCCGCGCTGCCCGCCCGCCTCGACCCGGCGACCACCGTCGAGGCACTCGGCCAGATCCGCAAGATCCGGGACGGCCGGTTGCGGTTCGTGTTGCCCACCGCGCTCGGCGAGACGGTGATCACCGACGACGTGAGCGACGAGGAGATCCACGCCGCGCTGGTGGTCTCCCCCGCCGCCGAGGTCTCGTTCGCCCGCACCCACGGAGGCACCGATGACTGAGCTGGACGTGTTCGTGATCGGCGGGGTCGGCCTGGACATCATCGTTCGGGTTCCCGAACTTCCCTTGCCGATACGCGACTTCAAGGTGCCGCCGATCCGCCGATACGTCGCGCACACCGGCAACGGGGTGGCCCTGGGCTGTCGGGCGCTGGGCCTGCGCACCCACTTCGCGGCCGTGCTCGGCGCCGACCCGGAGGCGGACTTCGTACTCGCCCACTACGCCGAACAGGGCCTGTCGTTCGCGCACGTCTCGCACCCCGCCGGCACGCCGCTCAGCGTCAACCTGGTCGGCCCGGACGGCGAACGGCTCTCGCTGCACGACAGCCGGTTGCCCGCGGACCTGGTCGTCGATCCGGAGCTGTACCGGCCCGCGATCGCCCGCACCCGGCACGCGCACGTGTCGATCGGCGGCTGGTCCAGGCCCGCGCTGGCCGAGGCGATCGAAGCCGGCGTGTCCACCTCGACCGACCTGCACGGCTGGGACGGGCACGATCCCGCCCGGGCGGACTTCGCCTACGGCGCCGGCCTGGTCTTCACCTCCACGAACCGGCTCGGCGACCGGGTCGAGGAGGCCGCTCGGGACGTGCTCGCCCGAGGCCGGGCCGAGGTCGTGGTCGCGATGGCGGGCGGTCGGGGCAGCTACCTGGTGCTGCCGGACCAACCGATGCGGCACGTGCCGGCGCTGGCCATGCGGGCCGACGAGGTGGTGGACACCAACGGCGCCGGGGACAGCTATGTTTCGGGCTTCCTGTATGCCTACCTGGCCGGCCGCGACTGGGCGGCCTGCGCCGCCGCGGGCACCCACGCGGGCGCGCACGCGGTGCGGACCGCGGGCACGCACACGTCGTTCATCACGGCGAAGGAGTTGGACCGTGCGCTCTCCTGACCGGGTCGGGAGCGGGCTCGCCCCCGGGCGGCGGTTCGGGCGACGGGTCGGTGGGCGCGGCCGACGCGAGCACGCCGGCCGGCGTGACGACGGCATCCCGGACGGTGCTTCCCGCACGGACCGCGGCCCCCGGCAACAGCACCGAGCGCAGTACGGTCGCACCCGGTTCGATCCGGCACCCGGGGTGCACGACACTGCCCTCGACCCGCGCCCCCGGCGGGATCTCGGTGCCCAGCAGACTCCCGGCCTCGTACCGCGGGTAGCCGTCCGGCAGGCCCGCCAGCGTGCGCGGGAGTTCCTCGGCCGCGATCGGGTGCGGGAGGGCCGGCAGCCGCAGTTGCTCGGTGCGGTAGCGCTCGACCGTGCCGATGTCGGCCCAGTAGTCGCGCACCGGATACGCCGTCACCCGGCGGCCCCGAGCGATCATCGCGGGCAACACGTCGCGGCTGATGTCGTGTTGCCAGCCGTCCTCGCCCAGCGCGGCCAGGTCGGCCAACACCTCGCGCAGCGCGTCGATCCGGAACACGCAGAACGCGGTGAAGACCAGGTCCGAGGTCGGCCGTGCGGGCTTTTCCACCAGGGCCCGGACCCGCAGGTCGGGATCGGTCTCGACCATCCCGAACAGGTGCACGTAGCGACGCTCGATCCGCTGGACGCCGATCGTGCAGTCCGCGTTCGCGGCCCGATGCGCGGCCACCAGCGGAGCGTAGTCGAACACGTAGACGTGGTCCGCGTGTTGCACCAGCAGGTCGGTCGCCCCCGGAGCGAACAGGTGGCGCGCGTTGGCGAGCAGCGCGTCCGCGGTGCCGCGTTCGGGTGGGCGGGCGGGCAGGATCGCGCCGGGGCCGCTGCGGGCCAGGGCGTCGTGCGGGCCGAAGTGCAGCCGGGTGCCCGGGTATCGGTCCCAGTGCGTGACCAGGTGTCGGACCAGGTCGGATTCCCGGTGCTGGGAGAGCAGGACCAGTTCGGGCAGGCCGGAACGGATCGCGTTGGCCACGCTGAAGTCCACCAGTCGACACGAGGCGGCGTACGGCACCAGGGGTTTGCACACGTCGGCGGTGAGCGGGCCCATCCGCTCGCCCAGGCCGCCCGCGAGCAGGGCGCCGCGTACTCCGTCGAGCGTCACCAGGTCCGCCCCGGCGCCTGCCCTGCGGGTACCAGGGTGCGCAGCAGCGCGAGGGACGTGGCGATGCCCTGCTCCGTGGGCAGTAGGGCGTCCTCGTGTTCCACGTAGATCACTCCCCGGTAGTCGTCGTCGAGCAGCGCGGCCACGATGGCCGGCCACGGCAGGTCACCGGCGCCGAGCGCGCGGAAGCGGATCGCCGGGCCGGGTCCATAGCGCGACCAGCCCGCGCCGCGCGGCGATTCGGCACCGGACCAGCGCTGCAGGTCCTTCGCGTGTACGGCCGCCAGTCGCCCGCCCCAGCCGCGCACGGCCGCCACCGGGTCGTGGCCGGTCGCGGCGAGGTTGGCCGGATCCAGGCACAGCCGCACGCCGCTCACCGCCGAGAGCAGTGCCCTGGTACTCGCCGGGTCGTAGGCGACCTGCTTCGGGTGCGGTTCGAACACGACGCGCACCCCCAGCGCGTCCGCGAGTTCCAGGATCGGCCGGGCGGCGAGTGCCCACGCGTCCACGTTGTCCTGCCAACTCACCGCGCTGCCGGACCAGGACAACCAGCGCGTCAGGTCCGGTACCCCCAGCATCAGCCGGGCCAGCGGCGCACCCAGGCCGGCGGCCAGCCGTACCGTGTCGAGCGCGGCACGCGACCCGTGCGCCCGCTTGGCGTCGGCCGTCCCGGCGAACACCGGGTCGGTGTGCGGCCCGTGCGGTCCCAGCACCAACTGGGTGTCCCGGCTGTTGCTCACACAGCCCACCTCGACCCCGGCCGCCGCGCACTGTGCGCGGATCTCGCGATGCAACCCCGGATCGGTGAGCCGCCCGGGCTCCACCAGCGCGAAGTGGCCGTCCGCGGGCAGATCCACCACGCCCACCTCCGCGTCCCGGGCCACCCGCAACGCCTCGCCCAGCCCGACGGGCGCCAGGGCGGCCAGGCACAACCCGAGCCGGATCGGCGCGCCGGCCGCGTGCCCGTTCGCGTCGCCGGCCGCGAACTCCGTTTCGGGGTGCCCGGGTTGCCCGCGCTGTTGTTGTCGCTGTCGCGGGAGGTCGCGGGCGGCCCGTTCGTCCGGTTTCCCGGTCATCGGCGATCCCCTTCGCTCGACTGCGCCCCGGCACCTCAGAGGTTGCGGATATGTGCCCAACTCTTGGGCGGCGAACCATCGTTCGCAAGCAACGCGGCATATATCGCGGCGACCGGATCGACGACCACGGTCGGCGGTTCGGCCGCGCCGAGTTCGGTCACGATCCGCCGGCTCAGCTCGGCGGCGTACGGCGGACAGCCGCGGAACACACCGCCGTTGAGCACGGCACGCCACGTCCCGGTCAGCCCGGCCGCGTCCCGGGCCGCGCGCACACCCGTGATCAGCTCGTCCACACCGGCGCGCACCACCTCGCCCGCCACCGCGTCGCCCGCCTGCCAGGCCGCGCACACCTCGGGTGCGAGTGCGGCCACCGCGGCCTTGGGAAACGGCTCGGCGGCCAGCCGACGGGCGAGTTCGCGCGGCTCGGCCGCGGCGAACAACGTGGTCGGCCGCCCGCGCCCGTCCGCCCCGCG
Source organism: Embleya sp. NPDC020886 (assembly GCF_044333915.1). Lineage (NCBI taxonomy): Bacteria > Bacillati > Actinomycetota > Actinomycetes > Kitasatosporales > Streptomycetaceae > Embleya > Embleya sp. NPDC020886. The sequence continues at coordinate 262,134 of NZ_JBIRRX010000010.1, read as the reverse complement.
CACGGCCGCCCGCAGGCCCGCCTCACCGAGCGCGTACGCGCTGCCCTGGTCGCTGCCCAGATACTCGCAGCCGCCGATCACGACGGGGGGTCCCGCGTCCGGCCCGGCACTCGCCACGCAGGCCGAGCCGGTGCCGGCCACCACCACGACGCCGCGCCCGGACAGCGGCGGTGCGAGCAGCAGCGGCGGCACGTCGCCGGAGACCACGAGCCGACCCGGCAGGCCCTGCTCGCGCGCGAGCACGGCCAGTCGGTCGATCGCCGCCGGCGCGGTGTCCATGGTGATCGCCGAGCTCGCGAACCAGCCGACCGCCGTACCACTCAGGTCCGCGGCGATCTCGGCCAACAGCCGCACCAGCGTCTCCTCGGCGGCGGCGCCGGCCGAGGCGGGGTTCACCGACCCTCGGGTGTGCCGGATCGTGTCGAGCACCAGCGCCGTGGTGCGCGTGCCGCCGGCGTCGATCGCCCAGTATCCGCCGGCCCGGTGTCCCACAGTCGAAAGCCTCCGCAGTCCGTCGAAAAGCAATGTTCCGGGCCACGCTACCGGTGCACGTTGCCGGCCGAGGGTGCCGGCGAGGCAGTACGGTGGACGACACTCTCGGTCACCCCTCATGGACGGAGCGTCGATGCGGCACGGCGGCGGTGTACTCGGGCTGGTCGCTCCCGCGACGAGTTGGGGGCTGTTCTGGGGCGGTTGGGCCGCACTGATTCCCACCATCAAGGACGAACTCTCCCTGGACGACCGGCAATTGGGTCTGGCGCTGTTCGCGGTCCCGGTCGCGGCGGTGCCCGCGATGTTGCTCACCGGGCCGCTCGCCCGGCGACTCGGGCCGCGCACCCTGCCGCTGGTGACCGCCGCCTTCGCGGGCGGCATCCTGGCCGTCGCGGCGGCCGGGTCCGGGTGGACGCTCGCCGCCGCGCTGTTGCTGATCGGCGCGGCCAGCGGCGCGATCGAGGTGGCGCTGAACGCCACCACGGCCGCCCGCGAGGCGCTCACCGGCGAGCGGCTGTTCAACAAGGTCCAGGCGGCCACCCCGCTGGCGATGGTGCTCGCCGCCCCGGCGGTCGGCCTGGCCCTGCATCCGGGTGCGTCCGCGCGGGCGATCCTGGTGACGATCGCGGTGCTGGTCGCACTCAGCGCGATCCCGGCGATCGACCGGCGGCGATGGCAGGAGCAGGAGGACCCCGAGCCTGCCGCGCACACCGACCGCGCGCACGGCCGACTCCTGGTCGGCCTGCTCGTGGTCGGCGCGGTCGGCGGCACCGTACTGCTGATGGAGAACACCGTCGAGCAGTGGGGCGCGATCCACCTGGCGGACGGCCTCGGCGCGGGTTCCTTCCTGGCCGCGTGCGGCCCGGCCGCCTACATGGCGGGCCTGTCCGCCGGTCGCCTGCTCGCCCAGTGGCGCGGCGAACGGGTCGGCGACCAGGCGCTGGTGCTGGTGGGCGGTGTGCTGGGCGGCCTGGGGCTGGCCCTCGCGGCGGCGGCCTGGTCCACCGCGAGCACGCTCGCCGGGTTCGCCCTCGCCGGCGTGGGACTTGCCCCGGTCGTCCCGACGCTGCTCGCGGCGACCGGGCGCGCGGTCGCCCCCGAGCGGCGCGCACAAGCGATCTCGCTGGTCACCACGGTGTCCTACGCGGGCTTCCTGGGCGCTCCCCCGCTGGTCGGCACCTTGGCCGGGCAACTCGGCCTGGGCACCGTCCTGGGCCTCGTCGCGCTGTGCGGAGCGGTGGTGGTGGCGGGCAGTCGGTCGCTGCGCCTGTTGCCGGCCGAGGAGACGGGTGATCCGGCGCCGAAGGGGGGTACGGATCCGTCGACGGACCCGCCGGGCCGGGCCGATCGCGCGGCCGACCACGCCGGCGCGGGCGAACGAGGTTCGGCGCGCGCATCGGACGAACCACCCGGGTCGAGCGGGTCGCAGCAACCCGGCCGGCCGAACCGGCCGCACCCGAAGGGGGTTTCCCGATGATCCGGGTCCTGGTGTTCGGCTCGGGATACATAGCCGGCCACGTCGGCACCCGATTGGCCCGCCTCGGCCACGGTGTCGTGCTCGGCTCGCGGCGCCGCCCGCGTACCCCGGAGACCAGGGGTCTGCGTTGGCTCCCGGTGGACGTCGCCGATCCGCGCCAGGTGCGTACCGTCGTCGACGCGGTCCGCCCGGACGCGGTGGTGGCCGCACACGGACCCTCGGACATCACCTGGTGCGAGGCCGATCCGGCCGGCGCGGCGGCCGTGCACGCGGCGGGCGCCCGACACGTGGTCGCCGCGGTCGCCGGCCGGACCGCGCGCACCGTACTGATCTCCACGGACAACGTGTTCGCCGGACACGCGGACAGTTGCAGCGAATCCGACCCGACCACACCGGCCAACGCCTACGGCCGCGCGAAGCTGGCCGCCGAGACCGCCTACCTCGCCGGCGGCGACGCGCTCGTGTTACGGGTCAGCCTGGTGTACGGATGGGACCGGGCCGGATTGCGACCGAACTTCTTCACCACGTGTGCCGAACGCCTGGCCGTGGGCGAACCGGTCGCGGTGCCGGACGCGCACTGGAATACGCCGGTGTTGATCGACGACGTCGCCGCCTGGACCACCGCGCTGCTCGACTCGCCGCACACCGGCGTGGTGCACCTGGGTGGCCCGCGTCGGCTCTCCCGGCTCCGGTGGGCCCGGCACATCGCGACCACCTACGGCGTGGACCCCGCGCTGGTGACCGCCGTACCGCAGGGGGACACCGCGTACGCGTGCCGCCCGCGCAACGCGTGTCTGCACAGCGAGCGCGCCGCGCATCTGCCCGAACTGCGCGGTCTGGCCCCGGTGGACGTCTTCGCCGCGGACGCCGCGCTGATCGCCGGGCCGACGGGACCGCAACCACCCGCGCCGCCCGGGAGCCCGACCGCCCTCGACGCCCCGGCCGCCTTCGACACCCCAGCCGCCTTCGACGCTTCAGCCGTCTTCGGAAGGGACCAGCCCTGATGGACCGTCATCTGTTCCTGGCCAGCAAGCGCGCCGCAGTCAGTTTCGCCCCGGATCCGGAGAGCGGCACGCTGCGACCATGGCTCGCCCCCGGTGGTACCGGCAACGTGGTCGCCGAGCAGGCGGGCGTACTCGACGTCACCTGGATCGCCAGCGCGGACACCGACGACGATCATCGGGCGGCCCGGGAGAACCCCGAGGGCCTGGATCTGCGGCTGCGTTCGGGCCGGGACATCCGGGTCCGTCTGCTGCGGCACGATCGGGACACCTTCGAGGTGGTGCAGAACTTCCTCACCGCCCAGCTCATGTGGGCCGCGAACAACTACGGCTGGGATCGGTGGAAGACGCCGACCTTCGGTACCGAGACGTATGCCGGCCTGGAGCGGTTCGCCGAGTTCACCGAGGACTTCGCCGGTGCGTTGCTGGCCGACTCGGCGGACGTCGCGAACCCGACCTACCTGGTGCACGACTATCAACTCGTCGGTGTCCCGGCCCGATTGCGCGCGGTGCGGACGAACGCGCCGATCCTGCTGTTCGTGCACATCCCGTGGCCGTCGCCGGACTATTGGCGGATCCTGCCCAAGGCGATGCGGGTCGGCATCCTGGAGGGCATGTTGCCCGCGACCACCATCGGCTTCTTCGCGGAGCGCTGGTGCCGCAACTTCCTGGACTGCGTGGCGGATCTGATCCCCGACGCACAGGTGGACCGCAACGCGGGCCTGGTGCACTGGCGCGGCCGGCGCACCGGCGTACGCACGATGCCGCTCGGTTACAGCCCCCTCGCCCTGGAGGCGGATCGGCCACGTCTCCCGGAGGGGATCGCGGAGTGGGCGGGCGACGCACCACTGGTCGTGCACAGCGGCCGGACCGACCCGATGAAGAACGCCGAACGCGCGGTCCGGGCCTTCGTGTCGGCGCATCGCCTGGAGCCGGCGGTGCGCTCGTCCAGGTTGCTGATCCGGATGAATCCCAATCGGCTCTACGTCGAGGCGAACGCCGAGTACCTGCGCCGGGTGGAGTACACGATCGCCGAGGCGAACGCCGAACTGGGCCCGGACACCGTGCGGTTGCACTGCGACAACGAAGTCGAGCACACCATCGGCTGCTTCCGCCGGGCCGACGTGCTGATCTTCAACTCGACGGTGGACGGCCAGAATCTGAGCACCTTCGAGGCGCCGCTGGTCAACGAGCGGGACGCCGAGGTGATCCTGTCCGAGATGTGCGGCGCGGCCGAGATCCTGGCCCCGGTCTGCCGCACGGTCAACCCGTTCGACCTGGTCGAGCAGGCCGAGGCGTTGATCGCCGCCTTGACCGCGACCCCCGCCGAGCGCAAGGCGGCGGCCGAGCGGCGCCGCCGGGTCGCCGAGCCATGGACCCTGGAGGCCTGGGTGCGCACCCAGTTGGCCTGGCTGGACGCGGACCACCACGATGCCTGAGCCGATACCCCGATCGACACCCCGACCGATGCCCCGGCCGATGGAGGGGCCGTCGGCCGGGGCCGTCCAGGTCGCGCAATACCAGTTGGGCAACGCGGTGTTGGTTCGCGGCGAGGGCATTCGCTCGTGGGACTCCACCGGCCGGGAGTATCTGGACTGCGTATCCGGGACGTTCAACCTGGTGCTCGGGCACAATCACCCCGAGGTGATGGCGGCGGTGCGCGAGCAGACCGAGGAACTGGTGTTCGCCTCCTCGTCGTTCCGCACCGAGCCGACCGACCGGCTGATGTGCGATCTGGTCGCCCTCGCGCCCGCCGGCCTGACCCGGGTGAACCTGCGCAGCAGCGGCGGGTCGACCGCGAACGAGGGCGCGATCAAGATCGCCCGGCATCACACCGGACGGCGGGATGTGATCGTGCCGTTTCGGGGCCATGTCGGACAGACCATCGCGGCCACCGCGTTCAACGGCAGCAGCCGCATGCGCGCGCCGTTCCCGGTGCACGCCGCCGGCGCCCTGCACGTGCCCGACGCGTACTGCTTCCGCTGCTTCTATCGGCAGACCCCGGACACCTGCGGCATGTTGTGCGTGGAACGGATCGAGGACTTCATCACGTACGCGAGTTCCGGCAGCGTCGCGTGTGTGTTGATCGAGCCGATCAGCGGGATGGGCGGCAACATCGTGCCGCCGCCCGGATACTTCCAGGCGTTGCGGGCGCTGTGCGACGAGCACGGGATCGTGTTGATCTTCGACGAGATCCAGACCGCGTTCGGCCGCACCGGCGAGATGTTCGCGGCGGACCACTTCGGCGTCACCCCGCACATGATGACCGTCGCCAAGGGCCTGACCGGCAGCGGCCTGCCGCTCGCGGCGATCCTGACCGAGGAGCGCATGGCCGACTGGGACCGGTCGTTGCACGGGTTCACCTACGGCGGCCACACACTGGCCGCGGCGGCGGGGGTCAAGACGTTGGAGATCGTCCGCCGCCCGGGGTTCCTGGCCAACGTGCGCCGGGTCGGCGCGATCTTGAGCGACCGCCTGCGGGTGCTCCAGCGCGAGCATCCCGTGCTCGGCGACGTCCGTGGGCCGGGCCTGATGATCGGCGTGGAGTTGGTCCGCCCGGACGGCGCGAAGGCACCGGAGCTGGCCCAGGCGTTCCAACATCTCCTGCACGAGCGAGGCGTGCTCACCCGTGTGTCGGAACACGGCCTGGGCAATGTGATCGAGTTGCGGCCGCCGCTGATCCTGACGCCGACCGACGCACACCTGATCGCGGATCGATTCGGCGAGGCGCTGGAGATGTTGCGCAGGCGCACCGCATCCACCACGCCCGCGACGCGGGTGGTCCCGGGAGCACGGCCGGGCCGGCAGGCGTCGTGCTCGGCCACGCGACCGGCCCACTCCGCCCCGACGACGTCCTCCACCACCGCCTCGGACTCGGCGGAATGAGGGTCGAGTTGGGCCCGTACGGCCCCCGCCTGCGGCTCGACCGGCCCGACCCGCCGGCCGGCGAGCACCGGGTGTCGATCCGGATCGAACTGGCCGGACTGTGCCGCTCCGACCTCAAGGAGGTGGCCCGCGAGCGGCACGGCCCCAGCCAGTTCGGCCACGAACTCGTCGGCGTGATCCACGAGTCCACGCTTGCGGACCGACTGCCCACCGGCTTGCGGGTGGCCCTGGACCCCAACGTCCGGCTCGCCCGCACCACCGGCTTCGCCACCGAGATGTACGCGGCCGGACCGGCCGAGCACCTGCTCACCGCGCTGCATCCGGTCCCGGACCGACTCCCGGCCCGGCAGGCCGTGTTCGCCGAGCCGCTCGCCTGCGCCGAACATTGCGTCGCGGCCTTGGCCGGCCACCTGGGCATGCCCGTGGCCGGCCGCCGGCTGGTCGTGCTCGGCGCGGGCGCGGCCGGGTTGCTGATCGCCGGCTCCGCCGAACTGGCGGGCGCCGAAGTCACCTTGGCCAACCGCAGTGCCGACCGCGCGAAGTTCCTTCGGGACCGCGGCTTCGAGGTACGCGCCATCGCGACGCTGCCCGCCGCGGCCTTCGACGCGGCGGTGATCGCCACCAGCTTCGTCCGCCCGGACATCCTGGCCGACGCCCTGCGGGTCCTCGTGCCGGCCGGCCTGGCCCTGCTCTACGGCGGTACCGCCCCCGGCGACGAACTCCGCGGCCTGCCGGTCGACCTGGACCACGTGCGCCGGCACGAACACGCGGTCCACACCACCTGGTCCGGCCACCGGGTCACGGTGGCCGGCAGCTACGGCACCACCCCGGCCGACTTCACCGCCGCCCTGTCCTCCCTCCCCCGGCTGCCCGTCGAACGTCTGATCACCGAGGAGGTCACCCTCCCCCAACTACCCGCCGTCCTGCGCGAGCAGGTCGCCGGCCGCCCCCTCGGCAAGACCGTGATCCACCCGTAGCCCGGGGCCGGCCCACCCGTACCCGCCTCAGCCACTCGCTTCCGGTCGCTCGTCGAGCCTGGCCACCAGTCGCTCCTGTCGCTCCTTGAGTCCGGCCGGCGAATACTCGGCGAGCACCCGCCGCGCCTCCACCAACGGCCCCAACTCGGGCCCGGGTTCGGCCACCCCCCGGAACAACAACGCGGAGGCCGCCGCCGCCTGGGCGGTCACCCCGCCGGGTTCCAGCGCGGGCGGCAGGTGTCCCGCCTGGCCGTGCAGCATCCGCGCCCGCAGGATCGCGCCCTCCCAGACCCGCATGCTCTCCAGCCGCACCTGTGCGGCGAGTTCGTCACACATCGCCTGGAGGTCGCTGCACTCCTTGTCGTGCGCGCACAGCTTGTCCTCGACCCGGCAGGCCAATCGCCGATAGCTGCGGGTGGCGCGCCACAACCGCCGCCGGGCCTCGGTGGCGCTGTCCGCGTAGGGGTTGTGCGCGACGACCTTCATCGCCATCGCGGTGAGCGCGAGCACGAGCATCAGCACCGCCACCGAACCGGCCGGGTAGCGCTGCGCGATGGTCGCGTCGGCTTCCTGGGCCGCGTCCCCGACCCGCAACACGGCCCACATGGCCACCGTGATCATGACGCTCGCGAGATAGAGCAGCGGCAGCGGGAAACCGGCCAGGATCGCCATCCCCGGCCGGTCCTTGAAGCGTTCCCGCAGCGCGTCGCGCCACCGATGCAGCGGCGACGCCATCACGTGCCCGGCCAGCAACATCGCCACCGCGAGGGCCACTCCGGGCAGGAACGAGACGACCTGCTCCGCACGCGAGGGCGATTCGCCGTCGACGGTCAGGTCCTGGAAGACCTGCCTGAAGAACCACGCGTCGAAGGCGCCCAGGGCGAGCACCATCGGCCAGCGCAGGATCTGGATCCAGGCGTCCCGGCGACGCCGGTCGTGCGCGCCGTCCGCGCGATGGCGCGCCTCGACGGCGGCCTGCGCGCTCCGGGCCGCCGCGAGGGTGTTCGCCGACTCGAACCGGGCCAACGCCCGGACGGCCTGCTCGCCGGCCGCGTGGGCCTCGATCACCTTGGTCCGGCCCCGGGCGAGTCGCTCCCGGTTGTGGCCGACGATCTCGGCGACTTCCCGAACGGCACGCAACAGCACCTGCATCTCGCCGTTGTCCAGCAGCTCGGCGTCGTGCGGGGGCGCCTGTTCCGCGTGCTGCACGAGGTTTCTGATCTCACAACCGCAGCCGTGTTGGCAGGTCGGCGATCGGTGGGTGATGGACACGCTGGACCTCTCGTTGTCTCGGGTACGACGAAGCGGTGGGAAGCGGTACGAGGGAGCAGGACGCGGACGCGGTAGGACCGAGGCGTCCGACCGAGCCGCGTCCTCGCGGCGGCGGGAGGGGTCGGGGCGGCCACCCCGACCCCGGTCGTCGCCCCGGTCAGGGCTGCACGGTCGCGACGATCTCGACGCGACGGTTGCAGGCCATGGCCCGGTAGTCCGGCACCGTGCCGCGATATTCGGGACTGCACATCGGATGCCGGTCGGCGTCGCCCCGGGCGGTCACGTCGGTGACGCCGCGCTTGAGGAGTTCGGTGCGCACCGCGTCCGCTCGGGCCTGGGACAGCTCCTCGCCGCGGGCCTTGCTGCCGCGCGAATCGGTGTTGCCGGTCACCACCACACGCACCCGGCCCAGCCCGATCAGCCGGTGCGCGGCGTCGTCGAGTTGCGCCAACGCCTCCGGCGAGAGTTCGGCGCGGTCGGTGGCGAACAGGAGCGAGTCCGGCAGCACGATGGTGGTCACCGGTCCGGCGGTCGTGGTCCGGCCGGTGGGGAAGTCGATCGCCGGTTCGGCGAGCGGATCGGCGGGCCCGCCGGCCGGGACGATCCGCGCGGCGCCTTCGACCCGACACGAGGCCGCCTTCGCGGCGGCACACATGCCCTGCCACAGGTCGACGAGCCACGCGGTCTGCGGTGACGAGGGCGGGTTGCCGGTACCGAGGTGGCCGATGCCGCGGATGGCCACGTCGATCCCGGCCAGGTCCGGCAACTCCCCTGCCCGGGCACAGGATTCGATGATCGTGGCGATCTCGGCACGGTCGAAGCCGACCGAACGCAGGTCCGCGCAGCCGGTGTTGACCAGCCCGTCGGTGGCGACCAGCACACGTCGGCGACCCTGCGGCCCGAGTTGTTCGCGGGTGGCGGCGAGCGCGCCCAGCAGGTCGGTGTTCGGGGTGCGCGCGGTGCCGCCGGCGACCTCGCCGATGCGCTGTCGCAGGCAGTTGGTTCGGCGCTGCCGCTCGTCCGCGCGCCGCCGGGCGACGCCGCGGACGGGGGTGACGACCGCCCGATCGACCTCCCAGCCGATCGAGGTTCGGGTGCCGTCGAAGCCGGAGACGGACAGATCGCCGCCTTCCAGTGCTTCGGGTGCCAGGTAGTCGGCGGCCAGCACGGTGGCGGGCCAGTCCGGAACCTCGCGGCCCGCCGGCGTGTCCCTGCCGGCCCGAGTGGATGCCGTGCGGTCCACCAGCACGGCGGTGTGCGCCGTACCGACGTCCCGGTCGTTGTCGGTCTTGCCCAACCACGCGCAGGGGCGCGCCTGGGGTGTCTCGAAGGCCCCGCACCCGGTAGCGGTGCCGAGCAGCGTCACGATCATCGCGATCGTGACCGCGATCCGGCGTCGGGGAGACGCCGCCGTCTGGGCAGTCACCGTGTCCTCATTCCTGGCGATCCTGGCGATCCGAAGTCCTGGCAGTTCGAAGTCCCGGCGATCGGAATCCCGGCGGTCCGAAGTCCCCGCGATCCGAGGTTCGCGGTGGTGGGAGATTCCCGGTGCCGGGAAATTCCTGATGATTCGAGGGGGGAATCCACATTCGTAGCTGTTCCGAACCCGCCCGACCGGCGGTTACTGGAGGTGTCGGACCCACCGACCCACCGACCCACGGGAGTTGCGATGTCAGCCGGCCCGAACCCGGGTTCCTCGACCACGACCGACCCGACGACCGGTACACCGACGACCGACCCGACCGCCGATGCGCCGACGCCGGGACCGGCCGGTGCCGCGGGGCCCCTGGTCGGGCCGCCGGACACCCGTTCCGACCTGGCCGTGCTCGCGACCCTCCAGTCCGCCACCCAGTTCGCCGACACGAAGGTCGGCATCCTGGGCGCGGTCCAGGCGGGAATCCTGGCGACCGCGATTCCCCGGGCCGACGCGGTCCGCGATGCCTGGGAGCGGGGTGGGGCGATCGGGTGGCTGGCGGTCGTCCTGCTCGCGGCGCAGGTGTCGGGTTTCGTGGCCGGGATCTACTGCGTGGCCCAGGCGTTGCGTCCCCGGTTGAACCCGCCGCCCGCGCCCAACCGGTTCAGCCTGCCCCTGCTGGCCGCCGGGGACGGTACCCCGCCCACCGGTGGCGATCGTTGCGAACAGCGGGAGATCTGGCAGTTCGCCCGGGTGGTGGCCGAGGTGGCGGTGATCAAACACCGCCATGTCGCCCGGGCGATCGTCTGCACGGGCGTGATGGCCGTCGCCGGCGGATCGTGGTTCCTGGTCGGCCCGTTGCTCGGCTGACCGGGCGGCGGGGGTCGGGTGGCGGTCGGTCGGGTGGCGGGGGTCGGCCCGCCGCCCGGCTTGCTCGCTCAGCGCTCGTCGAACCGGGGCAGCGGCTCGGGCGGTCCGGATCGGGACGTCGGGCCACCGGGCATGGGCATCCCGAACACCTTCATGGCGCGCCCGAGTTGCTCCTCGTTGGTGACCACGAAGTCGAAGATGTCCATCTGCTGGTAGGCCTTGGTCTGGGCACTGAGGTAGTCGATGAACAACTGCACCTGCCCGGTGCGCTCGTCGAACATCCGGGCCACCTGGACGGCCGCCTCCTGCGGGCGCTCGGCGAGCAGTACCGCCCACGGCGTGGTCCAGGACAACGTCTCCACCTCGTGCGGCGTCAGCGCCCGGGTGCGGGTGCCGTCGGCGCCGCCCTCGATGCCGGTGACCAGTCCCTCGGCCAGGAAGTCCCGCCAGTGCGCCGAGACTTCGCGCAGTCGGCGAACCCGCAGCCGGGACAGGTCGTACTCGTGCTCGATCTGTTGCCGGCGCAGCGCCGCCTCCTGTTCCCGGTCGCGTACCTCGGGCGCCGGTTGCACCCGGGCGAGGGTCGCGCAGCGCACCAGTCCGTTCTCGAAGCACTCGCCGTCCGCGAGCACCGCGTTGACGGCGCGTTCGGCGTCCTCGACCCGATAGGGCTCGTGCTCCTGGGCGGGTTTGCGGATGCGGTCGGCGAGCCGGTCCGAAAGCCCTTCCTGGTACGTGTCGATGCTTCGCTGCAGGGCCGCCTCGTCGTGGCGTCCCTCCGCGCACCAGTCGCAGCGAATGTCGAGGTGGAACATGAACCCGCCGCCCCTGGCCGGGGTTTCCAGGGAGATCGTGGTCGTGCGGTGCACGGTCAGCAGCTCGGGCAGGTCCGCCCCGACGTGGACGGGTGAGCGAAAGACCGAACGCAGCCAGGTCCGCAGTCCGCGACGGCGGGGGGACCCGCCGAAGGTGCGCGTCGTGCCGGGCGTGAAGCTCATGCCTACCACCTTTCCTGAACGAGAATGTCGATGTCCGCGGCCGCGCCGTTGCCGACCCGCTGGTGATCCCACAGGCGCAGGTGGAACAGCAGCCGGGTGCGCAGTCCCCGGTCCGGGTCGGCGCACAGGTCGCCGACGAACTCGGCGACCGCCGCCACCAGGCGCTCGTCGTCGCCGGCCCGATCCACCCACTGACGGACGATGTCCCAACCGCGCCGCCGGACGCCGTCGTGCGCGCTGTGCATGATCTGCCGCGTCAGCACCAACAGGTCTGCTCGCGCGTTGGGTTCGTGCAGCAGTTGGGTCAGCGCCGGCACGTTGCGGTCGGCCGGCAGCCGGCTGATCAGTTGCAGGCACATCGCGGCGTCGATGTGCAACAGCGGGTAGGGCGATGCCGACCACAGGGCCAGGCGTTGCAGCACCTGGGTGGTCGATCCCGCGACGTAGAGTTCGCCCACCGCACCGCGCACGCTGCGCTGTCGAGACCTGGCGATCCGCTCCAGGCCGTCCAGTGCGTCGACCGGGAAGAGCGCGCCGATCGTGGTGCCGTACGCCTCCAGGGCACAGTCCTGATACCGGTGGGTGGCGGACCAGCCCTTGAGCAGTCGGCGAATGCGACCGGCGAGGCGATCGTCGGTCGCGGCACGTTCGAGCGCCCACGCGGCGGCCTTGATCCGCCGAACGGCGAGTGGGTCGACCCGGCGATCGGCGGCGGCCCAGTGCCGGAGCAGTTCCGACTCGACGAAGTCGAAGTCGAAGGTGGCGAGCAGCCCGACGGCCTGCGCCGCCGGCACCCGGATGCGCTCCTCGTCCCGCACCACGAGTTCCGCCAGCCACTCCAGGAGGGGAGCGCGCGCACCGCCGTGGTCGTGCCACAGGACTTCGAGCACCACCGGCACCAGGCCGCGTTGGCGCACCACCACCCGACAGCCCGGGTCGTTCGGCATCTTGCGGACCCGACCACCGGTGGGGTCGGTGAACCACACCTCCTCGTGCGCGGTCCAGTCGTTCAGGCTCTCGTGGAACAGCGGCATCTCGGGCGGCGAGGAGGGCGAGCGCACGCCGTGCAACAAGGCGCCCAGTCGTTGCGACTCCTGGCTCACCCGGGTCGGCGACAGGCCGTCGAGCACGACGCAGGCCAGCAGGAACGCCTTGGACCACAGCGAGATGCTCTCGTCCGGGCCGCCGCCGGCCGACTCCCCGCCCGCGGCGGATTTCACCGGCGGGCCCAACAGGAACTGCGCACGCGTGCGCAACCTGGCCCGCAGTCCCTCGGCCAGCTCGTCCGGTGGCACGTCGTCGAGTTCGTCGGTCGCCAACTGCTCGGCCAGTGCCACGATCTCGGTGAACCTTTGCAGTCCGCCCAGTTCGTCCACCACCGCCTCGGCGGCCAGCAACTTGGCGGGGGCGTCCGGGCGTTCGGTGAGGCGGTGGCACAGGTGGCGTTCCAGCACCGCTTCGCGCTCGGGTGGGCGATGCTCGACGAGGTAGCCCGCGAGGCCGTCCCGGTCCAGGGGTAAGCGCTTGTCGAGCACGATCACCAGGGGCCGGTCCAGGGTCTGTCCGCCGAGCCGGTGCAGGAGTTGCGGGCGCAGCCGCTGGGCCCACCGGGCGCCGTCGCCCTCCAGCACGTGGGCGCAGCCGTGCTCCAGTCGGCCGGTGGCCGCCAGGTCCCGTGGATCCAGGTCGGGGTCCAGGACCACCACGCCGCCGCGTTCGAGGTCCTGGCGGGCCTCCTCGGCGGCCAGCCGGGCCGTGGTGCCCCGGCCGGTGCCGACGGCCCCGCACAGGATCGCCACGCCCTTGCTCTTCAAGGTGGCGACGAGCAACGTGTGCGAGGCCGGTCGCTCGTAGGTCTCGCGCAAGCGGTCCAGGGTGTCGCCGGGTATGGGTCCGTCGACCGGGTCGATCGGCCGGCCGGCGTCGGAGTAGAAGTTCTTGATGATGGTTTCCGCCGCGTAGGATCCGGCGCCGTAGGCGACCCCGCCCGCACGGATCCGGGTGTTGCCCTGCACGTGCGCGCCCCGGTAGCCGAGGCGGGCCCGGCGCAGATCGCGGCTGTTCGCCGCCTCCGCCGCCTCGGCGTCGATGTCGTCGTCCGGGACGTCGGTGGGCGGCGCCGCGCCCGCATCGCCTTCGGGCGCGGCGCCGGTGCGGGCGTCGCGTTCGGCGCCGTCCGCAGGGGGTGGGGTGGTGGGATCGGGTGTGCCGGGACTCGCGGGTGGGTCGCCGCCGGTGCTCGGGGTGTCGCTTTCGCTGTCCATGACCTGTCGTGTCCGTCAGTCGCGTCCGTTGATGGTGATGTTGTGCGCCGCGTGGCTGCCGGCGCCGAAGGTGACACCGCCGACGTCCTTGATCCGATGTACGTGCGTGCCCGCGCCGGAGCTGTGCGAGGCGGGCCGCTCGGGTTCGGGCCGGGTGCCGCGCCGGTCGGCGGTGTCCGCGGCCCGAGGCTGCTCGGCCGGGTCGTCCTCGGGCTCGAATCCGCGCAGTTCGGCGGGTCGGTGCTCCGGGACGTGCACCCAGCCGTGGCCGTCGTATTCCTTGGCCCGGACCGGAATGCGGGTGTATTGCGCGGGGTCCAGGCCCCGCTCGCGCAGGCGGACCACGTCCTGATAGAGCGAGTCGGACACGATCACCACCAGGTCGGTGGTGAGCGTCCGGGCGAGCACCCGCTTGAGTACGGGCGCGTCCAGCAGTCGGGCCACCGCGATCGGGGTCTGCCCGGCGTGGCCCAGCGCGGCCGGGCGGGCCACGCCGACGTGCACCGCCATCCGCAGCCGCAGTCGATCCCGGGTCGGCACGTTGGCGTTGCGTTCCGCGAGGCAGCCCGCGAGGTGTCGGACGAAGTCGCCGACGATCACGCTTTCGTGCGTGTCGGGGGGCAACACCGCGAACTCCTGGTCGCCCTGCGCCTGACGCACCCACCGGGAGCGGTCGATCCCGGCGCGGGCCGCCGCGCGGTCGAGGATGGCGAGCAAGTCGGCTTGTGCGCACTCCTGTTGCGGGGTGTCCAGTCGGCTGTACTGCTCCACGTCGGTGGCCAGGCACAGCAGGCGCGAGATGGCAAGGTTCGAAGTCATCGGCAACTCGTCCGTTCCGAGGGGGAAATGCGCGACGAAGGGGCGCGCGGTGGGTCAACTGTGCGACCGGGCACCGGAAATCACCCAGCGAGTCGTACTAATACGCCTTTGCCGGCGTCGGCGGCGGCCGGGCGTTGCAGTCAGCGGCCGTTCGGGGGCAGTTGGGCCAGTGCCCGCAACCGGGCCGGGTCGAGCACGGTGGTACGCCGGTAGCCGGTGGTCAGCAGGCGGTCCTCGCGCAGCTCGCGCAGCGCCTTGTGGATGGTGACCTCGGCCGAGCCGACCAGCGCGGCCAGCTCCGGCTGGGTCAGCGTGACGCCGATGACCACGCCGCGCGGCTCCGGGATGCCGTGCTCACCGGCCAGTTCGGCCAGTACGCGGGCCAGCCGCACCTTGACCGGATAGCCGCCGAACTCGATGCGTCGGCGGTTCGCCCAGCGCAACTTCTGTGCGACGACCCCGGCGATCAGGATGGCCGCCTCGGGGTGATCGCTCAGGAACTGCCGAAGTTCCGAGCGGCGTACGACACTCGCGGCGATCGGGCCGCAGGCCGTCACGGTCGCCGACCTCGGCGCGTCGTCCATCGCCGCCAGTTCGCCGACCACGTCGCCGCCGACGCGGATCGCCAAGAGCGACTCGTGCCCGTTCTCCAGCGCGGCGGTGACCTTGGTGATTCCGCTGCGCAGCAACACCGTGTGGTGTGATTCGTCGCCCTCGCGAAGGATCGTTTCCTGCGGCAGGTATCGGCAACGGGTGCCCAGCCGAAGCAGTTCGCGGCAGACCGGCGCCGAGAGGCGGCCGAGGAAGCTGCGGGCCGGCCACTGTTCCGGGGCGGGTTCGGTCGTGTTCGGGCACTCGGGAATTCGGCGATCCTCGGCTTCGTCGTTCGGCGACAACGGCGCCCCTCTCGGTCCGGGAGGTTATGGATATCGGTTGCAACGGCCCTGATCCACCCTCCGGTTCCACGAAGTCGTCCCGTAGTGGTGTGCGCGGTAGTGCGTGCGGCGTGCCGGTTCACTCCGGCGCGACACCGGCGCACGCAGGCGCGCGAACGGCGCTCGACGAAGGAGCGCGGACACTCCCCCGCCCGAGGAGCACGACCTAGGATCGCGATCATGACGATCTCTCTGGGCGGGACCGCCCGCCGACTGCTCGACGCCGCGCACCCCGCGGTGCTGGCCACCGTCAACCGGGACGGCAGCCCGCAGACCTCGGTGGTGTGGATCGGACTCGACGGCGACGACGTGGTGATCTCCTCGCAGGCCGGCCGGCTCAAGGAGCGCAACCTGCGCCGTGAGCCGCGCGCGAGCCTGACCATCTACGATCCGGCCGATTCCGACGTCTACCTGGAGGTGCGCGGCACCACCACGATCACCGAGGACGTCGACCGGCGGCTCGCCGTCGCGTTGGCCGAGAAGTACGAGGGCCCCGGCGCGGGCGAGGAGTATCTCGCGCTGCCGGCCGAGTCGGTCCGGATCGTCATCCGCCTCACCCCGACCCGGCTCACCGGCCCGGCGGCGAACTGAGCGCTCCGCACGCGCGCCGACGGCGCGTCACGTGGCCGGACCGCCGAATCCGCGCAGGGCCCAGCGGGGACCGTTGTGGGTCAGGTCGACCCGGGTCAGCGGGCCCGCGTCCAGGTGCCAGAAGACGCTCGCGGGGGCGCGGAGCGCGTGCACCGCGACGGCGCGCGCGACGATCGGATGGGTGATCGCGACCACCCGCCCGTGGCCGGCCCGCGCCTGCTCGTCGAGCCACCGCGCGGACCGGTCCAGCACCGCGGCCAGCGACTCGCCGCCGTGCGGGGTCGCGGTCGGCTCGGCGAGCCACGCGGCCACCCCCGCCGGATCCGCGGCCAGCACCTCGTCCAGCGTGCGGCCCGCCCAGGTTCCGTGATCGCAGTCGCGCAGCGCCGGTTCGACCAGCGCGTGCGCCAGGCCGATCGCGATCGCGGTGTCCGCGCAGCGCGACTCGGGCCCGCGCACCGCCCGAGGCGGCTTCCCACCGTCCGGCGGCGCCGACCGCCGGGCCGCCGCCCGACCGTGCGCGGTGGGCGGCTCGTCCAGGGGGAAAGCGGCCCGCCCGGTGGCGGCGGTGGCGGCATGACACAGCAGCGTGACGCGCGTACTCACCATCCGCCCTTCCGGTCGCGGCACCGGACCGGCCGGGCGCAACAACCCATCCGGCTCGCCCGATCCACCCGATTCATCACGATCCATCCCGCCCGATCCGCCCGATGCACCCGGTTCAAGACTTGCACAAGGATCCCGCCCGACGGCCCGCGCCCGTTGACCCCGTCGGCGGGCGACCCCTAGATTCCGATCGACCTCGCGTCGCGACGAGGAAGCCGGTGAGACTCCGGTACGGGCGCGCCACTGTGATCGAGCCACCGACCCCGCGCGAGCGGGACCCGGCGGCCGTGAGTCAGACCCTCCCGCGACGCACCCCGCATCCGGGCGCGTTGCCCCGCAGGAGGATTTCGTGGCTCAGACCGCCGCTCGTCCCGTCGTCACACCGATCACGATTCCGGTCAAGGCGATCATGCCCTGGGCCGTGTTCGCCGGGGCGTTTCTGCTGTTCCTCATCTACTTCGTCGCCTCCGAGCAGGGCGCGGTCGCGCTCTTCTCGGGCTCGGGTGTGCACGAGTTCGTGCACGACGGGCGACACCTGCTCGGCTTCCCCTGCCACTGACGGCCGCGCGGTCCCACCGCGTGACCGGCACGGAACAGGTATCGCGCGATCCGTCCTCGCGGCGGGTCGCCAGACAGGAAGTCGACATCACGCATGGTGCGAAATCTGTTGATCCGCGGCATGCTCACCGGCGTGCTCGCCGGGCTGTTGGCGTGGGTGTTCGCGTGGGTGTTCGGTGAGCCGGAGGTCCGCAACGCGATCGCCTTCGAGGAGCACGAGGCGGGCGCGCACGGGGACCATCCCGAGGAGGAGATCGTCAGTCGTGGCGTGCAGAGCACGATCGGCATGCTGACCGGCGTGGGGGTGTACGGGATCGCGATCGGTGGACTGTTCGCGCTCGTCTTCGCGTTCGCGTACGGCAGGATCGGACCGTTCCGCCCTCGTGCGACCGCCGGGCTGCTGGCGTTGCTCGGGTTCGTGACGGTGATCGTGGTGCCGTTCCTGAAGTATCCGGCGAACCCGCCGGCGGTCGGCGACCCGGACACCATCGGGCGACGCACCGCGCTGTACTTCGGCCTGTTGGCGCTGTCCGTGCTGTTCGCGGCGGCGGCGGTACTGCTCGCCCGGCGGCTGACCCCGCGGCTCGGGGTCTGGAACGCCGTCCCGCTCGCCGTCGCGGCGTTCGTCGTCGCGGTCGGCGTCGCCATGTGGGCGATGCCGACGGTGAACGAGATCCCGGCCGAGTTCTCGGCCACGGTGGTATGGCGCTTCCGGGTGGCCTCGCTCGGCATCCACACGCTCATCTGGACCACGTTCGGCCTGGTCTTCGGCCTGTTGGCGGAACGTGTGCTCTTCCCCGTCGCCGATCCGCGACCCGAATCGCGGGTCCCGGCCGCCGCCGGTTGATCGGGTCGGCCCACCCGTGTCGTGGCCGGCATCCCTCACCGGCCACGACACCTCGCGCCGGCCGGGCCGGGTCGTACCCGGCCCGGCCGGCGGTGGCCCGACCCGACGCGTTCGGGTGGGATCGGCCCACCCGATAGGGTCGGTTCCCCGGATTTCCTCCTGCGGCAGCGACCGCCTTTGTAGGCTGCGAGACCATGCGCAAGATCGTCGTCGTCGGGATCGGCGGAGCCGGCCGCGCCGGGTGGGCCGATGCGCTCGGCGCCCGACTCGGGCTCCCGGTCACCCACTTGCCCACTCCGTACGACCGCGAGGACCGATCGACCACGACCGCCGAGGAGTTCGCCGACGCGCAGCGGGCGCTGATCGCGCAACCCGGCTGGATCCTGGTCGGCAACCATGCCCCGACGCTCGCCCTGCGGTTGGCCGCCGCCGACACCGTGGTCTTCCTGGACATCAGTCCGCCGGCCGCGATCGCCGATCTGATCGCCCACCGCCGACACCCCGAACCCGGCAGCCACGACCGGCTGAACCCGAGCGTGTTCCGCTCGGTGCTCGCCTACCGCCACACGGTGCGGCCCCGGGTGCGCCGGCTGATGGCCGAACACACCGGCCCGGCCACGCCGGTACACACCTTCACCACGCACCGCGCCGCCGACCGCTGGCTGGACACCCTGCCGACGGCGCCCTGAGGGCCCACGACCGCTCAGCGCTGGACGGACCGCCGCAGCCGGCCCCATTGCGGATGCCACTGCCAACAACCGTCGTCCGCGCGCCACGCCCACGTGTGCCACAGGCCGCCCCGGTCGTCGCCCAGGACGAGTTCGAGGTGGCGAGGTCGACGGGCGGAGCCGGCGATGTGCAGGTACGCACGATCCGACGGGGGCAACGGGATGGGGCCCGTGTACAGGTTGCCGGCATCGACCGAGACACCTCCTTCCGCTTCGAGGATCACCATCGCCTCGTCCGGAAGCAGCACCATCGCCCGGGCCCGTGCCGGGCCGTACCGGGGCCGGCGCAGGTGTTCGGTCTGCGGCCCCGGGCTCAACCACACCCGGCCGTCCGCGTCGATCAGGCCGTACGCGGCCGAGGACACGCACGGCACGATCGCGACGACCCCGGCCGGCACATCGCGCCCGCTGCCCGGATCGTGCAGGCGCCGCCAGTCCGGACCCGCGTCGATCCGGCACCACACACCCCCGTCGGCGTCGACGGCGAACAACCGCTGCCGAGCCCACGGAGCACCGGCCGCACGCACCCCGATCAACGCACTCGTCGCGCCGGGCCCCGGTTCACGCACCCACGGCGACCACGACGACTTCGGCACCAGCGATTCCGGATCCACGGCCAACTCGCTCCGCCACAACCGGCCTTCGTCGTCGAGCAACCACAACATCTCCCGATGCAAGGACGGCGACGCGGCGGCGAGCGCCGACACCGGAGCGGGCGCCGGGTGGTCGAACGGCACCCATTCGCTCCACCGCTGCTCGACGTACCAGCGGTGCCACAGACCACGATCGTCGGCGGCGAACACCTCGTTGTGCGACTCGGCCAGCGAGGCGATCGTGAACACCGGGTCCGCCGGCCGGCGCGGCCCACCGATCGGCACGGTCGCCGAAGCGTCGCGCAACCGACGCGCGACGACCCCCGCGCCGGGCCGCTCGGCGGCGTCCGGGGAGGTCAACTCGTCGATCAGACGCAGGAGTTGCGGATCCACATCGGCCCGCCGCAGCAGCGCGGCCGAGATGCCTGCGGCCAGCCGCACCGCCTCCTCCTCGCGCAACTCCTGCACGGTGGAGGGAAGTTCGCCCAGCAGGCACTGGCCCAGGATCACCCCGAGCGCCCACATGTCGTCCTCGGGCCGCACCCGGCGCCGCGTGCCGGTGGGCGCCGCGAGTCGTTGCGGCGACATGTAGGACAGCGTGCCGCCGAGGTCGAACGCGGACGTGCCGATCAGCGCCGACGTCACGTTGAAGTCGGCGATCTTCCACAACCCCCGGCAGCGCACGATGTTCCCCGGCTTGAGGTCCGCGTGCACCCAGCCGCGTGCGTGTACGTGTTCCAGCGCCGTCGCGATCCCGGACAGCGCCGCCGCCGCGTCCCCGGAGCGCAACGGGCCCTCGACGTCCAGGTGGTCGGCGAGCGAACGATCGCCCAGTTCCATCACCTGCACCAGGCAACCCGCGAACTCGCCCTCCTCGGCCACGAACGCGTCCACGTACGCCACCGCGTGCGGGCAGCCCAGGAGTTCCTCCTGGACCCGGATCTCGGCGAGCGCGGACTGCCGCTGCGCCGCGCTGCCCCGCGCGTGGTAGATCTTCACCGCGCGCCGCTCGACGATCCCGGCCGGATTGGCCCGTGCCCGGCGCGCCGGCAACACCCGCGCGAAGTGCCCGCTGCCCAGCGGCGCCGACACGTCGACCAGCCACTCCCCCACCCGCATATCGGTCATGCTGCGGATTCTAGGCAGCACGCGCCGGTGGCCGGTGGCCGAATCGGCGGCTCAACGATTGTCGCGCTGGTCCAACCCCGAACCCGGCGCTATCTCCGGCGAGTCGAGCAGCGAGGACTCCACACCCCCGACGCCCCAGCCGTAGGCCAACTTGTGTACTTCGAGGACGAAGAAGGAGTCGGTGGAGACCACCCCGTCGATCAGCAGCAGTCGGCGGTTGAGCAGGTCGGTGAAGTGGTCGGTGTCGCGGCAGATCACCTCGACCATCACGTCGTACTGGCCGGCCACCATCACCACGTAGGACGTCTCCGGCAGTTCGCGCAGTTCGCGGCACACCTCCCGGGCGCTGCCGGCGCGGACCCGCATGCCGATCATCGCGAGCCGATCGAAACCGATCGTCAGCGGATTGGCGATGCCGACGATCTGGAGCGTGCCGCTCTCCTCCAGCCGCTGCACCCGATAGCGCACCGAGGACGCCGGGATGCCCAGGTCCTCGGCGATCTGCTTGTACGCCCGCCGGCCGTCGGCCTGGAGGATGGCGATGATGCGCCGGTCGATGTCGTCCAACGGGCCTGCGGGGTTCATGCGGCTGCTCCGGGTGTGCTGCGGCGCCGAGTTCGGCACGTCCTCTCGATCTTCGCCCGCCATCTTGCCCTGTTCCTCCCGCTCCTCGGGTGCGCCCCGCCCGCCGGTGCCGCCTGCCTCGGTCACGAATCGAAGCCCAGGCCGAGCCGGTCGAGGGTGCGCAGCCACATGTTGCGACCGCCGTGCGTGTCCTCGCGGGCCATCGACCAGCGGGTGGCCTGGATGCCGATCCAGCGCGCGGGCTCGGGCGGGAACGGGATCGGCTTGCGCCTGATCATCTCCAGCTCCGTACGTTCGGTCCGGGTCCCGGCGAGCAGGTCGAGCACCACCTCCGCACCGAACCGGGTCGCCCCCACGCCCAGTCCGGTGAAGCCTAGGGCGTAGCCGACCCGGCCGGCCGCGGCGGTGCCGGCGAACATGCAGAACCGGGTGGTCGAGTCGATCACGCCGCCCCACGCGTGCGAGAAGGCGACGTCGGCCAACGGCGGGAAGGTCGCGGCGAACTGCTCGGCGAGCACGTCGAACGTCTCCGGGCGCTGGGTCAGCGCCTCGTCCACCCGGCTGCCGAAGTGGTAGATGGCGTCGTAGCCGCCCCACAGGATGCGGTTGTCGTCCGTCTTGCGCACGTAGTGGAACTGGTTGCCCGCGTCGGTGACGCCGTGCGCACCGGTCCAGCCGATCGCGGCGAGCTGATCGTCCGTCAGCGGCTCGGTGGTCAGCGCGTAGTCGTACACCGGCACCATGCTCAGGCCGAGCCGGCGAAGCAGCGGCGGGTAGATGTTGGTGGCCAGTGCGACCCGGCGCGCGCCGACGATCCCGTACGGGGTGGTGAGCCGGATCAGATCGGCGGGCCTGGTGTCGATCGCGGTGACCTCGGTGCGTTCCACGATCCGTACGCCCGCGTCCAGGCAGGCCCGGCGCAGTCCCCACACCAGGCGGGCCGGGTCCAGGAGCGCGTAGTCGGGCTGCCAGACGCCCGCCGACCACAGCGGCGAGTCGACGTACGCCCGCAGCGCGTCGTCTTCGAGGTACGTGGCCTGCTCGCCGTGCCGATTGGCCACCGGTACGGACGCGCGCAGCGCCTGGGCCTGCCACGGGGTGGCGGCCACCGCGACCTTGCCGGTGCGGGCGAAGCCGCAGTCGATGCCGTGCGTGTCCAGGTCGCGTTCGAACGCGTCCAGGTTCCGCGCACCCAGGCGTTGCAGCGTGTCGATCTCGTCCGGCCAGCGCTGTAGGCCGTTGGCCAGCCCGTGGGTGAGGCTGGGTGAGCAGAAGCCGCCGTTGCGCCCGCTGGCGGCGTGGCCGCAGGTGCCCTGTTCGAGCACCAGTACGTCACGGCCGGGGTCGCGTTGTTTGGCGATCAGCGCGGTCCACAGCCCGGTGTATCCGCCGCCGACCACGGCCAGGTCGGTCCGGGTGTCCCCGACCTGGCGGGCCAGCGGCTCCGGGTGCTCGGGCCGATCAAGCCAGAACGGCTCCTGGGCGGTGCGGAGCAACGCGGTGCGGTGGGTGGGGGTCATGCGGTTTCCCCTGCGGGTCGTGGCCGATATTCATGCTCTTGCTTGGCCTCGAACGCCGGCCGGGGCGGCGATGGCTCGGCTGACGCTTGGATGGCCCGGTTCGCGCGAACCGGCCCGGCCGGCGCTTGAGGCCACCTCGGCCGCAGGCCGGGTCGAATCAGCCCGGCCCGTGTTCGAGGCCACCGGGCCGGGCCGGCGCGTGAGGCCCGGCCCGGCGATCGGGTGCCTCAGAGGTTGATGACGCCGGTCCGGAGATCGGACATGTCGAGGAGCGTGTGCTTGCCGCCGATCCGACCCCAACCCGTACCGCGGTTGCCGGCTCCGCCGAACGGCATGTTCACGTCCCAGAAGCACGTGCTGTCGTTGACCACGACCTGCCCCACGGCCATCTCCTCGACGAAGCGATACGCCGCCCGCATGCTGCTCGTGAACACCGCACCCTGCAGGCCGAGCTTGTCGTCGTTGGCCAACCGCAGCGCGTCGTCCTCGTCCACCGCGGTGATGATCGGCACGACCGGGCCGAACGACTCCTCGCGCGAGAGCAGGCTGTCCACCGGGACCTGGTCCACGACGGTGAACTCGTAGTACAGGTCGGTCGGCATGCCCTCCCGGCGCTTGCCGCCCAGAAGCACCTTGGCGCCCCGCTCGTGCGCGTCGGCGATGTGCCGGTCCATCTTCGCGGCGACACCCTCGTTGTTGAGCGAGCCCAGGTTGGTCGCGGCGTCGAACGGGTCGCCGAGCACCACGTCCTCGGCGGCCCGCAGTACGGCGGCCACGAACGCGTCGTGCACCTCGTCCACCACGATCACCCGCTCGGTGGCGCAGCAGACCTGGCCCGCACACAGGTACGCGCCGTAGACCGCGGCCTTGGCGGCGGCGTCCAGGTCGGCGTCCTTGAGCACCACCAGCGGGCCGTTGCCGGAGCACTCCATGATCGAGCGCTTGAGGCCCGCCGTGGCCTGGATCTTGGCGCCGGTCGCGGAGGAGCCGATGAAGCCGATCGCGTCGATGCCGTCGTGCCGCACCAGCGCGTCGCCGGTGGCGCCCTCGCCCGGGAGGATGTTGATCAGACCCTCGGGCACGCCGGCGGCGACGAACGCCTCCATCGCCTTGAGCACGGTCAGCGGCGTGTTGGCCGGCGGCTTGACCACGTGCGCGTTGCCGGTGGCCAGGCCCGGGGCGACGAACTCGGCGAGCATGAGCAGCGGGAAGTTCCAGGGGGTGATGATGCCCCACGTGCCGACCGGCGCGTAGAAGGTCCACATGCGCTTGGTGCCGTCGGTGGAGGGCATCGTCTCGCCGTGCAGCCGGACCGCGTCCTCGGCGTGCAGGTGGAAGAGCTGCGCGGCCTCCTCGATGTCGGCGACCGACTCGGCGAGCGGCTTGCCCTGCTCCAGGGTCTGCAGGCGGGCCAGCTCGTCGACGCGCTTGGTGATCTCGTCGCCGATGCGGTGACACAGCTCGGCACGCTGCCAGACGTTGACCCTGGCCCACGCGCGCTGCGCGGTGTTGGCGGCGGCGACGGCCTTGTCCAGGTCCTCCGTGGTGGGCACCGGGATGGTGGCGACGTACTCACCGGTGACCGGGCTGATCACGTCGTAGCCCTCGGCGCCGGAGCCGTCGACGTAGGCGCCGTTGATGAAGAACTGGTGACGGGCGGAGCCGTTGCTGCTCATGCGGGGGGTCCCTCTCTGCCTTGGGGCGACGTTGTGCTCAGACTTCATCAGCAACTTTGACCTGTCAATAGATCTCAATGAGCAACTTCCACAGGTCTCATTTGTCGAATGAACAAAGACGAACCCTTGACGTGGTCGAAAACTCGGATCTATAACAGGGCCGACAGCAGGGCCACGGCGCCACCGCAGCCCGCACCCCCTCCCCCAAGCGGCCGTCCCCCGGGCTCACCCGCCGGCCGCTCCCACCCCGCGAAGGGGACACAGATGTCCGCATCACCCAAGCCGGCCGCCTCCGGCTCCACCGGCCCCGCCACCTCCGGCACCGCGGCGAACCCGCCCGCGCTCGCCAAGAAGATGCGCTGGTACGACGGCTTCGCGATGTCGCTGACCATGCCCGCCGCCCTGATCGCCTCGCTCGGCGCGTCGATCGGCGGCCTGGGCGCGTGGGGCGCGATCGCCCTGTGGGCCGGCTCGATGGTCCTGGCCACGATCGCCAACTGGATCTACACCGAGCTGGCCGCGATGTTCCCCGAGTCGTCCGGCGGCATCGCGCACTACGCGACCGAGGGCTGGAAGAAGCGCGCCCCGTTCGTCGGTCCGCTGGCCAGCATCGGCTACTGGTTCCCCTGGACCACCGCGCTGTCCGTGTACGCGGGCATCATCGGCTCACTCGTCCAGGCCCAGTGGTTCAAGGGCCAGGACTGGACCCTGGACCTGGGCATCGCCGAGCTGACCTTCCCGATCGTGGTCGGTCTCGCGGTGATCGTGCTGCTGTTCGGCGCGGCCATGTTCGGCCTGCACGTCGCGATGTGGGTCGTCTACGTCACAGGCGGCATGCTCCTGGTGCCGCTCGCGGTGTTCATCGTGCTGCCGTTCGCCAGTGGCGACTGGAGCGCGAGCAACCTGCACTGGAACCTGCACGGCGCGGCGGGCATCCGCGAGTCGTTGGTGTGGCTGTACGTGATGGCCTGGACGTCGTTCGGCGTCGAGGTGTGCGCGACCTTCGCCCCGGAGTACAAGGACACCGTCAAGGACACCTCGCGGGCCCTGCGCGCGGGCGTGCTGTTCTCGCTGGGCGTGTTCATCCTGCTGCCGCTGGCGCTGGCCGGGTACGTCGGCGAGGGTGCGATCGCGCTCGACCCGACCACCTTCTACGTCGGCGCGTTCAACGACCTGGTGGGCGGCGCGGCCGACCTGATGGTGGTCTTCCTGATCGCGTCGCTGCTGCTGATCATGATCACCGGTCTGGCCGACGGCTCGCGCGTGCTCTACAACATGGGCAAGGAGGGCACCACGATCAAGCAGGTCGGCGTGCTCGACAAGCGCGGCGTGCCGGCTCGGGCGCTGATGATCGCGCTCGCGGTCAACGTGGTCATCCTGATCGCGCTCAAGACGCCGCTGGCGATCATCGTGACCGGCAACCTCGGCTACATCCTGACCCACATCCTGGCCATCTCCGGCTTCGCGATGTTGCGCAAGGACCGCCCCGACCTGGCCCGTCCGATCCGGCTGCCCGACTTCTTCATCCCGTTGGCCTGGCTGCTCGCCGCGTTCCTGACCGTGGTGCTGGTGGTCGGCGCGACCGGCTTCTCCATCACCGGCTACGGCGGCTACAAGGAACTCGGAGTCGCCTGCGGGGTGTTGATCGTCGGCGTCGCGCTGTGGCTGTACCGCACCAAGGTCCAGGACCCACGCGACGCGGCCGCGGCCCAACGCCGCTGAGCCGCACCCGATCACGAACGGGGTCCCGCACACCGGTGCGGGGCCCCGTTCGTCGTCGCCCGCCGAATCCCGCCCGGGCCCGGCGGGCACCGGGCACACTCGAACCATGACCACCGAACCCCCTCCCCCGTACCGCCTGTCGACCTCCGTCGAGTTGACCGGCCCCGGAATCCGGTTGCGGGAGTGGACCGACGCCGATGTCCCGGCCCTGGTCGAGCTGTTCGACGAGGTCGAGACGGCACGATGGACCCCGCTCGCGTCGCCCTTCGACACCGATGCCGCCCGCGAGTTCCTGGCCAAGGGCCGGTTGTCGCGGGCCCGGGAGCGCTCGATCGAATTGGCCGTGACGCTCGACGGCGACGCGCCGTGCGGGGTGGTCATGCTGTTCGTCGGCACCGAGGAGGAGCCCGACGTGGCCGAGTTGGCGTACGCGATCGGGGCCGCCCATCGCGGCCGGGGGTTGGCCGCGAAGTCGGTCCGGTTGATGACCGATTACGCCTACCGGGTGGTGGGTGTCCGCGAGGTGGGCCTGCGGATCCCGCCGGACAACGCCGCCAGTATCGCGGTCGCCCGGGCCACCGGCTTCGTCCGCACCGACGCCCCGACGATCGTCCGCGACCGCCGCGGCAGTCCGTTCACCCTGCACATGTGGCTGCACCGGCCGGTGACCCCCACGCGCTGAGGCACACCGACCCCGGGGCCGGCCCGATCACCTCGGGGTCGCCGCGATGCGGTCGCGCAGTTCGAGGTAGCGGGCGCGGCGATCCGGGCGGGCGCGGGCGGCGGCCCTGCGCAACATCGGCAACACCGGCGGACCGATCCGGGCCAATCCGTCGCCGGCCGCCTCGCGAATGGCCTGGTCGGAGTCGCCGAACAGGATGAGCAGGGTCGGCACGGCGGGTTCCCAACCGGCGTGCGACAGGGTACGAATGGCCCCTCGGACGACATCGCGACGCGGGTCGTCGAGCAACTTCTCGGTGTTGCGCAGGTATTCGGGACGGTCCAGGATGCGCCGCGAGACACGATGCGCGTGCAGCCGCACCCTCGGCACCGGATGGCTCAGCAACTCGACCACCAGCTCCCGGACCTGCGCATCGCGGCCATGCTCGTCGGCGAGTCGGGACAGGGCCCGGCGGGCCTGTTCGGGGGCGTCGCCGCGAACGACGCCGATCAGTTCGTCGCGCGTGGGACGCTCGGCGCCGACGGGCACGGCACGCCTGCGCAGCTCGATCAGCGCCGCACCGTTGCGGCCCGGAGCACCGGCCCGCAGCAGCGGTCCGTCGGTCAGGGTCAGCCGGTCGGCGAGGGCACGGTGGCCCTCCGCCCGCAACCGGCGTACCACCTCGGTCAGTTCCGGGGTGCGTCGGATCGACCGATCGAGCAACAGGTCGAGACCACCCCGGCGGCCCGCCGCGAGCCGGGTCCGCAACGCCTCGGCGAGCAGCTCGCCCGGGAGTCGACGGGCCGCGGCGAAGGCCTGTGCTCGGGTGGCCGGTGCGCCGTCCTCCCACCACGAGATCAGGAACGGCGCCATCCGCTCCAGGTCGTCCGGGCGCATCCTCGCGCACAGACCCGCGGCACGTTCCCGGCCGGCCTCGTCGTAACCGTCGAAATCGGTGATCGACAGCAGCTCCCGGGCGAGTTCGGCCCGCGGGGGCAGGTCGAACCCGCCGCGCAGCCAGGCGTCGAGGAGCACCCGCCGTACCGTCGGTTCCGCCCACTCGCCCAACAACCGGGCGGCGGCGGTGCGGCGGGCCGGTTCGGCCGAGGCGAGCAGTGCGAGCAGCCGCTCGCGCTGTGCGGTCGAGCGGGGTTGGTCCAGATCGCCGGCCTCCGGAACACGCGTGGGCACCGCGGTGCGGGCGGCCTGCTCGGCCAGGGTCCACGGCGGTGCGTCGATCGGCTGAAGCTCCGTCAACCAGTCGAGCAGGGGCGCCCGGGTCGACGCCTCGGCGTTCGGGAAGGCGTCGATCAGCGCGGCGACACACGATCGGGAGTCGACGTCGACGGGTTCGCCCGCAGCCCGGAAGGCGGCGAGCGCGCCGGCCGAGCGCACCGCGTCGCCGAGCGCGGACCGCCAGACGGCCGCAGCGGTGGTGGTGCGGGTCGCGGCGGCTGGGTCGATCGGCACCCCGGCGGTTGCCGATCCCGCATCCGCCGGCCCGAACACCTCGCGCAGCAAGGCGACTTCGGCCTCCCAGGGATTGGGCCCGCGGCGCACCCCGGCCAGCGCCCGCTGCACGTCCTCGCGGGTGAGTACGGCCCCGCAGCCCCGCAACACCGCCAACGGCAATCGACCGGCGAAGGATTGCGCCGGCAGCGCGCGGACCCGACCCGCCAACGCGAAGGCGGCCACCTCGGACAACGAGCCCGCGATCGCTTCGAGCACCTCACCGACCCCGTCCACGGTGCCCAGTTCGGCCGCGAGCACGTCGAACGCATCGGCGAACGCGCGGTGTTCCGGATCCGACCAGGGCGCCGGGCAGGCATCGAGCACCAGGCGCAGGACCGCCGCCCGACTCGCGGGCCGCTCGCGCGCGAGGGCGAGCAACCAGGGCAAAGCCCCGCGCAGGGCGTCCCGTTGGGCGCGGTTCGGCCGATCCGGCCCTGCGGCCAGGCGCAACACCGCCCGCGCGTCCCCGGCGGGTCGGCAAGATCGGGCGAGCATCGTCAGGTCGGCCCGGAGCTCGGCGTCCTCCGCCGTCGCCGGCTCGGCCGGCGCGTGGCCGAACGCCGCGAGTTCCGCCGCCAGGTCCGCCGGAGCGCCGATTCGCAAGGTGTGTCCGCCGGTTGCCAGGCCCGCGAGCAGCGGCCCGGCGAGCGGCGAGCCGCGTCGGACCAGCGCCGCCACCGCCGGTGCGGACAACGCGCGGTCCAGCGCGTCGAGCAGCAGCCCCCGCTCGCGGGCGTCCGTGACCCGCTCCGCCGCGGACACCACACACGCGGCGTATCCCGCGCCCAGAACGGCCCGCAGCGCGGCCGTCGCCGACTCGCGCAGGCCCGGGTTGTCGTGCCGGCCGAGCAGCCGAAGCAACGCCGGGACCTGGGCCGGCGTACCCGCGTCGAGCAGTGCCCGTGCCGCCGTCTTGCGGATGTTCATCACCGGGTGGTCCAGGCAGGCCGCGATCGCCTCGGCCGCCCCATGGGCCCGCGCCTCGCCGAGCGCCCGCAGGGCCTGCCGCACCGTCTGCGGGTCGGCGGCCGAGGTGAGCGGAATCAGGCTCGCGGACAACGACCCGGCCTCGTCGGGGGCGGCGGCGCGGGCCGACAGCGCGATGGCGCGCTTGCGGACGTGCGGATCGCGATGCCGGATCAGGTGGTGGATCCGTCGCTTGACGTCCGAGACGCCGGTCCGACCCAGGAGTTCGAGCAGGACGGCCGTTTCGGCGGCGGTGATGCCCGCGCGGTCCAGCAGGTCGAACGTGAGGTCGGCGAGCAGGACGCCGCGTGCCGCCTCCGGCCGGTCCGCGTCCAGGAGACACACCGGGCGCAACGCGCGGCGCCGGTGCAGCCGTTCGCCGAGTCCGCCGATCGCTTCGAGCACCTCGTCCGGCACGACCGGTTCGGCGACCTCCTCCCCCCGGTCCGTCACCAGGTCGCTCACCACGCGCAGCAGCAGGTCGGCGAGCGCGGGAAGGGTGCGCGCGTCGCCGTTGCGGGCGAGCCGGCACAGCGCCTGCACCGGCCGTCGCGCGTCGAGGTCGGCGGTGAGCAGCGCGAGTTCGTCCGGATCGGGGATGCCCAGGTCGGCCGCGATCCGTTCGGGCAACTCCCGGCGGTCGAGCCGGGCGCGCAACTCCCGGCGGGCCTGCGGGTCGTCGGTGAGGTGCCACACCAGTTCCAGCGCCCGATCCGCCGCCGCGCGCAGGTGCGGCACGATCACGCCGTCCGGGTCGTCCATGGCCAGCCCCGCGCGCAGGGCCGCGACCGTGCGCGGGCCGCCGATCGCCTCCAGGGTGCGCAGCGCCGCCCCCGGGGCCCGGGGCAGGGCGGCGAGCACTGCGTCCTCCGCGTCACGATGGCGCAGTTCGCGCAGGACGGACAGGATCGGCTCCGGCCGCCGCGAGTCGGCCAGCCGCGCGGTGAGCACTTCGCCGACCGGCAGCTCGGGTGCGCCCTGCTCGGCCAGCGCGCGCAGCAGGTCCAGGCAGCGGGGCCAATCGGGATCGTCGTCCGACACCGCCGTCAGGGCCCGCAGTGCCTCGTGCCGCACGGTGAACAACACGATCGCGAAGTGCACCGGGGAGACCCGGTGGTCGGCGAGCGCACACTCCACGACGGCCGGCACCTCGCCGGGTCGCACGAAGTGCCCACGTTGATGCATCGCCCGCAGACACGCCGCGAACGGCTCGGCGAACAGCAGCGGATCGGTGCGGGCGAGCGCCGACAGCGCGGCCGTATCGCCGCGTTCGGCGAACTCGCCGACCAACGTGAGCGCGCGCCGCCGCCGCTCTCCGGGCAGGCGCGGATCCGCCGCGATCTCGCGCAGCAGCCCGGACAGGCCGAACCGGGCGGCCGTCTCCACGGCCTGCGCGTGCTCGGACACCGACCGCCGCAACGCGGCCTCGATCCCGGACGGCGCCGCGCCGAAGGCCCACGGCTCGGCGAGTTCGGCCAACGCGCCCGCAACCACGGGCGCGCCACCGACCGGATCCAGCAGCTCGACCAACCGGTCGCGCGCCCGCGCCGGGTCGAGCAACGCGCCGTGCACCGCCTCCCGCAGCACCCGCAGGGCCGCCGCGCGCAGCACCGGCTCGGGCCGGGCGAGCAACGCGCGCAGGTAGCCGTCCGGATCGGCCGGCGCCTCGGCGTCGATCGCGCGCACCGCCTGGTACAGCTCCTCGCCCGGGGGTTCGGCCCCCAGGGTCGCCTCGGGCCGGCCGATGATCCGCGCCCGCAACCAGGCGACCCGGACCCGGGCCGGCCACTCGGTCGGATTCCCGTCGGCGCGTCGTTCCGGCAGCGGCACCTGCGCCGACACCGACAGTCGGGCATACGCCTCGGCCGACACCAGGGCCGTCTCGGCGGGCAGCGCGGGCACGGTCGCCGGCAGGGTGGCCAATTCCGCGGCGGTGCCCGGATCGGCGCTCGCGGCACGCTCCCGGAGCAGCACGACGCCGAGGTGACGCAGCGCCGGGTCCGAGTGCCCGATCAGTGGCCGCAGCACCGTGACCGGGCAGGCCGTATCGGCGAATCGGGCGAAGAGCCAATCGACGTCGGCCCGCCGCACGGCGTCGGACACGGCATCGGACACGGCGGCATGATCCGAGGTCGTCATCGGTCGATCCTAGGCATCCGGTCCGGGACCGGACGAGCGAGTATTCCGCGTTCCCGCCCACCGGCGACGGGCCGGAGTCGCCCGATCGGCGACTCCGGCCCATCCTCGCGCTCACCGCGGCGTCGTCACGCGCGGCGGCGCAGGTCGCGCACCGGCCGGGGTCGGTGCGTCCGGGTCGGCGGGTCCGGGGTCAGCAGGCGCCCAGGTCCTGCCAGACACCCCATTGGCCGGTCGTACCCGGCTCCTCACCCTGGGTCCACCACTTCGCCTTCCACGAATGACCGTTGTGCGACACGCTGTTGTTCGCCGTGTAGATCGCCGCGCGGTCCCACGGCGTCGTGCTGCACGTGCTCGGCGGGACGGTGGTCGGCGGGGTCGTCGTGGGCGGGGTCGTGGTGGGCGGCGTGGCACCCGCGAACCGGACGGAGTACTTGGTGAAGTCCCAGGCGGCCTGCGGCACGCTGCTGCACACGCCCGAGGTCTTGCCGTTGTTGTCCGGTGGCGTGCACTGACGGTCCCGGTTGACCGACCAGTTCGTGAAGCGCGCCATGTGGTGGCTGATCGCGTAGTCGTACACGGCCTGGAAGTCGGCCTGGTAGAAGTACTCTCCGGTGTCGCTGCGTCCGTTCATCTGCGAAATGCCCTCGTGCGCGTAGGCGGTGGCGGTGTCCCAACCGAACGTGTTGCGCAGGATGGTGTTGAAGTTGGTCAGCGCCGAGGTCTGCGCGGCGGCTCCGTTGAACCCGCCGTCGAACGGCATGATGGAGAAGTTGTCCGGGACGAAGCCCTGCGCCTTGGCCTCGTTGAGCATCTGCTTGCCGAACCAGCCGGTGCCGTCGGCGGTGGCGGCCGTGGTCACCGAGAGGTAGATGCCCGGGTTCCGCTGCTGGATGATCCGGGCCGCGCCGATCTCGTTGCGGATGGCCGCGGCGTTCTCGTACTCCGGTTCCTCCAGGTCGAAGTCCAGCGCCTTGAGCGCGTACTTGTCGATCACCTGTTGATACGCGGCGGCGGTGGCCTCGGGGGTGCCGCAGGTCTGGCCGAGCTTGGTGCCGCCGTAGCCGCCGGCGGAGGCCGAGACGTCACCACCCTTGGCCCGGATCGCGGCGATCACCCCGGCCACCGCGGTATCCGTCGAGGTCGGCTTGGTGCCGTCCCAAGTCGGCGTACAACCGCCGCCGTTGGGTGCCAGGATGAAGGCGAGCTGGAACGCCTTGAGGCCGGTGGCGTCCATCACCGCGCCGGCGTCCGGCGGGTCGTTGTCGAGCGGCATCAGGTAGGGGGCGACGGCGTACCAGTTGCTGCCGATGCCGGTGGTCGCCGGGGACGCGGCGGGGCCGGCGGCGGTCGCACCACCGGTGAACGCGAACAGCGAGATCAACCCCGCCGACGCGGCTGCTGCGGCGAGGACGGGGACGTAGCGACGTGCCACGGGGGACTCCCTCGGGGGACTTGGTATAGACCAATGGCCAAAGGGTGGGCCTTCCCCTTCCGACCCGTCAATACATTGGACTGGACCAATTTCCGGGCCCGACGCGCACACCCGGACCGACCTGCGCATCCACCGGGACCGACCCGCGCGCCCACCCGATCCGACTCCGGGAGATTCCGCCGGGTCCGGACCGACGCGCACTCGCACCGCCCGCTTCGACACGTTTCCACACGATCCGGCGCGGTCGGTCAACTGCCTTGCTACGTGGGCCAGTTACCGTTGGAATCGCACGCTCGGCCGCAGCGCGGAGGGCGCTCTTCGCCGCGCGTTCGACCTCGGCCGCCGGGCGGACCGACGCCCGATGTTCGCCCGGGAGTCGCCCGGGCGGGGAAACCTTTTCGTCGGGTCGCCTTCACCATCGGGCAGGCTCCGGACACGAGGCCGCGACCGGCGTGTCGCGAGGTTTAGCCGGCTCGCATCCGGGCCCGCGCGCGCGGCGTGACATTCGCGCAGGTCAGCTCGGGTGTGGGCGGTTCGAGCCCGGTGGTGTGAGCCAGGTCACCGGGAACTCGGACCGACTTGGTCTGGACCTTTCGCGGTCCGACGGGGTTATATTCAACCGTCTTTACTAAACCGAGCATGCAATAAGTCCGCGCCGCGCAGGCGTCGGCCAGCCGAGGGGGCGTCCGTGAGCAGCATGGCGACATTGCCGGACGAAGCGGTCTTCGGCGAGCCCAAGTACTGGCAACTGCGCACCTCGCTGCTGAGGGCGATCGAGGCGGACTTCAGCTCCGGCGACATCCTGCCGAACGAGCGCGACCTCGCCGCCCGCTTCGGCGTCGCCCGGGCCACCCTGCGGCACGCGCTCGAACAGCTCGAACTCGAAGGCCGACTGGTCCGCAAGCGCGGCGCCGGCACCACCGTCGCCGGACCGCGCGTGGACGTCTCGCTCAGCGCCGAGGGCGAGGGCTGGCCGGGTGTGGACCTGCGCGACCGCGAGGTGATCGACTGCGCCACCGTGCCGGTCACCGACGACTTCGCGGACACCCTCAAGGGCCGCCCCTCGGCCCTGGTGCACCGGTTGCGCCGCCGACAGTTCTCGATGCGCCAGGTGGTCGGCCTGGAATGCCTGTACGTCTCCCGCGCCGTGGTGCCCTCGTTGTCCACCCGGGTCCCGGGCTTCGAGCGCGCCTCGCTGATGCTGCGTCAACTGCGCGGGCACCGCCTGGAGAGCCGGCACCGCGCGGTCGAACTGGGCGTGGCCGAGGCCGAGGAGGCGCGTTACCTGGAGCGCCCGCCCGGTACCGCCGTGCTGATCGTGACGACGACGTACACCGCGCTCGGCCGGACCGCCGCGGTCACCGTGGCCACCTACCGCGCCGACACCTGCCGGCTGGCGTTCGCCGAGGCGGGGCCGACCGCGTTGCGGCCCGCGTCCTGATCACGACGCGAAACCTGGGTACCATCCGCGCCTGAGCGACGACGTATCCGACGGGCCCGACGGCCCGGTCGGACGTGCCGCGCGACGGCGCGACGAGAGGACATGAGCTGTGGCACAGGCGACGGGCGGGGACTCCTCCGTGGTCCGGCGGATCAACTCCGCGGCGACCCTGCGCACGTTGCGCGGTGGCGAGGTGTTGACCGTGACCGCGCTGATGGAGGCCACCGGCCTGTCCCGCCCCACCGTCGAGGGGGTCGTCGACGGCCTGCTCGCCGAGGGCCTGGTCGTGGAGACCACCACCGCCGAGAGCGAGGACGGCAGCCGGCCGCGCGGCCGGCCGGCCCGCCGCTTCCGCTTCCACGCCGAGGCCGGTCACCTGCTCGGCATCGACGTCGGCGTGCACCACATCCGGGTCGTGCTCGCGGACCTCGCCGGCACCATCGTCGGCCGGGCCGCGCGCACCGTCGAGGAGGACTGCGAGGCCGAGGATCGGCTCGAACGCGTGCGCGGCCTGATCAGCGAGACGCTGCGCCGGGCCCAGGTCTCCCGGGGTTCGTTGTGGGGCGTGGGCGTGGGCACGCCCGGGATCGTGAACACCGAGGGTGTGGTCACGCTGTCCTCGGCGATGCCGGGCTGGACCGGCCTGGACCTCGGCGGCCGACTCGGCCGCTCGTTCAGTTGTCCGATCCAGGTCGAGAACGACGCCAACCTGGCCGCGATCGGCGAACGCTGGAAGGGCATCGCGGTCGGTTCCGACGACATCGTCTACGTGATGGCCGGCCTCAGCCCGGGCGCCGGCTCGTTCATCAACGGCCGACTGCACCGCGGCTTCGGCGGCGCCGCGGGCGAGATCGGCGCGCTGCACCTGCTGGGCCGCCAGGTCACCCCGGAGAACCTGCTGTCCACCACCGGCACGCCGCTGCCGCCACTGGACGAGGCGGCCGTCGGCGAGGTGTTCCGGCACGCGGCCGAGGGCGACCGGACCGCGACCGAGGCGGTGGACCGCTTCGTCCAGCGCCTGATCCACGACGTCACCGCGCTGGTGTTGGCGCTGGACCCGGAGATCGTGGTGATCGGCGGCTGGGCGGCGGGCCTCGCGGACGCGGTCCCGCCGCTGACCACCGAACTGCGCCGACTGTGCCTGCGCATGCCCCGCGTCGAACTGTCCGCACTTGGCGCCGACGGCGTCGCGCTCGGCGCCGTACGAGTCGCCCTCGACCGAGTCGAACACCGCCTGTTCGCGGTCGAACACACGGGCTCGGCGCGGGCCTAGGCCCCTGTCCGGCGGGTCTTGGTGGGGCCGCGCCGCCCGGCACCGCACCTCGCCGCACCGGACGACGCGGCCCGCTCCACCAAGATCCACCGGACAGGGGGCCGGCCGCCGGGCCGGGTGCGGTGCGCCGGCTCGCTCATCGCCCGTCCTCGATCCCGACGTGCACCCCGCGCAGCTTCGGCGCGTCGATCTCGTCCAGCAACGCGATCGCGAAGTCCGGGTAGGACACCCGGCTTTGCGCATCGGCGGGCGCGACGCGGCAGTTCCCGGTTCGAACGCCCTCGTGGTCGAAGTCGCCCGCCGGGCTCAGCACGACCCACTCCGGCGCGCCGTCCCACGAGCGCAGCGCCGCGTTGCCCTCGCCGTGCGCGAGGAAGAACGCCCGGTACTCCTGCGGGTAGTCCGGCGTGTCCATCAGCGGTTCGCCGGACGCGGTCGGCAACACCGAGGCCAGGCCCACCCACACCAACCGCCCGACCCCCGCCCGGGACAACCCCGCGAGCAGCGCCCGCACCGCCCGCACGAAGAAGTCGCCCATCGGCGCGGCCGGGTCGTACACCGCCGCGATCGCCGCGTCGTGGCCCACCGCGAGCGCCGCCACCGCGTCGGCGTCGGTCACATCACCCGCGACCACCCGTACCTCCGGGCCGGCCAGATCCGCGTACTTCGCCGGATCGCGCACCACGGCGGTGACCCGGTGCCCCCGGCGCAATGCCTCCGCGACGGCCGTGCGTCCGGTCCGCCCACCCGCGCCGAAAACGATGATGCCGTTGCTCATGTGTCCACCTTGTTCGTCCGTCGATCCCCTGGTCGCGACTGCCGCGGCCAAGCTACCCAGGGCGGTGGTTACCTCTCGGATACCTACTACGGTGGGCCCATGAGCGAGGCCACCAAAGAGCCCCTGTCCGCGGACATGTTCGATCCGGTCTGCCCGTCGAACCTGTCCCCGATCCGCTTCGGCGACAAATGGGCGGCGATGATCATCCGCTGCCTGGAGCACGGTCCCCGGCGCTTCTCCGAATTGCGCGTACCGATGCACGGCGTCACCGCGAAGGTGCTCACCCGGTCGCTGCGCACGCTGGAGCGCGACGGTCTGATCAGCCGCACCGCCCACGATTCCCCGGTCCGCCGGGTGACGTACGCACTCACCCCGCTGGGCCGCAGCATGCTGGTCCCGATGGCCGCCGCGTGCACATGGGCAAAGACGCACTGGGACGAACTCCTGGACGCGCGCGAGGCGTCGGCCGACCTGAACCGGACCGCCTGACGGCACCGCCGGGCGGCGACGACCCACCGCGCTATCGCGTCTCGGTCACCTTCGCCAGCGCCCGCGGCGCGTCCGGGTCGCAGCCGCGTCCCAACGCGACCTCGCGGGCCAGCAGTTGCAACGGCAGGATCTCCAGGATCGGCGACACCTCCTCGGCGACCCCGGTCGGCAGCACGAAGCCCCGACCGTACTCGGCCACCGACTCGGCGGACCCGATCACGTACAGATCCGCGCCCCGTTCGCGCAGCCGATCCAGCACCGGCCGCAGCGCCTGCCCGCCCGCACCCTCCGATGCCACCGCGAGCACCGGCCAGGCCCGGTCGACGATCGCGAGCGGGCCGTGCATCAGGTCCGCGCCGGAGAACGCCTGGGCGCCGATGTAGCTGGTCTCCATGATCTTGAGCGCGGCCTCGCGGGCGGTCGGATATCCGTAGCCGCGCGCGGTGACCACGAGCCGGTCCGCGAACCGGTAGCGCTCGGCGGGCGCCTCGACCTCGGCCTGCCGGTCCAGGATCGCGCGAGCCGCGTCGGGCAACACCCGGGCGGCCTCGCCGGTGCCGCCGCGCAGGTGGTCCACCAGCAGGAACAGGGTGAGCAGTTCGGCGGTGTAGGTCTTGGTCGCGGGCAACGCGAGTTCGGGACCGGCGAGTACGTCCAGGTGCAGGTCGGACTCGCGGGCGAGCACCGACTCGGCGTTGTTGGTCACCGCGAGGGTGAGTGCGCCGTCCGCGCGGGCCTGTCGGGCCGAGGCGATCAGGTCCGGCGAACCGCCGGACTGGCTCACCGTCACCACCAGGCAGCCGGCCAGTCGTTGCCGGGCGCGGTAGGCGGTCGTGGTGGACATCGAGGTGAGTCCCGCGGGCAGACCGAGCAACACCTCGGTGAGGTAGCGCGCGTACAGCCCCGCGTTGTCGGAGGTGCCACGCCCGGTGAACAGCACGAACCTCGGGTCCCGCGCCCGGATTTCCGCGGCGACCGCCCGGATCGCGTCGAGCCCGTCGGTCAGGATCCGAGCCAACCCTTCGGGCTGGGCCGCGATCTCACGGGCCATCACCGAGCCGGGGGCCGGGGCAGGGGCGGTGGGCAGGGGCGAAGCGGGCACGGTGGTACCTCCGGCTACGACGAAGCGGAGCACGAAGTGGCGGACTCGACGTGCCTCGGACACACCGGAAGGACGCCCGGCGGGGTACCTCGACGGTATCCAGCACCCGGAACGGCACGCAATATTGGTCTGGACCTCTGCCCCGCCGGCCCATCGACGGGCACGCCGCCCAAGTCCCGTCGGCGCCGATCCCACACCGAGCGAAACAGCAGCCGGGAGGCCAGCCGGCCTGCCCCTCCCCGGCCGCAAGCGCAGTGAACCCCGTGGTGCTTGTCGGGTGGCTTCGGCCCCGGACGTGGGGGCGCGCCGGTGGGGTCAGGCGTTTTCGCGGGTGCGGGTGGGGGCCGGTTCCGAGGCGGGGGTGGGGACCGGGTCCGGGGTGGGGTCGGGGCGGGTCGTGCGAAGGGCGCGAAGGCGGGCGCCGGGGGCGGCGGCCAGTGCGCGGAGGCGGGCGCGGGGGGCGGCGGTCGAGGTGGCGAGGCGGGCGCGCGGGGTGTCGGTCCAGGCCAACCAGCGGGGGCGGGTGTGGCCGGCGAGCAGGCCCAGGACGATGGCGGCGCCTACCGCGATCAGGTGTTCGCGACCGGCCAGGTTCGGCAGGATGATCGACTCCAGGACCATCGAGCCGCCGGTGATGGTGAAGAGTATGGGTGCGCGGTGGATGACCGAGAGGTACGTGAACAGGCCGACCACCGCCGCCGACGGACCCGTGTCCAGCACGTGCGCGGCAGACGAGGGCAGGCCGAGTGCGTGGTCCGGACCGATCGCGATCATGACCCTGGCCCCCATCGTGCCGGCGAGGGTGGTCACGTAGGCGACCATCAGCGTGCGACCCGCGCCGAGCGAGAGCTGGGCGATGGCGAACGCGAGGAACAACTGCGTGATGCCCGCCCAGACCGGCAGGTTCAAGGCCGGCACGAACAACGACACCGGCGTCCGGAGCAGCGCCAGCCACAGCGGCAGGTCGGCACTCACGCCGCCGACGAGCCGGACCACCGTCTTGCCCGCCGGCGTCTGCCCGATCGCGTGGAAGAAGATCACCGCGGAGCTGGCCACGACCGCGAGGGCGAGCCCCTTGCCGCGGCTGCGCCACAGTTGGCGCACCGGATCCGCGACGATGCCGCGCCACTCTCCGCACAACGTCCGCCACAGGAAGAGCAGCAGTTGCCAGGGGGCGGACCACAACCGGCCCCGCCAGTCGCGTCGCGTGGTCTTCGCGTCGTCGCCGGCCACCGGAGCCTGCACGGCATCCCCGGCCGCGGTCTCGGCGGCGACCGGCACCCGGGCCCGCGTGAGCGTGCCGGTCGGGGCGGATCCGCCGGCGACACCGTCGCCGTCGTCCCGGCAATCGTCGAGAACGCGCAACACTGCTGATCAACCCCCAACGACTCGTCGAGTCCGACGGCCACGGACCCGGGCCGGTGGCGATGTGGCGTTCACCACGCCCTGCCCTCGGCTGCGCCCCCCGATTACGGGGACACGACACACCGTCGGTGGATTGACGCTGGGCGGACGCTCCGCGGTTGCGACATTTTCCGGTCGGCCGGGCGATGCGAGGTGGTGAACCGCTTTCCGCGTCAAAGATTACCGACCGCCGGCGCCGACCATCGTCAACCCAATCGATGACTTCACCATGCCTGCGTCATCATCTGGTCGTACGTATCCCCTCCGCTCCCATGCCGACCTGCGCGGACGCCGATTGCCCGGCGTGGCCGTGCCGATTGCCCGGTGTGGCGACGGCGATTGCCCGGTGTGGCAACCGGCATGGTCCGGCAGACCTACGGCCGGGCGGGCCCGGAATCGGCCCCGGATCGGCGTAAATCGCCTGGTGGGGAGTCGAATGCCCGGTGGGGGGTCGGGAGTGCGGAGCGGAGGTTCGGACACGATGAAGCCGCCCGCTCGTGGATGGTGAGATCCACGAGCGGGCGGCTTCGCCGAGGGCGAGAGGGTGGGCAGGCGCGCCGAATGCCGGTAGTCGTCCCGTGCCAAATCTTGCCCAGGTAGTGCCCAGGTTTTGCCCAGGTTCCACACAGGTGGCTTCCGACGAGGAGCCGAACCGCCCCGATCCGCCACTCTCACCCTCAGCCTCACCCTTACCCCGAGCTGAGTGCCTCCGTCGGGGGCAGTCGTGCCGCCCGGCCGGCCGGGTACAGGCCGGCGAGTGCCCCGATCGCCACCGATGCCGCGACGCCGCCCAGGATGGCCGGCCACGGCAGGACCAGTGGCCAGCCCTGTGCGTGGGCGTAGCCGCTGGTCACGATCAATCCGAGCACCACGCCGGCGACGCCGCCCAGGCCGGAGAGGGTGACCGCCTCGGTGAGGAACTGGAGGCGGATCTGGCCGCGACCGGCGCCCAGGGCTCGGCGCAGGCCGATCTCCTGGCGGCGTTCGAGGACGGAGATGACCATGGTGTTGGCCACGCCGACCCCGCCGACGAGGAGGGCGACGGCGCCCAGGCCGACGAACAGTGCGGTGAAGGTGTTCTTGGCGGCGAGTTGTGCCTCCAGCGCGTCGGAGGGTCGGCTGACCTTGACGCCGGCGGGGTCGGCCGGATTGGCCGTCGCCGCCAACACGTTGCGCACGTCGTTGACCGCGTTCTCGGCGGAGCGCTCGTAGATCCGGGTCGGATGCCCGTCGAAGCCGAGCAGGTCGCGGGCGGCCTGCCAGCCGACCAGGGCGGAATGATCCACCTCGGGGGCCAGCGGCACCTTGGCCAGGACCCCGAGCACGGTGAACCACCGGTCGCCGATCCACACCTGCCGATTCGGCCCGTCGACGCCGAGCAGCTCGGCCGCCCGCGCGCCCAGCACGACCGTGGGATAGCGCGAGTTGGCCGCGTTGAACCACTGCCCCTTCGCCACCCGGCCGCCGATCGTGGCGAGCAGATCCTCGCGGGTCGCGGCGACGGTGATGCCCCCGGTCACCCGCGGATCGATGCGGTCGGTGCGCCGCACGCTCCGCCCGTCCAGTTGGGCGGTGGCGCTGGCGGAGGTCACCGGGCCGATCCGGCGCACCATGTCCACCGCGTCCTCGGGCAGCGGCACCTTCCCGCCGAACATCGAGTCCCCCGGTCCGACCGAGAGCATGTTCGTGCCCAGGCTGCGGATCTGCTCCATCAGCCGCGCCTGGCTGGCAGTGCCGATGCCCAGCACCGCGACCATCGCGGCGATGCCGATCGCGATCCCCAGACCGGACAGGACCGCGCGCATCGGCCGACCGCGCACCCCGAGCAGCCCGACCCGCACCACGTCGACCGGTCCCAGCCGCGCGGTGTCCGGCAACGGCAACGGCGCAGGCCGGCCGACCAGGGTGTCCCGGTCCGTCGTCGTCATCCGTGCACCCCCACCGGCAGCGCACCGGAGACACCGCTGTCCGCGTGGATGCGGCCGTCGAGGATCTCCACCCGACGCGGCAGCGACCGGGCGATCCCCGGGTCGTGCGTGATCACCACGATCGTGGTCCCGTCTTCGTGCAGTTCGTGCAGCAGTCGCATCACCGTCGCCCCCGAGCGCGAGTCCAGCGCGCCGGTCGGCTCGTCCGCGAGCACCAACGCGGGTCGGGCGACCAACGCGCGGGCGATCGCGACCCGTTGCCGCTCGCCGCCGGACAACTCGCGTGGGACGTGGTCGAGTCGACCACCCAGGCCCACCCGGGCCAGCGCGTCGGCCGCGCGTTCGCGCCGCTCGCGTACCGGAATCCCGTGGTAGTAGAGGCCATTGGCCACGTTGTCCACCGCGGTGAAGTGCTCGGTGAGGAAGAACTGCTGGAACACGAAACCGATCCAGTTGGCCCGCACACCGGAGAGCTGACGGTCCTTCAGCCGCGCGACGTCGTGCCCGAGCAGCCGCACCACCCCCTCGGTCGGTCGGTCGAGCGTGCCCATGAGCTGCAGCATGGTCGACTTCCCGGAACCGGACGGCCCGACCACCGCCAGCAGTTCGCCCGCCCCGATGGTCAGATTCGCGTCGATCAACGCCCGCACCCCGCCGGGGTAGGACCGGCCGACACCGTCGAGTTCGATCACCGGTGGGGTACCGCCGGTGCTGCCGGGCGGGAGGGATTCGGCCGTCTTGCGCGATGCCGCGCGATGTCTCCTCATGCCTTGGGCACCCCGACCTTCAGTCCCTCGGTCACGCCGTCGCCGGTCACCTCGACCCGGCCGTTGGCGAACATCCCGAGTTCGACCTTCAACAGCCGGGTACCGCCGCCGGGTTCGACCGCCTCGACGCCGTAGCCGCCCTCGGTGAGCGCGAGCAACGCGTTGACCGGGACGGTCAGCACACCCTTCTTCTCCTTCCCGGTGAAGCCGACGGACACCGGCGCGCCGTCCAGGCTGCCCGCGTCCTTGGGCTGGTCGAGCGCGATGTCGACCGGGATGGTGGCCTTGTCCTGGCCCTGTGGGCCGCCCTGCGACTGGTCGCCCTCCTTGGCCACCGTGCCGACCTGGGTGATGGTGCCGCTCGCGGTCTTGCCGCCGGGCAGGCCGACCTGGACCTTGGCGCCCTTGCTCGCCAGCGTCTGCTTGTTCACCGGCAGGTTCACGGTGACCCGACGGCCGGTGCCGCTCGCCTTGAGCAGCGGCCCCTGCGACGTCGATCCCAGGACCCCGGTGACCTCGCTGACGCGCACCGAGTCGGGCAGCACGATCGCGTCGCCGGCGTCGAACCGGCCGGTCTGCTTGTGGCCCATGTCCTTCTGCCACTTGCGCACCGCCGCGGCGGTCGTGTCGGTGAACTTCTCGTCCACGGTGAACCCGCCGTAGCCCAGCGCCTGCAGGTTCTGCTCCAACTCCCTTACATCCACACCCTTTTCGACACCCACGTACAACGCCCGCCAGAACGGCGTCTCGCCGTAGAACAACGGCACCTTCGTCCCGTCCCGGCCGTACACCCGGTCACCGCGCGACAGTGTGTCGCCGATACCCGGGAGCCAGGTGATGGTCCCGGGGCTCGCGTTGTTCCCGGAATCCGGGGGCGAACCGCCCTGGCCGCCGCCCGTTCCCGCGCCGGGCCCGGAACCCGGTGCGGGGCCGCCGCCGGGGCTCTGGGTCGGCCCGGGAGTGCCGCCGCCCTGCGGTTTGTTCGGGTTGTTGCCCGCCGACGGGGGCTCCTTGTCCGGTCCGGGTGCGGCCGCGTTCACGGAGTACGTGCCGGCATAGCCGAGCTTGCCGTCCACGCTCTGCCGGTCGACCAGGTCCGCCCGGGTCACCGGGACCGCGTCCAGCTTCGTGCGGTTCGCGGAGGCCCCGGAGTCACCGTCGCCGTCGGAGAGCAGTACGGCCGCCGCGCCGCCCGCCGCGGCCAGCACCAGTGCCGCGGCCACGGCCCGCCGACGCCGACGACGCCGGCGCTCGCGCGGATACGCCGAGCGGTCCGGCTCGACGGGTGCCGAAGCCGGCTCCTCGTCGTATTCGTACTGCTGTGGAGTGTCGATCGAAACCACGAGGCCGCCCCTACTTCTTCTTCGTCAGCGGCGGAACCTTCTTGTTGCACAACTCCATCGCCTTCGTGACCTTGTCGTCGCCCGCGTCGAGGGTGATCCCCATCGAACCGTCGCCCACGTTCACGCCGTTCTCGCGCAGGCAGTCCATGTGCTTGGCCTGCCACTCCTTGTACTTGGGGTCGTTCGGGTCGAAGTCGCTCTTCGGCTGGAACTTCTCGCACGCCTTCATCGCGTTCTCGGTCTTCGACGCGTCCTGCTCCGCGGGCATCGCCTGCATCCGCATCGCGCCGCCCTCACCGGGCTCCGGGTCGGGCATGTCGACCCCGTGCTCGCGCATGCAACCCGCGAACTTGACCATCTGGTCCCGGCGTTCGCCGTCGTCACTCTTGCCCGAGCCGGCCTGGCCACCGCTCGACTCGGCCTTCGCGCCGCCACTGCCGCCGCCCGAGGCCACCTTGCTCTTCGGTGAGCCGCCGTCGTCGCCGCAACCGACCGTGGTCAACGCGAGACCACTCGCCAGGACCACCCCGACCGCCAACCTCAGCGCCAGGGGCCGCCCCGATCCCGTGCGCCCGAACCTCGTCATCACTGCCGCTCCCGCCTGTAGGCGTACCGTCGCTGGTGTGGTCACCCCTCGCCGGTGCGGCGAGGGGTGCGACAGCAGGTCTACGCGGCGGCGGGTTACCCGGCCGTCTCCCGAATTGGTTATCCGGAGCTAACACGGGGTCGCGTATAAACGATGAGGTTGGTGCCCACCACCCGGCCCGAAGCGGAGCGACGAGACCTTGCGAGTCCTGGTTACCGAGGACGAGGAACTGCTGGCCGACCTGATCGCCCGAGGATTGCGCCGGGCGGCGATCGCCGTGGATGTCGCGTACGACGGCGACAGCGCGCTGGAGCGGCTCACGGTCAACGACTACGACGTCCTGGTACTGGACCGCGACCTGCCCGGCACGCACGGCGACGACGTGTGCCAGGCGGTCGTGGCGGGTCGGCTGCGTACCCGGATCCTGATGTTGACCGCCGCCGGCACGGTTCCCGAGCGGGTCGCCGGGTTGCGGCTGGGTGCGGACGACTACCTGCCCAAGCCGTTCGAGTTCGCCGAGTTGTTGGCTCGCGTCCAGGCCCTGGGCCGGCGTGCCGCACCGGCGGTACCACCGGTGCTGGAGAAGCACGGCATCGTGCTGGACAACGCCCGCCGCCAGGTCACCCGCGACGGGGAGTACATCCGGCTCGCGCACAAGGAGTTCGCCGTGCTCGCGACCCTGATGGCCGCCGACGGCACGGTGGTCAGCGCCGAGGAACTGCTGGAACGAGTCTGGGACGAGAACATCGACCCCTTCTCCAACACCGTGCGGGTGACCATGTCCAAACTGCGCGCCAAGCTCGGCGACCCCCAGGTCATCCGCACCGTGCCCGGCTCGGGATACCTGATATGAGCGGCCTGCGGATACCGGGTGCGGGCGGCCTGGTCGGCAACGCGCGGCTGCTCGCCAAGGCG
Organism: Embleya sp. NPDC020886; assembly: GCF_044333915.1. Classification (NCBI taxonomy): domain Bacteria; kingdom Bacillati; phylum Actinomycetota; class Actinomycetes; order Kitasatosporales; family Streptomycetaceae; genus Embleya; species Embleya sp. NPDC020886. The sequence continues at coordinate 217,439 of NZ_JBIRRX010000010.1, read as the reverse complement.
GTGTTCAGCCGACCGTCGGCACGGGCCCGGCTCGCGCTGATGTACGGCGGCGTGTCGCTCGTGGTGGGCACGGTGTTGTTGGGCATCGTGTACTGGTTCGTCGACCAGCGGTTGTCGCAACGGTTGCCGACGGCGATGGCCAGGACATTCGCGGCGGACTCCCCGTATCAATACGACGGGGACGGGGCGGTGAGCGGTGTGTCCCAGCCCGCGCAACTGGTTCCGGGTACACCGATCCAGATCTCCGTGATCCCCGCCGAGACGATCCGCCGGGTCACCGACACCGGCCAGGACGTGACGATGAGTCAGCTGCTGACCGTGTTGGGCGCGGCGCTGCTGCTGCTCGCGGCGACCTCGATCCTGGTCGGCTGGTGGATGTCCGGCCGGGTGCTGCGTCCGGTGCACAGGATCACCGCGACGGCACGCCGACTGTCCGAGCACAATTTGCACGAACGCATCGCGATGCCCGGCCCCGACGACGAACTCAAGCAACTCGCCGACACCTTCGACGGGATGCTCGACCGACTGGAGAAATCCTTCGACAGCCGACGCCTGTTCGTCGCCAACGCCTCACACGAACTGCGCACCCCACTGACCATCCAACGCACGGCCATCGAGATCGGCCTCGCCGACCCCCACGCACCACAGGACATCATCGACACCCGCGAACAACTGCTCGCCCTGAACCGACGCACCGAACGCCTCATCGACGGACTGCTCAACCTCGCGGTCAGCGAACGCGGCAACGCCCACGCGTCCCCGGTCGCACTCGACGAACTCACCGCCGACGTACTGCGCCACACCCGACCCGCCGCCGAACAGGCCGGCATCCGAGTCGACGCGATCCTCGCCGAGAGCGTCGTCTCCGGCGACCCGCTCCTCCTGCGCCAACTGGTCACCAACCTGGTCGAGAACGCCGTGCGACACAACCACCCCGGCGGTCACGTCACGGTCGGCGTCTCCGCCGGCTCCCTCCGCGTCCGCAATACCGGCCCCCTCATCCCCACCGAGCACATCCCCGAACTCTTCGAACCCTTCCGCCGGTTCCGCCCCCACCGCACCGGCTCCGCCCGAGGCACCGGCCTGGGCCTGTCCATCGTCCAAGCCATCGTCCACGCCCACGCGGCCCAAATAACCACCACAGCCAACCACCACGGCGGCCTGACCATCGCCATAGCCCTCCCGAAGCCCCCCTCACCCCAGCCGGCACTTGAGCCCCTGCAACCCGGCCGGCGCTCGAGGCCACCCCGAACCAACCAACGCCCGACACCGGCCGAGACCGAATCCAGCCCGGCCGGCGCTTGAGGCCGCGCACGACACCGGTCCGGTGTGCGTGGCGCATCCCGGTGGACCGGGGATCGACCCCCGGCCGCCCTGCGCCGGGGCAGGACCACCGTGGTGATCACCGGCAGCCCCGCGTTCCCGGACGCCGCCGACCGCGTCCTGGTGCCGGACGACGGCGCCGTCGTGGCCGCCGACACCCATCGCAATCTGCCGGCCGCCGACGAGCACTACCGCGCGACCGTGGCCCGCTGACCAACGGCCGCACTCCTGCCGCAGCAACACACGAGACACACACCGCGGACCCAGCCGAGCGCTTGAGGCCGAACCCCCGACCTCACGTGCCCAAAAGCCCCCCATCGGCGACCCGCAACAACGCATCGGCCACGACCTCCGCAGCGTCCACCCCACCCCCGCTCGCCGAGGCCCACCGCCACATCGCCACCCGAACCGCCACGTTCGCCGCCCCCGCGGCCAGGTCCACCGCCAATGCGTCCACGTCCCCGCTCCGAGCCGCAATCACCGGCCGCAACCGTGCCTCGCAGTCGTGGTGCACGCCCAACCACACCGCCCGCAAAGCCGGATGTGCCTCCGCAGTCCGCAGCACGACCCGCAATTGCGCATCGTCGACCCCGTCCACCTCTCGCGCGTGCCGCATCGCCGCGCGATAACTCGTGGTCATCGCCTCCAGCAGCCCGACCCCCGGATCACACGCCGCCAGCCGCTCCACCCAGTCCGCGATCCCGGCCGACAACACCGGCGCGACGGTCTCCTCCTTGCTCCGGAAGTACCGGTAGAAGGTCCGCAACGCCATCCCGGACGCCTCCGCGATGTCCTCCACGGTCGTCTCGTCGAACCCGCGCTCCGCGAACAACCGGATCGCCACCCGCGACACCTCGGTGCGGGTATCGGCCTTCCGCCGCTCCGTCAACGAAGGCCGCCCCACCCGGGCGGCCCCACCCCGCCGAGCCGCACCCGGCACCTGATCCGAACCGACCGAAGCAGCATCCATCGGCCCAGTCTAATGCCCGCCCGGGGAATTAATGGCACAACGTGCACGTTAGGCGTAACGTGCAGAAAAGCGGGTACCAAGCGCGGATACCCGCCGTGTACCAAGCGCGGATACCCACCGCGACCCAACGCGGATACCCACCGCCCGGAAAGAAGGCACTCATATGAACCGCTTCGACACCCGCCGCGTCCTGGTCACCGGCGCCGGCTCCGGCATCGGACAGGCAACGGCCCTGCGACTGCTCCGCGAGGGCGGCCGGGTGGTCGCGGCCGACGTGGTCGCCGACGGCCTCACCGGCACCCGCGAACGCGCCACCACCGAGGGCACCGCCGAGCGCCTCACCACCCTCGTGGTCGACATCGCCGACGAGACCTCCGTAGCCGAAGGCGTCCGTACCGCCGTAGCCGAACTCGGCGGCCTCGACGTCCTGGTCAACGCCGCCGGCATCCTGCGCGCCGAGCACACCCACCTGACCTCGCTCGACCTGTGGAACAAGATCATCACGGTCAACCTCACCGGCACGTTCCTGGTCACGCGCGAGGCGCTGCCCGCCCTCCTGGCCGCCGGCAACGGCGTCGTGGTCAACTTCAGTTCCACCTCGGCGGCCTTCGCCCACCCCTACATGGCGGCCTACGCGGCAAGCAAGGGCGGCATCCAGTCCTTCACCCACGCGCTCGCCCTCGAATACGGCAAGCAGGGGCTGCGCGCCGTCAACGTCGCCCCCGGCAGCATCAAGTCCGGTATCACCGACGCGACTTCGGGCTACCTCCCGGCGGACACCGACTGGGAGCTGTTCGCCAAGCTCTCCCCGATCCTGGCCACCGAACTCGAATCCGGCGGCGCCCCGATGGCCGGCCCCGACGCCATCGCCGGCGTCGTCGCGATGCTCGCCTCCGAAGACGGCGCCTTCATCACCGGCACCGAAATCCGCATCGACGGCGGCACACACGCCTGACCTCCCTCGGCGCACCCCGCCGCATGCGAACCCGTACCCGCCATCCGCGTCCCTCGCCCCGGCTCAGCCGTCCGCGCCGACCCGCCGGGCGAGCGACGCGGGTAGCGGGTACGGCTTCTCCACCGGCAACAACCGCCGGGCCTGGTCGACTCGGCCGTCCTTGACCAACCCGGCCACCCGCCGCACCAACGGCGTCAGATCGGTGATGCCGACGATCCACTCGTCATTGAAGGTGCGGATCAGCCCGCGCCCGATCCCGACCTGAATGCTGTAGTGGTTCAACGCCGCGCCCCGCAAGGACCGTTCCGGATCCCACTGCACGTGCACCGCGGCACCCGCCACCGACCCCTCGGTCGACACCGCCCGCCCGAGCGCGTGCTCGAACCCGGCCCGACCGATCCGCACGGCCAACACCCGTTCCTGGCCCGCCTTGCGCCCCCAGTCACTGCGATGCATCAGCCAGCAGAACGACGGCTTGACCCACGTCATCCGCCCGAACGAGAACGGCGCCACGAACCGCCCCTCCCGCAAAGCGGGTTCGGCAACAGCCGGCGCGTACGCCTGATAGACCACCACCGAAGCGGCATCGAAGTCGGCCCGAACCTGCCGCAACATCACCATGCCGACCCACGCTGCCGGCCACCCCCACCCCCGGCCACCGGTTTCAGCACCCCACCCACTCAGCGGCCGACGTACTCGAACACCCCACCATCCGGGCGCCCCGTCACCGCCCCCGCCCATTCGGCGTGGCCGTCCACGAACGGCCGACTTCGACGGCGACGGCAAGGCCGACCTCTGGGCGCGCGCCGCCAACGGCAACGTCTACACCTTCCCCGGACAGGTCCCCGACAACAACGGCAATACCTTCGGCCCGGCGCAACTCATCGCCGGTAGCTGAACCGAGGCAACGATCGGGGCCGTCACCGCACGACCGTGGCGGCCCCGAACCCGCCCCCTTCGGCGGGCGTCCGGTCTGCCGGGCGAAGGTCAGTCCCCTGCGCGGCCGTAGCGGCGTATCGCCTCGGCCGGCAGGTCCGGCTTGATCCGGCCCTGGTGGGCCAGGGTCGTCAGGGTACGGATGGTGATCGCGGGGGCGTCGACGGCGAAGTGGGTGCGGGTGGCGGGCCGGGTGTCGGAGAGGCCGAAGCCGTCCGTGCCGAGGGATGTCCAGTCCTGGCGGATCCAAGGGGCGATCTGGTCGGGGACGGCCCGCATCCAGTCGCTCACCGCCACCACCGGGCCGGTCGCGTCGGCCAATGCCCGGGTGACGTAGGGGACTCGGTCCTCGCCGGCGGCCAGCGCCTCGCGGCGCAGTTCGGTCCAGGAGGTCACCGACCACACCTGCACGGGCACCTGCCAGTCCTCGGCGAGCAGCCGTTGCGCCTCCAGGGCCCATCGCACCGCCGTGCCGCTGGCGAGCAGTTCGGCCGCCGCGTCCGGAACGGGCGCGCACAGGTGCATGCCGCGCAGGATGCCCTCGACGGCGTCCGGACTGGGCATCGGCGGTTGCGGGAGCGGCTCGTTGTACACGGTGAGGTAGTAGAAGACGTCCTCTCCGGTGGGGTGTTCGGCCGTCGCGGTCGTCATCCGACGCAGACCGTCCCGGACGATCACCGCGATCTCGTACCCGAAGGCCGGGTCGTAGGACACGCAGGCCGGATTGGTCGACGCGATCAACTGCGAGTGGCCGTCAGCGTGTTGCAGCCCCTCGCCGGTCATCGTGGTACGGCCGGCGGTGGCGCCGATCAGGAAGCCCCGACCCATCTGATCGGCCAGCGCCCACAGTTGATCGGCGACTCGCTGCCAGCCGAACATCGAGTAGAAGACGTAGAACGGGATCATCTGCTCGCCGTGCGTGGCGTACGCGGTGGCCGCCGCCGTGAACGAGGCGACCGCGCCCGCCTCGGTGATGCCCTCGTTGAGGATCTGGCCGTCCACCGCCTCCCGGTAGGACAGCAGCAGTTCGCGGTCCACCGCGTCGTAGGTCTGCCCGTGCGGCGAGTAGATCCCGGCGGTCGGGAACATCGACTCCATCCCGAACGTGCGCGCCTCGTCCGGCACGATCGGCACCCAGCGCCGGCCGACGACCGGATCGCGCATCAGCTCCTTGGCCAGTCGCACGAACGCCATCGTGGTCGCGATCTCCTGCCTGCCGGACCCCTTGAGCAACGCGGCGAACGGCGCCTCCCCCAGCGCCGGCGGCTCCGGCAGCGGCGTGAATCCGAGCCGCCGCGCCGGTACCGGACCGCCGAGCACCCGGCGGCGCTCGGCCAGGTAGCGGGCCTCGGGCGAATCCGGCCCCGGGTGCAGGTACGGCGGCAACTCGCCGTCCAGGTCGGCGTCCGACACCGGCAGGTCCAGCCGGTCGCGCATCACCCGGAACTCGTCCTGCCGCAGCTTCTTCATCTGGTGGTTGGCGTTGCGCGCCTCGAAGCCCGGTCCGAGCGTCCACCCCTTGACCGTCTGCACCAACACCACGCTGGGCCCGCCCCGATGCTCGATCGCCGCGCGGTAGGCCGCGTGCACCTTGCGCGGTTCGTGGCCGGCCCGGGAGAACCCGACCAGCTCGCCGAGCCGCGCGTCGTCCAAGTGCGCCACCACCCGGCGCAGATCGGGTGTGCCGCCGAACAGGTTGTCGCGGATGTAGGCGCCGTCGGCGGCCGAGTAGGTCTGGAACTGGCCGTCGGGCGTGTGCTCCAGGCGGCGGATCAGCTCACCGTCACGATCGCGCGCGAACAGTTCGTCCCAGTCCCGACCCCACAGCGCCTTGACCACATGCCACCCGGCGCCCGCGAACACGCTCTCCAACTCCTGGACCACGCGCCCGTTTCCGCGCACCGGCCCGTCCAATCGCTGGAGGTTGCAGTTGATCACGAAGACCAGGTTGTCCAGTTGCTCGCGCGCGGCCAGGGTGAGCGCGGCGGTGGCCTCGGGCTCGTCCATCTCGCCGTCACCCAGGAAGGCCCACACCCGGCTTTGCGAGGTGTCCTTGATGCCCCGGTGGTGCAGGTAGCGGTTGAACCGCGCCTGGTAGACCGCGGCCAACGGCCCGAGCCCCATCGACACGGTCGGGAACTCCCAGAAGCCGCCCAGGGATCGCGGATGCGGATAGGACGGCAGCCCGCCACCGCCCACCTCGCGGCGAAAACGGTCGAGTCGATCGGCCGTCAGCCGCCCCTCCAGGAAGGCCCGGGCGTACACCCCGGGCGACGCGTGCCCCTGGAAGTAGATCTGATCACCGGGCCCACCGTCGGCCCGCCCCCGGAAGAAGTGCTCGAACCCGACCTCGTACAACCACGCCGCCGACGCGTACGTGGCCATGTGCCCGCCCAGCCCGAACCGGCTCGCCCGGGTGACCATGGCCGCCGCGTTCCACCGGTTGTACGCGGTGATCCGCTCCTCCAGGTCCACATCGCCGGGGTAGCTCGGCTCGGCCGAGGTGGGCACGGTGTTGACGTAGGGGGTGCGCGTCACCGGCGGCAGGTCGAGGCCGCGGTGTGCCGCGTGTTCGAGCAGGCGGGCCAGCAGCAGCCGGGCCCGGCCCGGGCCTGCGGCGCGGACGACGGCGTCGAGCGACTCGGTCCATTCCGCGGTTTCCTCGGGATCCCGGTCGGGGAGCTGGTCGAGCTGCCCGGTCGGGGTACGGCCGGTCGTGTGGTGTGACATCCGGGCCGCCCTCCTTCGTATCGGTGGAGCTTCCGGGTGCGGGCTTCCGGGGAAGTCGGGAGCTCCGCGGCGAAGCCCTTCCATTCTGCGCAATGATCGATCATTGCGCAAAAGTCGGGTCCGCGTCCTAGACTGGCCCGATGACCGAGCCGCCCCGCCCGACCCTGGAACGCCGCCCGCTGCGCGAACAGATCCGCCAGTACGTCACCGAAGCCGTGGTCGCGGGCCGGTGGGCCCCGGGCGAACGCATCGTCGAGCGCCGCGTCGCGGTGGAGTTGGGGGTCAGCCAGGCACCCGTCCGCGAGGCGTTGCGCGAGTTGGAACAGCTCGGCCTGGTCGAGTCGGAGCCCAACAAGGGCGTGCGGGTGCGCTCGTTCAGCGAGCACGATCTACGCGAGATCTACCCGGTCCGGGCGGGCCTGGAGGAGACCGCCGCGCGGCTCGCGCTGCCCCGGATCGACGACGAACGGCTCGCCGCGCTCGACCGGCACGTCGCCGCACTGCACGCGGCGTCGGCGGACGGCGACGCGGGCGCCCAGATCCGGCACGGGGTGGCCTTCCACCGCGAGATCGTCGCGGCGTCCGGCAACGCGCTGCTGCGCTCGGTCTGGGAGGCGCTGGGCATCGAGGTGTGGACGACGTTGTCGATCCGGGTCTACCGGATGGACCTGCAGGAGAACGCGGCCGACCACGAGCCGATCGTGGCCGCCTTCCGCCGCCGCGACCCGGCCACGAGCGACCTGCTGCGCGAACACGTCCTCGGCTACGGCGGCTGCGCCCTGTTGCCGTAGGCCCGCCGAAGAGCCCGCCGAAGAACCGCCGTACACCCGTCACCGGGCCGCCATACGCCCGCGAAAGGACCGCCGCAGGCCCGGACGGCGCACCGCACCGCCGGCACATGACGCCCCGTCAGCGCAGCACGCCGCGCTCCCCCCGCATGTGCGGCGCCACCAGATTGCGCGGCCGATTGAACAGGATGACCGTCGCCTCGATCACCACGACGACCAGCAGGACCACGATCGCGGCCATCGACAGATAGCCCCGGAACGCCGCCGGGCTCTCGCCGTCCGCCGCGAACCACGGCGACACCGCGATCACGATGGACACGCACCACATCTGGATCGCCACCAGCGCCATCGCCCGAACCAGCCCGCGCCGCGCCGGGTCACCCAGCGGCACCGCGCGAAACGCCGACACGATGTCGTCGGCCACCCGCGCGCTGCGCCAGATGTCGCTGGTGCGGTTGGTCAGGCCCACCGAGGACATGAAAGCGAAATAGGACAGCCACAGCCGCATGCGTACGCACCTCGTCCCCCGCCGACCCGACCCGAGGCTCCGGGTCACACGTGTCGGCGGCCATTCTCGCGCAGCCCCCTCGGGCGATACACAGCGGCTCGGGACAACGGCGGCTCGGGAGGCCGGTGGGACGCCACGCGACGAGCGGCGTGACCGGGCCCGCTACTCGATGACCGGGTTGCGCTGCTCGCGCTCCTCGACCGTGCGCCGGTGGTCCTCGACGTTGCCGGTCAGCGCTTCGGTGCGGTGGCCGCGGGCGATGTAGTCGAGCACGATCGCCTCGATCGCGTCCTGTGCGTTGCGCACCCCGGACAGGACCATGACCTCGATCACGACGTTCGCGTCCAGACTGATGTTGACCTTGGCCATCGACGACTCCCTCGGCTCGACCCGCTCCGCCCGAACGCACGTCCGCCGGCGCGGGATCCGCGCATCGGCGCCCCCGACCGGGCACGTGTCACCCGCGCGAGGGGACTCTATCGGCCGTTAGAGGGGTTGGCGGCGGCGACGCGACTGAATCGACCCGCCGAGGTCGATGCACCGGGCATGTGCGCTTGCGCACGGCCCCTGCCCCCGTGTCGAAGGCGAGTCGAATACCTGTGACCTCGGAAGACCCACTCGTCGTTCTCTCCGGCGTGAACAAGCACTTCGGGTCGCTGCACGTTCTGCGCGACATCGATCTGACGGTGTCCCGCAACGAGGTGGTCGTCCTGATCGGCCCCTCCGGCTCCGGCAAGTCGACGCTGTGCCGCACGATCAACCGGTTGGAGACGATCGACTCCGGCAGCATCACCATCGACGGCCTGCCGCTGCCGGCCGAGGGTCGAGGACTGGCCCGGCTGCGCTCCGAGGTCGGCATGGTGTTCCAGTCCTTCAATCTCTTCGCGCACAAGACCGTGTTGGAGAACCTGACGCTGGCCCAGATCAAGGTCCGCAAGCGCAGCAAGGCCGAAGCGGTCAAGAAGGCCCGCGAGTTGCTGGACCGGGTCGGCCTGGCCGACCAGGCGCCCAAGTATCCGGCGCAGCTCTCCGGCGGTCAGCAGCAACGAGTGGCCATCGCCCGGTCGTTGGCGATGGACCCCAAGGTGATGTTGTTCGACGAGCCGACGTCCGCGCTCGACCCGGAGATGATCAACGAGGTCCTGGAGGTCATGCGCACGCTCGCGGTCGAGGGCATGACGATGATCGTGGTCACCCACGAGATGGGCTTCGCCCGGTCGGCGGCCAATCGCGTCGTGTTCATGGCGGACGGTCGGATCGTGGAGTCGCGCCGCCCCGAGGACTTCTTCGACCACCCGGAGACCGACCGGGCCAAGGACTTCCTGTCCAAGATCCTCAAGCACTGACGGGGGTCCGAACATGCGCACCCGACGCCGCTCTCCACGCCGTACCCGACCCCACGTCCACAGCCGCACCCGACACCGCACGCACACCGCCGCCCTGCTCGCCCTCCTCCTCGCCGGCGCCCTCCTGGCCGCCTGCGGCAAATCCGGCACTCCCCCGCCCAAGGGCCCCAAGGCCAAGGACCTGCCGACCTATCAGGTCGCCACCGACGTCACCGTCGACTCGCCCACCTTCCGCTCGGCCAAGTCGCGCGGACGCCTGATCGTCGGCACCAAGGCCGACCAGCCCTATGTCGCCCAACAGGATCCGGCGACCGGCTACTACTCGGGCTTCGACATCGAGATCGCCAAGATGACGGCCGCCTCGCTGGGCTTCCCGCCGGACCGGATCGAGTTCAAGACGATCACCTCCGCCAACCGCGAGACGTCCCTGCAGAACGGCGAAGTCGACTACTACGTCGGGACGTACACGATCAACGACAACCGCAAGAAGCTGGTCGGCTTCGCCGGCCCGTACTACATGGCCGGTCAGGCGCTCCTGGTCCGCAAGAACGACAAGGACATCAACGGCCCGCAGGACCTGGCCGGCAAGAAGGTCTGCTCGGTCGCCGGATCCACCCCCTACCAGCGCCTGGTCGCCGACTACCCCAAGGCCACCGCCGTCGCCTACGACAGCTATTCGGTCTGTGTGGACAACCTGATCAGCCTTCAGGTCGACGCCGTCACCACCGACGACACCATCCTCAAGGGCTACGCCGCGAAGGTACCCGACCAACTCCGGCTGGCCGGCGAGCCGTTCTCGAAGGAACCGTACGGAATCGGGGTACCACGCGGGGATCGCAACTTCCGCCTCGCGCTCGACGACGCGATCGTCGCGCACGAGCAGAACGGCGACTGGAAGCGCGCCTACGACTCGACCCTCGGTCTCTCCGGCGTACCGGCCCCCCAGCCGCCGCCGGTGGACCGGTACTAGCGGAAGGCGTCGACGATGAACGTCCTGCTCGACAACTTCGCCCTGTTCCGCAAGGGCTTCGTGGGTACCCTCGAACTCACCCTGGCCGCCTCGGCGATCGCGCTCGTGATCGGGGTGCTGATGGCCGGCTGCCGGGTCTCCCCGGTCCGGCCGCTGCGTCTGCTCGGCGGCGTGTGGGTGACCGTGCTCCGCAACACCCCGCTCACGCTGCTGTTCTTCGCGGTCGTGCTGGGCCTGCCCAGATTCGGCGTGGTGCTCCCGTTCTTCACCCTCGCGGTGCTCGCCCTGGGCTGCTACACCTCGGCGTTCATCTGCGAGGCCGTTCGCGCCGGGATCAACACCGTGCCGGTCGGCCAGGGCGAGGCGGCGCGCAGCCTGGGCATGAACTTCGGCCAGACGCTCAACCTGATCGTGCTGCCGCAGGCGGTGCGCGCGGTGATCCCGCCGGTGGGCAGCACGCTGATCGCGCTCGCCAAGAACACCGCGATCGCCGGATCGTTCAGCGTCGTCGAACTGCTGGGCACGTACCGCACGCTCAACGAACTCGGCTACGACATCGTCGTCACGTTCCTGTGGATCGCGGTGGGCTATCTGATCATCACGCTGTCCATCAGCGCCCTGTTCCGCTTCCTGGAGAAGCGCCTGGAGGTGGCCCGATGAGCATCGAGAGTTCGGCGCTGTACGACGTCCCCGGACCCAAGGCCCTGGCCCGGCACCGTACTTACGGCTGGATCGTCACCGTACTGCTGCTCGGCGTGCTGGCCTGGGTGATCTACAAGCTGATCGACACCGGCCAGTTCGACCACGACAAGTGGGCGCCGTTCGAATACGTGGGCGTGCAAAAGTTGTTGCTGCGCGGCCTCGGGCACACCCTCCAGGTCTTCGCGTGGGCGGCGGTGCTCTCGCTGGCCTTCGGCGCCGTGTTCGCGGCCGGCCGGCTCTCCGACCACCGGATGGTGCGCTGGATCTCCGGTCTGGTCGTGGAGTTCTTCCGGGCCATGCCGGTGCTGGTGATGATCTTCTTCATCTTCATCGCGATGAAGGTCGAACCCCGACTCGCGCTGATCTCCGGACTGACCCTGTACAACGGCTCGGTCCTGGCCGAGGTCTTCCGCGGCGGCGTCAACGCGGTCCCCAAGGGGCAGAGCGAGGCGGCCTACGCGCTGGGCATGCGCAAGACCACGGTGATGGTGAACATCCTCATCCCGCAGGCGGTGCGCACCATGTTGCCCACGATCATCAGCCAGTTGGTGGTCACGCTCAAGGACACCTCACTGGGCTACCTGATCTCCTACGAGGAATTCCTGTACGCCGGCAAGCAGATCGCCACCAACCTCGACTACAGCCTTCCCTTCATCCCGGTCGTCATCGTGATCGCCCCGATCTACATCGGCATGTGCATGCTCCTCTCCGGCCTCGCCCGCTACCTGGAGAGCAGCGGCCGACGCCGCCACAAGACCGCCTGACGACGCCGACTCAGGCGTCGTCGGGAAGCGGCACCGGCATCACCAGGGTGGTGAAGCTGCCCTGGTCGGCGGAACGCAGCAGCACCGGCCGATCGGCGGCGGCGATGTCGAGCAGGACGTCCGGGCCGACCCCGGCGTCCAGCGCCGGTACCAGCTTCGCCGGGTCGAAGGCGAGCCGGATCGGCGGGCCGGTGCAGATCGCGGGCAGCGTGCGGTCGGCCACCCCGACCCGGTCCGGGTCGACGGTCAGCACACGAACCGCGCCCGCGTCGCCGTCCAGCAGCGCGTCGCGCAGGGCGGCGCGGTCGACCACCGCACGCGTGGTCGGTACGGCCGAGGTGGCGAGCAGGTCGCGGTAGGCCGGATAGTGCTCATCCGACGTGGGCAATTCGTGTACCTCCTCGCCCGCGCGCAGCCGGCAGCCCGTCGTGTCCAGTTCGAGGGCGATCTCGCGATGCCCGGTCGCCCACGCGCCGAGCGCGCTCAGGTCGCCCACCGGGATCAGTGCCCGTCCCGGACCACCTTCGATCCGCAGTGCCCGCAGCGTGCGTACGGACAGCCGATACCGATCCGTCGCCACCAGGCGTACCTCGCCGTCGGCCACCTCGACCAGCACACACCCGAGCACCGCCGGCTCCCCCTCCCCCGCCGCCGGCGCCACCTGCCGCACCGCGCTCGCCCATTCGGCGCCGCCGACCTCGGCCCGCGTACCGGTCGTGTTCAGCGCGCGCAGTACGCCCTCGACCACGTCCCGCGCGATGTCCACCCGTCCCCGCATGCGGTCCAGATGGGTGCGCAGCAGCGCCTCGGCGCGTGCCGGCGGGCCGTCCAGTACGGCGACCACGTCCGGCAACGACACCTCCGCCTCGCGCAGCTCGCGCAGGCGCATCGCCCGTGCCTCCTGGGCCGGCGCGTACAGGCGGTATCCGGTGTCCGGATCCACCGACGCGGGCCGCAGCACACCGCAGTCGCTGTAGTAGCGCAACGCGCTGGGGCTGAGTCCCACCCGCCGCGCGAACATCCCGATCGGCACCAGTACCTCGTTGTTCGTGTCGCTCGTGTCGTCCATGCCGCGAGTCTGTGGCTTCGACCGACTCGAAGGTCAACTCCGCTCGGCCGGCACCGATGATCCGCCCGAACGCGGGTAGCGGACAGCACGCGACGGCAACGCATGAAACGACACGAATAGGAACGAACAAGGAGGTTTGCCATGCCACGCGGATCCAGCCCGAAGCGCGAGCGGCAGTACGAACACATCAAGGAGGGTGCCCGAAAGCGCGGCACCGGCGAGAAGCGCGCGGAGGAGATCGCCGCCCGAACGGTCAACAAGGAGCGTGCCCGTGCCGGCGAGTCGAAGACGGCGAGCCGTTCCTCGACGCACGACATGTCCTCGGCCGAGCGCGGTGGCCGGAACTCGCACAAGGGCGCGCAGGGCCCGACCTACGACCAGCTCTACGCGGATGCCAAGCGGCGCAATCTCAAGGGCCGCTCGACGATGAACAAGGCCGAGTTGGCCAAGGCGCTCGGCACCCGCTGACCCACCGGTGGATCACGGCCGCGTCGGGAGGAGGCACCCGACCGACGCGGCCGGCCCATCTCAACGCGCCGCGACCGCCCGCCGCCGGTCCCACGCGACCGCGACGTACGCGGTCACGCCCGCGAGCGCGAACGAGAACAGCGAGGCCGAGGTCCAGGTCTGCGCGTGGATGTGCAGCGCGTCCTGGATGTGCCCCCAGAACGTCGCCCACCACTCGACCGAGCCCGGGTTGATCAGCTGGTACATGCAAAATCCCAGCGCCCACGGCGCGACCATCACCCAGCGCGCCGGCGCGTGGTCGCCCAGGTCCCAGCCGGCCCGGCCGCGCCCGGCGAACAGGTCCACCGCGAGCACGCCCAGTAGTGGGATGAAGATCGAACCGATCAGCGACAGGAAGCTCGCGTAGGTGTCGAAGTCGTTCACCATCAGCGCGAACCCGGTGACCAGCGCACCCACACCCAGGCAGAGCACCCGGCGATCCACCCGCGGCGCGAGGTTCTGGATGGACATCGCGGTGCTGTAGACGTTGGCGAAGCTCTGGTCCACCTCGCGCACCACCAGCACCGCGAAGAACACCCACCCGGCGGTGACGCCCAGGAACGAGTCGAAGATCTTGTCCGGGTCGCCGCCCACCTGGGCGAGGGCGACCAGGCCGAGCAGGTAGCACCAGATGCTGGTGATCGAGAACCCGCTCAACGCGGCCCAGAACGCGGGCTTGGTGCCGCGCGAGTGGCGGGTGTAGTCGGACGCCAGCGGGACCCAGGAGACCGCGACCGCGAGCGCCGCGTCCATCGCCGGGAAGAACCCGGACCACGAACCCTCGGTCATCGGCGGCAGGCCCTCGCGCCACAGCTGCACCGAGAAGTAGAGCATCGCGATGCCCACCGCGACCGTCACGTAGCGGCGCAGGATCCGCAGCATGCCCAGCGGGCGCAGCGTCATCGCCGTGGTGACCGCGCCGGCGGCGACGATGTAGAGCCAGTGCGGGCCGTCGCCGTCGGTCATCGCCTCGATGCCGATCGAGATCACCAGCAGCTCGAAGGTGCCCCAGCCGATGCACTGGACGATGTTGAACACCGTCGGCACGTACGAGATCTTGGTGCCGAACAGGCCGCGCAGCACCGTCATCGCGGGTGCGCCGCTGCGTGCACCGGGGATGCCGGCGACCGCGACCATGAGCGTGCCGATCAGCGTGCCGCCGACGGCCGCGACGATCGCGGCAACCATCGACAGTTGCGGGTAGCCGACCGGGGCCAGCACGTACAGGGCGCCGGAGAAGCCGAGCAGGCTCACCCCGAGGTTGGCCCAGAACGCCGCCTGGTCGCGGAAGCCGAGGGTGCGTGGTGGGGCGGTGTCCAGGATCAGGGGTGCCTCGGCGCCGGCGTGCGGCGTCTCGGGGCGTGCGTCGTCGACGACAGGAGCCGACATGGCTCTACCTGCTCTCCCTACGCCGGCATTACCCGGACAGGTTCAAGCGGTCGGTGGCCCCGGGGTGTACACCGGCTCGACGCCGACACCCCATGCCGCCCTCTCAGCCCGGTTGGTCCGAGCTCCCGCGATGGCGTGGCGAACAGTACGCGCCTCGCGGGCGGCTTGGGAAGGCGGGGTGGGGGAAGGCGACCTCGGGCCGGGTCGCCCGGCGGGCGCGGGAGATGCCCCCGGGTGGGTGATTCGCGCCGTCCCGGGCGGGTGCGGCACCGACCCGGATCGGCGGCACGTGCCGCTTTCCGCGGGTAGGGCTCACCATCCCGAGTGGGTGAAGCCCGCCCAGCCGGTCAGGTCGTCCGGGACGATCGCGCGGGCGCGGGCGGCCAGTTCGGCCGGCATCGCGGCCGGGATGCCGCGTTTGGGGTCGCGCAGCCACAACTGCGCGGTACGCACCGCCTGGGCCGGGGGCAGGTCGCGGCGGTCGAGGTAGTGGTGG
Source organism: Embleya sp. NPDC020886 (assembly GCF_044333915.1). Classification (NCBI taxonomy): domain Bacteria; kingdom Bacillati; phylum Actinomycetota; class Actinomycetes; order Kitasatosporales; family Streptomycetaceae; genus Embleya; species Embleya sp. NPDC020886. Next base: position 201,986 of record NZ_JBIRRX010000010.1, on the reverse strand, counting down.
GCCATGTACAGGACCAGCGCGGTGGTCGTCTCGTCCACCGGCCACAGCGTGGACACCACCGTGTGGGTGCCGGCCGTCAGGTATTCGGCGCCCACCCGCCAGGTCTCGTCGTGACCGCCGGCCGGTACGAACGCGATCGGGTCGCCGGCGGTCCGGCCGATCTCGATCGGGCTTCGCCGGACCGGCTCGCTGCTCCGCCGCGCGGCGACCTCGCACAGCAGGCGCGGTGCGCCGATGTAGGAGATCTGCGCGTGTTGCAGCGCGTACCGGCGGCGGCCGTCGACGAGTGACCAGGCCGCGTGCCACGGGACCATGCCGAACGGTCCGGCGGGCAGCAGGACCAGGGACGGCGCGCGGCCGAACGAGCCGGGCAGCGCGGTCAGTACCGGTTCCATCACCGCGCCCCAGGCCCAGCCGCACAACGCGTCGAGCAGGTCCGCCCAGTTCTCCCGATCGCCCTCGGCCAGGGCCAGGCCGTAGTCCAGTTCGGGCAGGTCGAGCACCCGCGTCGTGCCGTCCGTGCCGGTCAACACCGCTGCGCCGGGGACGAGTTGCACCAGCGCGTCGCTGCCGAGCCAGCCCAGCGCGGCGGCGATCTCGGCGGCGGACGGCGGGGCGAGCAGGGTGCGCCAGGGCATGCCGCGCGGGTCGAGTCCGATCCGGGCCGAGGCCACCTGGGCGGCGGCCCGGAGCAGGTGGGCGTGCTCCGGCGCGGCCCGGTGGGCGCGTCGGAAGCAGATCCGCGCCTGGTCCCAGGCCCGTCGATCACCGCCGGGCGCCGCGCTCGCGCTCGCGGCGTGGGCGATGCCGGCCGTGTAGGCGAATTCCGGCCAGTGCGCATCGGCGCCGTCCAGCGCGCCGAGTGCGTCGGTCAGCAACTCGATCGCCTCCGCGAGCAACTCGCGCACGGCGTCCGGACCCTCGTCCGTCGACTCCTCGGCCAGCGCCTCGGCACACCGTGCCCGACCGCGCTCGCCCCGTTCCCACGCCCGCCGCGTCTCCGCGTCGACGTCCTCCACGCTCACCCCCGCTTGCCCCCGCTCGCGGGACCACGGTACCCGGGCGACGCCCGGGCGGGACGCAGCGCGCACCGATACCGCGATCAAGAAATCGGCGGGGCCGACCGCCACCGGGCACCGGCCCCGACCCCGACCCCACCGTCGCCGTCCCACCACCGTCCCGCCGGCGGTTCGTCGACGCGCCGCCGACGCCGTTCCCCCCGCCGAAACCGCGCGAAGTGGACTGCCTCGTGGCTCTTCCGTCCTGGTTTACCGGCGCGTAACTTACTCGTGAGTCACCTCTCCGACGCCGTCCCTGGGCGTCGTTTCACCCTGCAATCTCGCGGGTCGGGCCACGCCCCGACCATGACGTCAGGAGACCCTCATGGGTCGATTCCGCATGCGCCCGGGCGCTCGTGCGGTCGCCGTCGTCTCGGCCGCGATTCTCGCCGGGACCACGCTCGGTCCCGCCGCGTCGGCCGGCACCGTCCCCACCCACACCCCCGCGGCAGCCGTGCAGGCCGCCGCCGGAACGTCCCTGCGCTTCGTCGACATCCCCGGCGACGGCGGCACCAGGCTCGCCGCCAACGTGATCGCCCCCACCGGCGGCGCGCCCGACACCCGCTACCCGGTCGTGGTGCTGCCGACCAGTTGGGCGATGCCGCAGATCGAGTACGTCGTGCCCGCGCAAAAGCTCGCCGAGCGGGGCTATGTCGTGATCGGCTACAACTCGCGCGGCTTCTGGCAATCCGGCGGCGAGATCGAGACGGCCGGCCCCGAGGACATCGCCGACGCGTCCCGGGTGATCGACTGGGCGCTCGCCAACACGCCCGCCGACCAGGGCCGGATCGGCATGGCCGGCGTGTCCTACGGCGCCGGCATCAGCCTGCTCGCGTCCGCGTTCGACCCTCGGATCAAGGCCGTGGTCGCGATGAGCGGCTGGGCCGACCTGATCGACTCGATCTACAGCGGCCGAACCGAACACGCGCAGGCCGCCGCGCTGTTGGGCGGCGCCGGCTTCCTCACCGGCCGGCCCAGCGCCGAACTCACCGAGATCCTGAAGAACTTCCTCTCCGGCAACCTGGCCAAGGAGGCGGACATGCTCGCGTGGGGCGCCAAGCGCTCGCCCGCGACCTACCTCGATCGGATCAACGCCAACGGCGCCGCGATCATGCTCGGCAACGCGTGGGGCGACTCGCTCTTCCCGCCGGACCAATACGCGGACTTCTACACGAAGTTGACCGGCGCCAAGCGACTGGAATTCCGTCCCGGCGACCACGCCACCGCCGAATTGGGCGGCCTGTTCGGACTGCCGAACGACATGTGGGCCGATTCCACCCGCTGGCTGGACCACCATCTCCGGGGCGTCGACAACGGCATCGACCGGGAGCCGCCCGTACAGCTCAAGCCCCGTACCGGTGACGGTGGTTACGAGGGCTACCCGAGCTGGTCGGCAGTGCCGTCCGCCACCCGCACCATCGCGCTGACCGGGACCCAACGCGTCCTGGCCAACCTCGACTCCGGGGCGAACGGCGGCACGGTCTTCCTGTCCAGCATCCTCGACCAGTTCCTGCGGATACCGCCGGTCGCCTCGATCCCGCTGCTGCCCAGAGCGTTCGCGGGCGTGTGGCAGAGCGACCGCTACGACACGCAGACCAGGGTGCGCGGTACGACGAAGCTGCACACCACGGTCACCGCATCGCACGAGAGCGGGACGATCTTCGCCTACCTGTACGACGTCGGCCCGCTGGGCGTCGGCAAGTTGGTCACCCACTCGCCACTGAGCTTCCACGGCAGGACGCCCGGGGTGGCCTTCCCGGTCGACATCGACATGTACGCGACGGCCTACGACGTACCGGCCGGCCACCGCCTCGCCGTGGTGCTCGACACGGTCGATCCGCTCTACCTGGAGCACAACCCGTTCGGCGCCGGACTCGCCTTCTCCTCGCCGGCGAACGACCCGTCCACGGTGACGGTGCCGGTCCGCGACTGAGGTCGCGACGGCCGGTGCTCCCGTCGGGGCACCGGCCGTCGCCGGCGCGAAGTGCTCAGCAGGCGCCCGGCCCGACGCCGTCGATCCGCCCGCCGAAGTCACCGAGGTACTTCGAGCGCCAGTCGCCGTTGAACACGTCCCGCTTCTCCACCGGGCTCCAGTTGACGAAACACGCCCTGGTGCTCGCGACGGCCGAGCCGACATGGTCGTGGAAGGCCGGCGGCATATCGCGATAGCCGCTACGCGCGGTCCACTCCCACGTGTTGCCGTGGAAGCCCTCCCCGGTCCAGAAACACACCGAACCGTCGTTGCACGACGGCGGCGCGGCCGGCGCCGCACTCGCACTCGTCACCGGCAGCAACAGGGCGGTCAACGACAGGGCGGTGCCGAGCGCCAAGGTACGCGTACGCATGGGCTTCTCCACGATCGAAACGGCGACGGCCGATCCGCCGCGACGCCGCCATGCTGCTGACCCCGAACCCGAACCCGCCATACATCCCGGTTGTTACCACCCGATCGGGGACATGCCGTCCCCATCCGGCCCAGCGGCCCACAGACCTGGTCGCCGCGTGAATCATGCCGCTACGCTGCGCCGGTGACTTTCCCCCTCGCCCACCCACGACCGGCCCTCAGGGCACCTTCGAGCCACCCCGGCCGCTGACATGGCGCCCGTCGTGTACCGCATCACCCCGCACGACCCGGCCGAAGCAGCTCCCCACCGCCGCATTCGCCACAACTGCCACGAAAGCCTCGCAGCCGCGTACTCCGCAGTGCACCACGAACCCACGCCACCGAAGTCCCCCGGTCCTCCCAAGCGCGCCTGGACCCCCTACATGTTCTACTCCCGGGACAACCGCGAACGCGTCAAGCGTGCGAACCCGGACGCCTCGTTCACCACCATCGGAAGAATCCTCGGCACCGAGTGGTCGAACCTGTCCGCAAAGGCCCAGGAGCCCTACGTGCGGCAGGCCGAAGACGGCCGATTGCGCTACGAGGCAGACAAGGCACGCTACGACGCGAAGCAGTAGGGCGTAACGAGGCCGGCTTCCGGAGTCGGCCCCGGCACGCCTTCGACGGCAACCGACGTGGAGATTCCCAACTGGGCTCAGGGTTGACGAAGTTGGGCGATGAGAGATGCCCAGGCCGAGTGAGCCACGGGTATCACTGGGGATAGGGGTACTTTGCTGTCCCAGATGCCCAGGGCAGCGCCGATGACCGCAACTTCGACGCAATCGTCATTTCCGGTGTAGCCGGACTTGATCCCACGAGGTTCGCGCTGAACTCGATCGATCCGCAAAGCTCCTGTTGCCAGCCCGCGATGGCGCTGTGGGAAGCCATCTGGGACAGCGCGGACGTATGCAGGCGATCGAACGTTGCTCCGAAGTGCTCGACGTCATCGGGCCTGTCGATCAGAAGCGAACCCGCGAATTGTTCCAACCAGGCGGCGTATCGACCTCGCTGCGGCTCCAGGATCAAGCACGGTGTGGATGCCGTGAATTGCGCCCCGGACGGAAGGACTTGCACCCTGACGTGCGGATGTTCCGAAACAACCTGCATAAGGTGGTCGAGTTGACCGGCCAGGATCTCCGGACTTCCCACCGGCTGGTACAGAGCACTCTCGGCAATGATGAACCAGGCGGGTCGACCGCCACGAAAGAGTCGTTGCGCCCTCTCCATCCGCAGTTGTTGTCTCTCGCGGGCCTCCGCCATGGACAGGGCGGGATCGTGCATGAGGATGATCGCGAGGGCGTAGTCCGCAGTTTGGAGTTGCCCCGGAATGAACATCGTCTGATAGCAGCGGACGGTCGCCGTCCCGGCCTCCAACCGCATCAACCGATGGAGGCGTTCAGGCCCGTCCGTAATGAAGGTGCGCCAGGCTCGACCCATCGGCTCTTCGCACGCCGCATCGGTGGCGGAAAATCCGAGCGCACTCAGCGGCCTCCCGAATAAGTCCTCCAGCACCCGTTGATAGTCCGGCGTCGGAAACGGCGGATCCGCGCTCTCCCACCGCCGGACCTGACGCACGCTCACCGCCAGCCGCATGCCCATCGCGCGTGCGTGTTCCTCGAACGCGTCGGCGAAGCCGGCCTGGGAGTGCAGGCCGAGGGTGCGTCGTGCGTTCACCAGCTTGGAGTTGGCTCCGAGCGGTCGTGCGGGCATGGCATCTCCGGTTGGTCCATCCCCACGCGCCGGCCCCGGCGTTCGGGTATGCGGGGATCACATTGCGGCGAATTCACCTGTACACACGGTAGCGATTCGGACACGCCATGCGTGACCATTCGGCCAAGACCCGAGACCGGACCCCGGACCGCCGCGCAGTTCGCGGATTCCGGTGACGAACCGCGTGCGTTCGGTGGGACGCTGCCACTGCGTGCAGGAACCGACACCCAGGGAGACGACGCGTGCCGAACGACGACACCCTCGAAGTGCCGACCACCTACGGCCCGGTCTCCGGTCCGGTCGCCGAAGACGGCACGGCCCGCTTCCTGGGCATCCCGTACGCCGCGCCGCCCACCGGGGTCAACCGCTTCGCCGCGCCGGTCGCCCCCGAGGTCTGGCGCGACCCGCTGCCGGCCCACGACTTCGGTCCGACCGCCCCCGGGCCGAACGACAGTCCGCTCGACGAAATGCTCGGCGGCAAGGACCCGATCCCCGGAGACGGCTGGCTCAACCTCAACGTATGGACCCAGGCGCACGCCCCGGCCGTCCGCCGACCGGTCCTGGTCTGGATCCACGGCGGCGCCTTCGTGCGCGGTGCCTCGGCCGGAACCGCCTACGACGGCGCGACGTTCGCCGCGCAGGGCGTCGTGTGCGTATCCATCAACTATCGCCTCGGCGTCGAGGGGTTCGGCTACATCGCCGACGCGCCCGTCCCGGCCAATCGCGGGTTGCTCGACCAGATCTTCGCGCTGGAGTGGGTGCGGGACAACATCGCCGGGTTCGGCGGTGACCCGGACGACGTCACGGTGGCGGGCGAGTCGGCCGGCGCGATGAGCATCCTGGCCCTGCTCTCGACCGGCCGCCGCGATTTGTTCCACCGGGCCGTCGTGCAGAGCGGCAACGCGCACGTGGCCCAGACCCGCGAGGACGCCGCCCTCGTCGTCGACGCGATCGCGGCGGACCTGCGGGTGGAAGCCTCCTTCGCCGGACTGTCCCGCGTGTCGCCCACCCGCATCGTCGGCGCGCAGACCCGGGTGCACAACGACATCGTGGCGAACGCGGATGCGGCGAAGTACGGCCACAGCACCATCCAGACCTGCGGCATGTCGCTGGTACCGGTGATCGACGGCACGCTGTTGCACCGCCGCCCCATCGACGCCATCGCCGCCGGGGCGGGCGCGGACATCCCGCTGCTGATCGGCAGCAATGTCGAGGAGAACCGCCACTTCGTCCCGCTCACCGCAACGAGCGTGCCGCCCAAGGACTGGCAGAAGCGGCTCACCGACTACGGCGTGCCGGACAGCGCCGCCATGTACGACCGGTACGCGACCGGCGCTCCGATCCCCTACCCCCGCGACACCGCCCCCGCCGTCTTCGCCGCGGTGATGACCGATCGACTCTTCCGGATTCCCACCTACCGGATCGCCGAGGCCCGGGCCCAGGCCCCCGCCACCACCCACGTATACGAGTTCGGCTGGCGCACGCCGAAGATCCGCGACGAGAACGGCCCGCTCCTCGGCGCCTGCCACATCTCCGAGATCCCCTTCGCCTGGCACTCCCTCGACGCCTCCGGCGTGGACGCCCTCGTGGTCGACGCACCCCCGAGCCTGGCCGACGAAATGCACCGCCGCTGGGTGGAGTTCATCCGCACCGGCGCCCTCACCGACTGGCCCGCGTACGACACCACCCAACGCCCGGTGCTCACCTTCCACCGAGACAACGAGCCGTCGAACGAGATCGTCCTCGACCCCCGCGGCCCCGAACGCCACCTGTGGGAAGGCTCCCTCGACCCCGAGTGAGATCGGCCGACGCACCCGATCACCGGATGTCCCATCCGGCGGAACTCCTGCTCACCAACGCGGCGGCGGTGGCCGATTGGCCGGTGCGGCCCGCCGCCGACCGGGTCGGCCCCTCCTCCTCGCGGTCGGTCCGCGCCGGGTGGCGTGGTCGTGCCCGGTTCCGTGTCGAGGTCAGCCACCGTCGGTTTCCTTCCGAGGCAGGAACAAGGCAGGGATCAAGGCGATCAGGGTCGCGCCGACGAGCCACCGGAACGGTTCGGCGAAGGCCGCGTCCGGTGCCGACCGGGAGCCCTGGGCGGCCAGGACGGCGGTGGCCACCGCGACGCCCAGGGCGCCGCCGACTTGGAGCAGGATCCGGCTGAGGCTGCTCGCGTTCGGGATCTGGGCGCGATCCAGTTTGTGATAGACGGCGCCGAGGAGCGCCACGGTGGCCACCCCGATGCCGGCGCCACGGACCAGGAGGGCGGCCACCAGCAGCTTGTGGTCGTGCGCTCCGGCCGGGGTGAACGGGAGCGTGCCGACGATCGCGCCGCCGAGGCCGACCAGTACCACCGACCCGGCCGCCGCCTCCGGGGCCAGGCGATCGAGCGCCGATCTGCCCACCAGAGCCCCCGCCCCTTGCACCGCGAGCATCAACCCCGCGCCGAGCACGGACAGGTGCAACACGCGCAGGCAGTACAGCGGCAACAGCACCAGGCCGCCGTAGAAGTACGCGCCGGCCAACAGCAGCGACGCTCCCGTCGCGGCGAACGTCGGCTCGGCGAACAGCCGCACGTCCACGACCTCGTCGTGGGATCCGTACCGCGCACGGACGGTGAACACCACCGCGAGCACCACGCCGGCGGGGATCGCCACCCACGCGGCCACGCCCGGTCGTCCGACCTGCGACAGACCGTAGACGAGCACGGCCAACGCGCCGGACAACAACAGCAGACCGAACGGGTCGAACGGCAAACCGCGTTCGGCGGCCCGACGCGGGATCCCACGCCAGGCGAGCACGAGGGCGACCAGACACAAGGGCACGTTGACGAAGAAGATCCAACGCCAGTTCGCGTGATCGAGCACCAGGCCGCCCAGCAGCGGTCCCAGCACCGGCGCGACGACGGCGGGCACCCCGATGGCCGCCATCGCCCGACGCGCCTGTCCCTGCCCCGCCGAGCGCACCAGCAGGGTTTGCAGCACGGGCATGGACATCCCGCCACCGATGCCCTGGACGACGCGGAAGGCGACCAGGCTCGGCGCGCTCCAGGCCAGCCCGCACAATACGGAGCCGACCAGGAACACCACGAGCGCGGCGATCCACACCTGCGCGTCGCCGAACCGGGCAACCGCCCAGCGGGTGGCGGGAATGGCGATCGCCGCCGCGATCGCGTACCCGGTGACCACCCACTGGATCGTGGTCACCGGGACGGCGAACTCGCGGGCGATGTCGTCCAGCGCCACGTTGACGATGGTCGTGTCCACCAGCGGAAGCACCGCGCCGAACAGCAGGACGACGACGAGTCTGCGTGTATCGCTCGCCAAGGACATCGTCCGCTCGGCCCGCACCTGCTGCGTCATGCCGACCAACCTCCTCAGGGATATGTGCATCAAGCACACGCTTCGCCTATGGCCATAAGCGTGCGCCTCGCACGCACATAACGCTACCCCAATTGCGTGCGGCTCGCACGCTATGATGTGGACCATGGACGAGGACTACGGGCAACGCCTGGAAATCGCACTCGGTGAGCTGCTGCAACGACGCACCCGGCACGGCCTGTACGCGGAACTGGTCGCCGGGATCGGCCGAGGACTCGACATCAGGTCCTATCCCGTCCTGAGCGGCCTGGCCCGCTGCGGCAACCTCACCGCGGTGCAACTGGGCACCGAGATCGGGCTCGACCGCTCCGGCACCAGCCGACACGCCACCCGCCTGGAGGAGGGCGGCCTGCTGGTCCGCCGCCCCGACCCGTACGACGGCCGAGCCACCCTGCTGTGCCTGACCGAGGACGGCGAACGGGTGATCGCCCTCCTGCGCGACCGCCTGGCCGCCATCCTCACCGAACGCCTCGGCACCTGGCCGGCCGCCGAAGCCGAGAGCTTCGTCGCCGGCATGGAACGCTTCGTCCGCGAGCAGCGCACCGACCCCGCACCGGACGAGTCGGGCGAGCCCCCCGACGCGTCACCCGGGGGCGCCGGTCGCGCTCCGCACCGACCGGGTTCGTGAGCCTCGACTAATCCGGGGACGGTGGGCCCGCGACCTCCCGCCAGTGGGCCAGTGACCTGCGGATGTCCTCGGTCTGCTCGTCGCCCGCCCCGAGGTGGGCCTCGCACTCCCCCAGCAGGCGGGTGAGGTCGGCGACGGCGGTGTCCACGTCCCCGGCCGCACCCCGCCAATGCGCGAGCGCCCAGCGCGTGTGCAGAGTGTGCGAATGGGTGGGCCCCAGCACCCGCAGTCGGTCGGCGAGCAGTTCGGCCAAACCCGTGACCGCCGCCTCGGGGTCGCCGCCCAGGCCGCGTTGGTGCGCCGTGTCGTGGCGTACGCCCATGGTCAGTTCGTGCTCCGGGCCCAGCACCCGCAGGCAATCCGCCAGGAGTTCGACGAACGCCGACTCGCCCGCATCCCGGTCCCCGGACGTGAACAACGCGTCGGCGGCGGGCAGGCGCAGCCAGAGCACCTCCAAGGCGTCGGCGCCGAGCACGGATGCGTAGTCGACGACCAACGCGGCCAGCCGCTCGGCCCGTTCGCCGGGAGTGGTGGGGCGTTCGCTGACGATCCGAAGCCTGGGCAGCACCCCCCGCGTGGCCTCGGCATCCGCACCGGAGGTCTCCAGGAGACCCCGCAACTGCTCCCGGTATGCGGCGAGAGCACCCGCCACGTCGCCGAGGTAGTCGCGGCAGTAGGCGAATTCGCCCAGCACCTCCAACGTCTGCGGATGGTGCGGGGCACGGACGGCACGGCTGTCCGCCAGCAACGCCTCCGCGTCGGCGGCGGCCGGGACGATGTCACCGGCTTCGACGAGCCACCACACCCGCTGCCGGCGGGCGGCGAGCGTTCGCTCGTGGGTCACTCCCAACACAACCGCGTATTCGACGGCGAGTTCGGTCCAGAGTTCGAGGTTGATCGCCGGCTCCCGTTGCTCGCGCGCGAACCCCTCCAACCCGTCCAGCACGCCGACGGTGTCGACGTGTTCGACGCCGCGCGCCCGCACCAGATCGGCCAACAACTCCAGGCGCACGGTATGGGCGCCCGCCGGGTCGCCGGTCAGGCCGCGCAGCACGGCGATGATCAGCGCGGTGTCCAGGGTGTCGGAATGCACCGGGCCCAGTACGCGTACCTGGTCGGCGAGCAACGCCTCCTCCGCCGCCAACGCTTCCACCCGCTCGCCGATCAGCGCCCGGCAGACGGCCGCTTGATGACGGATGCGGAGTGTCTCCTGCGCGTCCGGCCCGGAGTAGCGGATGAACAGGGCGGGAAGCCGCTCGAAGTAGCCGTAGGCAAGTGTGAACTCACCGGACACCTGCAACCGCAGCGCGGCCAACATGAGCGACCGCATGAGGCCCAGGAGATCCGCTTCGGGAATCGGACTCGACGACAACAGGTCGGAAAGCAACCCGTCCAACACTTCGGCCGCACTCGCCGAATCACCCGCTTGCGTCTGCCAATGCGCCAACGCGGTTCGCGTGGACACGATTTCGGGGTCGGTCGGATCGAATACCCGCGATCTGATCGCCACGAGTTCGGTGAACGCGGCTACCGCGTAGGCATGGTCGCCCGCCACACCTCGCCACCAGGCGAGGTTGTGCCGGGCGACCAGGACGCTGGATACTTCCGGGCCACCGATCGTGGCGGCCGTCTCCACCAGTCGGGTCAGGATCTCGACGGCCTTGTCCACGTCTGCGGCCTTGCCGTATCGCGTCGCGACATTGCCGATCGTATTGACCACGTTGAACAGATCGGCGGTGGCATGGCGCCAGTGCCGAAGCCCGTCTTGGAGCAGTTCCCAACCGGCGGCGAGGGCCGCCGCAAGGTCGCCTGCGGTGTAGCGGGCAAGCAGCATCTTCGAAAAGACGTTCACGTACTCGTGCGTCGAGAACCGGTCCCAGTGCGCGACGGGCGCCATCGCGCCGACGATCTTCGCGTACTGCTCCGCCGCATCGGCCGGCGCGCCCGAATCGAGCAACGCGTCCGCCAGCTTCAGCCGCATCTCACGTGTCTTCGAGTGGTGTTCACCCCACAATCGCGACATGTCGGCGACCAGTGGGCGCAGGTACTCCACGGCCGCCGGAAAGTCGTCGAGTTCCATGTACCAGGCGGCAAGGCCCCATCGCATCTCCAGCACAGTGGAATGGTCGGGGCCGAGCGCCCTCGTCGTGTCCTCCACCAAGGCGGGAAGGGTACGCACGGCCTGGGCCGCTCCCTCACCCGCTTCGGCCTGCCAACGCAGGACCTCCAGCCGGCAGCTCAGGGTATTGGGATCATCCGGACCGAGAATGCGCGCACAGTCGACGGCGAGCTCGCCGTACATGCGTTCGGCCTGCTCCGCCTCGCCGACCCACCCGGTCAACCCGGCCATGTCCTGCCGAACGGAAAGAGTTTCCCGGTGCTCGGGCCCGAACAACCGAACTCGAGTCGCGAGTACCTCGGCCATCGCCTCGGTCACCCCGTGCACGTCACCGCCCAGGCAACGGAATCTGATGTGGTGTTGCCGAAGGTCCAGGCTGGTCTCGTGCTCCGCGCCCGACAACCGCACCGCGTCCGCGTGCAGCCGATCGTAGACTTCGGCCACCCACAGGGGATTCGGCGACCAGTTCCGTCCCCGTGCATACAACACGTGGTTGACCAGCGCGTGGACCTTGCCGATCAGCAGGGTGTGACCGTGCTGCGCCACCAGTGTCTCGGCATTGGCCATCACCAGCCGAACGAGTCGGTGGTCGTCCTCCGTCTCGGGCCAGGTCGCGCGCAGGGCATCGGCTGCGGCCCTGCCGACGCGCCCGAGTGCCTGCGGGTCCAGGGCTTCGCGGGCGGCGCGCTGCACCAGCGCGTGCACTCGCACGAGGCCGTCGGCCACCGTGACCAGGCTCAGCCGACGCAGGTTGTGCAAAGCGTCGTCGGCGTCCTCCGCGGAGGGGGTCGACGTTGCGGGGCCGGTCGTGAACAGCGCGCGGGCCGCGTCGCAGCGCAGTACCTCCACCGGTATCGCGTTCGGATCCAGAACACCGATCAGTTCCAGCAGCGGCCGGGCCAGGCCCACCGGGGCAAGTCGGTCGGCGGCCTCGATCGACAGTGACCAGGTCGTGGCGACGGTCAGGCTGTAGTCGTCCGGCATCATCTCCACGTCGGGGTCCGGGACCAGGTCCGCCAGACGCCGCCGCCGGTCGGCGAACCGCTTGCGATAGTCGGCGCACGACACGTCCCGGTCCAGGGTGTACGCCGCCGCCTGGGACAGGGCCAGTGGCAGGTGGCCCAGGTCCTCGGCCAACAACTCGGCTTCACCCAGCAGCCGTTCGTCGGCGTCGAACTTGCGCCGCAGATAGTCGAGCGACTCCTCGGGCGTGAACCGGTCGACGTCGCATACCTGTCGGCCACGCAACAGCGCCGAGTCCCGTCGCCGCGTGGTGACCACGGTGCGACCCAGTGGGTGGCCGGGCGGCCACAGGCGGGCGAGGTCGCGCGGGGCCTGGAGATCGTCCAGAACGATCAGCCAGCGGGCCCCGCGCGGCTCGGCGAGCCAGTCCAGGAAGCGGGCGGCGGCCTGTTCGGGGTCGTCGTCCGCGACGCCGGTGACATCGGCTCCCGCTCGGGCGTATCCGGTGACGATCGCGTTGCGTGAGTTCGCGGTGATCCACACCAGCAGGTCGACGTCGGCCGCTTCCCAAGCACGGTGGGCGAGTCCGGCCGCGATCTGGGTCTTGCCCGCTCCGCCGAGACCGGTCACCACCAGGCATGGCGGGGCGACTCCGGGCGCGGCCGGCTCGACCTGCGAAGCGCGCTCCAGCCAACAGTCGGCCAACGGCGGGAGTGTGCCCACCCGATGCGGGAACGGCACCGGATGCCGCCCGTTGATCACGACCGGGGCGTGGAAGGTCCCGGCCGGGCCGAACACCGTGGTTCCCGGCACTCCCGTGCCGGGAACCTCCTCGAACGCGCCCGGTGTTACCCCGCGTCCGGCGTCGGCGGGGGGACGGGCGGCTGCCCGTAGCTGATCGTCACGGGGGCGGTGAAGGTGCCGGCGGCACCATAGTTGGTCTGCACCGTCACCGTGTACACACCCGCTCGCGCTCCCTCCGGGTCGAGCAGACCCAGCAGTCCACGCGCGGCGGTCAGCACCTCCTCGTCGGTGTCCGCGCCGGCGGCCACCAGTTCGGGGCCGACCTGCGCGGCCAATTCGTCGGGATCGTCGCCGGCGGCCTCCAGCGCCTGCCGGACCCGGTCACCGGACCCGAATCTGGCCAGGAGCATGCCCCTCAACCCGGTATAGGCGTCCCTGATCGCGTTGCCGGCGGTGTCGCTGACGCCCGCCCCGGCCCCCGCCGCCAATGCGGCCAGGATCAATTCCAAGCCCGTCACGGTGCCCCTCCCCAGGATCGTGATGCGGCCTCGATCCTTGCACCGGACGGCGGCGCCGGCACCTCGTTCGAGGATGTCCGTCCCGTCGTGCGTCTTGACATCAAGTGCACTTGAACTTCTAGGTTCGACACAGGACCTCAGGACCTCGGGACCTCGGGACCTCGGGACCTCGGGACCCCGGGATCTCCGGGGGGGCGGCGAACAAGGACGGAGCGCGGCGGACATGGCGACGTACAGCGAGATCGAACGGGCGTACCTGCTCGGGCAGGACCTGGGGCGGCTGGCGACGGTGGGCCCGGACGGCGAGCCGCAGGTGCGGCCGGTCGGCTTTCGGCTCAACGAGGACGGGACCGTGGACATCGGCGGGCCCAAGCTGAGCGCGAGCCGAAAGTGGCGCAACGCCGAGCAGAATCCGGCCGTGGCGTTCGTCGTGGACGACATGACGCCGGACGAGCCGGGGGCGTACAAGCCGGGTTGGGGGCGCGGGGTGGAGATCCGCGGCCGGGCCGAGTTGTTGCGCGACCACGAACCGCCTTTCGCGGCCGGGTTCTTCAGCAACGAGGTGCTGCGCATCCACCCGGATCGGGTGATCGGCTGGAACCTGGAGGACGGCTCCTGACCCGACCGGACAGGCGCCGCACCGGGCCTGCCCGCCCAGGAGCACATCGCCTCCCGAGCGAACCCGCGACCGGCCGGCCGGGCGCGGGCGCTCGACACGCCGACGGACCGACACCCCCCGGCTGCCCGGGTGATGTCGGTCCGCCCGCCTACGCTGCCCCGATGAGGATCAACCGCGTCGTTCCCAGCGTCTCCGCCACCGAACTCGGCCCCAATCGCGACTTCTACCAGGACTTCCTCGGCTTCGAGCCGGCCATGGACGAGCCCGGGTTCGTGATGTTCCGCTCGCCGAACAACCCGACCGCGCAACTCATCGTGGTCACCGAGGACTGCGACTGGGACGCCCAGTCCGGCCGCACGGCGATGTCGATCGAGGTCGAGGACGTCGACGCGGCCCACGCCCGGGCACTCGATCGGGGCTACGAGATCGTCTACCCGATCACCGACGAACCGTGGGGCGTACGCCGCTTCTTCGTCCGCGATCCCAACGGCAACGTGCTCAACATCAACATGCACATCGCCCACCGGGACTGACCCGCCCCCGGCCCATCCGCTCAGCGAGCGCCGATCGACGCCCCCAGCGCGTGCCCGCCGAAGCCGTCGTCGGCGTGCTGGGCCGCCCACCAGTCGACCATGTGATCCGGCGTCATGGCAGCCCAGTCCGGGGTGTTCTCGACCATCGCGTAACCCATCGCCCGGGCCACCCGGACCAGGTCCGCGCCCGCCGGGTGGCGCTCCGCCTGGTAGCGCGCCAGCACCTCGTCCCACGAACCGTCCCGACCCACCTCCCGGCACGCCGTCTCGAAGGCCACCGCGTCCTGGATACCCTTGACCGCACCGCTGGCCACATGCGGGCGGGCGATCGCCGCCGCGTCGCCGGCGACCAGCGCCCGACCACTGGTGTAGGCGTCCACCACCAGGTCGTTGATCGGCTGGATCAACGTCTCGCTCTCGGGCGTGGCCGTCACCAGGTCGGCCCAGAACGGCGGGAAGTACTTGCGAGCCAGCTCCAGCAGCGCCGGCCGCGGGTTGTCCGTACCGCCCACGGAGCTGTACAGACCCCACGACATGCGATCGCCCGCGCTGCCCGGTATGCGGTACATCACGCCCTGGCCGTTGGGTATGCAGATCGAGATCAGGTGATCGATCGGCTCGTGCTCCCACGCACAACTCCCGCGCCACATCGTGTAACCCGCGTATTGCGGCACGGCGGCCGGGAACAACGCGCCACGCACCGCGGAGCCGTATCCGTCCGCGCCGACCACCACGTCGTAGTACTCGCGGGTGCCGTCCGGCAACACCACCTCGCCGTCCGCACCCAGGGTGACCGGCGTGCCGCCGCGATAGTCGACCTCGGCCGGCACCCGGCGCCGCAACCCCTGCCACAACTGGCCCCAGTTGTACATCCGGAACGCGGCCGACTGGTCCCAGACCAGTCGTCCTCGCGGCGAACCTCCGTCATCGAGGAGCCATTTGCGCCCCACCACGTTGCGCCACGGGGTGCTGTCGTCGATATAGCCGGCGGCCTCCAGTTCCACGTAGCGATCCACGTGCAACGCGATACCCACGCCCCGGTCGGCGAGTTCGCCGGTGGTGCGCTCGTACACGGTGACCTCGGCCCCGCCACGCGCCGCCGCCAACGCGAAGGCGCAGCCCGTGATGCTTCCGCCGACCACGGCGACCCTGCCTACCGGCATGCCATCTCCCCTTGTCCGCATCCGACTTCGTACGGATGTCCGAACGCGCGTGCGTCCGGAAGGACCCTACGGGATGTCGGCGACGATACGATCACGGACAACGACCAGTTGGGCTCGCCGGGTTTCGTCGAATCGGATCTCCGCCTCGGCCGTGCCGTCGTTCACCGGAAGTCGACGCCGATCCTCGATCAGCGCGGTCAGCCGCGGCAACGCGCCGACCGCCCGCCGGCCCATGTCCGCAAGCACCGGCAGTGCGTGTTCCCCCACGTACCGATCTCCGGCGACAGCGGACAACTCGGCGACGAGCCGGTCGCCGATCCCGGCGTCCAGGGCACCCCGATGACGCCAAACGACCCCCGCCAACTCGTACTTGAGCACCGTTTCGTGCTCGAACAGCGCCATCGCCTGCCGACCCTGCCGCTCCGTCAACCCACCACACGCCATCAGCCCGACCAGCGCCCGCCCCACGCGACGCCGATGCGTCACCGCCTCGATCGGCTGCTCCGCCAACCACGCGTCCACCTCGGTGCGCCCGCCGGGCGGCCGGCGCGCGGCGAAGACCGCGTCCAGGTCCGGCACGGCCTCGATCGGTGCCGGCGCAGCCGATTCGCCCGCCTGCACCGGCCCGCCCCCTTCCGCCGCCCACAGGTCGACCGCCGCCCGCCACAGCTCGTCCGACAACCGCAACACGCGCAGGGTCTCCGCGCGCAGCTCCGGGTCGGTACCGGCCGCGACCTCGGCCAGCGCGGGCAGCAGTTCGACCGGTGCGGTCCGCCACAACCGGATCGCCGCCGACGCCATGTCCAGGCCGACCCGGCGCACGTGCGGGTCCTCGTCGGCGAGCAACCGCCGCACGATCTCCTGGCACTCGTCCTCGTGATCGTGGCGGGCCAGCCGCCACGCCCAGGCCGAACCCCAGTTGCGGGCGCCGGGCCCACCCCGGCGCACGGCCGCCGGCAGATCGGCCGAGATCGCCTCGTTCAGCGCCTGGAGCCACGCCCACGGCAGGCCCTCCACGGGCAACATCCCCAGCGCCGCCACCACGCGCACCGCCGGATCGCCGTCCTCCAGCAGCCTCGTGAACGTTTCGTCGAAGGTGCCGGCCCGCGCGTGCAGGGCCGTCACGGCGGCCAGTCGCACATCCGGATCGGCCAGGTCGGGCAACCGCGCGGACACCGTCTCGGCATCCCGCGTCGCCACGAACAACGTCGCCGCCGCGACCCGCACACTCGGCTCCCGGTCCACCAGGTACGCCTCGGCGTGCTCGCCGACGACCGGCCAGGTCTGCCCGAACTCGGCCAGTTCACAAAGCAGTTCGATCGCAGCCACGCGCGTCCGGACCGCTTCGGCGTCGGCGAGTTCGAGCAGCAGCCGAGTCACCGGTCCGTCCCGATCGGCGCGCACCGCCTCGAAGATCGCCGTACGCTCCGGACCGGGCGTGGCCGCCGCGCCCGAGACCACGGCCCGGGCGATCTCCCCTTGATTCGTCATCCGCCCGACGGTGTCACACCCGGGCGTCCGGCGCAGCGATGCCGGCCGCCGTCAGGGGCGTTCCGCCCCCGCCTCGGCGTTGCCGCAGGTCTGTTCGTCCTGCGGCAGCCGGGGCGCGGGGTCCGGGGCGGCCAGGTGCATCGTCATCCGGACCACCACACCCTCCGCGCACTCGGCCACCTCGACCTCGTCGCACAACGCCCGGGCGATCCACAGGCCGCGGCCGGGTGTCTCGTGTTTGTCGGTCAGCCGCGGAAAGGTTCGCCGTCGGCAGCCGTTGTGCTCGTCACTACTCGCGTGGATCTCACACACCACCCGCCCGGTGCGCGGCACGCAGCGCAGCAGGGCCGGCTTCGAGCCGGCGGTGACCGCGCACGCGGCGATCTCGTGCACCGCCAGGACCAGACAGTCGGGCCGGTCGTCGGCCAGGCCGACCGCGTCGGCGTGCCGGCGCACCACCGCGCGCACCAGGCACAGGTCCGAAGCACCGAACGGCAACACCTCCACCGGGCCGCCACCGGTACGGGCTCGGGCGCGATCGTGCTTCGGGCCGGTCACTGCGTTCCCCCACTCCGCTCCCCGGACGGACGGTCCCCGTCCACGATCAAGCCACCCGCGCCGCTCCAGCCGAGCAGGTCGAGCACCTTGCGTACGGCCGGCCCGGCGGCACGCAGCACCAGCCGCCGGTGCGGGGCCAGCGCGCCCGCGGTCCGGTACAGGGATTCCATCGCGCCCAGGTCGGCGAACTCCAGCGCGGACAGGTCGACCACCAGGTCGTGTCCCGACTGCGCGAGGGCCGCCCGACGCAGCGCCTCCTCCAACAGGGCGTGGGTGGCCACGTCGGCCTCGCCGATCAGCCGCAGGCCCAGGGTGGTGTCGGTGACCTGGAGGCTGGGCGGCCGAGCGTGCCCGGTGCCCGCGACGATCGGGTGCAGTCGTTCCTGGGCGTCGACCTGGACGGAGCTGAACTCGCGCGGGTCGTACAGGCAAAAGCCCATCGCCCGGCGGCCGGGCAGACCCAGTCCCGCGAGCCGTTCGAACTCGTGCAGGTCGTCGTACGCGACGCCGCCCGCCCGGCCCCATGTCATGTCACCGCAGACCCGCAGGCCCCGAAAGCCGTCCGCGAGTGCCTGGTCCACCGCCGCGAAGAACGTCTCGGCCATCCCCTCGGGCGAGAACTCGCCTTCCCACAGCGGCGTTCGGCCGACATCGACGACCACGAGCGAGCCGTCCGCCTCGCGTTCGGCCGGCCACGCGGGCCCTTCGGACAGCGTACTCATCAGCCAGGTCCGGTCGCGCCGACCGAGCAGACACAGCACCCGATCGTCGGCGGACAAACCGTCCCGAACATAGCTGTGCACCGCGAGCCGAACGATCTCGTCGTCCGCCGACACGAAGCAGCAGTGGCTTCCGTACGCCATCGATCCCACCGCGGCCACGGTGGCCCCGGCCTGGGAAGTGTCCATCTACGCATGCCCCCTGGTCCTGGCGCGCTCGGGCAGACCCGGGCGCTCGTCCCGCTCCAGACCGTAGACCCCCCGGGTGCCGCCACCGAGCGAAAACAGTCAAGAAAGCTTCTTTCGGGGGTATCGGCCCGCCGGCCGAGGCACAATCGTTGGTTCCCGGTCACCACCTTGGCCGGCCGCGAGCCGGCCTGCGCTCGCCCTCGATCGCGAACCCGATCGGGTGACGCCGACATCGGTTGGCCCAATACCGTCCGGGTGCCGACCGTTCGGCGACTAGCGTCCTGACGAAACCCACTCGTCCCAGGGAAGACCTCGACCACGCATGCCCCGGCGCAGCGCGCCATCGGCCCGACTCGCCGCGTATCGACCCGGTCGACATGACGCCCCGTCCGGCCATCTGGAAGAAACTGCAAGGAGCTTGCTGATCCATGCGCGTCGCCATCACCGGAGCCACCGGATTTCTCGGCCTCCATCTGCTCCGCGAATTGCTCGACCGACACCGCACGATCACCGTGTTGTCCCATGCCGGCTCCCGCGGCGCGCTCGACCGGATTCGGGCCTTTCTGGAAGTCATCGCCGCTCCCGACGAGTTGGTGCGGCGGCTCCCCGAGCGGCTGCGGATCGTCGAGACCGATCTGACGCTGCCTCGGCTGGGCCTGCCCCGGGCGGACTTCGCCTCGCTGGCCGACTCGCTCGACGCGATCTGGCACTGCGCCGGTGATCGCCGGGTCGACGCCGGCGCGGCCGAGTTGCGTGCGGTCAACGTCGAAGGCACCCGGCATCTGCTGGAGTTGGCCGAGATCGGCCGACGCCGGCCGCGTGTGTTGCACATCAGCACCGCGTATGTGGCCGGTGCCCGGCGCGAGGGCACGGTGAAGGAGGAACTGCGCGACGACGCGGGTGGTTTCGAGAACGACTACGAACGGTCCAGGTACGAGGCCGAGGTGCTGGTCCGGGACTGGGCGGCCCGATCGGGTCGGGCGGCGATGATCCTGCGGCCGACCACGCTGGTCTCCGACCGGCCGGGCGTGCCGGGAAATGCCCTGCGCTACCTGGTCGAACGCGCCGAGGCGACCGGCGGTTGTGCCGCGCTGGGCTGGGCGGCGCGGTTGCCGCGGCGGCTGCGGCCGGTGTTGCGACTGACCTCGGCGCCGGAGGGCCGGCTCAACTTCGTGCCGGTGCACGAGGCCGCGCGGGTGATGACCAGGCTGGCCGACGTCGCCGGGTCCGGCGGTGTGGACGTCTACCATGTGCGGCATCCGCAGGACGTGCCGATCGAGGTCGTTCGCGAGGTGTTGGCCGAATTCCTGCCGGTCCGGCTGCGGTTCGTCGCCGAACCGCCCACCCGGCCGACCGGCGTGGAGCGGCTCGCGGAGGCGCACGCGGCGTTCACGCCGTATCTGACGCACCGTCGCAGCTATGACGACTCGGGCGTACGGGCGCTGCTGGGCGAGCCGCGTTCGGCCGTCGGGGTCGATCGCGACTACCTGGTGGACTGCGTTCGGCCCGGTCACAGCGGCCGGCGGGGCGGCGCGCTCCCGCACCCGGAGCAGGGTCGGCAGGATCGGGTCGGTTCGGTCGAACTCGGTTGCGTGCTGCGCTTTCGCGGGCTCGCGCCGACCGTCGAGGATCTGCGCGAGGCGGTGGCGGCGCGGTTGTGGCGGGTGCCCACGCTGGCGTACCGCACGGACGGCGGCTATCGCCGACGCGGCCCGCTGGATCCGGCCCGGCACGTACACGCGCAGGCGGCCGGGCCGGGGCGGCTCGACACGGCCGTGGACGACGCGTTGGCGGCTCGGCTGCCGCGGGACCGGCCGTTGTGGGAGGCCCGCCTGGTGCACGGCCACGCGCGCGACGAATGGGCGGTGATCGTCAAGGCGCACCCCGCGCTGCTGGACGGCGCGTCGGTGGTCGAGGTGGGTCGGCGGCTGTTCGGCGTGGAGCCGATCGACGCCGCGCCGACACACCGGCCGGCGGTCGGTGATCCCGGGGTGCGGGCCCGGGTGCGACCTCCGGTGCCGCCGGCCGGCCGGCCGTTCGCGACGCGGGGCCTGACCGGTACGCGGCGGCTGGCCTGGTTGGCGCTGGACGCCAGGCGGCTGCGTGCGGCGTGGGCCGACCCGGACGAGTTGTTCCTGACCGCGCTCGCGGGCGCGCTGCGGGACGACGCGGGCGTCCCGTGGCGGCGCGGGCCGCGACCGGTCTGGGCCCTGGTACCGACCTCCTGCGGCGATTCGCACCACCCGGAGCCGGGAGCCCATGCCCGCCCCGCGCGGGTGCGGCTGCCGTGCGACCAGGCGGATCCGGCCCGACGGCTGACCCTGGTCACGGAGGCGATCCGGGCGGCGCGCCCGGCTGCCGGCGCACGTTGGCGGTTGCGGGCGGCGACCTCGCCGTGGCAGGTGGATCTGGCGGCGGGGCCGATCCACCGCTGGTTGCGCCGGCCGTACGCGTTCCGCGGGTCGCCGTTGATCGGCGCGGTCCCCTTCGGCGGCCTGCCCCGAGGCATGCCGTTCGGGATGTTCCTGGCCACCTTCGAGGACAGCCTGTACGTGAGTGCCGTGGCCGACACCGGCCTGCCCTCGGAGTTCGCCGAGTCGCTGTGCGCGTCGTGGACGACGGCGCTGGACGAACTCACCGCCTGAGCCCGGACGAGAGGGCCACCGGGCGGCCTGGGATCGGGCCGGGTCGGCCACCCATGGGTGGGTGGGGGGTGGCCGACGTCGGTGGTCGGAACGGTGTCGAGCGTGTTCGGTCAGGCCCTGGTCGGGTCGGTCGGGGGGACGGCTGCGGCGAAGTGGGCGGCGGCGATCAGGTGGGGGTCGCCGGTGCGCAGGGCGTCCTCGACCAGGGCGGTGGCCAGTGCCGGATCCTGTCGGGTCACCGCGAGGTAGGGCAACGCGCGCAGCACGGCCCGGCGTTCGTGCGCGTCGCCGCGCCAGTACAGGGTGCGCAGGTGGGCGGACAGGTCGCCCTCGGGCGTGCGGTCGGCCAGTTCGGCCAGCGCCAACACGCGTGCGGCGTCGTCGCAGGTCCAGCCGGGCAGCCCGATCAGCGGGGCTCGGCCACAGGCGCGGCCGGCGGCGGCGAAGGCGGTGAAGTCGGCGAGTGTGGGCCAGTCCTGGCTGCCCGGCTTGGCGGACGCGGTGAACGCGCTTCGCAGAGCTGCGATCGGCGGGTGGGGCATGGGCGGATTCCTCCCGATGGCCGGCGATGCGGAGTACGCACCTGTGGCTGTGCGTTCCCCATCCCCGGTGATCGCCAATCGACGAATCGCCGGTGGGCGGAGCGGGAGACCACCGGCAGACGCACCGAGCCGATCTCTTATATCCGGCAAAGGAGTTCAATTACCGACAAAAGATCCCCTCGGGGTTCGGCACCGTCCACACTCCGACGGCACTTTCCGGCCGCGGCGGCGCACACGGCGCACTGACGGCGCAAACTTGACCTTCAGCGGACCTTTCGCGAACCGTTGGCGGGCTGACGTGGGCGTTCGCGAGATCTACCGTTGATGCATGGTCCGTGAACCGCTCGTCGAGGTCAGTGTCGTGATCGCCGCGCCTGCCGAGGCGGTCTGGCGCGCCCTCGTGGACGCGGACACGCGCGCGTCGTGGTGGAGCTACCTGGATCTGGACGCGCGGGTGCACGGTCGGCTGTCCGAGCGCTGGAGCGGGGCGAACGGCGAGGCCCGCCTGACCACCGGCCGCGTCGAGGCGCTCGACCCGTGTCGGATGTTGCGGTTCACCTGGGCCGACGACGACTGGGCGGCGTCCACGACGGTGACCATCGAGCTGACCCGGGCCCGCCCCGGCACCCAGCTCCGGGTCCGCGAGACCGGCTGGAACCGCCTCCCGGACGGCCCGAACCTGGCCGCCGCCCACCGCGACGGCTGGGGCGCCCACGTCGAGGACCTCCGCCGCTTCGCCGAAGCCGCCGGCGGCCCGCGCTGACCGCGCCGACCGCCCGCGCAGCACCGACCGCGGTCGATCCGCCGCTTCGCCGACCGATCACCCGGCCCGCACCACGACCTCCACGTGCCGCCCGTCCGGGTCGGTCGACCGGTGCCGGCCCGGCCCGAGCGGCGAGGTCTCCAGGGTCAGGCCGAGCCGCAGATAGCCGGTGAGCCGATCGGGCCGCGCCGGATACAGCTCCACCACGACGCCGTCGGCGAGCGTCGCCGCGTAGTGCTCGGGACCGGTCCCGTGGCGTTCCCGGACCAGGTCGAGACCGAGCGACCCGTAGAAGTCACGGCACGCGCCGAGTCGGGACGTATAGACGACGATCAGATCCAGGGACATGGGCGCCAGTCAAGCACCGGCGCCGCCGACCCGTGGTCGCCGGCGGTCGACATCGGCGTGGGCGGTACTGTGGTGGCGCCGCTCGGAGGACGAACGGCGGAGCGGGCCGTCTGCGGTTCGTGCGACCGGTTCGGCCGGTGGCACGGTCGTACGGCTGCACCACCTTTGGGAGTCATCGTGTTGAACGCCCTCGGCGCCTTCGCCGAACTCACCCCTTTCCTCGTGGTCGCGGTCGGCTTCACCTTCGTGATCCGCGGCATCCTGCGCGCGGACCGACGCGAGCGCGAGCACTACGCCAAGAAGGATGCCGAGGCGCACACGCCCTCGTCCTGACCGGCGGACCTCGGCCACCGTCCCGAGGCCCCGAATTCCCGCATCGGCCGAGGCCGCCGGGTCGTCCGCGACCCGGCGGCCTCGTCGTTCCGGCACGCCGACCCCCTACCCCGGTATCACTTCGGGGTTGGCGCCGCGGTGTGATGTCCACCGCCGCCCCGCCTCCTACCTTGGGAAACACGACGCCGTCCCCGGCGCCGAGCACCACACCCGAGTACCGAACAACCCGCGCCGCGTACTCGGGGGCACACCCCAAGGACCTCGCCATGACGCTCACCGCCGCCCGCCCCACCCCCACTCGCTCTCATGCCGGTCGCGTCCCTCGCGCACTGCGCCGATGCGTGCCGAGTTCGCCGCGCGAGGCCGCCCGCCGCTCGGTGTACGCACTGATCGCGCTGCCGCTGGGCCTGCTGAGCATCGGCCTGGTGCTCACCGGTCGGTCCTCCCGCGCGGCCCGACTGCGACTCACGGCGGCCCGGCGCTTTCTGGATTCGGGGCCGGCCGACGCGACCGCCGGGGCCGGCCCGGGTGCGCTGCGGGTGCTCGGCCACAGCCTGCCGGACGCCGCACTGGGCATCCCGACGCTGATCCTGGCCGGCTACGCGTACGGCAACACGCTGCGCAACCTGACCTACCCGATCTGGTACGGCGACACCGACTATCACCACGCGTGGGGCGGGCCGACCCTGGCCGGGGTCTGGGCCGTGCACGCGATCGGCGGGCTCGCCTTCCTCGCGGTGTGCCTGTGTCTGATCAAGGCGCTCACCGACGTGCAGGCCGGGCTCGCCCGCCGCACGTTCGCCTCGCCGGCCTGAACCGGAGGTCGCCGTGCACACCGCCGTCGCCGAGTCCGACCGACCGGCCCACTCGGGCATACCATCACCAACCGTGAAGATCGTTCGACCGTCGACCCTGGTGGCCACGCTGCGCGAGACGGTGTCGCCGGGCTCGGTGGCCGCGCTGCCGCCCGGCCGCCGCAGCACCCGGGTGTTGTTCGTGCTCGCGTTGGCGGGCGCGGTGGCCGGGTGGCTCGACCTGTACCAGCACTACGACGTATCCGGCGCCGGCGCGACGATCGCCGCCATCGCCCGCGCTGCCCCGATCCTGCTGTGCCGGTATCGCCCGTTGGCCGCCTGGTGGTTGGCGCTGGCCGCGGCGATCGCGACGGCGCTGCCGACCCATCCGGTGTCCGACTCCGAGCCCTGGCCGTGGGCGGTCACCTCGGTGTGGTCCCTGGTCGTGGTGCTGTCGGTGATCGCGCTGCGGGCGCCGCGGCGCGTGTCGGTCGCGTTGTGGCTGATCCTGATCGCGGCCGGTACGGCCCTGGTGTTGTCGCGCGGCCCGGTGCAATTGGACGCGCTGCTGCCGGTGACGATCCTGTCCGCGCTGGCCCCGCTCACCGCCGAGGCGATCGGCGGCCGAAGCGCCGCCCAGCGCCGACTGGTCGTGGTCGAGGAGATCAGCCAGGCCGAGCACGCCCGGCGTACCCTCCTGGAGGAACGCACCAGGATCGCCCGCGAGTTGCACGACGTGGTGGCCCACCACATGTCGGTGATCACCGTGCAGGCGGACAGCGCGCCCTATCGGATCGCCGACCTGCCGCCCGCCGCCGTCGACGAGTTCGCCTCGATCGCGGCCGAGGCGCGCCGTTCGCTCACCGAGATGCGCCGGCTGCTGCACGTGCTGCGCCGGGACACGGACGCCGACACCGAGCACAGCCCGCAACCGGGCCTGGCCGAGCTGCCGGTCCTGATCGAGACCGCGCACCGGGCCGGCCTCGACGCGCACCTGTCCGTCGCGGACACCGTGCCCGCACCCGACCGGGTCCCGGTGGGCGTACAACTGTCCGCGTACCGGCTGGTCCAGGAGTCGCTGAGCAACGTGGTCCGGCACGCCCGGGGCGCCACGGTACGGGTCCACGTGACCGGGGACGCCGCGGCGCTGCGAATCACCGTCGTGAACTCCGCGCCCGAAGCGGCCGAACCCGCGGGGGCTTCGGGAACTCCGGGGGCCGCAAAGGCTCTCGGCCGCCCCGTCGAGCCGCACCTGCAAACGTCCGCCGCCGCGGCGGCCGGCACCGGCCACGGTCTGATCGGCATGCGCGAGCGGGTCGCGATGCTGGCCGGCGAGTTGCACACCGAGGCGCTGCCCGACGGTGGCTTCCGGGTCGCTGCCATGCTTCCCCTACCGCCGGCCGACACCACGCCGGCCCCGACCACCCCCGGAGCGGCATGACCACCGTAGTGATCGCCGACGACCAGGCGATGATCCGCGCCGGCTTCGCCGCGCTGCTCGCCGCCCAACCGGACCTGGAAGTGGTCGGCGAGGCGGCCGACGGCCGCGAGGCCGTGCGGCTGACCCGGGTGGCCCGGCCCGACGTGGTCCTGATGGACGTCCGGATGCCGATCCTGGACGGGCTGGCCGCGACCCGCGAACTGCTCGGCGGACCGGGCGGGTCGGCCCCGGCACCGAAGGTGTTGATGCTGACCACGTTCGACATCGACGACTACGTCTACGAGGCGCTGCGCGCGGGGGCGAGCGGCTTCCTGCTCAAGGACGCCTCGCCGGCCGACCTGATCGCCGCGGTCCGGATCGTCGCGGCCGGCGACGCGTTGCTCGCGCCCTCGATCACCCGTCGGCTGATCGCCGACTTCGCCCGCAACCGGCCGATCACCCGGGCGAATTCGACCCGCCTGGGCGCCCTCACCCCGCGCGAGACCGAGGTGCTCGGGTTGATCGCCCAGGGCCGCTCCAACAGTGAGATCGCCGCCCATCTCGTGCTCGCCGAGCAGACGGTGAAGACCCATGTGAGCCACATCCTGGGCAGGCTCGACCTGCGCGACCGCGCCCAGGCGGTGGTGTTCGCCTACGAGAGCGGTCTGATCACCCCGGGCACCGCGAACGACGGGAACACCGCAGGGCCGTCGAACTGACCCGACCCACAACGGAGTCGGGCCGTCGACGGCGCCCGGACGGTTCAGTCCGTGGGCAGCCCCAGCAGCCCGCCCAGCTCCGGGTCGACCGGACCGCGCGGACCCGCCAGCTCCTGGATCTCGGGCCGGGCCAGGCGGGTGGGGTCGGCCAGGATGTTGATCTCGACGATCCGGTCGCCCACGATGGTGAAGTCCATCACCCCGAACGGGTGGCCCCCCGGCGCGTTCAACAGGCCCGGCGCCCCGTTGATCAACACCGGCCGGGCGTACTGCGCGAAGCGGGCGAAGCTCAGCGCCTGCTCGACCACCGCACGGGCGCCGCGGACCAGTTGCGACACACCGATCGGGCCGCCACCGGTGTCGGCGCGGAGCAGGACGTCGGGGTCCAGCAGGTCCAGCAGGGCCTGGAAGTCGCCGCCCCGGGAGGCGGCGAGGAAGGCGTCCACCATCCGGCGCTGCCGGGGCAGGTCCGGCTCGGGTGCGGCCCCCTGGACCTTGCGCCGGGCCCGACTGGCGAGTTGCCGGGTCGCCGCGGTCGACTTGTCCACGATCGGTGCGATGTCGTCGAACGGCATCGCGAACATGTCGTGCAGGACGAAGGCCAATCGTTCGGCGGGCGGGAGCGTGTCCAGCACGACCAGCATCGCCAGCCCGACCGAGTCGGCCAGTACCGCGAGTTCCTCGGGGTCGGCTCCCTCCGCCCGGGAGACGATCGGGTCCGGTACGTGGGTGTCCCACATGTCCTCGCGCCGGGACTTGCGCGAGCGCAGCATGTCCAGACACACCCGACCGACCACGGTGGTCAACCAGCCGCCGAGGTTGTGCACATCGCCGATGTCGGAGCGGTCCAGCCGCAACCAGGTCTCCTGTACCGCGTCCTCGGCCTCGCTGAACGAGCCGAGCATGCGGTACGCCACCGCCCGCAGGTGGCTCCGGTTCTCCTCGAACCGTTGGGCCAACACGTCGTGCTCCGTCATCGTTCGTTCTCCCGTTCCCGTTCCGGCGGCGCTGTGGCCGACGATTTCCAGACGATATGACACCCGGAATCCACCGTCCCGACGCCCCGCCCACAGCCGGACCGGGCAGGATTGGTCGGTACGCCCGGCCGGCCTCGTCGGTGGTGAGGGACTTCCCGCCGATCCGCGCGCAAAGGTGTCCCCCCGACCGAACCCCTGATTGCATGGACGCGGCAACCGGGAGCAAGGAGGCGAGTACGTGCCCAGGCCACGGCGAAGCGTGTCCGTGCGGCGCGGCGCGGTACCGCCGATCGTCCTCGCCCTGCTCGCCGCCGCCTGCTGCGCGGCCTGCGGCGACACCGCGGCCGCGGCCCCGGATCGCCGGATCACCGGCTATTCCGACGGTGTCGTCTCGGCCACCACCTCGTGGCAGGGCCGGCCGCTCGCCCTGGAGTTGGCCGTGGGGGTCGGCACCACGCCCGAACCGCCCAGGGTCACCGATCAGCTACCGCAGGTCGGCACCGCCCCGCAGGGTGCGCGGTTCGTACTGATCGGCCTGTACGCCCGACTACGCCCCCCGGCCGCCGACTCCACCGGCTCGGGCCCGGCGGACTGCACCTTCGGTTACGGCCAAAAGCTCGCCGACGAGGTGGTGCTCCGCCTCCCGGACGGCCGCCGCGTCCCGGTCCTGAACGCCTCCCCGCAGCCGAATCCCTATCTCGCCTCGGTCGAACTCGCGTTCCAGGTGCCCCGATCCTTCCGTACCGGCACGCTCGACCTGACCCCGACCGGCACCCTGCACGCGGTCTGCCCCAGCGGCCCGGCCGACATCCCGCTGACCTTCCCCACCCACCACTTCACCCTCACCACCGACTGAGCCGAACCCACCCGGGTCGCCGCGAACCCCGCACCGCGCTCAGCCGATCCACACCAGGTTGATCACGCTCACCATCACCCGGTTCTCCTGCACGATGTACGTCGCGAAGCCGTGCGCCGCGAACGCCGCCTCCAGGGTGTCCTTGAGACCGCCGCTCATCCGCGCGCCGGCATTCCACGGGTCCTTGCGCAGTCGTCGCTCCAGTTCGGCCCAGGCGCGGCGGGCGGCGGCCGGCAGGGTGCGCCGGATCGCCTCGGCCTCGACGTGATACTCGACCCCATAGTTCACCGGTGCGCCCGGAACAACCGGTCCGTGCGCGGCGTCGGGACGACCCCCGACAGGTCGCCGTCCCGAATCCGTCGGGCCCGTTCCAACACGGCCTCGTAGTCCCCGTTGCGGTGGTGCACGAGCCGCCGCTGCCACGGGATCAGCACGTTCGCGAGCTGGGCCAGATCCCCCGCGTCGCGCGCGTAGTCCAGCGCCCGGCCGTACTCGTCCTCGAACTCCTCCCTTGCCCCGTCCGGCAGTTCGGCCCGCAACTGCCCCGGCGTGGGCCACAGGGCGCCGCCGGTATGGATGGTCACGTCCGGAGTGGATGGATCACGAGGTGCCGTCATGCCTCCAAGCGTCGCACCACGGACCCGCCCGACACCCCGGCACGCCGAAAATCGATCTCCCGGACACCCCGATGGCCCCAGGGTGCGTCGTTGATCCCCGAAGGTCGCCCGGGCAGTTCGCGGCACGGTCGGCCGATCCCGAAGTGGCGCTCCGAGCACGGCAGTTGCCGTTCCGGTCCGGAGCCGACGCACACCCGCGCCCGCTCACATCCCCAGCTTGCGCCACGCCATCCGCAGCGCTTCCAACTCGCGGCGCGGGAACGGCCGCCGCCAGTCGGCGTACCAACCGTCCTCGCCCAGGTCGCCGTCCACCCGGTCGAACCCGCGCAGCACGCTGCGCGCGAGCATCTCGATCGGGTGGCGCGCCTCCCACAACACGTCGCCGGGCCGGGTGCGCACGGACGCGTCGGCGTATTCGACGATCCGGATGTCCACCGCGTCGCCGTCCGGACTCAGGTGCCACAGATAGCCGTTCGGCTCGGCCTCGAACATCACCTTGTGGTCACCCGCCTCGCCGAGCGCGAGCCGGGTGACCGCGCCGATCAGTTCCTCGGGCGCGTAGGTGATGTAGGAGACGAGCAACTGCGCCTCGCCCGAATGGTCGGCGATGGTGCAGTCGGCCCAACCGGAACCCGACAGGGTCCAGGTGAACCACAGCGATGCCTTCATTCCGGACATGTTGCCGGCCTGATCGCCCTGCGGCTCTAGGATCACCGGATGGATCGCACGAATCTCACCCGGCCGGGCGGTGACTGGGACGCGTTGCGCCTGGACGTCCCGGAGTCGGCGCGACCGTCGCTGCGCCTGCTGGCGGCGCACAACCGCAGATTCGTCCTGATCGACACCTCCGCCGAAAGCGGCCCCGAAGCGTACGCACCCTCACCGCTCCCGACACCGGCCCCACTGCTCCTCGCCGAGGTCGACCCCGAGTGGTACGGCGTGGACTACCGCTGCCCCACCCCGTACCGCTCCCCGCTCGCCCCGCTGCGGGCCGCCGAGGCACGCGCCGTGGGCACGGTGAACGACCCGGCCTGGTACCCCCGTTGGGCTCACCGCATGGCGGACGAGCTGAGCCGGAACGGGCCGCTGTACGGCGGCACGTGGGTGTTGTCGCGGGACATCGATCGCACCCGGCTGCGCTTCCCGGAGTTCGCCGCGCCGACCCTGCCTTCGTGGCCCGAGGGGCGCATCGACTTCAACGCGCACACCTACCACTACTGGGAGATCCTGCCGCTGCACCCGCTCGCGTCGGCCGAGGACGGGCGGGTCAAGGCGTATCGCAAGCAGGTCCGGGACGGCTCGCTGCCACCGGTCCTGGTGTGGTGGGTCAGCATGCTCCAGACGCACCTGGTCCTGGACGGCCACGACCGCCTGGCCGCGTCGCTCGCCGAGGGCCGGGTACCACCGCTGTTGGTGCTCTCCCGCCCGACGGAACACGACGTGTACGTGGCCGGTCCGGTGGACGGCTACGAGCGCCGCATGGCCGCGATCGCCGATGTCCCCGAGGTCGCCGCGAGCAACGCGGTACGCGACGCCGGCCGGCAACTCGCCCGAGACCTCTTCCGCCTCCGCGCCGGCTACGGCCTGACCCGAGCCTGGCCCCTCAAGGGCGGCGTGCCCGCATGGCAACACCTGGTGGCCCGACACGCCCCCGACTGGACCCACTGACGTCGACCCGGTCGACTCCCCGACCAGCCCCGTCGGTCCGTTCGACCCGGCCGACCCCGTCGGTCCGACCGCCCCGGTCAATCCCATCGGTCCGGTCGACCCGGTCACCTCCGTCGGTCCGATCGACCCGGTCCGTGCCACCCCGAATCCGCACGTCGAGCACCGCCGCCGCCCCCACCCGCCGATCCCGCACCGCCTCGGCCCGCACCGCCGCGTGATACAGCAACCCCGCCCCCACCTCGCACGGCACCCGGTAGCGCACCGTCCACACCACCTGCGCCCCCGGCCCGATCGGCACACCAGGCTCCGGCTCCACCACCACGACCCGCTCCGGGTCGAACACCCGCCCCCGAAACCACTCCGCCACGCCCCCACGATTACGCACCACCAGCCGCCCCTCGACCACCTCCCCGAGCACCGCAGCCACCCGCGCCCGCTCGAACCCGACCTGCACCGCAAGCCCCGAATCCCCCACCCGCTGCCCGGCCAGATCCGCCCCGCACAACACCCCTTCGCAATACCCATGCCACGCATCGGCCACCGACGCCCCGCACAACCGACAACTCCCCATCAACCCCACAACCGCCCCCAACCGCAGCTCCCCCACCCCCCAAGACGCCCAACCACCACCTCCCGTTCCATCCCCGCCCCCACCCGACAAACCCCCTCCGCGCTCCCCTTCCCCCCAACCCCAACCTCCACTAACGTGCGCCCACACCCCAACCCACCAGCCCACCCAACACCCAAAAACACCCGCCCAAGGAACACCCCCACACACCCGCAATCCAACCCAACCCTCAACCCCCTCCGACGCTTGAGAACAAGCCACCCCCGAAACCAGCCCGCCCGGCACTCGACGACAGGCCGTCCGCAGGACACCCCAAACGCCCACCGAACCACCCGAACCCCAACCCTTCCAGTCCGTCCGGCGCTTGAGGACAGGCCGTCCGCAGGACACCCCGACCCACCCACCCCCACAGCCCGTCCGGCGTTTGAGGACAACCGACCCAGGCCAATCCAGCCCGTCCGGCGCCTGAGGACAAAAACCCGAACGCCACCGAACCCATCCCACAAGCAAAGCGCAGCGAACTGCACGGAGGACCCATGACACCGCCCCTGACCGGCGCCAAAATCGTCGTCACCGGAGCCACCGGCCAAGTCGCCGAACCGGTCGCCAAGATCCTCGCCCGCGACAACGACGTATACGGCGCGGCCCGCTTCCAGGACGACGAGGCCCGAGCCCGCCTGGAGGCCGCAGGCGTCACCTGCGTCAAGATCGACCTGGCCGCCGGCGACGTCGCGGCACTTCCCGCCGACGCCGACTACGTGATCAACTTCGCCGTCGCCAAGAACGGCGACTGGAACATCGACCTGGACGCCAACGCCGGCGGCGTCCTGTCCCTGATGGAACACCACCAGGCCGCCCGCGCGTTCCTGCACTGCTCCTCCACGGCCGTGTACCAGCCCGCCGGCCACAAGGAGCTCGCCGAGAGCGCGTCCCTGGGCGACAACCACGGCGTGTGGTCGTTCCTGGAGACGTACAGCATCTGCAAGATCGCGGCCGAGGGCGCCGCCCGCTGGGGTGCGCGCCGCTTCGCGCTGCCGACCACGATCGCGCGCCTGTCGGTCCCGTACGGCGACAACGGCGGCTGGCCCGGGATCCACCTGGAGATGATGCTCGGCGGCGCCCCGATCGACGTGCACACCAACGCGCCGAGCATCTACCACCCGATCCACGTGGACGACATCGCCGGCACGCTCCCCGCGCTGCTCGCGGCGGCCACGCCCGAGGTGTGCACTGTCAACTGGGGTGGCAGCGATCCGGTGAGCATCGAGGAGTGGTGCGGCTACCTGGCCGAACTCACCGGCGTCACACCCGAGTTCAACCCCACCGACGCAACCATCGACTCGGTCACGCTGGACCTGACCCGGATGCACGCGATCACCGGCCGCACCACCGTGAACTGGCGGGACGGCATGCGCCGGATGGTCGAGGCGCTGCACCCGGAGCTGCTCAAGTAGCCTGCCCGACCCCCGCGTTCGACCCGCCGTCGGAACGCGCGATCGCATGCTCGGTGACCGGCCCGAGTACCTCGAAGCCCAGCTTCCGGTACACGGGCTCACCCACCGCCGAGGCCTGCAACACCGCGACGGGATGGCCCTCGTCGACCGCCGCGTCCAACGCGGCACGGGTCAGGGCCGCGCCGTACCCGCGCCGGCGATGCGCGGCGAGCGTCGCGATGTTGTACACACCCGCGACGCCGGCGTGCAGGAACACCTCGGCGGTGGCCACCGGCCGCCCGTGCGCATATCCCACCAGGTAGCGCGCGGCGGATTCGAGCGCGGCCTGTGCGGTCAGTTCGGCGAACCGTACGACGTCCCGCGCGGACGGTGTCCAGAGCGCGGCGAGCACCTCGGCGAAGTCGAGCAGCCCGGCGCGCGTGCGCACCCGCTCGATCCGGAACCCGTCCGGCGGCACGATCTCGGCACCGGTGCTCCGACTCCACCGCGTCCACATCGCCACCTCCTGCTCGGCGACCGGCAGGCCGTACGCCACCAGGCGCTCGGCCAGATCCGTCGGCCGCGACCCCTGGGTGACCCACCAC
This sequence comes from Embleya sp. NPDC020886, assembly GCF_044333915.1. Lineage (NCBI taxonomy): Bacteria > Bacillati > Actinomycetota > Actinomycetes > Kitasatosporales > Streptomycetaceae > Embleya > Embleya sp. NPDC020886. The sequence goes on along the minus strand of NZ_JBIRRX010000010.1, from coordinate 168,926 downwards.
GAGAACGGCCGCCCGGTCGCCGCGACCCGGTGCACCGTGCGCTCGACGGCCGGCCCCACCGTGCGTTCGGTCAGCCGCGCGCCCGCGACGATGTTGTACGTGTCGTGCGTCAGGCCGCTGTCCGCGACGAGCACGTGATCGTCCTCGTATACCCGCATCCCGGGGGTCACCCGATGCAGGTGACAGGCGTGCTCGGCGAGATTGCGGTCCATCGCCTCGATCGGTGCGCTCACCCGGCCATTGTCACCGGGCCGTCGGCGCCCGCCCAATTCATTTCGCCCCGAGGACGTGGACGGCGGGCGGGGTGTCCGAGGGCGTGCGGCGCGAACGCGTGATGGGCCCAGACCGGCGCGAGCGCCGGCGTACCGCTCCCGAAGGGCAACCGTGCCGAACCCGTGACCGGGCGCCGGCACACTCGGCCGCGTGACCGAATCGTCTGACACCCCGACACACACCGAGGATCCCGCCTGGCACTCCGTCCGCTGCCTGTTCCATCATCAGCCGGACATCTACGAGGAACGCATCACGTTGTGGCACGCCGGCAGCCTCGCCGAGGCCATCGCGCTGGCCGAGGCCGACGCGCTCGAATACGCCCGCGATGTGAACGACGCCGAATACCTGGGTCTCGCACAGGCGTTCCGGCTGTTCGACGCGCAGGTCGGACACGGCATGGAGGTCTTCTCGCTGGCCCGGGACAGTCCCCTGGAACCAACCGAGTACCTGGACGCGTTCTTCGATACGGGAACCGAGCGACAACGCCGGATCATGGCCGACACCGAGTCCCCGGATGCCCGGTGACGACGCGACCCGACATGTCGCCCGGTGTTCATCCGGCTCGGGTTCACAATGTCGGCTTCGCACGCGACGATGGAGGGGCAACTGCCCTATAGATAGGCATAGGTAGGGAGGAGCACCGTGGATGGACTCGTCGTGCTCGCCGTGTCCGTGTGTCTGCTCGGCCTGACCGTGCTCCTGGTGGCGCGTTCGCTCGGTCGTCGTGACCTCAGCACCGCACCCAGGGACCTGCTGCGCCAGGACCGGCTCACCGATCTCGAAGAGAGCGCGTGGGCGCAGGACACCGAATGGCCCCGACAGGCGAACCGGCGTACCGCGCCGGACTCGCGCACCTGTCGCTGACCGACTGCATCCGGATCGACTCCGGGCCGCCGCGCCGGCGCCGCCCCGGAGCCGACCGGACCGGCCGCCTCCCCGCCCAGGCCCGTCGAGGCCGCCCACGACCGGCGACTACGGCACTTCCGGCAACTCGGAACGCACCCTCGCGTGCTGCGTCGGCGCGCCCGGCGACTCGGGCGGTTCCGTGTCGGCGGCCCGCACCTGGGCCCGCGCCCGGTCGATCCGGCGGTGCCAGCGGGCCACCCCGGGGTCGGTGGCCGGATCGGCGGAGCGGGCCAGCGCGACGCCGTAGCCCAACTGGGCGCGCTGCAATCGGCTCTGCGCCCAGGCCGCCTTGCGGCCGTGTTCGCGCCGGGCCGCCTCCACCGCCATCTTGCGGGTCTTGTTCGAGGCGAGCGCGGCGAGTTCGCGCAGCGGCAACAGCTCCGGCTCGTCGCCGACCGCCTGCGCGAACCAGCGATACTCCTGCCGGGCCGCGCACCGGTAGACGAAGCTCGCGACGGCGAGCACGACCAGCCCGTTGAGCACGATCTGCACGATGGTCAGGTACCAGTCGGTGCGCCCCAGCACGATCTCCGGCAGCGGCGAGTTGTTCACGAAGTGCAGGCCCCACGCCACCGTGTACAGCGCGCCGGCCGCCGCGAGCCGAACCGCGAGCGGCCGCCGCACGCCGACCAGCACGTACGCCACGCCCGCGCCGGTCATCGCGGTGAACGCCGCGTGGCTCCACAACCCGTTGACGACGGCACGCACGAAGAAGCTGGCCATGATCCCGCCGGTCCAGGTCTCGCCCGCCTGGATCGCGGCGTTCAGCGCGTACATGATGTTCTCGACCACCTGGAATCCGAGACCGACCAGCGCACCGAAGACGAATCCGTCGAGCACACTCTCGAAGACCCGGCGGTTGATCAGGATCAGCACCACCACACCGAGCAGCTTGAGCGTCTCCTCGACCACCGGCGCCGAGATCGAGGCGCCCCAGTCGGTGGCGAACTTCGGGTCCAGCTTGGCCAGATAGCTGAGCACGTTGTCGTTGGCCACAAGCGCGAAACCGGTCGCCACCACGCCGCCCCAGAGCACCGCGGCCACGCAGAACGCCGGCGGCTCGCGCTCGAACAGGTCCAGGTGGGTGATCACCGCGAGCGCCGGGATCAGCCACAACGTGTGGACCACCACGCTCAGGACGATCGCGCCGGAGGGCGCGGCCGAGGACAGCCGGATGAAGTTGGGCACCACGCTCGCGGCGCCGAGCCCGAGCACGATCGGGTACAGCCAAAAGGCCGCGCGCGTGGGCTGCACGATGCTGCCCGCGTCTCGACGGCCCCGGCGATCGGTCAGCGGAGCGACGCTCACGAGTCGACCACCTCCACCGAGTCCAGCATGGTCACCACGTCGTCGGCGATCTCCGCGGTGAGCGGCGCGGTGTGCCGGGCGGTGAGCGAGATCCCCAGGCCCTGGCCGCCGGCGACCAGCACGGTGAGCGTGCCGGCCACGGTGTTTCCGCTGATCGGCGCGACCAGCCCGGTCAGCCCGCGCGCGGTGCTCACCGAGGCCGGATCGCCACCGATCCGCCCGCGCCCGGTCGCCTCGTAACGACGCGCCGCCGCCTTGAACGCGCCCACCGCCGACGACTGCCGACCCAGCGGCGTCAGCCGATAGGTGGTCGCGCCCTTGACCAACACACTGACCAGATCGCGCTGCGAGGCGCCCCGATCGATCTGCCAGTCGGGCGCCGGCCGGTAGCGGAAGGTGCCCAGCGTGACCACCTGGCCGGCGCGCACCGGCGCGGCACCGACGAGGGAGCGGTTGAGCAGATAGGGAATCGCGATCACGAACATCATCACGACGGCCACGACGGCCGTCGCACGAAGTCCGTGCGTACGCGGAATCGGCCCCGACCTCGAACCCGGACTCGACTCGGGAGAGGGGGGCCGCGGAACGGGTGCGGTGAGGGACAAGGGGCGACTCCTGTCTTCGGCCGACGGCGTTCTCGCCGGTACCCTCGCCGCCGCCGAATGTCACTCGTGGCTCGACCGAAGGGGTGACCCGGTCACGGTAAAATCACGAAAACGCTGTTTTCGTCCCGCCGATCGATGGACGGCTGTTACAGAGCCGTCGAGTGACCGTTTCGATGTCCGGTTAAGGTCGTTTTTGTCAACAGCACCCCCTGACGCCTGCCGGAGCTCTTCCCTTGAACCCCCTTTCCGCACGCCGCCGTCGAGCGACGGCGCTGCTCGGTGCCGTACTCGTCGCGGTGACCGCGGCCGCGTGTGGCTCGCCGGGCGATACGACGGCCGAAAACGCCAAGTCCACGGCGGCGCCGACACACTCCGGCACCGCGGCGAGCCCACCCGCCAAGCCCACCGCGCCGAGCAAGGTGGTCGCGCCGACCGGCCCCGCCACGAACTTCACGACCGCCACGACCACCTCGGTCGGGCCGATCCTGATGACCTCGTACACCGGTCCCAAGTCGGGTGTCACCGGCAAGGTGTGGGTGTGGCTGCCCCCGGAGTACAACGACCCGGCGTTCGCGAAGCACGGCTTCCCGGTGCTCACGCTCTACGCCGGCGGCCAGAGCAACGGCTACAACACCTGGACCGACAACCAGTTGCCGATCCAGCAGGAGGCCGTCCGCCAGTCCCGGGCCGGCACCAGCCATCCGTTCATCATGGTGATGCCGGTGCAGAACCTGGAGAAGGACGAGAAGCGCAGCCTCGAATGCAGTGACATCCCGGGGCAGCCCAAGATGGGCACCTGGATGTCGCAGGACATCCCCGACCTGGTCAAGGCCAACTTCCGCACGCTGCGTGATCCCGCCGGTTGGGGCGTGATGGGCGCGTCCACCGGCGCGTTCTGCAGCGTCAAGCTCGCCCTGCAGCACCCGGATCGGTTCAAGGTCGCGGTGCCGATCGACGGCTACTTCAACCCGGACTCCCCACTGTGGAAGGGCTACGAGGCCGAACGGCTGGCCAACAGCCCGGAGAAGCTGATCGCGGCGGGCAAGGCCGACATCGACGTGCTCGCGACCGCAGGCGGCGGGGATGCGGCCGAGGTGCGGCTGGTCAAGGCGTTCGTCGCGAAGGCCGCGCCGCCGGTACGCATCGAGTACTACGAGCAACCCGCCGGCAGGCACCTCACGTCGCATTTCAAGAAGATGCTCCCGGACCTGCTCGGCTGGCTCGGCCGGCACATGTCCCCGCCCACCGCCGACTGACCGTGTCCGGACCGTCGCTGAATCCCCCTGGAAGACCACAGTGAGCCTGACCGGTACTCCCTTCTATATAACGACCATCGTGCTCGCCATCGCGGCGCTCGCACTGGCCATGGTCGCCTGGAACCGCATTCCCGGACCGAAGCCGGTCAGAGCCGTCGCCCGGCTGTTCATGCTGGTCACCTGCCAGGCCACGGCCATCCTGATGGTCTTCGTGATGGTCAACAACGCGAACAGCCTCTACGACACCTGGGACGACTTCCTGGGCACCGGCGGCAGCCACGTGACCGAGGCCCGCGAGCCGGCGCCGCCGCCGGCGCCCGAGCACAAGCTGACCAGCAAGTTCGAGCCCGCGTCGGACGGCAAGATGGGCGACGGCGTACAGCAGACCACGCTCAAGGGCCCGCAGTCGGCCGTCGAGGCCGAGGTCTACGTGTGGCTGCCGCCGCAGTACAAGGACCCGGCGTTCGCGGACAAGAAGTTCCCCGTGGTCGAACTGCTGCCCGGCTACCCGGGTTCGGCCAAGGCATGGTTCGGCACGCTGGACGTCAACAGCCAGCTCAAGAGCCTGATGACCAAGGGCGAGGTGGCGCCGTTCATCCTGGTCTCGCCCCGGACCAAGCTGCTCGCGGGCAACGAGGACACCGGCTGCGCGGACGTGCCGGGCAAGGCCAACGCGGACACCTGGATCTCCGGCGACGTACGGCGCATGGTGATCGACAACTTCCGCGCCGAGTCCGACCCCAAGCACTGGGCCATCGCGGGCTACTCCGCCGGCGGCCACTGCGCGGTCCGGATGGCCCTGCTGCACCCCGACCGCTACGGCGCGGGCGTGAGCCTGTCCGGCTACAACGACCCCAAGGGCGAAGCCGACTCGGTCACCTCGAAGGACCCGGCCCTGCGCGTCTCCGCCAACCCCCTCACCATCCTCAAGAACGCCCCCCAGCCGCCCAAGACCTCCCTCTACCTCGCCGGCGAAAAGGGCGACGGCTACGGCGACGCCCAAGCCCTCAAGGCAGCGGCCAAGCCCCCCACCGCGATAACCCTCGCCGAAATCTCCGGCGGCGGCCACGGCACCGACGTCTGGCGCCGAATGGTCCCCGACGTCTTCCGCTGGCTCACCAAAACCCTCCCCTGACCCACCCCAACACCCAACGCCGGCCGGGCCCAATCCAGCCCGGCCGGCACTTGAGGCCACTCAGCCCCGCCGGCGCTTGAGGCGAACCCAGCCCGGCCGGCGTATGAGGCCACTCAGCCCCGCCGGCGCATGAGGCGAAACAGCCCCGCCGGCGCTTGAGGCGAACCCAGCCCCGCCGGCGCATGAGGCCACCCAGCCCCGCCGGCGCATGAGGCGAAACAGCCCCGCCGGCGCATGAGGCGAAACAGCCCCGCCGGCGCTTGAGGCGAGTTCAGCCCCGGCCCGCGCTCGAGGCCAACCCCGCAACCTCCCGAACGAACCCCTTCGCCCCCTCCGCAAGGAGCGAGTGCAGGGCCAAAAACACCCGCCGAGCCCCCACCGCGTTCCAATCCGCCGGCAACAACTCCGCAGGCAGCCCCGGATCCAAGTACGGCAACCGCCGCCACTGCGTCAACATCGGCACGTACGTGCGAAACGCGTCGACCGCCTCCACCACCGGCCGCGCCCCAAGCTCCGCCGCCACCGGCCCATACGCATCGGTGAACAGCGCGTACTGCTCCTCGATCGCCTCGAAGTCCCACCAGTCCCCGACCGTCGCGCCCAGCTCCGCGAACGCCGCATCCCCGGTGAACAGGTGTACATAGTCCGCCAGTTCGACCCGAACGAGCGTGCGCCGAGCGTCCTCCAACAGCCGCGCCGGCGCGATCCACACCCCCGGCGACACATTGCCGAACCCCAGCCAGGTCAACCGCGAACGCAGTTGGTGCCGATGCGCGCGCTCGGACTCGGGCACCGAGAAGATCGCCAGCACCCACCCGTCCGCAAGCCGCGCCGGCTCCAGATTGCCGAAGATCCGCCGATCGCCCTCGTCGAAGATCGACTCCATCGCCGGACTGAGCCGATACCCGGTGCCGTCCCGCCGCTCCTGGGTGAGCGTGCCGCGCTTCTTCAGTCGCGAGATCGCCGACCGCACCGCCGGCGCGTCCACGCCCAGTTCGCCCATCAGCACGATCAGGTCGGCGATCGAGATCCACCCGCCCAGATCGCGCACGAACGCGCCGTACACGGTGTTGATCAACGAGCTGGGTCGGGCCGGGGTCTCCGCCATGGTCGCCTTCCTCGCGGAGTCTGGGTCGCCGGCGATCCTATCCGGGAGCCGGTCCCACCCCGGCGACCGGCGTGCCCTCGGCCGCACGCCGACGCAGTTCGCCGCGCCGCAGCTTGCCCGTGTCGGTGCGCGGCAACTCGGACACGAACTCGACCAGTCGCGGGTACTTGTACGGCGCCATGGTCTGCTTCACGAACGCCTGGAGCACCCGAGCCGTCGCCTCGTTCGCGACCACCCCGGGACGCAGCACCACGTACGCCTTGACCACCATGCCGCGCCGTTCGTCGGCCGCACCGACCACCCCGCACTCGGCCACGTCCGGGTGCGTGCCCAGCACCGCCTCCACCTCGGGACCGGCGATGTTGTAGCCGGAGGAGACGATCATGTCGTCGCTGCGCGCCTGGTACCAGAGGTAGCCGTCGGCGTCGCGGATGTAGGTGTCGCCGGTGATGTTCCAGCCGTCCCGCACGTAGTCGAACTGCCGTGCGTCGTCGAGGTATCGGCAGCCGGTCGGGCCCTTGACCGCGAGTTGTCCGGGCGTACCGTCCGGGACCGGCCTGCCGTCCGGCCCGAGCACCACGGCCCGATGGCCCGGCACCGGCAGCCCGGTCGCCCCGGGGCGGATCGCGTCGTCGGCGGCGGAGACGAACACGTGCAACATCTCGGTCGCCCCGATGCCGTCGATGATCCGCGTCCCGATCGTGTCGCGGTACGCCTGCCACACGCCGACCGGCAACGCCTCGCCCGCGGACACGCAGCGCCGCACGCCGGCGAGCAGGTCGACGAGCCCGGCGCCGAGGATGGCCCGGTAGGCGGTCGGCGCGGTGAACAGTACGGTGACCCGCCGTTCGGCGACCACGGCGGCGAGTTCCTCGGGGGTGGCCCGCTCCAGGAGCAGCGTGGCCGCGCCCGCGCGCAGCGGGAACACCACCAGCCCGCCGAGGCCGAAGGTGAAGCCCAGTGGTGGGGTGCCGGTGAACAGGTCGCTGGGCTCGGGGCGGACGACGTGCGCGGAGAACGTGTCGGCGATGGCGAGCACGTCCCGATGGAAGTGCATGGTGGCCTTGGGCCGACCGGTGGTCCCGGAGGTGAACGCGATCAGCGCGACGTCGTCGCACGCGGTGTCCACCGCCTCGAACACGGTGCTCTTGGTGGCGCAGCGGGCGGCCAGCGTGTCCGCGCCGGGCCCGCCGTAGGTGAGCACGCGCAGGCCGGGGGTCACGGCCGCGGCGAGCTCGGCGGTGAAGCGGTGGTCGCACAGTGCCGCAGTGGGGCGGCCGATCTCGTGGACGGCGTCGAGCTCGTGCGCGCGCAGCAGCGGCATGGTGGTCACCACGACCGCGCCGGCTTTCAGCGCGCCGAACCAACTCGCGACCAACCAGGGGTTGTTGGGGCCGCGCAGCAGGACCCGGTTGCCGGGCACCACGCCGAGGTCCTCGGTCAGCACGTGGGCCACCTGGTTGGCGCGGGTGAGCAGGTCGCCGTACGTCCAGGTCTCGTCGGCGGTGAGCAGGCAGCGCCGGTGCGCCCCGTGTCGCGCGATGGTGTCGTCGAGCAGTGCCACGGCGCAGTTGAGCCGGTCCGGATAGTGCAGTTCCGGCAGCTCGAAGATCAGCTCGGGCCACTGGTCGACCGGCGGCAGCCGATCCCGGGAGAACGTGTCGACGTGCGCGGAGGGACGGAGCTGCATGGCCGGCACCTCATCCTGTTGTCATCGTGACGGCAGTCAACGGTACGCGACATCCGTCCGCGAGGACATCCCTTCGAGCCGGCGGACGGGCGGCCGTGGGCGCGCGCTCAGCCGGCGGCGCCGTTGACCACCAGCACCGTGCCCCGGCCGATCGCGCAGACCGTCTCGGTACCGTCGTCGGCCAGCATGATCAGGTCGCAGTCGCAGACCGCCTGCCGACGACCGGCGTGCACGATCCGGGCCTCGGCGCGCAGCCTGGCGCCGAGTGCGGGCCGCAGGTACTGGACGGACACGCTGCCGGTCAGCACGGCGGAGCCGAGCGTGCTGCCGGCTGCGAAGGTGATCGCGTTGTCGGCCGCGTAGGCGAGTACGCCGCCGTGCAGATACCCGTTCTGTTGCCGGAGTTCGTCGCGGACGTCGACCTCCAGGGTGGCCCGGCCGGCGCCGAATTCGGTGACCCTGGCCCCGACGAGCCGACTGAACGGCTGGGCGGCGAGCACGGATCGGGCGAAGTCGAGCGCCTCGTGGCCGGTCGGCGAGTCGATGGGGGTCTCGGTCATCGCGGTATCACCCTTCGCGTGGAAAGCGCACCCGGCGGGGAGCGGGGCACGTGGTCATCGAAGCAGAGTCCGGATCACCGCCGCCGCGCCACGGGCCGACGGCCGCCGGGCACGCACCGAGCCCACCCCCGGCGGATGCCTTTCGTCACACGGTGGCGTCATGGCGAAATTGGACAGCTTCCCTTACCGTAGGCGCGTTTCGGCCCCACAGAAGGCCCCGAAGAAGGAGAACGACGTCATGGCGCAGAACAAGCTGGGTGTGGCGATCGTGGGGACCGGCTTCGGGTGCATCACGCACCTGCCCGCCTTCCGGGACGCGGGCTTCGAGGTACGGGCGCTGGTCGGCCGCGACCCGGTGCGCACCGCCGAGCGGGCCGAGCGGTTCGAGGTGCCGTACGCGTTCACCGATCTCGACGCGACGCTCGCGCTGGACGGCGTGGACGCGGTGACCGTGGCCACGCCGCCGCACACGCACGCGGAGATCGTGCTCGCGGCGGTCGCGGCGGGCAAGCACGTGGTGTGCGAGAAGCCGTTCGCGAGCGATGCGACCGAGGCTGCCCGCATGCTGGCCGCCGCCGAGCGGGCGGGCGTCGTACACATGCTGGGCACCGAGTTCCGCTGGCAGTCCTCGCAGGCCCTGCTCGCGCGGCTGATCGCGACCGGCGCGATCGGCGAACCGCGGCTCGCCACCTGGCTGTTGCACATCCCGGTCCTGACCGGACCGGCCGCCGAGGTACCCGCGTGGTGGGGCCGGGCCGAGGACGGCGGCGGCTGGCTGGGCGCGCACGCCTCGCACTGGATCGACCAGATCCGGCACACGCTCGGCGAGTTCGCGGGCGTCAGCGCGGGCCTGCCGCTGGTCGCCGACCGGCCGGGGCAGAGCGCCGAGGACACCTTCAACATCCGCTTTCGCACGGTGACCGGCGTCGAGGGCACCCTGCAAAGCTCCGCCGGGATCTACGGGCCGCCGCTGATCACCACACGCGTGGCCGGCACCCACGGCACGGCCTGGGTCGAGTTCGACGACGTCTGGCTCGCCGACGCGGCCGGCGACCGTCGGGTGGAGACCCCCGCCGACCTGGCCAACCCGGACCCGATCGCGCCCCCGTCCGACCTCATGCACACCGCCTACGACCTGCTCCACTCGATGGGCATCGACCGTGCGCCGTACACCCGCCTGGCCACCACCTTCGCGGCCCTGATCAACGGCGAACCCGTCCCCGACTCCCCCCGCCACGCCACCTTCGCCGACGGCGTGGCCGGCCAACGGGTGCTCGACGCCATCCGCAGTTCCGCCGCCGACGGCGGCACCTGGACCGCGTGCGCATAGTCCCGGAAAATCGGATAAACCGCGCCGAGCCGCCGGAAGGAAAACGGCTCAAGTGAATGTCGGGTATTCCGGTGTACACTCACGACACTGACACGTGTCAATGGATAATCACCCTGCTCTATTTCCGGTCGATTCCTGCTTCCCGGAAACATCCACTGTCCGTCTCCACCCGTCGGATCCGAAAGCGGTGGTAACCCGGACAAAGAAATCAAAAATCGGAGCGGCGTCGGCAGGAATTACCCCGTCCCGACCACGCCGACCGCTGGCCGAATACCGGCACACCGACCACCGGCTTCCTTGAGGGATCACCCGTCCACAGCCATCCTCTGAGGCACCCGAACGCCGAACCCCCGGTACGGCGACGGGCCCCCCGATGGAGGCCGAAGATGCTCAAAAGGATCGTAGGCGTGCTCGCCGCCTGCATGGTTCTGTTCGCCATTCCCCAGTCCGCGTCCGCCATGGTCATTCCGAATCACTTCTCGCGGATGCTCATCGGAGCCAACTGGAAATGTCTGGACGCCGATACCAACACCATGAACACGAACGGTGGGATCGTGCAGCAGTGGCAGTGCATCGGAAATCCCGCCGACAACACGACGCCCAATAACCAGCTTTGGCTGGCCGTCCCGCAGAACAACGGCAGCGCCGCGTACAGCCTCGTGCCCGGCGGCACCACCGGGTTCAAGTGTCTGACCACGATAGGTGGCCTGTCGTATTCCCGGGTCGGCCTGTGGGACTGCAACTCCGGCACCTCCCAGGCTTGGTTCCCGATCAACACCAATGCGTGGGTCAACCCCGCCACCGGACTGTGCCTGGAAGCCGATCCGAACCAGAACTACAACGGCGGCGGAATGTACATCGCGCCCTGTGCAACCGCCGACGGCAAGCCGGTCCTGCGCCAGACCTTCGGCTTCATCGACTGACCCGACCGACGCCCCCGGGCCACACGACCCGGTGCACGTCGGTCCTCGCCGACGTGTACCGGGTCCACCGCGCCTTCCCTACCGGGTCGCCGACTCCTCGCGATCCCGCGCGTCGACCCGGCCCGGCGTCGTCCGCGTGTCGAGCGCCTCCGGGCGCAGGTCCAGGCGGCGCAGGAGTTGGGCGTTGAGGGCGACCACGACCGTGGACAGGCTCATCAGGATGGCGCCGACCTCCATCGGCAGGACCACACCCGCCCGGGCCGGCACGCCGGCGGCCAGCGGCACGGTGACGATGTTGTAGCCCGCGGCCCAGACCAGGTTCTGCCGCATCTTGCGGTAGACGGCCGTGGACAGGCGACGCACGCCCAGCACGGCGCGCGGGTCGTCCGAGGCCAGGACCACACCCGCCGACTGGACCGCGACGTCGGTGCCGGCGCCGATCGCGATGCCGACATCGGCACGGGCCAACGCCGGCGCGTCGTTGACGCCGTCGCCGACCATGGCCACCCGCAGGCCGCGGGACTGGAGCTCGGCGACCTTGGCGTCCTTGTCGCCCGGCAGCACCTCGGCGAAGATCTCGTCCACCCCGAGGTCGCGCCCGACCCACTCGGCCACCTGTCGGGCATCCCCGGTGAGCATCCCGACGCGCACCCCCGCCGCGTGCAACTCCTGTACCGCAGAGCGGGATTCGGGCCGGATCTCGTCCTCCAGCGCGAGCGCACCGGCGACCTCGTCGGCGGCCAGCACGTACAGCACCGCCGCGCCGCGCCCGACCCAGTCCCCGACGGTCGCCGACAGTTCGTCCGGTACCGGTACGCCCGCCTCGCGCAACAGCGCCGGCCCGCCGACCCGCACCCGGGTGCCGGCCACGTCCGCCTCGACGCCCCGGCCCGTCATCGACCGGAACGCGCTCGCCGCGGCCGGCCTGCCGCGTTCCCCGGCCGCCCGCACGATCGCCCGGGCCAGCGGGTGTTCGCTCTCCCGCTCGGCCGCGCCCGCGAGCAGCAGCACCATCGTCTCGTCCCGGCCGGGCGCCGCCGCGACCCCGGTCACCGCCGGCGCCCCGCGCGTGAGGGTGCCGGTCTTGTCGAACAACACGACGTCGACACCGCGCATGCGCTCCAGCGCGATCCGGTCCTTGATCAGGATGCCCTGCCGCGCGGACAATTCGGTGGAGATCGCGATCACCAACGGGATGGCCAGCCCGAGCGCGTGCGGGCAGGCGATCACCAACACGGTGACGGTGCGCTCGATCGCCGACCCGCCCTCGCCGAGCAACGACCACGCCACCAGCGTCAGGACCGCGGCGCCGGCCGCGTAGTAGAACAGCAGCGCCGCCGCCCGATCCGCCAACGCCTGGGCCCGGGACCGGGATTGTTGCGCGTCGGCGACCAGCCGCCGAATGCCCGCGAGTTGGGTGCGCTCACCGGTCGCGGTCACCCGCACCCGTACCGCACTGTCCACCGCGACCGTACCGGCCACCACGGTCTCGCCCGTGCCGCGCGGCACCGACCGGGACTCACCGGTGATCATCGACTCGTCGAACTCGGCCGCGCCTTCGGTGATCCTGCCGTCCGCCGGGACGCGCGCCCCGGAACGCACCAGGACGGTATCGCCGGTCTCCAATTCGGCCACCGGAACACGCTCGAACTCCCCGTCCGGACGCACCCGTTCCGCCTCGTCGGGAAGCAGCGCCGCGAGTGCGTCCAGAGCTCCCGAGGCGGCGCCGAGGGCGCGCATCTCCAGCCAGTGGCCGAGCAGCATGATGTCGACCAGCAGGACCAGTTCCCACCAGAAGTCCAGCTCGTGCGACGCGAGTTCGAGCGTCGAGGCCCAGGAGGCGACGAACGCGACGGTGATCGCCATCGCGATCAGCGTCATCATTCCGGGCCGCCGCGCGGCGAGTTCGTCGCGGGCGCCGGTCAGGAACGGCCATCCGCCGTAACCGAACACGAGGGTGCCCAGAAGCGGCGGGATCCAGGACGAGCCCGGGAACGACGGCTCGTGGTAGCCGAGCAGGTCCGCGAGCATCGGGCTCAGCACCAGCACGGGGACGGAGAACAGCAGGCTCCACAGGAGCTTGCGGCGGAACATCTCGCCGTGACCGGCGTGCCCGCCGTGTCCCTGATGACCCGCGTGCCCCTCGTGCCCACCCGGCCCGGCCGGCTGCGCGTGGCCCCGGTGCCCGGCACGATCCGGGTGGCCCGTGCCGCCCGCCGGCTCCGCGTGGCCCGGATGTTCGTCCCGTCCGGTCCGGCCGTACTCCATCCCGCTCGCCTCCTCGTCCTTCGTCGATCTTTCATACATACCACCCAGGGGTATGAGAAACCCGGAACGACCCGCACTCATTCCTTGCGAATCCGGCGGAACCGTCCGCATCTCGAGCCGACGGCGGTATAACCAGAGACCAGCCCCTCTCCCTCGGGAGGCCAAAAGTGGTGCGACAGCCACGTTCCCGCAGCGTCGACTGGTTGTGGTGGGCGACCTCGTCGGGCGAACTGCAACCCTTCCTGGATCACCCGGATCACGACCAGCAGGAGATAGCCCGGGAAAAGTCGGCGGTAGCGGTCCAGCTCGCCCGCCTCGGCGACCCCCTCGTGGACTGTCTCGGGGCAATCGCCCCGGACGTCCTCGCCGACGCCCTGTGGCGGTTGCCCAACCCCACACGGACCGACACCCTGCGCGCACTGCGCGTACCGCCCGCCCGCCGACCCACTCCCGCGATCGCCGAACACGCGCTCAAGCGGTTGCGCAAACAGACCCCGAGCGTGCGCGGCTACACCGCACAGGTGGTGACCCTTCCGGTACTGCGCGTGTTGTTGCCCGCGACCCTGGACACCGACTCGGGCGCGCTGGACGGCGAGATCCTGGAAAGCCTGAAGACCACGGCGTTCACCCCCGACCTGATCCGGCTCACCGCGATCGCGGACTGGGGGTTCAGTTGCCAGGCCGCCGCACTGCTGCGGATCACGCTGACCGAGGCCGACCTCGCGCTGCCGGGGTGGCCCGCCGAGGTCATCGCCGACGTGGTGACCGCGTGTCGCCGATTCGAGGCGTTCTGCCGGGATCGGATGTGCGGAGCCAGCGAGCCCCCGTCGCCGCTGCGCTCCCTCGACGACGCACTCGGTCGGGCGCGGGCCGCCGCCGACGCGGTGACCGCCGCCGTCGCGGCCGGGCGCGCGCCGGAGGAGGCCGACCTGACCATGCTCGGGCTCGTCGGCCCGGCCGTGGCCGAGGCCCGGACGGCGGTCGGCGCCCTGGTCGAGGCCGAAGCCGACACGCTGCCCGAGGACCGGCCGGGCCTGGCCGCCACGATCACCGCGCACGAAGCCGCGGTACACGCCCGTGAACTCGCCGGAGTGGACCGCTTCCGGCAACTCGGCGGCCCGCCGGCGCACACCGCGGCGATCGACGAACTCCGCGAGCTGACCGCCGAGCTGAGCGCCCGTCACGAGAATTGGGAACCGGCCGACCGGCGGCGCGTACTGGCCCTGGCCGATCTCGGCGAGCTGATCGACGCGATCGCGGCCGACCGGGACGAGGGCGTGGACGCGTTGGCGGAGACGATCCGCCCGCATCTGCCCGACCCGACGATCGTCAACGCGGCGTTACGGGGCCGGCTGTCCTGGCACGGGACACCCGCCTCGGGCGATCCGGCGGACGCGTCGAACACGGCCGAGAATACGCAGCCGGAGCCGGTGGCACAGACGTCGGCCGACCCCGATTCGGCCCCGGAACCGGGCGGCGAATCGGGCTCCGACGCCGACCCGAACCCGGTGTCCGACGCGCAACCGGCCGAGGCCGACGAGACCTCGGCGACAGCGGACCGGGAGGACCCCGCGGAGGGCGCTGCGGGCCCGGCGCACACGGCGCCGGCCGCCGAGGAGGACGCGGAGGAGGACCCGCCCGCGCCGCCGGCCGCTCCCGAGCCCGCCGCGCTGATCGGCGAGCTGATCGGCCGGGGCGAGTACGCCTCGGCGGCACAGGCCATGTCGACCGACGCCCCGGAGCGAATATCCGCGCTGCGTGCCCTGGCCTACGCCGACGGGGCGCGCTCGGACACCGGCGCCGTCGCGGTGTCGCTGCGCGCCGAGCTCGACGAGATGGCGATGCGCGAGCCCAGCCACGACCGCGCGACCCAACTGTTGACGGTGGCCGCCACGGCGCGCGCCGCCGTACTGTGCGGGCACAGCACGTACGGACTGCTCCAGGAGGCCGCGGCCGGTCTGGGCGACCTGCCCGCGGTGGCCACGCTGGCCCGACACATCGCCACCGGCTCCGCGCAGGGACTGCTCGGCGGCACCCGCAACCTCGGCGCGCTCGAAGCCCTCGCCGAGGCCGAGGCCGGCGCCGCCGCGTGTGCGGCGGACGCCGCAGAGGCCCTGTTGCACCCGCGCCACCTGCGCTTCCCCCGGGCCACCTCGATCGCCCAACTGTGGTGGCGTCCCGAGGACGGCCTGCTCGGCCGACTGCTGCAACTGGCGGCCGGCAACGAGCGCCGCGATCTGGACGAGGTCGCCGAAGCGCTGCGCCGACTCACCAAGCACCACGAGTTGGAGAGCCGGCTCTCCGCGATCGACGAGGAGTTCCGCAACGGCAAGGGCCACCGTCTGGAGGGGCCGGCCAGACGTCGACTGCTGGAATACGCCCGCGAGTCGCTGGGCACGGTGAGCCGCTGGGTGGACGCCATGCGTCGGGTCACCGAAACCGAGGCGGAGGCGGAGTCCTGGATCGCCGGTCCGCTGACCGATCTGCGGCACACCCTGCTCGCCGACCGCCCGGAAGCCGAACGCGAACTCGCCGACCTCGCCGCGCACACCGGCGACCCGCTCACCGCCGGCGCCGCGCGAGCCGCCGCCGCGAGCCTGTCCGCGACCCTGGACCTCCTCGACGGCCGCCCCCTGACCGGCCCCGAACCCACCCCCGAAGCCCTCCTCGCCAAACCCACCTAGCCCACCTAGCCCACCTAGCCCACCTACACCAGACGACACACACAACAACTCGACCCACAAACACCGCAGCAGCGCGGGCGGGCCGGCGGACGGACTACGCAGCACAAACGGCCGGCCCGGCAACACAGGCGGCGCGAGAAATGCGGCCCGGACGGGCGGGCGACGCCACGCGAGACAGCGCGGACGGCACGGCAGCGGGCAACACGGCGAAAGGCGAGCAGCCCGGCACCACAGGCAACGCGGCGACAGACGGGCAGCCCGCCAACACGGACGACGCGGCGTGGGCACTGGCAGCGCGCCAACGCAGGCGACGCGACGACAGAGGAGCGACTCGGCAGGGCGATACGGACGGGCCGCCCTGCAACACGGGCAACAAAGCGCGGCCAGGCGGACGACGCGAAGAGCGGCGCGACAGCACCGGCAACGCGGCGGCGGCCAGGCGATTCGGCCGAGCGGCGCGGACGGGCCGCCCGGCAACGCAGACGGCGCGGCGCAGGCGGGCAGCCCGTCCGCGCGGACGAGCGGACCGCGCGCGAAGAACGGCCCGGCGCGGATCGGTGGGCAACGCGGCAGCACGGGCGGGCGGCGCGAAACACCGTCGACGGCGCGGCGCGGCCCGGCAGCACGAGCGGGGCGCAGGTGAGCCGCGCGATGAACCAGAAGGGCGGTGGAGCAAAAGGCATGGCAGCGCGTGCGGCGGGGGGCCAAGTGGTGGGGATTGGCAGCGGCGCGAGGCGAAGCGGAGCAAGGTGTGTCGCGAGCCCACCTCAACCCCGGCGGGTGCGACGCGCGAAGTGGGGGGCGCGACGACACGCCCTACGGGACCTCTTCCTCCGGAATGATGTGCATCGCCGCCTCCTCCGCGCCCGCCGCACCGCCGTCGATGCCGACGTCGTGCGCCACCGCCTCGGATTCGGTGTCCTCGTGGGCGCCCTCGTCGTCGGCGACCAGTCGGCCCGCCCTCGGGTCGGGGCCGCCCTCCCATTCGTCGGAGACCATGTCGTCGTCGGAGACGTCCGGCTCCTCCTCGGACAACAACTGGTCGAGCGACTCGCCGCGTCGCTCCTCCTCCGGCGTGTTGCCGTACCGCTCCGCCGCCGACCAGCGGTCCGGCGGCACGATCCCGGTGTCCAGCGGGTCGTACGACAGGTCGTCGGTCGACAGCGTGTCCTCGGGCCCGAGCACCCCGTCGTCGCCCGGCGTGTCCGGGGAGTCTTCGGTCCGGTCCGGGGTGTCGTCGCTCATCGCCTGCCACCTTCCACTGAAGTGCCCGTACTCGTGGTGCGTCCAGGGCTCGACCCTGTCCCCCGCGACCCGAGTGACACTGCCCAGCGCCGGCCGGTTCATTCGGGCCTGCCCGGCGACGTCCCCACCTGGCAGCATGTCCGGGTGCCGGAAAATCGCTTACCCGTCGCCGCCCTGACCTGCTGCCTGCTGCTCGCCACGACCGCGTGCGGCGCGGACGACGGCGGCGACAGGCCCGGCAGGGCCGAGCGCACCGTCGAGCCGACCGAGGTCGCCGAGCTGCACGCCGAGCCCGCCCTGACCCTCGACTGCCTGCACGTGATCGACGAGCGACCCGCGCCCACCGGCGCGCTCACCGTGTTTCTCGGCGACGTCGCGCTGGAGACCGGCCGCCGGCTCCGACCGGCCGAGGTCGACGGCTCCGAACCCCCGCACCCGCTCTTCGCCAAGTCCGGCCTGATGGTGCGCGCCGGCGCGCGGGTCGACATCGAGGTACTCCCCGCCCCCGGCAACGGCGCGTCCATCGTGTGGGGCAACGGTCGGCCCGCCGCCGGCTCCGTCCGCGTGCCGGGCTGCCCCGCCCGCTCCGCCGAGCAGCCCTGGCTCGCCTTCGCCGGCGGCTACCACGTGGACCGGCCCGGCTGCGTCACGCTGATCGTTCGCTCGCACGGATTGCAGACGAAAGTGCACGTCCCGGTGGGTGCCGACTGCCGAACCGAGGGCTCATCCGACCGGTTGGAGACGCGGCCCCCGCCGCTGGGCGCACGGCCTGCGAAAGCGGTCGTTCCATCGGTGTAGACATCACCACCCGTCTCATGCCTGAGGCTGATTTTTCCTGACGGATTTGGTCGATCTTTGATCGCCGGCGCAGGGTGGTCCAGGGGGCCAGGGACGGAAGACCCGGTCCTACGACAGGCCGGGGAGGGAGCGGACGGAATGCACGAGGCGCAGACACGCGAGACCAGCCGCGACGATTGGCAGACGCTGCACACCGGCACCCGGGAATCGGCGGCCCGCGCGCTGCGCGTCGATCTGGCCCACGCCGGTGTGGCCGAGGCCGATCTGGCCCGACGAGCGACCGAGGCCTGGGCCGGGTCCGTGGTGACCGTACCGCGCACCGGCCGGCAGTTCCGGGTCACCCGGGTCGACGTGCCCGCCCCGACGCTCTCGCTCGGCGAGCAGCGCGCGGACGTCGCCTAGTCCCGGCCGGACCGCCGACCGAAACACCCGCCACTCCGGACGCCTGCGGTCACCACGGTCCCGTCCCCGTCCGCCCGGACCGAGGTGACCCGGCGGCCCCGCCCCGGGCGCCCGACCGCACCAGTCGACACGAACCGGGGCGACTCGCCCCGGCGAACGACGTGCCCACCCGCGTGCCCCGAATCCGATCCAAGCGGGACCTTCCACCGACCCCCCACGTCGTGCTGTGCTGTCCGCCATGGTCGACGAAACCACTTACCCCACGGTTCCGCACCGGCACCGAGGCGTCCCCGCCCACGAGGCGGAAGCCCGCAGCCGAGCCTTCCACGACGTGATGTCCCAACGCCGCACCGTCCGCGACTTCTCCTCCCGGCCGATCCCCGACAACGTGATCGACTGGGCGATCCGTACCGCCGGCACCGCGCCCAGCGGCGCCAACGTGCAGCCCTGGCGCTTCGTCGTGCTCACCGACCCCGAGCGCAAACGACACCTGCGCGAGGCGGCCGAGCAGGAGGAGCGCGAGTTCTACGAGCACCGCGCGTCCGCCGAGTGGCTCCGGGCCCTCGCGCCGATCGGCACCGACTGGCGCAAGCCCTTCCTGGAGGAGGCGCCGGTGGTGATCGTCGTGTTCGAGGTGCACAAGGGCCCGGACTCGCCGCGCCCCTACTACACGAAGGAGTCGGTCGGCATCGCCGTCGGCCTCCTGCTCGCGTCGTTGCACCAGGCCGGTCTGGCCACGCTGACCCACACCCCGAGCCCGATGCGCTTCCTCAACGAGGTGTGCGACCGCCCGCAGGAAGAGCGTGCCGCGTACGTCGTCCCGGTCGGCTACCCGGCCGAGGACGCACGCGTGCCCGACATCCGGCGCAAGCCACTGGAGCAGGTCGTCGTCCGGCTCTGACCCCCCCCGACCCCGGCACGCACGCCGGACGGGCCCGAGCCGCGGCGCCCGTCCGGCACCACGAAACCGGCGGTGAAGTCCCGGCAGAAGCAACGGGGTTCGCCTGCGCCGCACCCCACCCCTCTGCGATCCTGAACCGGCACGTCCGGATCCGCAGCAACCGTACGTTCGGGGGGCGTTGATGAGTGTCGTCGCCGGAAAGATCATCGACGAGTCGATCGTGATCGCCGCCGATTCCCAGGTGACCTGGGGTCAGGCCAAGACCGAGGGCACCAAGCTGTACAAGATCGGCGAGAACCTGATCTTCGGCGGTGCCGGGCTGCTGCGCGACATCAACCTGATGCGCCTGTTCCTGGACACGCACACCCCCGCGTCCGCCGAGGAACGCGACATCCTGGAGTTCTACGCCGAGTTCGTCGAATGGGGCAAGCGCAAACTGTCCGGCTTCGAGCCCAAGTCGGAGTTCATGTTCGCCTTCGACGGCAGGCTGTTCGAGACGAGCAGCGACTTCGACGTCTTCTACTACGACTACGGTGCGATCGGTTCCGGCTGGGAGTACGCGCGGGCCGCACTGCACCTGGGCCACACCCCCACCCAGGCGGTCGGCGTCGCGTGCGACCTGACCATCTTCTGCATGCCGCCGGTGACCGAGTACCGCATACCGCGCCATCCGCAACCGTCGCCGGGCCGTGAGCACGAGGCCATCTGAACGGGATCCTTCGTCGAGTCCGCCGCAATCCGGAGCTAACCCTGTGTTTACGTGGACTCTCGTAAACTCTCGGGTATGTCCGAACAGCCCATCCCGGCGGACCTGATCGAATTGCAGCGCGCCCGAGACGCCGCGTACGAGGCCATCGCCCGGCACGCGGGGCAACTCTCCGAAGAGGAGCACGCCCGGCTGTGGGCCCAGGCCCGCGACGCCGTCGAGGCGCTGCACGCACACCCGGCGATGACCGCCGGCGGCGACCGCGCCGACCTGGTGACCCGCCTGCGCATGGCCGCCCAGGCCGCCTGAGCCCGCCGAGGCCCCACCGGCGCGAGCCGAACAGGCGCCCGCCGCCCCACCACCGAACCGAAAACGCCGCCGGCCGCGACGCGAACCCCGAAGGGTCCGCGTCGCGGCCGGCGGCGAAAGTGCTGCGAAAGCCGGGGGCTCAGACCCCCGCGGCGGCCTTGAGCGCGTCCACGCGGTCCGTGCGCTCCCACGTGAAGTCCGGCAGGTCCCGGCCGAAGTGGCCGTACGCCGCGGTCTGCGCGTAGATCGGGCGGAGCAGGTCCAGGTCCCGGATGATCGCGGCCGGGCGCAGGTCGAACACGGTGTTCACGGCGGCCTGGATGGCCTCCACCGGCACCGCCTCGGTGCCGAACGTCTCCACGAACAGGCCGACCGGCGCGGCCTTGCCGATCGCGTACGCGACCTGCACCTCGCAACGGCGGGCCAGCCCGGCGGCCACCACGTTCTTGGCCACCCAGCGCATCGCGTACGCGGCGGAGCGGTCCACCTTCGACGGGTCCTTGCCCGAGAACGCGCCGCCACCGTGTCGGGCCATGCCGCCGTAGGTGTCGATGATGATCTTGCGACCGGTGAGCCCGGCGTCGCCCATCGGGCCGCCGATCTCGAACCGGCCGGTCGGGTTGACCAGGAGGCGGTAGCCCTCGGTCTCGATGCCCAGGCCGGACAGCTCCGGCTCCACCACGTACTCGCGGATGTCCGGCGCCAGCAGCGAGTCCAGGTCGATGTCGGCCGCGTGCTGCGAGGAGACCACGACCGTGTCGAGGCGCACCGGGCGGTCGCCGTCGTACTCGATGGTGACCTGAGTCTTGCCGTCCGGGCGCAGGTAGGGGATGGTCCCGTTCTTGCGCACCTCGGCCAGGCGATTGGCCAGCCGGTGGGCGAGCGTGATCGGCAGCGGCATCAGCTCCGGCGTGTCGTCGCACGCGTAGCCGAACATCAGGCCCTGGTCGCCCGCACCCTGGCGGTCCAGCTCGTCCTCGTCGCCGTCGACCCGGTTCTCGTACGCCGTGTCGACGCCCTGCGCGATGTCGGCCGACTGCGCGCCGATGGACACCGAGACGCCACACGAGGCGCCGTCGAAGCCCTTCTTCGAGCTGTCGTAGCCGATCTCCAGGACGCGCTCGCGCACGATCGTGGGGATGTCGGCGTAGCCCTGCGTCGTGACCTCGCCGGCCACGTGCACCTGACCGGTGGTGATCAGCGTCTCGACGGCGACCCGACTCTTGGGGTCTTCCTTGAGGAGCGCGTCCAGGATGGAATCGCTGATCTGGTCGGCGATCTTGTCCGGGTGACCTTCGGTCACGGACTCAGAGGTGAACAGACGGCGGGACACATCGCTCCCTGGGGTTGCAGCGGCTGCTGGCTGGCAGGTGGACCCGGACCGTCCGGACAGGTCGGGACGGGCGGGTCCACCGAATACTGGGGCCGAGTTTATCCCCCCGACCCCCGCCCTGGGACTGGGTGTCCCAAGACATGGACGGCGTGGCGTTGCTCACTTTGTGTGAACCCGGCGCGATCGACTGTTCCGACCGACTGCCGAACCCACCGAAACGGGACACGAGAACTAGGCGAAACGGGGCACCACGAGGTCCCACACGACGTCCGCCAGATCCTCCTTCGGGCCGTGCGCAACCGGCGTTTCGCTGCCGTCGGCGGCCAGCACGATCGCCTCGTTCACGTCGGTGCCGAAGGTCAGTTCCTCGCCCACCCGGTTGACCACGAGCAGATCGCAGCCCTTGCGCGCGAGCTTCGCGCGGCCGTTGGCGAGCACGTCGTCGGTCTCCGCGGCGAAGCCGACCACGACCTGGCCGGGCCGGAGCCGGTCGCGGGCGAGTTCGGCGAGGACGTCCGGGTTCTTCACCAGCGCGATCGGCTCCGGTTCGGCGTCGGTCTTCTTGATCTTGCCGTCGACCCGGGTCGCCGGACGGAAGTCCGCGACGGCCGCGGCCATCACCACGCAGTCCGCGTCCTCGGCCGCCTTGAGCACCGCGTCGCGCAGTTCCAGGGCGGTGCCCACGTGCACCACGTCGGCCCCGGCCGGGTCCGGCAGGCCGGTGTTGGCCTCGATCAGGGTGACCCGGGCCCCCCGGGCGATCGCCGTGCGGGCGAGCGCGTAGCCCTGCTTGCCGGACGAGCGGTTGCCCAGGAAGCGGACCGGGTCCAGCGGCTCGCGGGTGCCGCCGGCGCTGACCAGCACATGCCGGCCGACCAGATCGGGCCGGGTCGCGCCGCGCCCGAGGGTGCGCCGGACCACCTGGAAGATCTGCTCCGGGTCGGGCAGCCGGCCCTTGCCGGTGTCCTTGCCGGTCAGCCGACCCACCGCGGGCTCGATCACGATCGCGCCGCGCCTGCGCAACGTCGCGACGTTGTCCACCGTGGCCGGGTGCTCCCACATCTCGGTATGCATCGCCGGCGCGAAGATCACCGGACAGCGCGCGGTGAGCAGCGTGTTGGTGAGCAGGTCGTCGGCGAGTCCGTGCGCGGCCTTGGCGAGCAGGTCCGCGGTCGCCGGCGCGACCACGACCACGTCCGCGTTCTGGCCGATCCGGACGTGCGGGACCTCGTGCACCGCGTCCCACACCCCCGTGGCCACCGGCTGCCCGGACAGCGCCGACCAGGTTGCCTCGCCGACGAAGTTGAGCGCGGACTCGGTCGGCACCACCCGGACCTCGTGCCCGGACTCGGTCAACCTGCGCAGCAGTTCGCACGCCTTGTACGCGGCGATGCCACCGGCGACGCCGAGGACGACACGGGGTCGGGATCCGGTACTCATCGCTGCTCCTGGGCCTCGTCGCGACCGGCCCGTGTTCCGACCGGCACGGCGAGCCTACGACACCGCCTCGGACGGCTCGATCACGTGTCGGCCGGGCCGGCGGCCGGAAGTCGACCGGGACCTGAGTACGAGTACGGATGTCGCGCCCGGGCGGCGCTGCCAGCATCGGAGGCCGGGAGTCCATCGGGGGAGATGACGTCGATGTCGAACGAGCGGCTGCTGGACGACGCCACGCGGTGTCCGGGCTGTGCGCAACAACTCCGGATGCCGCGCACCGAGCGCTGCCCCGTGTGCGCGATCAAACTGACCGGGCCGGCTGCGGATCAACTGTGGCAGCTCGGTGTGTCGGCGGCGCAACTGCTGCGCCGGCGCGAGCACCTGCTCCAGCGCATGCGGGCCGAGGCGCAGCAGTGGCTCAGCCGCCCGTCCGTGCCGGCCGCGACGCCGCCGGTCCGCACGCCGACCCCACCCGCGGCGCCGACGCCGGTGCCGCCGACCCCGGCCGCTCCCGCCCGCCCGGCGGCCGATCGGGTTCGGGAGTCGGCCGAGGTCGGGCGGCGCCGGGTGGCCCGGATCGTGCTGGGCGCGGGCGTGCTGCTCGTGGTGCTGGCCGCGGTGGTGTTCGTCGCGGTCACCTGGAATCGCACCGGCACCGGCGGCCGGGCCCTGGTGATGGCGCTCGCGCTGGTGCTGGCCGCGACCGGGACCACGCTCGCCGAGCGGCGCGAACTGCCCGCCACCGCCGAGGCGATGGCCGCCCTGACCGTGGCCATGGGCCTGCTCGACGGCTACGCGGCCTGGGCCGCCGACCTGGCCGGCGTGCGCGACGCGAGCGCGCTGCCGGTCGCGGCGGTCACCCTGCTCGCGGTCGGCGGCGCGGCGGCGCTGGGCTCGATGGTGGCGCCGTTGCGCGCGTTGCGGATCTCGGCGGCGCTGTTGCTCCAGGGTCCGTTGCCGCTGCTGATCGCCTGGTTCGGGGTGGGCCGCGCGTCGCTGTTGCCGCTCGCGATCGGGCTCGGCCTGCAGGCGGCTGCGGACGTCGTACTGCTGCGCCGGGTCTACGCCGAGGCCGCGCGGGGCCTGCGGATCGTCGCCGAGGTCGGCGTGCTCTGCTACTGGCTGACCGCGGTCGCGCTGACCTTCGCCGAGGGCGCGAGCGGCGCGTCGGCGGGCACCATGCTCGGGCTCGCCGCGATCGCCGGCGGGATCGCGTTCGTGCTGCGCCGGGCGCCCGTCGTGCGGCACCTGGCGTCGGCGAGTGCGATGGCCGGCTCGCTCGCGGCCGCGGCCCTGCTGCTCGCCACCCGGCCCTCGGGCGAGGATTCGGAGCTGCCGATCGCGTGGACGGGCGTCGCGCTGCTGGTCGTGGTCCTGGTCGCGATGGCGCCGCTGTTCGTGGTGCCGCGCGACTTCCGGGCCGGGCCGCTCGCGGTGCTCGTACCGCTGACGGTGGCGCCCGCGTTCTGGGTGCTCGCGGCGCCGGCGGTGGCGCTGGGCGGTCCGCTGTCCTGGCCGCGCCGGGCGTGGCAGCTCGGCTCGGCCGACGCCGGCAGCCGGAGCGCGATCATGCCGACCGATACCTGGGACTTCGGCCTGGCGCCGCTGGTACTGCTGCCGGCGGCGGCGCTGGTCGCGCTGACCGCCGGCACCCTGCTGCGCGGCCGGCCCGGGCGGACACCGGTCCTGGTGACCGGCGCGATCGTCGTCGAGGGCTTGCTCGTGGTCGGGCCGCCGGCCCTGGATCTGCCGCTGTGGGCGGCGCTGGGCTGGCATCTGGCGGCGGCAGTCGGCTGGGGTTGCGCCTGGCGGATCCGGCCGCTGTTGCCCCTGGTCGGGCTTGCCCACGGCGCTCTGGCCCTGGTGTGGGCGACGGCGCATCCGCTCACGTCGATCGTGGTGTGGGCGGTGGTCGCCGCCGGCCTCACGATCACCGCCGTCCTGTCGCCGGGACGCCGCAGCGCCGAGCCGAGCCCGGCACCTGCGGCGGGCGGTGATCACGTATCGACACAAAGCACTGCCAATCCCACCGGGCCGACCGCCTCGTCGGCGCAACGGGACACCACGACCGCAGGCGGTACGCCGGGCACCGGCGACGTCACGCCCCATGTGTCGCCCGCCACCGAAACCGACGGCGACATCAACGCCGACGGCGACGACGCCGACCCGTACGCCCCGGCCGGCGACGGCCCGACCGACGCCCCGAAGCCGCCCGCCCCGTTCCCCGTCCGTCCCCTGGTCCGGCCGCTCGCAGCCGCCTTCGCCCTCGCGCTCGCCGGCGTCGACGCGGCGATGACCGCGGCGCACGCGGGTGCCTCGACGGCGTTCGTCGCGCTCGCCCCGACCCTGCTCTTCGCGCTGGTCACCCTGATCGCCCTGACCCTGCGCCCCACCGCCCCGACGACCCGCGCCCTGACCCTGGTCGGCGGCGCCGGCTGGGTGATCGGCACCCTGGCCGCCTCCCGCGCCCCGGGCCACCTCGCCGCGGCCCTCGCCGCAGGACTCGCGGTAAGCGTGGTCGGCGCCCTCCGCGACCTGCCCGGCACCCGGCCGGCCTGGGCCGGGGCAGCCGCCCTGAGCTGGGTCGGCGCGATCACGGCCGGCACGCACGCCCTCGGCGCGGATCGGCCCGACACCGTGCTCGCCGCCGTGCTCGCCGCCGCCCTGCTGTTCCCGCTCGCCCTCGGCTGCGCCCGCCGGCCCGGCCTGGCCCCGACCCTCGAAGGCACCGCGGGCGCGGCCCTGGTCGGCGCCCTGCTGATCGGTCGGGAGACCTCGCCGGTCGCGTTCGCGATCGCGGCGGCGGCCACCCTGTGCGGCGCGGTGTTCGGCCGCACGTGGCTGCGACCGGGATGGGCGCCCGCGACGGCGGTCCTGTCGTACGCCACCACGGCGGCCACGCTCTACCGGCTCGACGTCGGCGGGCCCGGCCAGGCGGTGGCCGGCGCGTGCGCGGCGGTGATCCTGCTGGTGGTCGCCACGTACCTGCACGATCTGCCGATGGCCGCGATCACGATCGAGGGGATCGCCGTGTTCGCGGCGGCCGTCTCGATCGCCGAGTCCGGCGGCCTGCTCCCGGTGGCCCTCGCCGTGGTCACCGCCAGCACGCTGCACAGCGCGCTGCGCGGGCGCGGCGAGGCTCGTCCGCTCTGGGCTCCCGCCACCGTCCTGTTGTGCACCGCGACGGTGCCGGCCACGCTGCATCGCCTCGACGCGACGAACGCGGTGAGCGTCCTGGCGGCGGTGGGCACGGCCGCCCTCCTGTACATCGCCGTCGCCCGGCTCCCCCGCCCCGATCCGGCGGCCACGCTCGCCGCCGCGGTCGGCCTGCTCGCCGCGGGTATCGCCACCGTCGCCGCGGCTCCCGAGCAGAGCTGGCTCGCCCTGGCCGGGGCCGGCCTCGCCGCGGCGACCACCCCGGCCGGTCCGCTGCGCACACCCGCCCGACGTGCCGCGCTGCCGCTGCTGTTCGCCGCCTACTGGCTGCGTCTGGCGCTGTTCGACGTCACCCACCCCGAGGCGTACACGGTCCCGCTCGGCCTCGCCCTGCTGGCCGAGGGCCTGCTGCGCCGGCGGGCCCGTCCGGAGACCAACTCGTGGGCGGCGTACGGCGGGTCGCTCGCGCTGTTGCTGCTGCCCTCGTTGCCGCTCGCGATGGGCCAGACCGAGCCGATCCGGCCGAGCCTGCTGGGCGCGGCGGCGATCGCCACGCTCCTGGTCGGCGCCCGCTTCCGACTCCAGGCGCCGCTGTTCCTGGGCGCGGCGGTGCTGGCCGCGGTCGGGCTGGTGCACCTGGCGCCGCACCTGGCGCCGGTCTACGACGCGGTGCCGCGCTGGGCGATCCTGGGCACGGCGGGCCTGCTCCTGATCGTGATCGGCGCCGGCTACGAACGCCGCCTGCGCGACCTCAAGCGCCTGCGCCGCGCGGTGGGACGACTGGGCTAGAGGGACCCGCCGCCCGCCTCAGGTGAGCGCCCGCAGCTCGTCCAGCACCTCGGACACGCACGCCGGGTCGGCCCGGTAGGGCAGGTAGAACCCGAGGCGGTCGGCGACCCCGTGGGCGCGTGCGGCCAATTGGGCCGCGACGTCCTTGGGTTCGCCGATCGCCACCACCCGGCCGAGCAGCGTGTCGTCGATCGCGTGCGGGATGTCCGGCCAGCGGCCGGCCCGGATCAGCGCGTGCAACTCGGCCTGCAACGGCCCGTAGCCCTCCACGTCGAGCACCGGCCGGTAGGCGGGCGTGGAGGCGTAGAACGCGACCATCGCCCTGGCCCCCTTCAGCGCGGCCCGCATCTCCTCCTCGGTCCGCCCGGCGGCGACGATCACGTCGAGCATCACCGAGAACTCGTCCCGGCCGCGCTCGGACAGCACCAGGCCGTCGTCGACCGCGTCGGTGACCGGGCCGCGCACGAAGAGGTCGGTGTTGAGCGGGTGGACCAGCAGGCCGTCCGCGTGTTCGGCGACCATGGTGATCATCCGCCGGCCCACCCCGCCCGCGAGCAGCGGCGGCAGCCCGTACGGATTGGGTCCCGGTCGCAACGTCGGCGGCATCAGCGTGAGGTCGAAGAACTCGCCGTGGAAGTCCAGCGGCGTCTCCCGCTGCCAGCAGGTGAGCACCGCGCGCACCGCGCGCAGCGTCTCGGCCATCCGGGCCACCGGGCGCGACCACTTGGCGCCGTACCGGCGTTCGATGTGTGCCTGGATCTGGGTGCCCAGGCCGAGCCGGAACCGGCCCTGCGAGGCCAGGTGCAGGTCGTACGCGGTGTGCGCGAGGTGGGTCGGGCTGCGCGGGAAGGCCACCGCGATGTTGGTCATGATGTCCACCCCCGCCGCGGCGGCCGGCACCAGCGGCAGGAACACGTCGGTGGGGCCCTCGAAGGTGAACACCCCGTCGAAGCCCGCCTCGGCCAGTTCCCGGGCCCGGTCGCCGGCGCGGCTCAGCGGCGCGTCCAGCAACGTGTCCACCGGCAGCACCCGCCGGCCCGCCTTCGGCGCGTCCGCGCCGCTCTCGATCCGGTCCACCTCGTCGCCCCACCCTCCGGATCACCCGCACGTCGCGCGCGGGTCGCCGCTCAGAGGTACGCCATCCGCGCCGAAGGGTCAAGGCACCGGCGGGACACGTCGGGTACGGGGCGACCCGCGTGGAACGCGCGAAGGGCCCGACGGAACACCGTCGGGCCCAACACGTCGAACAGTTCAGCGATACAGCGCAGATACGGCGCCGTCGAGTCGCGTGACTCGCTCAGCCCTCGATGGGCTCGGCGGTCAGCATGCCCGAGTTGATCTCGCGCAGCGCGATCGACAGCGGCTTCTCGTGCACGTGCGTGTCCACGAGCGGACCCACGTATTCCAGCAGGCCCTCGCCGAGCTGCGAGTAGTAGGCGTTGATCTGCCGAGCACGCTTCGCCGCGTAGATGACGAGGCTGTACTTGGAGTCGGTCGCCTCCAGGAGCTCGTCGATGGGCGGGTTGATGATGCCCTCGGGTGCGGTGGAAGAAGCTGACAAGGCGGGGGCCCTTCGAAAAGCTGTGAAAGCTGTGGGTGAAAGTCGGGCTGCCTGTCGGCTATCGGGCAGCCCGGACGATCAAGATACGTTCATCAAGGCTAGCAGTTCGCGTACGACGTCTTCGACGGACGTGTTGACCAGCGTCATGTCGAATTCGGATTCCGCGGCCAACTCGACCTTCGCGGCGGCCAGGCGCCGCTCGATGACCTCGGGGGATTCGGTCCCCCGGCCCACCAGACGGCGGACCAATTCGTCCCACGAGGGCGGGGCGAGGAACACCAGGCGTGCCTCGGGCATCGCCTGTCGTACCTGCCGAGCGCCCTGCAGGTCGATTTCGAGCAGGGTGGGAACGTCGGCGTCAAGCCGTTCGAGCACGGGCAGTCGCGGGGTCCCATATCGGTTCCCGGCGAATTCGGCCCATTCGAGCAGTTCATCCGAGGCGACCAGTTTGTCGAACTGATCGCCGTCGGTGAAGTGGTACTCCACACCGTCGGTCTCCCCTGGACGGGGCTTACGTGTGGTCGCGGACACAGACAGCCAAACCTCGGGGTGACGGCGGCGCAGGTCAGCGACCACCGTGCTCTTGCCGACCCCGGAGGGGCCGGAGAGCACGGTGAGTCGACGGGTGCCGTGCACGGTACGGGGATCGTTGCCGGCGCCCGCGTCAGGACGCGGAGCCACCGAATTCCCGTTCGAGTGCTGCGATCTGGTTCGTGCCGAGACCGCGGACGCGCCGGGTCTCGGAGATGTTCAGCTTCTCCATGAGCTGCTTGGCGCGCACCTTGCCGACGCCGGGGAGGGACTCCAGGAGGGCCGATACCTTCATCTTGCCCACGACCGGATTGTCCTTGCCCTCCTTGATGACGTCGCTGAGCGAAGCACCGGAGTTCTTGAGCCGGTTCTTCACCTCGGCGCGCTCCCGCCGAGCCGCAGCGGCTTTAGCGAGCGCATCCGCGCGTTCTTCGGGGGTCAGGGGTGGGAGAGCCACGCCGTGTCACCTCGGACTTCGTTGCGATCCTCAAGGCCGCCCGGCTCGGACGGCCACCAACAAACAGTGGAACCTAGCTGGTCAGAGCGTTCGCGGCAACGCGCGACACTCCACCGGGCCGGCTCACGAGGGAGCCTAGTCGGCGAATCGGTCCGCGTCGCCCGAATCGATCGGAAAAGCCCGGCTACCTGCGGCAAAACCCGAACCTGACGGAGCGTCGGACGACTTCGGGGCGGTCCGCGGGTGCGTCCGCGCCTCCACACCCCCTCCCGGCGCTCTTGCGCCCGGTGGCCCGACCGCCCCGCCCGTGCCCGACGACCTGCCCGGTCGAGCCCGCCGATCCACCCGGCAGGGCCGTCACGGCGGCCCGGGACGGCCCCCGGGGCGCCCGCCGGCCCCACTCGGCCTCCCGTGGGCCCGCCCGGGGCCGCCGGGCTCCACACGGACGCCACAGCGGCATCCGCGCGCCGCCCGATGTTCGCGTGGCGTGCGTCGCAGCGGTCCGCACCGGCAGGCGCGGCGCGCTAGCGCGCCGCCAGACCCGCGCCGATCTCGCGGGCCGCCTCGCCCACGTCCGCCGCGCCGGTGATCGGCCGCCCGATCACCAGCAGGTCCGCGCCGTCGGCCAACGCCTGCTCGGGCGTGGCCACCCGGCTCTGGTCGCCGAGCGCCGCGCCCGCCGGCCGCACCCCCGGGGTGATCAGCACGATGCCCGGGCCCACCTCGGCGCGCACCGCCGCGACCTCACGCGGCGAACACACGATCGCGCGCGCCCCGGCCGCGACCGCGAGCCCGGCCAGCCGTCGGGCCGCCTCGATCGAGGGCCCCGCCAGACCGATCGCCGCCAAGTCCTCCTCGGCCATCGAGGTCAGCACCGTCACCGCGACGATGTTCACCTCCGGCGCCGCATCCGCCGCCGCGCGGATCATCGCGCTGCCGCCGCTCGCGTGCACGGTCAGATACGTCGGCGCCAGCCGCGCGACCGAACGCACCGCACCGGCCACCGTGTTCGGGATGTCGTGCAGCTTCAGGTCCAGGAACACATCCCGCCCGCCGCTGGCCTCGCGCGCGCCCGAGACCGCGTCCGCGCCGTCCCGCAGGAACACCTCCAGGCCGACCTTGACCGTGCTCACGTGCGGGCCCACGGCCTTGGCCCACGCGATCGCGCGGTCCAGGTCCGGGGCGTCCAGGGCCACCGCCACGGGTGCGAGGTTGCTCATCGAAATCCCACTCTCGTCGCCATCGAAAATTCGTACCCGTCCCCGCCCGAGTTCCCGCCCACGCCGCCGTTCGAGCCCCGTCCGAGCCCCGCCGGACACGGCGATGCCGGCACGAACCCCGTCCGTACCGGCATCACCCTCGTCCACCGAATCCGCTCAGCGGTGCGCGTACCCGATCGCCGCCTCCAGCGAACCGAAGCCCCGGGCGATCAGCGCCGCGCGCAACTCGTCCAGGATCCGCACCGGCGCCGACGGGTCGTTGAAGATCACCGTGCCCACCGAGACCGCCGCCGCGCCCGCGAGGATGAACTCCAGCGCGTCCAGGCCGGTCCGGATGCCGCCCATGCCGACGATCGGCACCTGCGCCATCTGCCCGTCCAGCATCGCCGCGTGCACCTGGTAGACGCAGCGCACCGCGACCGGCCGGACCGCCGGGCCGGAGAGCCCGCCGGTGACGCCGGCCAGGACCGGCTTCATCGTGTCGGTGTCGATCACCATGCCGAGCAGCGTGTTGATCATCGACAGGCCGTCCGCGCCCGCCTCCACGCACGCCCGGGCGATGTCCACGATCGACGTCACGTCCGGCGACAGCTTGGCCAGCACCGGCACCAGCGGGTCGGTCGCGTCGCGGACCGCGCGGATCACGTCGTAGGACGTGGCCGGGTTGCAGGCGAACACCTGGCCCCGGTTGGCCACGTTCGGACACGAGATGTTGGCCTCGATGCCGACCACGCCGGGCGCGCCCTTGAGCCGCTCGGCCAGCGCCACGAAGTCGTCCACGTGGCCGCCCGCGATGGACACGATGGTGCGTCCGCCGCGCGCCGCGAGCCAGGGCAGGTCGCGCTCGACGAAGGCGTCGATGCCCGGGCCCTGGAGGCCGATCGAGTTGAGCATCCCGGACGGCGTCTCGGCCATCCGCGGGGTGGCCCGACCCGAACGCGGGTACGGCATGATCGTTTTGGTGACCACCGCACCGATCGCGGCCGGCTCGAAGAACTTGGCCAATTCCTTGCCGTAGCCGGCGCAGCCCGAGGCCGTGGTCACCGGATTCGGCAGCAGCGTCGAGCCGAGCCGGGTGGCCAGGTCGATGCCGCCGCCGGGCAGCATGATCGTGGACGGCGGCGGCTCGTCGAAGTCGTCCGCGTCGTCGTTGTCGGCGAAACCGCCGTACGCGTCGGTCATCAGTGCGCTCCCATCGCCGCTGCGCCCTCGATGTCCGCCGGAATCGTACCGACGTCGTCCCAGCGCACCTTGGTGCCGTCGAAGCACGGGCCGTCCACACACGAGCGGACGAACCGGCTGACCCCGTCGTCGCCGACCACCGGGAGCACGCATGTCATGCATACCCCGACGCCGCACGCCATCGATTCCTCGACCGCGGTGAACACGCGCGCCTCGTGCGCGTCCGCCAGCTCGGTGACCGCGCGCAGCATGCCCATCGGCCCGCACGCGTAGACCACGCCGGCCTGTACGGCGGTGAGCACCTCGGGCAGCGGTCCGGTGACGAAGCCGCGCACGCCCTCGGAGCCGTCGTCGGTGGTGACCACGACGTCCTCGGTGATCGCCCGCGCCTGGTCCACGCCGTACAACCGGGCGGCGGTCGCCGCGCCGAGCACGAAGGCGACCGAGCCGCCCTCGGCCACGATCCGCTCGGCGAGCGCGAACATCGGCGCGCTGCCGTAGCCGCCGGCCACCATCACCGCGCTGACCGGCTCGGCCGGCAGCGGGAACGGCGTGCCCAGCGGCGCGACCACGTTCACGCTGTCGCCGACCCGCAGCCGGGCCAACTCACGGGTGCCGCGGCCGGCCTCGGCGAAGACCACGTCGATCGTCTCCGCGGCCGGGTCGGCGCGGTGGATGGAGAACGCGCGGCGCAGCAACATCGCCGAGTCCACGCCGCCGATCGCCACGGCGACGAAGTGACCGGGTTCGACGCGGGCGGCGATCCCGGGGGCGCGCAGCACCATGCGGTGGTACGCGCCCGCGGGTTCGCGGCCGACGATCTCCGCCTGCACCTGCAGGGGAAGTGCCATCGGTGTCGTCAGCCCTTTCGGTGGGACGTGATGTGGTCGGCGTGCTCCTGGAGCGAGCGCACCCCGATGTCGCCGGCGATCAGCGACTGGATGCCCTGCACCGCCGCGGCGAAGCCCTGCACCGTGGTGATGCACGGGACGCCCCGGGTGACCGCCGCGGTGCGGATCTCGTAGCCGTCGAGGCGGCCGCCGGTGCCGAACGGGGTGTTGACGATCAGCTCGACGCCGCCGTCGTGGATCATCCGCACGATCGTCGGCTCGCCCTGCGGCCCGGCGCCCTCGCTGTGCTTGCGCACCACGGTGGCGGGCACGCCGTTGCGGCGCAGCACCTCGGCGGTGCCCTCGGTGGCCAGGATCTCGAAGCCCATGTCGTGCATGGCCTTGACCGGGAACACCATCGAGCGCTTGTCCCGGTTGGCGAAGGAGACGAACGCGCGGCCCTTGAGCGGCAGCGAACCGTAGGCGCCGGCCTGGGACTTGGCGTACGCGGTGCCGAACACCGCGTCGATGCCCATCACCTCGCCGGTGGAGCGCATCTCCGGGCTGAGCACGGTGTCCACGCCGCGGCCCTTGGTGTCGCGGAAGCGGTTCCAGGGCAGGACCGCCTCCTTGACCGCGATCGGCGCGTCCATCGGCAGCGTGCCGCCGTCGCCCTCGGCCGGGAGCAGGCCCTCGGCGCGCAGTTCGGCGATCGTGGCGCCGAGCGAGACGCGGGCGGCGGCCTTGGCCAGCGGCACCGCGGTCGCCTTGGACACGAACGGCACGGTGCGCGAGGCGCGCGGGTTGGCCTCCAGGACGTAGAGGATGTCGCCGGAGAGCGCGAACTGGATGTTGATCAGTCCGCGGACGCCCACGCCCTGGGCGATGCCCAGCGTGGCCGCGCGCAGCCGCTTGATGTCGTGTGCGCCGAGGGTGATCGGCGGGAGCGCGCAGGCCGAGTCGCCGGAGTGGATGCCGGCTTCCTCGATGTGCTCCATCACGCCGCCGAGGTAGAGGTCCTCGCCGTCGTAGAGCGCGTCCACGTCGATCTCGATCGCGTCGTCGAGGAAGCGGTCGACCAGCACCGGGTGGTCGCTGACCAGGCCGGCGTTCTGTTCGAGGTAGGTGGCCAGGGAGGGCTCGTCGTAGACGATCTCCATGCCGCGCCCGCCGAGCACGTACGAGGGCCGCACCAGCACCGGGTAGCCGATCTCGGCGGCGATCGCGCTGGCCTCGCCGAAGGAGAACGCGGTGCCGTGCTTGGGCGCGAGCAGGCCGGCCTCGGCCAGCACCCGGCCGAACGCGCCGCGCTCCTCGGCGAGGTGGATCGCCTCGGGCGAGGTGCCCGCGATCGGCACGCCCGCGTCCTTGAGCTTTTGCGCCAGCCCCAGCGGGGTCTGCCCGCCGAGCTGCACCAGGACCCCGGCAACCGGTCCGGCCTGGGTCTCGGCGTGCACGATCTCCAGCACGTCCTCCAGGGTGAGCGGCTCGAAGTAGAGCCGGTCGGAGGTGTCGTAGTCGGTGGAGACGGTCTCCGGGTTGCAGTTGACCATCACGGTCTCGTAGCCGGCGTCGTGCAGCGCGAACGCGGCGTGCACGCACGAGTAGTCGAACTCGATGCCCTGCCCGATCCGGTTCGGCCCGGAGCCCAGGATGATCACGGCCGGCTTGGTGCGCGGCGCGACCTCGGTCTCCTCGTCGTAGGACGAGTAGTGGTACGGGGTGCGCGCGGCGAACTCGGCGGCGCAGGTGTCCACGGTCTTGTAGACCGGACGCACGCCCAGTGCCTGGCGCACCTCGCGCACGACCTCCTCGCGCATGCCGCGGATCGCCGCGATCTGCAGGTCGGAGAGGCCGTGCCGCTTGGCCAGGCGCAGCACCTCGGGGGTCAGCTCGGCCGCGTCGCGGACCTCGCCGGCGATCTCGTGGATCAGGTACATCTGGTCCAGGAACCACGGGTCGATCCCGGTGGCCTCGAACAGTTCCTCGGGCGTGGCGCCCGCGCGGATGGCGTCCATGACCACGTTGATCCGGCCGTCGGTGGGCTTCTCGGCCGTGCTCAGCAGTTCGTCCTTGGCGCCGACCTCGGAGACGAAGTCGAACTGCGAGCCCTTCTTCTCCAGCGAGCGCAGCGCCTTGTTCAGCGCCTCGGTGAAGTTGCGGCCGATCGCCATCGCCTCGCCGACCGACTTCATCGTGGTGGTGAGGCGGTCGTCGGCGGCCGGGAACTTCTCGAAGGCGAAGCGCGGGACCTTGACCACGACGTAGTCGAGCGAGGGCTCGAAGCTGGCCGGGGTCTCCTTGGTGATGTCGTTGGGGATCTCGTCCAGCGTGTAGCCGATGGCGAGCCGCGCGGCGATCTTGGCGATCGGGAAGCCGGTCGCCTTGGAGGCCAGCGCCGAGGAGCGGGAGACGCGCGGGTTCATCTCGATCACGATCACCCGGCCGTCCTCGGGGTTGATCGCGAACTGGATGTTGCAGCCGCCGGTGTCCACGCCGACCTCGCGGATCACCGCGATGCCGACGTCGCGCAGGATCTGGTACTCGCGGTCGGTCAGCGTCATCGCGGGCGCCACGGTGATCGAGTCGCCGGTGTGCACGCCCATCGGGTCGAAGTTCTCGATCGAGCAGACGACCACGACGTTGTCGTGCTTGTCGCGCATCAGCTCGAGTTCGTATTCCTTCCAGCCGAGGATGGACTCCTCCAGGAGCACCTCGGTGGTCGGCGACAGGGTCAGGCCCTGGCCGGCGATCCGGCGCAGGTCCTCCTCGTCGTGCGCGAAGCCGGAGCCGGCGCCGCCCATCGTGAAGGAGGGGCGGACCACGACCGGGTAGCCGCCGAGCGTCTCGACGCCGCCGAGCACGTCCTCCATCGAGTGGCAGATCACCGAGCGGGCCGACTCGCCGTGCCCGATCTTCTCCCGCACCCGCTCGACCACGCCCTTGAACAGGTCGCGGTCCTCGCCCTTTTGGATCGAGTCGAGGTTGGCGCCGATCAGCTCGACGTTGTACTTCTCCAGCACGCCGTTCTCGCTGAGCGAGACCGCGATGTTGAGCGCGGTCTGCCCGCCCAGGGTGGGCAGCAGCGCGTCGGGGCGCTCCTTGGCGATGATCTTCTCGACGAAGTCGGGGGTGATCGGCTCGACGTAGGTGGCGTCGGCGATCTCCGGGTCGGTCATGATCGTGGCCGGGTTGGAGTTGACCAGGATCACCCGCAGGCCCTCGGCCTTGAGGATCCGGCACGCCTGGGTGCCGGAGTAGTCGAACTCGGCGGCCTGGCCGATGACGATCGGGCCCGAGCCGACGACCAGGACGGACTTCAGGTCGCTGCGCTTAGGCACTCTTGGTCTCCATCAGCGTCACGAAACGGTCGAACAGGTAGGCGGAATCGTGCGGTCCGGCCGCCGCTTCCGGGTGGTACTGCACGCTGAACGCGGGTCGGTCCAGCAGCCGCAGGCCCTCGACGACGTCGTCGTTGAGGCACACGTGGCTGACCTCGGCGCGCCCGTAGGGGGTGTCCGAGACGGTGTCCAGCGGCGCGTCCACGGCGAAGCCGTGGTTGTGCGCGGTGACCTCGACCTTGCCGGTCGTGCGGTCCTGCACGGGCTGGTTGATGCCGCGGTGGCCGTACTTGAGCTTGTAGGTGCCGAAGCCCAGCGCGCGCCCGAGCAACTGGTTGCCGAAGCAGATTCCGAAGAACGGGGTGCCCTGGTCCAGCACGGCGCGCAGCAGCTCGATCTGGTGGGTCGCGGTGGCCGGGTCGCCGGGGCCGTTGGAGAAGAACACGCCGTCGGGGGCGACGGCGTTGATCTGCTCCAGCGTGGCGGTCGCGGGCAGCACGTGCACCTCGATGCCGCGCTCGGCCATCCGGTGCGGGGTCATGCCCTTGATGCCCAGGTCCAGCGCCGCGACGGTGAAGCGCTTGGCGCCGATCGCGGGGACCACGTAGGCGGCGTCGGTGCTGACCTGCTCGGCGAGGTCGGCGCCGGCCATCTCGGGGCTGGTGCGCACCCGCTCCAGCAGCGCGGCCTCGTCCTGTCGGGCGGCGTCGCCGGAGAAGATGCCGACCCGCATCGCGCCGCGCTCGCGCAGGTGCCGGGTCAGCGCGCGGGTGTCGATGCCGCTGATCCCGACCACGCCGTAGCGCACCAGTTCGTCGTCGAGCGAGCGGCGCGAGCGGTGGTTGGAGGGCACTCGGGCGGGGTCGCGGACGACGTAGCCGGAGACCCAGATCCGGGAGGATTCGGGGTCTTCGTCGTTGACGCCGGTGTTGCCGACGTGCGGGGCCGTCATCACGACGACCTGGCGGTGGTACGAGGGGTCGGTCAGGGTCTCCTGGTAGCCCGACATGCCGGTGGAGAACACCGCCTCGCCGAACGTCTCCCCCACCGCGCCGTAGGCGCTGCCGCGGAACGTGCGCCCGTCCTCGAGGACGAGCACCGCAGGCGTCGTGGCCCGTCCGGTCATTGCGGTCACGTGACCGATCCTTCCTGGTGGTTCCGTACAGCCGAGCCGGCGGTCGCCGGCAGTTCTCCGGCGATCAGCCGGGTGATGGTCTCGATCCACGCGTCGTGCTCGTCCGGGTGGTCGCTGCGAAAGCCCGAGTCGAGCGAGCCGTCGCCGTGCGTCCAGGTGATCACCAGCAGGCCGCCCTCGGGCAGCACCTTCCCGGCGATGGCCTTCTCGTGTCGCACCCCGGTCAGCGCCGCGGCGGGTACGAAGAAGTCGGTCGCGGCGGGGCGCTCGACCAGCAGGCCGTCCGGGCGCAGGGTCAGCTCGGCCGGGCTGCGGGTGCCCAGGCCGTGCGCGACCACCCGGTCCAGCCAGTTGCCGGCGGTGGTGCTGCCGAAGTAGCGGCCGACCAGCGGCGGCAGCAGCGGCGCGGCGGCGGCCTCGGGCGCGGTGGGCAGCGCGGGCAGCGCCGCCTGGCGCTTGGCGCGCTTCTTCCAGGCGCGCCACATGAGCAGGTAGACGCCGAGCACGAAGAGGAGGCAGATGCCGATCCAGAGGAGGCGACCGCTCCAGTTCGTCACCTCCGCCGACTTCTGGTCGGCGGCGAACAGCAGCAGGTCGTGGGGGGCCGTGCCTGAGGTCACGCGAGCTTCCCGTCGATCACCGTGGGTACGCCGCGCAGGAACGTGGCGACCACCTTGCCGGGGAGTTCCAGTCCGGCGTAGGGGGTGTTACGACTGCGCGAGGCGAGTTCGGACGGTTCGACCGTACGCCGTGTGCTCGGGTCGACCAGCACCAGGTTGGCGGGCTCGCCGACCTCGATCGGGCGGCCGTGCCCCTCCAGTCGGCCGATCGCGGCGGGGCGCACGGACATCCGGTCGGCGACGCCGGCCCAGTCGAGCAGGCCGGTGTCGACCATGGTCTCCTGGACGATCGCCAGGGCCGTTTCCAGGCCGAGCATGCCCATCGCGGCGACCGCCCACTCGCAGTCCTTGTCCTCGCTGGGGTGCGGGGCGTGGTCGGTGGCGACCGCGTCGATGGTGCCGTCGGCGAGCGCCTCGCGCAGCGCGGTGACGTCCGCGGCGGTGCGCAGCGGCGGGTTGACCTTGTAGACCGGGTCGTAGCTGCGCACGAGTTCGTCGGTGAGCAGCAGGTGGTGCGGGGTGACCTCGGCGGTGACGTTCCAGCCCTTGGACTTGGCCCAGCGCAGGATCTCCACCGAGCCCGCGGTGGAGACGTGGCACACGTGCAGGCGCGAGCCGACGTGCGCGGTAAGCAGCACGTCGCGGGCGATGATCGACTCCTCGGCGACCGCGGGCCAGCCGCGCAGGCCCAGTTCGCCGGAGACGGTGCCCTCGTTCATCTGGGCGCCCTCGGTCAGCCGGGGCTCCTGCGCGTGCTGGGCGACCACACCGTCGAACGCCTTCACGTATTCCAGCGCGCGGCGCATGATCACCGCGTCGTCGACGCACTTGCCGTCGTCGGAGAACACCCGCACGCGCGCGGCCGAGTCGGCCATCGCGCCCAGTTCGGCCAGTCGCTTGCCGCCCAGGCCCACGGTGACCGCGCCGACCGGGTGCACGTCGCAACGACCGGTCTCCTGGCCGAGCCGCCAGACCTGCTCGACGGTGCCGGCGGTGTCCGCGACCGGGTCGGTGTTGGCCATCGCGTGCACCGCGGTGAAACCGCCCAGGGCCGCCGCGTCGGCGCCGGTGGCGACCGTCTCGGCGTCCTCGCGGCCGGGCTCGCGCAGGTGGGTGTGCAGGTCGACCAGGCCCGGCAGCAGGATCTGCCCGGCGGCCTCGATCACGGTGGCGCCGTCGGCGGCGAGCCCGGCGCCGATCCCGGCGATCACGCCGTCGCGGATGAGCACGTCGGACGCGTCGCCCCCGAGGACCTTGGCGTCCTTGATCAGGTACGTGCTCACTTGGTGCTCTCCTCGGTGCCGGTGGCGTTGCTCGCGCTGTGGGGGGTGCTGGTGCTGGGGGCGCTCAGGGCCGGTTCGTTGCCGCCCAGGAGCAGGTACAGGACCGCCATCCGCACGCTGACGCCGTTGGTGACCTGCTCGACGATGGTCGAGCGGGTCGAGTCGGCGACCTCGGCGGCGATCTCCATGCCTCGGTTCATCGGGCCGGGGTGCATCACGATGGCGTGCTCGGGGAGCATCGCCATCCGGCGCAGGTCCAGACCGTAGCGGCGGGAGTATTCGCGCTCGGTGGGGAAGAACGCGGCGTTCATCCGCTCGCGCTGCACCCGCAGCATCATCACCGCGTCGCTCTTGGGCAGCGGCGCGTCCAGGTCGTAGGAGACCGTGCAGGGCCAGCTCTCCACGCCGATCGGGAGCAGCGTGGGCGGCGCGACCAGGGTCACCTCGGCGCCCAGGGTGGCCAGCAGGAGCACGTTGGAGCGGGCCACCCGGCTGTGCAGGACGTCACCCACCAGGGTGATTCGGCGGCCTTCGAGGTCGCCGCGCCCGCCGGCCAGCCTGCGCCGCATGGTGAACGCGTCGAGCAGCGCCTGGGTGGGGTGCTCGTGGGTGCCGTCGCCGGCGTTGACCACCGAGCCGCGCAACCAGCCGGAGCCCGCCAGGCGGTGCGGCGCGCCGGAGGCGTGGTGGCGGATGACCACCGCGTCGGCGCCCATCGCCTGCAGGGTCAGCGCGGTGTCCTTGAGCGATTCGCCCTTGGAGACCGAGGAGCCCTTGGCGGAGAAGTTGATCACGTCCGCGGACAGCCGCTTGGCGGCGGCCTCGAAGGAGATGCGGGTGCGGGTGGAGTCCTCGAAGAACAGGTTGACCACGGTGCGGCCGCGCAGCGTCGGCAGCTTCTTGATCGGCCGCTCGGCGATGTGCGCGAGTTCTTCGGCGGTGTCGAGGATCAGGATGGCGTCGTCGCGGGTGAGGTCCGCGGCCGAGATCAGGTGGCGCTTCACTGGCTACTTCTCCGCGTCGGTGGGAGCGGCGGGGTCGGCCGCGCGGGTGCCGAGCAGGACCGCGTCGCGGCCGTCGTACTCGGCGAGGTGGACCTTGACGGTCTCGCGCAGCGACGTGGGCAGGTTCTTGCCCACGTAGTCGGCGCGGATCGGGAGTTCGCGATGGCCGCGGTCGACCAGGACGGCCAGTTGCACCGCGCGCGGGCGGCCGATGTCGTTCAGCGCGTCCAGCGCGGCGCGGATGGTGCGGCCGGAGAAGAGCACGTCGTCGACCAGCACGACGAGCTTGCCGTCGATGCCCTCGGCCGGGATCTCGGTGCGTTCCAGCGCGCGGGCCGGACCGAGCCGGAGGTCGTCGCGGTACATGGTGATGTCCAGTGCGCCGATCGGGACCTTGGCGCCGTCCTCGATCGAGGCGAGTCGCTCGCCCAGTCGGCGGGCCAGGGCCACGCCTCGGGTCGGAATGCCCAAGAGCACGACGTCGTCGGCGCCCTTGGCGCGTTCGACGATCTCGTGCGCGATCCGGGTCAGGGCCCGGTTGATGTCCGAGGCGTCCAGGACCGCGCGGGCGGTGGCCGGGTCGAGGTCCTTGGGACGGGCGGCCGACGTGCCGCCGGGGGTGTTGCCAGGTGCTGTCATGGAAAACAGACCTCCTTCCCCGTCTCACAGGACGGGCTTTAAAGGACGTCGGGGTACGTCCCTCACAGTATCAGCCAACATCATCAGTCTTTCGGCGGCCCGGACCGGAAGAGCGCGCGGATCGAGCCGGGGCGAAAGTGGAGCAAAGGCGCCTCTCACCTGCGCGAATCCGGCTTTGTAGGCCGTTCGGCTTGACGGACGCAAATTACTCTGCGTAACCTCACAATGAGTCACCACCGGGCCAAACGCGACAGTCGCGACGTGCCGAACCTCGCAGCTTCGGGGAGAGTTCGAGGTACAGAAAGCCGGCCCGGAGGTAGCCACCCCATCGGTTCGGCCAACCACCGGTGGACCTTCACGGTCAGTCACCTGTATTGGGAGCGAGATGTCCAGCGACTACGCCAAGCAGCTCGGGGCGAAGCTCCGCGCGATCCGGACCCAGCAGGGCCT
Source organism: Embleya sp. NPDC020886 (assembly GCF_044333915.1). Lineage (NCBI taxonomy): Bacteria > Bacillati > Actinomycetota > Actinomycetes > Kitasatosporales > Streptomycetaceae > Embleya > Embleya sp. NPDC020886. The sequence goes on along the minus strand of NZ_JBIRRX010000010.1, from coordinate 127,551 downwards.
GTCCCTGCACGGCGTCGAGGAGAAGTCCCAGGGCCGCTGGAAGGCCGTCGTCGTCGGTTCGTACGAACGCGGCGACCGTGCGGTAACCGTGCAGCGCCTGGCCGAGCTCGCCGACTTCTACGGCGTCCCGGTGCAGGAACTGTTGCCCGGCGGCACCCCGAACGGCGCGGCCGAGCCGCCGCCGCGACTGGTCCTGGACCTGGAGCGGCTGCAGACCGTTCCGTCCGACCAGGCCGGTCCGCTGCAGCGCTACGCGGCGACCATCCAGAGCCAGCGCGGCGACTACAACGGCAAGGTGCTGTCGATCCGTCAGGACGACCTGCGCACGCTGGCCGTGATCTACGACCAGTCGCCGAGCGTGCTGACCGAGCAGTTGATCGGGTGGGGCGTGCTCAACCCGGAGGCTCGCCGCGCCGTGGAGAACCAGAACAACGCGTAACCTGTGACGCACGGAGCGTGACCGCCACGCGCGGAAACGTCGAAGGGTCCCGAAGCCGATCGGCTTCGGGACCCTTCACCTTTTGTACGATCGCCGGCCTCAGCCGGATTCGCGGACCACCACGCGCGGGTGCACGACCATTCGACCGCCGGGTCGGTAGTCCCGGCCGCGGATCAGTGTGGTGATCGCGTCCGAGGCGCCCGATCCCATCGTCCGGGTGTGCATCGAGACGCTGGTCAGCCGCGGCCACACCAGATCGCAGAACGGCAGGTCGTCGGCGCCCACCACGGCCATGTCCTCCGGCACCGACCAGCCGCATTCGCGCAACGCCGAGATGATCATCAGGGCGAAGTCGTCGTTGCCCGCGAACACCGCGGTCGGCGGTTCGCTCTCGCGCTGCCACTGCCGCACGATGGCGAGCACGTCCTCGCGGACGTAGCCCACGTCCACCCGGCGCAGCGAGACGCCCGCCTCCTCGGCCGCGGCCTGCGCACCCGCCCAGCGCTCCTCGCCGAGGAAGGCCAACGGCCCGGAGGGCACCAGGCAGGCCAGTCGGCGGTGGCCGCGGTCGATCAGGTGGCGGACCGCGACCCGGCCGGTGTCGCGGTTGTCGAAGATCGCGGTGGGCACGTCGGGGTGCTCCTCGCGGCCCCACGCGAAGATCGCCCGGACCCCGGCCCGCTTGAGCACGTCGACCGCGCCGCCGGTGAGCCGGTTGGATTCGGCCATCACCGCGAGCGGTCGCAGCGCGGCCCACTGCCGGGCGGCGTCGGCTCCGCGCGAGGTGCGGTCGGCGTGGATGAGCAGGCTGAGTTCGTGCCGGTTGAGCGCCTCGGTCAGTTCGTCGATGAACGCCTCCAGGAGCTGTCCCATCGGCTGCAGCGGCAGCGGGAACAGCACCACGTCGCTGTTGCCCGAGCGCAGCGAACGGGCGGGCGCGCTGGGCGCGTACCCCAGTTCGCGCACCGCGAGCATGACCCGCTCGCGGGTCTGCGCGCTGACCCGGACCCCGGGCGGCGAGTTGAGCACGTAGCTCACGGTGGATCTGGATACGCCGGCGAGCCGGGCGACATCGGAACTGGTGGGGGGTTTGGCCCCCGCCTCCGGCGCGCTCATCCGTGACCCTCCGGGCGGCAAGTGACCGACTTCGTGCTCGTCATCTCGACGACACCCCCTACCGCACCCGCGCGCGGGTCCGGCCCGCGCGCAACCGATGTCCACCGGATCACAGAGACGCGCGACCCGATACCGCTTGGTTAGCGGGCACAACCTTGGCCGTAATCGCTCGAATGCGCTACCGACGCGTGTCGGTCGTTACAAGATCACTCACGGTGATCGAGCGGTGCAGATTCTGCTTCATTCAAGCCTTGAACAATCAAATCGTTATCTAGTCGGACTGATTTCACGTTGTGGACCCATTCCCTCTGCTTATTCGTGTCACCTAGGCTCCGAGACCAACCTCGTCAGCAGATTCGAGTCCTCCGTGCAGGGAGGGATTCGAGTCCCCTCCATCGGACGGTCCACATGAGTTCGCCCACCACCGAGGCGCCCGACTCCTCGTCGCCGGCGCCGGAAGCCGCCGGCCGCACCGAGCCCACCGGATACAAGCTCGGGCCGCTCTACGCGACGCTGCCCCTTGCCAATATCGCGCTGTACATGCTGTGGCTGGGCGTGGGGATCTACCTGCTCCCGACGCAGGTCATCCACATCAAGGGCGTTCCCGACCAGGAAGCGCTCAAGTGGCCGATCTTCTGGGGCGCGCTGTTCGCCACGATCGGCAACCCGCTGTTCGGCAAGCTCTCCGACATCACCCGGTCCCGGTTCGGCCGGCGCTCGCCGTTCATCCTGTTCTGCGCGCTCATCGGCGCCGCCGCCCTGTGTTTCCAGGCCAACGCGAACTCGATCGCGGTGGTGGGGCTGACCTGGGGCGTCATCCAGTTCATCATGAACGGCTACCAGGCCGCGGTGACCGCGGTCATGCCCGACCGGGTGCCCGCGGGCAAGTACGGCAAGTTCTCCGCGCTGATCGGCCTCGGCATCCCCGTCGGCACGATCGTGGTCTCGCTGCTGCTCGCCGGCGTCGACCTGAGCATGATCGGAATCGATGCCCGGATCGGCGGCTTCGACGGCAAGTTCGCCGACCCGGCGGACGGCGGAGCCAAGGGCTTCTACCTGGTCGCCGCGGTGCTGGTGGCCGCCGCGCTGATCTTCGTGATCTTCAGCCCGGACAGGTCCACCAAGGACCTGCCGCGGGAGAAGTTCGAGTTCGTCTCGTTCGTCAAGGGCTTCTGGGTCTCGCCGCGCGAGCACGCGGACTTCTTCATCGCCCTGGTCTCGCGCCTGGGCGTGATGCTCGGCTACATGGTGATCCTGCAGTTCAACTTCTTCATCCTGGTGCTCTACATCAAGATCCCCCAGGCCGAGGTGTTGTCCAAGCTGGGCACCCTGACCGTGATCAACGCCGTGGTGACCATCGTCGCGGCCCTGGTGATCGGCTCGATCGTGGACCGGGTCGGCCGAGTCAAGCCGTTCGTGGTCGCCTCGGGCGCCGGCGCCGCGCTGTCCCTGATGATTCCGCTGATCTGGGCCACCGAGGACGGCATGATCGCCTTCCAGGTCACCAACGGCCTCTTCTTCGGCATGTACATGGCCGTCGACATGGCGCTGATCACCCAGGTGCTCCCGCGCCCGCAGGACGTCGGCAAGGACATGGGCCTGATCAACATCGCCAACGCCGGCCCGCAGATCGCCGCGCCGTTCCTGGCTCCGTTCCTGGTCGACGACCTGGACCTCGGCTACGAGGGTCTGTTCGCTTTCGGCGCCGCCGTCTCACTGGCCGGCGCACTGCTCGTGCTGCTGGTCAAACGCGTGCGGTAGGTACGTCGAACCACATACGCCGACGGGGCGGACCGGATCACCGGTCCGCCCCGTCGGTATGTCCGCACCCCCGCGCCCGCGTTCACGGGCGCGGGATCTCGCCCGCCGTCCAGCGGCCGGTCAACAGCGCGCCCATGTCCTGCCACGCGTCGTCGATGGTGCGGGCCAGGTCCGCGATGTCGAGCGCCCCGGCCTCGGTCCACTCCTCCATCGCCACCCGCATCACCGCGTGGTACAGGGTCACCGACAGCGCCGGGCGGCGATCGTCCCCGGGCTCGACGCCCTCGCGCCGAGCGACCTCAGCGGCCATCCGCCGCTCCAGCTCCATCGCGTTGCGCAGCGACGCGGCCAGCAGGACCGGGGTGTCCTCGATCATCCGCCGCATCCGCAGGAACTCCTGGCCCGCGCCGTCCGGTTCCTCGTCGGCGACCCGGGCGAACACCTCGGCGCCCGCGCGGCGCAGCGCGGTCAACGGCGCCTCGGCCGCCGGGCGGGCGGTCAACGCGTCCAGGAACAGCGCCTCGAACTCGATCGCCCGGGCCAGCGCCACCTCCTCCTTGCCCGCGAAATAGCGGAAGAAGGTACGCCTGGACACCTCCACGGCGGCCACGATCTCGTCGATCGTGGTGGCGTCGTACCCCTTGCGCAGGAACAACTCCAGCGCGGCGGCCACCAACGCCTCGCGCGTGCGTTCCTTCTTGCGCTCCCGCAAGCCCGTCGCGGTGCCGGCCGTGTCCCGCACGTTGGGTGTTCCTCTCGTTCGTCTCTGCACAGTATGACACTTGCCACTGTGTGCAACTTGAGTGATTTGGCTATATGGCACCGTGTGCCATATCGTTCGATGGCTCGGTACGACACCGGCCTCGGATGGATGTAGGGAACACATGAGTCAGACTTCGACGGCGACATCGGACGCACTCCCGCCGGATCTCTCGAAGGCCCCCGTGCGCAAGGGCATGCAGGGGCATCCCTGGCTCACCCTGCTGGCGGTCGCCTTCGGCGTGATGATGGTGGCCCTGGACGGCACCGTGGTCGGTATCGCGAACCCGGCCATCTCCAAGGATCTGGACGCCTCCCTCGCCGACCTGCAGTGGGTCACCAACGGCTACCTGCTCGCGCTCGCGGTGTGTCTGATCCCGGCGGGCAAGCTCGGCGACCGCTACGGCCACAAGACGATCTTCCTGATCGGCGCGGCCGGCTTCGCGGTCACGTCGCTACTGATCGCCTTCTCCCAGTCGGTCTCGATGCTGATCGCCTTCCGGGTGCTCCAGGGCGTGTTCGGCGCACTGCTCCAACCCACCGCGCTCGGCCTGCTGCGCAACAGCTTCCCCGGCAACAAGCTCAACATGGCGATCGGCATCTGGGGCGCGGCGATCTCCACCGCCACCGCCGCCGGACCGATCGTCGGCGGCCTGCTGGTCGAGCACGTGAGCTGGCAGTCGGTGTTCTACATCAACGTGCCGATCGGCGTGCTGACCCTGGTCGTCGGCATCTGGGCGCTGGCCAACAGCCGGGTGGCCGGCGCGAGCAACCGGATCGACTACCTCGGCGTCGTGCTGCTCTCGGTGGCGATGTTCTGCCTGGTCTGGGGCGTGATCAAGAGCGGCGAGAAGGGCTGGGGCAGCGCCTACACGCTGAGCTTCATGGCCGCCGCACTGATCCTGCTCGCACTGTTCGCGCTGTGGCAGACCAAGGCGCCCGAGCCGCTGATGCCGCTGGTGATGTTCCGCAACCGGTCGTTCTCGATCGGCATCGTGCTGATGATCTTCATGGCCTTCGCGATGTTCGGCGCGATGTTCTTCATCACCTTCTATCTCCAGGGCGTCAACGGCCTCAGCCCGACCGAGACCGGCGTGCGGATGTTGCCGATGTCCGTGGTGATGATGATCGGTTCGCCGATCGGCGGCCTGGCGATCACCAAGCTCGGCCCGCGCATCCCGATCATCGCCGGCCTGGCGCTGTCGGCGACCGCGATGGCGCTGCTCGCCCGCCTCGGCGAGGACGCGAGCTTCGGCGCCACCATGCTGCCGTTCGTGCTGCTGGGCTTCGGGCTCAGCCCGATCATGGTCGGCGCGACGGACATCATCGTCGGCAACGCCTCGCTGGAGTTGTCCGGCGTCGCGTCCGGCATCCAGCAGGCCGCGATGCAGGTCGGCGGCGCGCTGGGTACCGCGGTGCTCGGCGCGGTGGTGGCGGCCAAGGTCTCCTCGGCGCTGCCGGACCGGTGGCCGGCCGAGGCCGGCGCCTACGACCGACTTCCGCACGGGCAACGCGAGGCGATCGAGGGGTCGGTCGCGCAGGGCTTCCCGCCGGTGGATCCGGCGACCATGAACGAGCGCACGATCGACGCCGTGCGCCACGCGTCGGCCACCACGTTCCTGGACGGCATGCAGCTCGCGTTCACCATCGCCGCGATCACGATGGCGGTCGGGATCGTCCTCGCGCTGTTCGTACGGCAGGGCGAAAAGCGCGAAGGCGCGGTCGCCGTGCACGTGTAGGGCATGATCGACTCGGAGCAACATCCATAGGCCATGGTTCGTGGGCACAACCGTCGCGCCGTTCCCGATCCACATCGGGGACGGCGTTCCGGTTTGCCCGGCAAATTAGACAGGTATTCTTACCTCGTGCAGCAAGACACCTCCTCCGAGTCCGAACTGGTGACGTTGCTGGTCGGCGCCGTGCGCGGGATCAGCCAACTCTTCTCCGACCGCATGACGGGCGCGGGCTTCGACGAGATCCGGCCCACGCACGGCTTCGCGCTGACCCTGGTCGGCGAGGGCGGCACCACCGCCACCGAGCTCGGGCGCCGACTGGGCATGACCAAACAGTCGGCCGGCGAGGTGGTCTCCCACCTGGCCCGACACGGCTACGTCGAACGCAAGCCCGACCCCGCCGACCGCCGGGCCCGCCGGATCACCCTCACCGAGCGCGGCCGCGAATGCCTGAAGGTGATCTGGACCGAGCTGTCCGGGATCCAGGGCGCGTGGACGAAGGCGGTCGGCGACGACGGGGTCGAGGTGCTCAAGGAAGGTCTACGCGCGGGCATGCGCCAACTCGGCGCCTCCGGCGAACTCCCGGACAACCTCAGCCAGGCCTGGTGGTGGCGGGAGAACTAGAACCTGTCGGCCCGGCGGCGGGCGAGGTAGGTGTCACACCGAGGGGCCGGTTCGACCGGCTCCGCGTGGGGTCGGGCGAAGTCGCTTGTCCTGGACGGGAGTTCGGCCTTCGGTCCGGCGGCCGTCGTGGCCATGCGGCTGCACGTCGAGCACCGCTCCACCGGTCGATCGTGGGTCGGCGCGTCCCGCCGGCCGCGCTCAGGGCCGGCCCAGCAGCACGCCGGCCGCCAGCACGCAGGCCACGATCGCGGTGAGCAGCGTCGCCCGGATCGCCCGGTCGCCGGTCGCCGGGGCGCCCGCCCGGACCGCGCGGTAGATCTGCCGATGCCGCAACAGGCCCACCACGTAGACCACGCAGCCGGCCGCCATCACCACGCAGCCGGGCACCATGTACCACCAGCGGTCCGGCACGTGCCCGGCGCGCACCAGCAGCGCGCCGTTGGCGACGAACGCCAGCGCGGTACGCGACCACGCCATCCTGGTGCGTTCCGGTTGCAGCCCCGGATCCAGCGGTGCGCCCGGCAGCAGTGCCGATCCCGACATCAGGACGCGATCATCAGCACGACGCTGACCACGATCACGATCACCAGGCCCGCCGAGAGCACCAGCGGCAACGCGGAGAATGGCAACGCACGCCCGAGCCGCATCGCCCGTTCGACCTGATACCAGCGCCGATACGCGGTGGCCGACAGGGTCAGGGCCAAGCCGACCAGGACCAGACCGAGCACCAGCCGCTGCGCGTGCGGAGCCAGATCCGGCACCAACTGCACCACCGCGACTCCGCCCGCGAGCAGCGACAGGGCGGTCCTTATCCAAGCCAGGAAGGTCCGCTCGTTGGCGAGCGTGAAGCGGTAGTCGGGCTCGTCCCCGATCTCCCGGAGCCGGGAGCCCTTGCGCTCGGATCTCATGATCTTCATTATCGGCATTCGATCACGGCCCGATCGGCGCGGCCGCGTCGGACCCCGACAACGCCGTCGAGCCGCCTCCCCCGTGTGGGGCAGGCGGCTCGACGAAGTCCCGGAAGCGGCGGGCTCGGCTAACGCAGCAGCGTCGGCTTGAGGTCCTTTATCCGCGCGAGCAGGCCGTTCACGAAGGCCGGCGACTCGTCCGTGGAGTATTCCTTGGCGAGTTCGACGGCTTCGTCGATGGCCACGACGTCGGGGACGTCGCTCTCCCAGAGCAGCTCGTAGATGCCCAGGCGCAGGACATTGCGGTCCACGCCGGGCATGCGGTCGAGCGTCCACCCCACGGCGTAGGTGCCGATCAGGTCGTCGATCCGCTTGCGGTGCTCCTGGACGCCCTCGACCAGTTGCATCGTGTAGTCGGCGACCTGTGGCTCCGCCTTGTCGGCCTGGAAGCGGCCGACCCAGTCCGCGAGGATCGTCACCGGGTCGACGCCGCGCTGGTCGGCCTCGAACAGGATCTGCAGGGCGCGCTTCCGGGTCTTGCTGCGGGCACCGGCCACTAGCTGTTCACGCGGCCCAGGTAGTCACCGGAACGGGTGTCGACCTTGACCTTCTCGCCCGTCGTGATGAAGAGCGGAACCGCGATCTCGAAGCCGGTCTCCAGCTTCGCGGGCTTGGTGCCACCGGTGGACCGGTCGCCCTGGACACCCGGCTCGGTGTACTCGATGAGCAGTTCGACGGAGGCCGGCAGCTCGACGTAGAGCGCGGAGCCCTCGTAGATCGCGACGGTCGCCTCGAAGCCTTCGAGGAGGTAGTTGGCGGCGTCGCCGACGGTCTCGGGCGAGATCGGCAACTGCTCGTACGTGTCCGTGTCCATGAACACGAAGTCGGTGCCGTCCTTGTACGAGAACTGCATGCCGCGCTTGTCCACGGTGGCCGTCTCGACCTTCGTGCCGGCGTTGAAGGTCTTGTCCACGACCTTGCCGGAGAGGACATGCTTGAGCTTCGTACGAACGAACGCGCCGCCCTTGCCGGGCTTGACGTGCTGGAACTCGACGACGGACCAGAGCTGGCCATTGTCGAGCTTGAGCACCATGCCGTTCTTCAGGTCGTTGGTCGTGGCCACGAGTGTGGTGTCTCCTGCGTGCTTCTGGGACCGGATGATCGCGCGTCGGACCGGACAGGTATCGATACCGTCCGCTACAGGACGAGCAACTCCTTGGTCGTGATGGTGAGTAGCTCGGGCCCGCCGTCTTCGAGCGGACGAACCACCAGGGTGTCCTCGATGCGGACACCGCCGCGGCCCGGGAGATAGATCCCCGGTTCGACGGTGACCGGCATGCAAGCGTCCAGCTTACCGGTCGCCGTCGGACCCAGAAGCGGGTCCTCGTGGATCTCCAGTCCGACGCCGTGCCCCAGGCCGTGTTTGAAGAACTCCAGGTAGCCGGCCTGCTCGATCACCGCACGCGCGGCCCGGTCCACCTCGACCGCCTCGACGCCCGGCGCGAGCGCCTCGCGGCCCGCCTTCTGCGCGGCGAACACCACGCCGTAGATCTCCTGCTGCCAGCCGGCCGGCTCGGTGCCGATCACGAAGGTGCGGGTCATGTCGGCGTGATAGCCCCGGTAGCGCGCACCGAAATCGATCTTGAGGAAATCGCCGTCCTCGACCCGGCGGTCGCCCGGATCGTGGTGCGGGATCGCCGAGTTCGGCCCGGTGGCCACGATGGTCGGGAAGGCCACCGCGTCCGCGCCGTGGTCGGCCATCCGCCGCTCCAGCTCCATCGCGATGTGCCGCTCGGTCCGCCCGACCAGGATCGACTCGATCATCTCGCCGAGCGCCCGATCGCCGATCTCACAGGCGATCCGCAGCGCGGCGATCTCCGCCGGGTCCTTGATCCGCCGCAGGTCCTCGACCACCCGGCCGAGATCGACCAGCGCGGCGGCGGCGTTCTCCTCGGCCAGCACGGCGCCCAGCGCGCGGTAGAGCTCGACCGTGACGTGTTGCTCCTCGATCGCCAGCCGGACCGCGCCGGCTGCGGCGGCGCGCTTGGTCAGCGTCTGCGCACAGGCCCGCTCGACGAGCAATTCGACGCCCGGCGCCTCCTCGCTCGCCTGGTGTGCGTAGCGCCCGTCGGTACAGAGCACCGCGCCGGACTCGGCGGACCCTTCTCCGGCCGCTCCCGGGGCGTAGACCAGCAGCGCGGCATTCGAACCGGTGAACCCGGTCAGGTAGCGCACATTGACGCGATTGGTGATCAGGGCGACGTCCGCACCGGCACCGGCCAGACGGGAACGCAACCGATCACGGCGTTGAGCATGGGCCTCGGGCATGGAATCAGCGTAGTCCCGCGAGGTGGGCCGAGCCCGGCGTGACTCGGCCCACTGCATCCTTCGGGCTGCGCACTGCATCCTTCGGGTTCCGAGCAGGGCAATCGGGTGATATCCGGACAACGGCCGTCATCCGGTTCTACGCTGCCTGCGAGGGGGTGTACTTCAGTGGAAATCACCGGAAATGACGATGCTCGCGCCGTGCCGGCCGACGAGCTGCTGGTCCGCCAGATCAACGCCGCGGCCGAGCGCTACCGGGCCGCCGGAGCCGACCGCGGCGAGATCGACCGGCGCCGCGCAGCGGGCAGCCGCTTCCCGGACGACGACCATCGGCTGCAACTGCGCGCGGCCCGGTTGGTCGAGCAGCACGAGGTGCCCGGACAGGTGTTGCTGGCCACCTCGCCCGAGGAGAGCGCACCGCGGCTGGCCGAACGCATCATAGGTGTCACCAACGACCTACAGAGCCTGAACTTCCTCGCCCGCGGGTTGCGGGCCGCCGCCTGCGTGGCCCGGATCTGGTACTCGACGGGCGGCCCGATGCAACCGCAGGCGACCGGTTTCCTGGTCGCGCCGGGCCTGTTGTTGACCAACCATCACGTCTTCCCGGACCCGGCGACCGCGGCCGGCGCGTTCGCCGAGTTCGGCGCGGAGATGGGGATCGACAACGACCTGCCGATCCACACCACTCGCTTCGCCCCGGACCCGGACACACTGTTCCTGACCGACGAGGACCTCGACTTCACCCTGGTCGCGATGCGACCGGGCGGCGACGGCCGGCCGCCGGGGCAGATCTTCGGGCACATCCGGCTGATCGCGGCCGAGGGCAAGCTGGTGGTGGGCGATCCGGTGAACGTGATCGGTCACCCGGACGGGCGGCTCAAGGAGATCGCCATCCGGGAGAACCGGTTCACCCAACGCTTCGACGAATTCCTCCAATACGAGACCGACACCGAACCGGGCAACTCCGGTTCGCCGGTGTTCAACGACCAGTGGGAGGCGGTCGGGCTGCACCACAGCGGGGTGCCCGCGCAGGACGACAGCGGTGCGGTGCTCAACCTGGCGGGCCTGCCCTGGCAGCCCGAGCAGGGGTTGGCGCAGATCAAGTGGATCGCCAACGAGGGGGTGCGGATCAGCGTGATCCTGGCCCGACTGGGCGCGCTGACCACGACCGACGCACAGCGGGCGTTGCTCGCCACCCTGGGTGCCGGGTCGGGGCTGGGCTCGACGCCGACGGTGCGCACGGGCGTGCCCGCGCCGCGCTCGCCGGTCGAGGCCGCGTCGGGTGCCGAGGCGGTCGCGGTGGCCGGGGCAACCGGGCGGCCGGACGCGTTCGGCGGGCGGGTGCGGCTGGTCTTCCTGCACGGTCGCAGCCAACAGGGGCACGATCCGGGGGAGTTGCGGCGCGGCTGGGCGGCCGGGCTGAACAGCGGGCTGACCATGGCGGGGTTGCCGACGGTGGATCCCGAGGACGTCTGGTTCCCGTTCTACGGCGACCGGCTCGTCGAGGTGATGGAATCGGCGACGGCGGTCGAGACGCCGCTGTCCGCGTCCGCACAGGCGTTGTACGAGCAGTTGCTGGACGAGGCCGCGCGGCGGGCCGGGATGCCGGCCCCGGGGCAGGTCCTGGTGACCGAGAGCATCTGGGACCACGTGGTGGGCGCGGTGCACGAACCGCTGGGCTGGGTCGCCGCGCACACCGGGGTGGACCGACTGGTGATCCGGGCCGCGTTCCGCGACGTCGCGGCCTATCTGGATCGCGACGACACGCGCGAGGCGGTGCTCGATCAGGTGCTGGCCGGGCTGCCCGGGGCCGGTCCGCTGGTGCTGGTCGCGCACAGCCTGGGCACGGTGGTCGCGATGGATCTGCTGACCCGGCTCGGGCCGCAGGTGCCGGTGGCCGGGTTGATCACGGTGGGCAGTCCGCTGGGGATGGACACCGTGTATTCGCGGTTGCGGGGCGGCGGGGCGCACCTGCCGCCGATCGCGGGGCCCTGGTTCAACGCGTGGTGTCCCACCGATCCGGTCGCGATCGGGTGCCCGCTGGCCGACGACTGGAGCGGGCTCGGCGCGGAGTGCACCGTGGCCAATCCGCATGACCGCGCGCACGACATCGGCGCGTATCTGGCGCATCGGGAGGTGGCGACGGCGATCGGGCGGTTGTTGGGGTGAGCGCGGGCCGGCGGCTCGGTCGGGGCGGGGGGGCGGGGGGGCCCCCCCCCCGCCGCCCCCCCCCCCCCCCCCCCCCCCCCCCACAAAAAACCCCCCCCCCACCCCCCCCCCCCCCCCCGGGGGGGGCGGCGCCGCGCCCGCCCCCCCCCCCCCCCCCGCCCCCCCCCC